>NZ_JCAXEN010000009.1:0-162514 GCF_059758435.1 Kocuria sp. GQ42 | reverse complement strand
TCCCGGCGTCGACCTGACATCGCCACCCGGCTCCGGCCGGGTGGCGATGTCTTTTTCTGCCGGACCCCCGCACCGGGTCCCGGGGCCGGCAGTCCGGATCGGGGTGCGCCCGAGCCGACGCAGCCGGGAGGAGGGGCGGACGATGCCCGAGGTCGAGGTGCAGCCGACGGCCGCCCAGGTGCGCCGCCTGCTGGAGGCGCAGCTGCCGCGGGAGCTCCGCGGACTCCTGGACCTGACGCCGACCCCGGTGGCGCAGGGCTGGGACAACGTGCTGTTCCGGCTCGGTCCCGCCCACGCGGTGCGCCTGCCGGTGCGCCGCGCCGCCGTCCCGTGCCTCCTCCACGAGGTGCGGTGGACGGCCGTGGCCGGCGCACCGCTGGCCGCGCTGGGGATCGCCGTGCCCCGGCCGGTGTTCCGCGGCGGCCCCGGCGCCGGGTACCCGTGGCCCTGGGCGGTGGTCCGGTGGATCGAGGGCGAGGCCGTCGCGACCCTGCCGGTCGCCCGGCGCGGGCGGCTCGCGGAGGACCTGGCCCGGGCCCTGTCCTCGCTGCACCGGCCGGCACCAGGGGAGGCCCCGCGCAATCCCTTCCGGGGCGTCCCGCTCGACGCGCGGCTCCGCGCGGCGCCCCCGTCCTGGCCGGCCGCGGCCGCGGTGCTCGGGGCGCGGCGCACCGAGCGGCTCCGCGGCGTCGTCGACGACGGCCTGCGCGCCGCCCCGTGGTCACGGCCGGCGGTCTGGCTGCACGGGGATCCGCACCCCTGGAACCTCGTGCACCGGGACGGGCGGCTGGCCGGTCTCGTCGACTTCGGGGACGTCTGCGCCGGGGACCCCGCGTCCGACCTCGCAGGCGCGTGGCTGGCCTTCGACGCGGACCAGCGCTCCGGGTTCCGCGCCGTCGTCGACAGCACCGGCCGGTACGACGACGACGTGTGGCGCCGCGCCGCCGCCTGGGCCGCCCTGTACGTCGCGGCGCTGGCGGCGAACCCCGGCGCCGGCCCGGACTTCGGTCCCGTGCTCCGGCACGCGGCCGCGCAGCTGGAACCGGTCTCCTGAAACTCATCGGATCGGCCGGAAGGGCGTGCGGCCGCGATGGGCCCCGACCTCCGGGACGAGGTTCACTCCAGCACGAAGATGTCGAGCTCCACCCGGTCCGGGTGGCGCCGCCCGGTGCCCACGAGGATGCGCCCGGCCAGCCACGACCAGGTGGGCCCGGACGAGATCATCCGGGGGCTGCACCGGAAGTAGACCCGCTCCGGCTCCACCGGCTCGCCGCGGACCAGCCGCGCGATGTCCTCGGCGGACCCGGCGCGGATCCCGAAGTTCGTGACGTAGACGTGCTCGCCCTCGTCGGTCGTGATCGCGTACTTGGCCTCCAGCTCGGTGACCGTCTCGGAGACCAGCAGCTGGTAGTCCGCGCCCACGGGCTCCACCCGGCCGCGCAGCTGCGGTCCGTCCACCCGTCCGCCCGTGATCGGGATGATCCGGCGCACCCCCTGCGGAGTGGGGCCGATCTCCGTGGGAGCCCCCACGGTCACCGAGATCGTGGCCAGGAAGGTCATGGCGGGAGCGGCTGCCGGGGTCGTGCCGGGGGCTGCGGTCGCGGAGGGTGAGCTCATGGGGACGACCCTACGGGTGAAGCCGGTCGCTGGGGATGGCTGATTTTCCGCCATGGCAGGCCGGAAAAAACGTGTTGACCGTCACATCCGACGGCTCGAAGGATGGGGAGCGGTCGAGCTGCCCATCCCTCCGTCCGTGAGCGAGGACCCGGCGCCGAGACCGCCCTGGTCGGTTCGCCGGCCGTCGTCGCCGAGATGGAGGAGCCATGTCCTATTCCGCCGGGCAGAGCACCGATGCCGTGCCCACCACCGTGCCCGCCCGCACGACCCCCACCCG
Organism: Kocuria sp. GQ42; assembly: GCF_059758435.1. Lineage (NCBI taxonomy): Bacteria > Bacillati > Actinomycetota > Actinomycetes > Micrococcales > Micrococcaceae > Kocuria > Kocuria sp. GQ42. The sequence goes on along the minus strand of NZ_JCAXEN010000009.1, from coordinate 160,620 downwards.
CACGGTCCCCGCTGCGCCGCCGGACGCCCGACGGCGCCGCAAGGACCTGGTCGCGGTGAACCTGGGCAATGCGCTGGAGTGGTTCGACTGGAACATCTACGCGATCTTCGCGCCGTTCTTCGCCGCCCAGTTCTTCCGCAGCGACAACCCGGTCTCGGCGCTGCTGGCCACGCTGGCCGTGTTCGCGGTCGGGTTCCTGATGCGCCCGGTGGGCGGATGGGTGTTCGGCCGGCTCGCCGACCGCAGGGGGCGCCGGTTCAGCCTGGTCCTGGCCATCCTGCTGGCGGCCCTCGGCAGCCTGGTCATCGCGGTCACGCCGACCTTCGACACGCTCGGAGTGTTCGCCTCCGTGATCCTCCTGCTCGCACGGCTGGTGCAGGGTCTCTCCCACGGCGGGGAGACCGGCAGCGCGTTCACCTACCTCGGGGAGATCGCCCCGGCGGACCGCCGGGGACTGTGGACGAGCAGCCCGTGGATCGGCGTGGGTGTGGGGACGATGCTCGCCACCGGGCTCGGCGCCGTGCTGACCGCCGTGATCAGCGAGGAGGACATGTACGCCTGGGGCTGGCGCATTCCCTTCGCCGTCGGCGCGGTACTGGGCGTCTACGCGCTCTACATCCGCCGCACCATGACGGAGTCCGACGTCTACGAGCAGGAGAACGAGGCCGGCCCGACCCACGCGGCCTCGCTCCGGCAGGTCCTCCGGGAGCTCGCCGCCGAGCGCGGGAGCGCACTGCGGATCGTGGGACTGACCATCAGCGGCGTGGTCGCCTTCTACACGTGGTTCATCTTCGCCCCCGGCTACGCCATCCGGGAGTACGGGATGTCGCCGTCCGCGGCGCTCGCCACCGGTCTGGCGGGCCAGGCCGTGTTCCTGCTCGCCGTCCCGCTCATGGGCCGGGCCTCGGACCGGTGGGGACGCCGCCCGGTGCTGCTGGTCTTCAGCGTGGGGTTCGCCGTCCTGGCCTTCCCGATGGAGGCGATCCTGGGCGCCCGGCCGCTGACGCTGTTCGTCACCATGGCCCTGGGCTCGCTCCTGCTGGCGGCCAACTGCGCCCCCCTGGGCGCGGTGTTCACCGAGCTGGTGCCCACCCGCCTGCGGGCGACCATCATCGGGATGGCCTACGCGACCTCGGGCGCGATCTTCGGCGGCACCGCCCCCTACCTCAACACCTGGCTTGCCACCCAGGGGCGGCACGACCTCTTCGTGGGCTACATGATCCTGCTGTGCCTCATCAGCACCGTGGTCATCGTCCGGATGCCCGAGACCCGCGGCATCCCCCTGCGCTGAGCACGGCTCCCGTGGTCCATGATGGGCAGCATGGCCTCCATCACCCTGCGACAGCTGCAGTACTTCTGCGCGGTGGCCGCCCAGGGCAGCATCAGCGCGGCGGCCCAGCAGGAGCTCGTCTCGCGCTCCGCGATCTCCTCCGCCCTGGACGAGCTCGAGCGCTCCCTGCAGGCGACCCTGTGCACCCGCACCAAGGCCCAGGGCATCGAGCTCACCGCCGCGGGGCGGTACGTCTTCGACCGGGCGCTGTCCGTGCTGCACGAGGTGGAGGAGCTCCAGGGCTCCGCGGACCGCACCGAGCTGGCCGGCGGCCTGGCGGTGGGGTGCTTCCCCTCCCTGGCGCCCACGCTCCTGCCGGCCCTGATCGAGCACTTCAGCGAGCACCATCCCAAGGTGCGGCTGGAACTGGTGACCGCGGACCGCGAGAGCATGGTCGCCCAGGCCCTGGCGGGGGACCTCGACCTGCTGCTCGCCTACAACCTGCACCATGACCGGCGCCTGCGCACGGTGACGCTCTACGACACGGTGATGTACCTGGTGCTCTCCCCGGACCACCGCCTGGCCGGCCGCCCGGTGGTCGACGCGCAGGACCTGGAGGGCGAGCCGATGATCCTCCTGGACGTGGCCCCGAGCGTCGACGACATCCTCGGGTACTTCACCCGGCAGGGCATCACACCGGACATCGTCCTGCGCACTGCCCACTACGAGCTGATCCGTTCGCTGGTGGCGCGGGGGGTGGGGTGCTCTGTGTTCATCCAGCATCCCCGCAACAACCTCAGCTACGAGGGGCGCCCCCTGGTGGCGCGTCCGCTCTCGCCGAGGCCGCACTCCCAGCGGGCGGTCGCGGCATGGCCCGCGGGCCGGGCGCTCTCCGCCCGCGCCCGGCGTTTCGTCGAGGTGGCGCAGGAAGGCGCGGCGGTCAGTGCTCCGCCGCAGCTGTACCCGCCGGGTCCCGAGTCCTGAGGCCGTTCCGGGTGGGGGCTCAGTCGCCGATCGTGAGCACGGAGACCGTCACCGAGGTGCAGGTGAGGCCCAGGGCGGACAGGGTCGCGGCCACGGCGCGCTGCACGTCCTCGGCCACGGAGCGCAGGCGGTGGCTCGGGGCGGTGGCGATGTCCACGGACACGGCCGCCGTGGTCCCGGCCAGGTCCAGCTCCAGGCCCTGACCGCCGAGCAGGGCGTCGCGTCCCAGCAGGGCGCCGCCCCACTGGCCCACGCGGCCGAGCAGCGACGGCTCGAGCCGGACCACGCCCGGCACGGCGAGCACGGCCTGGGTGAGGGCGGCGGTGACGGCCTCGGCGTCCGGGTCCGCCCCGGTGGGCAGGGTGTGCGGGCTGTCGATGTCAGGCATCGTAGACGTCCTCCACAACGATGTTCACGGCCCCGGGGTCCACGGACACGTGACGGCTCAGGACCGCGATGACGCGATCGCGGATGTCGGCGCTGACCCGCGGCACCGTGACGGTGTGCGAGATGGCGATGCGGCACGTCACGGCGTCGAGGACGGGCGCCTCGGGGTCGTAGCCCAGCTGGCCGTCGAGCCGCCGTCGCGGGGTGATGTCGATGCGCCGGGCGCGGACGCCCGGCACGGAGTCGGCCGCGAGCCGGACCAGGCTCACGAGCGCCTGCTCGCTGACGAGCACGGGGCCGATCTCGGTGACGGTGGCAGGAATGCGCCGGCCGCGGCGCACCTCCGCGCGCGCCACGGCGAGGACGTTCTCCCGCACCCGGGCACGGGGCCTGAGGCTCTCGTCCGGGTCCGTGCCCGCCGTCTCCTCCAGGGAGCGGTGGCGGGCGGTGACCGAGCGCAGGGTCTGCAGGCTCGCGCGGGCGGCCCGGCACTGGTCGCACGTGAGCTCGTGGGCGTCCGGCGGGCGGTCGATGTTCTGCCACACCTCGTCGATGCTGCGCCCGCACCCCAGGCGGGGGTGCTCGTCTATCGCCATGACATCATCCCCTTCGCCAGTTCTGCTCGTGCTCGGGCCAGGCGCCCCCGGACCGTCGACTCGGAGATGGACAGCGCCTGGGCGATCTCGCGGTAGGGGCGCTCCTGGATCTCCCGCATCAACCAGCAGGCGCGCAACGAGGGTGGCAGCTGGTGCACCAGCTGGGTGAGCTCGTCGAGCTGGTGCTGGGTCTCGGTCACGGCGGCCGGGTCGGAGGGCGACCGTGGACCCACTGTGTCATGCACGGCCGTGGATTCGGGGATTTCCTGGGGCGCCCACGGGTCCGTTTCGCGGCTGCCGGCGCGCTGCAGCAGGTCCAGGCAGCGGCGCGAGGCGATGCGGTACAGCCATCCGCCGAACGCCCCGTTGGTGGTCAGCGTGGGCAGGGCCCGCCAGGCCCGGATCAGGGTGTCCTGGACGATGTCCTCGGCGTCCTGCCGGTTGCCCACCATGTTGTAGGCGTACCGGTAGAGCCTGCCCTCGTAGCTGACGACCAGCTGCTCGAACGCGTCGACGTCCCCGTCCTGTGCCCGGGCGACGAGGGTGTCCTCGTCCAGCGCCACCGCTCCGTGCGGTTGCCCCGGGTCCACGTCGTCCACCTGCAGGTCTGCCTCTCGTCGTCGGTGCCGCCCGCGTGCCGCTCCTCGGGCGGGGTCGCCCGGTCGTGCGGCCACCCTGCGCGGTGCCGTCGGAGGACTGCACCCGGGCACGCCGTCCCGAAGTGCGGAAGCGTGCCCGGACCAGCATGCACGTCTTCGCAGAATTTAGCTAGACGATCTAGCGACAATGGGATTGGATGAGGGGCGGTCGTGGCCGGCATCCGTCGATCCGACCACTGGGTGTGATGCAGATCACGGCGAACGGGCGTGACGAACGGCGAGGACGGCCGGTCTTACCTGTACCGGCACCGATGACCGCCCCCGCACCGGGGGACGTCGGCAGGCCGACCCGAGCACGACCAGTCCACCCGTCTTCCACGACCGAGGAGAAGCACCATGGCCCAGAACACCTCCGTTCCCCGTCCCGGCGAGAACACCTCGACCCAGTCCGGGACGAGCATCCCCCGCACCGGCGAGGAGCGCGCCCGCGACGAGGCCCGGGAGGCCCCGACCACGCTGGAGCCCCGCCGTCCGGTGGGCCCACTGCAGTCGGACCGCGGCAACACGACCCTGGAGGACACCGTCGTGGCCAAGATCGCCGGCATGGCCGCCCGCGAGGTCCCCGGCGTCTACGCCATGGGCAACGCCGCCCGCCGGGCGTTCAACGCGATCAGCGACCGCATCCCCAACTCCCAGACCAACGTCTCCGGCGGCATCAGCGTGGAGAAGGGCGAGCGGCAGACGGCCATCGACGTGACCGTGGTCGTCGACTACGGCGCCTCCGTGGTGGAGGTCGGCAACGGCATCCGCCGCAACGTGATCCAGGCGGTCGAGCAGACCACCGGGCTCGAGGTCGTCGAGGTCAACGTCAACGTCTCCGACGTCCACCTCCCCGAGGAGGACGGCGCCGGTCGCGGCGTCCCCGCCGGCTCCTCGGCCGGCGAGCTGGAGTAGCGTCCCCGCCCGCGCGCCCCGGTGCCCGGACCGTCCGGTCCCGGGCCGGGGCGCGCGGGCCCACCGACTCCCGTCCGTCGTCCGCCGCCCCTCGGCGGGCGGCGGACGGGGCCACACAGGGGCTGCCCCGGACGAGCACCGCGTGCCGCCGGACCCGCCGCTCCCCGCCCGCGGCACCTCCCTTCCCCGATGTCCCGTGAAAGGACCTCATCGTGTCTGTTTCCCGTACCGCCCTCTTCGTGGGCCTGCTGCTGGGACTGGTCGTCGCCTTCGGCACCTTCACCCAGTTCCTGCTCGTGGTGCTCTTCGGCGCCGCCGGGCTCCTGATCGGCCGTGTGCTCGAGGGCAAGCTCGACCTGTCCGAGCTCGTCGGCCGCGGCCGGAGGTGACCGGTGACCACCATCGTCCGTTCTGACGCCCCGGCGGCACGGTCCGCGGGCGGCGCCGCCGAGCGCGTCCCGGCGCAGGGCCCGGCCCTCGCCGAGCGCGGCACCCTGACCGTGCCCTCGTCCGTGGTCGCCAAGATCGCGGCGCAGGCCGCCTGGGAGCTGGACGCCGTCGGCGCCGCCTCCGGTGGTGTGCTCGGCCTCGGCGCGCGCCGCGACTTCGAGCGGCGGCCCACGGCCGACGCCCGCATCTACGGCCGGGCCGCCGTGATCGAGCTCGACCTCGGGGTCGCCTACCCCACCCCGCTGCGGCGGACCGCGGACCGGATCCGAGCGCACGTCACCGCCCGAGTCCGCGACCTGACCGGTCTGGACGTGGAGCAGGTGGACGTGAAGATCTCCTGGCTGCACCCGGCCGGAGCCGGCGGTACGAGAGGAGCACTGCTGTGAGCACCCCGTCCTTCCCGCCCCTGCGCCGACGCCCGGCCCGGGTCGTCCCCTCCGTGCTGGTGGGCCTGCTCGGGCTGACCGCCGCGGGCCTGCTCGCCTGGGCCGCGGTCCTGCGCTTCACCCAGGGCTCCTGGCCCGAGCCGGTCGCCACCGGCGCCCCGGCCGTCCTCGAGACCCCGGTCACCGATCCGGGGGTGCTCGCCGCCGGCATCGTCCTCACCGTGCTGGGTCTCGTCCTGCTGCTGTGCGGGCTCGTCCCCGGCCGGTACCGCGCCGCCCGGGTGCAGGTGCCCCCGCAGCTCTACGGCGGCTCCGAGGAGACGGTGCTCACCCACCGCGGTCTCGGCCGGCTGCTGGAGGCCCGCACCGCCCGGGTCGACGGCGTGGGCCGCGTCCGGGCCGAGGTGGGCGAGCGCCGCGTCCGCCTGCACGTGGACACCCCGCTGCGCGAGACCGGGGCCCTGGCGCCCCGGGTGCGCACGGTCGCCGAGGACGCCTTCGTCCGCCTGCCGCTGGCCACCGCCCCGCAGGTGTCCGTGTCCGTCACCGAGAAGAGGAGCTGACCGATGCGCACCGTCTCCGGAACCCGCAACCGCAGTCTGCTCACCGTCCTGGGGCTGGTCCTGACCCTCGCCGGGGTCTGGCTCGTGCTCCTCGCCACGGGCACGGCCGCACGCCTCCAGGGTGTGGGCGCCCTGGCCCCCGCCGAGGGCGCCGCCGTGGGGGATCTCCTCGGCCCGGTCGACCAGGTCCTCCTGCCCGTGGGGATCGCCCTGATCGTCCTCGTCGGGCTGGTCGCCCTGTGGTGGCTGGCCCACCAGGTCCCCACCAGGGACCGGCCCGTGGACTACCGGCTCCAGGACGATGACGACCACGGCGTGGTCAGCATCGCGCCGTCCGTCATCGCCGCCGCGGTCCAGGCGCAGTGCGAGGAGCTGCCCGACGTCAAGCGGGCCACCGTGGAGCTGGCCGGCTCCGCCCGCGACCCCGAGCTGCTCCTCGACCTGACCCTGACCCCGGGCGCGTCCGTCGACCGGGTGCTGGAGCAGGTCTACGGGACGGTGGTGCTCGACGTGGCCGTCGCCCTCGAGGTGGAGCTCGCCCACGTGGCCGTCCGCCTGGACGTGGCCCGTGCGGCCCCCCGCGACACCCAGGTGGCCGTGCAGGGCACGCGTCCCCGCGCGGAGAAGACCGCGGCGCACTAGGCGTCCGGTCGCAGCGGCGCTGTCCCGGACCGGGGGGATGGGGGCGGCGCCGCGGACCGCCGGCTCCGCCCCGCGAACCGCGTCATGAAACGCACACGATGCGTTCCGATGCGCCCGGTCGCGCCGGACGTGCGGGCGATCCGGCCCGTCGGGCCCCGCCCGGGCTTCCATCACGAAACGGCACGTGACGTTGCAGTGGTGAACCTCCTACGATGCGCTTGCACATCAGCACTCCCAGAAGCGAGGGAACACCATGAACAACAGTGCAGCGGGCGTGGCGGCGGCGGCGATCGGGCTCGTGGTCCTGACGGCAGGACCGGCGACGGCCGCGCCCGGTGACGCGATGGTCTTCACCGACTGCGCCACGGCCGCCGGGTACGGCGTCCACAACATCCCGGTGGGCTCCGTCAGCTACAGCACGAGCCTCGTCGACGACGACGGCGACGGCGTCGTGTGCGAGAGCGCCGAGTGGTCCTACGACCCCACCCGCATCCCCGTGGAGAACGCATCGGGGGGCTGGAGCCACACCGTCATCGACTGGGTCCCCGGCGCCGGTCCCGGGCCGGACGCCCAGCCCGGCGAGGTGCCCGGGGAAGTGGCCGGGGAGGACCCGTACACCCAGGTGGACGAGGTGCCCGTGGGCGGCGCCGACACGGGTGCCGCCGTGGACGCCGGTTCCGGCGCCCCGGTCCTCGCCGGCGGTCTGACCCTGGTCGCGGCGGCGGCCGCCGCGGTGGCGGTGCGCCGGCGCGGTGCCGGCCGGGCCTAGGCCGGGCCGAGCGGAGGGGCCGGTCTCCATGGCGGATCCGACCGTCGGCCGCCGCAGGGACCGCCTGGTCCCTGCGGCGGTCGTCCTCCTGCTGCTCAGCGGCTGCTCGGACGGGTCCCCCGGGCAGTCCGCTGCCCCGTCGTCATCGGCGGTGTCCGCCGCGCCGGCGCGGACGCCGGTGCCGGGTGCGACGGCCGCGCCCACCACACCGGCTCCCGCACCGTCCGCCGCCCCGGCGCCCGAGGCGCTGCCGCCGGTGCTGCCGGAGTCCGCGCCCGTGGCGGTGCGGATCCCCGCGGTGGGAGCCGAGTCGGAGCTGCTGCACCTGGGCCTGAGCCCGGACGGATCGCTGGAGGTGCCGCCCACCCACCCCGGGGCCCCGGCCTCCTGGTACACGTCCTCGCCCACACCGGGGGAGCGGGGGCCGGCCGTCCTGCTCGGCCACGTCAACGCGACCGACGGCGGGCCCGGTGTCTTCGCGGGACTGCGCGGACTCGCCCCCGGCGACACCGTGGAGATCGCGCGGGCGGACGGCAGCACGGCGGTGTTCGTCGTCGACCGCGGGGAGCAGCACGCCAAGGACGCCTTTCCCACGCGCGCCGTCTACGGCAACACGGCCGGAGCGGAGCTGCGCCTGATCACGTGCGACGGCTACGACCCCGCCACCGGCCTGTTCGACGACAACTACGTGGTCTATGCGACCCTCGCCACCTGACCCCTCCCTCCTCCCGCGAGATGGCACCTGCCGGCGACCGGGGGCGCCGCCGTCGCCGACACCGGTGATCTCGCGGACCCAGGCCCGGGGTGTGGGACACGCCTCGTCCTGAAGACGGAGGTGCGATCGCACACCACGGGGGAGGATGGAAGAGCGCATCCTGTGCCGTTGCCGTTCCACCGAAGGAGATCCTCATGAGCAACCCCTATCCCCAGCAGCCCGAGGGCGCCCGCGGCGGCCCGCCGCAGTACCAGGCCGGCGGCGACCAGTACGGAGCCCACCAGGGCGGGCACCCCGGCGCAGCGCCCCCCGAGGTCAAGCGGCTCCTGACCCTGACCCTCGTCTCCGCGGCCGTCTACCTCCTCAACGACATCGTGGGGATCATCGCCGCGACCACCGCGGACACCACCGAGATGTACCGGGAGATGGGCCTGTCCGCCGACCAGATCGCGGCGGCCGACCAGGCCTCGGGCATCGGGCAGATCACCGGCATCGTGATGCTGGTGATCGCCCTGGGCCTGTACGCCCTCGTCTACGTGTTCCTGAAGAAGGGCAGGAACTGGGCCCGCGTCCTGGGCATCGTCCTGTCCATCCTCAGCGTGGTCGGGACGCTGATCGGCCTCCTCGGCGCGATGGCCTACGGCGGGCTGGGAGTCGTCCTGCTCGCCCTCGGGCTGGTGCTGGTCGTGGTGAACGTCCTGTGGCTGGTCACCGCGTTCAAGGCCCCGGTCAAGGAGTGGTTCGCCCCGCGCCGCATGGTCTGATCCGCTCCGGCGTCCCTCGGGCGCACGGCCGTCCCCACCGGAACGCCGCCCGGCCCCCGTGGCCGGGCGGCGTTCCGCCGTGGCTGGCGGGCCGGACCGCTCAGCGGCCCGGTCCGATGACGCGGTCGCGGCCGGCGAAGAGGGCCACGACGCACAGCACCGCCATGAGGCCCGCCATGAGCAGCAGCGGCGGCTCCCACCGTTCTCCGGCGTCGTAGAGGGCGCCGAAGACGGCGGGGGCGATCGCGGCCAGCGCGTAGCCCACGGACTGGGCCATCCCGGACAGGGCCGCCGCCTGGCGGTGGTCGGTGGACCGGAGGCTGAACAGGGACAGCGCGACGACGATGAGGCTGCCGCAGCCGATCGACCCGAGCACGATCCACAGCAGCGTCAGCTCCGGCGCGGCGGCCAGCCCCGCGAAGGTGGCCAGGGCCAGGGCGCTGCCCGCGAAGGCCACGGGTCGCTGGTCGCTCAGCCGGTGCATGAGCGCCCCGGTGCCCAGGCTGGCGCCCATCCCGATCAGCAGGAACAGCGCCATGTGCGTGCCCGCGGCGGTCGCCGAGACGCCGTGGCTGCGCTCGATGCTCGGCAGCCACGCCATGAGCACGTAGAACGCCACCGACTGCAGGCCCATGAACAGGGTGACCTGCCAGCCCAGCGCCGACCGCCACGGGGACCGGTAGGGGCCCGGCTCCGCCGCGGGGGCCTCCGGCCCGGAGTTCCCGGTCCGCAGCCCGGGCGAGAGCACCACCAGCGCCACGACGGCCGGCACCGCCCACACCGCCAGGGCCAGGCGCCAGCCCGCCGGCCCGGCGTGGGCGATCGGGACCACCAGCGCCGAGCCGGCCGCGGCCACCGCGCCCTGGATCGACGTGTACACGCCGGTCACCTGGCTCACGCGCAGCGGGAACTCCCGCTTCACCAGCGAGGGCAGCAGCACGTTGAGGAACGCGATGCCGATGCCGATCACCGCCGTGCCCACCCACACGGCGCCCTCCACCGGGGCGGAACGGCCGGCGATCCCGGCCGCGAGCAGCAGCAGCGACAGCCACAGGGCCCGGTCCAGGCCCGTCCGGGCGGCCACCGCCGGGGCCACGGGGGAGAACAGGGCGAACATGGCCAGCGGCAGCCCGGTCAGCAGCCCGGCCTGACCCGCCGAGATGCCGAGGTCGCGGCTGATCTCCTCGAGCAGCGGGCCCACGGTCACGAAGCCGACGCGCAGGTTGACCGCGATCAGCACCACGCCGAGGAAGCCGAAGCCGAGGCGGGCCCGCCGGCCCGTGGCCGATGACGCGTTGGTGAGCACGGCACACCCTTTCAGGAGGCGGGAGGGAGGATCTCCGGACAGCGTAGACGGGGCAGCGCGCCCCGGCGCGCCGCCCCGTCCCGACCGGTTCTGTCCGGTCCTGCCGTCGTCCTGCCGCGGTCAGCCCAGGATGAGGTTGAGGACGAACAGCAGCGGGATGGACCCGGCCCAGACGGCGGTGGTGATCCCGGACCAGCCCTTCAGCGCGTCCGTGCCCTCCAGCCCGGTGAAGCGGGTGACCACCCAGAAGTAGGAGTCGTTGAAATAGCTGAACACCATGGAGCCCGCCGTGCAGGCCACGGCGGCGACGACGGGGTCGATGCCCAGGGTGGTCACCAGCGGCGCCGAGACGGAGGCCGCGGTGATCATGGCCACCGTGCCGGAGCCCTGGGCGATGCGCACGAGGGTGGCGATGAGGAACGGCACGAGGAACGCGGGCAGCGGGGTGGAGGCGATGGCCTCGGCCAGGGCGTCGCCCACGCCGGAGCTGCGGAGCACCTGCCCCAGCGCGCCGCCGGCGCCCGTGATGAGCAGGATCAGACCGGCCGAGGCCGCGGCCTCGGCGAACCAGCCGTGCGCCTTGTTCCGGGGCGTCCACCGGGGCAGGAGCACGTAGAGGGCCAGGACCATGCCGATGATCAGCGCGACCACCGGGTTGCCGATGAAGGCGAACGGGACCGCCCAGGCAGAGGGCTCGTACCCGTCGCCGCCCACGACCCCCTGGGCGTTCTGGTCGATCGCGCCGGTGACCGTGTTGAGGATGATCAGCAGCAGCGGGATGACCAGCGGCAGGGATCCGACGAACGCGCCGATCCGGTGCGGCTCGGCGCCGGCCGGCGGCTCGCCGAGGTCGTGGGACGGCTCCGCGGCGGGCGCCTGGGCAGCCTCGTCGTCGAGACCGTCCCGGGGACCCTCCTCCAGGTCCGTGCTCCCGACATGGGAGCTGCCCCCGACGCCGGCCGTGGCAACGGTGCCGTAGACGGCCTCGCGCACGTGCTCCTCGATCTTGGGCTCGAGCTGGGGGCCGATCCACTTGGCGTAGAAGACCACGACGGGCAGCAGGAGCACGGTGAAGGCCAGGCCGACGAGGATGATCGCTCCGATGTCCGCGCCGAGGATGCCGGCCACGGCCAGGGGGCCCGGGGTGGGCGGCACGAGGTGGTGGGTGAGCGTCATGCCGCAGCCCAGCGCCAGGGCAAGGGTCACGTAGCCGGCGCGCTTCACCCGGGCGATGGACCGGGCGAGCGGGTTCATGATCACGTAGCCGGAGTCGCAGAACACGGGGATCGAGACCAGGGCGCCCACGCTGCCCATCGCCCACGGCTCGCGGCCGTGGCCGAAGACGCGGAGGAACGCGAGCGCGAGCGCGTTGGCGGCCCCCGAGACCTCAAGGATCTTGCCGATGCCCACGCCGAGGCCGATCACGATGCCGATCGAGGCCAGGGTGTTGCCGAAGCCGGTGGTGATGGCCGAGACGATGTCGAGCACCGGCTGGCCCGCGACCAGGCCGGTGACGAGGGCGGCGATGAGCAGCGCCACGAACGCGTCCAGGCGCGTGCGCAGCACCAGGACGATGATGGTGGCGATGCCCAGCACGAGTGCCAGGAGTAGTTGCAGATCCACGGTGATCGGCTCCTCGGGGACGTGGGACGACCGGGCTGCTGCCCGGGCGCGGGAATTGACGAGATCGGCGCTCCATGTGAGGCTAGTCACACATATGACGTCTGACAAGAGGCAGGTACGCGCCGTGAACCCCGATCCCGACGTGCGCACCGCTCCCCCCGCGAGGGCCGCAGCGCAACGGCGAGCCGATGGCTAGGAAGTCGCTGGTCGAGGCCGTCGTCGAGGACCTGCTCGAGCGCATCCTCGAGGGCGAGGTGGCCCCGCACGAGGCCCTGCCCCCCGAGGCCGAGATCGCCCGGGAGTCCGACGTCAGCCGGCTCACCGTGCGCGAGGCCCTCAAGGCGCTCCAGGCGCAGAACATCGTCTACGTGCGGCGCGGCCTCGGGACCTACGTGAACCCGCCCGACGCGTGGACCGGTCTCGAGGCGATCCTGAAGGCCGCCTCCCGGGGGGCGACCTCCCACCAGGTGGCGCTGCGGCTGCTGGAGGTGCGGCGCATGGTGGAGACCGGCTCCGCGGAGCTGGCCGCCGTGCACGTCACCCCGGAGGACCTCGCCGCGATGGAGACCGCGGTCCGGGACCTCGAGCGCGCGCACGAGGCGCAGGACCTGGACGCGGTCACCCGTGCCGACATGGCCTTCCACGACGTGGTGCTCCGGGCCTCGGGCAATCCGTTCGTGCCCGTCCTGCTGGCCCAGCTCTCCCAGCTGCTCTACGCCGAGCGGCGGGCGACCTCCGCCTTCCCCGAGGTGCAGCAGCACGCCATCGAGCACCACCGGCTCGTCCTGGAGGCCATCGGCACCCGCGACCCCGAGACGGCGCGCAAGGCCATGGAGGCCCACATCGACCAGACCTACGCCGACTACGAGCACTACATCGGCCGCGGGGCCGCACCCGGCGGTCCCGACCCGGCAACCGGACCCTTTCCCCACAGCACAGGAGACGACTGACATGACCGAGACCATCGCCTTCCCCGCCGAGCGCACCGCCGTGCTCACCGGCGCCGCCTCCCCGCGCGGCATCGGCCGCGCCGCCGCCGACCTGCTCGCGAGCCAGGGCTGGAACGTCGCCGTCCTCGACATCGACGGCGAGGCCGCCGCGGAGGCCGCCCAGGACATCGCCGGACGGCACGGGGTGCAGGCCCTCGGGCTGCGCACGGACGTGTCCGACCAGGCCTCCGTGGACGAGTCCGTCGCACGGGTCGAGGCGGAGCTCCCGCCGATCGTGGCCCTCGTCAACCTCGCGGGCATCAGCTCGCCCACGGAGTTCATGCAGGAGACCCGGGAGGCCTGGGACCGGGTCTTCGCCATCAACATGACCGGCACGTTCATGGTGACCCAGCGCGTGCTGGCCGGGATGATCGAGCGCAAGGTCGGCCGCGTGGTCAGCGTCTCCTCGATCTCCGCCCAGCGCGGCGGCGGGACCTACTCCAAGGTGGCCTACAGCGCGTCCAAGGCCGCGATCATCGGCTTCACCCGGGCCGTGGCGCGCGAGATGGGCGAGCACGGGATCACCGTGAACTGCATCGCCCCCGGCCCCGTGGACACCGACATCATGGGCGGCACGCTGAGCGACGAGCGCAAGGCGGACATGTCCAAGGACATCCTGGTGGGCCGTGTGGGCACCGTGCGGGACATGGCGGCCCTGCTCGCGTTCCTCGTGGGACAGGACGCCGGATTCATCACCGCGGCGACATACGACATCAACGGGGGGCTGCAGATCTCCTAGCCGGACCGCTGACACCGGGCGGGAACCCTGGGGATCCCGCCCGGTGCCCGCATCCTGCAGGGCCCCGGATCAGGGTGCGGCGTACCAGGTGCGGTCGCCGACGAACTCGTCCGGTCGGTGGTCGACGAAGGCGGCGCCGTCGAGGCCGAGGGACTCGGCGCTGCGCTGGAGCGAGGAGGTCCTGGCGAGGGATCCCCAGCGGCCCGTCTCCAGGCGCTCGTCCATGGCCTCGACGGCGGCGACGTTCTCGGCGACGGTGAAAGAGCAGTGCCCCTCCCGGTCCACGAAGGCCTGCCGGAACAGCGGCTGTTCGCCGGCCCGGCGGACCGTCTCGGCGTACTCCTCCTGGTACTCGACCGGGGCCAGCAGATCGACCAGCGTGTGGGTGGCCAGGACGGGGACCTGCAGCTCGCCGGTGGGCGTCGAGGTCCGCAGCATCCACTCCAGGCCGTCCTCGTCCGGGGTGATGTCGGCGCTTCGGCTCAGCGTCCCGAGGTCCGCGGCGAGATCGAGGCCCGCGAGCCGGTACAGGTGCCGGACCTGGTGGCGCTGGTCGGAGGAGCGCAGCAGCCGGGCGTAGTCGACCCCGGCGGTCCAGCCGCTGTCGCCGCCGGCGGCCGCGACGATGGTGTGGCGGCGCTCGATGACGGTCGGCAGGGTCTGCAGCACCAGCTCGGCCTGGGCGGCCGCCAGTGCCTCGGGGTCCTCGGCGTCCACGCCGTCCAGTTCCGTGGGGGTGTGCAGCAGGGCCGCCACCAGGGCGATGCGGGCCCGGCCCTCCGCGGAGCCGCGGGCCTCGTCCAGGGCATCGCGCAGCGCGGCGATCGTCGCGTCGGACTGGCCGGGGGCGGTGAAGCCGGTCAGCTGCACGTCCTGACCCGGCAGCAGCAGCTCCGCCGCGGCGTGGGCGGCGTCCAGCTGGTAGTTGTTCAGGGCCACACCGCCGCCCACCAGCCCGCAGGTGCTGACGGCGCCGTCGATGCCGGCCCCCGGCACCTCCGCCATCAGACTCGTGACGAGCCCGCCCATGGAGCGGCCCATGGCGATGACCCGGTCGGCCTCGCCGAAGCGCTGCTCGAAGGCCGCGAGGGTGTCCAGCTGGTCCTGGACGGCCGTCTCCAGGGCCCATCCGGTCGCGGCGTAGGACGACGACGCGACGGCGTAGCCGCGGCGGATCAGTTCCTGCGCCGTCGGGTCGAACCCGGCGTCCCACGCGGGGTTGGCGGGCCCGGGGCGGAAGCCGTGGGCGAACAGGACCACCTTGCCGTTCCAGTCCG
This sequence comes from Kocuria sp. GQ42, assembly GCF_059758435.1. Taxonomy (NCBI): domain Bacteria; kingdom Bacillati; phylum Actinomycetota; class Actinomycetes; order Micrococcales; family Micrococcaceae; genus Kocuria; species Kocuria sp. GQ42. Next base: position 145,607 of record NZ_JCAXEN010000009.1, on the reverse strand, counting down.
CCGGCACCTCCGCCCGCCAGGCGGCACCGTTGTCCAGGGTTCCGGTGGCCACGGCCGGGGCCGCCGGGGCGGCCGTGCCGGGGGAGGCGGCGACGGAGGCGCCTGGGGTGGCCACGGCGGGGGGGATGCCGGCAGTGGTGGCGAGGGCGGTGGCCAGGGCGGCCGCCGGGACGAGGGCGGTGCGACGGAACCGGGGGGAGCGGGCCACGAGATACCTCCAGAAGTGAACAGTTCAGTTAGTGAACTGATCCTGCGCCCGCCGGCCGGGTGTGTCAAGGGTCACAGTCGACGGGGTGGCCGTGCGCTTCCCTCCGGGCGTCAGAAGGCGACCTGTCGCAGCAGGCGTGCCAGGTCCTCCCGGTCCTGGGGCCTGAGGTTCCCGAGCGACCTCTCGGCGGCGAGGTCCACCGCCGCCTTGGCGCTGGCGTAGAGCTCCCGCCCCGCACCGGTGGGGGCCACGATCTTGGAGCGGCGATCCCGGGGGTCGGCCTGCCGCTCCACCAGGCCGCGCTGCTCCAGCTCGTCGAGGAGGGCCACGGTCTGGCTGGGCTTCATCCGCAGCAGCTCGCCGAGCTCCCGCTGCGTCGGCCCCGTGCCGCTGCAGGCCGCCGCCAGGAGGGAGTAGCTGCGGACCTTCAGTCCGAGCGGGGCGAGCCCCTGGTTGGCCGTCGACGAGCCCAGCGCCGCCGCCCGGGCCATGAGGAAGATCGGCTCCGAGGCCAGGTCGATCTCCGTCAGTCGTGCGAGACCGTCGGGTGCGGGGCCGGGGTGGTCCGCGGCGGGGCTGGGGGACATCGGGGCGGCTCGCTTTCACGGGTGGATCCGGACCATCCTACGAGCTGGAGCCGCCCCGGGCGGCACCGCTCCGGCACCTCCCGGCGCTCTTCCGGGGAGGTGCCGGAGGGGCTCACCAGCGGGGGTGGATGTCCGCCCGGAAGTACGCGTCGTAGATCCTGCGGACCCTGGCGTCGATCTCCCGGCCCAGGTCCCCGGTGTCCGCCGCCGAGGCATTGCCGCGGACCTGTTCCACGCTGCGCGCCCCGGGGATCACGGTGCTGACGCCGTCCTGGGCGATGATCCACGCGATCGCGGCCTGCGCCGTGGTCACCCCGTCCGGGAGCAGCCCGGCGAACTCGCGGACGGCCTCGAGGCCGCGCTGGAAGTCCACCCCGGAGAACGTCTCGCCGACGTCGAAGGCCTCGCCGCCGCGGTTGTAGTTGCGGTGGTCGTCGGCCGCGAACCGGGTGTCCGCCGTGTACTTCCCGGACAGCAGCCCCGAGGCCAGCGGCACCCGGGCGATGATCCCCACCCCGGCCTCCTTCGCCGCCGGCAGCACGGCGTCTAGCGGCTTGAGCCGGAAGGCGTTGAGGATGATCTGGACGGTGGCGGTGCTCCCGCGGGCGATGGCCGCGAGCGCCTCGTCGGTGCGCTCCACGCTGACGCCGTAGTGGCGGATCGCGCCCTCCTGGACCAGGGTGTCCAGGGCGTCGTAGACCTCCTGGTCGCTGTAGACCGGCGTGGGCGGGCAGTGCAGCTGGACCAGGTCGAGGGTGTCGGTGCCCAGGTTCCGGCGCGAGCGGTCCACCCACTGCCGGAAGTTCGCGAGGGTGTAGTTCTCCGGGACCTGGTCCGCGCGGCGGCCCATCTTCGTGGCCACGGTGATGTCCAGGTCGGGGCGCTCGCGCAGGAACGCGCCGATGGTCTGCTCGCTGCGGCCGTCGCCGTAGACGTCGGCGGTGTCGAAGAACGTGACCCCCGACTCCACGGCGGCCTCCAGGACGGCGGTGGCCTCGGCGGGGTCGACGTCCCCCCAGTCCGCGCCCAGCTGCCACGTGCCCAGGCCCACGGTGGAGACCTTCCGTCCGGTCCTGCCGAGTGTGCGTTGCTCCATGCGTAGAATCCCGTTCCGCGATCGGTGGAGGGTCTCCCGGGTGTCCGGGGGACGGCGGCCCAGGTTCCGGGGGCGCCGGGGACCACCATGCGGTGCGACGTGTCCGCCGCGCAAGCACCGGGGGGAGGGACATCCCTCCCGGGGACCCCTCCACTGGGTCCGTCCGGTGCCGTGCAGTACCGTTCTGGCCATGACCGTCGAGGGTGGTGCGAACTCCGCACGGCCTCCGCGCGCCCCCAACATCCGGGACGTGGCCCGCGCGGCCGGGGTCTCCCACCAGACGGTCTCCCGGGTGATCAACGGGCACCCCGCGCTGCGCGACTCGACCCGGCAGAGGGTGTTGCAGGCCATGGAGGAGCTGCGCTTCCGGCCCAACCGGGCCGCCCGCGCCCTGGTCACGAGCGAGTCGAGGACCATCGGCGCCCTCGTCTCCTCGGGCGCCGAGTACGGCCCGTCGGCCAGCCTCCGGGCGGTCGAGACGGCGGCCGACGAGGCCGGCTACGTCGTGGACACCGCCCACATCGACCACGCGGACCGCGCCTCCATCGAGTCCGCCCTGGACCGGATGGTCGGCCACGCGGTGGAGGGGCTGGTGATCCTCGCGCCGCAGTCGCGCACGCTGGAGGTGATCGAGCAGCTGTCCATCCGGATCCCGTTCGTCACCGTGCACTCCCTGCACAGCGAGGACCACCGGATGTCGGTCGACCAGCTGGCCGGGGCCCGGCTGGCCACCCGTCACCTGCTGGAGCTGGGGCACCACCGCGTGGTCCACGTCCCCGGCCCCGAGGGGTGGGTCGAGACGGACGCGCGCCGCCAGGGCTACCGCGAGGAGATGACCGCCTGGGGGTTCGAGCCCGTAGTGGTCCCCGCCGGGGCGTGGACCGCGGACTCCGGCTACCGTGCGGGGCTCGGACTGCGCGAGAGCCGGGGGTTCAGCGCGGTCTTCTGCGGCAACGACCACATCGCGCTCGGCCTCGTGCACGCGTTCGCCGAGGCCGGGCTGGACGTGCCCGGAGACGTCAGCGTGGTGGGCTTCGACGACGTCCCGGAGGCCGCGCACTTCCTGCCGCCGCTGACCACGGTGCGCCAGGACTTCCCCGAGCTGGGCCGGCGCTGCATGGCCGTGCTGCTCGCGGAGCTGCGGGGGGAGCAGCCGGTCCGGCCGGGGGACGTGGAGCCCGTGCTCGTGGTCCGCGAGTCCACGGCCGCGCCCGCCTCCGACCAGGGCTGATGGACCCCGGCCACGCCGTTACCAAACTGTTATCAAGTGATGTGGGACACGTGCTTCCACGCTGCGGTAGGTTGGCCCGAACATCAGATGTGACCGTTCACATTCCGAGGTGGGCCGGCCGGCGGCCGCCCCTTTCGGAACGTGCGGCTCGAACGACAACGAGGTCCTCCGTGAGCCAGCCCAGCCCAGATCCCACGTACGTCATCGGCGTCGACTACGGCACCCTGTCGGGGCGGGCCGTCGTCGTGCGGGTGCACGACGGCGCCGAGATGGGCTCCGCGGTGCACGAGTACGAGCACGGCGTGATGGACACCGTGCTCGCCGCCACGGGGGAGGCCCTGCCGCCCGAGTGGGCGCTCCAGGTCCCCGCCGACTACGTGGACGTCCTGCGGCACGCGGTGCCCGCCGCCGTCCGCGCCGCCGGCGTGGACCCGAGCGCCGTGGTGGGCGTGGGCACCGACTTCACCGCGTGCACCATGGTCCCCGTCCGGGCCGACGGCACGCCCCTCAACGAGCTGCCCGGCCTGGCGGGCCGCCCGCACGCCTACGTGAAGCTGTGGCGCCACCACGCCGCGCAGGGCCAGGCGGACCGCATCAACGATCTCGCGGCCCGGCGCGGAGAGCGCTGGCTGGCCCGCTACGGCGGTCTCATCTCGAGCGAGTGGGAGTTCGCCAAGGGCCTGCAGCTGCTCGAGGAGGACCCCGAGCTGTACCACCTCATGGACCACTGGGTGGAGGCCGCCGACTGGATCGTCTGGCAGCTGACGGGCAGCTACGTGCGCAACGCGTGCTCCGCCGGGTACAAGGGCATCCTGCAGGACGGCGAGTACCCCGACCGCGAGTTCCTCGGCGCCCTGAACCCCGGGTTCGCCGGCTTCGCGCAGGACAAGGTCGACCACCCGATCGGGGCCCTCGGCACCGCCGCGGGCACGCTCAGCGCGCAGGCCGCGGAGTGGACGGGCCTGCCCGCCGGCATCGCCGTGGCGGTGGGCAACGTCGACGCGCACGTGAGCGCCCCCGCCGCCCGGGCGACCGCGCCGGGTCAGATGGTGGCGATCATGGGCACCTCCACCTGCCACGTCATGAGCTCCGACACCCTGCGCGAGGTCCCCGGGATGTGCGGCGTGGTGGACGGCGGGATCATCGACGGGCTCTACGGCTACGAGGCCGGGCAGTCCGGGGTGGGCGACATCTTCGGCTGGTTCACGGCCCACTTCGTGCCGGGGCGGCTCCAGGAGGAGGCCGCCGAGCGCGGGCTGAGCGTGCACGAGCTGCTCACCGAGCAGGCGAGCCGCGAACCGGTGGGCGCGCACGGGCTCCTGGCCCTGGACTGGCAGTCCGGCAACCGGTCCGTGCTCGTGGACCACGAGCTCTCCGGGCTGCTCGTCGGCCTCACCCTGGCCACCCGCCCGCACGAGGTCTACCGCGCCCTGCTGGAGGCCACCGCCTTCGGAACCCGCACGATCGTCGAGGCCTTCGCCGCCTCCGGGATCCCCGTCACCGAGTTCGTGGCGGCCGGCGGGCTGATCAAGAACGCGTTCCTCATGCAGATCTACGCCGACGTGCTCGGCATGCCGATCTCGGTGATCGGCAGCGACCAGGGCCCGGCCCTGGGCTCCGCCATCCACGCGGCCGTGGCCGCCGGTGCCTACCCGGACGTCCGGACGGCCGCCGCGGCGATGGGCCGGCTCGAGCGCAACGCCTACACCCCGAACCCCGCGCACACGGAGGCCTACTCCGTCCTCTACGAGGACTACACCGCGCTGCACGACCACTTCGGCCGCGGCGGCAGCGACGTCATGCGCCGGCTCAAGGCGCTCCGGCGCAACGCCCGTTCCACCCAGGAGGTCTCCGCGTGAACGCCCTGACGCCCGAGCTCGACGAGCGGATCGCCCGCGTGCGGCGCGAGGTCGCGGACCTGCACGCCGAACTGGTCCGCTACGGGCTGGTGGTCTGGACGGCGGGCAACGTGTCCGGGCGGGTCCCCGGCACGGACCTCTTCGTCATCAAGCCCAGCGGGGTGAGCTACGACGACCTCGGCCCGGACAACCAGATCCTGTGCGACCTGGACGGCCGGCCGGTCCCCGGCACCCCCGGCGCGGAGCGCTCGCCGTCCAGCGACACCGCCGCCCACGCCTACGTCTACCGGCACATGCCGGAGGTCGGGGGAGTGGTCCACACCCACTCCCCCTACGCCACGGCCTGGGCGGCCCGCGGCGAGGCCATCCCCTGCGTCCTGACGGCCATGGCGGACGAGTTCGGCGGGGAGATCCCCGTGGGGCCCTTCGCGATCATCGGCGACGACTCGATCGGCCGCGGCATCGTGGAGACCCTCTCCGGCCACCGCTCCCGCGCGGTCCTCATGCTCAGCCACGGACCGTTCACCATCGGCAAGGACGCCCGGGACGCCGTCAAGGCCGCGGCCATGCTCGAGGACGTGGCCCGCACCGTGCACCTCTCCCGCCAGCTGGGCGAGCCGCTGCCCATCGACCCCGCGCACGTCGACTCCCTGTTCGACCGCTACCAGAACGTCTACGGCCAGCAGCCCGCGGCCGTCCCCACCACCCCAGGAGCGCTCACCCGTGAATCCTCTGCCCACCGCCCTTGACCACTACGAGGTCTGGTTCCTCACCGGCAGCCAGGACCTCTACGGCGAGGACACCCTGCGCCAGGTGGCCGAGCAGTCCCGCGAGATCGTCCGCGTGCTGGGCGAGGCCGGGCTGCCCGTCGAGGTGGTCTGGAAGCCCACGCTGAAGGACGCGGACTCGATCCGCCGCACGGCCCTCGAGCTCAACGCCGCGGACGGCGTGATCGGGGCGATCGCCTGGATGCACACCTTCAGCCCCGCCAAGATGTGGATCACCGGCCTCGACGCGCTGCGCAAGCCGCTGCTCCACCTGCACACCCAGATCAACGTCGAGCTGCCGTGGGGCGAGATCGACTTCGACTTCATGAACCTCAACCAGGCCGCGCACGGCGACCGCGAGTTCGGCTACATCCAGACCCGGCTCGACGTCCCGCGCAAGACCGTGGTGGGCCACGTCTCGACCCCCGGCGTCACCGCGCAGATCGCCTCCTGGCAGCGCGCGTGCGCCGGCCGCGCGGCGGTCCAGGGGCTCAGGGTGGCCCGGTTCGGCGACAACATGCGCAACGTCGCCGTGACCGAGGGCGACAAGACGGAGGCCGAGCTGCAGTTCGGGGTCTCCGTGAACACCTGGGGCGTCAACGACCTCGTGGCCGTGGTGGACGCCCAGTCCGAGGACCGCGTGGACGAGCTCGTCGCCGAGTACGAGGAGCTCTACGACGTGGCCCCCGAGCTGCGCCGCGGCGGCGAGCGCCACGAGTCCCTGCGCTACGGGGCCCGGCAGGAGCTCGGGATGCTCCAGTTCCTGGAGGAGGGCGGCTTCGGCGCCTTCACCACGAACTTCGAGGACCTCGGCGGGCTGCGCCAGCTGCCGGGCCTCGCCGTGCAGCGGCTCATGGCCCGCGGCTACGGGTTCGGGGCGGAGGGCGACTGGAAGACGGCCCTGCTGGTGCGGGCGGCCAAGGTCATGGGCGCCGGGCTGCCCGGGGGCGCGTCCCTCATGGAGGACTACACGTACCACCTGGTGCCGGGGGAGGAGAAGATCCTCGGCGCCCACATGCTGGAGGTCTGCCCGAGCCTCACCACGGCGCGCCCCTCCCTCGAGGTGCACCCGCTGGGCATCGGCGGACGCGAGGACCCCGTGCGCCTGGTCTTCGACACCGACGCCGGCCCCGGCGTGGTCGTGGCGATGTCCGACATGCGGGACCGCTTCCGGCTCACCGCCAACACCGTGGACGTCGTGCCCCCGGACGCCCCGCTCCCGAACCTGCCGGTGGCCCGGGCCGTCTGGCGGCCGCAGCCCGACCTCGCGATCTCGGCCGCGGCCTGGCTCACGGCCGGCGCCGCCCACCACACGGTCCTCAGCACCGCGGTGGGCGCCGACGTGATCCGGGACTTCGCCGACATGACCCGGACCGAGCTGCTCGTCATCGACGACACCACCACCCTGCGGGAGTTCCAGCGCGAGGTGCGGTGGAACGCGGCCTACTACCGGCTCGCCCAGAAGCTCTGAGCGGGACGACCGGGACGGCCGGAACGACCATGATGACCAGGACCCCTGACGACCACCACGAGATCTCACCAGCACCGACCTCGCTCGAACACTCCCACCACCGGGCAGTGCGGCCCGGACCGACGAAAGGCACGACCATGACCCCGAAGATCGACCTGAAGAAGACCCTCACCGGGGTGACCGCCCTGACCCTCGCGCTGGGCCTCACGGCCTGCGGCGGCAACCGCGGCGGCGGCGCGGAGGCGGGCTCCAACGAGGGCGCCAAGATCGGCGTGGCGATGCCCACGCAGCAGTCCGAGCGCTGGATCGCCGACGGCGAGAACGTCAAGGCGCAGCTCGAGGAGCTCGGCTACGAGGTGGACCTCCAGTACGCCAACGACGACATCCCCACCCAGATCTCCCAGATCGAGAACATGATCAACGGCGGGGCCAAGGCCCTGGTGATCGCCTCGATCGACGGCACCACGCTGACCAGCGTGCTCGACACGGCCGAGACCCAGGAGATCCCCGTGATCGCCTACGACCGCCTCATCAACGAGTCGGACACCGTGGACTACTACACCACCTTCGACAACTACGAGGTGGGCGTGCAGCAGGGCACGTCGCTGCTCACCGGCCTCGGGGTCCTCGACGAGAACGGCGAGCCCACCGGCGAGAAGGGCCCCTTCAACGTGGAGCTCTTCGCCGGCAGCCCCGACGACAACAACGCGACCTTCTTCTGGGACGGCGCGATGGACACCCTCCAGCCCTACCTGGACGACGGCACGCTCAACGTCCCCAGCGGCCAGACGGAGTTCGAGCAGGCCGCCATCCTGCGCTGGCTGCCGGACACCGCCCAGGACCGGATGGAGGACCTCATCACGGTGGGCGGCGGCGACCAGCTCGACGGCGTGCTCTCCCCGTACGACGGCCTCTCGATCGGCATCATCTCCGCGCTGCGCTCCGGCGGCTACTCCCAGGCCGAGCTGCCCGTGGTGACCGGCCAGGACGCCGAGGTCGGCTCCGTGAAGTCCATCGTCAACGACGAGCAGTACTCCACGATCTTCAAGGACGTCCGCGAGCTCGGCGAGCGCGCGGTGCTCATGGTGGACTCCCTGATGCAGGGCGAGGAGCCCGAGGTCAACGACGAGGAGACCTACGACAACGGCGTGAAGGTGGTCCCCGCCTACCTGCTCGAGTCGCAGATCGTCACGAAGGACAACTACCAGGAAGTCCTCGTGGACAGCGGCTACTACGAGGCGTCCGAGCTCGAGTGAGCGCGACCGGCCGGGCGGCCCTCCGCCGCCCGGCCGGTCCGTCCCGTCCACCCACCCACCAGCTCGAGACGAGGAGGCCCGCATGAGCGAGCACGTTCTGGAGATGCGCCGGATCAGCAAGTCCTTCCCCGGCGTCAAGGCGCTGCAGGACGTCACCCTGGCCGTCGCCCGCGGCGAGGTCCACGCGATCTGCGGGGAGAACGGCGCCGGCAAGTCCACCCTCATGAAGGTCCTGTCCGGCGTGTACCCGCACGGCACCTACGAGGGGGACATCGTCCTGGAGGGCGAGACCGTCTCCTTCCGGGACATCAAGGACAGCGAGCGCAGCGGGGTGGTCATCATCCACCAGGAGCTGGCCCTGTCCCCGTTCCTGTCCGTCGCGGAGAACATCTTCCTCGGCAACGAGCGCGCCACCCGCGGGTTCATCAACTGGAACGAGACCAACGCCAGGGCCGCCGACCTGCTCCGGCGCGTGGGCCTCGACGTGAACCCCAGCGTCCCGGCCGGGGACATCGGGGTGGGCAAGCAGCAGCTCGTGGAGATCGCGAAGGCGCTCTCCAAGGACGTGAAGCTGCTCATCCTCGACGAGCCCACGGCCGCCCTCAACGACGAGGACTCCGCGCACCTGCTGGGCCTGGTCCGCGGGCTGCGCGAGGACGGGATCACCTGCATCATCATCAGCCACAAGCTCAACGAGATCCGGGCGATCGCCGACTCCGTGACGATCCTGCGCGACGGGCAGACCATCGAGACCCTCAGCCTGCACGACGGGTCGGTCACCGAGGACCGGATCATCAAGGGCATGGTGGGCCGTGAGCTGACGAACCGCTACCCCGAGCGGGTCCCCGACATCGGCGCGGAGGTGCTCCGCGTCGAGGACTGGACCGTGCACCACCCCCGGGAGCACTCGCGGGTGGTGGTGGACAACGCGCACCTGTCCGTGCGGGCGGGCGAGATCGTGGGCATCGCCGGGCTGATGGGCGCCGGGCGCACGGAGCTGGCCATGAGCATCTTCGGGCGCAGCTACGGGGCCGACATCACCGGGCGGATGTACAAGAACGGCGAGGAGATCACGGCGCGGACCGTCAGCGAGGCGATCCGGCACGGCATCGCCTACGCCACGGAGGACCGCAAGCGCTACGGGCTCAACCTCATCGACGACATCAAGCGGAACATCTCCTCGGCGGCGCTGGGCAAGCTCACGTCCGCGGGCTGGGTCGACGGCGGGCGCGAGACGCTCGTGGCGCAGGACTACCGCACCAGCATGAACATCAAGGCGCCCTCGGTGTCCTCGATCACCGGCAAGCTCTCCGGCGGCAACCAGCAGAAGGTCGTCCTGTCCAAGTGGATGTTCGCCGACCCCGACGTGCTCATCCTCGACGAGCCCACCCGCGGCATCGACGTGGGGGCGAAGTACGAGATCTACACGATCATCAACAGGCTGGCCGCGCAGGGGAAGGCGGTGCTGGTCATCTCCTCCGAGCTGCCGGAGCTGCTGGGGATCTGCGACCGGATCTACACGCTCGCCGAGGGCCGGATCACCGCCGAGGTGCCCATCGCCGAGGCCACCCCCGAACGACTCATGCAGCACATGACCAAGGAAAAGGACTGACCCATGGCTTCCACCCTCGTCGACGAGGACCGGGCTCTCGACAGCCGGGGCCCGCAGAAGGCCTCCACCGTGGCCGGCGCCGGCCGGTTCCTCATGAGCAGGCTCCGCCAGATCGGCATCTTCCTGGCCCTGCTGGTGATCGTGACGCTGTTCCAGGCCCTGACCGGCGGCGCGCTGCTGCAGCCGGACAACGTCTACAACATCATCGTCCAGAACAGCTACATCCTGCTGCTGGCGATCGGCATGGTCATGATCATCGTGGCCGGGCACATCGACCTCTCGGTCGGCTCGGTGGCCGCGTTCGTGGGCGCCATGTCCGGGATCATGATCCGGGACTGGAGCCTGCCGTGGTGGGTGGCCCTCGTCGCCGCCCTCGCGGTCGGCGCGCTCGTGGGCGCCTGGCAGGGCTTCTGGGTGGCCTACATCGGGATCCCCGCCTTCATCGTGACCCTCGCCGGCATGCTCGTCTTCCGCGGGCTGACACAGATCGTGCTCGAGAACCAGCGGATCACCGGCTTCCCGCCGGAGTACCGCCAGCTCGGCGGCGGCTCCCTCTTCCCCGGGCTGTTCCCGCCGGCGACCAACATCCTGGACTGGACCACGGTGGGCATCGGCCTGATCGCCACGGCCATGCTCGTGCTGAGCCAGCTCCGGGGCCGGGCCAACCGGGCGAAGCTCCACCTCGAGGACGAGCCGCGCGCCTGGTTCCTCACGCGGCTGGTCTTCGGCGTCGTCGTCATCCTCGCGCTCACCTTCCTGCTGGCCAGCTCGCGCGGCGGGACGCCGATCGTGCTCGTGGTCCTCGGCGTGCTGGTGGTCGCCTACAGCGCCGTCATGAACCGGACCGTGTTCGGCCGCCACGTGTACGCCCGCGGCGGCAACCTCCAGGCGGCCCAGCTGTCCGGTGTGAACACCAAGCGCGTCGACTTCCTGCTCTTCGTCAACATGGGCGTGCTGGCCGCGCTGGCCGGGCTGGTGTTCACCGGCCGGCTCAACTCCGCCGGGCCGGGCGCCGGAAACCTGTTCGAGCTGGACGCGATCGCCGCGGCCTTCATCGGCGGCGCCGCCGTGACCGGTGGCGTGGGCACCATCATCGGCGCCATCACCGGCGGTCTGATCATGGGCGTGCTCAACAACGGCATGTCCCTCATGGGCGTGGGCATCGACTACCAGCAGTTCATCAAGGGCCTGGTGCTGCTGCTGGCGGTCGGGTTCGACGTGTTCAACAAGCGCCGCGCCTCGAACGCGCTCAAATGACCGCGCCCGCCCCGCGGTCCTTCGGGACGCTGCCCGACGGGCGGGAGGTCACCGCGCACACCCTCACCGCCCCGGGCGGGCTGAGCCTGCGCGTGCTCGACCTCGGCGCCGCGGTCCAGGCACTGCACCTGCCCGGCCCGGCCGGGGGCCCCGGCACCAACGTGGTGCTGGGGCACCCGGACGCCGCCGGCTGCGCGGCACCCCCGGAGGCCTTCCTGGGGGCGGTGGTCGGCCGCTGCGCCAACCGGATCGCCGGGGCCCGCTTCGACCTCGACGGAACCACCGTGGAACTGGCGGCCAACGAGGGCGGCAACACCCTGCACGGCGGCCCCGACGGCTTCCACCGCCGCACCTGGCGGACGGTCTCCGCCAGCCGCGACGTCCTGGTGCTGGAGCTGGTCAGCCCGGACGGGGACCAGGGCTTTCCCGGGGAACTCACCGTGCGCGCCACCTACACCGTGACCGGACGGACCGTGGCCCTGGACCTTCAGGCCCGCACCGACGCCCCGACCGTGGTCGGGCCCGCGAGCCACGTCTACCTCAACCTCGCCGGGGAGGGGTCGGGGACGGTCGACGATCACACGCTCACCGTCGAGGCCGACCGGTACCTGCCGGTCGGCCGGGACGGGCTGCCGCTGGGCGGCCTCGCCGCCGTGCGCGGGACGCCGCTGGACCTCACCGCCCCCGCCCGGCTCGGGGACCGGGTGCGGGCGGAGCACCCGCAGATCGCGGCCGTGGGCGGGATCGACCACTCCTTCCACCTGCGCGGCACCGGACTGCGCGCCGCCGCCCGGCTGGAGCACCCGGCGAGCGGGCGGTCCGTGGAGCTGTGGACCGACCAGCCGGCCCTGCAGGTGTACACGGGCAACGCCCTGGACGGCGCCATCACCGGCACCGGCGGGCGCGCCTATCCGCGGGGAGCGGGGATCGCCCTGGAGCCCCAGTACCACCCGGACTCGCCGAACCGGCCGGAGCTCTCCGACCCGGTGCTGCGCCCGGGGCAGACCTACCGCTCCCGCACCGAGTGGCGCTTCCGGTACTAGCGGCCGCCGGCCTTGTTCTCGCGCCGCTTCGCCATGATGCGGCCGAAGACCGCGGTGCCGACCATGAACAGGATCCTTCGCATGCTGGTGCTCCTTCTTCTCGCTGGGGTGGTGCTCGGATGACGTGCCCGGTCCACGCTACGGGGTGTCCCGGCAAAAGGTAAGTGAGCTGAAGAGTTTTCGGCCGAGAGCGAGCGCGCCGGGGCCCCGCGTCAGCGGGTGCGGGGGCGGTACCCGGCGTCGTCGTTGACGTACGCGTAGTAGAAGCCGATCAGGACCCCGCCGCCCAGGAAGTTGCCCAGGAGGGCGATCCCCACGTTGGCGCCCGCGGCCCCCACGTCGAGTCCGTCCTCCAGTCCCACCACGGTGAACAGGATCGTGTTGGCCACGGAGTGCTCGAGACCCAGGAACGCGAAGAGGAAGACGGCCACGATCATGATCAGGCTCTTCATCAGGTCGTCCTTCACCAGGCCGTTGTAGACGAGCAGCATCGCCAGGTTGATGAGGAAGTTGCACAGCACCGCGCGCAGGAACAGGTCCGTCCACCCGGTGGCGCCGCTGGTGACGAACTCGAGCTTGTGCGCCACGGCGGCCTCCATCTCCGCGTGCGCGGGCCCGTCCGTGATCGTGCTGAAGCGCAGCGCCACGGCCACGAGCAGCCCGCCCAGGAAGTTGCCCAGATAGCACAGCCCGAGCAGCCGCACCGCCTTGAACCACGAGGTGCGGCGGTAGTAGGCGCCGATGGAGACGATCATCATGTTGGACGTCAGGAGCTCGGACTTCGAGTAGTAGATGAAGACCAGCGCCCAGCCGAAGGTCACGGCGCCCAGCAGGCGCCCCAGGGGGCGCAGCGTCGCGTCCCCGGCGGGCACGGCGTCGAACGCGGCGACGACGGCGAAGTTCGCGGCGAACAGGACGCCGATGATCATCCCGGCCATCCCGGCGCGCTGCAGGTAGCGCCGCGCCAGCTCGCCGGACATGGTCGTCTTGGTCTCCAGCGCCGCGAGGACGGTGCTGATGAACTGCTTGCCCGGGAACAGCTGCTGCGGGTCGGAGGTCATGCTCGGCGCCCGTCTCCAGAGGTGGCCGTGGACCCGGGCGGCGTCCAGGAGCCGCCCGGTGGGACCATCCTAGGCGCGGGCCCGTGCCCCCGGTCCCGGGGACCCGGCGCCGCCACCGGCGTCGACGACGGAACGGCCCCGGTGCCGCACCGGAGCCGTTCCGTCCGTCCTGCCGGAGATCATGCCTCCGGGAGCTTGGCCGCGAGGATCCCCCGGATGTAGTCCCGGTTCATGGCCGTCACCGTGAGGCCGTCGCCGCCGTAGTGCTCCACGCACATGGGGCCGTCGAAGCCGGCCTCCAGGGCCATGCCGATGGCCTCGCGGTAGTCGATGAAGCCGAGGGCCAGCGGCGCCGGCGCCGAGGCGTAGGAACCGGTGGCGGGGTCGTGGTCCCGGAAGTAGTTCTTGAGCTGCCAGTAGTTGGTGTGGGGGAGCATCTTGGTCAGCATCTCCCGCCAGTCCTCGACCTCCCGGTGCAGGCGGACGATGTTGCCGATGTCGGGGCACAGCCCCACGTTGGGCAGGTCCACGGCGGTGACGAGCTGCACGGAGCTGTCGGCGGTGCCGAGGAAGGTGCCCTCGTACATCTCCAGCGACACGCTGACCCCCCGCTCCGCGGCGTACTCGCCCAGCTCGCGGAAGCGGGTGGCGGCCTTCTCCCGGTTCTCCGGGGTCTCCTCGTCCTCGGCGCCCTCCGCGAGCCAGAACCAGGTGGCCTGCTTCTGCGGCTCGGTGAACGGGTCGTGCAGCCCCAGGCACACCATGGGCACCTCGAGGTCCGCCGCGGCGTCGATGGTCCGCTTCGTGTAGGCCATGTTCTCCCGGGCCCGGTCCTCGTCCGGAGTGATCACGCTCTTGCGGGTCACGGCGATGTCGCTGAAGGCGAGGTCGTAGGAGCGGGCCGTCTCGAGCAGCCGGCGGCGGCCGTCGGTGTCGAGGTCGGCCGGCCGGACCCAAGAGTCGGTGAGGTCGACGTGGTCGAAGCCCGCGAGGCGGACCTCGCGCAGCGTCTGCTTCCAGGCCTCGGGGCCGGCGGTGGTGCGGTCGCGGCCGTCGGCGGTGGTGCCGGTGAAGTTCAGCAGGGCGGCGCCGATCGGCCAGGTCTCGGGGGTGTGCGGCATGGTTCTCTCCTTGTCGGGCGCCTCGTCGGGCGCCGTGCTGGGTGGTGTCCGGGGTGCGCGGTGGCACCGGTGCTCGGGGCGGCGCGGGCTCACACCATGTGCTTGCCGCCGTCGATGAAGTACGAGGCGCCGTTGACGAACCCGGCCTCGTGGCTGGTCAGGAAGGCGACGAGGGCGGCCACGTCGTCCGGCTGCCCGACGCGGCCGGCGGGGATGCCCGCGGACATGGCGGACTTGCGGTCCTCGGTGAGCGCGCCGCCCATGATGTCCGTGTCGATGGGACCCGGGACGAGCGCATTGCAGGTGATCCCGTGCGCTCCCAGTTCCCGGGCGCCGCCGCGGGTCAGCCCGAGGACCGCGGCCTTCGCCGCGGCGTACCCGGTCTTCGAGAACGTCCCGCCGCCGTCGTAGGCGGTGATCGAGGACGTGTTGACGATCCGGCCGCCGTGGCCGCCCTCGACCATGCGCCGGGCCGCCGCCTGCATCATGAGCAGCGTGCCCGTGGCGTTGACGTCCATGACCCGGGTCCAGACGTCCTTCGTGAGCTCGAAGAAGGAGTGGGGGCTGGCGATGCCGGCGAGGTTCACCTCGGCGAGCACGGGGGGCAGGTGGGCGTCGATCTCCTCGAACGCGGCGTCCACGGAGTCGGGGTCGGCGACGTCGACCGGGATGCCGCGCACCGGGGTCTTCGTCCCTCCGGCGAGCTCGGCGGCGAAGGAGCGGACGCCGTCGGCGTCGACGTCCAGCACCGCCAGGGCCCACCCCTCCCGCGCCAGGCGGCGGGCCACGTGGCGGCCGATGCCGCGCTCGGCCCCGGCGCCGGTGACGACCGCCGTCCGGTGTGCGGGGAACTGTCCGTCGGTCATGAGAACTCCTTCGGGGCGATCAAATGCGCGGCGATCAGGTGCGTGGCGATCAGGCGCGGGGTGGGGGGCGGGGCGTGGTGCCGGCGGCCGGCTCACGCGGTCAGGGCGTAGAGGACCCAGGCCAGGGCGAAGGCCATGAAGCCGATCGCGGTGCCGACCACCGACCAGGTCTTCAGCGTGGTCAGGGTGTCGAAGCCGCAGAACTTGCCGATGAGCCAGAAGCCCGAGTCGTTGACGTGCGAGAAGGTGATGGAGCCCGCCGCGATGCCGACGACGATGGCGGCCAGCCCGACGCCGGACAGGCCCAGCTCCGCGACGGCGGGCGCCATGATGGAGCCCGCCGTGGTCGCAGCCACGGTGGCCGAGCCCTGGGCCACGCGGAAGGCGATCGCCACGAGGAAGCCGGCCAGGATCACCGGGAGTCCCATCGCGTCCAGGCCGCCGGCGATGGTGCCGCCGATCCCGGTCTCCGTGAGCACCCGGCCGAAGGCGCCGCCGGCTCCCGTGATGAGGATGATCGAGCAGACCGGGGCGAGGGCGTGGTCGACCAGGTCCTCCAGGGCGCCGCCGATCGAGCCGCGGCCGCGCCGCGGCCGCAGGTACAGCAGGTACATCGCGAACAGCGTGGCGATCAGCAGCGCGATCGGGGTGTTGCCGATGAGCCGGGACAGCCGGAACAGGACGTTGTCCTCGCCCACGGACCCGCTGGCCTCCAGCGTGGTGAACAGCGTGTTGAAGAAGATGAGCACGAGCGGCAGCAGCAGGACGAAGATGATCGTCCAGAAGCCGGGCCGGGGCATGTCGTCCTCGAGCTCCACCTCGCCCAGGAGGTTCGGCACGGGCATGTCCGGGTAGCGCTTGGCGATGACCAGGCTGAGCCGGTAGCCGGCGAGGTACCACGTGGGCAGGCCGACCAGGAGCGAGACGAGCACGACCATCCCGACGTCGGCGCCCATCACCGTGGCGGCGGCGGTGGGGCCCGGGTGCGGCGGGGTGAGGGCGTGCATCATCAGGAAGGCGCCGATGGAGGGCAGCACGTAGAGCATGAAGGAACCGCCCAGGCGGCGCGCCACCGTGTAGATGATCGGCAGCATCACGATGAAGCCCGCGTCGAGGAAGATCGGGAACGCGTAGAAGAGGGAGGCGACGGCCAGGGCGAGCGGGGCCCGCTTCTCCCCGAACCGCCGCAGCATCGCGTCGGCGAGCACCTGGGCGCCGCCCGAGACCTGGACCAGGCGGCCGAGCACCGCGCCGAAGCCCACGAGCAGGGCCACGTTGCCCACGGTGGTGCTGAACCCCGCGACCACGACGCCCACGACGTCGGCCACGCCGATGCCGGCGGCCAGCGCCGTGAGCAGGCTGATGATGATCAGGGCGAAGAACGCGTGGACGCGGAGCTTGATGATCAGGAAGAGCAGCGCGGCGATGGCCGCGACCGCGATGGCGAGCAGAGCCCACGTGGGCCTCTCCGCCAGGACGAGCGCGTCCGCCGTGGCGGCGGGAAGAAGGATGTGCATAGCTGAATCACCTTTGATCAGAACGCGGGCGAGCCACCCTGTGCTGTGGCGTGGACCACATTCGACGGGCCATTGGCCAATACCCTATAGGATATTGGTGAGCTGTCCAGTGGGTGGGGCGGCGGCAGGAGCGGTCCGGCCGCCCTCCGCGCCCGCGCCTGCGTGGGACAATGCCTGTTACGGCGGACGCGAGTGAGGAAATCGGCATGGACACGACTGTTCCGGGCGGGACGTGGGTGCAGCGCAGCATCCTCGCGGACCAGGTCTACAAGGAGATCCTCGCGCGCCTCATGGACGGTGACCTGAAGTCCGGGGACCCCATCAGCATCGACGGCACGGCGCGCGCGCTGGGCGTCTCGCCGACCCCGGTCCGGGAGGCCCTGGCGCGGCTGGAGTCCACGAACATGGTGGTCCGCGCCGCGCTGCGCGGCTACCGCGTGGCACCCCTGCTCACGCACGAGGAGCTGCTGGACCTCATGGACGCGCGCCTGCTCATCGAGCCGTACAACGCCGAACTGGCGTGCGGCCGCGCGGACGCGACCTTCCTGGAGTCCCTCGAGCGGTCCATCGACGACCTCCGGGAGGCGCCGAACGGGCCCCACTTCTCCGACTACCGCTCCTACTGGGAGGCGGACGAGCGCTTCCACCGGCTCATCGCGGAGCAGGCCGGCAACAAGTTCGTCCTCGGCGCCTACGAGTCCCTCGGCGGGCACGTGCACCGGTTCCGGCTCTTCAGCGGGCTGGGGGTGCAGGACGCGCGGAGCGCCATCGAGGAGCACGCGCGGATCCTCCAGGCGCTGCGCCGCGGCGACCCCGCGGCCGCGCGGATCGCCATGGCCGGGCACATCTGCGGCGTGCGGGAGCGGGCGATCCACGAGCACGAGAGCGCCGGCCAGGACGCCCGGAGCGAGAGCGCCTGAGGCCCCTCCCGCACCCCTCGACACCTCCCGGTGTGGTTGACACCACACTCCGGTCCGTGGATCCTATAGGAAACACGGCGAAGACCTGATCCGGTTCCCGCGGTCGCTCGCGACCCGCGCTCCGATGCCGCCGTGTCCCACAGACAGAACATGTGCACATCAGAGGAGATGGGGATCATGGCTCAGCGCTCGGTAGCAGTAGTCGGTTCGGGATACATGGGCGGGGGCATCGCCCAGGTGCTCGCCCTCGGCGGCGCGCGGGTCGCGCTCGCCGACATCTCGCAGGAGGTCGCCGAGAAGAACCTCGAGCGCCTGCTCGGGGAGGCGGAGCAGTTCGTCGCCGACGGGCTCTTCCCGGCGGACGCGGTCGAGCGCCTGCGGGAGAACCTGTGGGCCGCTCCCAGCATCGAGGAGGCCGTCGCGGACGCCTCCTACGTGGAGGAGGCCGTCCCGGAGATCCTCGACATCAAGCACGGCACCCTGCGCCGGATCAGCGACGCCGCTCCGGCGGACGCCGTGATCGGCTCCAACACCTCCACCATCTCCATCGCCCAGCTCGCCGAGGTCGTCGAGAACCCGGGCCGTTTCCTCGGGGTGCACTTCTCCAACCCCGCGCCGTTCATCCCCGGCGTCGAGGTCATCCCGCACGCGACCACCACGCCCGAGACGGTCGCGGCGGCCCAGGAGATCGTCGAGCTGACCGGCAAGAAGTCCGCCGTGGTCAAGGACGTCACCGGTTTCGTGCTCAACCGCCTGCAGTACGCCCTCTTCCACGAGGCCGCCCAGCTGGTCGAGGAGGGCATCGCCACCGCCGAGGACGTCGACACGCTGGTGCGCACCACCTTCGGCTTCCGGCTGCCGTTCTTCGGCCCCTTCGCGATCGCGGACATGGCCGGACTGGACGTCTACTCCTTCTGCTACGCCTCCCTGCAGACCTCCTTCCCCGAGCGCTTCGCCACGCCCAAGGCGCTCCAGGACCTCGTGGACGCCGGGAAGCTCGGCACCAAGTCCGGCGCCGGCTTCCTGCAGATCCCCGCCGAGCGCTCGAACGACCTCGTCGCGTACCGCAACAAGGCGTACGTGGCCATGGGGCAGCTCCTGAACGACCTGGGCCCCAGCCCGGTCGACGAGGAGACCGCCCAGCAGGGCGGCGCGTCCGCCCACGCCGGCTGAGCCGGCGCCACCGCACACCCCGCCGGCCGGAGCGGCGCTCGACGTCGATCGCCGCTCCGCCCGGCCACCCTCCGAGACCACCGAGGCTGGAACGATGACTTTTCTTGTGAACGATCCTGCGGAGTTCGCGTCCGACGCGCTGCGGGGATATGTGGCCGCCCATCCCGAGCACGTGGTGGCCGCCCACGGCGGGGTGGTGCGCGCCTCCGAGACGCCGGCGGGTCAGCCGGCGCTGGTGATCGGCGGGGGGTCGGGGCACTACCCGGCGTTCGCCGGGTGGATCGGGCCGGGGATGGGCCACGGCGCCCCGTGCGGCAACATCTTCTCCTCGCCCTCGGCCTCCCAGGTGTACTCCGTGGCGCGCTCGGCGGAGAACGGCGGGGGTGTGGTCCTGGGCTTCGGCAACTACGCCGGGGACGTGCTGCACTTCGGGCAGGCCGCGGAGAAGCTGCGCGCCGAGGGCGTGGACGTGCGGATCATCCGGGTGTCCGACGACATCGCCTCGGGCCCGGCCGAGGCCCACCGTGAGCGCCGCGGCATCGCCGGGGATCTGCCGGTGTTCAAGATCGCCGGGGCGGCGATCGAGGCCGGGGCGGACCTGGACGAGGCCGAGCGGGTGGCGTGGAAGGCCAACGACGCGACCCGGTCCTTCGGGGTGGCCTTCGAGGGCTGCACCCTGCCCGGTGCCGGGGAGGCGCTGTTCCACGTGCCGGCCGGGGAGATGGCGATCGGGCTCGGGATCCACGGCGAGCCCGGCGTGCGGGAGGTGCCGATGGGCACGGCCGACGAGGTCGCCGACCTGCTGCTGGACGGGGTGCTGGAGGAGGAGCCCGAGCGGACCGAGGGCGGCTACCAGGGGCGGGTGGCGGTGCTGGTCAACGGGCTGGGCACGGTCAAGTACGAGGAGCTGTTCGTGGTCTACGCCCGGGTGGCCGAGCGGCTGGCCGAGAAGGGACTCACCGTGGTGGCCCCGGAGGTCGGGGAGCACGTCACCAGCCTGGACATGGCAGGGTGCTCGCTGACCGTGGTGTTCCTCGACGAGGAGCTCGAGCGCTACTGGCTGGCCCCGGCCGACACCCCGGCGTTCCGCCGGGGTGCCCCGGACACGGCCGGCCGGCCGGCGCGGACCGGGGTGCACACCCCCGGCGCGGAGGAGGTGCCCGAGGCCACCGCGGAGTCCCAGGAGGCGGCCGAGCGGGTCGTGGCGGCCCTGGCGGTGCTGGAGGCGACCGCGGCCGAGCACGAGGAGCACTTCGGCAAGCTGGACGCCATCGCCGGCGACGGCGACCACGGCCAGGGCATGGCCTACGGGACCCGGGGCGCGCTGGCGGCCGCCCGGGACGCGGCCGCGGCCGGTGCCGGGGCGCGGACCGTGCTGCTGCGCGCCGGGGACGCCTGGGCCGAGGAGGCCGGCGGCACCTCCGGCGCCCTGTGGGGCGCGGCGCTGACCGCGGCCGGCGGGGTCTTCGACGACGCCGCCGGGGCCGGGTCGGACGAGGCGGTGGCCGCCCTGGTGGCCGGGATCGACGCGGTCGTCCGGCTGGGCGGGGCGGAGCCGGGGGACAAGACCATGGTCGACGCCGCCCTGCCGTTCCGCGAGGCGCTGCTGGCCGAGTTCGAGACCTCCTCCGACCTGGCGGGCGCCACGAAGAAGGCCGCCGCCGTGGCCCGGGAGGCCGCCGAGGCCACCGCGGACATCACCGCCCGCCGCGGGCGCTCGAAGGTGCTGGGCGACAAGAGCCTGGGCACCCCGGACCCCGGGGCGCTGTCCTTCTCCGTGCTCATGGACGCCCTGGGCGATCTCTTCGCCCAGATCCCGGACGCACACGGCCCGGACGCCCGGTAGGAGGCGGTCGTGACGGTGTGGATCGGCACGAGCTGGAAGATGAACAAGACCCTGGCCGAGGCCACGGACTGGGCCCGGGGCCTGGCCGGGGCCCTGGCCGGGCGGGACCTCGGGGACGTGCAGCCCTTCGTGATCCCGCCGGCCACGGCGATCGCCGCGGTGGCCCAGGTCCTGGCGGAGGAGCCCCGGGTGCTGGTGGGGGCGCAGAACGCGCACTGGGCCGAGGCCGGGGCCTGGACCGGGGAGGTCTCCGTGCCCCAGGTCGCCGACGCCGGAGCGCGGATCGTGGAGATCGGCCATTCCGAGCGCCGCGAGCACTTCGGCGAGACCGACGAGACCGTCCGCGCCAAGGTCGCCGCGACCCTCGCCCACGGGCTCGTCCCGCTGCTGTGCGTCGGGGAACCGGCGGAGGTGCAGGCCGCCGGCGGTTCCGGCGCGCACGTCCTCGGCCAGGTCGAGCGCGCCCTCGCCGGCCTCGAGGCCGAGCAGCTGTCCCGGGTGCTGATCGCCTACGAACCGATCTGGGCGATCGGCGAGCACGGCCGCCCGGCCACCGTCGCGGAGCTGGCCGAGCCCTTCGCCGCCCTGGGCGCCCACTGGGGGTCCCGGGTGCGCGGGCTGCTCTACGGCGGGTCGGTGAACCTGGACAACGCCGCGGACCTGCTCGGCATCGAGCACGTGGACGGCCTGTTCGTCGGCCGCACGGCCTGGCGGCTGGAGGGCTACCTGCGCCTGCTCGAGATCGCCGCGGAGCGCTGAGGCGGCCCGCGCGAGGACCATCAACGACGAGAACGACGACAAGGAAAAGGTGAAGTGATGAGCGAGAAGAAGCTGCGGATCGTGATCGGCGGCGACGACGCCGGGTTCGACTACAAGGAGGCCCTGCGCCGGGACCTCGAGGCCGACGACCGCGTGGAGAGCGTGGTCGACGTCGGGGTCTCGGAGACCGAGAACACCGACTACCCGCACGTGGCCGTCGAGGCCGCCCGGAAGGTCGCCTCCGGGGAGGCCGACCGTGCGCTGCTGATCTGCGGCACGGGTCTGGGCGTGGCGATCTCGGCGAACAAGGTCCCCGGGATCCGGGCGGTGACCGCCCACGACTCCTACTCGGTGGAGCGCTCGGTGCTCTCCAACAACGCCCAGGTGCTGTGCATGGGCCAGCGCGTCGTCGGCCTGGAGCTGGCCCGGCGCCTGGCCAAGGAGTGGCTGGGCTACACCTTCGACACCACCAGCGCCTCGGCGGCCAAGGTCGAGGCCATCACCGGCTACGAGAACGGCTGACGGCACCTCGGCACCGGCACCGCCGGGCCCCGGCACGGGACACCGTGCCGGGGCCCGGCGCGTGTCCGTCCCGGGGCCGCGACTACGTCCGCGCAGCACGCAGGTGCGCCAGGACGGCCGCCCCCACCTCCTCCGGCCGCTCCTCGGCGAGGAAGTGGCCCGCGTCCAGGGCCTGGCCCGTGGCCCGCGGGAACTGCCGCCGCCACAGCGCGAGCGGATCCTCCCGCGCGCCGACCCGTCCCCGGGCGCCCCACAGGACGAGGGCGGGCAGGTCCCGCTGCTCGTGCTCGTCCGCCTCGTCGATCTCCCGGTCCGGGCCGGCGGCCGCGCGGTAGTCGCGGCACCAGGCGTCGACCACGGCGGGATCCCGCGCCGCGTCCTCGTAGGCGGCGAGCGCCGCCGGGTCGAACGGGACCTGCGTGCCGCTGAGCCCCTGGAGCGTCCGGCGCACGAAGTACACGGGGTCGTGGCCGATCAGCGTCTGCGGCAGGCCCTCGCCCTGGGCGAGGAAGGCCCAGTGGTAGTACTGCAGGGCCATCCACGCGTCCATCGACCGCCACACCTCCAGGGTGGGCAGGATGTCCAGCAGGGCCACGGACGCCACGGCGCCGGGGGCGTCGAGCGCCATCCGGTGGGCGGTCCGGGCGCCGCGGTCGTGCCCGACGACGGAGAACCGCTCGTGGCCCAGCGCCCGCATGAGCTGCACCTGGTCGGCGGCCATCGCCCGGAAGGTGTGGTCCTCGCTGCTCGTGCGCGAGCCGCCGTAGCCGCGCAGGTCGGCGGCGACCACGGTGAACTCCTCGGCCAGCACGGGGGCGAGGTGGTGCCACATGGCGTGGGTCTGCGGGAAGCCGTGCAGCAGGAGCACGGGCGGGCCGTCGCCGCCCGTGCGGGCGTGGATCGTGCCGTCGGCCACGGGGACGTCGTGGGCGGTGAAGTCGGGGAACACGGTTCCTCCTGCAGGTCGGGGACGGGCCGCGCGGCGCGGGGCCGGGACTGTAATGCGGGCCCGGCGGCGTTGTACGTGATGGGCTGGACCGCACACGCTCCAGACAACACCAGCGAGGAACCGGGAGAAACCCCATGAACCACGCCCCGACGCAGTTCGTCGACCCCGCGGCCACCACCGGTCACGGCACGAGCACGCGGGAGCTCGTGGAGACCGCCGAGCGGTACACCGCGCGCACGTACTCCCCGCTGGACGTGGTGGCGGCCCGGGCCCGGGGCACCACCGTCACGGACGTGGAGGGCCGGGAGTACCTCGACTTCCTCGCCGGCTACTCGGCGCTGAACTTCGGCCACGGCCACCCGGCGGTCCTCGAGGCCGCCCGGACCCAGCTGGAGCGCGTGACGCTGACCAGCCGGGCCGTCCACAACGACCAGCTCGGCCCCTTCGCCCGGGACCTGTGCGAGCTGCTCGGCCAGGACATGATGCTGCCGATGAACACCGGCGCCGAGGCCGTGGAGTCGGCGATCAAGGTCGCCCGCAAGTGGGGCTACGAGCGCAAGGGGGTGGCCCCGGGCCGGGCGCAGATCGTGGTGGCGGCGGGGAACTTCCACGGCCGCACCACCACGGTCATCAGCTTCTCCGACGACGACGAGGCGCACCGCAACTACGGCCCCTACACGCCGGGCTTCGTGACCGTCCCGTTCGGGGACCTCGCCGCCCTCGAGGCGGCCGTCACCGAGGACACCGTCGCGGTGCTGCTGGAGCCCATCCAGGGCGAGGCCGGGGTGATCGTGCCGCCGCCGGGGTACCTGCAGGGCGTGCGCCGGTGCACGGCCGAGCGCGGCGTCCTGCTCGTCGCGGACGAGATCCAGTCCGGGCTGGGCCGCACCGGCCGGACGCTGGCGTGCGAGCACGAGGACGTGGAGGCGGACCTCTACCTGCTGGGCAAGGCCCTGGGCGGGGGAGTCCTGCCGGTGTCCGCGGTGGTGGGCCGGGCGGACGTGCTCTCGGTGCTGCGGCCCGGCCAGCACGGCAGCACGTTCGGCGGGAACCCGCTGGCCGGCGCCGTCGGCCGCGCCGTCGTCGCCCTCCTCGCCACCGGGGAGCCCCAGGAGCGGGCGCGGGTCATGGGGGAGAAGCTGCACGCCGGTCTGGCGGAGCTGGCGCCGCTGGGCCTGACCGAGGTGCGCGGGCGCGGGCTGTGGGCCGGGATCGACATCGATCCGCGGCTCGGCACCGGCCGGGAGTGCTGCGAGCGGCTGGTGGCCCACGGGATCCTCGCCAAGGACACCCACGGCTCCACCATCCGGCTGAGCCCGCCGCTGGTGATCACCGACCGGGAGCTGGAGCGGGGCCTGACCGCGCTCGCGGACGTGCTGCGGGAGATGGCCGGCCGCTGACCCGCCTCAGCCCGTCCCGGCGGACTCCGTCCCGGCGGGCGCCTCCCCGTGGGCCAGCGCCGACTCGATGCTGCCGGCGAGCTGCGCCGGCGAGGTCTTCGGGGCGAAGCGGCGGATCACCTGCCCGTCCCGGCCCACGAGGAACTTGGTGAAGTTCCACTTGATGGCGTCGCCCATGATCCCGCCCCGCTCCTCGCGCAGCCACGACCACAGGGGGTGGGCGCCGGGTCCGTTGACGTCGACCTTCTCGAACATCGGGAACGTGACGCCGTAGTTGCGGCTGCAGAAGTCGGCGATCTCCTCCTCGCTGCCCGGCTCCTGGTGCCCGAACTGGTTGCAGGGGAAGCCCAGGACCACGAGCCCGTCCTGCCGGAAGTCCCGCCACAGCTGCTCGAGGCCCTCGTACTGCGGCGTGAACCCGCACTCGCTCGCGGTGTTGACCACGAGCACCACCTTCCCGGCGTACTCGGACAGCGGCTGCTCGCGCCCGTCCAGGGTGGTGGCGGTGAAGTCGTGCAGCGTGGTCATGGGAGCCTCCGGAGCGGTCGGGGACGGCGGTCTGGTCCCATTCTGCCGCCCGGACCGCCCGCCCGGAGCACCCGCCCAGGACGCCGAGATTGCGGCTGACGGCTACGCAACCCCGCGCGGTGGCCGACAACCGCAATCTCGCGGGTCAGGGTTGCGGGCCCGCGGGTCAGTGCTGCGGACCCTTCATCCGGGCCAGGAAGCGGAACCGGTCCCCGCGGAACACCGAGCGGGTCCACTCCACGGGGGAGTCGTCCGCCGTGAACCCGAGCCGGTGGATCAGCAGCAGGGGAGCCCCCATCTCGATGCCCAGGAGCCGGACGTCGTCCGGGCCGGCGAGCCGGGTCTCCACGGTGTCCTCGGCCGCCACGATGTCGATGCCGTAGTCCTGGCGCAGCGCGGTGTACAGGGAGCCGGTCCGGTCCAGGTGCGCCGCCAGGCCGGGCAGCGCTCCGGCGAGCAGGGCGACCTCGTGGGCCAGCGGCTCGCCGTTGATGAGCCGGATCCGCTCCACCCGCGCGAGCTCGGCGCCGACGGGCACACGCAGCCGGGCCGCTGCGTCGTCGTCGGCGGCCGTGCGGCTCACGTCGAGGACCGTGGAGGAGCTCACCAGACCCTGGGCGTCGGCGTCGTCGCTGAACGAGGTGAGCTGGCGGACGTAGGTGAACCGCGGCGGGGCCACGAAGGTCCCCCGGCCCTGGGCCCGGCCCAGCACCCCTTCCGCCACGAGCTCGCCGATGGCCTGGCGGACCGTGGTCCGGGAGGTGGCGTACTGCTCGGCGAGCGCCCGTTCCGTGGGGATGAGCGTGCCGGGGGTCGCGTCCCGCACGAGCGCCCGGAGCTGTTCCTTGAGCAGGTAGTACTTGGGGACGGCCCGCGGCTCCGCGCTCATGGGGTCAGCATATCGACCGCACTGCCGGGGCCTGCGGGCCCCGGTTCCCGTCGTGTGAGCATTGACACAGAAATTGGTCTAGTCCAAGCTAGGGAAACGACAGCTGTGACGATCGCGAACACTGCGGCGGAAAGAAGGGGAACTGCTCATGAGTGCACGAACGAGGCGCCGGTCCCGGGCCGTGGTGCTGGGGACCGGCCTGTCGATGGCCATGGTGCTGGCCGCCTGCGGCGGCGGGGAGAGCGCGAGCGGCGGCGGGGAGGGCGACGGCGTGGTCGAGGTCTGGGCCCACAGCGGCCAGGCGGCCGAGGCCGAGGCGCTCGAGGCCCTCGTCGCCGAGTACAACGACTCGCAGGAGGACGTCAGCGTCGAGCTGACCCTCATCCCCGAGCCGGACTACACCAGCACCGTCCAGGCGACCGCCGCGGAGGACCTGCCCGACGTGATGGAGATGGACGCGCCGACGATGGCGTCCTTCGTCTACGACCGCAAGCTCGTGCCCCTCGACGACGTGGTGTCGCAGGAGACCCTCGAGAACCGGATCGAGGGCGTGCGGGAGAGCGGCACGTACCAGGACCAGACCTACGCCGTCGGCATGTTCGACGTCGGGCTCGGGCTGTGGGGCAACCAGCAGCTCCTCGACGCCGCGGGCGTGGACGCCCCGGCCACCGCCGACGAGGCGTGGACGGCGGAGGAGTTCGAGCAGAACCTGCAGAAGCTGGCGGAGGCCAGCCCGTCGGGCAACGCGATCGACCTGGGCGAGGCCAACGGCTTCGCCGCCGAGTGGGGCACCTTCACCACCTCCCCGGTCCTGTGGTCCAACGGCGGCACGCTCGTCCGGGACGGCGCGGCGGACGGTGTGCTCAACAGCGCCGAGAACGTGGAGGCCCTCGAGGAGTGGGCCTCGTGGAAGGAGCACACGGACCCGAACACCAGCGGCACCGCCTTCCCCGACGGGGACGTCGCCCTGACCTGGACGGGCAACTGGATGTACCCCACCTTCAGCGAAGCCCTCGGCGAGGACCTGGTCCTGATGCCCCTGCCCGACCTCGGCAACGGCACCAAGGCGGGCCACGGCTCCTGGCAGTGGGGCGTGACGCCGGCGGCCGGCGGCGACCAGGCCGCGGCCGGTGCCTTCCTCGACTTCCTGCACTCCGACGAGAGCATCGCCACGATGGTCGAGGCCAACGCGGCGGTGCCCGGCACCACGAGCGCCCTCGAGGGCAGCGAGCTCTACGGCGAGGGCGGCCCGCTGGAGCTGTTCGCGTCCAACCTGGCCTCGGCCTGCAGCTCGGAGGAGGTCACCCGGGAGTGCATCGCGGTGGCGCGGCCCATCACCCCGGGCTACCCCACGGTCACGAGCTCCTACGGCAGCGCCCTCGCGGCGATCTGGGGCGGGGCGGACCCGCAGGAGGAGCTCGACAGCGCGGCGCGGGCCATCGACGCCGACTTCGAGGACAACAACGGCTACCAGGACGAGTGACCGCCGCGGCGGGGCCGCCCAGCGGCCCCGCCGCGCACCTGCGAGGAGTGCACCATGACCACCACACCGGGCCTCGCGGCCCCCGCGTCCGCCCCGGCGGACGCGCCCGAGGCTCCACCGCCCCGCAGGGGGCTCCGGCGGGACGGACTCGCCGGGGTCCTCATGGCGGGTCCCGCCGTGCTGCTGCTCGTCCTGTTCGTCGCGGTCCCGTTCGTCGCGGCCATCGGCTTCTCCTTCCACAACGTCCGGCTCGGCGACCCGCGCGATCCCGTCTTCATGGGGCTGACCCAGTACGCCCGGATCTTCACCGACCCCGACGTGTCCAGCCGGTTCCTCAGCGCGCTGCTCCACAACCTCGTCTTCGCGGCCGTGGTGGTCCCGGTGCAGACCGCCCTCGCGCTCGCGCTGGCCCTGCTCGTGCAGAAGACCGTCCGGGGGATCGGGATCTTCCGGTCCGTCTTCTTCCTCCCCGTCGTCTTCCCCATCGCCCTGGTGGCCCTCATCTGGCGGCTGATCCTCGCCCGCGGCGACGACGGCCTCCTCAACTCCCTGCTCGGGTTCTTCTCGGGCGGCGCCTTCGGGGCCCAGGACTGGTTGGGCTCCGAGCTCACGGCGCTGGCCTCGGTCATCGTCCTGTCGATCTGGCAGGGCGTCGGCTTCCAGATGGTGATCCTGCTGGCGGCCCTGCAGCAGGTGCCCGCCGACCTCTACGAGGCCGCCCGCCTCGACCGGGCCGGTGCGTGGCAGCGCTTCGTGCACGTCACCCTGCCCGGGATCAACACCACCCTCGTCTTCGTGGCGCTCTACACGATGATCCTGTCGCTGCGCGTGTTCGACCAGATCTACGTGCTGGCCCGCTCCGGCGGGGGGCTCAACGAGGACGCCACCCGCACCGTGATGTACGAGGCGGTGACGTCCGCCTTCGACGAGAACAACATCGGGCGCGCGAGCGCCATCTCCGTGGTGTTCTTCGTGATCGTGGTGGTCCTGTCCCTCGTCCAGCGCCGCGCCACCCGCGAACGGGAGGACTGACATGACGCAGACCGGCTCCGCCGCCCGCCGCCGCAGGACGGACGTGCCCCGCTACGCGGTGCTCGTCGTCACGAGCCTCCTGTTCTTCGCCCCGGTCGCCTACATGGTGGCGGCCTCCCTGGCCCCCGCCTCCCGCACGCTCGCCGGCTTCGAGGTCTTCGACCCGCGCGAGTGGGGCCTGCACAACTACACCGGCGTGGCCTCGAGCCTGTCCTCGGACAGCACCGGCCACCTGTGGCGGTTCTTCTTCGTGTCCGTCACCGTCACGGTCTGCGTGGTGGGGCTCGGGCTGGTCGTGAACTCGATGGCGGCCTTCGCCCTGTCGCGGCTGACCTGGCGGGGCAGGAACCTGGTGCTCCTGGGCGTCCTGCTGCTGCTCATCGTCCCGTTCGAGGCCGTGGCCGTGCCCATGTTCTACCTCTACAACGACGCCCGGAACACCCTGTGGATCCAGATCGTCCCCTTCATCGGCAACGCCCTGTCGATCTTCCTCTTCTACTCGTTCTTCTCCGGCATCCCCCGCAGCATCGACGAGGCCGCCCGGATGGACGGCGCCGGGCCGCTGCGGGTGTTCTGGCAGATCATCGCGCCCATGAGCAAACCCGCGTACGCGTCGGTGGCGGTGCTGACCTTCCTGACCCAGTGGGGGGCGTTCCTGTGGCCGGTGCTGATGATCTCCGAGCCGAACCTGCGCCCCCTGCCCCTCCAGATCAGCGTCTTCGCGGGCCAGCTCCCTCCGGCGTGGGGCGAGGTCATGGCCTTCGGGGTGCTCCTGGTGGTGCCCGTGATCGTCGTGTTCCTCGTCTTCCAGCGCTGGTTCATCGAAGGCGTGGCGAGCTCCGCCGTCAAGGGCTGAGCCGGACCGCCCCGGCACCGCCCACCTCCACCCGTCGTCCGGAAGGACCCCCATGCAAGTGCTCGTCCTGCCCACGGCCGACGACGTCGACGCGCGCGCGGCGGACGTCGTCGCCGAGCAGGTCTCGCGCCGGCCGGACACCGTGCTGGGCGTGGCCACGGGCTCGTCCCCCCTGGGGGCCTACCGGGAGCTCGCCCGCCGCCAGGCCCACGGTCTGCTGGACCTCACGCGGCTCCGCTGCTTCGCCCTCGACGAGTACGTCGGGCTGCCCTCCGGACACCCGGCCGGCTACGCCGCCGTCCTGGAGCGCGAGCTCGCCCTGCCCTTCGGTCTGCCCCCTTCGCGGGTGCAGGTCCCGGACGGCTCCCGGGGGGACCTCGAAGCGGCCTGCCGCGACTACGAGGAGGCCGTGGCCCGCGCCGGCGGCATCGACCTCCAGATCCTGGGCATCGGCGCCAACGGCCACATCGGCTTCAACGAACCGGGGTCCTCGCTGTCCTCCCGCACCCGGGTCAAGGCACTGTCCGCGCGGACCCGTGCCGACAACGCCCGGTTCTTCGAGGCCCCCGACCACGTCCCCACTCACTGCGTGACCCAGGGGCTGGGCACGATCCTCGACGCCCGCCGGGTGCTGCTCGTCGCCCAGGGCGAGCGCAAGGCCGCCGCGGTGGCCGCAGCCGTGGAGGGGCCCGTGTCCGCGATGTGCCCGGCGTCCGTCCTGCAGTTCCACCGGGCGGTCACGGTCGTGGTGGACGAGGCGGCGGCGAGCCGGCTCGTCCTGACCGACTACTACCGGTTCGTGGCCGAGGCCGAGCACCGGCTGCCCCGGGAGGAGGGATGACGTTCCGCCTCGCGGACCACTGGGTCTGGGACAGCTGGCTGGCCGACGACGGACAGGACTACCACCTGTTCTTCCTGCGGGCCAGCCGCGCCCTGCGGGACCCCGACCGGCGTCACCGCCGGGCCTCGATCGGGCACGCCGTCTCGTCCGACCTGGAGAACTGGACCCTCCTGCCGGACGCCCTCGTGGCCGCCGACGAACCGTCGTGGGACGACATGGCGACCTGGACGGGCAGCACCGTCCAAGGCCACGACGGCCGCTGGCACCTCTTCTACACCGGTGTCAGCCGCGCCGAGGACGGGCTGCGGCAGCGCATCGGATCGGCCGTCTCGGACGACCTGATCAGCTGGGAGCGCACCGGTGCGGACCCGCTCGAGGCGGACCCCCGCTGGTACGAGAAGCTCGGGGAGGGCACCTGGCCGGACGAGGCGTGGCGGGACCCCTTCGTCTTCTACGACGACGACAGCCGGCAGTGGCAGATGCTCGTGACGGCACGGGCCGCCACGGGGGACCCGGACGCCCGCGGCGTGGTCGGCCACGCCGTGAGCGACGACCTGGAGCACTGGACGGTCCGCCCCCCGCTGACCGCGCCCGCCGGCTTCGGGGAGATGGAGGTCGTCCAGTCCCAGGTCGTGGACGGGACCGCAGTGCTCATCTTCTCCTGCCTCCCGCGGCTGGCGCCCGGCATCCCGTTCTCGGAGACGAGCACCGGGACCTGGATCGCTCCCGGCGCCGGCCGGCTCGGACCGTGGGAGCTCGAACGGAGCTCCAGCTTCTTCGTGCGCGGCGTCTACGCCGCCCAGCTGGTCCGCAGACGCGACGGCCAGTGGGTCGTCTTCGGCTTCCAGAACGGGGTGGACGGCGGCTTCGTCGGCGAGATCGCGAGCCCGGTGCCCCTGGCGGACCTGCTGACGGAGGGCCAGCTCTTCCCCGTCCACGAACGACCACCCATCCCCACCCCCTGCACAAGGAGCACCTCATGATGAAGAAGCTGATGGCCGTGGGATCCGCGGCCGCCCTGCTCGTGACCGCCGGCGCGCTCGGCGCGTCCCCCGCCGCGGCGGCCCCGGGCCACGGCCCGGACCGCAGCACCGACCTCCGCGTCATGTCCTTCAACATCCACCACGGCGCGGACGGGGACGACGTGCTGGACCTCGAGCGCACCGCCGCCGTGATCGAGGCGTCGGGCGCGGAGGTGATCGGGCTGCAGGAGGTCGACGACGCCTGGTCCTCGCGCAGCGACTTCGAGGACCAGGCGGCCCGCCTCGCGGAGCTCCTGGACATGCACTACGTCTACGGCGCGAACCTGGACGCAGCACCCGTCGAGGGGCGGACCGAGAACAGCCGGTACGGCAACGCGATCCTCAGCGAGCACCCGATCATCGACTCCGAGAACCACCTGCTGACCAGCATCGAGTACGCGGAGCAGCCCACCGAGCAGCGCGGGCTGCTGGAGGCGGTGATCAACGTGAAGGGTCACCACGTCGGGTTCTACAGCACCCACCTCGACCACCAGCGCGCCGAGCAGCGGGAGGTGCAGGCCCGGGAGATCCTGCAGATCACCGGCGAGAGCTCGCGTCCGGCGGTGGTCGTCGGGGACCTCAACGCCGAACCCGACGCCCCGGAGCTGCAGGGCTTGTTCAAGGTGTTCACGGACGTCTTCGCGGCCCTGGGCCAGGACGACGCCTACACCTTCGCCCCCGACGGCGCTCCGGTCGAGGACGCCGGCCTGCGGATCGACTACGTCCTCGTGTCCGAGGACGTGCGGCCGCGGGCCGCGCACGTGGTGCGCACCTCCGCGTCGGACCACCTGCCGATCGTCGCCGACCTCGCGATCCCGCGGTCCCCGAACGGGCTGGTCCGGTAGCCCCCTGCCGGTTCGACGTCCCGCACCACCGGAAGGAGGAGAGGCCCTTGGTCACCGAGGACTCCCCGCGCAGGACGGTCCTCTCGGGCCGCGTGCACACGGGGCACACCGAGCACCCGGACGGTCTCGTGGTCGTCGAGGGCGATCGCGTCGTCCACGCCGGGCCGCGGTCCGGCCACCCCGGAGGCGACCCGGGAGAGCACCACGTCGTGGGCCCCGGACAGATGGTGCTGCCGGGGCTCGTGGACGTGCACTGCCACGGTGGTTTCGGCGCGGACTTCTCCTCCTCGGCGGAGGAGGAGATCCGCGCCACCCTCGAGCACGTCCACCGCCAGGGCACCACGACGCTCGTGGCCAGCCTGGTCACGGCCTCACGGGAGGACCTGCTGGGCGCCGTGCCGCTGCTGGCGGCGCTCACCGGGGAGGGGCTGATCGCCGGGATCCACCTCGAGGGCCCGTTCCTGTCCACGGCCCGCTGCGGGGCGCAGGACCCCGCGTGGATGCTGGAACCGGACCTCGGGCTGGCCGCCGACCTCGTCGCCGCCGCGGCGGGGGCGCTCCGGACGATGACCTTCGCCCCGGAGCTGCCCGGCTCCCGGGGCCTGGCCGAGCTGCTCGTCGCCCACGGCGTGGTCCCCTCCCTCGGGCACACCGACGCGGACACCGCCACCGTCGACGACGCGCTGCGCCACCTGCAGGAGCTGCTCCGCGACGCCCCCGGGGGCGGCCCGCCCCGCTCGCCCACGGTGACGCACCTGTTCAACGCCATGCCCGCCATCCACCACCGGTCGCCCGGACCGGTGCCGGCCTGCCTGCGCGCCGCCGCGCAGGGCCGGGCCGTCGTCGAGCTCATCGCGGACGGCACCCACCTGGACCCCAGCATCGTGCGGTGGGCGTTCGAGCTGGCCGGCGCGGACAGCATCGCGCTGGTCACCGACGGGATGGCCGCGACCGGGCTGACGGACGGCACCTACACGCTCGGCGCGGCGGAGGTGCGGGTGCAGGACGGGGTGGCCTCCCTGGTCTCCAACGGCTCGATCGCGGGAGGCACGGCCACGATGCTGGAGGTCCTGCGCCGGACGGTCGCGGCGGGTGTCCCCCTCGGGGACGCGCTGCGCTCGGCCACCGTGGTCCCGGCCCGCGTCCTGGGCCTGACCGGGGAGGCCGGGAGCCTGGCGGCGGGTGCGCTCGCGGACCTCCTGGTCGTGGGGGAGGACCTCCGGCTGGAGGCCGTCATGCGCCGGGGCGAGTGGATCTCCGGGACCCCGCCCCACTGACCCTGCCCCGGCTGCGACCTCGCGGGCCAGGGGCGGGGCGCGGGCGCAGGTGGGTAACGATCCCCCGGGCGGCTCCTGTGGGCCGCGGGGGCGCGGCGTACCCTGGCCGTGTCGGAAGGAACCCGTCATGACACAGCGCAACGAAGCGTGGCCCGCCGGAACCCCCTGCTGGGCCGATCTGACCGCGTCCGATCCCGGCCGCACACAGGACTTCTACCGTGCGGTGCTCGGCTGGGAGTACGACGAGCCGCGGCCGGAGCACGGCGGGTACCGCAACGCCCTGGTCGGCGGGAGACCCGTGGCCGGGCTCTCCCCGGCCGCCCCGGACCTGACGGGCGTCCCGCACGTGTGGCAGGTCTACCTCGCCTCGGACCGGATCGACCTCTGCGCCGAGCGGGTCCTCGCCGCCGGCGGCACCCAGCTGATGGAGCCGGTGGAGGTGGGCGGGGCCGGCCGGATGGGCGTCTGGCAGGATCCCACCGGGGCGTCCTTCGGGATGTGGCAGGCCGGGGAGCACATCGGCTTCGCCGTGCTCGACGTGCCCGGCAGCGTCGCCTGGTGCGACCTCATGACCCCCGACCACCACACCGCCCGCGACTTCTACGCCCACGTCTTCGGCTACCACTACGAGGACATCGGCGAGGACGGCGTCGCCTACGCCACGTTCACGGTGCCGCACGGGGACCGCCCGGCCGGCGGCATCGGCGGGACCGACCCCGCGGCGGAGAACGCTCCCGCGGTCTGGTCGGTCTGCTTCCAGGTCGACGACGTCGACGCGGCCGTCCAGCGGGTGCGCGACGCCGGCGGAGCCGTCATGGAGGACCCCTTCGACTTCGCCTACGGGAGACTGGCGGTCGTGGCCGGCCCGGACCGGGAGTCCTTCGCGATCATGACCCCGGGGGAGCCGATGTAGGTCGTCGGCGCGCTCCGCTCCGCCCCCCTGCGGGGCCGTGGCGGAGCGTGCGCGAGCGGTCCGTGATCCCGGTCACCCGGCGGTAGCATGGTGACCCAGCGGACATCCACCCACCTCCCCAGAGATCGGAGCGACATGAACTCCATCGTCCTCGCCGTGGTCGGTGTGGCCATGATGATCGTCGGGTACCTCCTGTACTCGAAGTTCGTGGCCCGCCGGATCTACCAGCTCCAGGACTCCTTCGTCACCCCCGCCCACGAGCTCAGTGACGGCGTGGACTACGTGCCCACGAACAAGTACGTGCTGTGGGGCCACCACTTCACCTCCGTGGCCGGTGCGGCGCCCATCGTGGGCCCCGCGATCGCCGTCATCTGGGGCTGGGTGCCCGCCTTCCTCTGGGTGACCCTCGGCACCGTCTTCTTCGCCGGCGTGCACGACCTCGGCGCCCTGTGGGCGTCCAACCGGCACCGCGGCAAGTCCATCGGCTCGCTGTCCGGGCAGTACATCGGCCACCGCGGCCGCAACCTGTTCCTGGTCGTGATCTTCCTCGTGCTGCTCATGGTCAACGCCGCCTTCGCCGTGGTGATCTCCAACCTGCTGGTCGGCACCCCCACCTCGGTCATCCCCACGTGGGGCGCCATCGTGGTCGCGCTGCTCATCGGCCAGGCGGTCTACCGCTACAAGTGGAACCTCGCCGTCGTGTCCGTGGTCGGCGTCGTGGCCCTGTACTCCCTGATCCTGGTCGGCGACCGCTTCCCGGTGGTCCTGCCGGAGACGGTCCTGGGCCTGCCGGCCAACGCGTTCTGGATCGTGGTGCTCTTCGTCTACGCGGGCATCGCGTCCGTGCTGCCCGTGTGGATGCTGTTGCAGCCGCGCGACTACATCAACGGCCTCCAGCTGTTCATCGCCCTGGGCATCCTCTACGGCGCCGTCCTGATCTCCGCCCCGACCGTGGTGGCGCCCGCGTTCAACACCTCCGTGCCCGAGGGCACGCCCAGCATCGTGCCGCTGCTGTTCGTGACCATCGCCTGCGGAGCGATCTCCGGGTTCCACGGGATCGTGGCCTCGGGCACGTCCTCCAAGCAGCTGGACAAGGAGCCGGACGCCCGCTTCGTCGGCTACTTCGGCGCCGTGGGCGAGGGCCTGCTGGCACTGGGTGCGATCATCGCGACCACCGCCGGGTTCCGTACCCTCGCCGACTGGGAGGCCGTCTACAGCGCGTTCGGCCAGGGCGGCGTGGCCGCGTTCGTCCAGGGCGGTGCCTCGGTCGTCAACTCCGGGCTGGGCATCCCGCCGTCGCTGAGCGCGACCATCCTCGCCACGATGGCCGTCCTCTTCGCGGCCACCACGATGGACACCGGCATCCGCCTGCAGCGCTTCGTGGTGCAGGAGGCCGGGCACATCATGGGCGTCAGCATCGGCAAGGTGGTCTCCACCCTCATCGTCCTCGCGGTGGCCATGGGGCTGACCTTCAGCGCCGGCGCGGACGGCTCCGGCGGCATGCTGATCTGGCCGCTGTTCGGCACCACCAACCAGCTGCTGGCCGGCCTGACGCTGTCGATGATCGCGGTGATCCTGCTGCGCAAGGGCCGCCCGGTCCTGCCCGTGCTGGTGCCGCTGGTGTTCCTGCTGGTGATGTCCGTCTACGCGCTGATCGTGCAGCTGGGGCAGTTCTGGGCCGCCGAGAACTGGTTCCTGCTCGTGCTCGACGTGATCATCCTGATCGCGGCCCTGTGGGTCATCGTCGAGTCCGTGACCGCCATGAACGCGGCCCGGAAGAGCCCGCCCGAGCTGGACGAGGAGACCGTCAGCACCTCGCCCGGGGAGAACCGCTCCCTGTGAGCCGGTGAGGGCCCTCGACCGGCTGCGCTCCGTGCAGGCCCGCCTCGGTGCGGGCCTGCACGAGTTCTACGTGGCGCCCTACCGGCGCACCTTCGCCCGCGCCCAGCGCGACGAGGAGGACCTGTTCATGATGCTGGTCCTCTCCGAGGCCCTGGGCGTGCCCAACCCCGCCAGCTACTACACCGTGGAGCTGCTGCCCGTGGTCTACGACCGGTTCCACGACTGGCACCGGCGGATGGGCATGGAGCGCTCGCCCCTGGAGCACATCTCATGCTGCTAGAGCTCGCCGCCGCCCGCCGGGTCCTGTTCGTGGGCGGCAAGGGCGGCGTCGGCAAGACCGCCGTCGCCTCCGCCACCGCCCTCGCCCAGGCCCGCGCCGGCCGCCGGGTGCTCGTCGTCTCGACCGACCCCGCCCACAACCTCGGGCACCTGTGGGAGCTCCCGGTGGGGGACCGGATCACCCCGCTGGCCCGCGACCTCGGCGGCGGCGCCCTCGACGGCATCGAGGTGGACCCGGTCGCCACGACCGACGCCCACCTCGCCGCCGTGGGCGCCACCATCCGCCGGCTGATGCCCGAGCACCTCGCCGCCGAGGTCGACAAGCACATGGAGCTCGCCCGGGACTCGCCCGGCACCCACGAGTCGGCGGTGCTCGAGCGGATCGCGGAGCTCGTGGACACGGGCCTGGACGACTACGACCTCATCGTCTTCGACACCGCACCCTCCGGGCACACCGCCCGGCTCATGGCCCTGCCCGAGATCATGTCCGCCTGGACCGAGGGGCTGCTGCGGCGCCGCGGGAGGGCGGAGAAGTTCGGGGCCGCCCTGCGCGGTCTCGAGGACCGGGACGCCGCGGGCGAGAGCATCGTGGGCACCGGCCGGCCCCGGGACCCCCGCGAGGAGCGGGACCTCGAGATCCGGCGGATCCTGCTGCGCCGCCGCGAGCGCTTCGAGGCGCTGCGCGAGGTGCTGGTGGACGCCGAACGCTGCAGCTTCGTCATCGTCCTCGCGGCCGAGCGGCTGCCCGTCCTCGAGACCGTGGAGCTGCACGAGCAGCTGGTCCGCGCCGGCGTGCACGTGGGGGCCCTCGTGCTCAACAAGCGCTCCCCGGCGGACGCCGGGGACTTCCTCGCCGAGCGCCGCGCGCTGGAAGAGGTGCACGTCGCCACCCTGCGCGGCGCCCTCCCGGGCGTCCCGCTGCTGCAGGTCCCCCTGCTGCCGGGGGACGTCGTGGGCCAGGAGGCGCTCGAGCGGTTCGGGGACGCGCTCGCCCAGGCTGATCTCAGGGCCACGTGACACGCTGACGCGCATGACCTCCACCGCGGACCGTCCGGACACCGGGCGACGACGACGGGCCCCCGCCGACCTCGGCCCCTGGATCCTCGCGGGCGTCGCCGCGACCGCTCTCGCCGTGGGCCTGGCCGAGCTGCTCGCCTGGGTGACCGGGCCGGTCGGCGCGCCCCTCACGGCGGTGGGCGGGGTGATCGTGGACGCGGTCCCGGCGCCGGTCAAGGACGCGGCGATCGCCCTGTTCGGCACCGCGGACAAACTCGTGCTGCTGCTCGTCATGGCCGCCGGACTCGTGGCGGTCGGCACGGGCATCGGGGCGGCCCAGCGCGCCAACCCGCCGATGGGCACGGTGCTGCTCGGCGTGCTGGGGCTCCTCGGGCTGCTGGCCGTGCTGACGCGGGCGGGGCCGACCGTGGCGGACACGGTCCCCGTCGTCGTCGGCACGGGGGCAGGGGCGCTCTTCCTGACGGTGCTCACCCGCCGCACCGCTCCGTCCGCACAGCCCGGCGCCGCCCTCGACCGCCGCGGCTTCGTCCGGGTCTCCGCGGCCGCCGCCGTGCTGGGCGCCGCCGCCGGTGTCGCGGGACGCTGGGCGTCCGCGGCCGCGGCCCGGGCCCCCGCCGCCCGGGACCTCCTGCGGATTCCCGCCCCGGCCGTGCGGGACCCGGTCCCCGCCGGGGCCGACCTCGGCGTGGCGGACGTGGAGCCCTGGCTCACGCCCGCCGACGACTTCTACCGCATCGACACGGCCCTGTCCGTGCCGCGCATCGACGTGGACGCGTGGGAGCTGCGCCTCCACGGCATGGTGGAGCGCGAGCTGACGCTGCGCTTCGACGACCTCACGGCCCGGCCGCTCCTCGAGCGGATCGTGACGCTGGCGTGCGTGTCCAACCCCGTGGGCGGCGACCTCGTGGGCAACGCGGTGTGGACCGGCGTGCCGATCCGGGACCTGCTCGCCGAGGCCGGGCCCTCCGCCGAGGCGGACATGGTGCTCTCGACCTCCGAGGACGGGTTCACGGCGAGCACTCCGCTCGAGGCCCTGACCGACCCCGGCCGGGACGCCCTGCTCGCGGTGACCATGAACGGGGAGCCGCTGCCGTTCGAGCACGGGTACCCCGTGCGGATGGTCGTGCCGGGACTCTACGGCTACGTCTCGGCGACCAAGTGGGTCGTGGACCTCGAGGTCACCCGCTTCGACCGGGCGGAGGCGTACTGGACCTCGCGCGGCTGGACGGCCCGGGGGCCGATCAAGATGTCCTCCCGCATCGAGGTGCCGGCCGAGGGCGGGCGCACGGAGGCCGGGCCCGCGGTCCTCGCCGGCACGGCCTGGGCCCAGCACACCGGGATCGCCGCCGTGCAGGTCAGCGTGGACGAGGGGCCGTGGCAGGACGCCGAGCTGGGCTCCGTGGGCACGGACGACACCTGGCGGCAGTGGGTCCTGCGCACCGACCTCCCGGCCGGCCGGCACACCGCGCGCGTGCGGGCCGTGGACCGGGACGGGACCGTCCAGACCGCCGAGCAGGCCCCGCCCGCCCCGGACGGCGCCTCCGGGCGGCACGAGCGAACCTTCACCGTGGCCTGATCCGTGGCCTGATCCGTGGCCTGATCCGTGGCGTGCTGCCGCGGTGCTGCGCCTCTGCGGGCCGATGAGTCCGCCCGTTCGAAGCCGCTGGGGCGCCCCGCGCCGGAGGCACGTCTCGCCACCGGCACGGGCCGGGGATCGTGGGGTTCAGTCGAGCGGGGTGCAGCGCCACACGGAGAACGCCGGTCCAGCGCCGGGCAGGGTGATCATGGCATCGGTGTCCGCGTGCAGGTCCGGGGTGCCGGCGAGGCCGGTGAGGTGGGTGCCGACGGTCCGTGCGGGCAACCGGACAGGGGTGTGGCCGGCGCGTGCGGCGTGGACGAGCACGGTCTCACCGGGGGACTCCCGCAGGAAGGTGAAGGCGTCCTCCCCGACGGTGAGCCATCGCAGCCCACCGTGGCGGAGGGCCACGGACCGGTGGCGTGCGCCGAGAAGAGCTCGTGTGGTGGCGAGCCGCTCGTGGTCCCATCCGCTGGTGTCGCCCCAGGGGAAGGGGCGGCGACCGTCCTCGCCGTTCACGCCCTCCTGGCCGATCTCGTCCCCTGCCCAGAGCATGGGGATGCCGGGCATGGTGGCCAGCAGGCCGAACGCCACGGTCACCAGCCGCCGGTCGCCGAGCATGGTGCTGATCCGCATGGTGTCGTGGGAGCCGACCAGGTTGAGGGCGTGTGCGGTGGCCCGCCACGGGGCGGCAGCCGCGAAATCCCGCATCGAGCCGACCACGTCCGCTCCCGGAAGTCGCGGAACGGCCGTGAAAGGTCCCGGCTCGAACGGCACGGGGGAGGCCGGCTTCAACCACTGCCACACGGGGCGGGTGAATCCGGCGTAGTTCATGACGCTGTGCCAGCCATCGACCTGCAGGTCCTGGGATGCGTCATGGCTGTGCTCGGCCAGCAGCAGGGACCCCGGATCGGCCTCGGCCATCGTCCTGCGCAGCGTGGTCGAGACCGTGTGGTTGAGGTCGGTGGCACCGTGTCGTCCCGTCATGTTGGCGACGTCGATGCGCCATCCGTCCAGGGCGTGCGGTCCCAGCCAGCGGGCCACCACGGAGTCCGGACCCTCGTAGAGGCGTCGCCGCAGTTCGGGGTTGCTGTGGTCGAACTTGGGAAGCGACGCGTGCCCGAACCAGCACACGTACTCGTCGGGATGTTCGGTGAAGAGGAAGAAACCGGCTTCCGGGCTGCGCGGGTCCTCGATGGCGGTTCTGAACCATTCGTGGGCGTCGCCGCAGTGGTTCGTCGTGAGGTCCCCGAGCAGATGCATGCCCCGGGCATGCACGGCGTCCGACAGGCGGCTCAGGGCGGCGTCCCCGCCGAGCAGCGGATCGACGTGGTCGAAGCTGGACGCGTCATAGCGGTGGTTGGACCGCGCGGGGAACGTGGGAGTGAGATAGATCGTGTTCGCACCGAGGGAGGCGATGTGGTCCAGATGGGCGACGATCCCGTCGAGGTCCCCGCCGTAGTACTGGTAGGGCGTCTCCGGCCCGCGGCCGATGACCTCGCTGTCCCACTCCTCGGCGATCGCCCACTCGGGAGCCGGCCGGTCCGTGGACTTCGCGAACCGGTCGGGAAAGATCTGGTACAGGACCGCGTCACCGGCCCACCCGGGGGGCGGGGCGTGCGTGGTGATGCGGAAGTCGGAAGCATCGGTGACATCACGGGTGTGCAGACCCGTTCCGTTGAGCCACTGGTAGGCGTCAGGGCCCCCGTCGAGCAGCCAGCGGTAGTTCACCACCGGGTTCTCCACCCGGACGTCGGCCCGCAACCAGAACTCGTGGTCGTCCTGGCGGTCCGTTCTCGTCCCGATCAGGGCCTGTTCCCCGTCGATGCACACCCGCAGCAGGGCCTGGGTGACTCCGCTGGCCCGGGGGACCCGCAGGAACATCGCGACGGTCTCGCCCAGCTCCGGAAAGGGGTTCGACACGTACATCGCCGACCCGTCGTGGTGGGGCTGGTCCCAGAGCCGGCTCGTCATGGCTCTTCCGCAGTCGGTCCTCGTCCTGGTGGTCGGCCGTCCGGTGGTCATCCGTGCACTCTCCTGGGGTCTCGAGGTGTGAGGGGCGTGAGGGGTTCCGGTGGGTCGGGTGCAGCGGCCAGCGCCGGGCCGGGGAACGGGCGGCCGTGACGGCCGCCGGAGCAGCTCAGGCCGGGACCGGGCCGGTGGAGGAGCGGACGACGAAGTGGGCCGGGAAGAGCTCGTTCGACGGCTCGCCGGAGCCTCCGGCCAGGTGCTCGAGGAGCCGCTCCACAGCGCGGGTGCCCTGCTGCCGGGCGTGCTGGTCCAGGGTCGTCAGGCCGAAGGCCTCCCCGATGGGATGGGCGTCGACGCCGATGACGGACAGGTCCCCGGGCACGGTGAGGCCGAGGTCCCGCGCCGCCAGGATCGTCCCGGCCGCCATCTCGTCGGACGAGGCGAAGATGGCGGTCGGGCGGTCGGCGGGGTCAGCCAGGAGGTTCTTGGCCTGCTGGTACGCGTCGGTGAACGTGTAGTCCGCGACGAGCGACCACGAGGGTTCCACGGCCAGCCCGGCGTCCGCCATCGCCTGCTCCCAGCCGTCCCGGCGGTCGCTGGACATGGGGAAGTAGCGCCTGCCCTCCTCGGCCCCGCCGAGGTGCGCGATCCGCCGGTGGCCCAGCCCGATGAGGTGCTGCGTCGCGCGGCGCCCGACGTCGAGGTCGTCGATGCTGATGGTGGGCGCCCCCACCAGGGGGCCCCCGACCCCGACGAGGGGGATGCCGGCGGAGAACAGCTGCTCGGTCTCCGCCGGGTCCAGGTGCAGGGACACCGCCACGGCCGCGTCCAGCCGCTTGCGCAGCAGGAAGTCGGTCAGAACGGTCTCCCGATAGCGGTCCCCCTCGAAGTTGTAGAGGGTCAGGTCGTACCCGGCCTCCATGAGCGCGCCGGCCACTCCTTCGAGGACGGTGGAGAAGTACCACCGGTCGACGTGGGGGAGGACCACCCCGATGTTGCGGCTCCGGCCGCTCGCCAGGCTCGAGGCGTGGTAGGACACGACGAAGCCCAGCTCCTGCGCCGCCTCGCGGACCCGGGCCCGGGCGCGGGGCGAGACGTGCCCCTTGCCGCTGAGCGCGCGGGAGACGGTCGCGGTGGACACGCCCGCCCGCGCGGCGACGTCCTGGAGCCGGGGTGGGTTCATCGTCCGGTCGTCCCGGGGTCCTCCGTCTGCAGCCATGCGCACTCCTCCGGGTCCAGGATATGCGGCGCGGAGGCCGGGGACCCGCTGCGGAGCAGGACCGGCAGGTCCGGCAGCTCGACCGGGGCGGAGCCCGTGTTCAGCAGCACCAGGACGCCGTTGTTGACGAGCCCGAGACAGCCCGGGCCCGTGAGGTCCTCCGCCCACGCGAGCGAGCCCGAGCCGAGCCCGTGCTCGCGCCGCAGCGCCAGCGCGGAGCGGTAGAGGGACAGCGTGGACCCCGGGTTGTGGCGCTGCGCCTCGCGCGAGAGCTCCGCCCAGTCCGAGGGCTGCGGGAGCCAGGCCTCGCCCGTGGCGCTGTAGCCCAGGGACGCCCCGGTGCTGGTCCAGGGCAGCGGCACCCGGCAGCCGTCACGGCCGAGCCGGCTCCCGCCGGTCCGGTGGTAGGTCGGGTCCTGGCGGACGTCGTGGGGGAGGGTCGTGTGGTCCGGCAGGCCCAGCTCCTCCCCCTGGTACAGGTACACGCCGCCCGGCAGGCCGAGCATGAGCAGGGACGCGGCACGTGCCCGCCGCGTGCCCAGCACGTGGTCCGGCTGCTCGTCCTCGGGCCCGCGGCCGTCGCCCGGGCGCGGGGAGTCCGCGGTCAGCGCCAGGCGGGTCGGGTGCCGCACGACGTCGTGGTTGGACAGCACCCAGGTGGTGGGGGCCCCGACCGCGTCGAACGCCTCGAGGGAGGAGGTGATGATCCGGCGCAGCTCCGCGGCGTCCCACGGCGCCGCCAGGTAGGAGAAGTTGAACGTCTGGTGCATCTGGTCGGGGCGCACCCAGTCGGCCAGGCGGTCCAGCGGGTCCACGCTCGCCTCGGCGCAGAGGATCCGCTCGCCGTCGTACTCCGCGAGCACCTCGCGCCAGCGCCGGTAGATGTCGTGGATCTGCGGCTGCCCGAACATCGGGGCGTCGGTGAACGGGTAGCCCGGGATGCTCCCCCCGTCGGCCCGCCCGTCCCAGTCCGGGAGGCCCTCCGCCTTGATGAGCGCGTGCGCCACGTCCACCCGGAAGCCGGCGACACCGCGGTCGAGCCAGAAGCGCAGCACCCGCTCGAACTCCTGGCGGACCAGCTCGTTGTCCCAGTTGAAGTCGGGCTGCGACGAGTCGAACAGGTGCAGGTACCACTGGCCGGGCTGCCCGTCGGACTCGGTCACCCGGGTCCAGGCCGGGCCCCCGAAGTGGGACTGCCAGTTGTTGGGGGGCAGCTGCCCGGACGCGCCGCGGCCGTCCCGGAAGACGAACAGATCGCGCTCCGGGGCGCCGGGACCCGCCGCGAGGGCCTGCCGGAACAGGAGGTGCTCCTGCGAGCAGTGGTTGGGCACGAGGTCGATGATCACCCTGACGGACAGGGCGTCCGCGGCCGAGACCAGCGCGTCGAAGTCCGCGAGGGTGCCGAAGGCGGGGTCGACGTCGCAGTAGTCGCTCACGTCGTAGCCGCCGTCGAGCTGCGGGGAGGGATAGAAGGGGGAGAGCCAGATCGCGTCGATGTCCAGCTCCGCCAGCTGTCCCAGCTCGGCGGTGATGCCGGCGAGGTCGCCGACACCGTCCCCGTCGAGGTCCCGGAACGAGCGGGGATACACCTGGTAGATCACCGAGGAACGCCACCACTTCGGCTCCTGGTCGCGGTCGTGGACGGGTGTGAGGCGCAGGGACTGCAGCGCACCGTAGGTCGTGGACATGCGGTCCATCGTAGGGCGGATCACCCCGGACTGGAAGCGCTATCACACTGAACACCTTGACAAGGTTGTTGCCGCATCGGGTGTGGACAGGCTTAGTGGTAGCGCTTACAGTAGTGAGCCAGCTCACCTCCTGGGGTGAAGCCCCCCGGCAGCAGCAGCCCGACCGACCCGCACCACCCCCGCAGACCGACGGTCGTCGCGACCGCGCGACCACGGAAGACATCGAGGAACCCCACCATGAAACACATCCACCGGGCGGCCTGCGCCGTCGGTGCCGTGCTCCTGCTCGCCGGGTGCTCGTCGGCGCCCACGGCCGGGGTCGCCGGCCTGGCCGGCGGACCGGGCAGCATCAAGATCCAGGCCGGCACCGGCGAGATCCCGGTGCTGCAGGAGGT
Organism: Kocuria sp. GQ42; assembly: GCF_059758435.1. NCBI lineage: Bacteria > Bacillati > Actinomycetota > Actinomycetes > Micrococcales > Micrococcaceae > Kocuria > Kocuria sp. GQ42. Next base: position 101,413 of record NZ_JCAXEN010000009.1, on the reverse strand, counting down.
CGCCGAGGACTTCACCGCCGACACCGGGGTGGAGGTGGAGTTCGTCCAGCGCGAGGTCAACGCGCAGACGCTCTCCAACTTCATCTCGCAGTCCCCCACGGGGCAGGCCCCGGACATCCTCGTCTCGCCGCACGACAACCTCGGCCAGCTCGCCGCCAACGGCGTCGTCGCCCCCGTGGAGATGGGGGAGCGGGCGGCGGACTTCACCGAGAACGCCCGGGAGGCCGTGGTCTACAACGGCGTGAGCTACGGCGTGCCGTTCGCGATCGAGAACGTGGCCCTGCTGCGCAACAACGAGCTCACCACCGAGGACCCGGCGACCTTCGACGAGCTGCGGGCCGAGGGGCGCCGGATCATGGACGAACGCGACATCGAGTACCCGTTCACGGTCAGCCAGTCCCCGGAGACCGGCGACCCGTACCACCTGTACGCCCTGCAGACCTCGTTCGGAGCGGAGGTGTTCGAGCGCACCGAGGAGGGCGAGTACACGAGCGACCTCACCATGGGCGGCGAGGAGGGGCACCGGTTCGCCCGCTACCTGCAGGAGCTCGGAGCCTCCGGGGACCTGCGCACCTCCATGACCCCGGACATCGCCAAGGAGTCCTTCCTCAACGGCCAGTCCGCCTTCCACCTGGGCGGGCCGTGGGAGCTGGAGGACATCGAGGCCGCCGGCATGGACGTGAGCGTCCTGCCCGTGCCGCCGGCCGGGAACGAGGAGGCCCGCCCGTTCGTGGGCGTCCAGGCGTTCTTCGTCAACGCCAACGCACAGAACCCGATGGCGGCCCAGGACTTCGCCGCCAACTACCTGACCCGCCCCGAGACCCAGTCCGCCCTGTACGAGAGCACGGGCCGACCGCCGGCCAGCACGGTGGCGGTGGACCGCATGCAGGGTGACCCGCTGCGCTCCGCCTACGCGCAGATCGCCGAGACGGGCCTGCCCATGCCGGCCATCCCCGAGATGGGAGCGGTGTGGAGCTTCTGGGGCACCACGGAGAACGCCGTCGTGGACGGCCGCGGGGACCCCGTGGAGCTGTGGGACCGCATGATCGACAACATCGAAGGACAGATCTCATGAGCACGAGCACCACCGCACCGGGTGGGACCGCCGCCCCCGTGCAGACGCCAGGCGGCAACGGACTCGGCGAGCCCCTCGACCTCCGCCGGTCGCACTCCCGGGGATTCGGCCTGGGCTTCGTGGTCAAGCTGATCCTGATGGCCCTCATCAACGCCTTCGGCCTCTACGGCATCCTGGCGTCCTGGGCGGCGGGCAGCTGGGGCATCCTGGTGTTCCTCGTGGCGGCCCTCGTCGTCGCCGACCTCGTCTACTTCCTGCCCACCCGGAGGATCCTGCCCGCCAAGTACCTCTTCCCCGGCCTCATCTTCCTCCTCGTCTTCCAGATCTTCGTGCTGATCTACACGGCCGCCACGGCGTTCACGAACTACGGCGACGGCCACAACGCGTCCAAGGACGCGGCCATCACCCAGCTCACCACCACCTACGAGCAGCGGATCGAGGGCACCGACGCGTACCCCGTCACGGTGCTCGAGGGCGAGGACGGACTGGCCCTGGCCACGGTGCGCGACGGCCAGGTGCTCGTGGGAGCGGCGGACCAGCCGCTGGCCCCGCTGGACGGCGCGACCGCCGCCGACGGCCGGGTGGCCGAGGCGCCCGGCTACGAGGTCCTCGACTACGGGGGCGTCGTGGCGGCCGCCGGCGAGCTGGCGGACCTGCGAGTGCCCGTGGGCGAGCAGGAGGCCGAGGGCGTGCTGCGCACCGACGACGGCCGCACCGCCTACGCCTACGAGCCCACGCTCGTGCACGACGAGGCGGCCGACGCCATGGTCGCCGACGACGGCACCGTGTACGCGAACAACGGCGAGGGCGCGTTCGTGGGTCCCGACGGCGAGGCCCTGCGACCGGGCTGGAGGGTCTTCGTGGGCCTGGACAACTTCGGGGCGATCTTCGACCCGGAGGTCCTCGGCGGCCCGTTCGTCTCCGTGACCCTGTGGACCTTCGCCTTCGCGATCCTCTCGGTGGTGCTGACGTTCTTCCTCGGCCTGCTGCTGGCCATCCTGTTCAACGACGAGAAGCTGAGGTTCCGGAACGTCTACCGCGCCATCATCTTCCTGCCGTACGCGTTCCCGGCCTTCCTGTCCATCCTCATCTGGGCGGGCCTGCTCAACACGGACTTCGGCTTCGTCAACGAGGTCCTGCTGGGCGGCACGGCGGTCCCCTGGCTCGACAACGCCTGGATGGCCAAGCTCTCCGTGGTGCTGGTGAACCTCTGGCTCGGCTTCCCGTACATGTTCCTCGTGACCACCGGCGCCCTCCAGTCCATCCCGGGAGAGCTCTACGAGTCGGCCGAGATGGACGGCGCGGGGCCGGTGCGCCAGTTCCGGGCGATCACCCTGCCGATGCTGCTGGTCGCGGTGGGGCCGATGCTCATCGCGTCCTTCGCGATGAACTTCAACAACTTCAACGTGATCTACCTGCTCACCGGCGGGGGCCCCCAGGACCTGGAGTCCACCACCGGGGTGGGTGCCACGGACATCCTCATCTCGTTCGTCTACAAGATCGCGTTCGCCGGCGGGAACAACGACTACGGTCTGGCCTCCGCCCTGTCCATCCTCATCTTCATCATGGTGGCCGTCATCTCCGCGCTGACGTTCCGCCGCAGCAAGGCTCTCGAGGAGATCAGCTGACATGTCCACTCCCACCGCACCCACTCCGGGCGACCGCCCCGGCTCCGACGGCACGGACCGCGCTCCCTGGGCCGCCGCCGCGGCCGCGCCGTCCGCCGGAACCTCGAACACCCTCCAGCCGACGGACACGCTGCGGCCCCCCGGCGCCGCGCCGGGGGCTCCCCGGCCCCGCAGGCGCCGCCGCTCCGCCCGCGGCGGGTGGAAGCACCTCGCCGCGCTCGCGGCGTGCGCCTTCGCCCTCTTCCCGCTGGTCTACGCCCTCTCGGCGTCCCTCTCGGCCTCCGGGTCCCTCCTGGGGTCCAACCAGCTGTTCTCGGACGTGACGGGCGCCAACTACACGAACCTGCTCAACGACCCGCAGAACCCGTACCTCACCTGGTTCGGGAACTCGCTGTTCGTCTCGGTCACCACGGCCGTGGGCACCGTGCTCATGGGCGCGGCCGCCGCCTACGCCTTCTCGCGGTTCCGCTTCCGCTCCCGCAAGGGCGGGCTGCTGGCCCTGCTCGTGATCCAGATGTTCCCGCAGCTGCTGGCCTTCGTGGCGATCTTCCTGCTGCTCTTCGCGATCTCCGAGGTCTACCCGTTCATGGGGCTGAACTCCCGGCTCGGACTGGTGGCCGTGTACCTGGGCGGGGCGCTGGGGGCCAACACGTTCCTGATGTACGGCTTCTTCAACACCATCCCCAAGGACCTCGACGAGGCCGCGAGCATCGACGGCGCCTCGCACGCCCAGATCTACTGGACGATGATCCTGCCGCTGGTCACCCCGATCCTCGTGGTGGTCGGGATGCTGTCCTTCATCACGTCCTTCTCGGACTTCCTGCTGGCCCAGATCGTGCTCCAGGACCCGGGCCAGTACACGCTGGCCGTGGGGCTCTACCAGTTCGTCGCCGTGCAGTTCGGGGAGAACTGGGGCGTGTTCACCGCCGGGGCGATCCTGGCGGCCATCCCGGTCGTCGCGATGTTCCTGTTCCTCCAGCGCTTCATCGTCTCCGGGCTCACCGGCGGCGCCGTGAAGGGCTGACCGCCCGCCCGGCACCTGCGCCGGACCCACCGGTCCGGCGCGGGGGACGGGTCCTGTCATGATGGGGCGGGACGGGCGACGGGCAGAACGGGAGGTGGCACGCGGTGACGCTGGTGGACAACGTGGTGTACGTGGAGGGCCGGCGCACGTCGACCCCGGAGGACCTCGACGAGACCTACGCGGCGCTGCGCGGGCGCGGCGGGATGGCCTGGATCGGTCTCTACCGCCCCGAGCCGGCCGAGGTGCAGTCCGTGGCCGCGGAGTTCCGGCTGCACGACCTCGCGGTGGAGGACGCCCTGAAGGGCCACCAGCGCGCCAAGCTGGAGCGCTTCGGGGACACCCTCTTCGTGGTGCTGCGCCCGGCCCGCTACCTGGACGACGTGGAGAAGGTCGAGTTCGGGGAGCTGCACGTGTTCGTGGGCCGCGACTTCGTGGTCACGGTCCGCCACGCCGAGTCCCCCGACCTGGCCGCGGTCCGGCGCCGGCTGGAGGCCGCGCCGGAGCTGCTGGGCACGGGCCCGCAGGCGGTGCTGTACGGGATCCTCGACGAGGTGGTCGACGGCTACGCCCCCGTGGTCGCGGGGCTCGAGAACGACATCGACGAGATCGAGGACGAGATCTTCGGCGCGGACCGGGACGTCTCCCGCCGCGTCTACGAGCTCTCCCGGGAGGTCATCGAGTTCCAGCGCGCCGTCCACCCGCTGGTGGCCATGCTGGAGGCCCTGCAGCACGGGGCGGAGAAGTACGGGCTCGACCTCGAGCTGCAGCAGCGGCTGCGGGACGTGCAGGACCACGCCATCCGGGTGGCCGAGCGCGCGGACGCGTTCCGGGTGCTCCTGCAGAACGCCCTCACGGTGCACGCGACCCTGGTGGGGCAGCGGCAGAACGACGAGATGCAGCGGCTCACCGAGTCGGCCCTGGCGCAGAGCGAGGAGGTCAAGCGGATCTCCTCCTGGGCCGCGATCCTCTTCGCCCCGACCCTGGTGGGCACGGTGTACGGGATGAACTTCGAGCACATGCCCGAGCTCGCGTGGCCGCTGGGCTACCCGCTCGCGCTGCTGGCCATGCTGGGCATGGGGGTGGCCCTCTACGGGGTGTTCAAGTGGAAGCGGTGGCTCTGAGCGGCACCGGGAGACCTCCGCGGCGACCCTCCCTGCGACCTTCCCGGTGGGCCGCTCAGATGCTGTTGCGCATCGCCCGGATCCCCACGGTCAGGCCCAGGGCGGCCAGCACGACCGCCGCGAGGGCGCCGGCGGCCACGGCCGGATCACCGAACTGGCCGTTGAACAGGGCCCGCTCGGCGTCGACCATGTAGGTGAGCGGGTTGAACCGCGAGAGCACCTGCATCCACCCCGGACCGGCCTCGAGCGGCAGGAGCATCCCGGAGAGCAGCATGAGCGGGAACAGCAGCCCCTGCTGCACGGTCCAAAACATCCAGTCCCGGTTCCGGGAGACGATGGCCAGGGCGTAGCTCAGCGCCCCGAGCCCCACCCCGAAGACCGCGAGGATCGCCAGGCCCACCACCATGCCGGGCAGGGACGGGCGGAAGCCGAAGAACGCGGCCACCCCGGAGAGCACCAGCGCCTGCAGGACCAGCGGCACCATCTCCTTGCACGCGCGCCCCACCATGAGCGCGGAGCGGGTCACCGGCGCCACGAGCATCCGCTCGTGCGCCCCGGACTGGATCTCGAACAGCAGGTTCGAGCCGGTCATCGCGGTGCCGAACAGCGCGATCATCACCACGATGCCCGGCACGAACCACTGGAACGCCTGGTCGAGGGGCCGCCCGGTCATCCCGCCCAGGAGCGGGCCGAAGAAGGCCAGGAACATCAGCGGCTGCATGAGCGAGAACACCAGGCTGAAGGGGTCCCGGACCACGGGCCGGAGCTCGCGGACGAAGACGCTGACGGAGTCGTGCAGGATCCCGGCCGGGCGGGCCCGGTCGGTGCCGCCGGGGGACTCGCGGGTGGTCGGAACGGCGGTCATCGGGGTGCTCCCACGCTCGTGGCCTCGGCGGCCGGGTCGGTCTCGGACGCGTCGGCCCGCTCCTCGCGCAGGCTCCGGCCGGTGAGCCGGAGGAAGACGTCGTCGAGGGTCGGGCGGGTCAGCTCGGCGGTCCGCACGGCGTGGCCGGCCCGGTCGAGCTCGCGCAGCAGGGCGGGCAGCACGCGCTCGCCGTGCTCGACCGCGACGACCACGCGGGTGCCCTCCCCGGCGGGGACCGCCTCCGGCTCGGCGCCGCCGGCCGCCGCCGCGGCGGCCGCGCGCCGGACGGCCGCCGCGGCGGCGGGCGGGTCGGCGTCCAGGGTGAGGGCGATCCGGTCGCCGGCCAGGTCCCTCTTGAGCCGGGACGCGGTGTCGTCGGCGATGATCCGTCCCCGGTCCACGACCATGACCCGCTCGGCGAACTGGTCGGCCTCGTCGAGGTAGTGGGTGGTGAGGAACAGCGTGGTCCCGTAGCGGCGGCGCAGCTCGAGGATGTGCTCCCACAGGTGCGCGCGGGACTGGGGGTCCAGGCCGGTCGTGGGCTCGTCGAGGAAGAGCAGCTGGGGGCCGGGGATCAGTCCCAGGGCGATGTCCACGCGGCGGCGCTGGCCGCCGGAGAGCTTCATCGTGGGCCGGCGGACGAGGTCGCCGAGGCCGAGGGCCTCCACGAGCTCGTCCGCGCGGCGCCGCGTCTCCGCCCGGCTCAGCCCGTACAGGGCGCCCTGGCTGAGCAGCTCGTCGCGGACCCGCTGGTACTGCCCGGCCCCGTTCTTCTGCCCGATGTAGCCGATGCGGGCGCGCACCTCGGCCGGCTGCCGGGCGACGTCGAACCCGCACACGGTGGCGGTGCCGCCGGTGGGCCGCAGCAGCGTGGTGAGCATGCGCAGCGAGGTCGACTTGCCCGCGCCGTTGGGCCCGAGGAACGCGGTCAGCGTGCCGGGCGCCACGTCCATGGTCAGGTCGGCCACCGCTTCGACGGTCCGGCCGCCGGGCCCGCGGAAGCTCTTGCTCAGCCCGCGGGCGCTGATGATGGGTGGGGTGCTCATGGGTCCACGGTAGAGCGCATTCAGGCCACCAGCTGTCCGCAGGGGGGCGTAGATTGCGGGTCATGTCCGATCCGACGTCGCGGGTGCTCCGGCTGCTGTCCCTGCTGCAGACCCACCGCTACTGGTCCGGGCCCGAGCTCGCCGAGCGGCTGACGGTCTCCGAGCGGACGCTGCGCCGGGACATCGACCGGCTGCGCGAGCTCGGCTACGAGGTCACGGCCCGCCCCGGCACGGCGGGCGGGTACCAGCTCGCCGGCGGCACCAGCATCCCGCCGCTGCTGCTCGACGACGACGAGGCCGTGGCCATCGCCGTGGGGCTGCGCACCGCCGCGGTGCACGGCGTCGGCGACGGCGAGCAGACGTCGCTGAGCGCCCTGGCCAAGGTCCAGCAGGTGCTGCCGCGGCACCTGCGCCGCCGGGTCGCCGCGCTGCAGGCGCACACCGTCCCGGTGGCCCGCACGGACGCGCACGTGGCCACCGAGGTCCTCGCCCAGCTCGCCCTCGCCTGCCGTGACCACGAGCGGGTGCGCTTCCGCTACGTGGACCGGCAGGGCCGGGAGAGCGCCCGGCTGGTCGAGCCGCACTCGCTGGTCCCGCGGGACCGGTGGTGGTACCTCGTGGCCTGGGACGCCGACCGCGCCGACTGGCGCACGTTCCGCATCGACCGGCTGCGGAAGCTGGCGGGCACCGCCGTGCGCGTCGCGCCGCGGGAGCTGCCCGCCGCGGACGCCGCCGAGTTCGTCCTGGCCGCCCACGGCGCGGCCGCCGCGCGGCACGAGCTGACGGTGCGGATGACCGTGGGCCTGGAGCGGGTCCGGGAGCACTTCGGGCCGTGGGCGGCCACGGCGGTGCAGGGTCCCGGGGACACCGTCGACTGGACCGTCACGGGCGGCTCGGTCCCGGAGCTGCTGATGGCGCTGCCCTGGATCCCGGCGGACGTGCCGTGGCGGCTGCTGTGCTCGGACGAGGTGGCCGAGGCCGTGCGCGGGTTCCGGGACCGCCTCGGCGACGCCCTGGACGGCCCGTCGCTCCCGGCCTCCAGCGGGCCGGGGGCGGAGGCGGGGGAACCCAGCCCTTAGAGTCGTGGACGTGACCGTCCAGACCACCGCCCTCGACCCCGCGCGGGTCCGGCGCGCCCGGATCGCGGTGTCCGCGTTCTTCCTCACCAACGGCGCCCTCTACGCCAACCTGCTGCCGCGCCTGCCGGAGGTCAAGGACGCGTTCGGGCTCTCCAACACCCTCTACGGCCTGCTGGTCGTGGCGTTCCCGCTCGGGGCGATCCTCGTGGGCGCCCTCCCCGCCCGGGCGATCCGCCGCTTCGGCTCCGGCCGGGTGGCAGCCTTGGGCACCGTCCTGCTCTCCGTGTGCCTCGCGGCCGCCGGGGCCGGGGCGGGCCTGGGCGCCGGCACGGGGCTGGGCGCGGCGGTGTTCCTCGCGGCGATGTTCCTGGGCGGCGCCCTGGACGCCCACGTGGACACCGCCCAGAACGCCCAGGGGATGGAGGTCCAGCGCGCCCGCGGCCGCTCGATCATCAACTCCCTGCACGCCCTGTGGAGCCTGGGCGCCGTGGTCGGCGGGCTCATGGGCACCGCGGCGCTCGCCCTCGGCGTGCCCCTGGGGTGGCACCTGCCGGCGAGCGGGCTCGTGTGGAGCGCGGTCGCCCTCGTGGCGCTGCGCGCCGCGCTGAGCCCGGCCGAGGGGCAGGAGCTGCGCACGGTCCGCTCGGACGACCCGCCGCCGGAGGACCCGCTGCCGGACGGCACGTCGAGGACGGACCCGGGCACCACCGGCTCCCGGCCGGACCCCGGCTCCGGGCCCGCCGGGACGGGGCGGCGGTCGGCGGGGCGCATCGTCGTCGTCAGCCTCCTGCCCGTGGCCGTGATCGCGATGGCCGGGGTGATGGTCGAGGACGCCGGGCAGAACTGGTCGGCCGTGTACCTGAACGCCGAGCTGGGCGCCCCGCTGGCCACCGCGGGGCTCGGACTCGTGGCGCTCATGGCGGCGCAGTTCGTGGGCCGGATGCTCGGCGACCCTATGACCGACCGCTGGGGCCGGGCAGCGGTGGTCCGCGCCGGTGCCGCCCTCAGCGCGGCCGGGATGCTGCTCGTGGTCCTCGCCCCGGCGCCGGGCCCGGCCGTCGCGGGTTTCGCGCTGGCCGGTTTCGGCTGCGCCACGCTCGTGCCCGCGGCCTTCCACGCCGCCGACGACATCCCCGGGCTGCGGACCGGGACGGGCCTGGCCCTGGTCAGCTGGCTGATGCGGATCAGCTTCCTCGGCCTGTCCCCGGCCGTCGGGGTGCTCTCCGACGCCGTGGGGCTGCGGGCGGCGCTGCTCGTGGTCCCGGTCTTCGCGCTCGTCGCGGCCCTGATGGCCGGCGTCCTCCGGGAGCGCCGGACCCCCTGACCTGGGCCCCACACCCCCGCACCCAGCGCGCTCCGAGCGCCGAGTCCCCCGTGTGGTCACAGTTCCCCCGGATCGGTCGGGGGGAACTGCGAGCACACGGGGGACTCGACGGGGTCGGCTGGTGGGGAGCAGGGCAGGGAAGTGTGTCAGCCGTTCCACTGGGTCAGCTGCGCGAAGACCAGGAACAGCGCGCTCAGCACCACCCAGATGCCGAACAGCGGGAGGAAGAACCGGACCCACTTCTCCCACCGCACGCCGCCGATCGCGAGGGCGGCCATGAAGTACCCGGAGGTGGGGTAGAGGATGTTGGACGGACCGTCGCCCAGCTGGTAGGCGAGCACGGACGTCTGGCGGGTGACGCCGACCAGGTCGGCCAGCGGCGCCATGATCGGCATGGTGACCACGGCCTGGCCGCTGCCCGAGGGGACCACGAAGTTGAACAGGGTCTGCACCGCGAACATGCCCAGTGCCGCGAGCGCGGCGGGCAGCGCGTCCACGGCGTTGCCGAGGGCGTGGACGACGGTGTCCAGGATGTTGCCGTCCTCCAGCACCACGGCGACGGAGCGGGCGACGCCCACGATGATCGCGCCCTCGAGCACGTCCCGCATGCCCTCGGTGAAGGCGGCGCAGACCTCGTTGACGGACAGGCCCGCCACGAGCCCGACGACGACCGACAGGACGATGAACATCCCGGCCATCTCGAGGAAGAACCAGCCCTGGGTGAGCACGCCCCACACCAGCACGCCGACGATCGGCGCGGCGGTGAGCAGCGCGGCGCCCTGCCGCCGGGTGAGGACGAGGCGCTCGCCGGAGTGCCCGTCGGCGTAGAGCCGGCGCTTCTCCGCCTCGGCCGGCTCGTCGTGCAGCAGGCCCCGCTCCGGGGAGCGGCTGATCCTCCGGGCGTAGCGCATGACGTACACGGAGCCGGTGACGACCAGGGCCAGGAGCACGAGGAGACGGAGACCGAGTCCGGAGAAGGGCTCCAGACCCGCGATCTGCTGGCCCAGCCCCGTGTTGATGGGGTTGAGGACGCCCGCCGTGAAGCCGGCGGTGGTGCCCACGAGGGCGACGGCGACGGCGGTCAGGGAGTCGTAGCCGAGGGCGATCATGACCGGCAGGATCACCGGGATGTAGACGAGGGCGAGCTCCTGGGTGCCGATCAGCGAGGCGATCACGGCGAAGGCGGTGATGAGCACGGGGATCAGCAGCGTCCGCCGGGACGCGAAGCGCCGGCTGGTGCGGTCGAGGGCTGCCTCGATGATGCCCGTGCGCCGGAGGACCATGAACGTCCCGCCGATGACGAACGTGAAGAACACGACCTCCGAGGCGTCGACGAGCCCCCGCGGGATCGCGGTGACGAAGTCGACGAGGGAGGTCGGCGAGGACTCGACGGCGCCGTAGCTGGACGGGTCGATCATCTCGCGGTCGTCCGGTCCGAGGACGCGTTCGTACCGGCTGGCCGGCACGAGGTAGGTGGCCAGGGCGGCGAGTCCGGACAGGACGAAGAGCACCACGTACACGTGGGGCATCCGGAACCGCGGGCGGTCGCCGGCCGGTCGCCGGTCGAGCGGGGTGGTTGTGGTGGCCATGGGAGTTCCTTCGGTGGCGCGGGAGGAGGGCGACAGCCACGGTATGGAACCCGCGTTTCATCGACGACGCCACAAGATGTCGGAATCGTTTAATGCAACTCGATTCATGCTGGAACGATCGTTTCATCCGGGCGGGGCACCCCGGAGGTTGCTCACCCCGGCTATCCTGGGGCGACCATGTTCCACCACTTCTTCCTCTGACGGGTTCCGGATCCCGCCGCGCGTCCGCCGCGGCGGTCCGTCGTCCTGCCCACCCGTCCCCTCGTCAGGAGCCCCGGCCGTCCGGCCGCGCGCGGCTCCGCCCACCGGAGGAAGCATGTCCGCCGTTCCCGTCCACCGTCCCGCCGTGCCCGCGGGCGAGCACGCCCAGCTGACCGCCACCGGGATCCGCCTGGTCCGCGGCTCCCGCACCGTCCTGGACGGGCTCGACCTCACGATCACCCCCACCACCCGCCTCGGCGTGGTGGGGGAGAACGGCCGCGGCAAGACCTCGCTGCTGGAGGTGCTCTCGGGCGCCCTCCTCCCGGACGCCGGCACCGTCCGGCGCTCCGGCACGCTCGCCGTGGTCGATCAGGAGCTGCCCGTGCCGCCCGAGGGCACCGTGGGGGACCTCCTGGATCTCGAGCTCACCGCCGAGCACACCGCGGTGGCGCAGGTCGAGGCCGCCGCCCGGGCCCTCGCCGCGGACCGGCCGGACGCCCCGGAGCAGTACGCGCAGGCGCTGGCGGTCGCCCAGGCCCTCGACGCCTGGGACGCCGACCGGCGGGTGGATCTCGCCCTGCAGGCCCTGCACGCCGTGTCCGACCGCTCCCGGGTGCTGGGCACCCTCTCGGTGGGCCAGCGCTACCGGGTGCGCCTGGCCTGTCTGCTCGGCACCGTCCACGACCTCCTGCTGCTGGACGAGCCCACCAACCACCTCGACGCCGCGGGGCTGGCCCACCTGGGGGCGGCGCTGCGGGAGTTCCGCGGCGGCGTGGTCCTGGTCAGCCACGACCGGCGGCTGCTGGGCCAGGTCGTGGACACCGTCCTGGACCTGGACCCCAGCCGGGACGGACGCCCGCGGTGGTACGGCGGAGGGGTGGCGGGCTGGCGCGCCGGCCGGACCACCGAGCGCTCGCGGTGGATCCACGACCACCGGGAGCAGCAGGCCGAGCACGCCCGGCTGGCCGGGAACCTCCAGCGCGCCCGCTCCCGCCTGGTCGACGGATGGCGCCCGGACAAGGGCACCGGCAAGCACACCCGCGCCACCCGCGCGCCGGGGCTCGTCCGCTCGGTGCACCGCCGGCAGGAGGACCTCGAGCGGCACCGCGTGGACGTCCCGGAGCCCCCGCTGGAGCTGTCGGTGCCGGAGCTGCCGGCGCTGCCCGGCGTCGAGCTGGTGCGCGCCGAGGGCGTCGCGGTCACGGGCCGGCTGCTCCGGCCCGTCGACGTGGTGCTGGGGTCCGGGGAGCGGCTGGTCGTCGCAGGCCCCAACGGGGCGGGCAAGTCCACCCTGCTGCAGGTGCTCGCCGGTGCGCTGGCTCCCGACGCGGGGCGGCGCATCGCCGCCCCCGGGGCGCGGATCGGCCACCTGCTGCAGGACGGAGTCCGGCACGGGGCGCGCTCGGCCCAGGAGGTCTACGAGCAGGAGCTCGTCCGGCTCGTGCTCGCGGACCGGCTGGCCGAGCACGAGGTGGCCCCCCTGGAGTCCCTGGGGCTGCTGGCGGCGCGGGACCGCGGACGCCCCGTGGCGGAGCTGTCGGCCGGACAGCGGAGGCGCCTCGAGCTGGCCGTGGTGCTGGCGTCCCGGCCGCACGTGCTGCTGCTGGACGAACCGACCAACCACCTCTCGATCGCCCTCGTGGACGAGCTCACCGAGGCCCTCGCCGCCACGGCCGCGGCCGTGGTGCTGACCACCCACGACCGGCAGCTCCTGCGGGACACGAAGGGCTGGCCGCGGCTGACGCTCTGACGGCCCCGCTGTGGGCGGGAGCAGGACGGGGGCCGGCCCCGGACCGCGGAGCAGAGGGTCGGTCCGACGCCGTCACAGAGGGGCGCGGCGGCGTCACACCTCTTGATCCCGCATACCCCCTGGGGTATGTTGTGATCGGCGTCACCGCAGACCGACGAGCCGAGCGACCCCGCCGGGCCGCTCCTCCCAGGATGGAGAACGGATCATGCACCAGAGACTGATCGTCCCGGCCGCCGCGGTGCTCCTCGTGACGGCCGTCAGCGCCTGCACTCCGCAGGCTTCCCCGCCGACCGGGGACGGCACCGTCCCGACGCCGAGCCCGTCGAGCTCGGCGACGACGAGCCCCGCGTCGCCGGGCCCGACCGCGACGGGCCCGGCGACGCAGCCCGGAACGGCGCCCGCCTCGGGCGCTGCCGGCGCGGTCCCCTCGGTGTCGATGCCCCCGGCCCCGGCCGACCCGCTGGCCGCGGCCGCGTGGGAGGCCCTGATGTCCCCCGAGGGCGAGTACGCCGCCTCGGCGCAGTACCGGGCGGTCGTCGACGAGTTCGGCCCCGTCGAGCCGTACGCGAGCATCCAGGCCGCCGAGGAGCAGCACGTCGACGCCCTGACCCGCCAGCTGGAGCGGCTCGGTGTCACGGTCCCGCCGAACCCCTACACCGGGCGGATCCCCGCGCCCACGGACCTCGAGGCCGCTGCCACCGCCTGGGCGGCCTGGGAGACCGAGAATATCGCGCTCTACGACCGGCTGCTGGAGGAGGTCCGCGGGGACGAACCCCTGACCCGCGTCTTCACCAACCTGCGCAGCGCCTCCCAGGAGATCCACCTGCCGACGTTCGAGGCCGCGGCGGCCAACGGGGGCCGGCTCACCCCGGAGCAGATGAGGGAGCTGGGCCACCGCTGACCCGGCGCACCTCCCGCGAGAGGGGCGCGCCGTGGCCGCCCGCGGGCCGTCCGCCGTCTCCGGCGCGCGGATCGGCTCCGGCCGCGTCGTCCTGTCCGGTCGGGACCGACCCGCCCCGGGAAGCCGCGCCCGCCCCTAGACTGCCGAGCAGGGGTCGCGTGAGCCGCGTCACCGCACCGGGAGTGCCGAGGAGGACACCATGAGGATCCGCGCCGCCGTCGTCGAGGGGATCGGGGCCCCGTTCGAGCTGGAGGACGTCGAGCTCGCCGAGCCCGGCCGCGGGGAGGCGCTGGTCCGCATCGTCGCGACCGGGGTCTGCCACACCGACGCCATCACCCGTGCGGGCGACATGCCGCTGCCGCTGCCGGGGATCCTGGGCCACGAGGGCGCGGGGATCGTGGAGCGGGTCGGCGAGGGCGTCAGCGCCGTCGTGCCCGGCGACCGGGTCGTCATCGGGTGGCCCTCGTGCGGAGCGTGCCGCAACTGCCTGGACGGGCAGCCCCGCTACTGCGCCCGGACCGGAGAGGCTCTCGTCTCGGGCCGCCGCTTCCGGGGCGAGGACGCAGGGACCTCGGCCTACACGCGGGCGGACGGCTCGGAGGTCTCCGGGCACTTCTTCGGCCAGTCGTCCTTCGCGACCCACTCGATCGTCCTCGCCGACGCCCTCGTGAAGGCGCCCGACGACGTGCCGCTCGAGCTGCTCGGACCCCTGGCCTGCGGGCTGGGCACGGGCGCCGGCGCGGTGCTCAACGAGGCCCGCCCGGAGCCGGGCTCGTCCCTGGTGGTCTTCGGCGCCGGGGCCGTGGGACTGGCCGCGATCATGGCCGCCCGCTGCACCGCCGCCACCACGGTCGTCGCCGTGGACCTGCACGACTCCCGGCTCGAGCTGGCCACCCGCTACGGGGCCACCCACGTCATCAACTCCCGGGACACGGACGTGGTCGCGGAGGTCGCCCGGATCACGGGCGGCACCGCCGACTACGCCTTCGAGTGCACCGGGGTGGTCCCCGTCGTGGAGCAGGCCGCGGACTGCGTGGGCATGCTGGGCACGCTCGTGCTCATCGGCGGCGCGCCCGCCCAGGCGCGCTTCAGCCTCGACCACATGCACGCGCTGTGGGGCAAGCGGATCGTCGGGGTCCTGGGCGGCGGCAGCCGCAGCGGAAAGTTCATCCCCGCCCTGATCGACCTCCACCGGCAGGGGCGGTTCCCCTTCGACGAGCTGGTGCGCTTCTACGAGCTCGACGAGATCGAACAGGCCCTCGCCGACAGCGGCTCCGGGGACGTGGTCAAGCCCGTCATCCGCATGCCCCGGTGACACGGCGCCCCACCGCCGCGGCGGGTCCGGCGGGCACGGGCACCCCGGTTCAGTCGATCCGCAGCTCGTGGACGCCGCGCTCGAGGCCGCGCTCCACCGCGGCGATGACGTCGTCCACGTTGTGCCCCGGCGGCAGTCGGGGCGGCAGGCCGGTCAGCGCCCGGTCCACGAGCCCGGTGTCCATGTGCGGCAGCCGGGCGTCCATCACCGCGATCCGACGACGGCGCAGCTCCCGCCGCAGCGACCCCAGCCACGAGGCCATGGCCGCCTTGCTGGCGGCGTAGCCGGCCATCCCGGCCAGCGGCAGCTCCGCGACCACCCCGGTGAGCACCGCGATCGCGCCGCCGTCCGCGACGTGGGGCAGGGCCGCCCGGATGACGGCCATGGGGCCGAGGGCATTGACCTCGAACAGCTCCTCCACGACGGCCTCGTCCTCGTCGGCCGCGGGGCCGAACGCGGCGACCCCGGTGGCGATCACCACGGCGTCGAGCCCGCCGAGCTCCTCGGCCGCGCGGCGCACCACCTCCGCCGCCTCGTCGTGGTCCACGAGGTCGAGGGCGTGGGCCGCGTGCAGGCCGAGCCCGCGCCGCAGCTCCTCCGCGGCGGAGGCGGAGCGACCCGTCACCACGATGTCGGTGGTGCGCTCGCTCAGCCGTTCGCACAGCCGCCGTCCGAGGACGCCGGTCGCTCCCACCACGAGGATCCTCGCGCCGTTCAGGTCCATGGCCCCACTCCTGTCCCCGGTGCGGCCCCGGAGCGGGCCGTGCCCCGAGCGTACCCAGGCTCTCCGACAGCGCCCAGGAATCTGCGATCCCACAACGATCGCCGGGTGCCCGCCGTCCGCCGTTGCCGACCGCGAACCGGGCGGCGTAGCCTGCAGTCCTCGGAGCCGGGCCGGGCGCACGCCCGGGGCGCTGGTGCTCCGCGATCGGGGGGCCGTCCACATGTCACCGACCACGTCACGATCGACCCGGGCGCTGGGCGCGGCCGCCGCGGCCCTGCTCCTCCTGGTCTCCTGCGGCACCCCGTCCGGCGGAGACCCCTCCGCCGAGGGCACGGGTCCCGCCGCGTCGCCGGCCGCCACGGCGGCGGAGTCCTCCTCGGCGCCGGCCCCGGGGTCGAGCGCGCCGGACCCCGGGGCCACGACCACGGCCCCGGCCTCGGACCCGGCTGCGAGCGGGACCGCCGACCCGGCCCCGAGCCCGTCCGCCGACTCCGGCGCGGGGCCGACGGGCACCCCCACCGCCGGCCCCACGGCGAGCCCCGACCCGGGCCCCACCGTGGACCCGGGTCCTGCTCCCGCCGAGCTCGTGACCTACTCCGGCACGGCCGCCGACGCCGCCTTCGCCTTCGAGCTGCCCGCGACGTGGAGCGTGGACGGGGACTTCTCGGACGTCGGCGGCACGGTGACGGTGCTCGGGCCGGACGGCGCTCCCGTCGGCCACCTGTCGGTCCTCATCGCCTGGGGCGCCGAGTGCGGCCCCAACTGCTCGATGCCGCCGGTGACCCACCTCGGGGACGTCCCGGGGAGCGTGCCCCTGTCCAGCAGCGGGGAGTTCGTGGTGCGCTCCGTGGCCATGGACCTGACGTCCGCGCCCGAACTGCGCAACGCGTACGGCTGGCCGGACGCCGTGCGACTCGTGACCTCGCTGACCGATGCGGACGCCCCTCCGCCCACCACGATGCTGCCGCACGTCCTGTACGGCCTGGGGCTGGTCGAGACCGGGGTGGTCGCGCCCAACGGCATCACCTACCGGACGGTGATCTTCAGCTCGATCCACGACTTCCCCACGCTCGAGGCCGCCCGGGAGTACGCCGGATCGGAGCAGCACCGGCAGGTCGAGGCGATGATCGCCTCCTTCCGCGCGTAGCCGCGAACCCCGGCCGCCCCCAGCGCCCGAACACATCGGCCCCCCTGAGCGGTCGGCAGATGTGCGGAGGTCTCGTCGGGGAACCGGGGAACCGGGGAACCGGGGAACCGGGGAGGTCGCGGAGGGGGAGGGACGGAGGCTGGCGCGGTGTCAGGACCGGAGGTCCAGCATCCGCACGGACTCCTCCCGCATCTCGACCTTCCGGACCTTGCCCGTGACGGTCATGGGGAACTCGTCGGCCACGTGGACGTAGCGCGGGATCTTGTAGCGGGCGATCCGGCCGTCGCAGAAGGAGCGCAGAGACTCGGCGGTGAGGGGCTCCGCGCCGTCGCGCAGCCGCAGCCATGCCATGACCTCCTCGCCGTACACGGGGTCGGGCACGCCGATGACCTGGGCGTCGAGGACGTCGGGGTGGGTGAGGAGGAACTCCTCGACCTCCCGGGGGTAGATGTTCTCCCCGCCGCGGATGACCATGTCCTTGATCCGGCCCGTGATCTGCACGTACCCGTCCTCGTCCATGGCGCCGAGGTCCCCGGTGTGCATCCACCCGTCGTGGTCGATGGCCTCCGCCGTCCGCTCCGGCTCGTTCCAGTAGCCCTTCATCACGCTGTAGCCACGGGTGCAGAACTCCCCGGCGGTCCCGCGCGGGACGGTCCCGCCGCTCAGGGGATCGATGATCTTGACCTCCAGGTGCGGCCCCACCCGGCCCACCGTGGCGGTGCGGCGCTCGAACGAGTCGTCCCGCCGGGTCTGGGTGGACACGGGCGAGGTCTCCGTCATGCCGTAGCAGATGCTCACCTCCCGCATGTTCATCCGCTCGATCACCGCGCGCATCGTGGGCGCCGGGCAGGTGGAGCCCGCCATGACGCCGGTGCGCAGGCTCGAGAGGTCGAACGCGTCGAGGGTCCCGAGGCCGAGCTCGGCGATGAACATCGTGGGCACGCCGTAGAGGCTCGTGCAGGACTCGCGCTCCACCGCGCGCAGCGCCGACTCCGGGGTGAACGCCGGCGCGGGGAGCACCGCGCAGGAGCCGTGGGTGGTGCACGCCAGGTTGCCGATGACCATGCCGAAGCAGTGGTACAGGGGCACCGGGATGCACACCCGGTCGGTCTCGGTGTAGCCCAGGAGCTCGCCGATGAAGTACCCGTTGTTGAGGATGTTGCGGTGGCTCAGCGTCGCGCCCTTGGGGAAGCCCGTGGTGCCGGAGGTGTACTGGATGTTGATCGGGTCCTCGGGGTCCAGGCCGGCGGCGATCCCCGCCAGCAGGGCCTCGTCGACCTCGGCGGAGGCCGGCTCGTCCCACCCGGCGGTGCCCATGACCACGACCCGGCGCAGGTCGGGGCACCCGTCGCGCACCTCGTCCAGCATCCCCGGGTAGTCGGAGCTCCTGAACCGGGGGTGCGTCACCACGGTGCTGGTCCCGGACTGCCGCAGGACGTAGGCCAGCTCGTGGGAGCGGTAGGCCGGGTTGATGTTGACGAGGACCGCCCCGAGCTCGGCGGTGGCGTACTGCACGAGCGTCCACTGCCACGTGTTCGGCCCCCAGATCCCGACCCGGTCCCCGGTCCGCACGCCGAGCCGGTGCAGCCCGGTGGCCAGCGCGCGGACGTCGTGGTGGAACTGCGCGTAGCTCCAGCGCCGGCCGGCGCCCACGTCCACGAGGGCCTCCTGCTCGGGGCAGCGCGCCACGGTCCCCGCGAGGTTCTGGGGGATCGTCTGCCGCAGCAGCGGCGGCTCGGTCTCCCCGGCGTCGTAGGACAGGTCGGCGTTCGGCGCTTCCACGGGCGGTCTCCCAGCTCGGTTAATCCATATTAACCAACGCTCGCCAATGTACGTGACGTGGACCACAGGGACCAGGACGTCGCGGCGCGGGTCCTGCTACGCGGAGTCGTCGAGGGGGGCGTACCCCATGCGCCGGCTGACCCGCAGGCCGGCCTCCTTGAGGTCCTCGACCAGGTCGGCCATGTGCTGCTCCGTGAACCGGAACGCCGGTCCCGAGACGCTGATCGAGGCGATGACCGTGCCGAGATGGTCCCGCACGGGCACGGCGACGGAGTTCAGCCCGATCTCGAACTCCTCGCACACGGTGGCGTAGCCCCGGGCGACCACGTCGATCAGCTGTCGCTCCAGCTGCTCCTTCGACGTGATCGTGCGCGCGGTGAGGGCCGGCATGCCCTGGTCGCGGAGGACGTGGGCCCTCTCGTCGGACGGCAGCCCCGCCAGCAGCACCTTCCCGCTGGCGGTGGCGTGCAGGGGGGTCAGGCTCCCGATCCAGTCGTGGGTCGCGACCGAGGAGGGGCCCATCTCCTGGTCCACGTTGACGGCGTGGCCCTCCCGCAGGACCGCCAGGTTGACCGTCTCGGAGTGGGTCCGGGCCAGGCCGCGGACCTCGTCGCGCGCCTCGGCCACCACGCTCAGCCGGCCGGGGATCGCGTGCGCCAGCCGAAGGATGCCGAACCCGAGCTGATACGGGCTCCCGTCGCTCGGGTGGTGCACGAGGCCCCGGGACTCCAGGGCGCCGAGCAGCCGTGAGGCAGTGGACTTGTGCACGCCCAGCTCCGCAGCCACCTCGGTCACCGTGGAACCACCGGTCCGGGCGAGGACCTCGAGCACCGTGATGGCCCGGTCCACGGACTGCACGCCCCCCGGGGTGACCCCGTCCGTGCCGGGCTGCTCCTTGGCGGCGTCGGGGGCGGTCGGGGGTCTGGGGCCGGGGGAGGACATGACTCCATGGTAGTCAATCGTCATCGTCGCGCTCCGTCCGCCCCGTCCGCTCCACCCCGGCCCGCCGGGGTGGAGCGGGCCGGGTGCCCGGAAGCGTGCCGTGCGGGCCGGGCGCGTCCCGGACCGTCCCGCGGCGTCATGGGCGGGCCGCCTTCTTCTTCCGGACCTGGCCGTTCTCCTGGCCCTTCACCCGGGCGTAGATCGGCTGCCCGGCGGCCGTGGCGTCCACGGCCTGGATCTGGCCCGTGGGCGGGTCCGCGCTCTCCTGGGTGACCAGGGTGAACTTCTGGTGCCCGTACTCGTCCACGGCGGTGCGGATGGCGCGGCGCACCACGGAGTCGGACAGCCGCTGGCGCAGCCACATCGGATCGGCGCGCAGGTCGCGGGTCAGGGCGATGCACAGGACGCACATCACGAGGACGAACGGCAGCGCGGCGACGATGGTGAGCCGCTGCAGACCTCCCAGCGCCTCCGCGGGGGTGTCCCCGCCGGCCAGGAGCATGACGGCCGCGACCGCCCCCATCAGCACGCCCCAGAAGATCACGACGGGCTTCGACGGCTCGAGGCTCCCGCGGGAGCTGAGCGAGCCCATCACGATGGACGCCGAGTCGGCGCCCGTGACGAAGAAGATGGCGGTGAGCACCATGGCCAGCACCGCCAGGCCGATGGTCAGCGCCTGCGGAGTGCCGAGGTTGTTGAACATGTCGTAGATCGCGCCGTCGAAGGAGATGGTGGGGACGCCGTCGACGACCGTGGCGATCCCGTCGCCGGGGTCGGGGGTCGCGTTCGCCGTCCGCTGGATGTGGATGGCGCTCCCGCCGAAGACGGCGAACCACAGCAGGGACACCAGGGAGGGCACCAGCAGCACGCCGGTGACGAACTGGCGGATGGTGCGACCGCGGCTGATACGAGCGATGAACATGCCCACGAACGGTGTCCAGGAGATCCACCAGGCCCAGTAGAAGATCGTCCAGCTGGACAGCCACGCGCGCATGTCCTCGCCGCCGGAGGCCTCGGTGCGGGCGGCCATCTCCGGCAGCTGCTGGAGGTAGGAGCCGATCGCGTTGGGGATGAGGTTGAGGATGAACAGGGTGGGCCCCACGACGAAGACGATGAGGGCCATGACCACCGCGAGCACCATGTTGGTGTTGGCCAGGAACTGGATGCCGCGCTCGATGCCCGACACCGCCGAGGCCACGAAACAGAAGGTGAGCACCGCGATGATCAGCACGAGCATCGGGGTGGCCACCTCGCCCACCACGCCGTTGAACTGCAGACCGCTGCCGATCTGGAGCGCGCCCAGCCCGAGCGAGGCCGCGGAGCCGAAGAGCGTGGCGAAGATGGCCAGGATGTTGATGATCTTGCCGCCGGCGCCGTCGACCGCCCGCCGCCCGAACAGGGACACGAACGCCTCGGAGAGCAGGTTCTTGCGGCCCAGCCGGAAGGTGCCGTAGGCGATGGCGATGCCGAGCACCGCGTACATGGCCCAGGGGTGCAGCGTCCAGTGGAACAGCGACGTGGCCATGGCCGTCTCGACGGCTTCGGCCGTGCCGGCGTCGACCGTGGCCGGCGGCGGGGAGATGTAGTAGTAGAGGGGCTCGGCGACGCCGTAGAACATCAGGCCGATGCCCATGCCGCACGCGAACATCATGGAGATCCACGAGACGGTCCTGAACTCCGGTCGTTCGCCGTCCTTGCCCAGCGGGATGTTGCCGAACCGGCCCAGGGCCAGCCACAGGACGTAGGCGACGAACAGGGAGGACAGCAGCACGAAGATCCACCCGGTGTTCTCCAGGACCCACCCCAGCGCCGCGGTCGAGACGGTGGACAGGTTCTCCGTGCCGACGAAGCCCCAGACCACGAAGGCGACGACCAGGGCGCCGGTCACACCGAAGATCACCTTGTCCAGGCCCCGGGGTTCTCCCTGGAGCGCGCTGCGCCGTTCCTGGACCCCCTCCCTGAGCTCGCCGAGGATCTGGGTCTCCTCGGCCTCCGCCTCGTGGAGGTGCGTCGTGTCGTCGACGGGACAGGCCGGCGGGGCTTCCGCGTCCGACGACGGGCTCGGTGACGGATTCTCAGTGCTCATCGTGATCCCCTCCCGGGAAGAGGTGCTGCGGCCCGGTCCCGGAGGGCCGGCGTGGCCCCGTCCCGACGACGTCGCCGACCTTGTCGGTGATCCAGTCGTGGAAGGCGCCGATGTGGTGCTCGGAGGGGACGAGGACCCCGCCCTTGGCATAGATCTTGGAGCCCATGGCGGGCTGGCAGCGTTCGCAGGCGTCGAAGTCCTGCTGGTTGACGCGGTGGAAGAGCTCCACGGAGGCGTTGACGTCCTTTCCGGAGTCCACGACCGAGGGCAGGTAGAGCCAGTCGCACTCCACGACGGTGTGGTCCGGAGCCAGCGGGAACATGCGGTGGATGATGACGTGGTCGGGGACGAGGTTGACGAACACGGTGGGCTTGACGGTGATGGCGTAGTAGCGGCGGTCGTGGTCGTCGTCGACGCCGGGCAGCTTGTCCAGGCCCTCGGAGCCGTCGATGGTGAAGCCCTGCACACCGTCGCCGAACTCCGCGCCGTGGCCGACGAAGTACTGGGCGGCGAGGCCGTCGGCGAACTCGGGCAGCACCTCGGTGAGTTCGGGGTGGATGGTGGCGCAGTGGTAGCACTCCATGAAGTTCTCGATGATGAGCTTCCAGTTGGCCTTCACGTCGTAGATGATCCGCCGGCCCAGGGAGAGGTTGGCGATGTCGTAGCCCTCGATGGCCTGGGTGTCCCCGAGGCGCTCCTGGATGTCGCCCATGACGTCCTCCTCGAAGGACGGGGGGTTGTCGGCCAGGCAGACCCAGACGTAGCCGAGGTACTCGCGGACCGGGATGGTGACCAGGCCGTACTCCTGGCGGTCGATGTCGGGCATCTTGGTGAGGTTGGGGGCGGCGATGAGCTTGCCGTCGAAGTCGTAGGTCCAGGCGTGGTAGGGGCACTGGAAGGAGCGCGCGGCCTCGCCGGCGTCCTCCATGCACAGCTTCACCCCGCGGTGGCGGCAGATGTTGTAGAACGCCCGGATGCCGTGCTTCCGGTTGCGGGTGATGATGATGGACTCCCGGCCGACCTGGACGGTGCGGAAGGCTCCGGGCTTGTCCAGGTCGGCGGCGCGCACGGCGCAGAACCACATCTGCTCGAAGATGCGCTCCTGCTCGGCGCGGAAGACTGCCTCGTCCACGTAGGTGGAGCCGGGCAGGGTGGAGATCAGGGACTCCGAGACAACGTTGATCGACAACACGAACTCCTGGGGTCGGACAGTGCGCAGAGCGCGGGGTGGGAAAGGGAGGAGGGGCGGCAGGGTGGCGTGGGCGCTCAGGCCGCGAGCGACTGGACCGCGGCGACGGCGAGCTTCTCGAGGGTCTTGCGCCAGCGGCAGAAGAGCCTCGTCTGGTTCCAGGCGAGCACGGCGACCGGCTCGTCCCCGGCGTAGTAGACGGCCAGCAGGGAGTCCTGGTCCGGGCCGCCGTGCTCGTAGGCCACGCGGTCGGCGCGAGAGGCGTCGCCGGCGAACTGCAGGCGGGTGCCGTACTGGTCGGACCAGAAGTACGGGGGCTTGACGGCGGGCAGCCCGGCCGGGTCGGCGCCCAGCAGGGCGCCCACCGCCACCGCCGGGCGCTCGGCGGCCCCGGTCCAGTGCTCCACCCGGTGGTGGCGGCCGGTGCCCGGTTCCCACCACGCGGCGCAGTCCCCGACGGCGACGACCCCGGGGATGCTGGTGGCCCCGACGGCGTCGCAGAGCACGCCGTTGCCCAGCTCGATCCCGGAGCCCTCCAGCCAAGCGGTGTTCGGCGCCGCGCCGATGCCCACGACCACCACGTCGGCGGGCAGCACCCGGCCGCCGGCCAGGCGCACCGCGCTGACCGACCCGCCGGTGAACTCGAAGTCCTCGATGTCGACGCCGCAGATCAGCTCCACGCCGGCGCGTTCGTGCAGCCCGGCGACCACCCCGCCCAGCTCGGTGCCCAGCGGACCGCACAGGGGGGTGGGGGACTTCTCCAGCACCGTGACGTCCAGACCGAGGGCGTGGGCGGTGGAGGCGACCTCCGCGCCGATGAAGCCGGCGCCCACGACCACGAGCCGCCGCCCGGCAGCCAGCAGCCCCCGGAGCCTCTGCGCGTCGGCGAGGGTGCGCAGGCTCACCACGTTCGTGCTCCCGGCGAGCTGCGGCAGCGACCGGGGCGAGGCGCCGGTGGCGATCACCAGGCCGTCGGCGCGCACCGACCGCCCGTCCTCCAGGTGCACCAGACGGGTGGTCGCGTCGAAGGACACCGCCCGGGTCCCGAGGATCCACTCGGCCTCCAGGGCCTCGTCGTCGGTCTCCAGGGCCAGGTCCTCGAGCTCGATCCGGCCGGCGAGGAAGTCCTTGGACAGCGGTGGGCGGTCGTAGGGGCGCTGGGGATCATCACCGATGATCACCAGTCGTCCGGCGAACCCGAGGCTCCGGGCGGCCCGGGCGGCCGACAGGCCCGCCAGCGACGCTCCGACAATGACGAGGGACTCCATGAGGGACCCCTTTCAAATCTTCGTCCTGAATGACCCGGAGCAACGGCGGGGAGGTCCGGGGGTCGGACGTCCTGTGCGCTTCGTGCAACACGGCTCACAATGTGAGAATCAGCGTGAACCTCGTCACCGGCCCCGTCAAGGGGTCCGGCGAATTCGACCCGGGGAATTTACATTGCGTCCCCGTGCGGCTCGGCGCGGGTTCCGGGTGGGCCCCGGCTCTTGACAGGGTTCGGTGCGAGTCCTCACGATGTTGCACATTGCAACACTTGTTGCTCATCGTGAGGCAGTGCGGTCGAGGTGGCAACGCTCGGCACAGCAGGCCCGAGCCACCTCAGGAAAGGATCCGCTCCGATGCACCAGGCCTGCCCCCTCAAGGACCTCGCCCCCGGTGACGCCCTGCGCCTCGACACCGTCCCGCCCATCGCCGTCTTCCACACGGAGGAGGGCGACCTGTTCGCCATCGACGACACCTGCACCCACCAGGACGCCTCGCTCGCCGACGGCTGGGTGGAGGGGTGCGAGGTGGAGTGCCCGCTGCACGCGTCCAAGTTCGACCTGCGCACCGGCGCGGTGGACGCCCCTCCGGCCAAGCTGCCGGTGCGGGCCCACGCGGTGAGCGTCGTGGACGGCATCATCATGGTCGAGGAGTCGTCCGAGGCACCGAACCTGCCGCCCGGTCTCACCGTCAACGGCCACGAGTCCCGGTCGAGCTGAACCCGACCGAGCCCCCGCACGACATCCGCAGGTCAGGAGAACCGCCCCATGAGCACCACCCCTCGCGTCGTCATCATCGGAGCCGGCATCGTCGGCACGAACCTCGCCGACGAGCTCGTCCAGCGCGGCTGGACGGACGTCACCGTCCTCGAGCAGGGCCCGCTGCCCCTTCCCGGGGGCTCGACGTCGCACGCGCCCGGACTCGTCTACCAGACGAACCCGTCACGGACGATGACCCACTTCGCGCGGTACACCGTCGAGAAGCTCGTCTCCCTGGGCTGCTTCAACCAGGTCGGCGGCCTCGAGGTGGCCACCACCCCGCAGCGGCTGGAGGAGCTCAAGCGCAAGGTGGGCTACGCGGCCTCCTGGGGGATCGAGGGCCGGCTGCTCACCCCCGAGGAGGTGCTCGCGCAGCATCCTCTCGTCAATCCCGAGATGGTGCTGGGCGGCTATCACGTGCCGACGGACGGGCTCGCCCTGGCGGCCAAGGCGGTGCAGGTGCTCATCGAGCACACCACCCGCGCCGGCGTGACCTACTGCGCGGAGACGACCGTCACCGGCATCGAGCGGTCGAACGGCCGCGTGACCGGCGTGACCACGTCCGACGGAACCGTGCCGGCGGACATCGTCGTCTCCTGCGCCGGATTCTGGGGGCCCGCGATCGGCGAGATGGCCGGCATGCCGTGCCCCATCCAGCCGCTGGCCCACCAGTACGTCTTCACCTCCGCGGTCCCGGAGCTGGTCGGCAAGCACGACGCCCCGAACGGCGCGACCCTGCCGATCCTCCGGCACCAGGACGCGGACCTCTACTACCGGGAGTGGGGGGACCGGATCGGCATCGGCTCCTACGCCCACCGCCCGATGCCGGTGGATCTGACCGACCTGCCGCACTACGCGCCCCGCGACATTGCCCACGACCGGATGCCCTCCCGCCTGGACTTCACGCCCGAGGACTTCACCGAGCAGTGGGCCGAGAGCCGGCGCTTCCTCCCGAGCCTGCGCGGCAGCGAGGTGGCCGAGGGCTTCAACGGGATCTTCTCCTTCACCCCGGACGGTGGCCCGCTCATCGGCGAGTCCCCGGACCTCGCCGGGTTCTGGGTGGCGGAGGCCGTGTGGGTCACCCACTCCTCGGGCGTGGCCAAGGCCATGGCCGAGCTGCTGGTGGACGGCACCCCGGAGACGGACCTGCACGGCTGCGAGGCCACCAGGTTCGACGACGTGCAGCTCTCCCCGGAGTACGTCGAGGAGACGGGCAAGCAGAACTTCGTGGAGATCTACGACGTCCTCCACCCCCTCCAGCCCCGGGAGTCGCCGCGCAACCTGCGGGTCAGCCCGTTCTATCCCCGGGAGCTGGAGCTCGGCGCGTTCTTCCTGGAGAGCCACGGTTGGGAGCGCCCGCACTGGTACGAGTCCAACGCCGCGCTCCTGGAGCAGCTGCCCGAGGAGTGGCGCGAGCCGGAGCGCGAGCCGTGGGCGGCCCGGTTCCACTCGCCGATCGCGGCGGTCGAGGCCTGGAGGACCCGCACCGCCGTGGCGATGTACGACATGACCCCGCTCAAGCGCGTGACGGTCGAAGGACCGGGGGCCGGCGCCCTGCTGCAGCGGCTCACCACCGGCAACGTCCTGCGCAAGCCGGGCGCCGTGACGTACTGCCTCCTGCTGGACGAGAAGGCCGGGATCCGCAGCGACATCACCGTGGCCCGGCTCGGCGAGAACCTGTTCCAGGCCGGCATCAACAGCAGCGTGGACGTGGCGTACCTGTCCGCCGAGGCGACCCGGCAGAGCGCCGCGGACCCCACCGCCTGGGCCCTGGTCCGGGACACCACCGCCGAGACGTGCTGCATCGGGCTGTGGGGACCGAAGGCCCGGGAGGTCATGGCGAAGGTCTCCCACGACGACCTGTCCAACGACGGCCTGAAGTACTTCCGCACCAAGCAGATCCGGGTGGGCGGCCTGCGGGTCACCGCCATGCGCCTCTCCTACGTGGGCGAGCTCGGCTGGGAGCTGTACACCACCGCCGACCAGGGACTGCGGCTGTGGGACCTGCTGCACGAGGCGGGCCAGGAGTTCGGCATCGTCCCCGCGGGGCGCGCCGCCTTCAACAGCCTGCGCGTGGAGAAGGGCTACCGCTCCTGGGGCACCGACATGACCACGGAGCACACCGCCCTGGAGGCAGGACTGGACTTCGCCGTCAAGAAGGACAAGGGCGAGTTCGTGGGTTCGGAGGCCGTGGCCTCCGACGGCCAGGTGCGGCGCCGGCTGCGCTGCCTGACGGTCGACGACGGGCGCTCCGTGGTCATGGGCAAGGAGCCCGTGTACGTGGACGGCGCCGCCGCCGGCTACGTCACCAGCGCCGTCTTCGGCCACACCGTGGGACGCCCGGTCGCCTATGCCTGGCTCCCGCCGGAGCTCTCCGAGGGGGACGGCGTCGAGATCGAGTACCTCGGCGAGCGCGTCCCCGCCACGGTCAGCGCCGAGCCGCTCGTGGACCCCGGCATGGAGCGCATCCGCGGCTGAGGCCCCTGCCGCCGCGGCCGGGGCGTGCGCCGCTCCGGCCGCGGCTCTTCGTCCCGGCCTCGGGACCCCCAGTACGACTTCTGCGATCGAGCACCGTTCCCGGTGCCGACGACGACGAAAGGCAGTTCCAGCATGCACAAGGTCAAGGGCGTGGTGTCCAAGGGCAAGAACCAGCCGGTGAGTGTGGAGACCATCCTGGTGCCGGACCCCGGACCGGGGGAGGCGCTGGTGGACGTGCTCACCTGCGGGGTGTGCCAGACCGACCACCACTACGTCGAGGGCGGGGTGGGCGACGACTTCCCGTTCCTGCTCGGCCACGAGTCCTCGGGCGTGGTGTCCGCGGTCGGGGAGGGGGTGACGGAGGTCGCCGTCGGTGACCACGTGATCCTGAACTGGCGGGCGGTGTGCGGCGAGTGCCGGGCCTGCCGCAGGGGCGAGCCCTGGTACTGCTTCGCCACCCACAACGCCACCCAGAAGATGACGCTCGAGGACGGCACCCCGCTGACCCCGGCCCTGGGCATCGGATCGTTCGCCGAGAAGACCCTGGTGGCCGCCGGGCAGTGCACCAAGATCGAGGCAGACCTCGAACCGCACCAGTACGCGGCCGTCGGGCTGCTCGGATGCGGCGTGATGGCCGGCATCGGCGCGGTGCTCAACACCGGCGCCGTCCGGCGCGGGGAGTCCGTGGCCGTGATCGGCTGCGGTGGGGTCGGGGCGGCCGCGATCGCCGGTGCCGCACTGGCCGGGGCCACCACGATCGTGGCCGTGGACCTCGACGACGAGAAGCTGGCCACCGCGGAGAAGTTCGGCGCCACCCACGTGGTCAACTCGAAGGAGCAGGACCCCGTGGCGGCGATCCGGGCGCTCACGGGCGGGAACGGCGCCGACCTGGTGATCGACGCGGTGGGCATCGCCCCCACCTTCAAGCAGGCGTTCGAGGCCCGTGACCTGGCCGGCCGGATGGTGCTGGTCGGGGTGCCCGCCCCCGGCACCACGTGGGAGATCCCGCTGGACGAGGTCTTCGGCCGCGGCGGGTCCATCAAGTCCGCCTGGTACGGCGACACCCTCCCCTCCCGGGACTTCCCGATGCTGGTGGACCAGTACCGGCTCGGCCGGTTGGACCTCGACGGGTTCGTCACCGAGCGCATCGGCCTGGACGACGTCGAGGAGGCCTTCGCGAAGATGAAGGCCGGCACCGTCCTGCGCTCCGTCGTCGAGCTGGACCGCTCGGCGACCGGCGCGGAGGAGCGCGGCGCGGAGACCGGCGCGGCAGCCCCGGCCGGAGCGGCCCGATGACCGCGCGGCAGGATGTGGGGCGGCGCACGGACGCCACGGGCCGGGTCCGGGTGGAGCACCTGGTGACCTCGGGGACGTTCTCCCTGGACGGGGGCACCTGGGAGGTCGAGAACAACGTGTGGATCGTGGGCGACGACGAGCAGTGCGTGGTCATCGACCCGGCCCACGCCCCGGAGCAGGTCGTGGACGCCGTGGGCGGCCGGGCAGTGGCCGCCATCCTGCTCACCCACGGCCACGACGACCACATCCGCGCCGTCGTCGAGGGCGCCGAGCAGCTGCGGGCACCGGTGTACCTGCACCCGGACGACACGATGCTCTGGGAGCAGGTCCATCCCGCCCGCCGCTTCGACCGCATCATCCGCGACGGTGACGTCTACTCGGTGGGCGGGGTGCGCCTCACCGCGCTGCACACCCCGGGTCACTCGCCGGGCTCGGTGTGCTTCTGGGCACCGGACCTGGGCGAGGGCGGGGTGCTGTTCTCCGGGGACACCCTGTTCCAGGGCGGTCCCGGCGCCACGGGCCGGTCCTGGTCGGACTTCCCCACGATCGTCGACTCCATCCGCGAGCGGCTGCTCACCCTGCCGGGGACCACGGAGGTGCTCACCGGCCACGGGGACACCACCACGATCGGCACGGAGGCCCCCCACCTGCAGGAGTGGATCGACCGCGGCCACTGAGCCGGCAGCCGGGCGGCCCGGGTGACGTCCCGGAGCACCTACGACAGAGCGCCGCCCCCGGGGACCCCCGGGGGCGGCGCTCCGTCGTGCGTGCTCAGCGCAGGACGACCGTGCGGTTGCCGTGCAGGATGACCCGGCCCTCGCAGTGCCACTTCACCGCGTTGGACAGGGCCTTGCACTCGGTGTCCCGGCCCGCCGCCACGAGGTCCTCCGGGCCGTAGGTGTGGTCCACGTCCACGAGCTGCTGGGCGATGATCGGACCCTCGTCCAGCTCGGCGTTGACGTAGTGCGCCGTGGCGCCCACGGTCTTCACCCCGCGGTCGTAGGCCTGGTGGTACGGCTTGGCCCCCTTGAAGCTGGGCAGGAACGAGTGGTGGATGTTGATCACCCGTCCCTCCATCCGGGTGGCCAGCGAGTCGCTGAGCACCTGCATGTAGCGCGCCAGGACCACGAGGTCCACCTCGAAGCGGTCCACGAGCTCCAGCAGGCGGGCCTCCGCCTGGGGCTTGGTGTCCCGGGTGACGGGCACGTGGTAGAACGGGATGCCGTGCCACTCGACGAGGCGCTGGTGGTCCCGGTGGTTGGAGACCACCGCGACGATGTCCACGGGCAGGTCCCCGGTCCGGGCGCGGAAGAGCAGGTCGTTGAGGCAGTGGCCGAACTTGGAGACCATCACCAGCACGCGCCGCTTCGCCCCGTGCTCGCTGAGCTCCCAGCGCATGTCGAAGCGCTCGGCCACCGGGGCCAGGTCCGTCCGGAGGGCCTCGGGGTCGAGGCCGTCGCCCGTGGCCGAGGCGACGTGCACGCGCATGAAGAAGTGGCCGAGCCGCCGGTCGTCGAACTGGGTGAGCTCGACGATGTTGCAGCCGTGCTCCAGGAGCACACCGCTGACGGCGTGCACGATCCCCGGTCTCTCGGGGCAGTCGAGGGTCAGCACCAGCTCCGTCGTGGCAGGGGCCGTGGACACGGCCTGCGGCTGCGTGAGCTGCTCAGCATTCGATGACGTTGACGGCCAGTCCACCACGGGAGGTCTCCTTGTACTTGATCTTCATGTCGTTGCCGGTCTCGCGCATGGTCTTGATGACCTGGTCGAGCGAGACCGTGTGCTCGCCGTCGCCCTGGAGGGCGAGACGCGCGGCGTTGATGGCCTTGACGGAGGCGATCGCGTTGCGCTCGATGCACGGGATCTGCACGAGCCCGCCCACCGGATCGCAGGTCAGCCCGAGGTTGTGCTCCATGCCGACCTCGGCGGCGTTCTCGACCTGCTCCGGGGTGCCGCCCAGCACCGCGCACAGGCCCGCGGCGGCCATCGAGCAGGCCGAGCCCACCTCGCCCTGGCAGCCCATCTCCGCGCCGGAGATGGAGGCGTTCTCCTTGATGAGGATGCCGACGGCGGCCGCCGTCAGCAAGAACTCCACCACCCCGTCCTCGTCCGCCCCGGCGATGAACCGGGCGTAGTAGTGCAGCACGGCGGGGATGATGCCCGCCGCCCCGTTGGTCGGGGCGGTGACGATCCGCCCGCCGGAGGCGTTCTCCTCGTTGACCGCCAGGGCGTAGAGGTTGATCCACTCCATGGCCTGCAGCGGATCGGACGCCGGCTGGACGGCACACGCCTCGGCGGCGGCCTCGGCCTCCCGGAGCCGGGCCCGCAGGCCCGGTGCCCGGCGGCGGACCTTCAGCCCACCGGGCAGCCGTGCCTCCGTGCGGGTGCACCCGTTCTCCACGCACTCCTGCATGACGCCCCAGATGTGCAGCAGGCTCGACCGGAGCTGCTCCTCGCTGCGCCAGGACAGCTCGTTGGCGAGCATGATCCCGGCGATCGACGTCTGCTCGCGCCGGCAGTGCTCCAGGAGCTGCCGGCCGCTGGTGAACGGGTACGGCACCTCCGTGGTGTCCTGGACGACGCGGTCCGCCCCGGACGCGTCACCGTCCACCACGAACCCGCCGCCCACCGAGTAGTAGGTGCGCTCCCGCACCGGCTCGCCGTCCGCCCCGTACGCGTGGAACGTCATGCCGTTGGGGTGCGCCGGCAACGACTTGCGCCGGTGCATCACGACATCCCCGGCCCGGTCGAAGGGGATCGGGCGGACGCCTGCCAGGCACAGCTGACCGCGGTCCGTGCTCGCCTGCACCTGCGCGTCGGCGGTGTCGGTGTCCACGGTCTCCGGGTCCTCGCCCTGCAGCCCCAGGATCACGGCCTTGTCCGAGCCGTGACCGTGCCCGGTCGCGCCCAGGGAGCCGAACAGCTCGGCCCGGACCCGGGAGACCGCGTCGAGGAGACCGTCACCGGCCAGCCCCTCCGTGAACAGCCGGGCGGCGCGCATCGGGCCCACCGTGTGGGACGAGGAGGGCCCGATGCCGACGGAGAACAGGTCCAGGACGGACAGGGCCATCAGGGCACCTCGGGTGAGGCGAACTCCGTCATGGCGTCCAGCAGCCACCGTGCGGTGTACTCGGCGAAGGAGGCCCGCGGCATGATTCGCCAGGTCAGCTCCGCGGTCCGCCACAGCAGCACCTGCACCGGGCCCAGGGTCGTTGCCACGGCGGTGCCGACCGCGAAGGCCCGCGGGTGCAGGTCCAGGTGGCAGCTCTTCTCGAGCACGGCCCGGGCCGAGGGCCCGGACAGCTCGAGCGTGGTGCGGTTGGCGGACAGGTCCACGGCCTGACCGGGCTCGGTGCCGAGGGCCCGGGCCAGCCCGGCGGCGGTGCCGGCGTCGTCGGTGCCCGCCGCTCGGAGGTCGCTCCCCGCAGGGCCGATCTCCGCGGGCCCCACGCCCTCGGGGCCGACGAGCAGGAACTCGTCGGGCCCGATCCACAGGATCGCCGTGGCCCCGGCGGTGCCGGTGACCCGGCCGTGGCCGGTCGGCAGGGGCATCCCGGCCGCGGCGGCGACCGACTCGGCGGCCGGGGTGCCGGGCGCCACCCGGATCCCGACCATGGTCAGGAACGGGATCTCGCGCAGGGCCACGCCCCGCTCACCCGTCACGGTCTGCTCGTGCATCTGCAGCGCGAGGTGGGCGAGGGGACTGCGGCGCAGGGCGGTGGTGTCGGTCAGGAGCTGCTCAGCCATCACGGCGGTTCCCTTCGGGGTCGTAGAGCACGGGTTCTGCGATGACGACGTCCACGAGCCGGCCGTCGAGCGGGGCCTGGAGCGTCTCACCGATGCGGTTGCGGCCGTTCTCCACCAGGGCGAGCCCGAAGGTCCGGTCCAGGGCGGCGCTGCGGTAGCTGGAGGTGACGTGGCCGACCATGGGCACGGGGGCGACCTCCGGGGTGATGGGGGTGCCGTGGTCCACCAGCTGGGCACCCTCCGGCAGCCGGAACGTCCGGTCCACCGGCAGGACCGCGACCAGCTGCTTGCGGTCCGGGCTGGTGGCGGACGGGCGGTCGTAGGAGCGCCTGCCGATGAAGTCCTTGGTCTTGGACACCACCCAGTCCATCCCCAGGTCCTGCGGGGTGACGGTGCCGTCGGTGTCCTGGCCCACGATGGGGAAGGCCTTCTCCGCGCGCAGCACGTGCATGGTCTCGGTGCCGTAGGGGGTGATGCCGAACTCGGCGCCGGCCTCCGCGACGGCCTCCCAGACCGGCAGGCCGTACCAGGAGGAGACGTTGATCTCGAAGGCCAGCTCCCCGGAGAAGGAGATCCGGCAGATCCGTGCGGGCACCCCGGAGGCCAGGACGGTCTCGCGGAAGGCCATGAACGGGAACGCTTCGTTGGACAGGTCCAGCTCGGGGGCGAGCTTCTCGACGACGGCCCGGGACTTCGGGCCCACGACGGCGACGGTGGTGTACTGCTCCGTGACCGAGGTGAAGGTGACGTCGAGCTCCGGCCACTCGGTCTGGGACCACTCCTCGAGCCAGTCCAGGACCTTGGCCGCGCCACCGGTGGTGGTGGTCATGAAGTACCGGTCCTCGTCCAGGCGCAGGGTCACGCCGTCGTCGAAGACCATCCCGTCGGGGGTGCACATGACCCCGTACCGGCCCATGCCGGGCTTGAGCTTCTTGAAGGCGTTGGTGTAGACGCGGTTGAGGAACTCCCCGGCGTCCTTGCCCCGGATCTCGATCTTGCCCAGGGTGGTGGCGTCCATGAACCCCACGGACCCGCGCACGGCCGCGCACTCGCGCAGCACCGCCGTGTCCATGTCCTCTCCGGCCTGCGGGTAGTACCAGGGCCGCTTCCACTGCCCGACGTCCTCGAACAGGGCCCCGTGGGCCACGTGCCAGGGGTGGACCGAGGTCAGCCGCGCCGGGTCGAACAGGTGGCCGAGCCGTCGTCCGGCCAGGGCCGTGAAGGCCACCGGGGTGTAGGGGGCGCGGTAGGTGGTGGTGCCGATCCCGCCGACGTCGGTGCTGTTCAGCGCCGCGGCGATGACGCCGATGGCGTTGACCCCGGAGGTCTTGCCCTGGTCGTTGGCGGTCGAGATGGAGGTGTAGCGCTTGACGTGCTCCACGGACCGCATGCCGGCGCCGGTGGAGCGCAGCACGTCCGCGACCGTCTGGTCGCGCTGGAAGTCGACGAAGTGGCGGGTCCAGTCGGCGGACGCGCCCTCGGGCCCGGGCACCAGCCACAGCGGGCGGACGGGCGAGGACTCGACGCTCTCCGCGTGCGGGGTCTCGGGCTGGGTCTCGAAGCCGGCCCGGCCGGCGGCCTCGGCCCCGGCGAGGGCACCCTCGGTGAGGCACCACGCCAGGTCGGTGGTGCCGTTGACCGAGCCCGCAGTGTGCTGGTCCCGCACGGGGGCGCCCGGGACAAACGCCGCGAGGCGCTCGTCCCAGGTCAGCTTCCCCTGCCGCTGGCTGTGCAGGTGGACCACCGGGGTCCACCCGCCCGAGACGGCGAGCAGATCCGTGTCCACGGTGGTGGTGGGGCCGGTCAGCGCGCCGGACCCATCGATCCCGCCGATCGTCACGGCGCTGATCCGCCCGTGCTCGCCGTCGCCGGCGGTGTCCACCACGGCGCTGCCGGCGAACAGGCGAACCCCGGTGCTCGCGGCGATGTCGGCGGCCCGGCCGTGGAGCTCCGGGCGGGAGTCGACCACGGCCGCGACACGGACCCCGGCGGCGGCGAGGTCGGCCACGAGGTCGTAGGCGGAGTCGTTCGTGGTGGCCACGACCACCGACGTGCCGGCGGCGACCGCGTAGCGGTTGAGGTAGGTGCGCACCGATCCGGCGAGCATGATGCCGGGGCGGTCGTTGTTGGCGAAGACGACCGGCCGCTCGTGCGCGCCGGTGGCGAGCACGATCTGCTGCGCCCGCACGTGCCAGATCCGCTCCCGCGACACGCCGGGACCCGGGGCCTCGGCGAGGTGGCCGGTGCGCCGCTGGACGGCGACGACGTAGTTGGCGTCGTAGTTGCCGAACGCCGTGGTGCGGTGCAGGACCGTGACCTCGGGCTCGGCCTCCAGGGCGGTGAGGGTGCGGGCGACCCAGTCGCGGGCGGGCAGGCCGTCGACGACGTCGTCGCGGCCCGACAGCAGGGAGCCTCCGGCCTCCGGCTGCTCGTCCATGAGGATGACCCGGGCCCCTGACTTCGCGGCCTCGCGGGCCGCGGCCAGCCCGGCGGGGCCGGCGCCGACGACGAGGACGTCGGTGTGCACGTGCTTGTGGTCGTAGACGGCCTCGTCCTTGCGGGGGTCGAGCTGTCCGAGACCGCGCAGGTAGGACGCCTGCAGACCGTCGGTCAGCTCGACCGTGGTGGCCGGGAGCATGGATTCGTCGACGTCGGCCTCCGTGCGCGCGGCGACCTTGACCAGGGCGTTGGGCTCCTCCACCCCGGCGGACACGATCCCGCGCGGACGGCCCAGGTACATCGAGTCGCCGCAGTGGATGCGCCCGGCGGCGAGCAGGGCCGAGGCCAGGGTGTCACCGGCGTACCCGGTGTGCTCCTGCCCGTCGACGGTGAAGCGCACCGGCGTGGTGCGGTCGATGCTGCCGGGCGCACTCTGCTGCGCCGGCAGGCGGTGGGTCTGCGCGCTCACTTGACGCCTCCGATCTCGGGCTTGGGCTCGTCGATCCTGTAGACGGCCTTGATGTCGTAGGTCACGGTGTCGCGGACGACGTTGAACCAGCGGCGGCAGCCGACGGCGTGGGCCCACCGTTCCGCGATCAGACCCTTGGGGTTGTTGCGGTAGAAGAGGTACTCCGCCCACTCCTTGTCGGAGAGCCGGCTGGGGTCCTCGGGGTAGGGCACGTGCGCCTCCCCGCCGTACTGGTACTCGGTCTCGTCGCGCGGCCCGCAGTTGGGGCACTCGATCAGCAGCATGGTGTTCCGGCCTCCTAGTGGGCCACGGCGGCGGCGCCGTGCTCGTCGATGAGGACCCCGGTCTCGAACCGCTCCAGGGCGAAGGGCTCGTTGAGGGGGTGGGGCTCGTCGTGGGCGATGGTGTGGGCGAAGGAGTAGCCGGCGCCGGGGGTTCCCTTGAACCCGCCGGTTCCCCAGCCGCAGTTGACGTACATCTGGTCCACGGGCGTCTTGGAGACGATCGGGGAGGCGTCCAGGGTGACGTCGACGATGCCGCCCCACGTGCGCAGGACGTGGGCGCGGGCGAAGATCGGGAAGAGCTCCACCGCTGCCGCCATCTGCTCCTCGATGACGTGGAAGGCGCCGCGCTGGCCGTAGCCGTTGTAGGCGTCCACGCCGGCGCCCATGACCAGCTCGCCCTTGTGGGCCTGGGAGACGTAGACGTGCACGTGGTTGGACATCACCACGGTCGGGTGCACGGGCTCGTGCAGCTCCGAGACCAGGGCCTGCAGCGGGTGGGACTGGATCGGCAGCCGGAACCCGGCGAGCTCCGCCAGGACCGAGGAGTGCCCGGCCCCGCAGAGCCCGACCTTGCCGGCGTTGATGCGCCCGCGGCTGGTCTCGACCCCCACCACCCGGTCGCCGTCCTTGACGAAGCCGGTGACCTCGCAGTTCTGGATGATGTCCACGCCCATCTCGTCGCACTTGCGGGCGAAGGCCCAGGCCACGTGGTCGTGCTTGGCGATGCCCGCGCGCGGCTGGTAGGTCGCCCCCATCACCGGATAGCGGATGTCGTCCCCGATGTTGATGATCGGGCACAGCTCCTTGACCTGCTCCGGGCTGATCCACTCCGCGTCGATGCCGTTGAGCTTGTTCGCGTTGACCCGGCGCATCGACTCGCGGACGTCCCCCAGGGTGTGCGCCAGGTTCATCACGCCGCGCTGGGAGAACAGGAAGTCGTACTCCAGCTCCTCGGGCAGGATCTCCCAGAGCTTCAGGGAGTGCTCGTACATCGCCGCGGACTCGTCCCACAGGTAGTTGGAGCGGATGATCGTGGTGTTGCGCGCCATGTTCCCGCCGGCCAGCCAGCCCCGCTCCAGCACGGCGATGTTGGTCATGCCGTGGTTCTTGGCCAGGTAGTAGGCGGTCGCCAGCCCGTGTCCGCCGCCGCCGACGATCACGGCGTCGTAGGAGGACTTCGGGTCCGGGTTGCGCCACAGGAAGTCCGGGTGCTCCGGCAGCAGGTCGGCCATCAGAAGGCTCCGTTCAGGACGGGGGCGGAGAGGTTCGGGTAGAGCGGGAACCGCTCGGCCAGGGCGGTCACGCGATCGCGCAGCTGCTCGACGAGCTCGTCGGTCAGCTCCTGGATCAGCGCCTGGGCGATGATGTCGGCCACCTCCGTGAACTCCTCGGCCCCGAAGCCGCGGGTTGCCAGGGCCGGGGTGCCGATCCGCAGACCGGAGGAGACCATCGGCGGGCGGGGGTCGAAGGGCACGGCGTTGCGGTTGACCGTGATCCCGATGCGGTGCAGTCGGTCCTCGCCCTGCTGCCCGTCGAGCTCGGAGTTCCGCAGGTCCACCAGCACCAGGTGCACGTCGGTGCCGCCGCTGACCAGGTTGATCCCGGTGGCCATGACGTCCGGGGACAGCAGCCGGGTGGCCAGGATCTTCGCGCCCTCCAGGGTGCGCACCTGGCGGTCGGTGAACTCCTCGGCCGCGGCGTGCCTGAAGGCCACGGCCTTGGCCGCGATCACGTGCTCCAGGGGTCCGCCCTGCTGACCGGGGAAGACCGCGGAGTTGATCTTCTTCGCGTGCTCCTGCTTGCACAGGATCACTCCGCCGCGCGGGCCGCCGAGCGTCTTGTGCGTGGTGGAGGTCACCACGTCGGCGTGGGGCACCGGGTTGGGGTGCAGTCCGGCGGCGACGAGCCCGGCGAAGTGCGCCATGTCGACCATCAGGTACGCCCCGACCTCGTCGGCGATCGCACGGAACGCGGCGAAGTCCAGCTGCCTCGTGTAGGCGGACCAGCCGGCGATGATGAGCTGCGGGCGGTGCTCCCGGGCGAGCCGGGCGACCTCGTCCATGTCGACCCGGTGGTCGTCCTCGGAGACCCCGTAGGCGGCGACCTGGTAGAGCTTGCCGGAGAAGTTGAGCTTCATCCCGTGCGTCAGGTGCCCGCCGTGGGCGAGGTCCAGGCCCAGGATGGTGTCGCCGGGCTGGAGCAGCGCGGACATGGCCGCGGCGTTGGCCTGGGCCCCGGAGTGCGGCTGGACGTTGGCGTGCTCGGCGCCGAACAGGGCCTTGAGGCGGTCGATCGCGAGCTGCTCGATCACGTCCACGTGCTCGCAGCCGCCGTAGTAGCGCCGGCCGGGGTAGCCCTCGGCGTACTTGTTCGTGAGCACCGAGCCCTGGGCCTCCATGACCGCCGTGGGCGCGAAGTTCTCGGAGGCGATCATCTCCAGCGTGGACTGCTGGCGCCGCAGCTCGGCGTCGACGGCCGCGGCGACCTCGGGGTCGCTCTCGGCCAGCGGCTGGTACAGGGGGTGGTCCTCGTGCACGGTCATGTGCCCTCCTGGGAAGTCTTCTGTGTGCAACTGATATATCAGTTGTTCAGGCCTAGTATGTGACGAGGGGCACGGCGGGTCAAGCATGACTTCCCGTCCCGTCGTCATCCGGCGCTCCCGCCCCGTCACACACGCCGCAGGAAGGGCCCGCATGCTGCAGCACACCGACGAGACCGCGGCGGGCGGCCGGTCCCTGGCCGACCAGGCCTTCCTCCGGCTGCAGGACCGGCTGATCCTGCTCGACATCCCGCCCGGCAGCCCGCTCAACGAGGCCCGCCTGAGCGAGGACCTGGGCGTGGGTCGCACTCCGCTGCGCGAGGCGCTCAAGCGGCTGGAGTCCGAGCACCTCGTGGTGACCTATCCGCGCCGGGGGACGTTCGCGACCACGGTGGACATCACGGCCCTGTCCGAGATCTCCCAGGTGCGCGAGGTGCTGGAGCCGCTGGCGGCCCGTCTGGCCGCCGGGCGGCGCGGGGGTGCCGCCCGCGAACGGCTGGAGCGGCTGCGGGAGCAGCTCGAGGAGCCGGCCGCCGAGGACCGCGAGGACACCCTGCGCTGGGACGTGGCCATCCACCGGGCCGTGTACGCCGCCGCCGGCAACGCGCACCTGGAGACGACCCTGACGCGCTACGGCAACCTGGCCACCCGCATCTGGTGCGTGGCCGCCGACCGGATCCCGCAGCTGCAGGAGCACATCTCCGTGCACGCGGCCCTGCTCACCGCGGTGCTGGAGGGCAGGGGCGACGAGGCCGCCACGATCATGCTCGAGCACATCCGCGACTTCGAGGAGCAGGTGCGGCGGGTCCTTTGAGCGGCCTTTTGTTGCGCTGATCACAACTCCGATGCGTCATCCCGGCATCACGGTCGGCTGGATGTCTCCCTGTGTGACCGGGTTTAACCCCGCGGTGACACGATTTAACGTCACGGCCATTGACGGTGAGCTGAATCACTCCCTACATTGAGGCAACGCTGTTGCAAGAAATGCAACACATCATCCTCGGGAGATGCTCATGTCCCACCCCTCCGACGGCAGTGCGACCACGACGGCGCCGACGACCTCCCCGGTCACCGGGGCCCCTGATCCCGCGGTCCGGCGCCTCGTGGTGGCGGCCAGCTTCATCGGCAACTTCGTCGAGTGGTTCGACTACGCGATCTACGGGTACCTGGCCGCCACCATCGCGGTGGTGTTCTTCCCCGAGTCCGATCCGCAGACGGCCCTGCTGGCGACCTTTGCCCTGTTCGCCATCTCGTTCTTCGTCCGCCCGTTCGGTGGCTTCGTCTGGGGGCACCTCGGCGACAAGCTCGGCCGGCGCACGGCGCTCTCCCTGTCCATCCTCATCATGTCGGTCTCCACGTTCTGCATCGCCCTGATCCCGGGCTACGACTCCATCGGGATCTTCGCACCGGTGCTGCTGCTCGTGGTGCGCATCGTGCAGGGGTTCTCCGCGGCCGGGGAGTACGCCGGGGCCTCGGCGTTCCTCGTCGAGTACGCCCCGGACCGCCGGCGCGGGGTATACGCCGCCGTGGTGCCCGCGAGCACGGCCACCGGCCTGCTCTTCGGCTCACTGTTCGTCGCCGGCCTGACCGCGGTGCTCTCCGACGACCAGCTGACCAGCTGGGGCTGGCGCATCCCCTTCCTGCTCGCAGCGCCCATGGGCCTGATCGGCCGCTACATCCGCACGAAGCTCGAGGACACCCCGGCGTTCCAGGAGCTCGCCGCGGAGGACGAGGTCATCAAGGCCCCGGTCCGGGACATGTTCCGCAACCACTGGGGCGCCCTGCTGCGCGCGGTCGGCGCGGTGCTGCTCAACGCCGTGGGCTTCTACATCCTGCTCAGCTACATGCCGACCTACCTCTCCGAGGAGATCGGTCTCGGGAGGACCGAGTCCTTCCTGGCCACCTCGCTGGCGCTGCTCTCCTACGTCGGCTTCATCTTCCTCACCGGCCTGGCCTCCGACCGGTTCGGCCGCAAGCGGATGCTCATGGCCGCGTCCGTGAGCTTCATCGTCCTGACGCTGCCGGCGTTCATGGTGCTGGAGTCGGGGTCGTTCGTGGCCGTGCTGGCGGTCCAGGTGCTGCTGGGGGCGATGCTGACCCTCAACGACGGGACGCTGCCCAGCTTCCTGGCCGAGCTGTTCCCCACCCGCATCCGCTACACCGGCTTCGCCGTGAGCTTCAACCTCGCCAATGCCGTCTTCGGCGGTACGGCACCCTTCATGGCCACGCTGCTGATCTCCGCCTTCGCCACGAACCTCGCACCGGCCTGGTACCTGATGGCCGCCGCGGCGGTGTCCTTCGTCGCCGTCGCCCTCTCCCGCGAGACCTGCGGCAAGCCCCTGGAGCGCTGACGCTCCTCCACGACCACCCTTCCCGGTCGGCGCCACCCCGGCGCTGATCATCCCACACCGCACCAGCACCACCCACGAAAGGACGACCATGACCACCTCGCCCATCACCGCCCCCGCCGCCTCCGTCGCCGAGCTCGAGCGCCTGAAGACCCTGCACAACGGGCAGAAGGAGCAGCTGACCTTCTCCGACGCCGAGTTCGAGCGCCGGCTGGACGGCCTGCGGCGGATCATGGCGGAGCAGCAGCTCGACGCCGTCATCCTCACCAGCTACCACGGCATCAAGTACTACTCGGACTTCCTCTACACCACGTTCGGACGCAACTACGCCCTGGTCGTCACCGCCGACGACTCCGTCACGGTCACCGCCAACATCGACGCCGGCATGCCGTGGCGCACCAGCTACGGCGACAACATCGTCTACACCGACTGGCGGCGCGACAACTTCTACTACGGCCTCCAGGAGGCCCTGCGCCGGCGCGGTGTGCAGGCCCGGCGGATCGGCGTCGAGGACGACGCCCTGCCGCTGCTGACCCGCCGGCGCATCCAGGCCGCGTTCGAGGGCGCCGAGCTCACCGACGTCTCCCAGGACGCCATGCGCCAGCGCATGCTCAAGTCCGCCGAGGAGATCGAGGTCATCAAGCACGGCGCCCGCATCGGCGACCTCGGCGGCGAGGCCATCCGTGCCGCGATCCGCGAGGGCATCACCGAGTACGAGGTCG
Organism: Kocuria sp. GQ42; assembly: GCF_059758435.1. Lineage (NCBI taxonomy): Bacteria > Bacillati > Actinomycetota > Actinomycetes > Micrococcales > Micrococcaceae > Kocuria > Kocuria sp. GQ42. The sequence continues at coordinate 60,282 of NZ_JCAXEN010000009.1, read as the reverse complement.
CGCTCATCGGCACCGAGGCGATGGTCCACGAGATCGCCCGCACGTTCCCGCACCGCGAGGTCCGCGACACCTGGGTGTGGTTCCAGTCCGGGATCAACACCGACGGCGCCCACAACTGGGCCACCACCCGCAAGCTCCGGCGCGGGGACATCCTGTCCCTGAACTGCTTCCCGATGACGTCGGGCTACTACACCGCCCTGGAGCGCACCCTGTTCCTGGGCGAGCCGTACGCGCGCTCGCGCGAGCTGTGGGAGATCAACGTCGAGGTCCACGAGCGCGGCCTCGAGCTGATCAAGCCCGGGGCGGTCTGCAAGGACATCGCCGCCGAGCTCAACGAGATCTACATCTCCCACGGCCTGCTCGCCAACCGCACCTTCGGCTACGGCCACTCCTTCGGCGTGCTCAGCCACTACTACGGCCGCGAGGCCGGCCTGGAGCTGCGCGAGGACATCGACACGGTGCTGGAGCCGGGCATGGTCGTGTCCATGGAGCCGATGATCACGGTCCCGGAGGGCGAGCCGGGCGCCGGGGGCTACCGCGAGCACGACATCCTCGTCGTCGGCGAGGACGGCGCGGAGAACATCACCAGGTTCCCGTACGGCCCCGAGCACAACATCGTGTCCGCCTAGGCACGGAACGACGACGACGGCGGCGGCGCCCCGGTGCGCCGCCGCCGTCCCCCCGGCAGCTCCTCTGCCGCAGCCGCACCCCGCGGCACCGCCACATCCACTGCACGGAAGGACCACGGTGGTCACCACCCGTTCGCTCGAAGACCTCGACGCCCACAGCTACCAGGAGTACGTGGCCACCGGTCAGGGGCTGGTGCTCATCCCCACCGGGGCCACGGAGCAGCACGGGCCGCACATGCCGCTGGGCGTGGACGCCATGCTCTCCCGCGCCATCTCCCTGGCGGCGGCGGAGGACCTCGACGCCCTGGTGGCGCCGGCCTTCTGCTACGGCTACAAGTCCCAGCCCCGCTCCGGGGGCGGCAACCACCGCGCCGGCACCACCAGTCTCTCGGCCCAGGCCCTCATCGCACAGACGAAGGACGTGGTGCTGGAGTTCTTCCGCCACGGCGTCCGCCGGATCGCGGTGGTCAACGGCCACTTCGAGAACTACCAGTTCCTCTACGAAGGACTCGACCTCGCGGTGCGCGAGGCCCGGGCCGGAGGCCTCGACGACAGCCGGGCCCTGCTGCTCTCGTACTGGGACTTCGTCGACGAGCAGACCCTGGCGGCCGTCTTCCCCGACGGCTTCCTCGGCTGGGACATCGAGCACGGAGGCGTCCTCGAGACCTCGCTGATGCTCCACCTGCACCCGGAGAAGGTCGACATGTCCCGGGCCCCCGACCATCCCCCCGCTGACCTGGCCCCCTACGACGTTTTCCCCGAGGACCCCGCTCGCACCCCGAGCTCCGGGTGCCTCTCCTCTCCAGCAGGCGCGACCGCCCAGCGCGGCGAGCTGCTGCTCTCCACCGTCCGCACCGGCATCGTCCGGGCGGTCACCAGCGAGTTCGGGAAGTGAGAAACACATGAAGAAGTCACACGCCTCCGCGGCGGCCGCCACCGAGGCCGTGACCGTGCCGCGGTTCCGGGGACGGCACCTGCCCGCCCTGGACCGGCTCGTCATCACGGTCCTCCCGCCCCTGCTCATCATCGCCGTGCTGGTGGTGGTGACCATGGACCCGGGCGGCGCCGCCGAGGCCATCTCCACGGCGCGCACCTTCGTGACCGGGAACTTCACGTGGCTGTTCATCCTGTACTCGCTCGTGGCGGTCGCCGTCTGCGTGTGGCTGGTCGTCAGCCGCGTCGGCTCGATCCGCCTCGGCGGCCCGGACGCCCGCCCGGAGCACGGCAAGTTCGCCTGGTACTCGATGCTCTTCGCCTGCGGACAGGGCATCGGCCTCATCTTCTGGTCGGTCGCCGAGCCCATCCTGCTCCGGGACGACAACCCCGTCGTGCCCGCGGGGCAGGACGGGGCGGCCGAGGGTGCCATGGTGTGGTCCTACTTCCACTGGGGCCTGACGGCCTGGGCCATGTACTGCGTGGTGGCCGTCTGCCTCGCCTACTCCCACCACAACCTCGGCAAGACCCTCACCTTCCGCGAGGCCACGGTCGACATCCTGCCGAAGTGGTCGCAGCGCGGGGCCGGCGTGGTCGTGGAGCTGCTGGCCATCATCGCCACCGTCCTGGGCCTGGCCACGTCCTTCGGCTTCGCCGCCATGCAGTTCAGCTCGGGGCTCGCGTCCTTCACGGGGCTCTCGCCGAGCTCGGGCGTCTGGCTGCTGGTGATCCTGGGCCTGGGCGGGCTCACCGCCGTCTCCGCGTTCTTCGGCATCAACAAGGGCATGAAGCGGATCAGCGAGCTCAACTCGGTGCTGAGCATCGTCCTGCTCGTGGCCGTGTTCGTCTTCGGCCCCACGATCTTCCTCATCTCCAACATCACGCAGACCTTCGGCTCCTTCTTCACCAACTTCCTCCCGATGAGCTTCTGGACCGACGCGGGGACCGCGGGCCAGGACATCGCCACCTGGCAGGACAGCTGGAACGGCTGGTGGACCGTGTTCATCTGGTGCTGGGTCATCGCCTTCAGCCCGTTCGTCGCCGGCTTCATCGCCCGCATCTCCCGGGGGCGCACCATCCGTGAGTTCGTCATCGGCGTCACGGTGGTCCCCTCCCTGATCGTGATGGCGTGGATCGGCGTGATCGGCTCGGCGGCGCTGCACTACGACGACCGCAGCGACCGCGGCATCTCCGCGGCGGTCGCGGCGGACACGTCCAGCGGGCTGTTCGTCATGCTGGAGTCCGTGCCCGTCGTCGGCTCGCTGCTGCTCGTGGTCGCCACCGTGCTCGTCGCCACCTACTACGTCACCTCCCTGGACTCCGGCGCCCACGCCCTGGCCGAGTTCGTCTCCGCGCCGCGCAGGGCCGGGCCCCTCTTCCGCGTGGTGCTCGTGGCCAGCATCGCCGCCGTGGCGGTCACGCTGCTCACGCTCGGCGGCACCGCGGTGGTGGACACGGTGCAGACCGGCACCATCATCGGGGCCTTCCCGTTCTCCTTCGTCATCCTGTTGATGATCGCGAACCTGGTCCGGCGGCTGCTCACCCGCACCCCGGAGACCGAGCGCCTGGAGCGCGAGGTCAACGACCCCTCGCCGGACGCGGCCGACGGCGAGGACGCCACGGTGGTGGAGCGGGCGGTCCCGCAGCCCCCGGCCCGGCCGGCCGCGGTGCCCGCCGGACGGGAGCCGGTCCCGGACGCGCTCGCGCGGCCGTGATCCCCGCCCACGGGACGGTGGTCCTGACCGCGGTCGCGGCGTGCCCACCGTCCCGTGGCGCGAGCGCCGTCGCACGGCCTCCGGGCGGCGGGGCCGCGACACACGGCCCCGCCGCCGGAACGGCCGTGCACGGCCGACCCGCCCCCGTGCAGGAGAATGGAGAGTCCTATGACTGAATCACCGGCCAGCGCCTCCTCGAGCGAAGCCCGCGCGGCGTCCGTCGTCTCCCACGCCCTGCGGGTGCTGCGGTGCTTCTCCGCGGCCGAACCCACGCTCGGGGTGACCGAGATCGCGGCGCGCGTGGGCCTGCACAAGAGCACCGTCTCCCGGCTCCTGACCACCCTGGAGCGGGAGGACGTGGTGGAGCGGGACCCGCAGACGCGGCGCTACCGCCTGGGCCTCGGCCTGATCTCCGTGGCCGGCCCGCTGCTCGCGGAACTGGACGAGCGGCGGGTGGCGTACCCCGTGCTGCTCGAGCTCACCGAGCAGACCCAGGAGACCAGCGCGCTGCTGGTCTGGAACGGCGACCAGGCCGTGTGCGTGGAGCAGATCCCCAGCCCGCGGCAGATCAAGCACACCACCCCGCTGGGCACCCGGTACGACACGGCCCTGAGCGCCTCGGTGCAGATCTTCCTCGCCGAGCAGCCGCCGGAGCGGGTCCGGGCGCTGCTGCTGTCCGGGATCGTCGAGCTGCCCGATCCCACCGAGGCGGGCATCGAGCTCTACCTGGAGTCCCTGCGGCAGGTCGCCGAGGACGGGGTGGCCCTCAACTACGGCAAGACCTCCGTGGAGGAGGTCGGGGTCGCCGCCGCCGTCCGCGACCACCGGGACCAGCTGGTCGCGGCCGTCATGGTCGCCGCGCCCCGCTACCGGGTCACGCCGGAGCAGGCCGAGCTGCTCGCGGCCGCCGCCGTGGCGGCGGCCCGGGAGGTGTCCCAGCGGCTCGGCGCGGCACCGGCGGCCCGCCGGACCGGGCGGGCGTCCCTGGACGTGCGCTGACCGGGGCGCTCCTCACGCCTCGTCGGCCACGGCCCGCCCGATGGTCTCCCGCAGGATCTCGCTGGTGCCCCCGAAGATCGTCAGCAGCCGGGACGCGAGATAGGCCTGCGCCACCGGGTAGTCGAGGATGTACCCGTAGCCGCCGTGCAGCTGGAGGCACCGGTCCGTCACGGACCGCGCCCGCTCGCCGGCCCAGTACTTGGCCTTGGACGCCCCCACCACGTCGAGGGTCCCCGCGTTGAACGCGTGCACCGCCCGCTGCACGTAGGCCTCGACGACCTCCACCTCGACCGTCAGCTCCGCGAGCTCGAACCGGGTGTGCTGGAAGTCCAGCACCCGGGAGCCGAAGGCCGTGCGCTCGCCGGTGTACCGGAGGGTGTCCGCCAGGGTCGAGCGGGCGACGGCGCTCGCGGCCACGGCGACCGCCAGCCGCCCCTGCGGCAGCACCTGCTGGATCTGCCGCAGCCCGCCGCCCTCGGCGCCGACGAGGTTCGCCGCCGGGACCCGGACGTCCTCGAAGAACAGCTCGGCGGTGTCCGAGGCCCTGACCCCCATCTTGTCGAGCTGCTTGCCGGTCTCGTAGCCGGGGGAGTCCGCCTTGTGCACCAGGAACAGGCTGAGACCGTCCTCCCCGGCGCGCCCGGTCCCCCCGTCCGTGCGCGCCAGGACGAGGGCGGCGTCCCCGCTGATCCCGTTGCCGATGAACGTCTTCTGACCGGTGAGCACCCACTCCTCGCCGTCGCGCACGGCCCGGGTGCGCACCCCGCGCAGGTCGGAGCCCGCGCCCGGCTCGGTCCAGGCCACGGAGGTGACGAGCTCTCCCGTGAGCATGCGCGGCAGCCACCGTCGCTTCTGCTCGTCGGTGCCGTGGGCGAGCAGGTGGGGCAGCACCCAGTCGTCGTGCAGGTGCAGGGCCAGGGCCACGCCGAGGGCGCCCTGCCGGACCAGCTCCTCGTCGAGCACGGCGCGGAACCGGTAGTCCGTCAGGCCCATGCCGCCGAACTCCTCTGGCACGGCGAGGCCGAGCAGGCCCGCCCCGCCGGCGGCCGTCCACAGGCTGCGGGGCATCATGTGCTGGGCGTCCCACGCGGCGTAGTGCGGGGCCACCTCGCGGGTCGTGAACTCGCGGGCCACCTCGCGGAACTCCTGGTGCTCCTCCTCGTAGAACGCCGGGGTCTCGGTCACGGGGTGCCTCCTGTGCTGGTGGGGGTCGGGGCGAACGCGGTGCGCAGCGCGGCCCAGGTCATCTCCTCGAGGGCGGCCCGGGCCGCGTCGAGCCGCCCCGCGTCCTGCGGGGCGCGCAGCCGGTGGGTCGTGCGCAAGGAGTGGGGGGTCGAGTTGATGAGCCCGAAGGCGGCCTGGGCGCGCAGGGTGAGCTCGGCGACGTCGCGCGCCGGGGCCAGCTCCTGCAGGGCGTCCACCCACAGCGTCACGTAGCCGCGCTGCAGGACGCGGACCGCGCGGCGGTCCTCCTCGGTCAGGTTCGGCAGCTCCCGGTCCTGCACCACGATCACGGCGGGACGGTGCAGCGCGAACTCCACCTGGAAGGAGATCAGCGCCCGCAGCCGCCGGGCCGGATCGGGGGAACGGGCCACCACCTCACGGCCCCGGTCGAGCAGGTCGTGGCTGACCTCGAGCAGGACCGCGCCCAGGACCGCCTGCTTGCTCGGGAAGTGCCGGTAGACCGCGGGCCCGCTGACCCCCGCGGCGGCGCCGATGTCGTCGATCGAGACGCCGGCGAAGCCGCGCTCGGCGAAGAGCGTGGCGGAGGCGGCCAGGAGGTCCTGGCGCCGCCGGGCCTTGGCCTGCCCGCGCACGGTGGTGGACGGGCCGGGGCCGCGCTGGGTCTGGGTCACGGGTCCTGCTCTCGGGGTCGGATTCCTGGACATTCTAGTGAGCCACCACTAACCTGAAGCCCAAGTTAGTCGGGATTAACCGAAATGGCATCCCCGGACGGCCGGCCCGGAGCGGAGGGAACCCATGCGCGTGCTGAGCACCCAGGTCGATCCGGGCGGCGGGGAGTTCGCCGCCAACGCGGCCGCCCAGCAGGGGCTCGCCGAGGAGCTGAACCGGCGCCTGGAGCGGGCGGCGCAGGGCGGGCCCGAGGCCTCCCGGCGGCGGCACGTGGCGCGCGGCAAGCTGCTGCCCCGCGAGCGGGTGGATCACCTGCTGGACGAGGGCAGCCCCTTCCTGGAGCTCGGCGCCCTGGCCGCGGAGGGGATGTACGACGACGAGTGCCCGGGGGCCGGCGTGATCGCCGGGATCGGCCTGGTCCACGGCCGACAGGTGATGGTCGTGTGCAACGACGCCACGGTCAAGGGCGGCACCTACTACCCCGTGACGGTCAAGAAGCACCTGCGCGCCCAGGAGATCGCCCTGGAGAACCGGCTGCCCTGCGTCTACCTCGTCGACTCGGGCGGGGCGTACCTGCCGCTGCAGGACGAGGTCTTCCCGGACCGGGAGCACTTCGGGCGGATCTTCTTCAACCAGGCCCACCTCTCGGCGGCGGGCATCGCGCAGATCGCGGCCGTGCTCGGCTCCTGCACCGCGGGCGGGGCCTACGTCCCGGCGATGAGCGACGAGACCGTGATCGTGCGCGACCAGGGCACGATCTTCCTGGGCGGCCCGCCGCTGGTGAAGGCCGCCACCGGCGAGGAGGTCACCGCGGAGGAGCTCGGCGGCGGGGAGCTGCACGCCCGGACGTCCGGGGTGGTCGACCACCTCGCGGAGAACGACGCCCACGCCCTGCAGATCGTCCGGGACATCGTGGCGACCCTGCCGCCGCCGGGCCCGCGGGCCTGGCCGGTGGGGGAGCCCGCGCCCCCGGCCGTGGCCGAGGACGAGCTCCCCGGGGCGGTGCCGGTCGACCCCAACTCCGGCTACGACGTGCACGAGGTCATCGCCCGGCTCGTGGACGGCAGCCGCTTCTCCGAGTTCAAGGCCGAGTACGGCACCACGCTGGTCACCGGCTTCGCCCACGTCCACGGCCACCCCGTGGGCATCGTGGCCAACAACGGGGTGCTCTTCGCGGAGTCGGCGCTGAAGGGCGCCCACTTCGTCGAGCTGTGCGACCAGCGCGGGATCCCCCTGCTGTTCCTGCAGAACATCACCGGCTTCATGGTGGGCCGCGACTACGAGGCCGGCGGCATCGCCAAGCACGGCGCCAAGATGGTCACGGCCGTGGCCACCACCCGGGTGCCCAAGCTCACCGTGGTGATCGGCGGCTCCTTCGGGGCCGGCAACTACTCGATGTGCGGGCGGGCCTACTCCCCGCGCTTCCTGTTCCTCTGGCCCCAGGCGCGGATCTCGGTGATGGGCGGGGCCCAGGCCGCCTCGGTGCTGGCCACCGTGAAGGCCGACCAGCTGGCCGCCCGCGGACAGGAGTGGGACCCGGCCGAGCGCGAAACGTTCATGGCGCCCATCCGGGCCCGGTACGAGGCCCAGGGCAGCCCCTGGTACTCCACCGCCCGGCTCTGGGACGACGGCGTGATCGCACCCACCGACACCCGGGAGGTGCTCGGGCTGGCCCTCGAGGTCTGCTCCCGGACCCCGCTGCCCGAGCCGGCCTTCGGCCTCTTCAGGATGTGATCCCCGTGACCGCCGGCACGCCGCCGCGCCGCTTCGACGTCGTCCTCGTGGCCAACCGCGGGGAGATCGCCCGCCGGGTCCTGCGCACGCTCCGGGCGCTGGGGATCCGCTCGGTCGCGGTCTACAGCGAGGCCGACCGGGACGCGGTGCACGTGCGGGAGGCCGACGTGGCCGTGTGCGTGGGCCCGGCGGCCCCGGCCGAGAGCTATCTGCGCATCGACGCCGTGATCGGGGCGGCGCGGGCCACCGGCGCGCAGGCGATCCACCCCGGCTACGGGTTCCTGTCCGAGAACGCCGCCTTCGCCCGGGCGTGCGCCGACGCGGGGATCGTGTTCATCGGCCCCGGCGTGGAGGCCCTCGAGACGATGGGCGACAAGATCCGCGCCAAGCGGCACGTGTCCGCCGCCGGGGTGTCCACGGTCCCCGGGGTCTCCGAGCCCGGTCTCGACGACGACGCCCTGGCGGCCGCGGCCGCCGGGATGACGTACCCGATCCTGATCAAGCCCTCGGCCGGGGGCGGCGGCAAGGGCATGCACGTGGTGGCGGCCCCGGACGAGCTGCCGGAGTCCCTGGCCACGGCCCGCCGGGTGGCCGCGGCCGCCTTCGGGGACGACACCCTGCTCCTCGAGCAGCTCGTCGAGTCCCCCCGGCACATCGAGGTGCAGGTCCTCGCCGACGCCCACGGGGCCGTGGTCCACCTCGGGGAGCGGGAGTGCTCCCTGCAGCGGCGGCACCAGAAGGTCATCGAGGAGGCGCCCTCGCCGCTGCTGGACCCCGCCGCCCGGGAGCGGATCGGGGAGGCCGCCTGCCGGGTGGCCCGCTCCGTGGGCTACACCGGTGCGGGCACCGTGGAGTTCCTGGTGCCCGCCGCGCAGCCCGGGACCTTCTACTTCATGGAGATGAACACCCGCCTGCAGGTGGAGCACCCCGTCACCGAGCTGGTCACCGGCACGGACCTCGTGGCGCAGCAGATCCGCGTCGCCGCGGGGGAGCCGCTGGACCTGGCGCAGGAGGACGTGGTGCTCACCGGCCACGCGGTCGAGGCCCGGCTCTACGCCGAGGACCCCGCCCGCGGCTTCCTGCCCACCGCCGGCACCGTGCTGGCCCTGGAGGAGGCCTCCGGCCCGGGGATCCGCGTGGACTCCGCGCTGGCACCGGGGTTGACCGTGGGCTCGGACTACGACCCGCTGCTCGCCAAGGTCGTCGCCTGGGGCGCCGACCGGGCCCAGGCCCTCGACCGGCTCGACCTGGCGCTGGCGGACACCGTGGTGCTCGGGGTGGGCACCAACACCGAGTACCTGCGCGCCCTGCTGGCCGATCCCGGGGTGCGCGCCGGGGTCATGGACACGACCCTCATCGAGCGGCGCCTGCCGGAGCTGGAGTTCACGGCCCCCGACGAGAGCCACTTCGCCGCCGCGGCCGCCCACCTCGCCCGGCACCGGCCCGCCGACCCGCGCCCCGCCGGGGACACGGGCCCCTGGTCCCGCCCGGACGGCTGGCGGGCCGCCGGCCGCGCCCGGCCCGCGGTGGTGCTGGCCCACGGGCTCGAGGAGCCCCGGCGGACCGCCGTGGACCCCGCCGTGCGCCTGACCCCGCTGCCGGGCCGCCCGGCCGCGCACCTGCTCGAGAGCGGCGGGACGGCCCGGGTGGTCCACGTGGCCGCGGGCGCGGACAGCGTCTGGGTGGGCGAGGGCGGCTGCGCCTACGAGCTCCGGGTGCTGACCCGCGAGGCCCGGCTCGAGCGGTCGCTGGCCGCCCTCGAGCGCACGGCCGGGCCCGCCGCCCCGGAGCTGCACTCGCCCATGCCCGGCACCGTGGTCGCCGTCCCGGCCGCCACCGGGGACAGGGTCGCCGAGGGGCAGACCGTGGTGGTGGTCGAGGCCATGAAGATGGAGCACCGCCTGACCGCCCCCACCGCCGGCACCGCCGAGCTCTCCGTGCGGGCCGGTGACCGCGTGGCGCTGCACCAGCTGCTCGCCCGCGTGGTCCCCGACGTCGTCCCCGAGGGCGTGCCCGCACCGGTCCCCGGGGACGCCCGCGGCGACGTGCCGGACGGCGCTCCCGCAGGGACACCCGACGGGACGCCCGGCGGCGCCCCGGAGGACCCCGGCACCCGCCCGCAGACCGACCCCCGTCCGATCGACCAGGAGCGCACCCCATGAACTTCGAGCTCGACGAGGAGTACCAGGACCTCTCCGACACCGTCCGCGACTTCGCCGACGAGGTGATCGCCCCGGTCTCCGCGCGGTACGACGCCGCGCACGAGTTCCCCTACGACATCGTGGCGCAGATGGGGGAGATGGGCCTGTTCGGCCTGCCCTTCCCCGAGGAGTACGGGGGGATGGGCGGGGACTACTTCGCCCTGTGCCTGGCGCTGGAGCAGATCGCCCGCGTCGACCAGTCCGTGGCCATCACCCTCGAGGCCGGGGTGTCGCTGGGCGCCATGCCGATCTTCCGCTTCGGCACCGAGGAGCAGAAGCAGCGCTGGCTCCCCGACCTCGCCGCGGGCAAGGCGCTCGCCGGGTTCGGTCTCACCGAGCCGGAGGCCGGCTCGGACGCCGGCGGCACCCGCACCACCGCGAAGCGGGAGGACGGGCAGTGGGTGCTCAACGGCGCCAAGGAGTTCATCACCAACTCCGGCACGGACATCACCCGCCTGGTGAACGTCACCGCGGTCACCGGCACCACGGAACTGCCGGACGGGCGGGTGCGCAAGGAGATCTCCACGATCATCGTCCCCACGGACACCCCCGGCTTCCGCGCCGAGAAGGCCTACGACAAGGTCGGCTGGAACGCCTCGGACACCCACCCGCTGTCCCTCCAGGACGTCCGCGTCCCCGAGGAGAACCTGCTGGGGGAGGAGGGCCGCGGCTACGCCAACTTCCTGTCCATCCTCGACGAGGGCCGCATCGCCATCGCGGCCCTGGCCACGGGCGCGGCCCAGGGCTGCGTCGAGGAGTCCGTGCGCTACGCGCGCGAGCGGCAGTCCTTCGGCCGCCCCATCGGGGACAACCAGGCCGTCTCCTTCAAGATCGCCCGGATGCAGGCCCGCGCCCACACCGCCCGGCTGGCCTACTACGACGCCGCGTCCCGGATGCTCGCCGGGCGGCCGTTCAAGACGCAGGCCGCGATCGCCAAGCTCGTGGCCGGGGAGGCCGCGATGGACAACGCCCGGGACGCCACCCAGGTCTTCGGCGGCTACGGGTTCATCAACGAGTTCCGGGTGGCCCGCCACTACCGGGACGCCAAGATCCTCGAGGTCGGCGAGGGCACCACCGAGGTGCAGCTCATGCTCATCGCCCGCGAGCTCGGACTCTGAGGGGGCCGCCGTGACCGAGGAGCGCCGGGTGGTCCGCCAGCGCGGGCTGTGGTTCGAGGAGTTCGAGGTCGGCACCGTCTACGAGCACGCCCCGGGCCGGACCGTGACCGAGGCGGACAACGTGCTGTTCACGACCCTCACCATGAACACCCAGTCCCTGCACCTGGACGCCGCGTGGTCCGAGCGCCAGCCCTTCGGCCGGCGGCTCGTGAACTCCATGTTCACCCTCTCGACCATCGTGGGGGCGTCCGTGGCCCAGCTGACCCAGGGCACCATCGTGGCGAACCTGGGCTTCGAGGAGGTCGCCTTCCCGCACCCGCTCTTCCACGGGGACACCCTGTACTCGTCCTCCGAGGTCCTCGGCGCCCGCCCCTCGGCCTCCCGGCCCGGGCAGGGCATCGTCCGCGTGAAGCACGTGGGCCGCAACCAGGAGGGCGTCGTGGTGGCCGAGTGCACCCGCTCGGTGCTCGTGTGGTCCCGCGACGCCGCCCCGCAGTGACAGCACACCGTGACATCCCACCGCGACACCCCGGCGAAGGAGCCCCGATGACCGACCCGTTCACCCTCGGACCCGCCCTGCTCTTCTGCCCGGCCGACCGCCCCGAGCGCTACGCCAAGGCGGCCGAGCGCGCCGACGCCGTGATCCTCGACCTCGAGGACGCCGTGGCGCCCTCCGCCAAGCCCGCCGCCCGGGACGCCCTCGTGGCCACGCCCCTGGACCCCGCCCGCACGATCGTGCGGATCAACGCCGAGGACACCGAGGACTTCGCCCACGACCTCGTCGCGCTGCGGCACACCGGGTACACCACCGTGATGCTGCCCAAGACCGCCTCCGCGGAACGGCTCGCCGTCGCCGCCGAGCTGGGCCTGCACCGCGTCGTCGCGCTGTGCGAGACCGCGCAGGGCGTGGTCAACGCGGCCGAGATCGCACGGGCCCCCAACGTGGTCGCGCTGATGTGGGGCGCCGAGGACCTCGTGGCCTCGCTCGGCGGCAGCTCGTCCCGGCGCCGGGACGGCGCCTACCGGGACGTGGCCCGCCACGCCCGCTCCGCCGTCCTGCTCGCGGCCGGCGCCGCCGGCCGGCCCGCGATCGACGCGGTGCACGTCGACCTCGCCGACCACGACGGCCTGCGCGAGGAGGCCCTCGACGCGGTGGCCTCCGGCTTCGCGGCCACCGCCTGCCTCCACCCCGGTCAGGTCGGGACCGTCCGCGCCGCCTACCGGCCCGATGCCGAGGAGGTCGAGGCCGCCCGGGAGCTGCTCGCGGCCGCCCGCCGCACCCCCGGCGTCTTCGCGTTCCGCGGGCGGATGGTCGACGAACCCCTGATCCGCCACGCCGAGCGCCTCGTGCGCCGCGCGGACGCCTGAGACCCGGTCCGGCCGCACGGACCGCCCGTTCCCGCCCCGTCCCGTCCATCCCCGTCCCGTCCATCCCCGTCCCGTCCGGAGGAGACCATGAGCCAGCCCCTGACGATCGTCGTCCCCGTCAAGCACGTCCCCGACGCCGCGGGGGACCGCGTCCTCGCCGGGAGCCCGCCCCTGCTCGAGCGCGCGTCCGGGATCCTCTCCGAGCTCGACGAGTACGCCCTCGAGGCCGCCGTGCAGATCGTCGAGACGCACGGCGACGCGGCGGCCGGGCACCGCGTGCTCGCCCTCACCCTGGGCCCCGCGGGCGCGACGGACGCGCTCAAGCGCGCCCTCCAGCTGGGTGCCGACGCCGGGTTCCACGTGCTCGACGACGCCCTCGCCGGCTCCGACGCCTGGGTCACCGCCCGGGTGCTCGCCGCGGCGGTGCAGCGGATCGCCGCGGCGGAGGACCGGGCCGTGGACCTCGTGCTCACCGGCATGGCCTCCACCGACGGCGAGACGTCCCTGGTCCCCGGTCAGCTCGCCGAGCGGCTCGGTCTCGCCCACGTCGGCTTCGCGAGCTCCCTGGCGCTGGCCGAGGACGGCGCCTCGCTCACGGCCGTCCGGCACACCGAGACCGAGGCCCTCCGGGTCGCCGCGGAGCTGCCGGCGCTCGTGGCCGTGACGGACCAGGTCAACACCCCGCGCTACCCCAACTTCAAGGCGATCATGGCGGCCAAGAAGAAGCCCGTGCAGACGTGGTCCGTCGCCGACCTCGGCCTGGACGCCGGGGACGTGGGCCTCGCAGGCTCGCTCACCGAGGTGCTCGACGCCGTGCCGCGCCCGCCCCGGACGGCCGGAGAGGTCGTGGCCGACGACGGCGAGGGCGGCATCCGCCTCGCCGAGTTCCTCGTGGCCCGGAAGCTCGTCTGAGCACCCGGCCGACCCCGCCGGACCCCCATCGCACGCGCCCGCCCGCCGGGCAGGAGGAGGACGACCATGACCACGACCACGACCGTCGCACTGGTGGTGCTGGCCACCACGGACCGGCTGCGCCGCGCCGACCGGGAGCTGCTCGTGCTCGCCGGCACGCTGGGGGAGACGCACGTCGTCGTGCCGGACGCGCCCGGCGACGCCCTGCTCGGCGAGCTCGCCGCCCACGGGGTGGGCACCGTGCACGCCCCGGAGGGCGGGCCCGGCGACCGGCTCACCACGCCGGCCGTCGCGCTCGCGGAGGCCGCCGCCCGGGAGACCGGCGCCACGGCGCTGCTGCTCGCCGCCACCCCCGAGGCCAAGGACGTCGCCGCGCGCCTGGGCGTGCGGCTCGGGGCCGGGGTGGTCACCGACGTGGTCGCCCTCGACGCAGACCTCGTCGCCACCAAGTCCGTCCTCGCCGGGGGGTGGACCACCCGGTGCCGGGCCACGAGCCCGGTGCTGATCGCGACCGTCCGCCCCAACTCGGTCGTGCTCCCCGCCGACCCCGCGGCCGACGCCGCCGCGGGCGCCCCCGGCGCGGGGCCGGCCGGGGCGCAGTGCCCGCGGGTGCGCACGCACGTGCTCGAGGACACCGTGCCCGCGGCCCGGGTGGTGGGCCGGTCCGCGCTGCCGGCCTCCGGGCGCCCGGCGCTGGGCGAGGCGCGCGTGGTCGTGGCCGGCGGCCGCGGCACGGGCGGGGACTTCGGGCCGCTCGAGGCGCTCGCCGACGTCCTCGGCGGGGCGATCGGGGCCTCCCGCGCGGCGGTGGACGCCGGGTGGATCGGCCCCGAGGCGCAGGTGGGCCAGACCGGGCGCACCGTCTCCCCGCAGCTCTACGTCTCGTGCGGGATCTCCGGGGCCGTCCAGCAGCGCGCCGGGATGCAGACGGCGGGCACGATCGTGGCCGTGAACAAGGACGAGCAGGCGCCGGTCTTCGAGATCGCCGACCTCGGCATCGTGGGCGACCTGCAGAAGGTGCTGCCCCAGGCGGTCGAGCACCTCAGGGCGCTGCGCGGATAGGAACCGGGCGGCGGGGCCCGTCCCGGGCCGTGGGCTCAGCGCGCCACGGTCCGGTGGCCGGCGTCCAGCCGCCGGGTCCAGCCGCGGGCGTCGAGGTGCTCGAGCAGCGGGATCGCGACGCGCCGGGAGGTGCCCAGCGCCTGGCGCGCCTGGCTCGTGGTGAAGGGCTGCGGCAGCCGGGCGAGCTCGCGCATCGCCAGGGCGGGGGCGGTGGGGAGCAGCACGACGCCGTCCCCCAGCCGGAGCAGCCGGCCGGTGCGCTCGGCCGCGGCGAGCTCGCGGGCACCGAGCCGCAGCGCCGTCAGGTCGTCGGCCTCCGGGCTCCGGAAGGGCTCGGCCCCGAGCCGCCGCTCCAGCTCGAGCACCGCGGTCTCGTGGGCGCCGAGGCCGCCGCGGTGGTGCGGGGACCGGATGTGCCCGCCGTCCTGCTCCAGGCCGGCGTCGCGGACCACGGGGTCGACCAGCGCGGCGTCGGGCAGCGCGAGCAGGTCGCGGGCGGCGCCCCGCGAGAGCCCCGCGGCCAGGGGATCCCGGGCGTGCAGCTCCTCCACGGCGGTGCGCAGCCGCTGCGTCCAGGACTCGAGCACGGGGGCGTGCACCCACCAGCCGCCGAGCGCGCGCACGTCGCCGGGCGGGGTGGCATCCGCGGTGGGCACCAGCCCGAGGCGGTGCAGGTGCTGCGCCGGCACCGCGCCGCGGCGGGCCACCTCCGCGCCGACGTCCCCGCGCAGGTCCGTGCCGGCGAGCCGGACGGCGCGGCGCGCCCGGTCGCCGCGCCGCCGCAGCGCGGGCGGGTCGGCGTCGAGGACCTGGGCGCCGCCGAGCACCGAGCGGCTGCCGGGGTCGCGGAGCACCAGGCGGTCCCCGAGGACCAGGGGCAGGGGCCGGTCCAGGACCAGCCGGGCGTGGTCGTCGTCGAACGGGCTCAGCCGGGCGGGCACCGCCGCGGTGCCGGCGTGGACCACGAGGTGCTCGGCCGTGTCCGTGAGGGCGGGGCCGGTGGCCCGGCGGACGTCGAGGACGTCGGTGAGCGGCCACGTGCCGGGGGTGACCAGGGCGTCGCCGCGGTGCACGTCGGAGGCGGAGACCCCCCGCAGGTTGAGCGCCACGCGGGTGCACGGCTCCAGCGCGGTGTGCGGCACGTTCCGGCTGTGCATGCCCCGGACCACGACCGGCACGGCCCCGCCGTGCCCGAGCAGGTGCAGCCGGTCGCCCTGCCGGAGCGATCCCGCGGCCAGCGTGCCGGTCACCACCGTGCCGGAACCGGTGATCGTGAAGGACCGGTCCACCCACAGCCGCAGCCGCCCCTGGGCCGGGGCTGGCGCCCGCGCCAGGACGTCGTCGAGGACGGCGCGCAGCTCGTCGAGGCCCGTGCCCTCGAGGGCCGAGACGGTGACCACGGGCGCGTCGTGCAGACCGGTCCCGGCCAGCTCCGCGCGGACCTGGGCGAGGACCTCGCCGGTGCGCCCGGGGGCCCGGTCGGCGCGGGTGAGCACCACCACGCCGTGCTCGATGCCGAGGGCCGCGACGGCGTCGCGGTGGTCGCCGGACTGGGCCTGCCAGCCCTCGTCGACGGCGACCACGAAGCAGACCACGGGAGCCGGTCCGAGACCGGCGAGCATGTTGCCGAGGAAGCGCTCGTGGCCGGGGACGTCCACGAAGGCCACGTCGCGCCCGGACGGCAGCGTGGTCCAGGCGTAGCCCAGGTCGATGGTCAGCCCGCGGCGGCGCTCCTCCTCCCACCGGTCGGGCTCCATCCCGGTGAGGGCCCGCACCAGGGTGCTCTTGCCGTGGTCGACGTGCCCGGCCGTGGCGACGACGTGCACGCTCACCGGGCCCCTCCCGGGCCGCCGTCCGCCCCGGTCAGGGCGGTCAGGGCCGCCTGCACCGCCGCGCGCAGGCGCTCGTCGTCGGACTCGGGCACGCAGCGCAGGTCGAGCAGGCACGCGCGGTCGTGGACCCGGGGGAGCACGGCGGGGCGGCCGGTGCGCAGCAGCGGGGCCGCCGCCTCGGGCAGCCGCACCGCCCACCCCGGCAGGGGAACGCCGGGCGCGCCGCCGCCGCCGACACGGCCGTCGTGGGCGACCACCGGTGCGCCGACGGCCGCGCCGAGCCGTTCGGCCCGGTCGCGGAGCCGGTCCGGGTCCGCGTGCAGCGCGGTCGTGACCGGGGCGGGCCCCCCGGTGAGCGTGGCCTCCAGGGCGGCGAGCGCGAGCTTGTCGGCGCGGACCGCCCGGGCGAGGGGGTGGGCGGCCAGCCGGGCGACGGCGTCCGAGCCGCCGAGCAGCAGCCCGGCCTGCGGGCCGCCGAGCAGCTTGTCGCCGCTGGCGATGACGAGGTCGGCGCCGCCCTCGAGGGCCGAGGCGGCGTCGGGCTCGGACGGCAGCTGCGGGTCCGGGGTGAGGAGCCCGCTGCCGAGGTCCGCCACGAGGGGCAGGCCGTGGGCCCGGGCCAGCGGCCGCAGCTCGCCGACCTCGACGCCCGAGGTGAACCCCTCCAGCCGGAAGTTGCTCGGGTGCACCTTGAGCAGGCAGCCGGTCTCCGGGCCGATCGCCTCGGCGTAGTCGCGCAGGTGGGTCCGGTTGGTCGTGCCCACCTCGCGCAGCCGGGCGCCGGTCGACTCGATCAGCTCCGGCAGCCGGAAGCCGGCCCCGATCTCGACGAGCTCGCCGCGGCTGATCACCACCTCGCGGCCGGCGGCCAGGGCCGTGGTGGCCAGCACCAGTGCGGCCGCGCCGTTGTTGACGACCAGGGCGTCCTCGGCGGGTGGGCAGGCGGCGAGCAGGGCCGCCCGGGCGGCGGCGCCGCGGCGGGAGCGGGTGCCGCTCACCAGGTCGAGCTCCACGTCGACGTACCCGCCGGCCGTGACCAGCGCGTCGAGCGCCGCCGCGGACAGCGGGGCGCGGCCGAGGTTGGTGTGCACCACCACGCCGGTGGCGTTGAGCACCGGCGTCAGGCTCGAGGCGGAGCGGGCCCCGAGCGCGGCGAGCACCGCCGGCTCGACCTCGCCGGGGGCGATCTCGCCGCGCCGCGCCCGGTCCTGGGTCTCGCGCACCAGCGCGCGGACGACGTCCTCGCTCAGCCGCTCGAGCGCCCGGCGGACGGGCGGCAGGGCCAGGAGCTGGTCGGTGCGCGGGATCAGGCGGCGCGGGTCGTCCAGGGCCACAGTCCCTCCTCGTCGGGCGGCACGCGGTGCGGGTGGTCGGTGCGCGGGTGGGCGGCGCAAGGGTTTGGCGGAGGCGGACGGGAATCGAACCCGCCAGGCCGAGGTGCTCGGCCTCACCGGTTTTGAAGACCGGGGGGCCCACCAGGACCCGGACGCCTCCGCCACCCAACCTAGCACCGCCGTCACCAGTAGGCTGACGGCATGGAACAGACCCGGACGCCGACCCCGCCCCTGCCCGCGCCCGGGACGGTCCGCCTGACCGGCTTCGCCCACGGCGGCGGATGCGCGTGCAAGATCCCGCCCGGCGAGCTCGAGGACGCGGTCCGGGGCCTCACCGGCCAGGCGGGGGACGGCGTGCTGGTCGGTCTCGACGACGGCGACGACGCCGCGGCCGTCCTGGTGCGCGAGGACCTCGCGGTGCTGTCCACCGCCGACTTCTTCACCCCGGTGGTCGACGATGCCTACGACTGGGGCCGGATCGCCGCCGCGAACGCGCTCTCGGACGTCTACGCCATGGGCGGGCGCCCGGTCATGGCCATCAACCTCGTGGGGTGGCCCCGCGACGTGCTGCCCATGGAGCTGATGACCGAGGTGCTCCGCGGCGGCCTGGCAGTCGCCTCCGAGGCGGGGTGCCCGGTGATCGGGGGGCACTCCATCGACGATCCCGAGCCGAAGTACGGCATGGCCGTGACCGGAGTGGCCCACCCGGACCGGCTGCTGCGCAACGACGCCGCCGCACCGGGGCTGCCCCTGACCCTCACCAAGCCGATCGGCGTGGGACTGCTCAACAACCGGCACAAGGCGACCGGCGAGGTCTTCGCCGAGGCGCTCGCCACGATGACCCGGCTCAACCGGGACGCGGCCGAGGCGGCGCTGGCGGCCGGGGCCCGGGCGGCCACGGACGTCACCGGCTTCGGCCTGCTCGGGCACCTGCACAAGATGTGCCGTGCCTCCGGGGTGGGCGCCGTGCTCGACCGGAGCGCCGTGCCCCTCGTCGAGGGCGCGGCCGAGGCGCTGCGGGACGGCTACGTCTCCGGCGGGACCCGCCGCAACCTGGACTGGGTGCGCCCGCACCTGCGGGCGGGGACCGGTGTCACCGAGGACGACCTGCTCCTGCTGGCCGACGCGCAGACATCGGGCGGCCTGCTCGTGGTCGGCGAGGTGCCGGGGTGCCCCGTGGTGGGCCACACCGTGGCCGGGTCCGGCCTCCAGGTGCGCTGAGCCCCGCCGGGGCACGGCGCCGGGCGCTCAGCCGACGGTCGTGATCGAGTCGTCGGTGATCCCGGCGGCACGCCGGGCGGCCAGCCGGGCCTTCTGCGGCTCGATCGTGTAGCGGGGGTCCACGGCCGAGTGCAGACCGGCCTCCATCACGCCGAACCGGGTGAGGGCCGAGGACGCCAGCAGCGCCAGCCCCGAGACCGCGGCGACGGCCCGGTGCCGCCCGCCCAGCAGCGTGCCGAGACCGCCGGCGACCGCCAGCCGCTCGCTCCACGCCAGCATGGTCCCGGCCTGGCCGTGGTGCAGCGGCTCGGCCGCCACCGGGTCCATCCGGCGCTCCATCAGCTTCGTGGCGATCAGCTCACCGGCCACGCCCAGCACGGCCAGCCGCCGGGCGGGGCCGGCCTCGCCGACCGAGGTGGTGACCATCGCCAGACCGCCCGAGGCGAGGCTCGCCGAGCTCACGAAGACGAACGCCAGGTCCTCGCGGGCGGCGTTCCAGGTGGGCGTCGCCGTGTCGGAGAGCAGCGCCGCGGTGTACGCGGCGAGCGGGCCGGCGAAGACCGCGGCCTCGACGCCGGCCGGGCCCTCCACGGCGCGCAGCACCGGGCGCAGCGGGCCCAGCGGAAGACGGGAGCCGGTCATCCGGTCCACCTCGGCCGCGACCGCGGTCCCCATGCCGGCCCCGAACGCGCTGAGGATCCACGTGCCCATGCTCATCGGCGAGGTCGGCTTGAACGTGCGCAGCATGTGCAGGAAACGCTCCGGGCGGCCGAGATCCGCGACCAGCGCCGCGCCGCCGAGACCGAGCGCGGTCACCGACCCCAGCCGGGCGTTGCGGCGCAGCTCGGCACGGCCCGTGAGCTGACCGCCGAGCGCGAGCAGCGCGGAGCCGCCCGCCACTCCGCCGAGGAACAGGTACGCGGCGACCTCGTGGCCCCAGGGCGCCGGCTTGACCACCGGGCGGCCGTAGTAGGAGCCGAACTCCGGCTCCGGGACCATCGGCATCTCCCGGGAGCCGTCGCCGCCGCCCTGCCCGGCGCCCCGGCGGCGCGGGCCGTCCCGCCGCCGGCGGCGCGGCGGCTCGGGCGGACGGTAGCCGTCGAACTCGGACAGGCTCACGAGCGGCCCCCCGCGAAGGCCAGGGCGGCGGCGGCGAGCATGCCCGCCGCGGCCAGCCCGGCCCGCTGGTACATCCGGGGCAGGTCCGCGGTCGGCACCCGCGGGTCGGGCGGAAGCCCGTAGACCTCCGGCTCGTCGAGCAGCAGGAACACCGAGCCGGTGCCGCCCACGCCGTCCAGCTCGTTGGCGCCGTAGAGCCGCGCCTCGGTGCGCCCCTCGGCGTGCAGCTCGGCGACCCGGTGCCGGGCCGACTCGACCATGTCGTCGTGCTCGCCGTACTTGATGGACGTCGTGGGGCACGTCTGCGCGCACGCGGGCGTCTGGTCGTCCACCATGCGGTCGTAGCACAGGGTGCACTTCTGGGCGACGCCCACGTTCTTCACCGCAGGCTTGTCCGGCTTGCCCGGCTGCCCGTCCCGCTCCGTGCGCGGGGCGGCCGTGCCGTCGGTGCGCCGCTCGATCACGCCGAACGGGCAGCCCGCCACGCAGGTGCCGCACCCGTTGCACACGTCGTCCTGGACCACCACGGTGCCGTGCTCGGTGCGGAACAGCGCCCCGGTGGGGCACACGTCGAGGCACCCGGCGTGCGTGCAGTGCTTGCAGACGTCCGAGGACATCAGCCAGCGGAACTCCGGGGTGTCCGGCGGGGTGGTGTCCCCGGCGGCCGGCTGCGGGCGCGCCTCGGGCGGGCCGACCCGCGGCATGCCCAGGCTCACGAGCTTGCGCCCGGACTCGCGGGCCTCCTCGATCCGCTCGTTGTCCTGCTCGACGAACGCCACGTGCCGCCAGGTGCTGGCGCCGAGGGCGCCGGTGTTGTCGTAGGAGGACTCGAGCAGCTCGAGGTCCCCGTCCTGGGGGTTCTGGTTCCACTCCTTGCAGGCCACCTCGCAGGCCTTGCACCCGATGCAGATCGAGGTGTCCGTGAAGAAGCCCTTCCGCGCGTGCGCGTGCTCCCAGTGCGCGTCGGCCGTGGGATCGGTCGGTCCGGCCAGCTGGCCCATCAGTGCTCCCTCATCGGGTCGGTGGTCGGGTCGGTGCCCGGATCGGTGCTCCGGTCGGTGCCGGGGACGTCGATCCGGGTGTTGCCGGTCTCCACGGTGGCGCCCGCGCGCTGCTGGTACTCCAGGACCAGGTCGAGCAGCTCGGGACCCCGCGGCCGGCGGCCCGGGCGGATGTGGCACGAGCCCACCTTGGAGTCCTGGATCTGCACGTTGGGCTCGAGGGTCAGGCCCAGCAGGTCGTTGGCGGAGTCGCCGCTGACCACGGCGTCGTCGCCCACGCCCCAGTGGTACGGGAGTCCGATCTGGTGCACGGTGTGCCCGCGCACCACGAGCGGGGTCATCCGCTCGGTGACGAGCACCCGCACCTCGATCGCCGCGCGGGGCGAGACGATCGTGGCCCAGCCGTACGGCTCCAGCCCGCACTCGGCGGCCAGCTCGGGGGAGACCTCGCAGAACATCTCCGGCTGCAGCTCCGAGAGGTACGGCAGCCACCGGCTCATGCCGCCGGCGGTGTGGTGCTCGGTGAGCCGGTACGTGGTGAACACGTAGGGGTACACGTCCGCCCCCGGCTCCCCGGCGCTCGGGGCGGTGAGGTTGTCCTGGCGGGCGAACAGCACCCGCGAGGGGTTGCGCTGCTGGCTGTACAGGGCGTTGGCGACCGGCGACTCCTGCGGCTCGTAGTGCGTGGGCAGCGGCCCGTCCAGCACGCCCTTGGGCGCGTACAGCCAGCCCTTGCCGTCGGCCTGCATGATGAACGGGTCGTCGCCGGCGAGCGCGGCCGCGCCCCCGGCGTCGGGGTCGGGGCGGGTGCCCGGGGCGAGGTGGAGCGGGAAGTCGGGCACGTCGTCCCCGGCCCACTGGTCCTGCTCCTCGTCCCACCACACGAGCTTCTTGCGCTCGCTCCAGGGCCGGCCCTCCGGGTCCGCCGAGGCGCGGTTGTAGAGCAGCCGACGGTTGGCCGGCCACGCCCAGCCCCACTCGAGCGCGGCGGGGCCCTGTTCCCCGCCGGGCCTGCGGGCGGCGGCACGGTTGACGCCGTCGGCGTAGACCCCGGTGTAGATCCAGCAGCCGCCGGAGGTCGAGCCGTCGGCCCGCATCTCGGTGTACGAGGACAGCGGCTTCCCGGCGTCCGGGCCGGTGAGGTGCCGGCCGTTGATCTCGGCGAGCACCGCCTCGGGGTCCGGCTCGCCGTGCTCGTCGACGGGGTAGTCCCAGGTGAGGTCGAGCAGCGGGCGGTCGCGCTCGTCCCCGGACCCGGCCAGCCGCTCCCGGATCCGCCGGCCCAGCTCGAAGAAGAACTGCAGCTCGCTCTGGCACTCGCCCGGCGGGGCCACGGCCTGGTGGCGCCACTGCAGCAGCCGTTGGGTCTGGGTGAAGGTGCCCGACTTCTCCACGTGCGTGGCCGCGGGCAGGAAGAACACCTCGGTCTCGATGTCCTCGGTGCGCAGCTCGCCCGAGGCGATCTCCGGGCCGTCCTTCCACCAGGTCGCCGACTCGATGAGGTTGAGGTCCCGCACCACCAGCCACTTGAGGTGGGACATGGCCATCCGCTGCATCCGGCCGTTGGAGGAGCCCACCGCGGGGTTCTGGCCGAGCAGGAAGTAGCCCTCCACCTCGTCGTCGAGCATCTTCGTCAGTGTCTGGAAGGTGCCGTGCGCGCCGGTGAGGCGCGGGAGGTAGTCGTAGGCCCAGTCGTTGTCCGCGGTGGCGGCGTCCCCCCACCAGGCCTTGAGCAGGCTCGTCGTGTAGGCGTCGGCCTCGGCCCAGTAGCCCTTCTGCTTCTTCGACGCGATCGCGGCCAGGTAGTCGTCGAACGTGTCGTGGGTGCCGGCGACCGGCATGGGCAGGTAGCCGGGCAGCAGGTTGAACAGCGTGGGGATGTCGGTCGAGCCCTGGATGCTGGCGTGCCCGCGCAGGGCCATGATCCCGCCGCCGGGGCGGCCCATGTTGCCCAGCAGCAGCTGCAGGATGGACGCGGTGCGGATGTACTGCGCGCCCAGGCTGTGCTGGGTCCAGCCCACGGCGTAGGCGAAGCACGTGGTCCGCTCCCGCCCGGAGTTCTCCGTGATGGAGCGGGCCAGGTACGCGAAGTCCTCGGGGGAGACGCCGCACACCTCCTGCACCATCTCGGGGGTGTAGCGCGCGTAGTGCCGCTTGAGGATCTGGAACACCGTCCGGGGGTCCTGCAGGGTCTCGTCGCGCTGCATGCGGGCGTGCTCCATCGGGGCGCCGCCGCTGCCGAGCTGCTGGCCGGCGGCCTCGTCCACGGCCTCCGCCCCCTCCTCGGCCCCGTCGTCGGGGTCGCCCGCGGGCGCGTCCACCTTGCCGTCGTGGTCCCCGGCGCCGTTCTCGTTCTCGGCGTAGGCCCAGGTGGACATGTCGTACTGGCCGGTCTCCGGGTCGAACCCGGAGAACAGCCCGTCGAGGTCCTCGGCGTCGCGGTAGTCCTCGTTCACCAGCGTGGCGGCGTTGGTGTAGGCGCGCACGTACTCCTCGAACCACAGGTCGTGGGTGAGCACGTGGTTGACCAGGGCGCCGAGCAGGACGATGTCCGAGCCGGCCCGGATCGGGACGTGCTTGTCAGCGACCGCCGAGGTGCGGGTGAAGCGCGGGTCGACGTGGATGACCCGGGCGCCGCGGGCCTTGGCCTCCGTCACCCACTGGTAGCCCACGGGGTGGCACTCGGCCATGTTGGAGCCCTGGATGACGATGCAGTCGGCGTTGGCCATGTCCTGCAGGGACTGCGTGGCACCGCCACGTCCGAACGAGGCTCCCAGACCGGGAACCGTGGCGGAGTGTCAAATACGGGCCTGGTTCTCGATCTGGATCGCTCCCGCGGCGGTGAAGAGCTTCTTGATGAGGTAGTTCTCCTCGTTGTCCAGCGTGGCGCCGCCCAGGGCGGCGAAGCCCATCGTGCGGCGCAGCGGACGGCCCTGCTCGTCGGCGTCCTGCCAGCCGTTGCGGCGGGCCTCGAGGACGCGGTCGGCCACCATCTCGAGGGCGGTGCCGAGGTCCAGCCGCTGCCACTCGGTGGCCCGGGGTGCGCGGTAGAGCACCTCGGTCTGCCGGCCGGGCGCGTTGACCAGCTGCTCGCTGGCCGCGCCCTTGGGGCACAGGCGGCCGCGGGAGATCGGCGAGTCCGGGTCGCCCTCGATCTGGACGACCTTCTCGTCCTTGACGTACACCCGCTGGCCGCAGCCGACCGCGCAGTACGGGCAGACGCTCTGCACGACCCGGTCCGCGGTGGTCGTGCGCGGGCTCGTCGTCCGGGTGCGCTCCGAGGTCACCGCCGGGCCGCGACCGAGCAGGTCGCCCGAACGGATCTGCCGGAGGACCGGCCACTCCAGGGGACTGAATCGTGACATGTCAGGAGCATAGCCCGCCGGTGTGTCAGGAGCCACACCGGCGGGCGGCGCGGGCGCGGACCCCGCCGGCGCGCGGGATCCGCTAGCCCCGCGGGGACTCCGCCGTCCGGGCGGGGGTGCCCAGGACCAGGCGGCGGGTGCCCCGGACGGCGGCCGCGACCACCCGCTCGAGCGGTCCCTGGCCGAACATCGACTGCCAGAGCACGGCGAAGCCGGCGGCCACGGCCACGTGCACGGCGAACCAGAGCGCGCGGTCCTCGTAGTGGAGCGTCGTGGCCAGGGCGAGCAGGTGGGCCGAGTACAGGGTCAGGGTGCGGGCCCCCATGGCGCCCAGGGTGGTCCACAGCCGGTTCGGGCGCGCGAGGAGCAGGAAGAGCCCCAGCACGGCCAGGCCGGTGCCCAGGTCCATGAGCAGCGTCACCGGGGTGTTGCTGTGCGGTCCGGGGGTGAGCAGCCACCACCACGTGGAGGTGGGCAGGTCCGGGCTCGGGCCCCAGACGAGGATCTCGTCGACCTGGTCCTCACTCAACCACGGGGTGTGCCGCAGCAGCTGGTCGTAGCCGCCGGCCTGCAGGACCAGCACCCAGTAGACGAACCAGGCCCCGAGCGCCAGGACCACGCCGGCCACGGCGATCCGGACCCGCACCACGACCTCGTGCAGGTCGGTCCGCCCGAGGAGCAGGCCGGCGCAGAGGTACGTCAGGTAGGGCACGGCCGGGTAGGTCCCGGTCAGCAGCACCTGGGCCAGGGTGGCGCCCGGGTCCGCGAGCGCGCTGCCGAGGGTGGGGTTCACGGCCCCGGCCTGGGGCAGGGCGGGGCCGAGGACGTGCACGAGCACGGGGCCCAGGACCGCGGCGAGCGCCGCGACGGCGGCCAGCGTGCGGCGCCGCAGGCCCAGCAGCGGGACGGCGAGCAGGAAGAACGCGCCGTAGTAGACGAGGATGCCGAGCGCGGGCGCCGGGGACGGCATGACCTGGTTGATCGCCAGCCCGGCGGCGGCGATGAGCAGGGCCCGCACCACCAGGCCGGCGCGGGTGGCCGTCAGCGCTCGGCCCCGGTGCGGGGTGCGCCCGCCCGAGGAGAACGCCAGGCTCAGCCCGGCCAGCAGGGCGAACAGCGCCGCGGCGCGCCCGCCGAACAGGGTCCACTGGAGGGTGGGCTCGAAGGTCTCGGGGTCGTGGGCGGGCAGGATGTGGACCGCGATCATGCCGATCAGCGCCAGGCCGCGGGCGGCGTCCACGGCGATGAGGCGGGGTCTGCGGGCGGGGGCCGCGGCGGTCGTGCGGGTGGTGCCGGTCGTGGGGGCTTCGGACGTTCGGCTCATGGGATCTCCGGGGGGCGGGGGCGCGCAGGGGATCGTGACCGCTGCCGGCGGGGACCGGTGCGGCCCGTGCGCGGGGGTGCGCAGGGGGTGCGCGCGGACGGGGCGGCTCGCGGGGATCCGGGCGGCCGGCCGGTGGGACGTCCGGCCGGTCCCGGGGGAGGGGCCGGTGCGGACGTCGGTGCGCCCGGGCGGGGGCCCGGTGCGGCGGCGGTCCCGAATCCCCCTCGGGCCGCCTCCGACCCTAGGAGCCGGACCCTCTCCTGTCCACTTGACGCGTTTGCATTGTCGCAGGTCACAACGTGTTTGTGACGTGTTCACCGGCGCCCCTCTGGAAGTCCGCCGGGGCCGCTGGTTCCATGGGAGCAGGCCTCTCCGGCCGGCGCCGGGCGCCGGGTGGGGGCGCGGTTGCAGGTCCTGAGGAAGGTTCGACGATGAGCAGTGCACTGTCCCCCCGGCCGGCGTTCCGGTCGGTCGACCCCGTCCACGTCCCGCTGCTCCCGGAGCGCCCCGACGGCGCTGCCCCCGACCGCCAGGACGACGGCCTCGGTCTGCACCCCGCCGGGCTCCTCCAGCGGGCCTTCACCGCGGCGGGAGAGGTGGAGGCCGCGGAGTGGGCGCTCGACCACGTGCTCGACGCCGTGGCCTCCGGCGAGGAGCTGGGCGTCGGTCTCGACGTCGCCCCCCTCGACGGCGCCCTCGAGTCGGCGCGCTGGGCACTGGACCGGGCGGTGAGCGCCCTGCACGCCGAGATCCGCTGGGCGGCGCGGCACGGCGTCCCGCTCTGCCTCCTCGCCGAGGCCTCCGCGACGGAGCTGGGCGAGGTGCGCTCCGTGCTGCGCTCCGCCGCTCCCGGGGCGGGGGTCAGGGGGCTGGCCGTCGCCGACTGAGCCGCCCATCGGTCCGGAAGCGGCCCGTCGCCCGACGCTGTTGTTACGAATGGGTAACTGATACCGGCGGTTCCTGTTTCTTCTGGCGTGTCTGCTGTCGTCCCCCGAACGGACCACATAGATTTCTTCTGGGTGCGGCGAACGGTGATCTCCGTCACGTCGGACCCGGAGCCCCGTGCTCCACGACGCGAGCCCCGTGCTCGCCCCGGCGTGGCCCCGTCCCCCTCGGACTGCGAACCCAGCACTCCTGGCGGGCCCGTATCGACCCATGGAGGAAACGATGAGAACGAAGCGGATCGCGGGCACGTCAGTGGCGCTCTCCGGAGCCCTGCTGCTCACCGCGTGCGGCGGGGGAGACGGCGGGGGCACCTCCGCCGAGGGCGGCGGCGACGGCACCTTCAGCGTGTACATCGGCGAGCCCGAGAACCCGCTGCTGCCCGGCAACACCGGCGAGACGGAGGGCGGTCAGGTCGTCGACGCGCTCTGGACCGGCCTGGTCGAGTACGACCGGGAGTCCAACGAGGCGGTCTACACCGGCGTCGCGGAGTCGATCGAGTCCGAGGACCAGACGACGTGGACGGTCAGCCTCAAGGACGGCTGGACCTTCCACGACGGGTCCCCGGTGACCGCCCAGAGCTACGTGGACTCGTGGAACTACGTGGCCAACAGCGAGAACGCGCAGGGCAACTCCTACTTCTTCTCCAACGTCGAGGGCTACGACGCCCTCCAGGGCGAGGAGGGCGCGAGCCCCACCGCCACCGAGATGTCCGGTCTGCGCGTCGTCGACGAGCAGACCTTCGAGGTCACCCTCAGCGAGCCCTACGCGCAGTGGCCGACCACCGTCGGCTACACCGCGTTCTTCCCGATGCCGGAGGCGTTCTTCGAGGACCCCGAGGGCTTCGGCGAGCAGCCGATCGGCAACGGCCCGTTCAAGGCGGACGAGGCCTTCCAGGAGGGCCAGGGCATCACGCTGACCCGCTACGACGAGTTCGGCGGCGACGAGCCGGCCAAGGCCGCCGCCGTGGAGTTCCGCGTCTACACCGAGATCAACACCGCCTACAACGACCTCCAGGCCGGCTCGCTCGACGTGGTCGACCAGATCCCGCCGGACGCCATCGCCTCCGCCGAGGACCAGTTCGGCGAGCGGTTCAAGACCACCCCGCGCGGCGACATCACCGCGCTCGGCTTCCCGACCTACGACGAGCGCTTCGCCGACCCGGAGGTCCGCCGGGCCTTCTCCATGGCCATCGACCGGCAGGCGATCACCGACGCGATCTTCCAGGGCTCCCGCACCCCGGCCGCGTCCTTCGTCTCGCCCGTGATCGACGGCCACCGCGAGGACGCCTGCGACGCGTGCGAGCTGAACGTCGAGGAGGCCAACCGGATGCTCGACGAGGCGGGCTTCGACAAGTCCGAGCCCGTGGACCTGTGGTTCAACGCCGGCGCCGGCCACGAGGAGTGGATGCAGGCCGTCGGCAACCAGCTCCGCGAGAACCTGGGCGTCGAGTACCAGCTGCGCGGCGACCTCCAGTTCGCCGAGTACCTGCCCAAGCAGGACGAGAAGGGCATGACCGGCCCGTTCCGCTCCGGCTGGATCATGGACTACCCGGTCATGGAGAACATGCTCGGCCCGACGTACTCCACGGCGGCCCTGCCGCCGGCCGGCTCGAACGTGACGTTCTACTCGAACGAGGAGTTCGACGCCAAGCTGCAGGAGGGCAACGCCGCCGACTCGATCGACACGGCGATCCAGGCCTACCAGGAGGCCGAGGACCTGCTCGTGGCCGACATGCCGGCCACGCCGCTGTTCTTCGGGCTCGTGCAGTACGCCCACTCGGAGAACGTGGGCGAGGTCTACGTCAACAGCTTCGGCCGCGTCGAGGTCGAGGACGTCGTCGTCACCTCGGAGTGATCCGACCCTGACCCGGGGCGCCCCGCACGGGGCGCCCCGGGCCCACCTGTCCGCGCAACACCTCCGCACACACAAGGAGACCCATGGGGCGGTACGTCCTCCGCCGTCTGCTGCTGACCGTCCCGGTGCTGCTGGGCGCGTCCCTGCTCATCTTCTCGATGGTCTACGCGCTGCCCGGCGATCCCATCCGGGCGCTGGCCGGCGACCGGCCGCTGTCCGAGGCCGTGCAGGCGCAGCTGCGCGCCGAGTACAACCTCGACGACCCGCTGCTGATCCAGTACGCCAAGTACCTGGGCGGCCTGGTGCAGGGCGACTTCGGCACCGACTTCTCGGGCCGTCCCGTCCTCGACACGATCGTGGACCGGCTGCCGGTGACGGCCCGGCTGGCCCTCGTGGCCGTGGCCTTCGAGATCCTCATCGGCATCCTCGCCGGCGTGCTGGCGGGCCTGCGGCGCGGGTCCTTCTTCGACAACCTCGTGCTGGTCTCGACCACGGTGGTCGTCTCCATCCCGGTGTTCGTGCTGGGCTTCCTCGCCCAGTACGTCTTCGGCGTGCGGCTCGGCTGGTTCCCCATCGCCGGCATCTCGGACGGCTGGTACAGCTACGTCCTGCCCGGCTTCGTGCTCGCGGCGCTCTCGCTCGCCTACGTGGCCCGGCTGACCCGCACGAGCCTCGCGGAGAACCTGCAGAGCGACTACGTGCGCACGGCGCGCGCCAAGGGTCTCAGCGAGGTGTCGGTGGTCGGCAAGCACACCCTGCGCAACAGCCTCATCCCGGTGGTCACCTTCATCGGCGCCGACCTCGGCGCCCTCATGGGCGGGGCCATCGTCACCGAGTCCGTGTTCAACATCCCCGGTCTCGGCCGGGCGGTCTACGACGCGGTGCTGCGGCAGGAGGGCGCCGTCGTCGTCGGCATCGTCACCCTGTTCGTCTTCTTCTACATCTTCTTCAACCTGGTGGTCGATGTCCTCTACGCCGCCCTCGACCCGAGGATCCGCTATGAATGAGCCGCGTCCGGAGAGCGTCCGCGAGGAGCGGGACGCCCACCACGAGACCTTCTCCGACCGCGTGGACGACCGCGCCGACGAGATCGCCTCGGCGGCGGCCGCCGGGGACATCGAGCAGGTCAGCCTGTGGCGGGACGCCTGGAAGGGCCTGCTCCGCAACCCCTTCTTCCTGGTGGGGGCCCTGCTCTTCGTCGTGTTCGCGGTGATGGCCCTCGCCCCGCAGGTGTTCACCTCGGTGGACCCGCGGGCCTGCAGCCTCGGCCGCTCGGGGGAGGGCCCGCAGCCCGGGGCGCCGTTCGGCTACGACGTCCAGGGCTGCGACTACTACTCGAACGTGGTGCACGGCGCGCGCATCTCCCTGGCCATCGGCTTCCTCGCCGTCCTGGGCACCCTGGCCATCGGCGTGGTGGTGGGCGCGCTCGCCGGCTACTACGGCGGTTGGCTCGACTCGCTGCTCGCCCGGATCACCGACATCTTCTACGGCCTGCCGCTCATCCTGGGCGCCATCATCCTGCTCTCCGTGCTGCCCGAGCGCGGGGTGCTCGAGGTCTCCCTCGCGCTGATCGCGTTCGGCTGGATGACGGCCATGCGCCTGGTCCGCTCCAACGTGATCGGGGTCAAGGAGGCCGACTACGTCCAGGCGGCCCGGGCGCTGGGCGCGCGGACCGGCCGGATCCTCACCAAGCACATCCTGCCCAACGCCGTGGCGCCCGTCCTGGTCTACTCCACCATCGCGGTCGGCACGATCATCGCCTCCGAGGCGACGCTCACCTTCCTGGGCGTGGGCCTGCAGCTGCCCGAGATCTCCTGGGGCCTGCAGATCAACGCGGCGCAGAACAGGCTGCGCGACGCCCCGCACCTGATCCTGTTCCCGTCGCTGTTCCTGTCCCTGACCGTGCTCTCGTTCATCCTCATGGGCGACGCGCTGCGCGACGCCCTCGACCCGAAGTTGCGCCGATGACACCCTCCTCCGTCCCCGCCCCCACCCCCGCCCCCGTGCCGCCGGGCGGCGCGGCGGACCCCGTGCTCGAGGTCGACGACCTCGCGGTGGAGTTCCGCTCCCGCCGGCGCACCGTCCGGGCCGTCAACGGGATCAGCTACACCGTCCGGGCCGGCGAGACCCTCGCGATCGTCGGGGAGTCCGGCTCCGGCAAGAGCGTCAGCGCCCAGGCCGTCATGGGCATCCTCGACATCCCGCCCGCCCGCATCACGCACGGCGAGATCCGCTTCCACGGCGAGGACCTGCTGGGCATGAGCCGCCGGGACCAGCGGGCGGTGCGGGGGCCGGGCATCGCCATGGTCTTCCAGGACGCCCTCTCCGCGCTGAACCCGGTCTTCTCCGTGGGCCACCAGATCGGCGAGCTGTTCCGCGCCCACCGGGGCGCCTCCCGGCAGGAGGCGAAGGCCCGGGCGATCGAGCTCATGGAGCGCGTGGGGATCCCCGCGGCCCGGGAGCGCGTGGGCGACTTCCCGCACCAGTTCTCCGGCGGCATGCGCCAGCGCGTGATGATCGCGATGGCCATCGCCCTGGACCCGGACATCCTGATCGCCGACGAGCCGACCACCGCCCTCGACGTCACCGTCCAGGCCCAGATCATGGACCTGCTCACCGAGCTCCGCACGCAGACCGGGATGGGCGTCATCCTCATCACCCACGACCTGGGGGTGGTCAACGAGGTCGCCGACCGGGTCGCGGTGATGTACGCGGGCAGCATCGTGGAGAACGGCACGGTCGACGAGGTGCTCTCGGCGCCCCTGCACCCCTACACCCGGGGGCTGATGTCCTCGATGCCCAGCCTCGAGTCCCAGGGCGAGCGGCTCCTGCCCATCGCCGGGACCCCGCCGGACCTCTCCGCCATTCCCGCCGGCTGCGCGTTCCATCCGCGCTGCCCCATGGCGCGGTTCGGGCGGACGGCGGCGCCGGGCAAGGACTGCGCCGCGGACGTCCCGGTGCTGCGCGAGGTCGTGCCGGGCCGGACGGCCGCGTGCCACTACAGCGAGGAGCTCCAGCATGAGTGACACCCGGCCGACGACGACGGCGGACGCGCCCCTCCTGGAGCTGCGCGGGCTCACCAAGCACTTCCCCCTCACCCAGGGGGTGCTGCTGCGGCGGACCGTGGGCCAGGTCCAGGCGGTGGACGGCGTGAGCATGACCCTCGGCCCGGGGGAGACCCTGGGGCTCGTGGGCGAGTCCGGCTCCGGCAAGTCCACCGTGGCGAAGCTCATCATGGCGCTGCAGCAGCCCACCGCGGGCCAGGTCCTGTACAAGGGCCGGGACGTGGCCGCGATGTCCTCGCGGCAGCTGCGGGAGTACCGCCGCAACGTGCAGATCATCTTCCAGGACCCCTACTCGTCCCTCAACCCGCGGATGACGGTGGGGGACATCGTGGCCGAGGCCTGGGAGGTGCACCCCAACGCGGTGGCGCGGCAGGACCGCGCGGCCACGGTCCGGGAGCTGCTGGAGCGGGTGGGGCTGCGGCCCGACTACGCCAACCGGTACCCGCACCAGTTCTCCGGGGGCCAGCGGCAGCGCATCGGGATCGCGCGGGCCCTGGCCCTGCGCCCTGAGGTGATCATCTGCGACGAGCCGGTCTCGGCCCTGGACGTCTCCGTCCAGGCGCAGGTCATCAATCTGCTGCAGGACCTGCAGGACGAGTTCGGCCTGTCCTTCCTCTTCATCGCCCACGACCTCTCGGTGGTGCGCCACCTCAGCGACCGGGTCGCGGTGATGTACCTGGGCAAGGTGGTGGAGACGGGCGACCGGGACGCGATCTACCACCGGGCCGCCCACCCGTACACGCAGGCCCTGCTCTCCGCGGTGCCGGTCCACGAGCCCGCCCTGCGCGGGGGGCGCGAGCGGATCATGCTCAGCGGCGACCTGCCCAGTCCCGCGAACCCGCCCTCCGGGTGCCGGTTCCGGACGCGGTGCTGGAAGGCGCAGGACGTGTGCGCCGAGCAGGAGCCGGAGCTCGTGGACCGTGGCCAGGGCCACCCGGCGGCCTGCCACTTCGCCGAGAGCCGGGACCTCGTGCCCGGCTCGGCGTAGCAGCCGGCCCGCGCGGCAGGCCCGCGCCGCCGGCCGGGCTCAGCGGGCCCCGGACCCTCCGGGGCCCGCGGTGGGGCCGGGGTCGCCCGGCGCTGCGCGGTCCCCGCCGGCGGGCAGGGCGGCCGAGTCCGGGAACGCCGCGCGGGCCCACAGCCGCATCACGGCGTAGCTGCGCCAGGGGCTCCAGGCGGACGCGGTCGCCGCGGCGGCGGCCGCCCCGGCCGCCCCGAGCGCGCGGCGCAGGACCAGGTCCTGGGGCAGGAAGACGTCGGGGTCGCCCAGGACGCGCAGCGAGATCGACCCGGCCGTCCACGGGCCGATGCCGGGCAGGGCCAGCAGGCGCTCGCGCAGCACGGCGGCGTCCTCCCCGGCCGGCGCGCCGGCACGTCCCGGCGGGGCGTCGAGGACGAGTCCGTCGCGGACCGCCACGGCGAGCGAGTGCACGGTCGCGGCCCGGCGGGTGGTGACGCCCACGTCCCGCTGCAGCCGGGCCGGGTCCGTCCCGGCGATCCGGCGGGCCGTCGGGAAGGCGGTGGCGCCGCCGGTCACGGGCGTGCCGTGGTGGCGGACCAGGCGACCGGCGAAGGTGCGGGCCGCGGCGAGGGAGACCTGTTGCCCCAGTACGGTCAGGACCGCCGTCTCGAAGCCGTCCGGTGCACCGGGCAGCCGGATCAGGGGCCAGGCGCGCACGTCCGCGGCGAGCACGGGGTCGGCCGCCAGGGCACGGTCCGCCGCGGGGGACTCCGTGCCCTCGCCGAGCCAGCGGCGCACCCGCTCCAGCACGGGCTCCAGGGTCTCCGCCGCCCCGGGCCCGACGCGCACCGGCAGACCGGCCGGCGTGAGGCCCCTCCAGTCGACCGTCACCGTGCGGACCGCTCCGTCCACCACCACGGGGCGCCGGTGGGCGCCGCCCGCGAGGTCGTCGCACCCGGGCACGGCCTGGGAGGCCAGGAAGTCCCGGAGGAACCCGGGGGACGCCGGCGCCGGGAGCAGGACGTCCACGGCACCCTCGGACCCGTCGTCGTGCATGCGCTGCTCCCGGTCGTCGAGGGTCGGGGATCCGGACCCAGCCTGTCCCGGGGGCCGCCGCGTGTCCAGGCGGAGAAGCGGCGGAGGCCCTGTTCAGATTGTTCAACAATCACTACACTGGCACGAAAGTGACCGCGGCCACGTCCAGGGTGGCCGGCGTCGTGCCCCGGCGCAGGTCGCCCCGTCCCGAGGAGGCCGCATGTCCAGCTCCGCCCCCGTCCCGCCCGTCCCGGAGGGTCGCGGCTCCGTCAGCAGCCCCGCGGCGATGCGGGCCGTGAACCGCTCCGCCCTGCTCGGGGCCCTCTTCCTGATGGCCACCAGCGCCATCGGCCCCGGGTTCATCACCCAGACCGCGAACTTCACGGTGCAGCTGGGCGCCGCCTTCGCGTTCGCCATCGTCATCTCCATCGTCGTCGACATCGCGGTGCAGCTGAACGTGTGGCGGATCATCGGCGTCTCCGGGCTCAAGGCGCACGAGCTCGGCAACCGCGTGCTGCCGGGCCTCGGCTGGTTCATCGCCGCGCTCGTGGCCACCGGCGGGCTCGTCTTCAACATCGGCAACACCGCCGGCGGCGGGCTCGGCCTGGACGCGCTGCTCGGCCTCGACCCCACGTGGGGAGGCATCATCACGGCGCTGATCGCGGTGGGCGTGTTCGTCAGCAAGCGCGCGGGCGTGGCCCTGGACCGGATCGTGGTGGTCCTCGGCGTGCTCATGATCCTCGTGACGAGCTACGTCGCGTTCGTCTCGCGGCCCCCGGTGGGGGAGGCGCTGCGCAACGTGGTGCTGCCCGAGAACGTGGACTTCCTGATCATCACGACCCTCATCGGCGGGACCGTGGGCGGGTACATCACCTACGCGGGCGCCCACCGCATCGTCGACGCGGGGATCACCGGCGTGGAGAGCGTCAAGCAGATCTCCCGCAGCTCCGTGGTGAGCATCGTGCTCACCGGGGTCATGCGCTTCCTGCTGTTCCTGGCGATCCTCGGGGTGGTCGCCGGCGGCGCCCAGCTCACGGGCGAGAACCTCGCAGCCCAGGCGTTCCGCTCCGCCGCCGGGGAGGTCGGCCTGCGCCTGTTCGGGGTCATCCTGTGGGCCGCGTCCATCTCCTCGGTCATCGGCGCCGCCTACACCTCGGTGTCCTTCCTCACCACCTCCCGGACGAAGCCGCGCACCCGGAACCTGATGACCATCGCCTTCATCCTGGTCTCGGCCACCGTGTTCGCCCTGCTCGGCCAGGCGCCGTCCACGCTGCTCATCGTGGCGGGCGCCGTCAACGGGCTCATCCTGCCGCTGGGCTTCGCGGTGCTGCTGTGGGTGGCCTGGCGCCGGCGGGACCTGCTGGGCGGCTACGAGTACCCGAAGTGGCTCGCGCTGATCGGCACCGTGGTGTGGCTGCTCACCATCTTCCTGGGCTACCAGTCCCTCAGCGGCATCGCCGCGCTGTGGGCGTGATCGCCGTGGGACCGGACAGCACGCAGGCCCGGCGGGACCGGGCCGCCCTGGCCCCGGGCGCCGCCCGGGCGATGTTCCGCAGCGGCCTGGTCACGCCCACGTCGGGCTGGTGCGACGGCTTCGCGCAGGCCAACCTGATCGTCGTCCCGGCGGACTGGGCCTTCGACGTCCTGCTCTTCGCCCAGCGCAACCCCAAGCCGTGCCCTGTGCTCGGCGTGCTCGAGGCCGGTGAGGTGACCGGGCCGCTGCTGGGCGGCGGCGACGTCCGCACCGACGTCCCGCTCTACACCGTCTACCGGGACGGCGAGGCGGCGGGCACCCGCACCGACCTGCTGGACGTGTGGCGCGAGGACCTCGTGACCTTCGCTCTCGGCTGCAGCTTCACCTTCGAGGCGGCCCTGCAGGAGGCCGGGATCCCGATCGCCCACATCGACCAGGGCGTCAACGTCCCGATGTACCGCACGAACGTCCCGTGCGCGCCCGCCGGGCGGCTGTCCGGCCCGCTGGTCGTGTCCATGCGGGCGATCCCCGCCTCCCGGGTGGCCGACGCGGTGCGCATCACCTCCCGCTATCCCGCCGTGCACGGCGCCCCGGTGCACGTCGGCGCCCCGCAGGAGCTGGGCATCCGGGACCTCGGGGCCCCCGACTACGGGGATGCGGTGGAGATCCCGGACGGCCACGTCCCCGTGTTCTGGGCCTGCGGGGTGACGCCCCAGGCGGCGGTGCTCGAGTCCGGGGTGCCGTTCGCCCTCGGGCACGCCCCGGGCCACATGCTGGTCACCGACCTGCCGGACTGGCAGTACCAGGTCCCCTGAGCGCGGCCGGTGCGGGGCCCTCCAGGACGTCCAGCAGCTGCTGCCGGGAGGCCTCCAGGTAGTCGTGCATCTGCACGGCGGCCTCCTCGCGCCGGCCCTGCTCGAAGAGCTCGAGGATCCGGGCGTTGCGCTCGATCCAGGGCGCGTGGAAGGACGGGTCCTGGCGCATGGAGTAGAACACCAGCCGCATCTCCGCGAGGGTCCGGGACATCAGCTCGTCCTGCCGCGGCGAGCCGGCCAGCTCCACCACGCCGCGGTGGAACCGCTGGTTCGCGTCGGCCATGCCGGTGACGTCCCGGCGGTCGCGGGCGGCGCGGCCGTCCTCGACGGCGGCGTGCAGTCCCGGCTGCGGGACCGGGTCCGACCAGCGCAGCGCCGAGGTCTCCAGCGCGAGCCGCACCCGGTGGATCTCCCGCACGTCGTCCGCGCCGGGCCGGGCCACCGAGACGCCGCGGTTGGGCACCCGCACCAGCAGGTTCTCCCCGACCAGGATCGTGAACGCCTCGCGCAGGGTGTTGCGGGAGACCCGCAGCGCCTCGCTGACCCGGGCCTCCGAGAGCCGGGTCCCGGGCGGCAGCCGGCCGGCCACGACGCCCTGGCGCAGCACGTCCACCGCCCACGGGATGGCCTCGCCCTGCGGGGCGGGCCCGGCCTGGGCGACGGCCGTCGTCAGGAACTCGTTCTCCACGGTGTTCATCGGTCCCCATCCTGACATCCCGGGGGCGCCCGGCCGTGCGGCGGCACCCTGGTGGCGGACCAGGCCGTCCTCTACGCTGTCAGGACGTCCGACCCACTCCCTGGAGGCTTCGATGCAGAAGACCGGTGCAGCACTCGCCACGGCGGCCGTCCTGACGGTGACCGCGTGCGGGGGAGGGGAGTCCGGCGGCGGAGCGGCCGGGGACGGCGAGCTGACCAGGGTCGGCGTGGGCGTCATCGCGAGCACCGACGTGGCGCCCCTCTACCTCGGGATCGAGCAGGGCTTCTTCGAGGAGGAGGGCCTGGAGCTCGACATCACCCAGGCCCAGGGCGGTGCGGCCATCGTCCCGTCCGTGGTCAGCGGGGAGATGGACTTCGGCTTCAGCAACGTGACGTCGCTGATCGTCGCCCGGTCCCAGGGGCTGCCGCTGCAGATCATCGCCAACGCCAACAACTCCACCGGGGTGCAGGGCGAGGACTTCGCCGACGTCCTGGTGCGCGAGGACAGCGACATCCAGGACGCCGCGGACCTGCAGGGCAGGACCGTCGGGGTGAACACCCTGAACAACATCAGCGACACCACCATCCGCGCGGCCATCGAGGCGCAGGGCGGGGACCCCGGGGACGTCGAGTTCGTCGAGGTCCCGCTCCCCGACATGCCGGCGGCCCTGGAGCGGGGCGAGGTGGACGCGATCGGCTCGATCGAGCCGTTCCGGACCATCGCCATGCAGGACGGGGCGCGCTCGGCGGTCTCCAACTACGCGTTCCCGATCGAGGACCTGACGGTGGCCGTGTACTTCACCACCGAGGACGTGCTGGCCCAGGAGCCCGAGACCGTCGAGGCGTTCCGGGCCGCCATCGAGAAGTCGCTGCAGTTCGCGCAGGACAACCCCGACGAGGTCCGGGCCGTGCTGCCCAGCTACACGCAGCTCGACGAGGAGCTGATCGACCAGCTCGTCCTGCCCGCCTACCCCGCCGAGGTGAACCGGCAGTCCGTGCAGGAGCTCGCGGACCTCGCCGTCCAGCACGGGCTCATCGAGGAGGCCCCGCCCCTCGAGGAGCTGCTCCCCGAGTGAGCCCCCGGGGAGGCCCGGCCGCCCCGGGGCGGAGCCCGTTCAGGAGAGGCGGGCCAGCACCTGGTCGGCGGTCACGGCGTCCCCCGGTCCCACCGCGAGCTCCCGGATCCTGCCGGCCCGCGGCGCGGACACCCGGGTCTCGGTCTTCATGGCCTCCAGCACGGCGACGTCCTGGCCCGCGGCCACGTCCTCCTGCTCGGACACCAGCCAGGAGACGAGCGTGCCCGCGAAGGGCGCGGTGACGGCGCCGTCGTCGGCGGGCTGCGCCCCCGCGGGGGCGGCCTCCGACGCCGCGGGGGCGGAGCCCAGGGCCGCGGCGAGGGCGTCGGGGATCCCGATGCTCACGCGCCGCCCGTCCACGTCCACGGTGAAGCGGGTGCGGCCCGGCTCGTCCGCGCGGGCGTACTCGGCGTCCGGGGCGAGCCGGCCGGCGAACTCGTCCTCGATCCACGTGGTCCACACCCCGAGCCCCTCGCCCCCGGCGAAGGCGGGGGCGTCCAGCACGGCGCGGTGGAACGGGACCGTGGTGGCCACGCCGTGCACCCGCAGCTCGCGCAGGGCGGTGCGGGCCCGCACGAGGGCCTGCTCGCGGGTGGGCGCGCTGACGACGAGCTTGAGCAGCAGCGAGTCGAAGGTCGTGGCCACCCGGGTGCCGCGGTGCACCCCGGAGTCCACGCGCACGCCCGGGCCGGTCGGGGTGTCGACGGCCTCGACCGTGCCCCCGGAGGGCAGGAAGCCGCGGCCGGGGTCCTCGGCGTTGATCCGGAACTCGAACGCGTGCCCGCGCGGGACCGGGGTCTCGAGCACCGGCAGCGGGTCCCCGGCGGCCACGGTCAGCTGGGTCCGGACCAGGTCCACGCCGTAGACCTCCTCGGTGATCGGGTGCTCCACCTGCAGCCGGGTGTTGACCTCCAGGAAGGAGATCAGCCCGTCCGGGGCCACGAGGAACTCGGCGGTGCCCACCCCCACGTACCCGGCCTCCCGGAAGATGCCCTCGGCGGCGGCGGCGATCCGCTCGCGCTGGTCGTCCGAGAGGAACGGCGCGGGGGCCTCCTCGACGAGCTTCTGGTGGCGGCGCTGCAGGGAGCAGTCCCGGGTCCCGAGCACGACGACGTGGCCGTGGGCGTCGGCCACGACCTGCGCCTCCACGTGCCGCGGGCGGTCCAGGAAGCGCTCCACGAAGCACTCGCCGCGGCCGAACGCGCTCTGCGCCTCGCGGGCGGCCGAGCGGAAGGCGTCCTCGACCTCGTCGAGCTCCCGGACCACGCGCATGCCGCGGCCCCCGCCGCCGTGGGCGGCCTTCACGATCACCGGCAGGCCGTGCTCCTGCGCGAAGGCCCGGGCGTCCTCCGGCGACTCGACCGGGCCGTCGCTGCCCGGCACGAGCGGGGCGCCGGCGCGCCGGGCGATCTCGCGGGCGGCGACCTTGTCCCCCAGCAGCACGATCGTCTCCGGGGAGGGGCCGATCCAGGTGAGGCCGGCCTCGATCACCGCCCGGGCGAACCCGGCGTTCTCGGAGAGGAACCCGTAGCCCGGGTGCACGGCGTCGGCGCCGCACCGGCGCGCGATCGCGAGCACCTCGTCCCCGTCCAGATAGGTCTCGGCGGCCGAGGTGCCCTCCAGGGCGTACGCCTCGTCGGCCAGCAGGACGTGCGGGGCGTCGGCGTCGGGGTCGGCGTAGACGGCCACGGACTCGAGGCCGGCCTCGGCGCAGGCGTGGACGACGCGGACGGCGATCTCCCCGCGGTTGGCGATCAGGATCTTGCGCACGGTGCTACTCCCGGGAGGTGTCGGTGGACGGGTCGGTGGCGGTGCTGACGGGTTCGGCCCGCGCGGTGGCGGGCTCGGGGTCCTCCGCGGGCGGCGGGCCGAGATCGGGCGCCGGCAGCCGGGTGAAGCGCAGGCGGCCGCCGGGGCGCAGCTGGGCGAGCACGGCGAGGTCCTCCGGGTGCACCACCCCGATGACGGGGTAGCCGCCGGTGGTGGGCGCGTCCTGCAGCAGGACGACCGGCAGGCCCGCGGGCGGGACCTGGACGCAGCCGGGCACGGTCCCCTCGCTGGGCAGCTCGTCCGTGCGCACCCGCTCCAGCGGCTCGCCGGAGAGCCGGGCGCCCACGCGGTCGGAGGACGCGGTCAGCTCCCACTCCTGCGCGAAGAAGGAGGTCACGGCGGCGGGGGTGAACCAGTCGTCGCGGGGGCCCGGGACCACGCGGACCGTGGGCACCGCGGCCGGGGCGGGCGCCGGCTCGGGGGGCCGGACGGCGGTGCCCGGGTCCGGTCCGACCGGCAGGGCGTCGCCGGCGGCCAGGGGGGCCGGGCCCAGCCCCGCGAGCGTGTCCGCGGAGCGGCTGCCCAGCACCGGCGGGACCGCGATCCCGCCGCGGACGCCCACGTAGACCCGCGCCCCGGCCGTCACGGTGCCGACGGCCAGACGTTCGCCGTCGCGCAGGGCGAAGGGGGTGCCGGGCGGGGGCCGCCACGGGGCCGGGCCCGTGACCGTCAGCGCCGCCCGCGCACCGGTGACCGCCAGGACGTGCTCCCCGTGGGCGGTCAGCTCGAGCCCGCCGAGCAGGTGCTCCAGCACCGCCGCCCCCGGGCCGTTGCCCACGAGCCGGTTGGCCGACCCGGCGGCGGCGGCGTCGAGCGCGC
This sequence comes from Kocuria sp. GQ42, assembly GCF_059758435.1. Classification (NCBI taxonomy): domain Bacteria; kingdom Bacillati; phylum Actinomycetota; class Actinomycetes; order Micrococcales; family Micrococcaceae; genus Kocuria; species Kocuria sp. GQ42. Next base: position 19,991 of record NZ_JCAXEN010000009.1, on the reverse strand, counting down.
CCGAGGGGGACACGCCCAGCGCGGCGGAGCCCGCCCGGCCGCCGTCCTGGACGAGGGTCTGCAGCCCGGGGGCGCCGACCGTCAGGTGGGGCCCCCGCACCGGGGCGGTCCGGGCGGGGGCCGCGGCGACCTCCACGAGCTCGCGCACGGGCCGGTAGCGCACCCGGTCCCCGGGACGCAGCAGGGCGGGGTCCTCGCGGTCGAGGTCGAACATCCGGGCCGCGGAGCGGCCGATGAGCTGCCAGCCGCCGGGGGAGCTGCGGGGATAGACGGCGGAGAACCGTCCGGCCAGGGCCACCGAGCCGGCGGGGACGGCGGTGCGCGGCGTGCCCCGGCGCGGGACGTCGGGACCGTCCTCGCCCACGCAGTAGAAGAAGCCGGGCGCGAAGCCGGCGAAGGCGGCCGTCCACGCCTGCTCGGTGTGGAACCTGACCACCCCGTCCGCGCCGAGGCCCGTGAGCTCGCCGACCGCCTCGAGGTCCTCGCCGTCGTAGACGACGTCGATGGTCACGGTGCGGGCCCCGCCGGCCCCGGCGCTCCCGCGGGGGACGGCGCGGGCGGCGCGGACGACTCCCCGCAGCGCATCGGTGGTGCTCGTGCGCACCACCACGGTCTCCGCGCCGGCCACGCAGTCCACGAGCCCGGGCAGGTCCGCGGCGGCGAGCCGGGCGTGCACCGCCACGGCGTCGTGCAGATCGGCGCACTCGACCAGCGCCGCCCGCGGGCCGAGCGGCCGGACCGGGCGGGGTCCTGCGGGGGCCGGCCCGCTCACAGGAAGCTCCCGACCCGCAGGCCGGCCTCCTCGAGGGCGCGGCGCACGCGCTCGGCGATGGCCAGCGCCCCGGGGGTGTCCCCGTGCACGCAGATGCTCTGGGCGTCCACCGCCACGAGGGAGCCGTCGACGGCCTCGACCACGCCCTCGACGGCCATCCGCACCACGCGGGCGGCGATCTCGTCGGCGTCGTGCAGGACGGCGCCGGCCTCGGTGCGGGGCACGAGCGTGGCCTGCGGCGTGTAGCCGCGGTCGGCGAAGGCCTCGCGGACCGTGCGCAGCCCGGCCGCCCGCGCCTGGCGCTCGATCTCGGAGCCGGGCAGCACCAGCAGGGGCAGGGCGTCGTCGACGTCGCGCACGGCGTCCACCACGGCTCCCGCGTGCTCCTCGTGGTGGACGATCGCGTTGTACAGGGCGCCGTGCGGCTTGACGTAGCTCACCCCGGTGCCCGAGGCGCGGGCCAGGGCCTGGAGGGCGCCGATCTGGTACACCAGCTGGTCGGTCAGCTCCGCCCGGGGCACGGCGATGAAGCGGCGGCCGAAGCCCTTGAGGTCGTCGTAGGAGACCTGCGCGCCCACGGCCACGCCCTGCTCGGCGGCCACGGTGCAGGTCCGGCGGGCGACCGTCGGGTCCCCCGCGTGGAAGCCGCAGGCTACGTTGGCGCTGGTGACCACGTGCAGGACGGCCTCGTCGCCGGCCATGGCCCAGGCGCTGAGCGACTCGCCGCAGTCCGCGTTGAGGTCGATGTCGGAGGGGGGCATGCTGTGCTCCTTGTCACGTCGGTCCCTCCAGCATGCCCTGTCCCCCAGGATTGTTCAACAATATTTGCCGTCGGGATCGGAATCCGCGCGGACCGGTGGACGCCGGGGCCCGGCCGCCGTAGGTTGGCCCGCACGAGGGCGCAGCGGTGCCGCGGGCAGTGCGGTGGGACCGCGCCGCCCGTCCACCTTCACCGATGGGACAGCACATGAGCGACAGGACCTCCCGCACCGCGGACGACTCCCCGGGGCGCTCCGGCTCCGTCCTGGCCCACCTGAGCGAGTCGACCGTGCTCCTGGACGTCGACGGAACGGACCGGGACGGCGTCATCCGGCAGCTCGCCGAGCTCGGCGCGCACACGGGACGGGCGTACGACGCCGACAGCACCGTCGCGGCGGCCCTGGCCCGGGAGGAGGAGGGATCCACCGGGGTGGGCAACGGCGTGGCCCTGCCGCACGCCAAGTCCGCCGGTGCCGAGCGGCCGATGATCGCGTTCGCCCGCAGCCGGGACGGCGTGGAGTGGAACGCGCTGGACGGCGAACCGGTCCACCTGGTCTTCCTGATTTCCCTCCCGGAGGAGCGCTCCGGGGAGGAGCACCTGGAGCTGCTGGCCGAGCTCTCCGAGGCCCTGGCCGGGGAGTCCTGCCGGCGGGCCCTCCTCGACGCCGGGAGCGCGTCCGAGGTGCTGGCCGCGCTGGAGGACGCGCTGGGCTGACCGGTCCGGCCGGGCAGGTGCGGGGCCCGGACCGCGGCGCCGAGGTCGAGCAGGCGACGGCTCAGACCGACCGGGGCGCCTGGGGTGTGGACGGTGGTCTCCCGCCCGTCGGGCGGCGCCCCGGAGGACCGTGGGGCGGTCTCACCGCTCGGGGTGGGCGCCGGCCGGGGGCCGGGACCAGCCGGCGGTCCGGTCGCGCAGCGTGCGGTAGGCCTCCAGGACCTCGGGCGTCGGCTCCGCCTCGTACTGCCGGGCGCCGGCGAGCGCCCAGGCCGGGGGCTCGTCCTCGCCCGAGAGGGCCCAGGCGGCCTGCCGGGCGGCCCCGAGGGCCACGTACTCCGCCGGGGCGGGGACGAGCACGGGCCGGCCGAGCACGGCCGGGGCGAGCCGGCGCACCGCCTCGGACTGCGCGCCGCCGCCGATCAGGAGGATCCGCTCCGCGGCGGTGCCGGTGGCCCGCTCGAGCGCGGCCACGCCGTCGGCGAGGGAGCAGAGCAGGCCCTCCACGCAGGCCCGGGCGATGTCCTCCCGGCCGGTGTGCGAGGACATCCCGTGCAGGGTGGCGCGGGCCTCGGGCCGGTCGGGCGTGCGCTCCCCGTCGAGGTAGGGGAGCAGGGTGACGCCGCCCGCCCCGGGGCGGCCCGCGAGGGCGAGCTCGGCGAGGCCCGCGTGGTCGACGCCCAGCACCCGGGCCCCGAACTCCAGGATCCGGGCGGCGTTGAGGGTCGTGGCCATGGGCAGGTACCGGCCGGTGGCGTCGGCGAAGCCGGTCACCAGGCCGCTGGGGTCCGCGGTGCGGGTCTCCGAGACCATGGCGGCGACCCCGGAGGTGCCGATCGACAGGGACACGTCGCCGGGGCCGAGCGTGACGCCCAGCGCGGCGGCCATGTTGTCGCCCGTGCCGGCCGCGAGCACCGCCCCCGCGGCCGTGCGGCCCATGACCGCGTTCGGGGCGGCGGCCACCTGGGGGAGCTCGAGGTCGTGGCTGAGCGCCTGCTCCACGAGGGCGTGGTCCCAGGCGCCGGTGCGCGTGGAGAAGTAGCCGGTCCCGGAGGCGTCGCCGCGGTCGGTGAAGAAGGACGACCGGTCGGCGTCGAGGTGGTGGGACAGGTAGTCGTGGGGCAGCAGCACCCGGTGGGTGCGGGCGGCGTGCTCGGGCTCGTGCTCCGCCATCCAGCGCAGCTTGGTGGACGTCATGGACGCGACCAGCACGCTGCCGAGCTCCTCGGCGCAGGCGGCCGCACCGCCCATCTCCTCGACGAGCCGCCGGGCTTGCGGCGCCGAGCGGGTGTCGTTCCACAGCAGGGCGTCCCGCACCACGGCGTCGTGCTCGTCGAGGGCGACCATCCCGTGCTGCTGGCCCCCGACGGAGACCGCGGCGGCCTCCGTGAGGAAGGGTCCGGCGGCGTCGTCGAGCGCGGCGAGCCAGGCCCGGGGGTCCACCTCGGTGCCGTCCGGGTGGGGGGCGCGGCGCTGCGCGAGGACCTCGCCGGTGCCGGCGTCGATGAGGAGCGCCTTGGTGGACTGGGTGGAGGAGTCGATGCCCAGGACGGTGGTGCGTGCCATGAAGAACCTCGGTGCGGGGTCGGGACGGAGCGGCGAGGGCGCCGCGGGACGGGACGCGCAGTGCCCGGCCCGGCGCAGGGGGGACGTGCGCCGGACCGGGCCGGGACGGGGCCGGCACCCCGGAGGGGGGTGGGTGCCGGCCCCGGGTGTCTCAGCCCCGGGCGCCCATGAGGTGCTCGACGGCGAGCTGGTGCAGGCGCACGAAGCCGTAGTTGCGCTCCGAGGGGCCCGTCAGGTCGAGGTCCTCGTAGGCGCTGCGGTCGGCGAGGAAGGCCTCGAGGTCCTCGCCCTCGGCGAGGGTCGGCTCGCCGAGCTCGAGGATGCCGGACTGCTCCATGGCCTCCTGGACGTCGGGGTCCTGGCGGAAGGCGACCGCGCGCTGCTTCAGGAGCAGGTACATCCGCATGTTCGCCGCGGCCGAGTCCCAGACGCCGTCGAGGTGCTCGGTGCGGGAGGGCTTGTAGTCGAAGTGGCGGGCCCCCTGGTAGGCGCCCGGCAGGGACGGGAACCCGTTCTCCAGCAGGTCCACCGTGAAGAAGGCGCTGATCAGGTTGCCGTGGCCGAACACCAGGTCCTGGTCGTACATCGGGCCGTTCTGGCCGTTGAGGTCGATGTGGAACAGCTTCTCGCACCACAGCGCCTCGGCGAGGCCGTGCGTGTAGTTGAGCGTGGCCATCTGCTCGTGCCCGGTCTCCGGGTTCACGCCCACGACGTCCCCGTTCTCGAGCCGGTCGATGAACGCGAGGGCGTGCCCGATGGTGGGCAGGAAGATGTTGCCGCGGGGCTCGTTGGGCTTCGGCTCGAGGCCGATGCGCATGTCGTAGCCCTGGGACTTGATGTACCCGGCCACGGTGTCGATGCCCTCGGCGTAGCGGTCCAGGGCGGCGTAGAGGTCCTTGGAGGAGTCGTACTCGGTGCCCTCGCGCCCGCCCCACATCACGAAGGTCGTGGCGCCGAGCTCGGCGGCGAGGTCCACGTTGCGGAGCACCTTGCGCAGGCCGTAGCGCCGGACCCGCCGGTCGTTGGACGTGAACGCGCCGTCCTTGAAGATCGGCTCCGCGAAGGTGTCCGTGGTGACCATCTCGCAGACCATGCCGGTCTCGTCCATGGTCTGCTTCAGCTGCCCGATCAGCTTCTCGCGCTGGGCCTCGGTGGCGTCGAAGGGGATCAGGTCGTTGTCGTGGAAGGTGAAGCCCCAGGCGCCGAGCTCCTGGAGCCTGCGCACGGACTCGAGGGGGTCGAGCTCGGGCCGGGAGGCGGTGCCGAACTGGTCGCGGGCAGCCCAGCCCACGGTCCACAGGCCGAAGGAGAACTTGTCCGCGGGTGACGGGGTGAGTGAGGAGGCGAGGGAGGTCGCGGGGGAGGCGGTGGGCATCGGAGGTCCTTTCCCAGTTGGTTAGTTTCCGTTACTTACTATAGGAGCTGGGATACCGTGGGGGAAGACCGCCGGCGGATTTTCTGCCGCCCGGTCGGCCGGGATCCGCACCGGACCCGGTCCCCTCGGCACCAGAGGAGAGCCGTCCGTGCAGTCGAGCCACCTGCGGGAGCACAACCTCTCCACCGTGCTGCGCGCCGTCGCCGGGGCGGACGCGCCGGTCTCGCGCGCCGCGCTCGCCAAGCTCACCGGGCTCACGAAGCCCACCGTGTCCAAGCTGGTGCAGGAGCTGCTCGAGGCGGGCCTGCTCGTCGAGGGCCGGCAGACGGCCGCGCGGGTGTCCGGGCGGCCGACGATCCCCCTGACCGTGGCCCGGGGGACCGTGCTGGGCGTGGGCCTGGAGATCGCCGCCGACCATCTCGCGTGCCTCGTCACGGATCTCGGCGGCCGCGTCCTGCACGAGGAGTCCCGGTTCGGGGCCTTCGCCGGGGCGTCCGTGGACGAGGTCGCCTCCGTGCTGGCCGGTCTGCTGGACACCGCCCTGGCGCCGCGCCGGGACGTGCCCGTGGCCGGGATCTGCGTCTCGGTCCCCGGGCGGCTCTCCACGGATCGTGCCACCGTGCTCTCCGCCCCCAACCTCGCCTGGCAGGACGTCCCGCTGGTCGAGCGGCTCCGGGAGCACCCGGCGTTCCGGGGCCCGGCGCTCACCGCCGGCAACGACAGCATGCTCGCCGCGCGCACCGAGGTCCTGCACCGGCCCGGCGCGTCCTTCCTCTTCCTGCACGGCCAGACCGGCATCGGCGGCGCCGTGGTCCTGGAGGGGCGCATCCACCGCGGTGAGCACGGCTGGGCGGGGGAACTGGGCCACGTCACGATCACCCCCGGCGGGGAGCTGTGCCGGTGCGGGCGGCGCGGCTGCCTCGAGGCCTACGCCAGCTACCACGCGCTGCGGGGCCGGACCGGCCTGCCGGAGGACGTCCGGATCGAGGACCTCGTGGCGGCCACGGCGGAGCGGCTGCAGAGCCGGGAGGCGGTCATGGAGATGATCGGGCGTCCCCTGGGCGTGGTGCTCGCGAACTCGATGAACGTCCTGGACCTGTCGACGGTCGTGCTCTCCGGGTACTTCGCCCCGATCGCCCCGGAGCTGGAGCCCGTGCTGCGCGAGGTCCTGGAGGCGCACGCGCTCACGGCGGAGGTGGGGCCCGTCGAGATCCAGCGCTCCGCCGCGGACGCCCATCCCGCCCTGACCGGCGCGGCCGCCACGGCCCTCGAGCCCATCCACGACTCGCCGGCCCGCTGGATCGACCGGCGCTGACCCGCCCCCGTCCGGGGACGACGACGGGGCCCGCTCGCACGAGCGGGCCCCGTCGCGCTCCGGCCGGGGCCGGGCGACCGGCTCAGCGGAACGCGGGGTGGTGCTCCCACTTCGCGTCGCCGCCGGGCTGCGAGCGGACCAGGGTCTCCTGGAGGGCGTCGTAGGCCGGCTTGCGCTCGTAGTCGCCCTCCATGGTCAGGGCGTCCCCGTAGCCGGGGAAGGTGTTCGGCACCCAGGAGTGCTCGTCGAGCACGCCCCACACGGTGAAGGAGTTGCAGTCCTCCACGGCCAGGCACGCCTCGAGGGCCATGCGGTACCAGTCGGCCTGCTGCCGGCGCAGCTCGTCGGTCATCCGGTCGTCGCCGTCGACCGGTCCGCGGACGTCGATCTCGGTGACGGCCGTCTCCAGCCCCAGGTCGTCGAAGCGCTGGAGGTTCTGCTGCATGCGCCCGTCGAAGCCGTACTGGAGGCCGAGGTGGGTCTGCATCCCGAAGCCGTGGACCGGCACGCCCTGCGCGAGCAGGTCCTGGATCAGCGCGTAGTAGGCGTCGGACTTCGCGTTGAGGCCCTCCACGTTGTAGTCGTTGAAGAACAGGCGGGCGTTCGGGTCGGCCTCGTGGGCCCAGCGGAAGATGTCGGCGATGATCCCCGGGCCCAGCTCCCGCAGCCAGATGTTCTCCTGCAGGCGCAGGTTCCCGCTGTCGTCGAAGATCTCGTTGGCGACCTCCCACTGCTGGATGCGCCCCTCGTAGTGGCCGACCACCGTCTGGATGTGCTCCTTGAGGATGGCGCGCAGCTCCTCCGGGGTGTGGTCGCCGTTCTCGAGCCAGTCGGGGTTCTGGCTGTGCCAGAACAGGGTGTGGCCGCGCACGACCTGCCCGTTGGCCTCGGCGAAGTCGACGATGTCGTCCGCGGGGCCGAACTCGTAGACCCCCTCCTCGGGGTGGACGAACTCCCACTTCATCTGGTTCTCGGGGGTCAGGGAGCTGAACTCCCGCGCCAGGACGGAGCGGTACTCGGGGTCGGAGGGGAAGGGCTCCGGGTAGTCGGCGCTGGTGTGGTGGCCTCCGCCGGCCACGGCGCTGCCGATGTGGAAGTCCTGGGGCGTGTTCCAGCGCAGGGTGTCCTGCTGGGCCAGGCCGGGAGGCCGGGTCCCGGGGGCGGCGCTCGCGGCCTGGGGGACCGCGGTGAGGCACAGGGCGGCGACGGCGGTGGCCGCTCCGGCGCGGAGGAGGGGGGCTCGTCTGCTCATGTCGGGGGTTCCTTCGTCGGGGGGGTGGGGGGATTCGCAGGGACGGGTGGGACGGGGCGCGGGCCGCACGGCGGCCCGCGCCCCGGGCTCAGGAAGCGTCGGCGGACGCGGCGAGCGCGCGGTCGGCGACGCGGACCTCGACGGGGGTCGTGAGGACGCGGTCGGTGTCCTCCACGTCCCGGACCGTGCCGGTGACCGTGAACCGGCCCTCGAGGGGCAGGTCCTCGCTGGAGGTGCCGGCGCGCAGGACGAACTCGCCCGGCTCCACGATCCGGCGCACGGCCCGGCCCGTGAACGAGGTGCGGTCGGCGTGGACGGAGAAGACCACGCGGGCGCTCTGCCCGGCCTCCAGCGCGATCTTGGCGAAGCCGACGAGCATCTTCAGCGGCCGGACGACCTGGGCGACGGGGTCGCTCAGGTACAGCTGGACGACCTCCTGGCCGGCCCGGGCGGAGGTGTTGGTCACGGTGACCGCGGCCTCCACGGTGCCCTCGGTGCCGATCTCGGCCGCGGACAGCTCGAGCGCGTCGTAGGAGAAGCTCGAGTAGCCGATGCCGTGGCCGAACGGGTACAGCGGCCGGGGGTCCAGGTTGGAGACGCCCTCCGAGTACCCGCCCAGGGCGGGGGTCAGGTAGGTGCCGGGCTGCCCGCCCACGTGCCGGGGGATCCCCACGGGCAGCCGCCCGGAGGGGTTCACCCGCCCGGAGAGCACCCCGGCGACGGCGTGCCCGCCCTCCTCGCCCGGCATGAAGGCCTGCACCACGGCCGCGCAGCGGTCGTCGAACGCGCCGAGGCTGTAGGGGCGGCCCGTCACGAGCACGAGGACCACCGGGGTGCCCGTGGCGAGCACGGCCTCGACGAGCTCGGCCTGCCGGCCGGGCAGGGACAGGTCCACGACGTCGCAGCCCTCGCCGGAGGTGCCCGTGCCGAAGAGCCCGGCCAGGTCGCCCACGGTGACGACCGCGAGGTCGGCCTCCTCGGCCGCGGCCACGGCCTCGGCGATGCCGCTGGTGTCGGGGTCGGTGAAGTCGACGCCGCGGGCGTGCCGGAAGGTGGTCCCCCCGTCCGCGAACTCCTCGGCGAGGGCGTCGACGATCGAGGTGATCTCGATGCCGGTGCCGGACTCCCCGAAGCGGGACAGGACGTGGTTGGTGAAGCTGTAGCAGCCGAGGAACGCGCGGGGCTGCCCGGCGCTGGGGCCGATGACCGCGACCTTCCGGGCGGTGTCGCGGGCCAGCGGCAGGACGCCCTCGTTCTTGAGCAGGACGACGGACTCCTCGGCCATGCGGCGGGCGAGCCGCCGGTTGGCGGGGGAGTCGAGGTCGACGGCCCCGCCGGCGGTGCCGGGGTCGAAGCCCGGATCCAGCAGGCCCAGCTCGACCTTCTGCGTCAGCACCCGCCGCACCGCGCGGTCGAGCAGGGACTCGTCGAGCGCGCCGTCGCGCACGGCGCCGGCGAGGTCCGCGAAGCAGCCGGTCTCGGGCAGCTCCACGTCCATCCCGGCCGCGAGCGACTGCACGCCGGCGTCGCGGGGGTCGGCGGCGACGTGGTGCATGGACTCCAGGAAGCTCACGGCCCAGTAGTCGGAGACGACCGTGCCCTCGAAGCCCCAGGTGTCCCGCAGGAGCGTGGTGAGCAGCTCGGGGTCGGCGACGGGCGGGACGCCGTCGACGTCCGCGTAGGAGTTCATCACCGCGCCGGCCTGCCCGAGCTTGACGGCCATCTCGAAGGGCACGAGCACGACGTCGCGGAACTCGCGCGGTCCGATCGAGACGGGGGCGTGGTTGCGCCCGGCGCGGGAGGTGGAGTAGCCCGCGAAGTGCTTCAGGGTGGCGATCACGCCGGCCTCCTGCAGCCCCCGGACGTACTCGGTGGTCAGGGTGCCCACGAGGTAGGGGTCCTCGCCGACGGTCTCCTCGACGCGGCCCCAGCGGTAGTCGCGGACGACGTCGAGCACGGGGGACAGGCCGAGGTGGACGCCCACGCCCTTCATGTCGGCGCCGATGTGCCGGGCCATGGTGCGGACCAGCTCGGGGTCGAAGGCGGCGCCCCAGGCGATCGCGGCCGGGTAGCAGGTGGCCCCCAGGGTGGTGAACCCGGTGAGGCACTCCTCGTGGGCGATGGCCGGGATCCCGAGCCGGGAGGTCTCCACGACCTGGCGCTGCAGGGTGCGCAGGTGCTCCACCCCGTCCGCGGCGGAGATCGGCGCGCTGCCGAAGGCCCGGGTGATGTGGCCGAGACCGTGCGCGATCGCGGCCTCGAAGGTGGAGCGGTCGTCGGCGAAGGCGGACTCCATGGGGGCCGCACCGCCCGTGGCCTCCTCCGGGTCGGGGCGCAGCCAGTAGCTGCCGAGCTGACCGGCCTTCTCCTCGAGGCTCAGCTCCTGCAGCAGGGCGTCGACGCGCTCGGCGACGGGGCGGGCAGGGTCGTTCCAGGGTGCTGTCATGGGGGGCTGCTTTCTGCTCGGTGGGCGCGTCACTTGCCGAAGCCGGCGGTGAGCCCGGCGACGAGGTGCCGGCGCCCGAAGACGTAGAGGACGAGGATCGGCAGCGCCGAGAGGACGACGGCGGCCAGGACGGCGGGGATGTCGGCCTGGAACTCCCCCTGGTAGGTCCACAGGGACAGGGGCAGCGTGCGCTTCTCGGAGCTCTGCGTGAGGATCAGCGGGAACAGGAAGTTGTTCCAGCTGTTGAGGGCGTTGTAGACGCCCACGGTGGTGATGGCGGGCAGGCTCAGCGGCAGCACGAGCGTGCGGAAGACCTTCCAGTCGCCGGCGCCGTCGAGGGTCATGGACTCGTAGAGCTCGTTGGGGATGTCCCGCATGAAGTTCGTCAGGATCAGGACCGTGATCGGGATCCCGGACGCGATCCCGGGCAGGATCAGGGCGGCCAGGGTGTCGTACAGGCCCAGCTGGACGATGATCAGGTAGATCGGGATGATCGTCGCCTGGATCGGGATGGCGATGCCCAGCAGGAACAGCCGGTTCGAGAACACGGCCAGCCCGCTCCGGCTGCGCACGATCACGTAGGACGCGAGCAGGGACAGGAACACGATCCCGGCCACCGTGAAGACGACCACGACCACGCTGTTGAGGAAGTACTGGACGAACTGGTTCTGCAGGACCGTGGCGTACGGCGCGAACGTCGGGGACGAGGGCAGCAGCGGGTTCGTGGAGTAGTAGTCCTCGCGGGGCTTCAGGCTCGTGATGGCGATGTAGTAGATCGGGATGATGATCGCGCCCAGCCACAGCCAGCCGCCGACGGCCGCCGGGATGTTCGGGAGCCCCCGGCGCCGTCGGGCGGGGCGGGCGGCCGCCGGCCGGGGGTCCGGGCGGGACGCGCCCTCGGGTCGCGTGCGCACGGGACGGGTGTCCGCGGGTCGTGTGCTCATGGGACTACGCACCTTCCGCCTGGCTCTCCATCTTTTCGGCCCCGGTGAGCCGTTGCAGGCCGAGGGCGAGGGTGAGCCCCACGGCGACGAGGATGACCGCCAGGACACTGGCCTCGCCCATCTGGTTGCTGCGGAATCCGGTCAGGTACATGTCCAGGGGCAGGATCCGGGTCGCGGTGCCGGGCCCGCCGCCGGTGAGGGCGAAGACGAGGTCGAAGTAGGTCAGGGAGCCGACCAGCATCAGCGTGGAGGACGTCACGACGGTGTACTTCAGCTGCGGCAGCGTGATCGAGAAGAACTGCCGCACCGTGCCCGCGCCGTCGATGGTGGCGGCCTCGTACATGGTCCGCGGGATCTGCCGCACCCCCGCCTGGTAGAGCAGCGAGTGGAAGGGGATGAAGGACCACGAGATGACGACGACGACGACGTAGAACGCCAGGCTCCCGTTGCCCAGCCAGTCTTGCCGCAGCAGCGCCGCGTCGAACGCCCGCGAGAGCCCGAAGTTCGGGTCGAGCAGGGCCTTGAAGGCGATGCCGATCGCCGCGGCCGAGAAGAGCATCGGCAGGAAGTACAGGACGGAGAGGAACTCCCGGTACCGCTGGCGGCCGGCCATGAACACGCCGAGCAGCAGGCTCAGCGGGAACTGCACGGCGTAGCTCAGCAGCGTGAGCTGGACGGTCAGCACCATCGCCTGCCGGGAGACCGGGTTCTCGAGCACGGACGCCCAGTTCTCGCCCCCGGTCCACTGCGGGGTGCCCAGCCCGTCCCACTTCATGAAGGACAGCACCAGGACGCCCAGCAGCGGACCGATCGCGAAGATGCCGAAGAAGACCAGGGCGGGCGCCAGCATCCAGTTGCTGGGGCCGGCGCCCGCCCGGGCCCTCCGCCGCGCGGGGGTGCGCACGAGCATCAGAGCGTCCCGTTCATCGCGGTCTGGAACTCCTCGGGGCTCATCTCGCCGGCGAAGACCTGGCTGAGGTTGGTCAGCAGGGCCTGCCCCTGGTCGGCCGGGAGCGCCTGGTCCCAGGAGAGCTGGAAGTTCGGCGCGTCCTGGACCATCGAGTAGGCGAAGTCGAGGTACTCCGGGTGCTCGGTCTCGGTGATCCTGTCCTCCACGCCGTCCACGGCGGGGATCAGCCCGGCGTCGAAGAGCGTGTCGACCGCGGCGTCGTCGAGGTTCATGCCGTTGAGGTACTCGAGGGCCGTGGCCTGCTCCTCCTCGGAGGCGTCCGCGGACACGGCCCAGAAGTTCGCGGGGTTGCCCACGATGTTCTGCGGGTCGCCCTGTCCGCCCTCGATCTCGGGGAACGTGGTGTAGCCCAGGTTGCCCTCGGCGGTCCACTCGGGGGCGTCGGTGAGGAAGCTGGAGTAGACCCAGCTGCCGTGCAGCATCATGGCCGCCTGGTCGGTGTGCACGAGCGCCACGTCGGCGCCCGCGTCGGCCACCACGGATCCGTAGGCGTCGCCGAAGCCGCCGGCCTCGACGAGCTCCTGGATCTTCTCCAGGGCCTCGGTGATCGCCGGCTGCGACCACGCGTCCTCCTCGCCGTCCACGACGGCCTGGAACACCTCGGGCCCGCCGATCCGGTCGGTGAGGTACTGGATCCACATCAGGTACGGCCACTGGCTGGAGCCGGCCACGGAGATCGGCGTGACACCCTCGGCCTGGAAGGCCTCCACGGCGTCCAGCATCTCCGCCCACGTGGTGGGGACCTCGACGCCGGCCTCCTCGAAGAGCTTGGTGTTGTAGTACAGGATGACGGGCTGGGTGTTGTTGTTCGGGACGGCGTAGAGCTTCCCGTCCACCTTGCCGGTCTCCAGCACGGAGTCGAGGGCGCGCTCCTCCATCTCGGGGATCTCCCCGGTCAGCTCCACCACGCTGCCGTTCTCGACGTAGCTCTCCAGGGTGTCGCCGCCCCAGTTGTAGATCAGGGTCGGCGCGTTGCCGGAGCCGACGCTGGTGCGGATCTTCTCCTTGAAGGCGTCGTTCGCGAAGTACTCGGCGGTGATGGGGGTGTCGCCGTTGGCGTCGTTCCACGCCTGGAAGGAGCTGCGGAACGTCTCCTCGGCGCCGCCGGTCAGCGTCCAGGCGCTGGCGCCGCCCGCGCCGCCGGGCTGGGCCCCGGCGCTGCACCCGGCCAGGGTCAGGGCCGCGGCGCCCACGAGCGCGATGCGGCACAGCGACCGTCGGGAGAAGGTGCCCCGGTGCGCGCCGGCGGGCGCGGGGCGGAGGCTGCGGTGGGTGGTCATGGCGTTCTCCTCGTCGTTGAGCAATACGTTGCGCCTACGAAACTTTTCGTATAGCGTTTCGTTGCGAGAAGAGTAAGTGGCCTGTTTCACACCCGTCAACCCCCTGGTGTGACCGGCGCCACCGTGGCGAAGTGCGTCGAAACGTTTCGCCGTGCGCCCGTGACCCGTCCGCGTCCGAGGAGATCGTCCCGCATGAAGAGAACCACGCTGAGCCAGGTGGCCGCCCAGGCCGGCGTCTCCAAGGGCACGGTCTCCAAGGTGCTCAACGGCCGCCCCGACGTGGGGGAGGACACGCGGGAGCGGGTCCGGGCCGCGGTCGCCGACCTCGGCTACACGGGCTCGGCCGTCCGTCGGCCCCGGACGGCCATCGTGCTCGTCTTCGACACCCTCGAGAGCAACTACTCCCTCCAGGTGATGGCCGGCGCCGTGGACGCCTGCGGCCGCGCCGAGGCCGACCTCATGCTGAGCACGCTGCCGAGCCTGGAGCAGGGCGACGTCCCCCCGTTCTCCGAGGACTGGTTCGCCCGCTGCGGCCGCACGGGCGAGACCGCGGTCATCGCCGTGACCACCCCGCTGACCGCGGACCAGGTGGCCGCCGCGGCCCACGCCCAGGTCCCGCTCGTGGCCATCGACCCCGTGAACAGCCTGCCGTCCACGGTGCCCAGCATCGGCTCCACCAACTGGGCCGGCGGGCACGAGGCCACCACCCACCTCCTGGGGCTCGGGCACCGCCGGATCGGCCACCTCAGCGGCGCCGGGGGCTCGGTCCCGGCGCGCGAGCGCCTGGCCGGCTACCGCAGCGCCCTGGAGGACGCCGGGGTGGCGCACGACCCCGGGCTCGTGACGGGCGGCGGGTTCAGCTACGAGGCGGGCTTCGCCGGCGCCCAGGAGCTGCTCGAGCTCGAGGACCCGCCCACGGCCCTGTTCGCGGCCTCCGACGAGGCCGCCCTCGGCGCCTTCGAGGCCGCCCGGCAGGCGGGGCTGCGGGTGCCCGAGGACCTCAGCGTGGTCGGCTTCGACGACACGCTGCTCGCGCGCTGGGCCTCGCCCAAGCTGACCACCGTGCGCCAGCCCCTGCACGCCATGGGCGAGATGGCCGTCGAGCGCGCGATCACCCTGCTGGCCGGCGGGTCCCGCCGGGTCCACCCGCTCCAGCTGCAGACCTCGCTCGTCGAGCGCTCTTCCACCGCCCCGCCCCGGGGCGCGGTGGACAGGGCGGTCACTCCCGGATGAGGCGGGCCCGGCCGGCCTGCCAGCCGAAGACCGCCGCGAGCGTGCCGACCGCCGCGAACATGACGCCCGCCGCGGCGAAGCCCCCGGTCCAGTGCAGCAGCTGCCCCACCAGGAAGGTGCCCGAGGAGCCCACGCCGTAGCCGACGCCCTGCATCATGCCCGAGAGCCGCACCGCCATGTGGCTGCTGCGGGTCCGCAGCGCGATCATCGTCAGGGCCACGGCGGTGAGGCTGCCCTGGCCCAGCCCCAGCAGCCCGGTCCAGACCCAGATCAGCTGGAGGGGCCCGAAGATCGAGAGCACGAAGCCGCCGCCGGCCATGAGGGCCACCGCGGCGTTGAGCACCCGCTGGTCGGCCATCCGTGCGGCCAGCACCGGGGCGAAGAGCGAGCCCGTCATCTGGAGCAGGATGGACACGGCCACGACCAGCCCGGCGGTGGCGCCGTCGATCCCGCGGTCCCGCAGGATGGGGGCGAGCCACGCGAAGACGCTGAAGGACATCATCGCCTGGAAGACCATGAACAGGGTGATCTGCCAGGCCACCGGCGAGCGCCAGGGGCTGGGCCCGTCGGTCCCGGGCGGCGGGGGCCCGGGCGCCCGGCGGCGGAGCGCCACCGGCACGAGCAGGGCCACCACCACGGCCGCGGGCACCGCCCACACCGCCAGGGAGCCCCGCCAGGAGCCCGTGGCCTGGAACACCGGATAGGTGAGGCCCGCGCCGAGGGCGGCGGACGCGCAGATCGCGGTGGTGTAGAGCCCGCTCATCAGGCCGATCCGGTGGGCGAAGTCCCGCTTGACGATGGACGGCAGCAGCACGTTGCCCAGGGCGATCGCGGCGCCGCACGCGACCGTCCCCGCGAGCAGCAGCGGCAGGGCGCTCGCCCCGGGCAGGGGCAGACCGCGGGCCACCAGGCCCAGGGTCAGGACCACCATCGCGCCCAGCAGCACGTTCTCGGCCCCGAACCTGCGGGCCAGGCGCGGCGCGAACGGCGCGAAGACGCCGAGCAGCGTCACCGGGGCGGTGGTCAGCACGGTGACCGCCCACCCGGGGAGGCCGGCGGCCGCGGTGATCTCCGGGAGGATCGCGGAGAAGCTGGAGAAGACCGTGCGCAGGTTCAGGCCCACCAGGACCACGCACACGGCGAGGTAGACGAGCGCCCGGCGGGACGTGGGGGCGCTCGGCGGATCGGCGCGCGGGCTCGGCACGGGGAGGTCTCCTCGGGGCTGGCGGGCAGGCCGGCCCCGCGAGGGGCGGCCCGGACAGGCTCCACGGTACTGCGACAGCGCTGCGACCCCGTGCAGCGCCGGCGCCGTGCACGCGGGGTGCCCCGGGTCAGTGCAGGAGCAGGCCGGCGAGGAGGACGGCCGGGAAGGAGAGGAACGAGCTGAGGAGGATGATGTCGCGGGCGGCGTTGGCCGGCATCCGGAACTGGGACGAGAACAGGAACACGTTCTGGGCCGTGGGCAGGGCCGCCATGACGACCACGCCCAGCAGCTCGGTGCCGCCCAGGCCGAACCCGAACCTGCCGATCGCCCACGCCAGCACGGGCATTGCGACCACCTTGACCAGCGTCCCGCCGAGCACGTCCGGCACGAGCGCGCGGTTCCGGAACGGACGCTGCCCGTGCAGTCCCATCCCGAACAGCAGGAGCAGCAGGGGGACGGACGCCTGGCCGAGCATCTCGAGGGGGACCCACAGCACCTCGGGCACCTCCAGGCCGGTCGCGGAGAGCAGCACTCCGGCCGCGGTGCCGACCGTGACGGGGTTCGCCACCGACCGCACGATCGTGCGGCCGGTCGAGGTGCTCGTCCGCCCGGGGGCCGCCGTCCGGATCGCCGCTCCCGGACCGGCACGGCGCGACGGGCGGGTGGCCCAGGAGAACACGAGCAGATAGAGCGGGGCGATCACCAGCAGCTGGGCCAGCAGCACGGAGACCACGGGCGCGGCGCTGCCCACCGCGTAGAGCGCGATGGGCAGCCCGATGTTCCCGGCGTTCACGTAGGAGGAGGCCATGGCGCCGACCGCCGTGCGGGCCGCTCCCCGGCGCAGCACCAGGCCGCTGTACAGGGCGAAGAGCGCACCCGCCACCGCGGCGGTGGCGAGGGCGATCGGGGTGTAGACCCCGAGCACGGCCCCCAGGTCGGTGCCCGCCACGAGCACCACCATCAGCGCCGGATTGGTGAGGTAGTAGATGACGGGGGTGAGGCCCGCACGCATGGTGCGGGCCTCACCGGGCAGCAGCGCGGCGGTGGCGAAACCGACGGCCGTGAGCACGGCCACCACGCCGAAGCCCAGCAGCACCCCCGTCATCCGGCCGCTCCCCTCCGGCTCAGCGGACCAGGCAGGGGCGCTTCGGGTCGAAGCTCCAGCCCTCGATCAGGTGCTGCATGGCCGCGGCGTCGTCGCGGGCGCCCAACCCGTGCTCGAGGTAGAGCTCGTGGGCCTCCGCCAGGCGCTCGCGGTCCAGCTCCACGCCGAGGCCCGGGCTCGCGGGCACCCGGATCTCGCCGTCGCGGATGCGCAGCGGCTCCCGGGTGAGGCCCTGGCCGTCCTGCCAGATCCAGTGCGTGTCCAGCGCGGTGATCTCGCCCGGTGCCGCCGCACCCACGTGGGTGAACATGGCCAGGGAGATGTCGAAGTGGTTGTTGGAGTGGGAGCCCCACGTCAGCCCGAACTCGTGGCACAGCTGGGCCACGCGCACGGAGCCGGCCATCGTCCAGAAGTGCGGGTCCGCCAGCGGGATGTCCACGGCGCCGGCGCGCACCGCGTGGGACATCTCGCGCCAGTCGGTCGCGATCATGTTCGTCGCCGTCGGCAGGCCGGTCGCCCGCCGGAACTCCGCCATCACCTCGCGGCCGGAGAACCGGCCCTCGGCACCGCACGGGTCCTCGGCGTAGGCGACCACGCCCTGCATCCGCCGGCCCAGCCGGACGGCCTCCTCGAGCAGCCAGCCGCCGTTGGGGTCGAGGGTGACCCGGGCCTCGGGGAACCGCTCCTTGATCGCCGTGACGGCGTCGACCTCGAGGTCGCCGGCCTGGACGCCGCCCTTGAGCTTGAAGTCCTGGAAGCCGTACCGCTCCCGGGAGGCCTCGGCCAGCCGCACGATGCCCTCGGGGGTCATCGCCTCCTCCCGGCGCACCCGCTCCCACTCGTCCGCGCCGCGGGGCTCGCGCAGGTACGGCAGGCCGGTGCTGTCCGGGTCGCCCACGAAGAACAGGTAGCCCAGCATGGGCACCGAGGCGCGCTGCTGCCCTTCACCGAGCAGCTCGGCCACCGGCACGCCCAGGAACTGCCCGTGCAGGTCCAGGAGGGCGGACTCGATGCCGGTCACGGCGTGCACGGCGGTGCGCAGGTCGAAGGTCTGCAGGCCGCGCCCGCCGGCGTCCCGGTCCGCGAAGGCCGCGGCGATCCGGCGCAGCAGGGTGCGGAACAGCGCCACGGGCTGCCCCGCCAGCAGCTCGGCCGCCTCCTCGATCGTGGCGCGGATCGCCTCCCCGCCCGGGACCTCGCCCAGGCCGGTCCGGCCGTCGGAGTCCGTCACGATCACCACGTTGCGGGTGAAGAACGGCCCGTGGGCACCGGAGAGGTTGAGCAGCATGGAGTCGTGCCCCGCGACGGGCACGACCTCGAGCCGTGCGACGGTGGGCTGGGTGCTCATGCGCGGTCTCCTTCCCTGGGGCCGGCCAGCTGGATGCGGCCGTCGACCCGGCGGTTCAGGTGCCACGGGTTGTCGTCCTGCACCGGCGCGGGCAGCAGGGCGGCGGGGATGTTCTGGTAGGCCACGGGGCGGAGGAACCGCTCGATCGCGAGCGTGCCCACCGAGGTGGTCCGCGAGTCGGAGGTCGCCGGGAACGGGCCGCCGTGGACCATCGCCTCGCCCACGTCCACGCCGGTCGGCCAGCCGTTGGCGAGGATCCGGCCCACCTTGCGCTCCAGCACCGGCAGCAGCGGGGCCGCGGTGGGGACGTCCTCCTCGGACAGGAACAGGCTCGCCGTCAGCTGGCCCTCCATCCGGGCCGCCGCGGCCACCAGCTCCTCCGCGGAGCCGTAGCGGATCGCCAGGGACGAGGCGCCGAAGATCTCCTCCTGCAGCACCGGGTTGGTGAGGAAGGTGGGGACCCGGGCGCCGAAGACCACGGGGGCGGGGGCGTTCTCCGTGGAGCCCTCCTTGCCGCGGGCCACGATCTCGACGTCCTCCTGGGAGCCCAGGGCGTCGATGCCCTCCCGGCAGGAGCGGGCGATGCCCGGGGTGAGCATGGTCGCGCCCTCGGCGTCGGCCAGCACGAGCCCGACGGCGGCCAGGAACGCGTCGCCGGCCTCCCCCTGGGGCACGAACAGCAGACCCGGGTTGGTGCACAGCTGCCCGGAGGAGCCCGTCAGGGAGGTGACGTAGGCGCGGGCGAACTCCTCGGCGTCACCGCGCAGGGCGGAGTCGAAGAGGAAGACGGGGTTGATGGAGCTCATCTCCGCGTAGACGGGGATCGGCTCCGGGCGGGCGGCGGCCGTGGCCATCAGCGCCGTGCCGGCGCCGCGGGACCCGGTGAAACCCACGGCCTTGATGGCCGGGTCCCTGACCAGGGCCTGGCCGATGCTCGCGCCGGGACCGTAGATCAGCGAGAACACCCCCGGGTGCAGGCCGCTCTCGCGGACCGCGTCCGTGAGGGCGCGGCCCACGATCTCTCCCGTGCCGGGGTGGGCGTTGTGCGCCTTGAAGACCACCGGGCAGCCGGCTGCCAGCGCGGAGGCGGTGTCGCCGCCGGCGGTGGAGAAGGCGAACGGGAAGTTGCTGGCCCCGAACACGGCCACCGGGCCCAGCGGGACCTTGCGCTGGCGCAGGTCCGGGCGGGGCAGGGGAGTGCGCTCCGGCAGGGGCGGCTCGATGCGCACGCCGCGGTGGTCGCCCTGCCGCACCACACGGGCGAACAGCCGCAGCTGCCCGGTGGTGCGTGCCAGCTCGCCCTGCAGGCGGGGCTTCGGCAGCCCGGTCTCGGTCGAGGCGCGGTCCACCAGCTCGGGGCCGGCGGCCTCGATGTTGGCGGCGATCTTCTCGAGGAAGCCCGCGTGGGTCTCGGGGTCGAGGCTGCTGAAGGACTCGAAGGCCGCTTCGGCGGCCGCGGTGGCCTCGGCGAGCTGGGCCTCGTCGACCAGGGAGTACGCGGGCTCGAGCTCGGCGTTGGTCGCCGGGTCGATGCCGCGGGTGGTGCCGCCGGTGCCGACGACCTGGCGGCCGGCGATGATCGAGTGGCCGGAGAGGGTGGTGGTCTGGGTGCTCACGGACATGGGTTTCCTTCGCTGTCTGTGCGTGCGGTCTCTTGGGGAGAGGGGGGTGTCAGGCCCGCTGCAGGGTGTCCGCCGGGGTTCCGGC
>NZ_JCAXEN010000008.1:0-247913 GCF_059758435.1 Kocuria sp. GQ42 | reverse complement strand
CTTTTTCGCTCGGTTCTCGCGATCTCTCGCTCTCCCCGCGGCGACCTCCTCAGCTTATCCCGATCTTCTCCGCTTTCCCAAATCGCTTTTCCGTCGCTCAGCGGCGAAAAAGTTCTTCGGGAGAAGAATTCGTGGATCTGCCGGATTCGGTGCCGTGGGCCGCAGCGATTCCTCACTGCTGCCCGAAACAGCTCCACCAGCGTACCCGACCCTGTCCCGGCCCACAAGCTGTCGGCCACCGCGCAGCGGTGATCGGCTTGGTGGTTCGAGGGGGTTCGGTCCGCCGGATTCGGCGTTGCCGTCCGGGGCGATCTCTCGCGTCCCTTGCGGCGACTCGGAATACATTACACACGCCCCGCAGGACCGTCAAAACCCCGGAGGGCCGGGCGGACGCCTCCTCGTCGCAGCTCCCGGCGCTCCCCCGTCCACCGGACGAGCCGGTGGCCGGAGCGGCGGGGACGGCAGTGCGTAGGCTGATGGAACATCGATGCCACGACCCGAAAGGACAGCAGATGAGCACCTCACCGGAAGAGCTGCCGGAGACCCCCGACACCTACGAGGGCGCCGCCGAGGTCGACCCCGAGCACTGGCGCGAGGATCCGCTGATCGAGGGCGCCGAGGCCGGCGCGCAGGACGAGCGCGTGGACCCCGAGCACCCGGAGGTCCCCTCGGAGCAGGAGCTCCGGGACGAGACGGCGGAGGCCCGCTACGAGGCGGGCGAGGAGCAGGTCCCGCCCAAGGAGCCCCGCATGGGCGAGGCGATCGCGGACCTCGACGTCCCCGAGGACCCCGCGTTCGAGGACGAGGTCGACCCGAGCAACGACTCGTTCCACGGCGGCGCCGACCTCTGAGCCCCGCCGGACCGAGCACGACGGCGCCCCGGCCTGCATGGCCGGGGCGCCGTCGTCATGTGGACTCGGACGAGCTCAGGCGAAGGCGGAGATGCCGGTGATCCCGCGTCCGATGATCAAGGCTTGCACGGTCTCGGTGCCCTCGTAGGTGTGCAGCGCCTCGATGTCCGCGAAGTGGCGGGCCACGCGGTTCTCGATGAGGATGCCGTTGCCGCCCAGGAGGTCCCGGGCGTTGGCCGCGATCGAGCGGGCCGTGCGCGTGGAGGTGTACTTCGCCAGCGACGCCTGCTCGGCGGTGAGCCGGCCGGCCTCCTCCCGCTCGGTCATCCGTGCCACGAGGAGCTGGATCTGGGTGAGCTCGCTCAGCATCCGGGCCAGCCGCTCCTGCACGATCTGCGAGGCGGCCAGCGGGCGGCCGAACTGCACGCGCTGGGCCGCGTACTGCACGGCGGTCTCGTAGCAGGCCTGGGCGTGCCCCACCGCGCCCCACGCCACGCTGATGCGGGTCGCGAACAGCACGTCGGCGGTGTTCCTGAAGGACCGTGCCGCCGGCAGCGCGTTCTCCTGGGGCACGAAGACGTTCTCGAACCGGAGGTGCGCCTGGTGGATGGCCCGCAGGGCGAGCTTTCCGCGGATGGTCGTGCCGGTGTAGCCCTCGCTCTCCTGGGGGACCACGAAACCCCTGACCTGGCCGTCCTCGTCGGCGCGGGCCCACACCACGGTGATCCCGCCCATCGAGCCGTTGCCGATCCACTTCTTCTCCCCGTTGAGCACCCAGCCGCCGTCCACCGGGGTGGCACGGGTCTCGAGGCTGACGGAGTCGGAGCCGTGGGTGGGCTCCGTGAGGGCGAAGGCGCCGAGGAGCTCGCCCGTGGCCATCCGCGGCAGCCAGCGCTGCCGCTGCTCCTCGGACCCGCACATGGCGATCGACCGCATCGCGAGCCCGCCCTGGACGCCGGAGACGGTCGCGATGGACCCGTCGCCGCGGGAGAGCTCCATGCTGATCAGGCCCGCGGCGGTCTTGGACATCTGCTCGTAGCCGTCGACGGCCACGCCGTCGCGCAGCAGGTCGAGCTCCCCGAGCCGGCGGACGAGGTCGAGGGAGTACTCCGAGCGGTCCCAGTGCTCGCCGATGACGGGCAGCAGGTCCTCCTGGACGAACCGGCGGGCGCGCATCCAGTGCCCCCGGTCGGTGTCGGAGACCGCGTCGAACGCGCCGGCGGCGTCGGTGTCGAGGGCCTTGTCGAGGACGTAGTCGGGCTCCACGGTGCCGGCGGGGAACAGGGTCGCGCCGGTCTCGGGGGTGGCGGTCATGGCTGGGTCCTTCGTTCTGTGGGCTGGCGGGAGGTCGGTCGGGGCCAGGGTCAGTCCTGGTGGAAGCGGCGGCCGAGGACGCGCTCGGAGGCGCCCGTGCGGTCGAGGTACGGGGTGATCCCGCCCAGGTGGAAGGGGTAGTTGGCGCCGAGGACCATGCACAGGTCCACGTCCTCGGGCCCGGCGACGACGCCCTCGGCCAGCATCGCGCCGATCTCCTCGGCCAGGGCGTCCTGCACCCGCACGAGCAGCTCCTCCGCCGGGACGGGAGCGCCGGCGGGATGCTCCGCCCGGGTCCGCTCGAGCAGCCGGGCGGCGTCGGCGGCGAGGTAGCCGTCCGCGCCCGTCCCCGGGGCCTGCTCGATGGGCAGCACGTGCGTGAGGCCCGCCCCGACCACCGCGTCCATCCACGGGGACCGCGCGAAGCGCTCGGGGTAGGCCCGGTGCATGGTCTCGTCCACGTGGTGCAGCACGGCCGGGCCCACGAAGTCGAGCAGCCGCAGCGGGGTCATGGGCAGGCCCATCGGATCGGGGGCGTGGTCGGCGACCGCCACGTCCGTGCCCGCGTCGATCGCCTGGACGATCACGTCGAACAGCCGGGTCAGCACCCGGTTGACCACGAAGCCGGGGGCGTCCTGGACGCGCACCGCCGTGCGGCGCAGCGCCGCGGCGAGCTCGAAGGCGGTCGCGAGGGCCGCGTCGCCGGTCCGCCGCCCGGCGACGATCTCGAGGAGCGGGGTGACCTCCACGGGGTTGAAGACGTGGAAGCCGACCACCCGTTCGGGGTGCCGGAGGCCCTCCGCCATGGCGGTGACGGACAGGGAGCTCGTGTTGGTCGCGAGGATCGCGTCCGGGCGCACGACCTGCTCCCACTGGGCGAACACCTTCTTCTTCACGTCGAGGTCCTCGAAGACGGCCTCGATCACGAAGTCCGCGTCGGCGAGGTCCTCCGGCCCGCTCGCCCCCGTGACGAGGGCGCCGAGCTGCTCGGCCTGCTCCGCGCTGATCCGGCCCCTGGCCGCCTGGGCGGCGAAGCGCTCCCGGGTCCGGGCCACGCCGGCGGCGAGCCGCTCGTCGTCGAGGTCTGTCATGACCACGGGGATCCGGGCGCCGCTCGCGATGAGCGAGGCGAGCTGGCCGGCCATCAGGCCGGCGCCGATCACGGCGGCCTTGCGCAGGGGCACGGGCTCGGCGGCGGGCACGTCGGCGGCCTGCCGCGAGCGGGCCGAGACGAGCTCGAACGCGTAGAGGGAGGCCTTGGCCACGTCCCCGCGGACCAGCTCGGCGAAGGCGGCCACGGCCTTCGTCCCGTTCTCGGTGCGGGACTCCGTCCGGGCGTCGGCCACGAGGTCGATCGCCACGAGCGGTGCCGGCGCCGCGCCGTGCCAGGTGCGCTCGGCGCGGTCCCGGGCCTGGTCCACGGCGTCCTGCCACTCCTGCTCCCCGGCGCCGCCGGGCGTGCCCGCGCGGCGGCGGGTCTCCCCCGCGTCGAGCGCGTCGAGCGTGCCGGCCACCCACCGCTGCCAGGCGGTGTCCCACTCCCCGGTCCCCGGGGCGGCGTCGAGCACCACGTCCACGAGGCCGAGCTCGAGGGCCTCCGCCGCCCTGGTGTTCCGGCCCCGCAGGGAGTCGAACACGATGACGCGCAGCGCCGCGGCCGGACCGATCAGGTGCGGGAGCAGGTGCACGCCGCCCCAGCCCGGGAAGAAGCCGAGCCGGCACTCCGGCAGTCCGAGCGGGCCGGTGCGCGGGTGGGCCGCACGGTAGTCCGTGTGCAGGGCGAGCTCGAGCCCGCCGCCCAGGGCCTGACCCGTGAGCAGGGAGAAGGTGGGCACGCTCGCGTCGGCCAGGACGCCGAAGGCCTCGTGGCCGAGCCCCACGTACCGGTCGGAGACGCCGCTGAGCTGGGCGTGGCGGATCTCCTTGAGGTTGGCCCCCGCGCCGAAGGACCGGGCGTTGCCGGTGACCACGATGGCCTCGACCGCCGACTGGTCGATCGAGCCCAGGACGTCCCGGAGCTGCTCCAGGGCCGCGGAGCCCCAGATGATCAGCCCGCCCGGCGGGGTGGAGTCCAGCCGCACCAGGGCGACGGGGGCGGAGCGTCCGGGCAGGACCAGCTGCTCGACGTCCACCGCGACGGTGGAGGGGAAGGACGGGGCGGGTGCCATGGGCGGACTCCTGACGAGTGGTGTGATCGTCACCACTCTGACTGATACCGAGTCTCAGGTCAAGGGATTGAGTCTCAGTGTCGTGGTGCGGCGTGCGGTTCCGGGGCGTTCAGGCCGTATTCTGGCTGGTGATGATCGACGTGCTGCCCCCAGAGACCGAGCGCCTCGCGTTCCGCCGCTTCGACGGCGCGGACCTCGAGCCCATGCACTCCTACCAGAGCCGCGAGGACTACGCGCAGTACGCGTGGCGGGGCCCGCGCACGCGCGAGGAGTGCGAGCGCACCCTGGCCGAGAACAGCGGCCTGCGGCCGTGGGGCCGGGACGGCGACTCCGTCCGCTTCGCCGTCTCCCCCCGGGGCTCGCGGGAGCTCGTGGGCGAGATCGTGCTGACCCTCACGGACGCGGCGGCCGCGCAGGTCGAGATCGGCTGGGTGGTCCACCCCGACCACGCGGGCCGGGGCATCGCCTCCGAGGCCGCCCGCGCCGCGATCGAGTTCGCGTTCGCCGAGCTGGGCGCCCACCGGGTCTGCGCGAGCCTGGACGCCCTCAACGTGAGCTCCGCCAAGGTCTGCGAGCGCATCGGCATGCGCCTGGAGGCGACCCTGCGCGAGAGCCACCGCCAGCTGGGCGAGTGGCGCGACGAGCTGATCTACGCGATCCTCGCCGACGAGGTCTGAGTCATCGGCGCAGGGCGTCCCGCACGGACGCCAGGATCTCCTCCGTGTCCGCGCCGGGGTCCAGGACGGTGACGACGACGGCGGGGCGGGCCCCGGGCGCGGCGACCGGCCGCGCCGCGCCGTCCTCGTAGCCGGAGACGAGCGTGTGCGCGAGTCGCTCGAGCTGCCCGGCCAGCTCGGCCGAGGGGTCGGTGTCCGGTGCGCGCAGCCAGGCCCGCAGGGCGGCGTTGTGCACCGCCACCGCGGCGGCGGACAGCGCCGTGGCCAGCGTGCTCCGCCCCGGCGAGTCGGGCAGCGCGGAGCGCAGGTAGCGCTGCAGGACCCGCTCGTAGCGGTGGGACGTGATGAGCTCCCGGTCCCGCAGCTGCGGGACCTGCCGGAGCAGGGCGTTGCGGGCCAGCGCCCGCTCGCGGTGGTCGAGGTGGTGGCGGAAGACCAGCAGCACGCCGTCCCGCAGCGCGACGGCCGGATCGGTGCCCGGCTCCTCCCCCGCCCGGGCCAGCTGCTGCTCGAGGCGCTCGAGGTTCGCGGCGTGGTCCGCGAAGACGATGTCCTCCTTGGACCCGTACTTGCGGAAGAACGTGGCCCGGCTGATGCCCGCGGCGAGCGCGAGCCGGTCCACGGTCGTGGCGTCCCAGCCCTGCTCCGCGAGCAGGCGGATCGAGCCGGTGACGACGTCCGGGGCCGCCCGGGGGGTCTCGGTCATGGGTGCCTCCTCGCTGACGATGGTAGACCCGGGCCTCCCGCCGCGTGCGGGCCGAGCCCGTCAGCGGCGGGCCCGGGCGCCGAAGAACACCGCCCCGGCGGCGCACAGCACGGCCAGCACGGCGAAGGAGAGCGCCGAGGAGGTGCCCCCGCTGAGCAGGGAGCCCACGAGGGCCACGACCCACACGAGCACGAGCAGCCACAGCAGACCTGCGGTGCGCCGGGGGTTCTCCACCGCGCTCAGCCCCCGAACGGCAGGACGGGCAGGCCGGGGACGTCGACCCGGACCGCGAACAGGGAGCCGGCGGCGGGGTCCTCGTCCGGGGCGAGGTTCTCCCGGGACGTGGTGATGTAGAGGGTGCGCAGGTCTTCCCCGCCCAGGCAGCACGCGGTGGTCTGGCGCGCGCCGACCTCCACGACGGTGTCCAGGGCGCCGTCGGCCGTGTAGCGGTGCACCTGCCCGGCGCCGTGCAGCGCCACCCAGACCGCGCCCTCGGCGTCGACGGTCAGCCCGTCGGGGTGGACGTCCCCCTCCGCGAGCTCGGGCACCACGAAGGTGCGGCGCCCCCGCAAACCCCCGTCCGGGGACCAGTCGAGGACGTCGACCTTCCCGGTGGGCGTGTCGTTGTAGTAGGCCAGCGCGCCGTCCGGGGACCAGGCGATGCCGTTGGAGACGGTGACGCCCTCCAGGACCGGCTCCCAGCGCAGGTCCGGGTGCACGCACCAGAGCGTGGCCGCGCCCTCCGTCTGGTCCCAGGCCATGGAGCCGACGTAGAAGGAGCCGTCCGGGCCGGCCCCGCCCTCGTTCATCCGGACCGCCCCGGGCTCCCAGAGCTGCTCGGCCGGGTGGACGGTGCCGTCCGGGTCCTCGAGGGCCACGCCGGTCTCCAGCGCCAGCACCGCTCCCCCGGTCGCGCGCGGGCGCACGCAGGCCACGACGTCCCCGACGTGCTTGCGGAGCACCTCGCCGCCCGCGCCGAGGGACAGCACGTCCCCCGCGAGCATGTCGACCCACCGCAGCCCGCCCCAGGACTCCGACCAGCACGGCCCCTCGCCGTGGTAGGTGACGGAGTCGGTGATCCGCTCGGCGCGCAGCCGCCGCGCCGCCATCTCAGCGGCCCTTCCCGTGCACCGCGGGCAGCGCCGTGGTGGGGATCCGGTCCCGGTCGTAGGTGATCTCGGTGTAGCCGTGCGGGGCGGGCCGCCCCTCCCGGTCGAGGTTCACGAAGACGATCTTGTCGATGCTCAGGATGAGGTCCCGGGTGATCATGTTGCGCACCTGGGCGCGCATGGTCAGGGACGTGCGGCCGAACCCGGTGGCGGTCAGGCCCATCTCGATGATGTCGCCCTGCTCGGCGGAGCTCACGAAGTCGATCTCCGACATGTACTTCGTCACCGCACGCTGGTTGCCGAGCTGGACGATGGCGTAGATCGCCGCCTCCTCGTCGATCCAGCGGAGCAGGCTGCCGCCGAACAGGGTGCCGTTGGCGTTGAGGTCCTCCGGCTTGACCCACTTGCGGGTGCGGAAGGTGATGTCCTGGGTGGTCATGCCCCCACGATACCGAGGGCGCCCTCCGCACCGTCGGCTACAGCTCCACGGTCCCGCGGACCACCGGGCTGACCTGGCCGCCGACCCAGATGGTGTCCGCGTCCCGCTCCAGCAGCACGCGCCCGGTGCGCCCGAGCACGGTGCCCTGGGCGGCGACGTAGCGCTCCGGGGCCCACCCGTTGTCCGTCAGCCACCGGGCCAGGCCCGCGTTGAGGCTGCCCGTGACCGGGTCCTCCACGACCCAGTCCCCCACGAACGCCCGCACCTCGACCGCGCACTCGGCGCCCTCGGGATGGGGGCCCACCACGCCGAGCTTGAGCCCGGCCATGGCGGACCAGTCCGCACGCACGCCCAGCACGGTCCCGGCGTCGGCCACGCGCACCCCGATCCAGCCGGGGCCGTTGTCCAGCCAGGACACGTCGAGCAGCGCGGACGGGTCCAGCCGCAGGGACCGCGCCACCCGGTCCAGCAGCGCGGGCTCCGCCACGGGCTCGTAGCGCGTCAGGGGCGGGGCGGCGAACGAGAGCCGGCCCTCGCGGCGCCGGACGGTCACCAGCCCGACCCCGCACTCCTGGACGACGTCCGCTCCCGCGGGCTCCCCGCCGAGGGCGAGCCAGGCGGACGCCGTCCCGAGCGTGGGGTGACCCGCGAAGGGCAGCTCCCCGCCGGGGGTGAAGATCCGCACCCGGTAGTCGGCGCCGGGGACCGTGGGATCGAGCAGGAACGTGGTCTCGGAGAGGTTGGTCCAGCGGGCGAAGCGCGCCATCGTGTCCTCGTCGAGGGCGTCGGCCCCGTGCACGACGGCGAGCGGGTTGCCGCCCAGCGGCGCCGGCGAGAAGACGTCCACCCAGCTGATCGCGTGGCTCGTCATGGTCTCAGAGCACCGGCCCGCGCGTGTTCCTCCGGGCGGGCCGGGCCCGCCCCGTCCGCCGGGCGTCCCGGCCGGCGGACGGGACGGCGGTCCCGCCACGGGCCGCCGCCCGGTCCTCCCGCAGCCTCCGGACCACCAGGCCGACCAGGACGGAGCCCACGGTGCTCAGCACCAGGGGCAGCACCGCGCTGCGCTGCTTGCTGTTGTCGTACATGGCCGGGCCTCCTGCCGGAAGGCGACGCGGGGCGTCGTCGGGTTCGGTGCCAGGAATCCTACGCACCCTCCGGCGCCTCCGGCCACACCCCGGAGCTGCCCCGGCGGTGGCTGCCGAGCAGGTGGGTGTCGACGATCCCGACCGCCTCCATGAGCGCGTGCATCGTGGTCGGCCCCACGAAGCGGAAGCCGCGCGCCCGCAGGGCCCGGGACAGGGCCTCGGACTCCGGCGAGCGGGTCGGGACCTCCTCCGCCGTGCGCGGACGCGGGGTCCGTGCCGGGCGGAACGACCACACGAGCTCGGTCAGCCCGCCCTCGGCGCGCAGGGCCACGGTGGCGCGGGCGTTGCCGACGGCGGCCTCGATCTTGCCCCGGTGGCGCACGATCCCGGCGTCGCCCAGCAGGCGGTCGACGTCGGCCGGGCCGAAGCCCGCGACCGCGTCCGGGTCGAAGTCCGCGAAGGCCGCCCGGAAGGCGGGCCGCTTGCGCAGGATCGTGGCCCAGGACAGCCCGGACTGGAAGCCCTCGAGGCAGATCCGCTCGTAGAGCCCCCGCTCGTCCCGCACGGGGACGCCCCACTCGGTGTCGTAGTACTCGCGCAGGAGCGGGTCCGTGGCGGCCCAGACGGGGCGGGCGAGCCCGTCCTCGCCGAGGACGAGTCCGGTCGCGGGATCGGGCAGGGAGCTCATGCCGAGCATCGAACCACACCGAGGGGCTCCTACACACCCGGGGCGAGTACCCCCAGGGGTATAGGATGGCGGTCATGCACCCGACGAACCCCGCCGTGGACCGGCGCGCCCTGCAGCGGAAGGTCGTCCGCGTCCTGGCCCTCGGCCAGATCCTCGGCGGGCTGGGCGTGGGCGCCACCCTGGCCCTCGGCGCCCTCCTCGTCACCGAGGTCTCCGGCTCCTCCGCCTGGTCCGGCATGGCCGCGACCATGAACACCCTCGGCGCGGCCCTGCTCGCCGTCCCCCTCGCGCGGCTCGCCCAGGCCCGCGGCCGGCGGATCTCGCTGAGCACCGGGGCGTTCACCGCCATGTCGGGGGCGTCGATCACGATCGGCGCCGCCGTCCTCTCGAGCTTCCCCGTCCTGCTGCTGGGCCTGGCCCTGCTCGGCGCCGGCTCGGCGCTCAACCTCCAGTCCCGGTTCGCGGCGACCGACCTGGCCGCGGACGACACCCGCGCCCGGGACCTCTCCCTGGTGGTCTGGTCCACGACGATCGGCGCGGTGCTCGGCCCCAACCTCTTCGAGCCGGGCGAGCTGATCGGGCGGGCCCTGGGCCTGCCGGCGCTGACGGGCGGGTTCGTCATCGCCCTCGTGGCGCAGGCCTTCGGGGCCCTGGTCTACCTCACGGCGCTGCGGCCGGACCCCCTGCTGCTGGCCGTGGCCGACGGCGAGGCCGCGGGCAGGGGCAAGCCCTCCCCCGCGGGCGGGCTGGCGGTGCTGCGGGCCTCGTCGCCCGCCCGCCGTGCCGTGCTCACCGTGGCGCTGAGCCACGCCGTCATGGTGGCGCTCATGTCCATGACGCCCGTGCACCTGACCCTCCACGGGGCGTCGCTGAGCGTCGTGGGCCTGACCATCAGCCTGCACGTGGCCGGGATGTACGCCCTCGCCCCCGTGTTCGGCTGGCTCGCGGACCGGGCCGGGCGCCGCCCCACCGTCCTGCTCGGCCAGGCCCTGTTCGTGGCGTCCCTCGTGCTGTCCTGGTTCGGCTCGACGTCCCCCGTGCTGGTGACGGTCAGCCTGGTCCTGCTCGGGCTCGGCTGGTCCGCCTCCACGGTCGCGGGCTCCACGCTCGTGGCCGAGGCCGTCCCGCCGGCCGAGCGGCCGAAGCTGCAGGGCGTCTCGGACCTGTTCATGAACCTCGCCGGGGCGACCGGCGGGGCGCTCGCCGGTCCGGTGCTGGCGCTGATCGGCTTCGACGGGCTCAGCGCGGCCCTGCTCGTCCTCGTGGCGGTCGTGGTGGTCTCACACGGCGGCCGGGCCCAGCGGGATGCGGGCGCCGACGCGCCAGCCGCCGTCCGCCGGTCCCGCCGCTAGCTCCCCGCCGAGCAGCTGGACGCGCTCGCGCAGCCCGAGCAGCCCGTACCCCGAGGCCGGGAGGCCGGGCCCGGAGCCGGGCCCCGCGGCGTTGTGCACCTCGACCAAGACGTCGGCCTCGTCGACCTGCACGGCCAGCACGCAGCCCGTCCGGGCGGGCGCGTGCTTCATGATGTTCGTCGCCCCCTCCTGGAGGACCCGCTGGACCGTGGGCCGCACCCCTTCCGGGATCCGCGCGAGGTCGCCCCGCACCCGGGTGTCCGTGCGGAAGCCGACCTCCCGCAGCGCGGCCGCGACCTCCTCGAGGCCCCGGCCCGTGTCGACGGCCGCGGCGGCGCTGGAGTCCTGTGCGAGCCCGGCGCCCGGCTCCACGCGCATGATCCCCAGCAGCCGGCGCAGGTCCTTGAGCGCCGCGCGGGAGGAGTCGCCCACCACGTCCAGGGCCTCCTTCATGGTCTCCGGGTCCCGGGAGTAGGCCCCCGAGCGTGCCTGCATGGCGATGAGCGTGAGGTCGTGGGCGACGATGTCATGCAGCTCCCGGGCCAGCTCGAGGCGCTGCTGCTCGAGGGCGTGGGCCGTGCGCTCCTGGCCCGCGGCGATCTCGACGCGGTCCAGCTCCTGCTGCGCGCTCAGGGCCCGCAGGACGAGACCGGGCAGGAGGAGGACCAGGGTCAGCGGCACGTAGCTCCAGAGGAACTGCGGGCCCACGACCGAGACGTTGACGGCCCACGAGGTCTGCCACACGAGGAAGGCCCCGACGGCCGCGGCGAGTCCGGGCAGGGCCGCCCCGTACGCGGTGAAGGCCAGGACCAGCGGGATCACGACCATGTAGCTGCCCGGGTTGTTCTGGGGGTGAAGCAGGACCAGCAGCGCGGCGAGCGGCAGCCACGTCCAGCTGGAGCGCAGCGCCAGGACGGCGACCGTGGCGGCTTCGAGGACCACGAGCAGCAGCTCGTAGTCCCGGTCCCCGAACCCCAGGCCCGGGCCGGTCAGCACGAGCCGGACGGCGTCCAGGGCGCTCACCGTGATGAAGAGCAGCAGGGCCACCCGCACCCACCGGTGCAGGGGGCGGGCCCGGGCGATCCCCTGCGGCAGGAGCGTGCCCAGGCCGGGCCGGCGGTCCTGCTGCGCTGCGCGGCGTGCCATGCGGTCCTTCCGGTGCGGTGGCCCGGTGCTCCGGTCCACCTCGGAGGATAGCCTCGGGCGCCGGGCCCGTCCGGGAGCGCGCCGGATCAGCACCAGCGCAGGAAGAGGAACGAGCACCCGCGGCTCGTGTGCCCGTCCGGGCTGTCGGTGCCGGGGTCGACCTTCAGGACCGGCGCCAGGACGACCGGCGGCTCCGGGGCCGCGGCGGTGGGAACACCGCCGGCGGTCAGCAGCACGGCGGCGAGCAGCGAAGCGGCGGAGAGCGTGTTCACAGGGGTCCTTCCGGCAGGGCGCCGCACCCGATCGGTGTGCGGTCGTGAACCATGGTCGCCGAGGGGTGGGGTCCGCGGGGTCATCCGGGAGGATGGCCGGGGGTCATCCCTTGGGCGGACCCGTGCGCCGGGCGGCCCCGTCCCGCCGGCGCCGTGGCCCCTCTCCGCTACGGTGAGAGCCATGAACGAGCACGCGCCGGCGGCGAGCCCCGTCAAGGTCCTGATCGTCGACGACCAGCAGCTCATGCTCCGCGCACTGCGCGTGTTCATCGACGCCGAGCAGGACCTCGTGGTCGTGGGCGAGGCCCGCAACGGCCGGGCGGCGGTCGAGCAGTGCCGCGCCCTGCGCCCGGACGTGGTGGTCATGGACCTGCAGATGCCGGTCCTCGACGGCATCGAGGCCACCCGTGCGATCACGCACGAGCACCCGGAGGTGAAGGTGCTGGCCGTGACCACGTTCCACTCGGAGGACTGGGTGATCCCCGCGCTCCGGGCCGGGGCGAGCGGCTACGTGGTCAAGGACTCCGAGCCCCACGAGATCGTGGGCGCCGTGCGCAGCGTGCTGGCTGGGGAGGCCGCGATCTCCCGGCGGGTGGCCGCCACCCTCGTCCGCAGCGTCGTCGCGGACCCGGAGCCGGCGGCGCCGCGGCCGGAGGACGTCGCCGCGGTGGAGGGACTCTCGGCGCGGGAGCGCGAGGTCGTGGCCCTGCTCTGCGAGGGCCTCAGCAACCGCGAGATCGCCGCCGCGCTCTTCGTGTCCGAGCCGACCGTCAAGTCCCACCTCAGCCACATCCTCACGAAGATGGAGGTGCGGGACCGGGTGCAGGTCGTGATCAAGGCCTACCGCACCGGGCTGGTGACGATCCCCTCGTCCTGAGCCGCCCGCGGGTCCGCGCCGCCGGGGAGGGTCAGCACCGCGTCCGGCGCCAGCTGCGCGGGCGGGCGGTGGGCCACCACCAGGACCGCGCGCCGCGCCGCCCACTCCGTGAGCTCCTCGCAGAGCACCGTCGTGGACGCGCCGTCCAGTCCGTTGAACGGTTCGTCCAGGACGACGACGTCGAAGTCGCCGCTGGTGCACACGATCGTCCACAGCTTGCGCCGGTTGCCCGTGGACAGGTGCTCGGCGGCCTCGTCCAGCCACGGTCCGAGCCCGTGGCGCTCCGCGCGGCGCAGCCCCTCCTGCGGGTCGGCACCGCACCAGCCGCTCGCGAACACCACGTGGTCCCGTGCGGTCATCGTGGGGTAGAGCGCCGGTTCGGTGCGGCAGATCCGGCGCACCCGGGAGGCCTCCGGCGAGCGTGCGTCCACGCCGGCGAGCGTGACCGTGCCCGCGGTCTGCGGCAGGTGCCCGCTGAGGACCTCGACGAGCGTCGACTTGCCGGAGCCGTTGGGGCCCTGCAGCAGCGTCAGCCCGGGGGCGTCGATCCGCAGCGTGAGCCCCCGGTGGACGGGGCGCCCGGCGTCGAAGCCGGCGCTCACCGCCTCGACGTGGATCAGCGGTGGGTGAGGGAGCGGTGCAGGCATGTGAGGGCACCTCCGGCGAGGGTCAGGGCGAGCAGGGGAACGATCCACGGGTCGGTGGCGGGGAAGGTCAGCGGGACGGCCACGGGCGCGGCGGCGAGGACGACGGTGAGGACCCCCGTGAGCGGGCTGTCCGCGCCCGTCCCCTCGACCGTGCGCGGCGGGGGCAGCAGGTGCTCCGCGACGGTCGCGGCCCACACCGCGCCCAGCACCACGGCCGCGGGCACCGCGGACAGGGTCCCCGTCAGCACCCGGGCCGCCACGACGAGCAGCAGGGCCGGCAGCAGCAGCGGCAGGGTGAGCGCGGTGAGGTGCCCCAGCGCCACGGAGGAGCGGGACGCCCCGGACTCCACGGCGGTGCGCAGGTGGCGGCCGTAGCGGAAGGCGCCGATGTCCGAGCTCACGAGCTCCGCGAGAGCGAGGCCCGTCATGAGGGCGGCGAAGCCCAGGGTGGGCCGCAGCGCCGCCTCCCACGCCGCGTCCGGCACGGCGGGCAGCGGCGGCATCCGGAGACCGGCGGAGGTCGCCCCGAGCAGCGCCGCGGTCGCGGCGGCGACCGCGGCGGTGATCCGGTGCTGGGCCCGCAGGCGCCACCCGTGCGCCCGCTGGACGCCCAGCACCCGGGCGAACTGCAGGACCGCGGGACCGCTCAGGCGCGGCCGGCGCACCGGGGGCGCGGCGCGCCGGGCCGGGAAGGACACCGCCGCGAGGGCGCGGCGGCCGGCGACGGCACCGACCGCGCCGACGGCCGCGACCGCCGTGAGGCCGGCGAGGAGGACGGGCTCCGGCAGCCCCGGCGCGGGACCGGGTGCCGCACCGGCCGCCGGGGCGAGGGCGCCGGGGAGGAGGGGGGCCAGGAGCAGCACCGCCCCGTGCGCCCCGGCCCCGGCCAGGACGGACGCCGCCGCGAGCACCGCGGGGAAGTGCCGGCGCCCGTTCTCGGGGCGGGCGGCGGAGCGCAGCGCCCCGGCGGCCGTCAGCGCGCCGAAGGCCACGGGCGTCCCCAGCAGCAGTGCCGTCCCCGCGGCCCCGGGCCCATGCCCGGTCAGGACGGACCCGGCGAGCACCCCCAGGCCCGCGGCGCCCCACACGGCGCTCGCCACGGCCACGCGCGGGAGGGCGTGGACGACGAACACGTCCGCGGCCCGGACGTCGAGGCCCACGAAGAAGTCCCGCTGCGGGTGGTCGCTGACGCAGCTGCGGAACCGGCCGAGGGTCTCGCCCGCGAGGGCGCCGAGCCCGGCGTAGGCGCAGAGCAGCACGAAGAGCCCGACCACGTCCGCGCCCGGCGCCAGCACCGCGGCCGCGCGCGCCGCGACGATCCCGGCCGCGAACGCCAGGAGCACGGCCCCTGCCGCGGCCCCTGCCACGATGCGGCGGGCGGTGTCCACCGGCACGGACGTGCCCAGCGCCTGCAGCAGGTCCGCGATCCGCAGGTCCGCCAGGAGCCGGAGCCGGCGGCGGGCCGGCGGGGCGGGCGTCCGCCGCCGCACCGACCCGCTCGTGGGGCTCGCGGTCGCGCTGGTCGTCACGAGAGCCTGCTGCGCGTCCCGGACCGCTCCCGGCGCAGCCCGAGCGCGTTGAACAGGAGCACGACCGTGCCCGCGAGGGCGACGACCACGCCCATGGTGCACAGCCAGCCCACGGGGAACCCGCTCAGCTGCTCGTCGAGGAAGGTCGCGTGGGCCGTCATGGCCAGGAACAGCAGCACGGCCGGTGCCACGGAGCGCGGGCGGGACAGCGGGGTCGCGACGGCCACGAGCGGCAGGAGCACCCCGGCGACCGCCAGCGCGCTCACGAGGAGGGACCACAGCCCGACCGGGACGGTGCTGGTGCCCCGGCCCTGGAGGAGGATCGCGGTCAGGGCGGCGGCGCTCAGGACGGCCACGGTGACGAGGACCAGTCGGACGTGGTTCTGGGTGAGGGTCGGCACGGTGGGCACTCCTGGTGGTCGAGGGGCTGTGAGGGTTGAGGTGGGGCTGACGGTGGACTCGGGGGCAGCGGGAACCGTGGCGGGTCAGACCATGGCGACGAGCGCGGCGGTCGCGACGGCGACGACGACCACGAGCACCTGGCGGCCGGCGGCGCAGGACCTCCACCGGCCGCGGTAGAGCAGCGCCGCGGCGAGGGCGAGGACCAGCACCGCGGCGGCCTCCACGGGTCCCTCCGCCATCCGCCCGGTGGCCAGGGCCCAGCCCTGGGACAGCACCGTGAGGCCGCCGACCACCAGCGTGTAGAGCCCGATCCGCTGCCCGCCGCCGAGCGGCAGGCCCTGCGGGAGGAGTCTGCTCTCGAGGAGCCCGGCGAACCAGAGGTACAGGGCGAGGACCACGGCGAAGACCAGGACGCCGACGAGCACGGCGACGTTGACCGAGAGCCCGATCAGGGACGGGTCGACCCCCTGCAGCTCGTCGGTCACGGCCGCCGCGGCCTGGTCCTGCATCTGGTCGGTGGTCGCCGGCAGCCGCAGCAGCAGCAGTCCGAGCCCCACCGCCCAGAGGACGGTCCGGACGGGCCGGGTGGTCGCCGGCAGCGGACGGGTGGCAGGGGTTCCGGCCCCGGGGTGGGCGGAGACGTGGAGGCTGGACATCGGGGTCCTTCCGGTAGCGGGGGGAACGGCGGCGCTCACCGCCGGGCGATGAGCGCCGCCTCGATCCCCGCCGCGGCGAGCAGGAGGGCGACGGCGAGGGCGAGGACGCCGAGGGAGGCCGGCAGCGCCGTGAGGTAGGAGCGCACCAGGCCGTTCCGGCGGGCGGTGAGGGCGGCGGTGAGGGGGAGCAGGCCGGCGGCCGCGGCCACGAGGCAGCCGAGGAACTCGAGTCCCGCGTACCACCCGGCCGCACCGACGAGCGCGGCGGCGCCGACGTTGAGCACGCCGATCTTCGCCGTGGCCCCCACGTAGACCGACAGCAGCGCCAGGGACGTGCCGGTCAGCAGGCCGCCCGTGAGCACGCCGCTGTAGAGCAGGGCGGCGGCGCCGAGGTTGCGGACCACGATGGAGCCGAAGGACCCGTCGTGGTCCTGACCGGCGCCGGCCGTGTCCTGCAGGGTCGCGGGGACGCGGGAGATGCTCTCGTAGCCCACCAGGAACCCCGCCACGAAGAGCGCCGTGGCGGCCGCCGCCGCCCACCCGAGGGCGCGGCGCGCGGCGCGGGCGTCGCGGGGAGCAGTGCGGAGGTCCGTGGGCACGGTCTTCATGGCGGGGGTCCCGGCAGGGTCAGCGGAGCGGGCGGCGGCTCAGGCGATGGCCAGGTTGCGGGCCTTCTTGGACAGGTACCAGCGGATGGTGCCGACGACCGCGCCGCCGATGCCGAAGCCGAACATCGCGGCCACGAGGGTCAGCGCCCAGCCGCCGGCCTCGACCGCGGCCACGATCTGGCTCGCGGACGCGGCGGAGATGCCGAGGGAGCCGGCGACCCAGGCGATGCCGACACCGCCGAGGACGAGGCCGAGGACGGCGATGGAGGCGGCGGCCGGGACGGGCAGGACCGTGCGGACGGAGGGGGTGCGGGGGGTGGTCATGAAGAGCTCCTGTGTTCCCGAGGTTTCTGTGGGGGGTGCATCATCCGGCGGGTTCCCCGGGTGATGGCTCAGAATCTACGAGAGCCGGGAGGCCGCGGCCATCGGCCGAAGGAATGGTTCCGGACCGTCCGGAGGATGCCGCCGGCCGGTCCGGAAGGACGTCACTGCAGCACCGGCAGCTGGAGCGGGTAGCGGTACACCTCGCCCTTGTTGGCCTTGAGCACGGCCAGGACGTGGCACACCACGAGCAGGACCGCGGCGAGGATCCACAGCACGATCGCCACGGGGATCAGGATCACGGTGAACAGGCACACCCACGCCACCACGTTGAGCAGCCACATGGACAGGTTGAAGTTGAACGACCCGGCGGAGGTGGCGCGCAGGAACGCGTTCTTGTCGCGGTAGACGAGCCAGACGACGAGGGGACCCACGAAGCCGAGCCACCCGACGGAGACCAGCGCGCCGATCAGTCCGGACAGGTGGGTGAGGACCGCGATGGTGCGGTCGTCCCCCTGCGCCCGGTACTGCGGACGGGGTGCTGACGGTGGAAGGTAGGACATGGGGTTCTCCTGGTGGGCAGTGGCGGAACCGGTCGCGGCACCCGGTGCCGCGGACGCCGGACCGGCGCGGTGCAGCCAGCGTATCGGGGCCGGGCCCGCGCCCGGTATGGGGGAAGACCGCACATGACGGCGGAGGATCCCCGCCGTCACGCACGGCACCGACGACGGCGCCGCGCCGCGCGCTGGTCTACGATTCTCGGCAGACCGTTCCCGGCCCGCCCCCGCGGGCCTCTTCCCGAGGGAGGCCCGTGGCTCCGCAGCTGCGCCCCAACAAGTACGCCTACCGGGCCCTCGTGCTCGCCGGCCTCGCCGCGGTGAAGCTCTTCCGCGTGCCCCTGCAGGCCTCGGGCGAGGAGCACCTGCCCACCGACCAGGTGGTGCGCGGCCTGCACCGGGAGATCCGCCCGGGCCGGGGCGCCGTCGTGGCGGTGACCCACTTCGGCTACCTCGACTTCGTCTTCGCGCAGCTGGTGGTCTGGCGCCGGCTGCGGGCCCACTCCCGCTTCCTCATCACCCGCAAGCACACCGGCAGCGCCTTCGTCACGGCGGTGTGCCGGCTGTGCGACCACGTCGTCGTCGACCGCGCCGACGGCGCCCCGGCCTACGCCGAGGCCGTGGCGAAGCTGGCGCGCGGCGAGTTCCTCGCGGTGTTCCCGGAGGGGGGTGTCAGCCGCAGCTGGACCGTGCGCCCGCTGCGCACCGGCGCCGTGCGCATGGCCGCCGAGACCGGCGCCCCCGTCATCCCGGTGTCCGTGTGGGGCGGCCACCGGATGCTCACCCGGGGGCGCGGCCGGATCCGGCTGCGCGACGTGTGGCGCACGCCGGTGCGCGTGCACGTCGGCCCGGTGCTGCGGGTGGACCCCGACGAGGACGTCCGGGCCGCGAGCGCCCGGCTGCGCGCGGTGCTGCAGGAGGGGATCGACCGGTGCATCGACAGCTACCCCGTGACCCCGGAGCCGGGTGCGTGGTGGATGCCGGCGCACCGGGGCGGGAGCGCGATCACGGTCCAGGAGCAGATCGACGCCGATGCCCGGGAGCGGGAGGCCTACAAGCGCACCGGCTGAGCCCAGCCGGGGCACCGTCTCACCGGAAGCCGGCGCGCAGCACCAGCTCGAGCTGGAACCGGCTCCTGGGGTCGTTGAGGCAGTCCCCGAAGACCTCCCGGAGCTGGTTCACCCGGTAGCCCACCGTCTGCTCGTGGATGTTCAGCTCGGCGGCCATCGCCGCGCGCTGCCCGTGGTGCTCGAGCCAGCACAGCAGGGTCGCGGCCAGCCGCTCCCGCTGCCCGGCCTTGAGCTCCTCCAGCGGGGCCAGGCACTGCGCGGCGAGGTCCGCGACCACGCTGCGCTCGCTGTGCAGGACGAGCTCCATGAGGTGCTCCGAGACCCACAGCGGCCCGGCGTCGGCCGGCTCCTCCCGCTGCAGCAGGTCCCGGGTCAGCACGGCCAGGCGCAGGGACTCGGGGGCCGCGTACCAGGGCCGGCCCGGGCCGATCACCGCGCCCCGCCCGGTGAGCGCGCGCTCCAGCTCCCGGCGGCCGGTCGGCGAGGAGGGCTCGGGGACCACCGCCACCACGTCGCCGGGGCGGGACGTGAGCAGCGCCCGCTCCCCGAGGCGCGAGCGCAGCCCCACCCGCCGGTCGGCGGCCAGCGTCACCACGACCACCCGGTCGGGCACCGGCCACCCCGCGGCGGCGGCGGCCGTGCGCACCGCGTCCTCCACCACGTGGCCGCGGACGAGCATGTCCGCGAGCGCGTCCAGCAGACGGTCCCGCTCCCCGGCACGCTCGGACTGCTCCATGGCATAGCCCTCGGCGCTGGCCGCGGAGAGCTCCTCGATGTAGGCGAAGACCGACTCGGCGAGGCCGATCAGCACGGACGCCTCGAACCCCGCGTCCATGGCCACGCGGGAGAGCGAGCGCAGCGTGGTGCGCGCCCCGGAGCGGTAGGCCGCGAAGAGGGCGTCCATCGGCCGGCCCTCCCGCACCTCGCCGCGGCCGAGCCCCTCGTAGACCCGCCGGTCGTCCCCCATCAGCGCCGGCTGCTGGGTGCCGGGCAGCTGCAGGAACCGGGTCAGGGCCACCTCGACCCCCCGCCGGATGCTGTCGCCGAACAGGCCCTCCAGCGGCCGGGCGTAGACCGGGACGTCGAGCCGCACGGCGTCCAGCAGCTCCTCCGTCACCGCGGGCAGGTGCGGGACCAGGAGGGGGGTCAGCGCCGGCGGCAGGGAGGTCCACGGCAGCTCCCGGTCCGCCCGCCGCCCCGGCTGCGCGTGCTCCGTCGTGTGGTCCACCCGCTCCACGATCCCCCGCTTTCATTCCGACACCACAATTTCTCTGCTGAAAGAGTACGCGACGGGACGAGAACTGCCGTCGGATTTGGGGCACAGTTATTACGTGCCCCAACTGCGACTGTTCACCCGCCTGGCCTCGGCCTTCACCACGCCCCGCTCCCCCGAGGACTTCCTGCGGCTCATCGACCCCCTGGCCAGCGCCCGCCAGCTGCGCGGCCTGGTGACCGCCGTGGTGCCCGAGACCGCGGACTCGGTGACGATCCGCTTCCGTCCCGGCCGCGGCTGGAACGCGCACGAGGCCGGCCAGTGGGCCCGCATCGGCGTGGAGATCGACGGCGTGCGCCACTGGCGCTCCTACTCCCTCAGCACGGGCGCCGGCCAGGATCCGGCGATCACGGTGACGGCGATGGGCAAGGTCTCCACCGCCCTCGTCCGAGGGACCCGGCCCGGTGACGTGCTGTTCCTCGCCCCGCCCGAGGGCGACTTCGTCCTCCCCGAGAGCCCGCGCCCGCTGCTGATGCTCACCGCCGGCAGCGGCCTGACGCCGGTCATGTCCATGATCCGCACCCTGGTGCCCCGCCGCCCGGACGCCGACCTCGTGCTCGTGCACTCCTCGCGCTCCCCGGAGGAGTCCCTGTTCCGCGAGGAGCTGCTGGAGCTCACCGACCAGTTCCCCGGCTTCCGCCTGGTCCAGTGGTTCACCGGCGAGCGCGGCCGCCGCCTCGACCTCGCGGCCACCGCCGACCTCGACACCGCGTGCCCCGACTGGCGCGACCGCGCCGCCTACGCGTGCGGCCCCGCCGACTTCCTCGACGCCGCCGAGGCGCTCTGGCAGCGGGAGGAGGGCGAGCTGCGGGTCGAGCGCTTCGCCGCCGTGGTCGCCCCCGGCTCCGGCGGGGAGGGCGGGCGCGTGACCTTCGAGAAGTCCGATAAGGAGGTCGAGGCCGACAGCGCCACGACGCTCCTGGCCGCCGGCGAGGACGCCGGTCTGATGATGCGCAGCGGCTGCCGCATGGGCATCTGCCACGCGTGCGTGACCCCGCTGCTCTCCGGGCAGGTCCGTGACACCCGCACCGGCGAGGTCCACGGCGAGCCCGGCCACCTCGTCCAGACCTGCGTGTCCACGGCCGCCGGTCCCGTCAGCCTCGACGCCTGACCCCGAAGCTTCCAGCACTCGTTCCCTGACCCCGTTCCGAAAGGACCGACACCATGACGATCGTCACCCCCTTCCTGCTCGACTCGGGCCGCCCCACCGAGTCGGCCAAGCCCTCCGCCGCCGCCCACCTCTCCGACGAGCAGGTCGAGGAGCTGGGCCGCGAGCTCGACGCCCTCCGGGAGTCCGTGATCGCCACCCGCGGGGCGAAGGACGCGGCCTACATCCGCCGCGTCATCGCCACGCAGCGCTCCCTCGAGCTGGCCGGGCGCGCCACGCTGCTGTTCGCCAAGCACAAGCCCGCCTGGTTCGCCGGCACCGGCATGCTGACCGTCGCCAAGATCCTGGAGAACATGGAGATCGGCCACAACGTGCTGCACGGGCAGTGGGACTGGATGCGCGATCCCGACATCCACTCCACCACCTGGGAGTGGGACTTCGTGACCCCGTCCCGGGCGTGGCAGCACACCCACAACGACCTGCACCACACCTGGACCAACGTGGTCGGCAAGGACCGGGACGTCGGGTACACCATCCTGCGCATGGACGAGGACCAGGAGTGGAAGCCCTGGAACCTCGGCAACCCGGTGTACAACGCGCTGCTCGCCCCGGTCTTCGAGTGGGGGATCGCGATCTACGACCTCGAGCTCGACGAGTACCGCGAGGGCCGCAAGCCGAAGTCGGAGCTCCGGCGCAGCCTGAAGGCCCTCGGCGCGAAGTTCCTGAAGCAGGCCGCGAAGGACTACGTGGCCACCCCCGCCGCCGCGGCCCTGGCCGGCTCCGGGAAGCAGGCCCTGACCGCGACCCTGACCGCCAACGCCGTCCGCAACGTCTGGGCGCACGCCGTGATCTTCTGCGGCCACTTCCCCGCCGGAGCGGACACGTTCACCGAGGAGCAGATCGAGGGCGAGACCCGCGGCGACTGGTACGTGCGGCAGATGATCGGCTCGGCCAACATCTCCGGGTCGAGGCTGATGCACCTCATGACCGGCAACCTGTCCTTCCAGATCGAGCACCACCTGTTCCCGGACCTGCCCTCGAACCGCTACGCCGAGGTCGCCGTCAAGGTGCGCGAGATCTGCGAGCGCTACGAGCTGCCCTACACCACCGGGCCCCTGCCGAAGCAGGTCGCCTCCGCGTGGGCGAAGGTGTTCCGCCTGGCGCTGCCCTGATCCGTCCCCGCACGACGACGGGCCGAACGGCCGCGATGCTCCGGCACGCGGCCGTTCCGCGTGCCGGGACCCGGGCGGGAGCGCGTGCCGGGGCGGAGCCCGCGGCACGGCCGGGACCGGGGCCGGGGCTGGGCCGGGCTCCTGTCGGGCGGCGTTGGTAGGCTCGCGGGACCCGCACGAAAGGCAGGCCATGAGCTCTTCCCAGCGCGTCCTCATCACCGGTGCCACCGGTTACATCGGAGGGCGCCTGGCGCCCAGGATGCTGGAGGCCGGGCACACCGTGCGCGTCGCCGTCCGGTCCCCCGGCAAGCTGCGCGCCGTGCCGTGGCGGGACCGGGTGGAGGTCGCCGAGACGGACCTCAACGACCTCGACGGGATGACCGCCGCCTGCCAGGACGTGCACACCCTCTACTACCTGGTGCACTCCATGGGCGGTTCCCGGGAGTTCGAGGAGGAGGAGGCCGAGATGGCCCGGACCGTGGCCCGGGCCGCCGAGCGGGCTGGGGTGCGGCGCATCGTCTACCTCTCGGGGCTGCACCCCCAGGGCGTGGAACTGTCCCAGCACATGCGCTCCCGGGTCCGGGTGGGCGAGATCCTGCTCGAGAGCTCCGTCCCGGCGGTGGTCTTCCAGGCCGGTGTGGTCATCGGCTCGGGCTCGGCGTCCTTCGAGATGATCCGCCACCTCGGCGACACCCTCCCGATCATGCCGGCGCCGTCCTGGGTGACCAACAGCATCGAGCCCATCGCCGTCCGTGACGTGCTGTACTACCTGATCCACGCGATGGACCTGCCGGAGGGCCTCAACCGCACCTTCGACATCGGCTCCCGCGACGTCATGACCTACGCGGACGCCATGCGCCGCTACGCCCGGGTGGCGGGGCTGCGCCGGCGGGTGGTCTTCCACTTCCCCCTCCCCGCGCCCCGGCTGTCCGGGTTCTGGGTGGGCATGGTCACCCCGATCCCCCTGGGCCTGGCCGTGCCGCTCGTGCAGTCGCTGCAGCACGACGCCGTGTCGGGCGAGCACGACATCGACGACCACATCCCGCCGCCCCCCGAGGGGCTGGCCGGCTACCGCCGCGCGGTGGCGCTCGCGCTGAAGAGGATCGAGGACAACTCCGTGGAGACCACGTGGGACGTCCACTACAGCTCCTCCGAGGCGGCCGCGGACCCGCTGCCCTCGGACCCGGACTGGGCGGGGCGCACGGTGTTCGTGGACGAGCGCAGCCGCACGGGCCCGGCGCGGCCCGAGCAGGTGTGGCGGGTCATCGAGTCCATCGGCGGGCGCAACG
Source organism: Kocuria sp. GQ42 (assembly GCF_059758435.1). Classification (NCBI taxonomy): domain Bacteria; kingdom Bacillati; phylum Actinomycetota; class Actinomycetes; order Micrococcales; family Micrococcaceae; genus Kocuria; species Kocuria sp. GQ42. Next base: position 224,597 of record NZ_JCAXEN010000008.1, on the reverse strand, counting down.
GCTGGTACTCGCTGCCCCTGGCGTGGCAGGTCCGCGGCGTCATGGACAAGCTCGTGGGCGGGGCCGGCCTGAACCGCGGCCGCCGCGACGCCACGGACCTGCAGGTGGGCGAGTACGTGGACTGGTGGCGCGTCGAGGCCATGGAGGAGGGGCACAAGCTGCTCCTGCACGCCGAGATGCGCGCCCCCGGCCGGGCGTGGCTCGAGCTGTCCGTGGAGCCCGAGGGCGAGGGCAGCCGGTACACGCAGCGGGCCATCTTCTTCCCGCGGGGCCTGCCGGGCCGGCTCTACTGGTGGGGCGTGTGGCCCTTCCACGGCTTCATCTTCCCGTCCATGGCCCGCAACATCCTCGCCACCGCCGCCGCGCTGGACGACCCCGTCCCCGGCGCCCCGGGCGAGGCGGACCGGGCCGACGAGGCCGCGGCGCGGATCAGTCCTGCCGGGGAGACCCCGGCCCGCGGCTGACCCCCTCGGGGCCCGCCACGGGTCGGGGACCGGGGCGGCCCCATTCGCTCCAGGAGCCGTCGTAGACCGCGACGTCCTCGCGGCCGGCGAGGTGGGCGCCGAGCGCCAGGACGCACGCCGTGAGGCCCGAGCCGCAGCTGGTGACGATCCGCCGCCCCTCGGGCGCGGCCGCCGCGATCCGCTCCCGCAGCTGCGGCAGCGGCAGCAGCCGCCCCTGCCCGTCCTGCAGGTCGGTGTAGGGCAGGCTGACCGCCCCCGGCATGTGGCCGGCGCGCAGGCCCGGCCGCGGCTCGGGCTCGGTGCCCGCGAACCGGCCGGCGGAGCGGGCGTCCAGGACGGTGGCGCCCGGGTCGGCCAGGGCGCGGGCGACGTCCTCCGCCCCGACGAAGCCGCCCGGACGGGGCGCGAGCTCGACGTCGCCGGGCTCGGCCGGCGGCGCGGCGTGCGCCCCCGTGGGCCGGCCCTCCGCGGCCCACGCCGGGAGACCGCCGTCGAGGACGGCGACCCGGTCGAAGCCCGCGGTCCGGAGCAGCCACCAGACGCGGGCGGACGCGAAGACGCCCTTGGCGTCGTAGGCCACCACCGTGCTCGTGCGCGAGATGCCGAGCGCCCGGGCCGCCGCGCTCAGCTGCTCCGCCGGGGGCGCCGTGTGCGGCAGGTCCGAGGACGGGTCCGAGAAGGCCCCGTCCAGGTCCAGGAGCACCGCCCCGGGAAGGGCCTCCTCGGCCCGGTTGAGCGTGGAGCTCGCGTCCACGAGCACCAGCCGGGGGTCCTGGAGGTGCTCGGCCAGCCAGTGGGTGCTCACCACGGGCCCGGGGAGCGCGAGCGGGGCGTCGTCGTGCGGGGTGCTGCTGGGCGGGGTGCTGTGCTGCGGGGTGCCGGTGCTCACGCGCCTCAGGCTAGTGCGGTGGACCCCGGGACGCCGGGTCAGGAGGCGCCGGCGAGCGCGCGCTCGAGGTCCTCCAGCTGGTCCTCGACGTCCTCGATGCCCACCGAGAGCCGCACCAGGTCCACGGGCACGGCCAGCGCGGTGCCCTTCACGGAGGCGTGCGTCATCTCGGAGGGGTAGCAGATCAGGGACTCCACCCCGCCCAGGCTCACCGACAGCGAGTACAGCCGGGTGCCCTCCGCCACCGCCCGGGCGGCGGCCTCCCCACGGGTCAGCCGGAAGGAGACCATGCCGCCGAACCCGCGCATCTGCGCGGCGGCGAGCGCGTGGCCGGGGTGCCCGGGCAGCCCGGGGTAGAGCACCTGCGCGACCTCGGGGCGCTCCAGGAGCCACTCGGCGATCCGCTGCGCGTTGTCCTGGTGGCGCTCCATCCGCAGGCTCAGGGTCTTGAGCCCGCGGGCGGCCAGGTAGCTGTCCTGGGGGCCCGCCACGGCGCCGGCGGCGAACTGCTGGAAGCCGACCGCCTCGGCGAGCGGGGCCCCGCGCCACTGGGCCGTGCCCACGACCACGGCGCCGCCGAGCACGTCGGAGTGCCCCCCGATGTACTTCGTGGTGGAGTGCACCACGGCGTGCGCGCCGAGCTCGAGGGGGGTCTGCAGGTACGGGGACGCGAAGGTGTTGTCGACGACGAGCAGCGCCCCGGCGTCCCGGGCCAGCTGCGCCCACGCCGCCACGTCGGCGATGCCGAGCAGCGGGTTGGACGGCGTCTCGAGCCACAGCACCTTGGTGGCGCCGGGGCGCACGGCCGCCCGGACGGCGTCGAGGTCCGTGATCTCCACGGGCGTGTGCCCGATGTCCCACGGGGCGAGGACCCGGGTGATCAGCCGGTTGGTGCCGCCGTAGCCGTCGGCGCCGAGCACGATGTGGTCGCCCGGGCGCAGCACGGCGCGCAGCAGGGCGTCCTCGGCGGCGATCCCCGAGGCGAACGCGAACCCCCGCTCGCCACGCTCCAGGGCCGCGAGCTGCTCCTCGAAGCCGCTGCGGGTGGGGTTGGAGCCGCGGCTGTACTCGTGCCCGGCGCGCAGCACGTTGATCCCGTCCTGGGCGAACGTGGAGGTCTGGTAGATCGGCGGGATGACCGCCCCGGTCAGCGGGTCGGGCTCCTGGCCGGCGTGGACGGCGGTGGTCGTGAAGCCCCGGTGGCGGGTGCGGGTCTCGGTGGGGGACGTCATGGCGGGGCTCACTTCCGGGTGGTCTGGACGGCGGTGACGACGGTGTCGAGGGCCTGGCCGAGGTCGGCCACGAGGTCCTGGGGGGACTCGAGGCCGATCGAGAGCCGGATCGTGGTCTCGGCGATCCCGCCGGCCCGGCGCTGCTCGGGGGTCAGGCGGCAGTGCGTCATGGCCGCCGGGTGGGCCACGAGGCTGCGGGTGTCCCCGATGTTGGCGACCAGCTTGAACAGCCGGAGCGCGTCGATGAACGGGCCCACGGCGCCGTCCGGGGCGGCGAGGTCGAAGGAGAACACGGAGCCGGTCCCGCGCGGGAAGTCCCGGGCCGCGATGCCGGCGCCGGGGTCCCCCGGCACGCCGGGGTGGTGGACCCGGGCGACGGCGGGGTGCCCGGCCAGGAACTCGGCCACCGCCAGCGCCGAGGCCGTGTGGCGGGCCACGCGCAGGTCGAGGGTCTCGGTGCCCTGCAGGATCTGGCTGGCGTTGAACGGGGAGAGCGTGGTGCCGAGGTCGTGCACGTACTTCGCCCGGACCAGGTGCAGGTAGGGGCTGGCGGCGGCGCACTTGTCGACGAGGCTGAGCCCGCCCCAGCGGGCGCGGGCCTGGGTGAACTGCGGCCACTTGTCCGGCCGCGCGGACCAGTCGAAGGTCCCGCCGTCCACGACCGCCCCGGCGAGCGCGTTGCCGTGCCCGCCCAGGAACTTGGTGGCCGAGTGCACCACGATGTCCGCGCCCTTCTCCAGCGGCCGGTACAGGGCCGGGGACGCGAGGGTGTTGTCGACGACGACGGGCACCCCGGCGGCCCGGGCGACGTCGGCGATCCCGGGCAGGTCCGGGAGGGTGGCCAGCGGGTTGCCGATGGACTCGAGCAGGAACGCGCGGGTGTCGGGGCGCACGGCCGCGGCCCACGCCCCCGGGGCGGTGGGGTCCACGAAGGAGACCTCGATGCCGTAGTCCGCGAAGGAGTCGGTGAGCAGGTCCACCGTGCCCCCGTAGAGCTTCTCGGAGGCCACGAGGTGCTTCCCGGCGCCCTGGCCGAGCAGGGCCAGCAGCGCCACGGCCACGGCGGACTGGCCCGAGCCGGTCGCCACGGCGCCCGCGCCGCCCTCGAGGTCGCTGATCCGCTGCTCGAGCACGGCCACCGTGGGGTTGCCGGTGCGCGTGTAGGTGAAGCCCGCCCGGGTCTGGGCGAACATCTGCCGGGCCGCCTCGTAGTCCGGGAACTCGAAGGCCGCGGTCTGGTAGATCGGCACCGTTAGGGTGCGCTGGGTGACCTGGTCGTGGGTGCCGGCGTGGATCTGCCGGGTCGCGAGGTCGTGGTCGGTCACGGGGATGGACATGGCGCTGCTCCTGTGCCTTGCTCTTACCCGCACCGGTCATCCGCGCGGGCCCGGTGGGCACGCCGCGGAAGATGCAGGCCGCTTCCTCATCCGAACCACCCAATGAGCATGGGGTTGGTGCGTGACCAAGTCGGAGCTTGGCGGTCACGTCTCGTGAAGCTGGAACAACACTATGCGCAGAGGTAGTGGGTGTCCCTCCGCGTCGGAAGATGACGACCGTGACGGTTCGTGACGCCGGCCGTGCGCGCCGGGCCCGGCGCGGGCCCTCGCGTCAGGCCCGGGTGTCGATGTCCTCGAAGATCAGGAACGTCTGGGTGTCCACCACGCCGGGCAGCTGCTGGACGTGCTCGAAGATCACCTGCCGCAGGTGCACGGTGTCCACGGCCCGCACGAGGAGCATGACGTCGAAGTTCCCGCCCACCAGGGCGATGTGGTGCACGGCGGGGATCGCCTGGAGCTGGGCGCACAGCTCCCGCCAGGTGTTCTGCTGGAGCTTGAGCGTCACGTACGCGGAGGCCTGCAGGCCCGCCCGGACCGGGTCGATCACGGTGCTGAAGCGCAGGATCACCCCCTCGTCCCGGAGCCGGTTGATCCGGGCGTAGGCGTGGGCGCGGGAGACGTGCACGGCCGCGGCGATCGCCGTCACGGACTGCCTCGCGTCCCGGGACAGCTCCGCGAGGATCTTCCGGTCGGTCTCGTCCAGCGGCACGGGGGTCGAGGGCACGGCGGGCTCCTTCGGGGCGGGTCGGGCGCGGCGCCCGGAACGTGTCGGACGAATGCGTGTGCTCCACGCCACACTAGAACATTTCGTCCACGTGCGGTGCACTGTCTGTCTCAGACTTCTGCATTTTCCCCGCTCTGTGGATACGAACCATGCCCGGTTCCCATACTGGGGAGACAGAGCCGCACCACCTTCCTGCCCTCCCCGGACCGCGGCCGCACCGGGGACCGACCGAGGGGACACCATGAGCCAGACCGTCGAGACCCCCGAGGACCCGATCCTCCGGGCCTCCCAGAGCTTCGGCATCACGCCGGAGCAGTACATGCTCCCGGCCCGCGGCGAGATCCGCATGGTCGACCCCAGCGGGCGGCTGCTCGCCCCCGAGGAGCAGGGCACCGGCCCCGGCCACGAGTACCCGCTGCCGGCCCCGGACGTCCTGCTGGGCGCCTACGAGAAGCTGGTGATCGGGCGGCGGGTCAACGACCAGAACTCCGCGCTGGTCCGCCAGGGCCGGATGGCCGTCTACCCGTCCAGCCACGGCCAGGAGGCCTGCCAGGTGGCGGCCGCCCTGTGCCTCGAGGAGGGCGACTGGCTGTTCCCGACCTACCGGGACACCGTGGCGGTCATGACCAAGGGCGTGGACCCGATGCAGGTCATGGCGATCTTCCGCGGCGAGTGGCACAGCGGCTACGACCCGTACGAGCACTGCGTGGGCATCCAGTCGACCCCGCTCACCACCCAGCTGCTGCACGCGGTGGGCGTGGCCCACGCCGCCAAGCTGCGCGGCGAGGACACCGTGGTCCTGGCGATGTGCGGGGACGGCGCCACCAGCGAGGGCGACTTCCACGAGGCCCTGAACTTCGCGGCCGTGTTCAAGCTGCCGGTCGTGTTCTTCGTGCAGAACAACGGCTACGCGATCTCCGTGCCCCTGTCCCAGCAGTCCGCGGCCCCGAGCCTCGCCCACAAGGCGGTGGGCTACGGCATGGCCGGCGAGCGCGTGGACGGCAACGACCTCGTGGCGCTGCTCGCCACCCTGCGGCGCGCCGTGGACCTGGCCCGCTCCGAGTCAGAGCCCCTCCTCGTGGAGGCGCACACCTACCGCATGCAGGCGCACACCAACGCCGACGACGCCACCCGCTACCGGGACGACGCCGAGGTGCAGGAGTGGATCGCCAAGGACCCGGTGACCCGGATGCGCGCCTACCTCGGCGCCGAGGGCGTGCTCGACGACGCGGCGGAGCAGCGCATCGCCGCAGCCGCCGAGGACGTCGCCACGGCCCTGCGCGACGGCATGAACGCCGACGTGGAGATCGACCCGCTCGAGCTGTTCCGCCACGTCTACACCGAGCAGACCCCGCAGCTCGCCGAGCAGGAGCAGTTCCTCGCCGCCGAGCTCGCCCGAGAGGAGACCGGACAGTGAGCACCCTGCACGCCCCCGCCCCGGCCGGCGAGGCCCCGGCGGTCAAGCCCGCCACCTTCGCCCACGCGCTCAACACCGCCCTGGCCGACGCGCTGGCCGCCGACCCCGCCGTCGTCGTCTTCGGCGAGGACGTCGGCACCCTCGGCGGCGTCTTCCGCATCACCGACGGGCTGACGAAGCGCTTCGGCCGCACCCGGTGCTTCGACACCCCGCTGGCCGAGTCCGGGATCGCCGGCATGGCCGTGGGCATGGCGATGAACCGGATGCGCCCCGTCGTCGAGATGCAGTTCGACGCCTTCGCCTACCCCGCCTTCGAGCAGGTCGCCTCGCACATCGCGAAGATGCACAACCGCACCCGCGGCGCCGTGCGCCTGCCGATCGTCATCCGGATCCCCTACGCCGGCGGCATCGGCGGCGTGGAGCACCACTGCGACTCCTCCGAGGCCTACTACGCCCACACCCCGGGCCTGAAGGTGTTCACCCCCGCCACGGTCGAGGACGCCTACCTCATGCTGCGCGAGGCGATCGACTCGGACGACCCCGTCGTGTTCTTCGAGCCCAAGAAGCTCTACTGGTCCAAGGCCCCCGTGGACCTGGCCGAGCTGAGGGACCGCTACGAGAACGGGGCGCCCGAGCGCCGGGAGGGCCGCGCCGTCGTCGCCCGCGCCGGCGAGGACGCCACGCTGCTGGCCTACGGGCCGTCCGTGCCGACCGCCGTGGCGGCCGCCGCGGCCGCCGCCGCCGAGGGGCGCTCGCTCGAGGTCGTGGACCTGCGCAGCATCGTCCCGTTCGACGACGAGACGGTCGCCGCGTCGGTGCGGAAGACCGGACGCGTGGTGGTCGTGGCCGAGGCGCCGGGCTTCGCGTCCGTGGCCGCCGAGATCGTGGCCCGCGTCCAGGAGCGCTGCTTCCACTCCCTGGCCGCGCCCGTGCGCCGCGTGACCGGGTTCGACATCCCGTACCCGGCGCCCAAGCTCGAGGAGCACTACCTGCCCAGCGTCGACCGCATCCTCGACGCCGTGGACGACCTGCAGTGGGAGGACTGACCATGACCGTGAAGACGTTCACCCTGCCGGATCTCGGCGAGGGACTGACCGAGGCCGAGCTCGTGAGCTGGCTCGTCCAGGTGGGCGACACCGTCGCCGTGGACCAGCCGATCGCCGAGGTGGAGACCGCCAAGTCCGCCGTGGAGGTGCCCTGCCCCTTCGCCGGGACCGTGCACCAGCTGCACGGCGCCTCGGGGCAGACCCTCGACGTCGGCGCGCCGCTGATCTCCGTCGACACCGGGGACCGGGCCGGGACGCCCGCCCCGCAGGGCGGCGGCCCCAAGGGCGGGCAGTCCTACCGGGAGGAGGAGCGCGCCGGGGCGGACCCCGCGGCGGCCGCCGAGGCCTCCGCGGCCTCCGACGACGACGCCGGATCGGGCAGCGTGCTCATCGGCTACGGCACGCCCGCCGGCGGCACGGCCGGACGCCGGCGCCGGCCGAAGCGGACCGGTGCCACCGGCCCGGCGGCCGCCTCCGCCGCACGGCCGGTCCCCGAGCCCGCCCCCGCGCGGGCCGCGGAGCAGGCCGCGGCCCAGGCGGCGCAGGCTGCGGGTGCCGCCCACGACGCGATGGCCTCGGCCCCGCGCCTGGCGCCGACGGTCGTCTCGCCGATCGTGCGCAAGCTCGCCAAGGACCGTGGGGTCGACATCTCCACCGTGCGCGGCTCGGGCCCCGGCGGGCTCATCCTGCGCCGGGACGTGGTGACCGCGGCGGCCGCCCCCGCCGCACCGGCCGCACGGGAGAGCACGGCCCCGTCGTCGTCGGCCCCTGCCCCGCTGCCGTCCATCACCGCGACGCCGTCCGCCGTGGACGCCCGCACGGGGCTCGGGGTCGCGGAGCGGGTGCCGGTCTCCGGGATCCGCAAGGTCATCGGCCAGGCCATGACCCGTTCCCGCGCCGAGATCCCCGAGGCCACCGTCTGGGTGGACGTGGACGCCACGAGGCTCGTGGAGCTGCGCGCCGAGCTCAAGGCCCAGGACCCCGCGACCGCCCCGGGGCTCATGGCCCTGATCGCGCGGTTCGTGCTCGCCGGCCTGGCCCGCCACCCCGAGCTGGCCACCCGGATCGAGACCCTCGAGGACGGCAGCCAGGAGATCGTGCGCTTCGACGGCGTGAACCTCGGCTTCGCGGCGCAGACCGACCGCGGGCTCGTGGTGCCGAACATCCGCGGCGCGCACACCCTGAGCGCCCGCGGGCTCGACGCCGAGCTCCGGCGGCTCACCGAGCTCGCCCGCTCCGGCAAGGCCGGGCCCGCCGAGCTGTCCGGCTCCACGTTCACCCTCAACAACTACGGGGTGTTCGGCACGGACGGGGCCGCGGCGATCATCAACCACCCGGAGGTCGCGATCCTCGGGATCGGCCGGATCATCGACCGCCCGTGGGTGGTCGACGGGCAGCTGGCCGTCCGCAAGGTCACCCAGCTCTCCCTCGCGTTCGACCACCGGGTGTGCGACGGCGGGGCCGCCGGCGGCTTCCTGCGCATGGTGGCCGACGCGGTGGAGAACCCGGTGTCGGTGCTCGCGGACCTGTAGCGGCCCGCGGTCCCGCCGCTCGCGAGGGGTCGCGTCCGGCACACCCCCATCGCGAGGGGTCGCGTTCGGCTGGTATCGCGGTCACATGTCGACAGAACGCGACCCCTCGGCAGCGGCGGGGGCAGAACGCGACTCCTCGGTGCCGGGGCCGGTGGCTCAGCGCCGGTCGGCCGGGGCGATCCGGCGGGAGGGGTCGGGGTGGTGGCGGGCGCCGAGCAGGTGCGGGCCCAGATCGGCGACCGTCTCGGCGCCCATCAGCTGCATGCTGATCCGCACCTCCTCGGCCAGCAGCTCGATCGCCCGCTCCACGCCCTGCTGCCCGCCGGCCATCAGCCCGTAGAGGTAGGCCCGGCCGATGAGCACGAAGTCCGCTCCGGCGCACAGGGCGGTGATCACGTCGGCGCCGCTCATCACCCCGGAGTCGAGGATCAGCTCGACGCCCTCCCCCACCTCGTCCCGCACCTCGGGCAGCGCGTGCAGCGAGGCGGGGGCGCGGTCCAGCTGGCGGCCGCCGTGGTTGGAGACCACCAGCCCGTCGGCCCCCGCGGCCAGGGACTTCCGGGCGTCGTCCCGGGTCAGCACGCCCTTCACGAAGAGCTTCCCAGGCCACACGGAGCGGATCCACTCGAGGTCCGCGTAGGACAGGGTCGGGTCGAACATCGAGTTCGTGATGGTGGGCAGGTCGGCGCTCGTGCTCGAGAGGGACGCGAACTTCAGGGAGTCCGTGGTGAGGAAGTTGAACCACCACTCGGGCCGGTAGGAGGCGTCGGCCACCGTCCGCAGCGTCAGCCTCGGCGGGATGACCATGCCGTTGCGCACGTCCCGCAGCCGCTGGCCCGCCACCGGGGTGTCCACGGTGACGAGCAGGGTGCCGTAGCCGTGGGCCGCGGCGCGCTCCAGCAGGTCCCGGGACCGGTCCCGGTCCTTCCACAGGTACAGCTGGAACCAGCGGGTCGCGTCCGGTCCGGCCGCGGCGACCTCCTCCAGCGAGCGGGTGCCCATGGTGGACAGCGTGAAGGGGATGCCGGCCCGCTCCGCCGCGCGGACTCCCCCGAGCTCGCCCTCGGCGTGCATGAAGCGGGTGAAGCCGGTCGGGGCGATCCCGAACGGCAGCGCGGACCGCGCCCCGGCGATCGGCGTGGACAGGTCGGGGGCGGCGATGCCGTGCAGGATCCGGGGCAGCAGCTCGACCGCGTCGAACGCCTCTCGCGAGCGCCGGCGGGTCAGTTCGCGCTGGGCGGCGCCGTCCGCGTAGTCGAAGGCCGGGCGCGGGGTGCGGCGGCGGGCGATCCGGCGCAGGTCCCAGAGGTCCGCGGCCCGGGCGAGCCGGGCCGCGCGGCGGTCGAGGGCGGGGGTCTCGAACTGCAGGAGCGGGCGCAGCTCGGACCACTGGGGCAGACGCCGTTCCACGGCGGACCTCCTGACGGTCGGGGTGTTCCCGACCACACTACGTCGGAGGCCCCGACGACGCCTTGGGCGGGGCGCCGTTCAGTCGGTCTCGGGACCCGCGCAGTACGGGCAGTCCTGCTCGACGTCGGCCCAGCTGTGCCGCCCGCCCCGGAGGAGCGGTGCCGCCGACCCGCGGCCGGCGGCGTCGTCCGGGCGGGAGGAGGTCCGGGGCGAACGGGGCGGGAGCAGGTCGACGGTCATGGTGCAGTCCTCCGGGAGGGTGGTGGCGGGCGGGGCGTCGCCCGGTCCCTCCAGTATCGGGGGCGTCATCCGTGCGGAAAAGCGATGTTTTCCCATGCTGATCCGTCAGCCCCGCTGATGATTCCTGTCGGGGCCGCCGGCCCGGCCGCGAGATCCCGGGGACGTGCCCCGGGAGGCGGCCCGCGCTCAGAGGCCGGTGAGGACGTCGAGGGCGGTGTCCAGGCCCTGCTCCTCCCGGACCGCGCGCCCCACGCGCTGCGCCTGCTCCCGGCGGGCGAGGGCGTCGCCCACGGCGGGGACCAGGGCCTCCGGGGCCAGCTTCCGGCGCGGGATGGGGGCCGCGGCGATGCCGAGCCGGTGCAGCTGCCGGCCCCAGAAGGGCTGGTCGACGAGGAAGGGCACCACCACGGACGGGACGCCCGCACGGGCCACCGTGTGCACGGTCCCGGCCCCGCCGTGGTGGACCGCCACCGCGGCGTCCGGGAGCAGGGCGCCCAGCGGGGCGGCCGGCACCACCAGCACGTCCTCGCCGCGGCGGTCCTGCGGCAGGGCCAGCCCGCCCCAGCCCGTGACCAGGAGGGTCCGCAGCCCGTGGGCGCGCGCGCTGTCCACGACCGTCCTCCCCCGCGCGGACGGGTCCCCGGCCGCCATGGACCCGAAGGTCGCCACCAGGCACGGCCCGCCCCGGACGAACTCGGCCACCGCCGGGTCCGGGGCGAGGGCGCCCGCGCCGGGGTGCCAGGCACCGGTCAGGTGCACCCGGGCCGGCCAGTCGGCGGGCCGGGGCAGCAGCTGCGGGCTGATCCCCATCAGCGTGGCGCGGGAGGGTGCGGGGTGCCGGGGCGCCCGGCCGCCGGGCAGCTGCCGGCACGCGTGCTCGACGTCCCGCCGGAACAGCCGGGCGCCGCCGCGGGGCACCGCGTAGGTCGCCCGGTTGAACCGCCCGAGGTCCTTCGAGACCGTGGGCCCGCCCGGTGCGGAGAACTCCCGGGTGGGCGTCGCCACGGGCACGAACTCGGCCAGCGCGCGGGGGACGCCGAGGGCGTCCGCCACGGCCGGCGCGGTGAGGATCAGCGGGTGGTGCAGGACCAGGTCCGGGTCGAACGCCAGGGTCTCGCGCACCGCCGCGGAGAACATCCGCCGCATCCCGGGGCGGACCTCCGCGCGGACGTGGTGCACCGCCGCCCGCGGCGAGGCCCCGGGGGCGTCCATCAGCCGGTGGAAGTCCACGTCCAGGCCGACGGTGTCGATCCCGGCCAGGTCCACCCCGGAGTTCTCCGGCACCCCCAGCCGGACCCGGTGGCCCTGTGCGGCGGCGTGCCGGGCCAGGGCCGCGAAGGGCTCCACGTCACCGCGGGTTCCGGAGGTCAGCAGCATCATGCGCACCCCCACAGTCTGCCCCGCGGCGGGACGGCGCACGAACGGACCGGCAGGCCCCGGGACCGCCGGGGCCCGCCGCCGCACCGGCCCCGGAACCGACGTAGTGTGGGGTGCACCCGGACCCCCGGGTCACCTGACGTCCGAGGAGGTCCGCCGCCGTGCCCCAGGCCGGATTCGCCCCCGCGCTCCAGCGGATCGTGCACATCTCGCGACCGGTGCTCTGGATCAACGCCCTGGGCACCGGTGTGGTGGGCATGTGGCTGGCGGGCTCGCTCTGGCAGTGGGAGGCGCTGCCGCTGCTGCTGTGGCTCACCCTCCCCTTCAACCTGCTGATCTACGGCGTCAACGACGTCTTCGACCAGGACACCGACGCCCTCAACCCCCGCAAGGGCTCCCTCGAGGGAGCCCTCATCCGGTCCGAGGAGGTGCGCACGATCCTGACCGCGGTGCTCGTCACCAACGTGCCGTTCGTCGTCTGGTTCGCCGTGGCCCTGCCCCCGGCCGCGCTGGGCTGGATCGCGCTGTACGTCCTGGTCTTCGTGTTCTACTCGGCCCCTCCCCTGCGCTTCAAGGCCCGGGCGTACCTCGACTCCCTGAGCAACGCCGCCTACGCGCTGCCGCTGGTCTTCGTCGCCCACGCGCTCGGGGCGGCCCCCGTGTGGCCCGCGGCGCTCGGCCTGATGGCCTGGAGCGTGGCCAAGCACGCGTTCGACGCCGTCCAGGACATCGAGGAGGACCGCGCGGTGGCCATCACGACGACGGCGGTCCGGCTGGGCCCGCGCGGGACGGCCCTGTGGAGCGGCGGCTGGTGGGCCGCGTCCACGCTGGGCTTCGCGCTGGTCAGCCTCCCGGTGGCCGCGGTCAACGCGCTCATCGCCGGGTGGCTCGTGGTCTCCCTCCTGCGGGACCCGAGGCCGGGGACCGGGCACCGGCTGTACCGGTACTCGATCGCGTTCCCCTACGTCGCCGGCGCCGTGGCCGGCGTGCAGCTGACGGTGGCGCTGTTCTTCGGGCTGTACCCGTGAGCCGCGTCGTCGTCGTCGGCGGTGGGATCGGGGGGCTGACCTCGGCCGTCCTGCTCGGCCACGCCGGTCACCGCGTCACCCTCCTCGAGGCCGCCGACCACCTCGGCGGCAAGAGCCGCCGCCTCGAGGCCGAGGGGCAGCGCCTGGACACCGGACCGTCCCTCTTCACCTTCCCGGGGGTGTGGGAGGAGCTCCTCCGCCGCCTGGACCGGCTGCGGGACGCCGGCACCGCGGGAGCCGGTGCGCCGAGGGCCGAGGAGACCGCCGGGCTGGAGCTGGAGCGCCTGCCCGCGGTCGGCACGTACTACTACCGCGGCACCCGGTGCGAGCTGCCCGTCCCGCCCGGGCACCCCTGGCACGCGGCCTGGACCCGCTTCGAGGCCGAGCACGGCGTGCTCGGACCGGACATCACCCGGCTGCTGACCACCGACGTGCTGGACCGGGCGGCCTATCCCGCGCTGGGCCGGCTCGGGAAGCTGTACGGGCGCCGGCTCACGACCCGCGACTACCTCGACAGCCTCACCTGGATGCCGGAGGGCCTGCGCGAGGTCATCGCCATCCACACCCTCAACGCCGGTGTCGGCCCGGCACGGACCCCGGCCCTCTACGCGAGCATGCCCGCCGTCATGGCGCGCGACGGCGTCTGGATCCCCCGGGGCGGGGTCTACGAGCTCGTCGAGGCGCTCCGGCGCCTCGCCGTGGACGCCGGGGTCGAGCTCCGCACCGGGGAGCCGGTGACCTCCGTCGCCCGCCGGCGCGTCCTGAGCGCCCGGGGCGCGTACCCGGCCGACGCCGTCGTGAGCGGGCTCGACGCCCACCGGCTGGACGGGCTGCTCGCCGGGCACGCGCCCCGGGCCCCGCGCCGGCTCAGCTGCTCGGCGATCGCGGTCTACGCCGTGCTCCACCACGAGCTGCCCGAGGGGACGCCCCGGCACGGCGTGATCATGCCCGACCGGCCCGCCGACCTCTACGCCGACCTGGAGGCCGGGACCGAGCCCGAGCAGACCATGGCCTTCGCCAACCACTACCCGGCGCACGCGGGCCACCCCAACAGCGCGGCCACGCTCGCCCTGCTGCTGACCGCACCGGCCAACGGGAAGTCCTACACCCTCGAGGACCCCTTCGTCGCGCGCGAGCTAGAGCGCACGGCGCGGGTGCTCGGGCTGCCCGGACCGCTCACGGACCGCTTCCGGAGCGCGGAGATCCTGGACCCCGCGTACTTCGCCGCGCACGGCTCGGCAGGAGGGGCGCTCTACGGCGCCGTGCGTCCCGCGTGGCGCAGCGGCCCGTTCCACGCCCCGACCCACAGGAGCCCGCTGCGGCCGTGGCTGTGGCGGGTGGGCGCCTCCGTGCACCCGGGCGGCGGGCTGCCCGCGGTGCTCGGCGGCGCCATGATCTCGACCGACAAGCTGCTGAAGCGCCTCGGGTAGGGCCGGAGCCCCCGGCAGGTCCGCGGCCCCGGGCCGGGCGGCCGATCAGCGGGCGAGCTCCCACGCCCAGAGCAGCAGCAGCGTCGCGAGGAACCCGGTGAGGTAGTTCAGCCACAGGAACCGCCGCCAGCCCCGGTTGGCGCGCTCGCAGCCGGCGTCCGTGATGGTCAGGAACGGCACGAGGTTGGCGAGGTAGGGCAGCACCAGGAGGGACGCGACCGGCCCGGGCCAGGGGGCGAGCAGCAGGAGCACCCCGGCGGTGAGGTAGAGGGCCGCGGCGGCCCACACCGTGGGGCGGGCGCCCAGGACAGTGGCGATCGAGCGCAGCCCGCCCTCCCGGTCCGCCTGGACGTCCTGCACGGCCCCGAACGCCTGCGAGGCCATCGACCACAGGAAGAACCCGGCGCACAGGGCCACGAGGCCCCCCGACCAGTCCGCGCCGGCGAGCACGAGGCCGTAGACCGCCGGGGACACGAAGTGGGTGGCGGAGGTCGCCGAGTCCAGGAACGGGACCTCCTTGAAGCGCAGCCCCTGCAGGCTGTAGGCCGCCACCGCGAACAGGCTGACCCCGAGCACCCCCGCCGCGGCGGCCCCGCCCGCCAGGAACAGGTACGCCAGGAACGGCAGCGCCGTCAGCACCGAGCCCACGAGGACCGTCCGGTGCTCGGAACGGTCCACGAGCGCGCCCTCGACACCGCCCTTGCGGGGGTTGCGGAGGTCGGACTCGTAGTCGAAGACGTCGTTGATCCCGTACATCAGAAGGTTGTACGGGAAGAGGAAGAACAGCGTCCCCACCACCAGGGGAAGGTCCACCCGGCCCGTGGTCAGGACGTAGGCCGCCGCGAAGGGGTAGGCGGTGTTGACCCAGGAGACCGGCCGGGAGGTGGCCACGAGGGTGCGCACGGTGGCGGTGAGCCGGCCGCGCTCGGCCAGCCCCCACCACAGCGAGGGCAGCAGCAGCAGCGCGGCGAGCGGGTACGCGAAGTCCTCGACCGGCACGAGGCCGATCCGCAGCTCCGTGATGTGCCCGGCCCCGTAGTCGAAGAACCCGGCGGCGATCATGAGGTTGTCGAACACGACCGTCAGCAGCGCGAGCACGGCGAAGGAGATCCCGAGCACGGCCAGGGCCCGGCGCCGCGGCGGCGCCGGGGAGGGCCGGCGGACCAGCAGGGTGGCCGGGGTCAGGGCGAGCGCGAGGAAGACGGGGATGACGAGGGCGTAGGTCACGGGGCGTCCGCTCCTCCGCGTGCCGGACCGGCCGCGGCGGAGCGGCGCGCCAGCGCCTTCTCCGTGAGCCGGACGAGGTTCATCGTCAGGTAGCAGAGGAACACGAGGAACACGACCTCCTCGACGGGGATCTGCGGGGCGACCATCCAGCCGGTCGCCCACGCGCTGCGGCTGTGCAGGAAGATCCCGAGGCTGATCCCGGCGACGTCCCAGGCGAGGAAGAACACCAGGCCCGCGAGCAGCACGAGGGCCGCCCGGCGGGGGTCCTGGGCGAAGAACAGTCGCTCCCGGACGTCGAGGAGCACCATCCCGGCCAGGCTGAGGAGCAGGAAGCCGAGGTACACGAAGCTCATCCGCGCGGCACCAGGGGTTCTGCCAGCGGTCCGGTGGAGGTGTCCCCGCGCAGGTCCTTGAGCAGGATCTCCGCGCTGATCAGGCACATCGGCAGGCCGATGCCGGGGATCGTCGAGGCCCCGCAGTAGTGCAGGCCGGCGACCTTCCGGCTGCGGTTGGCGCCCCGGAAGAACGCGGACTGCTTGAGCACGTGGGCGGGACCGAGCACGTTGCCGCGCCAGGAGTTGAAGTCCCGCCGGAAGTCCTCCGGGCCCACGGTGTGGCGCACCACCACGCGCTCCCGCAGGTCCGGCACACCGGCCCACGCCGCGACCTGGTCGATCACCCGGTCCGCGACGGCCTCGACCCGCGGGGAGCCGGTGCCGTCCGGTCCGCCCGTGCCCAGCGCGGGGTCGGCGGGGACCGGGATCAGCACGAAGAGGTTCTCGTGCCCGTCCGGGGCCACGCCGGGGTCGGTCGCCGAGGGCTTGCAGACGTAGACGGACGCGGGGTCCGGGACGCTCGTGGGCTCCTCGAAGATCGCCCGGAAGTTCGTGTCCCAGTCCTCGCTGAAGAACAGGCTGTGGTGCGGGAGCTCGGGCAGCTCCCCGCGGACCCCGAGCATCACGAGCACCGCGCCGGGGCCGGTCTGGCGCCGGTCCCAGTACCGCTGCGGGTAGCTCTGCAGCTCGCGCGGGAGCAGCGCTGTCTCGGTGTGGTGCAGGTCCGCGGCCGAGACGACGACGTCCGCCGCGAGCTCGTGCTCCGCCCCGTCCGCGTCCCGCCACACGACGCCGGTGGCCCGGACGGGCCCGTCGGCGGCCGGGGAGGTGCTGATCCGCACCACGTCCGCGCCCGTCCGGATCCGTGCCCCGTGGGCGACGGCGAGCCGCTCGACGGCCTCGACGACCCGGCGGAACCCGCCCTGCGGGTACTGGACGGAGTCCGTGAGGTCCATGTGGCTCATGAGGTGGTACAGCGACGGCGTCATCCGGGGCGCGCTGGCCAGGAAGACGGCCGGGTAGCCGAGCACCTGCCGCAGGCGCGTGTCCTGCACGGTGCCGGCGGCGAAGTCGTGCAGCGAGCCGGTGAGGTGCCGGGCGAGCTCGGGCAGGCCCCGCACGACCGGCCGGGTGAGCAGCGGCGTGAACGAGGCGTAGGAGGTGTAGAGGAAGTGGTCGACGGCCAGCTGGTAGGTCCGCTTCGCGGAGGCCAGGTACGCCCGGATCCGCTCGCCCGCCCCGGGCTCCACCGACTCGAACAGCGCCACGGTGTCCTCGAGGTCCGAGCGGATGTCGATGGGCTGCTCGTAGCGCTCGCCCCAGACCCGGTAGGCGGGGTCCAGGCGGAGCAGCTCGAGCTCCTGGGCGGCGCTGGAGCCCATGAGCCGGAAGAAGTGGTCGAAGACCTCCGGCATGAGGTACCAGGAGGGGCCGGTGTCGAAGCGGAAGCCGTCCCGCTCGAGCCGCCCGGCGCGCCCGCCCGTCGTGCTCCCGCGCTCCAGGACGGTCACGTCCCAGCCGTCCTTCGCGAGCAGGCCCGCGGCGGCGAGCCCGGCGATCCCGGCCCCCACCACCACGGCGTGCCGCCCCCGGGGCCCGGTGGGGCGGCGGCGGGTGCGCGCCCTGACCACGGCGGCCGCGGCGAGCGCGGCCTTGCGGGGGTTCGGCACGCGGATGCGGGAGCTCAGCAGCTCCCGGGCGGGGGTGGCGCGGATCCGCACGGACAGCTCCCGGAACAGGTCGTGGGCGGCGAGGACGGCGGCGCGGGAGGACCCGGGGAGGTCGTCGATGACCGCGCGGGCGGCCGCGAGGTCGGCGTCGATGTCGTCGAGGAGGCGGTTCTTCTCGGTCTCGGAGAACTCCCCGGGCTCCACGCCGGGGAAGTACACGCGGCCGAGCTCCCCGTAGTCCTCGGCCAGGTCGCGCAGGAAGTTGACCTTCTGGAACGCCGCGCCCAGGCGGCGGGCCCCCGCCACGAGCTGCGCGCGGCGCCGCTCGGGCACGGTGCGGCCGGCCAGGAAGACCTGCAGGCACATCAGCCCCACGACCTCGGCCGAGCCGTACACGTACTCGTCGAGGGAGTCGGCGCTGTGCCGGTCCTCGCTGAGGTCGGCGCGCATGGACGCGAAGAACGGGCGCACGAGGTCGGGGCCGATCCCCGCGTGGCGCGCGGTGCGGGCGAAGGCGTGCACCACGAGGTTGCTGCTGAAGCCGCGCTCGATCGCCCCGTACGTCTCGTCCTCGAGGCCGTCCAGCAGCTCCCGCGAGCCCCGGGGCGGGACACCGGCGCCGGCGCTGGCGCCGTCGACGATCTCGTCGGCGATCCGCACCAGGGCGTAGACGGCGTAGACGTGCGGGCGGATCTCCGGGTCCAGCAGCCGGCAGGCGAGGCCGAAGGACGTGGAGTAGCGGCGGATGACGGTCGCGGCGGCCTGCTGGGCGGTGTCGTCGTACCGGGCGGCGGCCTCGGCCGGTGACCCGGTGTGCTGGGCGGCGGTCACCGGATGCGCTCCGTGGCCCCGGCCACGATGCGGCGCAGGTCCTCCTCGAGGGCGGCGGGCAGCCCCGCGGCGTCGAGCAGGGCGCGGGCCTCGGCGGCGCACCCGGCGACCATGTCCTCGACCTCCTGCCGCGCCCCGCACTGCTCGAGCAGGTCGCGGGCGCGCAGGGCGTGCTCGCTGCTGATCTCGTGGCGGCCCAGGATCGCGTCGAGCTCCTCACCGGCGGGCGTGCGCTGGGCGGCGGCCACGAGCATGGTCCGCTTGCCCTCCCGCAGGTCGCTGACCGCGGACTTGCCCGTGGCCTCCGGGTCGCCGAAGACGCCGAGCAGGTCGTCCACGAGCTGGTAGGCGGTGCCCACGGTCCGGCCGAGGCGCCCGAGCACCTCCACGTCCTGGTCGGGGGCCCCGCCGAGCACTCCCCCGGCCTGCAGAGGGGTCTCGAAGGAGTAGACCGCGGTCTTCAGGCACGTGGCCGCGAGGATCTGCTCGCGCCCGGGACGGGCCCCGGGCAGGGTGTGGTCGACGTCGAGCAGCTCGCCCGCGGCCGAGGAGAACAGGGCGGCGTCGAGCAGGTCGAGGACCCGGGGCAGCCGCTCGGGCGAGAGCCCGGAGCGGGCCACGAGCCGGTACGCGCCGGCCAGGGCGAGGTCCCCGGCGATGACGCCCACGCTCGCGCCGTACTGGCGCGCTTGGTCCGGCCCCGAGCCGGACGCGAACGCCCGGGAGGCCGCGGCGGCGTTGATGGTGGGCTGGTGCCGGCGCAGCTCGTCCTGGTCGATGACGTCGTCGTGCACGATGAGGGCGGTGTGCAGCAGCTCGAACGCCGCCCCGACGGACTCGACCACGGGGTCCGGCTCGGGCGCGGGATAGGCGCCGGCCGTGAGCCGCACGAGGTGCGGACGGATCTGCTTGCCGCCGGAGCTGAGCCGGGCGACCTCGCCCCACAGCCGGGCGAAGCCGGGGTCCACGGCCTCGGCGCGGCCGGTGGCCTCGGCGAGGAAGTCCTCCAGGACGGGCACCCGGGCAGGCTCTCGCCCCCCACCGTGCCCGGTCCGCGTCCCGGTGCCCGGACGAGCGCTCGAGAAGGCCGATTCGCGCGAGAAGACCGTCACCATTCCCCCATTCCACCACAGTCCTTCGAAAATCGAATCAATTGTCCGTGTCACGCCGTGCGCGAGGCCGCCCCGGGGCCCTCCGGAGCCGCCGCGGGCGGGGTCCCCCGGGTCGTCGCCCCGTCCTCGGGCGCGCCCTCCCCCGCCCGGTGGCCGGCCCGGCGGACCGCCTCGGTGAGCTCGGGCAGGCGCCGCCGCAGGACGTCGATCTCCTCGTCGGTGCAGTCGTCGAGCACCGCCAGGACCTCCTCGCCCATGGCCGAGAACATCTGGCGGCCGGAGCGGTAGGCGTGCTCGGTGGCCTGCAGGCTGACCTCCCGCCGGTCGCGGGGGTCGACCGCGCGCACCAGGTGCCCCGCGGAGACCAGGCGCTTGATCACCGTGGTGGTCGCCGAGCCGCTGAGCACGAGCCGGCGGGCGATGTCCCCGGCGCGGATCGGGCGGCCGGCGCGGTTGGCCTGCATGACCTCGTTGAGGGCGTGGACGTCCTTGTGCGCCAGCCCGAAGCGGCGGCGGACCTGGTCCGCGTACCGCTCGGCCTCGGTGCTGAACTGCTGCAGCAGGAAGAGCACGTCGAATCCGCGCCGCCCCCGGTGCGCGCTGCCGCCCGGCGCCGCGGCGCCGGACGTGCTGATCGTGCCCTCGTCGGACTGCATGTGCCGATTCTAGGGCGCGGGCGCGAGAGAATGGGGCCATGACGGAGAGCAGAGACCCGACCGGACCGGACCTCCCGCCCCCGGGGGCTCCCGGTGCCCCCACGGTGTCCGTGGTCGTGCCGGCCCGGGACGACGCCGTGCACCTCGCGCGCTGCCTGCGGCTGCTCGCCGCGCAGACCCGGCCGCCGGACGAGGTCGTGGTGGTGGACAACGCCTCGAGCGACGGCACCGCGGACGTGGCCCGCGCCGCCGGGGCCCGCGTGGTGTTCGAACCCGCGCCGGGCATCCCGCCCGCCGCGGCCGCCGGCTACGACGCCGCCCGGGGGGACGTGGTGGTCCGCTGCGACGCGGACACCGTCCCCGGCCCGGAGTGGATCGCCGGGCTGCTCGCGGCCCTCGCGTCGCGCCCCGACGTGGTCGCCGTGGCCGGCCCGGGCCGTTTCCACGGCCTGCCGCCCGGCCTCGACCGGCTGCTCTCCGCGCTCTACATCGGCCTGTACGTGTTCAGCACGGCCGCCGCGCTGGCCCACCCTCCCCTGTTCGGCACCAACATGGCGATGCGCCGCTCCTGGTGGCTCGAGGTCCGGGACGGCGTCCACCGGCACGACCCGGAGCTGCACGACGACTTCGACCTCAGCTTCCGGCTGGACCCGGCGCACCGGATCCTCTTCCGGCCCGGCCTGTCCGTGGGCATGTCCCCGCGGGCGCTGCGGGGCGGGCGCCCCGCCGTCCGCCGGCTGGCGCGCGCCTTCCGGACGATCCGGCTCAACTGGGCCGACGAGCGCCCGTGGGAGCGGTGGCAGGCGCGTCTGGGGCACCGGCTGCCGGGGGGCCGCGCATGAGCCGGCTCGCCCTGGCGGTGCGGTGGCTCGGCCCGCTCTCCGTGCTGCTCACCGCCCTGTTCTTCGACGCCGTGGGCGCCTCCGTGATGATGCTCGTGTGCCTGGCCATCACCATCACGTGGCGGGCCCGGCTGCCCGCGGCCCTGGAGATCACCACGGACCTGACGCTGCTGGTCGCGGCCTGGAGCTCCGTGTTCCTGCTCTACGAGAGGTACGACCACTGGGACCTGGTCGTCCACTTCGCGGCCACCGCGGTGCTGGCCGAGCTGACGTTCCGCGCCCTCGAGCGGTGGTCCCGGCTCTCGTCCCCCGGCCCGGTCTCCCACGTGGTCCTGGTCAGCTCCCTGGGCGCGGCACTGGCCCTCGTGTGGGAGTACCTCGAGTTCGCCGGCTACTACCTCGTGGACCCCCAGGTGAACGTGGGCTACCTGGACACCATGGGCGACCTGGCCGCCGGCCACGCCGGGGCGGTGGTCGCCGGGATCCTGGGCACCTGGGCCCGGCAGCGGACGGACGCCTCCGGCGGCACCCGTCCGGACGGGGACGCCGCAGGCCCACCGGACCGCACCGGCCCCCGGGACGCCGTCGGGAGGCGGCACGCCACCGAGGACCCGGACACCACCGAGACGAAGGACTGACCCATGTTCTGGACGAACCTGCTCAAGACCAGCGCGCAGACGGGGGCGGCCGCCGCGGCCGGCACCGCGGCCTCCACCGGGGTGGACAGCCCCTGGTACCGGGACCTGCGGAAGCCGGGGCTGCAGCCGCCGGCCGCCGTGTTCCCGGTCGTGTGGACCGTGCTCTACGCGGATCTCGCGGTGATCTCCGCGGCCGTGCTCACCGAGCTGCAGCGGCAGACCCGCCCGGGCGCGCACCGCCGCGGCCCGCGGGTGCGGACGATCCGGCCTCCGGGGTGCACCCCGTCCGAGGCGGCACGGCGCGAGCGCGGCTACCGCCGGGCGCTCGCGCTGAACCTCGCCCTCAACGCGGGGTGGAGCTGGGTCTTCTTCACGAGGCACGACACCGGCCTGGCCACGGTCACGGCCGCGGCGCTGACCGTCAGCACCGCCGATCTCGCGCGCCGGGCGGCGCAGGCACGGCCCCTGCACGGCGCCGCTCTGCTCCCCTACGCCGGCTGGTGCGGCTTCGCCACGGTCCTGAGCGCCCGCATCCACCAGCTCAACTCCTGAGCGGGTCCGGGCGGCCCGGGCCCGCTCAGCGGGCGGAGACCGTGATCGCGCCGTGGCGGTAGCCGATCGATCCGCCCTGGAAGCGCTGGACGACCGTGTCCCCGGAGCGCTGCTCCGGGGTCACCGGGTAGCCCAGGCGGCCGTGCTCACCCCGGAGGTCGGCGTGGGCCCGGCCGATCGCCCCGTGCACGGGCTGCGCGCCGGTCGCGGGTGACCACAAAATCCTGCCCCGCTCGAAGGACTGGTGCACCCCGCCGGCCGGGCCGCCGCGCTCGCCGCCCAGCGGGTGCCCCAGCAGACCCGTCTCCGCGCCGAGGGCCGCCCAGCGCGCGCCGACGGCGCCGTGCACGGGGGCCGCACCGGTCCCGGCGCTCCAGACGACCGTGCCCCGCTGGAAGAGCTGGTGGACGCCGCCGGCGCCGTTGCCGCGCTCCCCGGTCAGGGGGTAGCCGAGGAGGCCGTTCACACCGCCGGCCCGGTTCCAGGCGCTGCGCACACCGCCGTGCACCCACCGGGCGCCCGAGTCCGCGCTCCAGTAGACGGCTCCGCGCTCGAACTCCTGGTAGCAGCCGTCCTGGGCGAGGCCGCACCGTTCGTGCGAGCGCGGCGCCCCGGTGGAGGCGCCGATCCGGGCGTGGAGGGCGCCGATGGCCCCCTGGGTGCGGTAGCCCTCCTGGAGCGTGGCCCGGGCCACGGCGGCCCTGGGGTGCACGAGCCCGGCGCCGCAGCCGCCCGGGCAGGACCCGGGCAGGGGCCGGGCCGTGGCGGCCAGGACCTCCTTGACCTGGGCCGGGGAGAGGGACGGGTCCGTCTCGCGGACCAGCGCCACGACCCCCGCGACCGTGGGGCTGGCCATCGAGGTGCCGTACTTGTAGGAGTAGGTGCCGCCGCCGGGCCGGGCGCTCCCGGTGTCGGCGGTGGACAGGATCTGCCGGGAGGGGTCCCCGCCCGGGGCGGCCAGCGTGACCCGGCCCCAGTTGGAGTACCCGGCGCGGGCGCCCTGGGCGGTGCTGGCGGCCACGGTGATCACCCCCCGGCAGTTGGCCGGGGACTCCATCCTGGCGTCGCGGTCGTGGTTGCCCGCCGCCACGACCACGCTCGCCCCGCGGGACAGGGCCCGGTCGATCCCGTCCTGCAGGGCGGCCGGGCACGTGCTGGAGAGGAAGCCCAGGCTGAGGTTCACCACGGTCGCCGGGTGGGCGTTCGCCGGGACGGCGTCGACGTCGTCGCCGGCGGCCCAGGCGATCGCCACGGCGATGTCGGACACGTACCCGTCCCCGCAGGCCCCGAGGGCGCGCACCGGCAGGAGCGTCGCGCCGTGGGCGACACCGGCCACGCCGGTGCCGTTGTTGCCCCGCGCCGCCGCGATGCCCGCCGTGTGCGTGCCGTGCCAGGAGGAGGAGCGGGCGGCGGAGCCGGATCCGCACTCGCCGGGACCGGCGTGGTCCCCCTCGTCCTGCGGGTCCGGGTCCCAGCCGTCCCCGTCGCGGGAGTGGCCCGGCTGCACGCCCCCGGCGTGCAGGGAGACGAAGTCGTGGCCCGGTGCCACGTTGGCGTCCAGGTCGGGGTGGGACGTGATCCCGGTGTCCACGACCGCGATGGTCTGGCCCCTGCCGGTCGCCCGGTCCCAGGCGCTGGGCAGGTCGAGGCCCGCCGCGGCGGGCTGGAGGTTCCACTGCGACGTCGCGTAGTACGGGTCGTCGGGCACCGCGGCGATGCTCGCGAGATGGTCCGGCTCGGCGTACTCGACGGCCGGGTCCTCCTCGAGGGCGCCGGTCAGGGTCCCGAGCTGTTCCGCGTCGAGGAGCCCGTCCGCCGCCACGACCCGGGCCGAGTCCACGGTCCGGCTGATCTCGTCCAGCAGGGGCGCCGCCGCCGGCTCTCCCGCCGCCGCGCCCCCGGGCGCGATCCGCTCCGCGGCCTCCGCGTAGACGCGCTCGCGGGCCCGCGGGGCGGGTTCCGCGCCGTCCTTGAACTTCACGATCACCCGGTCGGTCGCGCCGGGGCTCCCGGCCCCCTCCGTCGCGGGCGCGGGCGCCGGTGCGGCGGGCACGGTGGCCTCGGCCGGGGGCCGGGCCGCCGCGGGGGCCGCGGCGCCGGCCAGGATCAGGACCAGGGCGGCCGCCAGGGCGCGGCCGTGGAAGGACGTCATGGACTCTCCAGCCGGTGGGGGGTGCAGCGCGCAGCGGGGGGAGCTGCGGCGCGCCGACCACGGGAAGCGGGAGTCGGCGCCGCTGCGCTCAGCGTACGGAGCGTTTGCTCGTGTTACCGAATGGGAAGATCCATGCTTTTCGCTGGACTTTGAGGTCGTCCCGGAGGAAAGGCGCGGGGACGACGACGGCGCCGCCCACCCCGAGCGGGTGGACGGCGCCGGCGGGCGGGCCGGGGGTCAGCCGGCGGCGGGGATCGCCCACCACTGGGCCGGGAGGACCTGCTGCCAGCGGGCCCCGAGGCCGGCGTTCCAGACGATCCAGCCGTTGGCGAACTCCTGGAAGCACGGTGTGCCGCCCAGGGCGCACAGCTCCCGGGAGCGGGCCTCGCCGGTGGTCGCGCCGATCTTCCGGTGTAGCGCCCCGATGCCGCCCGCGGTGCTGAAGGGCTCGCCGCCCTGCACCGCGACCAGCGCGGAGACCGGGTCGACGATGCCGGCGCCGCAGCCGGGCGCGCACCCGCCGGGGGCCTGCCGGGCCGTCGAGGTCAGGGCGTCATGGAGACCCGCCACGCCCAGCCCCGGAGCGAGCTCCCGGAGCAGCGCCACGGTGCCGGCGACCGCCGGGGCCGCCATGGACGTGCCGTTGCGCTCCGTGTACGTGGGCGCGCCGAGGCCCTGGGCCCCGGCGTTGCCGGTCGAGAGGATCTGCGCGTAGGGGTCCCCGCCCGGGGCCGCGACCGTGACCGAGCCGAAGTTGGAGTAGGGGGCCAGGGCGCCCGAGACGTCCGTCGCGGCGACCGAGATCACGCCGGCGCAGTTGGCCGGCGCGGACTGCGCGGCGTCCACGGCCTGGTTGCCCGCGGCCACGACCACGGGGATCCCGCGGTTCACGGCCTCGCTGATCGCGGACTGCAGCACCGCCGGGCACTCCCCCGGCACGCCGAGGCTGAGGTTGATGACCGTCGCGGGGTTCGGGTTGGCGGCGGCGCCCGCCACCGGGGCGCCGGCGGCCCACAGGACGCCGGCGGCGACGTCGGTGATGTACCCCTGGCTGCAGGCGCCCACGGCGCGCACGGGCAGGATCCTCGCGTCCGGGGCCACCCCCGCGACGCCCAGGCCGTTGTTCGCGTCGGCCGCGGCGATGCCGGCCGTGTGGGTGCCGTGCCAGGTGGAGCTCGGGGGCATGGGGCTGTTGGGGCACAGCACGGCGTCGGGATAGTCGCCCATGTCCGTCGGGTCCGCGTCCCACCCGTCGCCGTCCCGGCCGTTCTGGGCCGTGGAGACGAAGTCGTAGCCGGGCAGGACGTTGGCGTCCAGGTCGGGATGGGCGGTGATGCCGGTGTCCACGACGGCGATGGTCTGCCCGGCGCCGGTGGCCCGGTCCCACGCGAGGGGCATGCCCAGTCCGGCCGGGTCGTCCCACAGGCTCCACTGCAGCGCGGCGTAGGACGGGTCGTTCGGCACGGCGGTGGTGGTCGCCAGGAGGTCCGGTTCCGCGTACTCCACGGCGGGGTCCTGCTCCAGGGCGGTTGTCAGCGCCTCGAGCTCGGCGCCGGCCAGCATCCCGTCGGTCCGCACCACCTGGGCGCCGTCCGCGGTGGCCGTGGTCTCCACGAGCCCGGCGCCCCCGGACCGACCGGCGGCCTGCGCGTACACGACGTCGCGGGAGTCCTCGGGGGCGGCGCCGTCCCGGAACTTCACGACGACGCGGTCGGTCGCCGCCGCCGTTGCCGAGTCGGCACCCGGGGCGATACCGGGAGCGGCAACGGTGGCCTCCGGGACCGGCTGGACAGCCTGGGTCGCGGGCACGGCGGCCCCGGTCGCCGCCGCGGCGGAGCCCAGCGGGACGAGGGCGAGGGCGGCCGCGAGCGCGAGGGAAGCGGTGGTGCTGCGGGTGGTGGTCAAGGATTCCTCCGGCCGTCAGGACGGGAGGCGGCATGGTGCGCAGAGCCCACCCCCCGATGGACTGGAGCGAGAGCGATCCCCCTGCGGAAACGGAGCCCCCACTCCTGTGCTCTGCCCAGCGTAGGGAGGGTGTGCGTGTGTGACCGAATGCGAACCCCGCGGACCGGGGTCCGGAGGTCACCCCGGGCCGGGCGGCGGGCCCTCAGCCCGCCCGGGCGATGCGCAGGGCTCCGGCGATCAGGGGGACCTGCAGGGGGAGCCGCACGAGCGTCACGGCCCGCCGCACCGGGGAGCCGCGGCGGGCCCGCCAGGCCATGGTGACGTTGCCCGGCCACACGCCCACGAACAGGGCGGCCGCGGCCCAGCCGCCGGCGCGGCGGGTGCCGGGACGGAGCAGCAGCGCCCCGACGCCGATCTCCGCTACCCCGGAGCCCAGCGTCCAGGCGCGGGGCGGGCCCGGCAGGGACCGCGGGATCAGCCCGTCGAAGAGCGCGGGCCGGACGAGGTGGAGCACGCCCGTCCCGCACAGGGCCCCACCCAGGCGCAGGGCGCGTGCCGCCACGGCGCCGGACCGGGCCGCGCGGCGGTCGGGTCCGGACAGGAGCTGCGGGGAACGGAGGGGCATGGGGCCAGGGTACCCAGCGGGAGGCGCCGCGACGTGACGGACGGCACACGACGTCCCCGGCATAGACCCGCCCCCCTCTTTGTTGACGTGTACATCAAGACGACCGTGCCTCCGAAAGGACACCCCGTGGCCCCCGAGACCCTGCAGGACCAGCTCACCCTCGACGCCCTCGCCGCCGACCTCCTCTTCCGCGAGGCCCGCACGGCCTCGGAGTTCCTCGACGAGCCCGTGGCCGACGAGCAGCTCCGGGCGGCCTTCGAGCTCGCCAAGATGGGCCCCACCGCCATGAACATCCAGCCGCTGCGCGTGACGTGGATCCGCTCCGCGGAGGCCCGGGAGCGTCTGCTCCCCCACATGGCCGAGGGCAACCGGGCGAAGACCGCCGCCGCGCCCGCCGTCGCGGTGCTCAGCTACGACGTGGACTGGCACGAGCACCTGCCCGTCCTCTTCCCGCCCGCCGCCGGCAACCAGGAGATGTTCGCGGGCAACGAGGAGCTGCGCGCGCAGATGGGCCGGGACAACGCCCACCTGCAGGCCGGATACTTCGTGCTCGCCGTGCGCGCCGTCGGCCTCGCCGCGGGCCCCATGGGCGGTTTCGACGCCCCCGGGGTGGACGCCGAGTTCCACGCGGGGACGAGCCTGCGCGCGCTGATGGTCGTGAACATCGGCGCCCCCGCCGCCCCCCGCCACGACCGGCTGCCGCGCCTGGACTTCGACGCCGCGACCCGCACTGTCTGAGGCGGCCCCGGGCGGACCCGCCGGCCGCGGGTCCGCCCGGCCCCCGCGCGCCCTCCGTGGCACCTGTCGGCCCGAGGACGGATACTGGACGGGATGACGCCCGCACTCCTGTCCCTCGGCACGGCCCTCCCGCCGCACGTGCTCGAGCAGACCGACGCCCAGGACCTCTACCAGGCCCAGCCCGGCACCGACCGGCTCAACGCCCGGCTGCTGCGCACCGTGTTCGGCGCCTCCGGGGTCCAGCGCCGGCACACGGTGCTGTCCGAGCTGGTCGAGGAGGGCGCCCGCGCCGGATCCCCGTACATCACCGAGGACGGCCGGTTCCTGACCCCCCTCACCGGCGTCCGGAACCGGACCTACGTGGAGCAGGCCCCCGCGCTCTTCGCCGAGGCCGCGCGGGACGCCCTCGCCCGCTGCCCCGGGCTCGACCCCGCGACCGTCACCGACGTGGTGACCGTCTCCTGCACCGGCTTCTTCGCCCCGGGCCCCGACTACCAGCTGGTTCGGGACCTCGGCCTCGACCCGGCCGTCCGCCGTGCGCACATCGGCTTCATGGGCTGCCACGGCGGGCTGATCGGGCTGCGCCAGGCCGCGGCCATCGCCACGGCGGACCCGGACGCCGTCGTCCTGCTCGTGGCCGTGGAGCTGTGCACGCTGCACCTGCGCCCGGCCCGGGACCCGGACGCCATCCGGGGGGCCGCGCTCTTCGCCGACGGCGCGGCGGCGGCCCTGGTCAGCGCGCGGACGCCCGAGGGCGTCACCCCGCTGCTCGAGCTCGACCGGTTCCGTACCCTCGTGATCCCGGACGGCGAGGACGCCATGGCCTGGACCATCGGCGACGCCGGGTTCGAGATGATCCTCGGCGCCGCGGTGCCCCAGGTCCTCGAGGACAACATCCACACCGCCCTCGCCGCGCTGCTGGACGGGCCGGAGGGGTCCGTCGACCGGGACCGCATCACCGACTGGGCCCTCCACCCCGGCGGCCGCGGCATCCTCGACAAGCTCGAGGACACCCTGGGGCTGCCGCCCGAGGCGCTGCGGGAGTCCCGCGACGTGCTCGCCACGCGCGGCAACATGAGCAGCGTGACCGTCCTGCACGTCCTGCGCCAGGTGATCGACGCGGCCCCCGCGGACGAGACCCGCACCGTCTGCGCCCTGGCGTTCGGGCCGGGCCTGACCGTAGAGTCGGCGCTGTTCACGATCCCCGCCCGGGCCGCGGCACCGGCCGCGGAGCTCGATCCCGCCGCGGCCGTCCCGATCCGCTAGGAGGTTCCCGTGGACCACGACGTCGTCGTCGTCGGCGCCGGGCTCGCCGGCCTGCAGTGCGCCCACCTGCTCGAACGGCACGGACTGGACGTGGTGGTGCTGGAGGCCTCCGACGGCGTCGGGGGCCGGATCCGCACCGACACGGTCGACGGCTTCCGCTGCGACCGCGGGTTCCAGGTGCTCAACCCCGCCTACACCGAGCTGCGGCGCAGCGTGGACGTCGCGGCCCTGGGGATCCAGAAGTTCGACGCCGCCGCCGGGGTCCGCCGCGGCGACGGCATCCACGTCCTCGCCGACCCCCGCCGCGTCCCCTCCCGGCTGCCGGGGACGTTGCGCAGCCCGCTCGTGGAGCTGCGCCGGCTGCCCGCCCTGGCGGCCTGGCTCGCCCCGGGCCTGGACCCCCGCGCGCGGCGCCAGGAGCGGCGGGACCTGCCCTGGCACGAGTCCCTCGACGCCGCAGGAGTGCGGGGACCGCTGCGCGATCTGGTGCTCGAGCCGTTCCTGGCCGGCGTGATCCTCGAGGACGAGGGCCGCACCTCGGCCGCCTTCGTGCGCGAGCTCGTCGGCTGGTTCCTGCTCGGCACCCCCGGCCTGCCCTCCGGGGGCATGGGCGCGCTCCCGGCCTGGATCCACGACGGGCTCCGGTCCCCGGCCGTCCTCGGCGCCCGCGTGGACGCGGTGGAGCGCACCGGGAACGGGTGGACCGTGGGCGCCGGGGACGCTGCCTGGCGGGCGTCCTCCGTGGTCGTGGCCACCGAGGGGCCGGCCGCCGCCCGGCTCCTGGACCTGCCGGACACCCCCATGAAGGGCGAGGCGACCTGGTGGTTCGCGGCGGACGCCGCGCCCTCCGACCTCGGGTGCCTGGTCCTGCCGGGCGAGTCGACCGGCCCGCTCGTCGACACGGCCGTGGTCAGCAACGCCGCCCCCAGCTACGCCCCGGACGGCCGGACGCTGATCCAGGCGACGGCCCTCCTGCCGCGGGGCGCCGAGCTCCCCGCCGAGGCCGACGTCCGCCGGCAGCTGGGCACGATCTGGTCCGCCGACGCCTCCGCCTGGGACCTGCTGGCCGTGCACGAGGTGCGCCGGGCGCTGCCGGAGCAGCCGCCCGGGCTCGTGGCCGACCGGCCCGCCGCCCTCGGTGACGGCCTGTACGTGTGCGGCGACCACCGCACCGACGGCTCGACCCAGGGCGCCCTGCGCTCCGGGCGCCGCGCGGCCGAGGCCCTGCTGGCCTGAGCCCGCTGGTTGCCGGGGTGACCCCGGCCGCGCCGGGTCAGTCGTCGTAGGTGTCGGCGAGCCGGCGGCGCTGGTGCTCCCGGCGGCTGTAGGTGGCCTCGCGGATGGCCTCGTCGCTGTCGAAGTTCGAGCCCAGGGCGCCGGCCAGGGTGCCCAGCGACGCGGCGAGCCAGGACAGGTGCAGGTAGTCGAGGAGATCGACGGGATGGCCCAGCTGGGACTCGAGGTAGCCCGCCTCGATCACCGCCAGGCCCACGAGGAGCAGCATCGCCCACAGGAGCACGTACATCAGGGCCACGCTCAGCCACACGGTGATGACGGTGGAGGCGTTGTCCGACCGGGACCGCCAGGGTTCGTCGTCGTCCGCGGAACGGTTCCACAGGCCGTTGTGGAGGATGAGCCAGCCGCTGAGCGCGGCGGTGACCACCACGCTGATCGTGGCCAGCCGGACCGGGGACAGGACGTCGGACATGTTCCAGATGGAGGCGTAGAAGATGCCGAAGGCGCCGGTGGCCGCCGCGGCCGCCACACAGCTGGCCAGGGCCGGAAGCAGGCGCCCCGGGCGGTTGCTCAGCACCATGCCGATCAGCAGCCGCAGCCGGTTCATCCGCCCGGGCAGCACGACGTAGGACGCACCTCCCGCCTCTTCCGAGGAGACCTTGCGCGCCGCCGCCCGTCCCAGGGCCCCGTGCACCGCGGACGGCGAAGGAGCGTCCTCGGCGCCGTCCCGGATCGCGCCGACCAGGGCGGCCAGCAGCCGGCAGGCCTTGCGGGAGAAGTGGTCGGCGCCCAGGCCCGGCAGCGAGACCAGCGCCGCGGCGTCGGCCGCGCCGACCTCGCAGAGCAGCGGTTCCCCGTCGTGGACGCGCGGCAGGTCCGTCAGGTACACCACGAAGTCCCACCCGTGCTCCTCGCGCAGCCGGCCGGCCTTGTCCAGCAGCGGGATGTTCCCCTCGGCCGTCAGGGGCAGGGTCTCGCGGCTGACCTCCACCGTCCAGGAGATCTCCGGGCCGGAGCGTTCCCGGCCGGAGCGTTCCGCGAGCGCCCGCGGCAGGTCCTCGGCCACCTGGCGGGCCACCTTCTCCGGCAGCCCCGGATCAGCGAGAACCCCTACGGTCAGTGACTGCACATGGCCTCCTCCCCCGAGCGCACGGCACGTGGCGCCGCGGCCTCGGAGGCTGCCCCGCGGAGCAGCTCGACGTCGTCCCCCGAGCTTAGCCATCGGCGGACCGACGACCGGACGGAACCGGTGGGGCGCCGGTGCGCGAGGGTCCCGCCGCCGTTGCGGAGCCCCGTCCCCCGCCGAGGAGCAGGCCCCGCGGCCGCCGAGGAGCAGGCCCCGCGGCCACCGGTCGTCAGCGGGTTCGTCGAGCCGGTGCCGTGGTGGAGGGCGCGTCGGCGGGCCGGGCGGTGCGGTGGCCGCGGAGCACGGTCGGCAGGCCCGCGGCGGCCAGGAGTGCGAGCACGACCAGAGGCGCCCAGGGGGTGCCGGGCCACCAGTGGTGCCGGTCGGTGAGATCGAGCAGCTGCCCGAGCACGGCGTTGCCGGCCAGCACGGTGATGCCGCCGCAGGTGGCGGCCAGCCCGTAGTAGGCGCCCCGCCCCGAGGTGGGTCCGTGCGCCGGGACGAACGACGGGATCAGGGACAGGATCGTGGGGGTCAGGAGCATGTGGCCCAGGATCAGGACGGCGACGGCGCCCATCAGCGGCGCCATCGAGCCGGTGGCGGTCCCGGGGTGCATCGAGGTCGCGGCGACCAGGGTGAACGCGCCGGCTTCGAGCACGAAGCCGACCGCCAGGGCGGCGCCGGGGCCCATGCGCAGACCGACGGCGGAGACCGGCAGCTGCAGCAGCAGGGTCAGGACCGAGGCGAGCAGGAACAGCGCGCCGAGCCAGGCACCGTCGAGGCCTCGCCGGCCCAGCTCGACGGGCACGGCGAAGTAGAGCTGGTGGTAGGCCAGCATCTTCATCCCGGCCAGTGCGCAGAACGTCACGAAGCGCCGATCCCGCAGGCAGGCCCACCGGGGGCCGGCCGCGGAGGGCGCCGCGGCGGGCAACGCGGCGTCTCGGTCCGGCTGATGGTGGGCCGGTTCGGCCGGGAGCAGGTACCAGAGCAGGACCGTCACCGCGGTGAACACCCCGATCCCCAGGAACAGGGCCGCGTCGAATCCCCAGCCCAGGAGGAACGACCCCAGCACCGGGCCCAGGACGGCGCCGATCTCTCCGGTGATCGCCAGCCACACGAACACCGACCGCCGGCGGCCGGTCCGGCGGCCCGGGCCCTCCGTCCCCGCCGGCTGGTCGGCGTGGGAGAGCCGGGACTCCAGGGCGGGTGAGAACAGGGCGCCCCCGGCACCGGTGAGCACCGCGCCCAGGAGGAACAGGGCGAAGTCGGACGCCGCCGCCAGCGTGGCGTAGCCGACGATGCGCACCAGGCAGCCGGTGAGGACGGCCCGGCGGGCACCCCACCGGTCGGCCAGCATGCCGCCGATGAGGAACATGCCCTGCTGGCTGAAGGTCCGGGCTCCCAGCACCAGTCCGATGGCCGCGGCGCCCAGGCCGTACTCGGTGCCCATGGCTCCGGCCAGGAAGGGCACCACGGCGTAGAAGCCGAGGTTGAACACCAGCTGCGCGCCCAGCAGGGTGCGCGTCTCGGCCCGGTGGTCACGGAAGGGCATCGAGGTGCTCCTCGGACAGGCGGTGGGTGTCCAGGATCGCGCACACCTGGGGCAGTGCCGCCGCCACCAGCTGCCTGCTGTGCTCGTGGCGCGGTCGGGCGAAGAGCTCGGAGGTCTCCGCGAGCTCGACCAGGCGGCCCTGGAAGAGCACCGCGACCCGGTGGCTCATGTAGCGGACGACGCTCAGGTCGTGGGAGATCATCACCAGCGACAGGCGCCGGTCCCGGTGCAGGCGCAGCAGCAGGTCCAGGACGGTGCGCTGGGTCACCGCGTCCAGGGCCGAGGTGGCCTCGTCGCAGATGAGCACCGCCGGTTCCAGCAGCAGTGCTCTGGCGATGGTGAGCCGCTGCAGCTGGCCTCCGGAGCACTGGCCGGGACGCCTGTCCAGCAGCTCCGGCTCCAGTCCCACCTCCCGCACGACCTCGTGGATGCTCGCACGCCGTTGCTCGGGCGTGCCGTTCCGGTGCCGCAGGAGGGGGGCCTCGAGGCTGGTGCCCAGCGGCATGCGGGGATCGAAGGAGTCGTGCGGGTCCTGGAAGACGAGCTGCACGTGCGAGGCCGCCGCGCCGGAGCCGGCGCGGTCGGCGCCCGGGGTGCTGGTGACCCGTCCGCTGTCCGGTGCCTCGAGTCCGACGATCAACCGGGCGAGCGTGCTCTTGCCGGAGCCCGACTGGCCCAGCACCCCGAGGATCTCGCCCTCCCGCAGGTCGAGGGACACCCGGTCCACCGCGGGACGGGCCTCCCGCCGCCTCGGCCCGAAGCGCTTGGTGAGGTCGTCCAGCACCACGAGGGGGCGCGCCCCGCCGGCGGCGGGCGGAGTCCCGGTGGGGGTGAGGGCAGATGCCTCCAGGAGGGCCTTCGTACACGTGCTGCGCGGATCGTTGAGCACGGTGCCGGCCGGCCCGGACTCCTGCACGCGCCCGGCGTCCAGCACCACGACCCGGTCGGCGTAGGCGGACACGGTGGCCAGGTTGTGGGTGATGTAGAGGACCCCCAGCCCTCGGTCGCGCCGTTCGCGGTCGATCAGCTCCAGGATCTGCCGCTCGAGCACCGTGTCCAGGGCTGACGTCGGCTCGTCGGCCAGCAGCAGTCCGGGGCGGCCGGCCAGGGCCAGGGCCACCATGGCCCGTTGGGCCATGCCGCCCGAGAGCTGGTGGGGACGTGCCCGGGCGCACCACCAGGGGTCCTCGAACCCCACTTCGGCCAGCAGTTCCAGCGCCCGTGCACGAGCCTGCGTGCCGCGGAGGCCGGCATGGAGCGTCAGCGGTTCCCGCAGGTGCTCGCCGACGGTCCGGCGGGGGTTGAACATGCGCTGGGGCTGCTGGTAGAGCATGCCGATCCGGCCGCCGCGCACACGGTTCAGCTCCGCTTCGCCGGCCCGGGCGAGGTCGGTGTCACCCAGCCGGATCGTCCCGGCGTCCCGGTGCACCTGCGGGGGCAGCAGGCCCAGGACGGACATGGCCGTCAGGGTCTTGCCCGACCCGGAGGCGCCCACCAGCGCCACGAACTCCCCCGGAGCCACGGTGAGGTCGACGCCGGACAGGAGGGGGCAGCCGCCGGCGCCGTCCGCGCCCGGCCGGTGGCTGAGGTGCAGGTCCTCGACGACCAGGCGCTCAAACATCGTGTTCCGTCCGCGACGATGCCGGCAGCAGCATGCGGGTGCTGCTCATGTGCGCCAGCCGTTGGCCGATCAGGGTCACGCACAGCGCAACGGTGAAGACCACCAGGCCCGGGGCGAGGACCGTCACCGGCGCCCGGACGGCGTACGGCTGGGCCGCGGCCAGCATCGCCCCCCAGTCCGACTGCGGCGGCTGCACCCCCAGCCCCAGGTAGGACAGGGCGCCGACGGTGATCAGGAACTGGCCGAACCGCAGGGCGGCCTGCCCGAGCAGGGGCCCGGACAGGTGCGGCAGGATGTGCCGGAGGACGACGAAGGACGGCGAGCACCCCAGCACACGCGCGGCCTCGACGAAGCCGCGGGCCGAGACGTCGTAGGCCAGTGCCCGGGCCAGCCGGGCGAAGGGCGTCCAGCCGGTCACGGTCAGGGCCAGGAGCAGGGAGAGGGGGCCGGGACCCAGCACGGCGACCAGGAACAGGGCCACCACCATCTCCGGCAGCGCCAGCAGGACGTCGTTGGTCCGGGTGAGCAGCTCGTCCACCCAGCCCCGGCGGCGGGCGCTCAGCACCCCGATCCCCGTGCCGATCGCAGCGGTCAGCACGGTGGCCACGGCGGCGGTCACCAGGGAGAACCGGCCGCCGTCGAGCAGCCGGCTCAGGGTGTCCCGGCCCAGGTGGTCCGTCCCCAGCCAGTGCGCCGGGCCGGGCGGGGCGAGCCGTGCCGTGAGGTCCTGAGCTGCCGGCGGGTACGGTGCGATCCAGGGCGAGAGCACCACGGACAGCACGATCAGGGCCAGGACCGCTGCCGCCGCCCGGACCAGGACGGGCCGGTCACGCATGACGCCCCCTGATCCGGGGGTTGAGGATGCCGTGCACCAGGTCCGCCGCGGTCGTCAGGACGACCGCCAGTCCCACGACCACCACCACGCCGCCCTGGGCGAGGGGGATGTCGCTGTTGCGGACGGCGTCGAACAGCAGCCTCCCCATGCCCGGGATCGCGAAGACGACCTCCACGATGACGGACCCGCCCAGCAGACCGGCGAACCACACGGCCACCAGCGTGGTCAGGGGCAGCAGGCCGTTGGGGAGCACGTGGCTCCAGACCGCCTGCGGGTAGCTGAGTCCCCGGGCCCGGGCCGCGACGACGTGCTCGGCGCCCAGCGCCTCGAGCATCCCCTCGCGCACCGCCGAGGTGAAGTAGCTGATGGGGCGCAGGGCCAGGACCGCCACCGGCAGGACCGCGGACGCGGGACCCTCCCACCCGGCGGAGGGCAGCAGGGACAGCTGCAGCGCGAAGACCAGCACGAGCATCGGGGCCAGCCAGTACTCGGGCATCGCGATGAAGGCCTGGGTGACCGTGGTGATCACCCGGTCGGCCGGGCGCCCCTCCTGCAGGGCGGCCACGGTCCCCAGCACCACGGACACCGCGGCCGCCACCCCGAGGCTCACGACCACCAGGCTCACGGTGATCCACAGGGCGGGCAGCACCTGCTCGATCACCGGTGTCCGGCTGGCGTAGGACAGGCCCAGGTCACCGCCGGCGAGCCGGCCGAGCCAGCGCAGGTACTGCACCGCGAGGGGGTCCTGGAGTCCCAGCTCGAGCGCCAGCCCCTGGGCGGCGGCGTCGTCGACCACCTCCCCCGCCACCCGCGACCGGATGATCTTGCGCACCGGGTCCCCCGGGGTGACGTAGGGGATGAGGAACACCACGAAGGACGCCAGCAGGACGGTGACCCCCAGGGTCGCCGTCCTCCTGGCGAGGAACGCCGTCATCGACGCCTCCGCGCTCGCGGGGCTCTGCAGCTGGCGGTCGTGCTCACGAGCCGGACTTCGTCGTCTCCGCGCGCAGCACGTACCGGGACAGCGGGTCCTGGACGTAGTTCTGCAGGCCGGTGCGGACCGCGTCGATGGCCTGCTCGTTGACGAGCCAGACGTTCACGGCTTCGTCCTCGAGGATCTGTCCTGCCTGGGCGTAGAGCTCGTAGCGCTGCTCGGTGTCGGCGGTCCCGGCGGCCCGGGCGATGAGCGCGTCGTAGTCCTCGTCGCAGAAGTGGCTGAGGTTGTAGCTGCCCTCGCACGTGTAGTCGGCGGTGAGGAACCCGATCGGGTCGGCGATGTCGATCAGGCGGTTGCGCTGGCTGAGCACCATGTCGTAGTCCCCGGACAGCAGGTCCGGCTCCACCGCGGCGTACTCCTTGGTCGTGATGGTGACGGGGACGCCGACGCTCTCCAGGTTCTCCTGGATGACGGTGGCCACGTCGGCGAACTCGGCCCGCTCCACGATCGCGATGATCTCCAGCGGCCGCTCGGCGGTGTAGCCGGCGGCGTCCAGGAGCTCCTTCGCCGCCGCCACGTCCTGCTGCGGCGTCTCGGCCTCCTCGCCCGCCCAGGGCTCGAACGAGGCGAAGGGCCCGGTGCTCGGCAGGGCCGCGCCCTCGTAGACGCTGCCGGCCAGGGCGTCCAGATCCAGCGCGGAGCGGACGGCCCTGCGGAAGTCGACGTCGTCGAACGGCGCCCTGCCGTTGTTCATGTACAGCGTCGCGGTCCGCGGGGACTCGGCCTTGAGGACCTCGACGCCGGGATCGGCCTCCAGTGCGGACAGGTTGGCGACGGGGATGGACAGGGAGACGTCGGCCTCGCCGGTCTGCACCTGCGTCGCCCGCGTCGCCCCGTCCGTGATGAACCGGACCTCGGCCCCGGCGAGCTGCACCGGTCCGCCCCAGTAGTCCTCGTTCCGGTCCAGGGTCAGTGACTGCTCGGGCTGCTCCGAGACCGGGGTGAACGGCCCGGTGCAGTGCCCGAACGGGTCCACCGTCCCGCCCTCGAAGGCGGCGGGGGCCAGCACGCCGGTGTTGACACTGGCCAGCCGGTAGGGAACCAGCGGGCTCTCCTCCGGAGTGGTGACCCGCACCGTGCGCGCGTCGACGGCCTCGACGCCGCTGACGACGGCCGGGCTGAAGGCCCGGGCCGGGACCTCCGCGTCCAGGACGTTCTGGAGCGAGGTCACCACCGCGTCGGCGGTGAGCTGGGTGCCGTCCTGGAACTGCACGCCGTCCCGCAGGGTGAAGTCCCACTCCGTGGGCGAGGCCTGGTCCCACTCCGTGGCCAGGGCCGGGACGATCTCCCCCTGGGCCTCGTCGTAGCGGGTCAGGGTCTCCAGGCAACCGGACAGCGACAGGATGTACGCGGCGTCGCTCTCGAGGGCCCAGTCGGCCACCGGGGCACGGAAGTTGTCCACCACGATCCGCTGACCGGGGTCCGCCGTCTGCTCGCTCCCTCCGTCCCCACCGCTGAAGCCGCACCCCGACAACGTGAGAACGGCGACGACACCCGTCGATGCCGCTACCCGGAAAACTGCGCGCACAGAACCACCTCAGGTCGACGTCCCTGGACAGAGCGCCCGCCGAGGACATGTGAATGATCGGGGAATCCCCCGGAGGAGAGGTTAGGCTACCCTCAGTCTGCGGTCCACTCGGCGGACCGGGATCGTCACGAACGGACCCGGATCCGGCGTCCGCCACGGAGGTGCCGGCGCCCCGTCGGGCCCGTCCGCCCGATGGCGACGCCCCCGTCGGGCCCGTTCCATCAGGATCCCGGCCGGCGCCGTCTCGGGGCGAAGGTGGCCGGCTTGTCGGCGGCGTGGAAGTCGATGATCAGGCGCGCGCACAGCTGCGGCTTCTCGACCAGCACGCCGTGGGAGGCGTGCGGGACCACGGCCAGCTCCCCACGGGGCAGGGCACGGTACGCGGCCACGGCGTGCTCGAGCCGCACCTCGTCGTCGTCGCCGACGAGCACCAGGACGGGGAGGTCGAGGCCCGCCAGGTCCGCGTCCGTGAAGACCGGCCCCTCCTCGTGCATCCGCCGCAGCTTCGCCGCGACCTCGCCGTAGTGCTCGCGCCCGTCGGGGGAGACCTCCGCGTAGGCGTCGACCATGAAGGCCGGCACCTCCGCCTCGCCCGCCAGGACGCCGGGCTCCCACCCGTCGCGGTGGTGCACCCCCGCCGCCAGCACCAGGTCCCGGACCAGGTCGGGACGGCGCAGCGCCACGGTCAGGGCGACGACGGCGCCGTCGCTGTACCCCAGCAGGTGCACCGGGGCACCGGCCTGATCCTCGAGGAAGGCGATCGTGTCCTCGGCCATCGCCGTGTAGGAGAGCGGGCCCTCCCGGTCGGGGGTGCGGCCGTGCGCGCGCTGATCGGGGGTGATCACCCGGTACCGGCCGGCCAGTTCCGCGACCAGCGGGCCCAGGGCCCGGGAGTCCGTGCCCCCGGGGTGCAGCAGGACGAACTCCGGCCCGCTCCCCCGGGCGCGGGACCACAGTCCCCCGGCCCGCTCCTCGCTCATGCGGTCAGTATCGCCCCTCCCGGGGACACCGCACCAGCTCCGGAGGGGGCGCAGGGCCGGGGGCGGCGCCGCGGCCCAGCAGGTCAGTCGCGCAGCATCTCCCCCACCCGCCGGACCCCTTCGGTGATGTCCTCCGGCGAGGCCGCGGAGTAGGCGAGGCGCAGGCTCGTGGAGGCGCGCCCGTCCGCGTAGCAGGCGCCGCCGGGCACCAGCACCACGCCGTGCCCGATGGCCCGGCCCAGGAGGTCCCCGTGGTCGAGGGCCGGGTCCAGGTCCAGCCACGTGAAGAAGCCGCCGGCGGGACGCGTCCAGCGCACCCCCTCGGGCATGAACCGCTCGAGGGCGGTCATCATGGCGGCGCAGCGCGCACGGTACAGGTCCACCGCCCGGTCCAGGGCGGGCCGCCAGTGCTCGCTGGCCACGTACTCGGCGGCGAGCTCCTGGCCGAGCACGGACGGGTGGATGGTCACGGCCTCGGCCGCGATCTGCAGCCGGGCCCGCACCGCCGGCGCCGCCGCGATCCAGCCGACCCGCAGCCCGGGCGAGAAGATCTTGGAGAAGCTGCCCAGGTGGATCACGGTGCCGGGGTCCAGCGAGTACAGGGACGGGAGCCGGTGGGCACGGTCGAAGCCGAGCAGCGCGTACGGGTCGTCCTCGAGGATGAGCACGCCGCGCTCGGCGCAGACCTCCACGAGCCGGCGGCGCCGCTCCTCGGTGAGGGTCACCCCGGTGGGGTTGTGGAAGTTCGGGATGGTGTAGACGAACTTCACGCTCCGGCCGGCGGCCCGCAGCCCGTCGATCCGCCCGGCGACCGCCTCGGGGTCCAGTCCGTCGTCGTCGACGTCCACGTGGGCCACCTCGACCTCGTAGCTGCCGAACACGCCGAGGGCCCCCACGTAGGTGGGGCCCTCGGCCACGACCACGTCCCCCGGGTCGCAGAACAGCTTGGTCACGAGGTCGAGGCCGGCCTGGGAGCCGGCGGTGATCTGGATCGTGTCGGGCGTGGTCTCCGCGCCCTGCAGGCGCATGAGCTCCATGACCAGCCCGGGCAGGCGCCCGATCCCGGCCCCGGAACCGTACTGGAGCACCTCGGGGCCGCGCTCGGCGAGGATCCGCGCCGACATCGCGGCCACGACGTCGTGCGGGAGCACGCTCATGTCCGGGTTGCCGCCGGCCAGGGAGATGATCCCGGGGCGCATCGCGATCTCGAACACGGCCCGGACCGGGGAGGGCCGGAACTCCTCGGAGCGGTGGGCGAACAGCGAGGTGTGGTCGGGCCGGGGGGTCACGGCCGCGCCCCCGGTCACCGGTCCTCCCCCGCCGGGCCCTGCGCCGGGACGGCGTCCCCGTAGACGTGCCCGGCCAGCCCGTAGGCGGGTCCGCCCGGCGCCGCGCCGGGTCCCAGCGCGAGGAGGCTGATGAGCTCGTAGGCCACGTGCGCGGCCGCCACCCCGGTGATCTCGGCGTGGTCGTAGGCCGGGGCGACCTCGACGACGTCGCAGCCGACCACGTTCGTCCCGCGCAGCCCGCGCAGGATCTCGAGCACCTCCCGGCTGGTCATGCCGCCGGCCTCGGGGGTCCCGGTGCCGGGGGCGTGGGCCGGGTCCAGCACGTCGATGTCCAGCGAGACGTAGAGCGGGCGGTCGCCGACGCGCTCCCGCAGGTGCGCGACGACGGCGTCCACCCCCAGCCGCATGACGTCGGCGGAGGAGACGATGCCGAAGCCGAAGCGGGCGTCGTCGTCGAGGTCCTCGGTGCCGTAGAGCGGCCCGCGGGTGCCGACGTGGCACACGGCGTCCGTGTCGAGCAGGCCCTCCTCGAACGCCCGGCGGAAGGGGGTGCCGTGGGTGTACTCGGCGCCGAAGTAGGTGTCCCAGGTGTCCAGGTGGGCGTCGAAGTGCAGCAGCGCGACCTCGCCGTGGCGCGCGTGGACGGCGCGCAGCAGCGGCAGGGCGATGGTGTGGTCGCCGCCGATCGCCACGAGCCGGGTGTCCTCGCCCATGAGCTCCTTGGCCTGGGCCTCGATGGAGGCGATCGCCTCGGGGATGTCGAAGGGGTTGGCCACGATGTCCCCGGCGTCGGCGACCTGCGCCCCGGCGAACGGCGAGACGTTCTGCGCGGGGTTGTAGGGGCGCAGCAGGCGCGAGGACTCCCGGACGTGGTTGGCCCCGAACCGGGCGCCGGGCCGGTAGGAGACGCCGGCGTCGAACGGCACGCCCACCACCGCGATGTCCGTGTGCTCGACCTCGTCCGTGCGTGGCAGGCGGGCGAACGTGCCCAGACCGGCCCAGCGCGGGGTCAGGGCGGCGTTGACGGGTCCGAGGACGGGGGTGCCGTCCGGGGTGGTGCCGGTGATGCGCTCGGGGTTCATGGTGTGCGGTCCTCTCGGTGGATGCTGACAGGGGTGCTGGCGGGGGCGGCGGACGGGCCGGGCGGGGGGCTCACGAGCCGAGGATCCACAGCAGCACGGCGTCCTCGGTGCCGGGGTTCTCCCAGGTGTGCGGTTCGGAGCCGGGGAAGGTGACGGTGTCCCCGGCCGCCAGGTCGAAGGTGCGGTCCGGGACGTGGAGCCGGAACCGGCCGCTGATCAGGTGCAGCACCTCGGTCTCGCAGTCCATGCTGTACATCGCGTCCTCGCCCCGGCCCCCGGCGGCCACGCGGGCCCGGATGACCTGGACCTGGCGCTGGGCCGACGGCGTGACGAGCTGCTCCTCGATGCCCTCGCCGCCGAGGTCGATGTGCGGGGCGTCCTCGAGCCGGACCAGCTCCACGTCGGCGGGCCCGGCGAAGAGCGCGCCCACGTCGATCCGCAGCACCTGGCACATCCGCACCAGGGAGTCCACGGACGGGGAGGTGATGTCCCGCTCCACCCGGCTGACGAAGCCCTTGGTGAGGCCCGCGGCGGAGGCGAGCTGGTCGATGGTCATGTGGCTGCGCCGCCGGTGGTTGCGCAGCCGCGATCCCACGGCGGCGGTGTGCCCGGAGCTCTCGATGGGCAGTGCTTTCACGACGACGACGCCTCCTCCCGGACGGTTTTACCCGCCCGTCACGACCCGGACCCGTTCCCAAAACATGATCTGCATCATACTATGTGGGACAACTTTTGTTTCTTGTAGAGCAACCCCGTTCCGGGGAGGCTCCCGATCGACCCCGTGGGCGCCCGCGCCCCGAGGAAGCAGCGACACCCATGAACGTGCTGATCATCGTGCTGTATCTGGTCGCCATGGTGGCGGTCGGGCTCTGGGCCAGCCGCCGGGCCCACGACGCCGAGGACTACCGGGTGGCCGGCCGCCGCCTGGGCCCCGGCTTCTACACCGGGACGATGGCCGCGGTGGTCCTCGGCGGTGCGTCCACCGTGGGCGGGGTGGGCCTCGGCTACACCTACGGCATCTCCGGGATGTGGCTGGTGGTGGCGATCGCCACCGGCCTGGCCGCGCTGAGCCTGTTCTTCGCCGGCCGCATCCAGTCCCTCAAGGTGTTCACCGTCTCCCAGATGCTGCAGCTGCGCTACGGCGAGCGCGGCGGGGCCAAGGCGTCCTCGTTCGTGATGCTGGCCTACACCGTGATGCTCTCGGTGACCTCCACCTCCGCGTACGCCGCGATCTTCTCGGTCCTCTTCCCGCTCGACCGGTCGTGGGCGATCCTGCTCGGCGGCGTGGTGGTCGTGGCGTACTCCGTGCTCGGCGGGATGTGGTCGATCACGCTCACCGACATGATGCAGTTCGTGTTCATGACGGTCGGCATCTTCCTGGTCCTGCTGCCGTTCTCCCTCTCCGCGGCGGGCGGCTGGACCGGGCTCGAGGACCGGCTGGACGCCACGTTCTTCACCTGGGACGGCATGGGCACGCAGGCGATCGTCACCCAGTTCGTGGTCTACGGCTTCGGCATGCTGATCGGCCAGGACATCTGGCAGCGCGTCTTCACCGCCCGCTCCCCGCAGGTCGCCCGCTGGGGCGGGCTCGCCTCCGCGGCCTACGTGGCGCTCTACGGCGTGGCCGGGGCCGTCATCGGGATGACGGCCGCCGCCGTGGCCCCGGACCTCTCCTCCCCGGACGACGCGTTCGCCACGATGGCGCAGCAGTACGTCCCGGCCGGGCTCGGCGGGCTCGTGCTCGCGGCCGGGGTCGCCGCCATGATGTCCACGGCCTCGGGTGCGCTCATCGCCGCGGCCACGGTGGCCCGCGTCGACGTCGTGCCGACCCTGAGGTCCCTGCTCACCCGGCACGCGGCCCCCGCCCCGGAGGGCACCGCCGAGGCGCTGCGCGGGGACCGGATCTACGTGCTCGTCTTCGGCGTGGTGATCACGGTGATCTCGATCTTCGTCTCGGACACCGTCACCGCCCTGACCATCGCCTACGACATCCTGGTGGGCGGCCTGCTCGTCGCCATCCTCGGCGGGCTCCTGTGGCGGCGGGGCACGAGCCTCGGCGCGGCGCTGTCCATGCTCGTCGGGTCCGTGGTGACCGTGGCGTCCATGGCGGTCTTCGGCGTGCTGGCCAACGCCCCCATCTACCTGGGACTGGCGAGCTCCGCGCTGGTCTACGTGGTGGTCTCGCTGCTGTCCCGCCCCACGCACGCCGGGGTGCTGCGGCAGTGGAACGAGCGCCTCGCGGGCTCCGGCGCCGACCGCGCGGAGGCCCGCCCGTGAGCGCCTGGTCCCGGCTCTCGGACCACCTGGACGAGAACTCCGAGGGCTACGGCCCGCTGCGCGGCACGCTGGGCGCGGGCCGGATCGGGATGATCTGGCTCGCGGCGAACCTGGTGGTGACCACCCTGCTGACGGGGACGCTGTTCGTGCCCGGGGTGTCCTGGCCCACGGCCCTGGCCATGATCGTCCTGGGCACGCTGATCGGCGGGGCGGTGCTGGTGCTCGTGGGGAACATGGGCACCCGCACCGGTCTCGCCACCATGTCCCTGACCAAGGGCTCCTTCGGCCTGCGCGGGTCCTTCCTGCCGGTGGCCGCGAACGTGGTCATCCTCATGGGCTGGAGCTGGGTGCAGGCGATGCTCGCCGGCGTCACCGTGAACTTCCTCGTGGCGCAGGCGACCGGCTACTCGAACCCGGTGCTGTTCTCGGTGCTCTGCCAGGCGCTGGTCGTGGCGCTGGCCGTCCTCGGCCACGAGGGCATCGCCCGGGTGGAGCCGTGGCTGGCGGTGGTGATCCTGGGCATCATGGCCTGGGTCTTCACGGTGGCGTTCACGTCCTACCCGGTGGCCGACTTCGCCGCCCTGCCCGTGGACCCCGGGGCGGGCTGGTCCTCCATCGCGGTCCTCGACGTCGTCATCGCCACGGCCATCTCCTGGACCGTGCTCTCCGCGGAGTTCAACCGGCTCGCGCGCCGGCAGTCCGCGGGCATGATCGGCTCCGGCACGGGGTACGTCCTGTCCACG
This sequence comes from Kocuria sp. GQ42, assembly GCF_059758435.1. Lineage (NCBI taxonomy): Bacteria > Bacillati > Actinomycetota > Actinomycetes > Micrococcales > Micrococcaceae > Kocuria > Kocuria sp. GQ42. The sequence goes on along the minus strand of NZ_JCAXEN010000008.1, from coordinate 180,656 downwards.
GTCGCGGCCATGAGTCTGGGGGCCACCGCCGTCGCCTACGTGGTGCTCGACGGCGGGGAGGCGGTCGGGTTCGACCCGACGGTGCTCGTCGCCGCCTTCGGCGCGCCCCTGGCGGTGGTGGTCTTCCTGTCGGTGATGGCCACCAACACCATGGTCGTCTACGGCATGGTCTCCTCGGTGGTGAACCTCACGCCCTCGCGGAGGCTGCGGTTCCTGCCCACGGCGCTCGTGCTGGGGGCCGTGTCGGTCCTCGGGTCCACCCGGCTGGGCCTGCTGGACCAGTTCACCGAGTTCCTGGTGCTGATCGGCTCGCTGTTCATCCCCGTCTTCGCCATCATGCTGGTGGACTACTACGTGGTCCAGCGCGGCGCCTACGCGGCGGACATCCTGCGCGGGCGCGGCGGCCGGTACTGGTACCGGGGCGGGGTCAACCCCGCCGCCGTGGCGGTGTGGGTCGTCGGTGCGGTCTGCTCGCTGGTGCTCACCTACGTGCTGCCGAGCCCCGTGGGCGCGACCATTCCCACGTTCGTCCTCTCCGCGGCGCTCTACCTGCTCTGGGCCCTGGCCGCGAAGCGGATCGTGCCGGGCCGGCCGGCCCAGCGCCACCTCGCCGAGGCGGGGAGGACCGGGACGGACGGGACCGGGGCGCGGGACGGGGCCGCCGCGACCGAGCGGACCGGCGGACCCTGCACGGTCGGAATTGTCGGCACTGTCGGCGCGGCCGGCGGGCCGGAGGAGGCCGCCGATGCGCCTCGTTGACCTGAGCCACCCCGTGGAGGCCGGTATGCAGGTCTTCCCGGGGGACCCGGCCGTGGACTCCCGGCTCGCGGCGTCCGTCCCGCGGGACGGCTTCCAGGTGGCCGAGCTGCACCTGGGCACGCACAGCGGCACGCACGTGGACGCCCCGCTGCACACCGTGGACGGCGGCTCGCCCGTGGACGAGCTCGACCTCGCCCGCCTGGTGGGACCGGCGCGCATCGTGCACGTGCCGGGCCTCCGGGAGCACGAGGTGATCCGCTGGGCGCACGTCCGCGCGCAGCTGCAGGACGTGCGGGCCGGCACGATCGTGCTGTTCCGCACCGACTGGTCCCGGCACTTCGGCACCCCGCGCTACCTGGCGCACCCGGTGCTCGACGTGGAGATCGCCGAGCGCCTGCTGTCCGCGGGCGTGCACGTGCTCGGCACGGACACCCTCAACCCGGACCGCACCCCGGACGCCGGCGCGACCGGCCCGCTCGAGCTGCCGGTGCACGCGGCGGTCCTCGGGGCGGGCGGGGCGATCGTCGAGAACCTGACGAACCTGCACGCCGTCGACTGGCGGGACCCGCTGGTGAGCGTCCTGCCGCTGCGGCTGCGCGGACTGGACGGCTCCCCGGTGCGGGCGGTGGCGATGCAGCCGTGAGCCCCGCGCCGCCCCTGCCCGGTCCCCGCCCCGAGACCGCGACGCCGACGCCGACGCCGACGACACCCGATCACTCCCGAGGAGACCCCGCCATGACCGCTGACACCCGATCCACCGCCCCGTCCTCCTACCGGTCCGTCAACCCGGCGACCGGCCGGGTCCTGGCCGAGCACCCCACCGCCACCGACGCCCAGGTCCAGGAGGCCCTGGCCGGCGCCGACGCCGCGTTCCGCGCCTGGCGGACCCTGCCGATCGAGGAGCGGGCGGCCGTCGCGGCCCGCGTCGGGACGCTGTTCGCCGAACGGGTCGAGGAGCTGGCCGCCGTCATCACCGAGGAGATGGGCAAGCCGCTCGCCGAGGCCCGGGACGAGGTCGCGTTCTGTGCCGAGATCTTCGCGTACTTCGCCGAGCAGGGCCCGGCCCTGGCCGCCGACCAGCCCATCACGGCCTCCGGCGGCGGCCGGGCGGTGGTCCAGAAGCGCCCCGTGGGGGTGCTGCTGGGGATCATGCCGTGGAACTACCCCTACTACCAGGTGGCCCGCTTCGTCGCCCCCAACCTGGTGCTGGGCAACACGATCCTGCTCAAGCACGCCGAGTCCTGCCCCCGGGCGGCCCTGGCCCTCCAGCAGCTCATGGACGACGCCGGGGTGCCGGCCGGCGCCTACGCCAACGTCTTCGCGAGCCACGACCAGGTCGCGGACATCATCGCCGACCCGCGGGTCCAGGGGGTGTCCCTGACCGGGTCCGAGCGGGCCGGGGCGAAGGTCGCCGAGATCGCCGGGCGGAACCTGAAGAAGGTCGTGCTGGAGCTCGGCGGCTCCGACCCCTACGTGGTGCTGGACACCGACGACGTGCGGGAGTCCGCCCGCGCGGCCTTCGCCACCCGCATGGGCAACACGGGCCAGGCGTGCAACTCCAACAAGCGGATGATCGTCATGGCGGACCTCTACGACGAGTTCGTGGCCGAGCTCACCCGCCAGGCCGAGGCGCTGACCCCGGGCGACCCGGCCGAGGCCGCCCCCGGGACCTTCGCCCCCCTGTCCTCCCGGGCCGCGGCCGAGGGACTGGCCCGCCAGATCCGGGCCGCCGTGGACGCCGGCGCCACCCTGCACGCCGGCGGGCGGCTGCTCGAGGGCCCGGGCGCGTACCTGGAGCCCACCGTGCTCACCGGGATCACCCCGGACATGGCCGCCCACCACGAGGAGCTCTTCGGCCCCGTGGCCGTGGTCTACCGGGTGGCCGACGACGCGGAGGCCCTCGCCCTGGCCAACGACACCCCCTACGGCCTGGGCGGGGCCGTCTTCAGCACGGACCCCGACCGGGCGCGCCGGCTCGCCGAGGGCCTGGACGCGGGCATGGCCGCCGTCAACGCCGCCGAGGCCGAGGGCGCCGAGATGCCCTTCGGCGGGGTCAAGCGCTCCGGCTACGGCCGGGAGCTGGGCCCGCTGGGCATGGACGAGTTCGTCAACAAGCGCCTGCTCTACGTCAAGGACCGGCCCGCCGGGGAGGGCTGACCGCCGGCGTCCGCCGCACGGCCCGCTCCGCTCCACCCGCTCCACCCGCCCCGCACCACCCGCCCCACCCCTTGGAGGACCGCTCATGACCGCCCGCAGGACCACCGCCCGTGCCGTGCTGGAGACGCTCCGGGGCTACGGCGTCGACACCGTCTTCGGCATCCCCGGGACCCACTCGCTCGAGTTCTACCGCCCGCTGCGCGAGCTGGGCATCCGGGCGGTCACCACCCGCCACGAGCAGGGCGCCGCGTACGGCGCCGACGGGTGGAGCCAGGTCTCCGGGCTGCCGGGCGTCGTCATCACCACGTCCGGGCCGGGCCTGCTCAACTCGCTGTCCGGGGCGGCCACGGCCTACGCCGAGTCCCGCCCGATGATCATCCTGTCCCCCGGCCGTCCGGTGGGCCACGACTTCCGGGACATCGGCTCGCTGCACGAGACGAAGAACCCGTCCGCGGCCGTGGACGCGATCGTCGGCCGCAGCCGCCGGGTCACCAGCGGGGCCGAGGCCGTGACCATGGTCCACGACGCCTTCCGGGACTTCGCCCACTCCCGCCCCCGGCCGGTGCACATCGAGATCCCGCTGGACGTCCTGGAGGCGGAGCTCGACTACACCGACCGGCAGGTGGCCCCGCGCCGGCTCGGCGCCCCGCAGCCGGCGCCGGTCGACGACGTGCGCCGCGCCGCCGAGGTGCTGCGGGACGCAGAACACCCCGTCATCCTCGCGGGCGGCGGCTCGCTGGCCGCCGGCGCGCGGCTGCTCGAGCTCGCCGAGCTGCTCGAGGCGCCGGTCATCACCACGACCAACGGCAAGGGCGCGATCCCCGAGCGGCACCGCCTCTCGCTGGGCGCCGACCTGCGCCTGTCCACCGCGCACGAGTTCCTGCGCTCCGCCGACGCCCTGCTGGTGATCGGCTCGAAGGTGGGCGAGGCCGAGCTGTGGGGCGGGGACATCACGCCGCGGGGCCCGGTCGTGCGCGTGGACATCATGCGGGACCAGATGCTGTGCAACCTGGACCCGGACATCGAGCTGCCCGGCCACTCCGCGGCCGTGGTCCCGCAGCTCCTCGAGGCGATCGGCCCGCTCGCCCCGCGCCCCCCGCGCGACCTCACCGAGGTCTTCGCCCGGCTCGACGACGAGGGCCGCCGCACCGCGCCCGAGCTCGCGGCGCTCAACGAGACGATCATGGCGGTGGTGCCGGAGGACACGATCATCGGCGGCGACTCCTCCCAGGTCACCTACCTGGGCTCCACCACATTTTTCCGCGCCCAGCTCCCGCACTCCCTGCTCTACATGGGGACCTACGCGACCCTGGGCTACGGCCTGCCCGCCTCGATCGGGGCGAAGCTCGCCGCCCCGCACCGGCCCGTGCTGTGCCTCGTGGGCGACGGCGCCCTGATGTTCTCGATCCAGGAGCTGATGACCGCCGTGGAGCTCGGCGTGGACCTGCCGATCGTGTGCGTGGACAACGGCGGCTACGGCGAGATCCGGCAGAACATGACCGACCGGGACATCGACCCGCTCGCCGTGGATCTGCGGCAGCCGGACTGGCCCGCGCTCGCGGAGGCATTCGGCGCGGTGGGGCTCGAGGCCACCCCGGAGAACCTGGCCGAGAAGGTCGTCGAGGCGCTCGCGGTCGAGGGGCCGAGCCTGGTGCACCTGAAGATCTGACCCCGCCGAGGGCTCCGGCTCCACCCGCATCCCTGCCGAGGGGTCGCATCCTGTCGGGACGCAGCCCGGATGGCCTCGGGAGAAGACCCCTCGCGCAGGGGCGGGGATCGCGTCAGCGCGGGACCTGGTCCTGCGGCAGCTCCGCCACGGGGGCGAGCACCACGTCCTCGATCTTCCAGTCCAGGTCCGCGCAGCGCTTCCGGGCGGCCGCGAGCTGCCCGAGCGTCGGGGCGGTGCCCGCGGCGGGGACCACGAAGGCCTCCACGTGGAAGACGTGGCCCTCGTCCCGGACCCGCACGCCCACGTCCTGCACCCACGGCTGCTGGCGCAGCACCGTCTCCACGTCCTGGACCAGCGGGTGGGGCGCGGCGTCGTCGTAGGTGGTCGGGCGGGAGTCCACGAGGTCGGCGACGGCCCCCTTGAGGTTCGTGGCCCCGTCCTTGAGGATCGACGTGGAGACCACGAGCGCCGCGACCGCGTCCGCCCACCACAGGCCCATCCCGATGCCCAGCACACCGACCGCCGTGGCCAGGCCGGTCATCCAGTCCGCCTTGTTCATGTCGGCGTCGGCGTAGAGCACCTTGTCGTGGAGCTCCTCCGCGAGCCTCATCTTCATCCGGCCCAGGACCACGGGCGGGATGCTGGTGAGCGTCATCGCCGCCACCATCAGCCACCCGGACCACACCGGCGTGCCGAACAGGCTCGTGACCCCGATCGGGGGCCGCTCGCCCCGCAGGAGCCCGGAGCCGGAATCGGCCACGAGGAACGCGCCCATCGCCAGGAGCGCGACCGCCGCCACGAGGTGGCCCACGCCCACGGAGCGGTGGTATCCGTAGGGGTGGCGGGGCGTGGGGCGCCGGCCGGCGACGCGGACCGCCACGAGGAAGGCGAGGGGCGGCAGGAACGAGAGCGAGTCCTCGATCCAGGCGACCTTCATGGCCTGGGACTGCCCGGCGACGAGCGCCACGACGGCCACGGTCACGGCGAGCACCCCGAGGGTGATCTTCTCCAGGCGCACCGCGCGGGCCAGGGTGCGCGCCTGGGCGCCGGTGAGCTCGGTGGACCCGAAGCGGGCCTTCGCCCCGGACTGCGACATCACCCCTCCTCCCGTTCCACCAGGAACGTCTCGAGCTCGGTGAGGAAGCCGTTCTCCCCCAGCCGGGTGGCGAGCACGATCTTCTCGGTGCGGCCGTCCCCCGTCTCGATCTCCGTGTGGGGGCGGGTCAGCGCGGCGTGCTTCTCCCAGGGGGACGTCTCGGTGAGGCCCGCGACGACGACGTCGAGGTCGCCGCCCTCGAGCGAGCGGATCAGGTGGCTCTCGGCGCCGGGGGTCCAGACGACCTCGGCGTCGATCCGCTCGGCGAACTCCTCGACCAGTTCGACCTCGACCCCGGAGGGACGGCCGCTGTCGGCGACCTCCGTCCAGGGCGGGCTCTCCGAGACCCCGGCCCGCAGCTCACCGCCGCGCACCCGGTCGAGGGTGCCCTCCGGGTCCTTCGGGAACCCGGAACCGCACCCCGTGACCAGGGCCGCGGTCAGCACCGCCACCGCGAGCGGGCGCACCGAGGGGGACATCGCCGCACGACCTTTCCGCAGCACCGGGGCGGTCCCGGCGGACCGCGCTCTCCATCGGTCCCGAGCATACGGAGTTGCGTCGGAGGGGCCTGCTGCCGGACCGGGCGACACACGCCCGAAACCGGGGGCCGCGTCCGACATCGCCGGGAAACCTCGGCGCCGCACCCCGGAAATCCCGGCTGGCTAGCGTCGCTCCCATCCCGGCGGACCGGGTCCTGCCCGCAGGACCACCGCCCGGCACCCAGCGACTCCTCCCCCGGAAAGCAGGACGGCATGACGGTCCCCGCACGGCGCGCTCTGATCCCGGCCCTCGTGGCCGCCACGCTTCTCACGGGGTGCGGCGCGAAGTACGACCCGCAGCCGAGCGCGCAGGCGGCCCAGACGCCCTCGAGCTCGTGCGTGGACACCTCCGGGGACAGCGTGAAGGTGGGGCTGCTCAACTCCCTCTCGGGCACGATGGCCGTGAGCGAGACGACCGTCAACCGCTCCCTGAACCTGGCGATCGAGGAGATCAACGCCGACGGCGGGGTGCTCGGCAAGGAGCTGGACCCCGTCACCGAGGACGGCGCGAGCGAGCCGACGGTGTTCGCGGAGAAGGCCGCCAAGCTGATCCGGCAGGACTGCGTGGCCGCGGTGTTCGGCGGCTGGACCTCCGCGAGCCGCAAGGCCATGCTCCCGGTCTTCGAGGCCCAGGACTCGCTGCTGTTCTACCCGGTGCAGTACGAGGGGCTCGAGGCCTCCCCCAACATCTTCTACACAGGGGCCACCACCAACCAGCAGATCGTCCCGGCCCTCGACCACCTGCGGGAGCAGGGGCACCGGCGGATCTTCCTGGTGGGCAGCGACTACGTCTTCCCCCGCACGGCGAACCGGATCATCAACGCCTACGCCGCGGCCCACGGCATGGAGGTGGTGGGCGAGGAGTACGTGCCGATGGGCTCGACCGAGTTCTCGACCATCGTCAACAAGCTCCTGGCCTCGGACGCCGACGCGGTGTTCAACACCCTCAACGGCGACTCCAACGTGGCGTTCTTCCGCCAGTACACCTCCGTGGGCCTCGAGGCCGGCGAGGTGCCCGTGGTCTCCGTGTCGGTCGCGGAGGAGGAGGTCCCCGGGATCGGCGTGGAGAACATCGCCGGCCAGCTGACCTCCTGGAACTACTACCAGACCGTCGACACCCCCGAGAACGAGCGGTTCGTGCGGGCGTTCCAGGACCGGTACGGCGCCGGGCGGGTCACGAGCGACCCCATGGAGGCCGCCTACACGTCCGTGCACCTGTGGCGGGCGATGGTCGAGAAGGCCGGTTCCTTCGACGTCGACGCCGTGCGCGAGGCCGCCGACGGGACCGTGGTCGAGGCCCCCGAGGGCACCGTCGAGGTGGACGGGGAGACCCAGCACGTCACCAAGACCCCGCGCATCGGCCGGATCCGCGAGGACGGGCTGATCGAGACGGTCGAGGAGGACGCCGAGCCCGTGGTCCCCGACCCGTTCCTGACCGGCTACGACTGGGCCGACGGCGTCTCGGGCTGAGCCGCCCCGCCACCGCCGGCACCGCCCCCCGACGCCCCGCAGACCGAGAGAAGAGCCGTCCATGGAAGTCATCGTCAGCCAGTTGTCCGCCGGGCTCAGCCTCGGCTCCATCCTCCTCCTCGCGGCCGTGGGGCTGTCCCTGACCTTCGGGCAGATGGGCGTCATCAACATGGCCCACGGCGAGTTCATCATGGCCGGCGCGTACACCGCGTTCACGGTCCAGCAGGTGCTCGGCCACGCCGGGGTCTCCCTGCTGCTGTCGATCCCGATCGCGTTCCTCGTGGGCGGGGCCCTCGGCCTGCTGGTCGAGGGGCTGCTGCTGCGGCGGATGTACCACCGGCCGCTGGACACGCTGCTCGTCACCTTCGGGGTGTCCCTGATCCTCCAGCAGGTGGCCCGGGACGTCTTCGGCGCGCCCAGCGTGGACGTGCGGCTGCCCGAGCTGCTGCAGGGCCCCGTGGAGGTCCTGGGCGTCCCGGTCCCGGCGTCCCGCGTGTTCCTGCTGGCCCTGGCCGTCGTCGTGGTCGCCGCCCTCGCGCTCGTGCTCCACCGCACCTCCCTGGGCCGCCGGATCCGCGCCGTGGTGCTCAGCCGCGACCTCGCCGAGGTCAGCGGGATCTCCTCCCGGCGCACCGACCAGCTGACGTTCTTCATCGGCTCCGGGCTCGCCGGCGTGGCCGGGGTGGCGCTGACCCTCGTGGGCTCCACGAGCCCCACCCTCGGCACCACCTACATCGTGGACGCCTTCCTCGTGGTCGTCGCCGGCGGCATCGGCCAGATCCGCGGGGCGGTGCTCGCCGCGGCGGGCCTGGGCGTGCTCCAGGCCTTCGTCGAGTACTCCACGACCGCCTCGATCGCCAAGGTCCTGGTGCTGGTCGCCGTGGTCGCCTTCCTGCAGCTGCGCCCCCAGGGGATCTTCAGCGTCCGAACGAGAGGCCTGGCATGAGCACCACCACCGCACCCCGTCCCGCCGCCGCGTGGCGCGACCGGCTCACCGGCCCCCGGGGGGCCGCCGCCGGGCTGGCCCTCGGCGCGCTGCTGCTGCTCGTCCTGGCGCCCCTGACCCTCGGCGGGTTCGGCCTGGGCCTGCTCGGCAAGTACCTGTGCATCGCCATGGTGGCCGTGGGCATCGGCCTGGCCTGGGGCCGCGGCGGGATGCTCACCATGGGCCAGGGCCTGTTCTTCGGCCTCGGCGCCTACATCATGGCCATGCACCTGCAGCTCGCGGACACCCGGCTGCTGGGCGAGCAGGTCCCCGAGTTCATGCGGCAGAACGGCGTCACCGAGCTGCCCGCCGTGTGGGCCGTGTTCGCCCACCCGGTGGCCGCCGTGCTCGGCGTGGTCCTGGTGCCGGCGGCGGTGGCCGCGGCCCTGGGCCTGGCGATCTTCACCCGGCGGGTCAAGGGCGCCTACTTCGCGATCCTGTCCCAGGCCCTCGCCGCGGCCTTCGCGGTCTGGCTGATCGGGCAGCCCGTCCTCACCAACGGCTCCAACGGGCTGAGCAGCTTCCGCTCCCTGTTCGGCTACGACCTCGCCGACCCGCGCAACCAGCTGGTCCTCTACCTCGTCACCGCGGCGCTGCTCCTGGCCATGGTGGCCCTCACCTGGCAGCTCCACCGCAGCCGGTGGGGCGAGCTGCTCGTGGCGGTGCGGGACCAGGAGGAGCGCGTGCGCTTCCTCGGCCGCGACCCTGCCCTCGTGAAGACCGCCGCCTACGTCCTGGCCGCGGTGATGGCCGGGATCGGCGGGGCGCTGTTCGTCCCGGTGGTGGGGATCGTCTCCCCCGCCGACGTCGGGGTGATCCCGTCCATCGCGTTCCTCATCGGCGTGGCCGTCGGCGGCCGCGCGACCCTGCTCGGGCCCGTGCTCGGCTCGATCGCCGTGTCCTTCGCCGAGACGTCCCTGGCCTCCGCGTTCCCGTCCTTCTGGGTGTACCTCCAGGGCCTGCTCTTCGTGCTGGTGGTCGGGTTCCTGCCCGGCGGCATCGCCTCGCTGCCCGGTGTGCTCCGGCGTCGTCGCCGCGCCCCCGCGACCGCCCCCGGCGACGGCGACGGCCGCGGCCCCGGAGGGGCCACCACCCCCGACGACCCCGTCCCCACCCCGGCAGCGGCCCTGGCCGCGGAGGAGGCCCGATGAACGCCGCCGCACGCCCCGAGATGCTGTCCGCGCGCCGCCCCGAGTGGAGGAGCTCCCTGCTGGGCCGCACCCCGCCGCAGCCCGGCGGGCTGCGCACGGGCCGCCCCTCCTACCTCGAGATCACGGACCTCACCGTGTCCTTCGGGAGCTTCACGGCCGTGGACGGCGTGGACCTCGTGGTCAACCAGGGCGATCTGCGCTTCCTCATCGGCCCCAACGGCGCCGGGAAGACCACCCTCATCGACGCCGTGACCGGGCTCGTCCCGGCGCGCGGGTCGATCGACCACGACGGCCACCAGCTGGTGGGCCGCAGGACGCACCGGATCACCCGGCTGGGCGTGGGCCGCACCTTCCAGACCGCGAGCGTCTTCGAGCAGCTCACGGTGCTGCAGAACCTCGACATCGCCGCGGAGGCCGGCCGCCCGTCCCTGTCCCTGCTCGCCGCCCGGCGGTCCGTGTCCCGGGAGGTGGAGGAGGCCCTCGAGATCATCAACCTCTCCGCCCTGCGGGACGTCCCGGCCGGGGTGCTGGCCCACGGGCAGAAGCAGTGGCTCGAGATCGGGATGCTGCTCGTGCAGAGGGCGCAGGTGCTGCTGCTCGACGAGCCCGTGGCCGGGATGAGCCACGAGGAGCGGGAGCAGACCGGTGAGCTGCTGCGCCGGATCGGCGGCGACCGGATCACGATCGTGGTGGAGCACGACATGGAGTTCCTGCGCCGCTACGCCACCTCCGTCACCGTGATGGCCGACGGCCGGGTGATCAGCGAGGGCTCCGTGGCCCACGTGCAGGCCGACCCGCGGGTCCAGGAGATCTACCTGGGCACCGCTGCCGCCGCCGCCACCGCGGCCGACCCCCGGGAAGGGGACTCCTGATGCTCGAGCTCCAAGACGTGCACACCGGCTACGGCCGCACCGAGGTGGTCCACGGCGTGGACCTCACCGTCGGCGGGGACGCCGTGGTCGCCCTCCTCGGCCACAACGGGGCGGGCAAGACCACGCTGCTGCGGGCGGTCGTGGGCCTCAACAGGGTGACCTCCGGCCGGATCCTGCTCGACGGCGAGGACATCACCGGGCTCAGCGGGCACGCCCGGGTCCGCCGCGGCATGGCCTACGTCCCGCAGGGCCAGCGCTCCTTCGGTGGGCTCAGCGTCCGGGAGAACCTCCAGGTGGTGGCCGACGGCCGGCGGAACGGGCGGGCCGCCGTCGACCGGTCCCTGGCGATGTTCCCGGCGCTCGAGGGACTGCTCGAGCGCCGGGCCGGGCTGCTCTCGGGTGGGCAGCGCCAGCAGCTGGCGATCGCCCGCGCCCTGATCACCGAGCCGTCCCTGCTGATCCTCGACGAGCCCACCGAGGGCATCCAGCCGTCCGTGGTCCAGGAGATCGAGCAGAAGATCCTGCAGCTGGCCGCCGGCACCGGGATCCGGGTGCTGCTGGTGGAGCAGCGGATCGGCTTCGCCCTGGGCTCGGCCACGGACTGGTACGTCCTGGACTCCGGGCGGGTCAGCGCCTCCGGCCGCGCCGGGGAGCGGGCCGAGGAGCACGCCCGGGCGGCGCTCGCCCTCTGAGCCGGCGCGGGCGCACGCGCCGGGGCGCCTGCCCGGGCGCCCGCGCCCCGGCACGTGCCGGAAACACCCGGTGAACCTCGCCGAAACACGGAGCCCCTACGGTGACGACTGTCCCTGAGCACCCGCCGTCCCGAGGAGAGCCGTGCACCTGACACCCCGTGAGCAGGAGAAGCTGCTGGTCGTCGTGGCCGGCGACCTCGCCCGGCGGCGCCGGGATCGGGGGCTGCGGCTCAACCACCCGGAGGCCGTCGCCCTGATCACCGCCGAGCTGCTGGAGGGCGCCCGGGACGGCCGGACCGTGGCCGAGCTCATGTCCTGGGGCTCCACGATCCTGGCCCGGGCGGACGTCATGGAGGGCGTGCCGGAGATGGTCCACTCCGTCCAGGTCGAGGCGACCTTCCCGGACGGCACCAAGCTCGTCACCGTCCACGACCCCATCCGCTGACCCGCCCGCCCCCGGCACCGAAGGAGCGCCCGTGATCCCCGGAGAGTACGTCCTGCGGCCCGAGCCCGTCGTGATCAACGCCGGCCGGCCCACCACGGAGCTGGACGTGGTCAACCGCGGCGACCGCCCCGTGCAGGTGGGCTCGCACTTCCACTTCGCCGAGGCCAACCCCGGCCTCGAGTTCGACCGGACGGCGGCCCGCGGCTTCCGCCTGGACGTCCCCGCCGGCACCGCGGTGCGCTTCGAGCCCGGCGACCGCAAGCGCGTCCGGCTCGTCGCCCTGGCGGGGCGCCGCGAGGTCCACGGCCTCGCGAACCGGGTGAACGGGCCCCTCGACGCCCCCGGCACGGACGCCCCCGGGAAGGAGCAGGCATGAGCCACGAGATGTCCCGCGCCCAGTACACGAGCCTCTACGGGCCCACCACCGGGGACCTGGTGCGCCTGGCGGACACCGAGCTGTTCCTCGAGGTGGAGCACGACCGCACCGTCCCCGGGGACGAGGTGGTCTTCGGCGGGGGCAAGGTGATCCGGGACGGCATGGGCCACAACGGGCGGCTGACCCGGGACGACGGCGTGGTGGACACCGTGGTCACCAACGCCGTGGTGCTCGACGCCTCCGGGATCTATAAGGCGGACGTCGGCATCCGGGACGGGCACATCAGCGGGATCGGCAAGGCCGGCAACCCGGACATCATGGACGGCGTCGACATCCTGATCGGCGCCTCCACCGAGGTGATCGCCGGCGAGGGCCGGATCCTCACCGCGGGCGGGATCGACTCCCACATCCACTTCATCGGCGCCGACCAGATCGGCACGGCCCTGTCCTCCGGGATCACCACGATGTTCGGCGGCGGCACGGGCCCCGCCGAGGGCTCCAACGCCACCACGATCACCCCCGGCGCGTGGCACCTCGCCCGCATGTTCCGGGCCCTCGACGGCTACCCGATGAACTTCGGGCTGCTCGGGAAGGGCCACGCGAGCGCCGCCGAGCCCCTCGCGGAGCAGATCCGCGCCGGCGCCGTGGGGCTCAAGATCCACGAGGACTGGGGCGCCACCACGGCGGCGATCGACACGGCCCTGGGCGTGGCCGACGAGTTCGACGTGCAGGTGGCCATCCACACCGACACCCTCAACGAGTGCGGGTTCCTCGAGGACACGGTGGCCGCGATCGGCGGGCGGGTCATCCACACGTTCCACACCGAGGGCGCCGGCGGGGGCCACGCCCCGGACATCATCCGCATCGCGGCCCTGCCCCACGTGCTGCCGTCCTCGACGAACCCCACGCTGCCCTTCACCCGGAACACGGCGGAGGAGCACCTGGACATGCTCATGGTCTGCCACCACCTCAACCCGGACATCCCGGAGGACGTGGCGTTCGCGGACTCCCGGATCCGGCCCGAGACGATCGCCGCCGAGGACGTGCTGCACGACCTGGGCGTGTTCTCCATGACCTCCTCCGACTCCCAGGCCATGGGCCGCGTGGGCGAGGTGGTGCTGCGCACCTGGCAGCTGGCCGACCAGATGAAGCGGCGCACCGGGCCCCTGCCCGAGGAGACGGGCCGCGGGGACAACGCCCGGCTGAAGCGCTACGTGGCCAAGTACACGATCAACCCGGCGGTCGCGCACGGGATCGCCGACGTAGTGGGCTCGGTCGAGCCGGGCAAGTTCGCGGACCTGGTGCTGTGGGACCCGGTGTTCTTCGGGGTCAAGCCCCGCGCCGTGCTCAAGGGCGGGCAGATCGTGCACTCGCTGATGGGCGACCCCAACGCCTCGATCCCCACCCCGCAGCCGCAGCTGATGCGGGACGCGTTCGGCGCGAAGGGCACCGCCCCGCACGCCAACTCCATCACCTTCATGTCCCGCGCCGCCGTCGAGGCGGGCGTCGGCGAGCGCCTGGGCCTGCGCAAGCGGGTGCTGCCCGTGGGCGGGATCCGCGGCCTGACCAAGCAGGACATGCGGCACAACCACGCCACCCCGGAGATCGAGGTGGACCCGCAGACCTACGAGGTCCGCGTGGACGGCGAGATCGCCACGTGCGAGCCCGCCGAGGAGCTGGCCATGGCCCAGCGCTACTTCCTGTTCTGACCGGTCCGCCGCCCGAGCCCCGCACGCCCCGAGACACCCCGAAGCCCCACGAGAGGACCCGCACCCGTGATCGTCGAAGCCGTCCTCGGCAACCTGGCCGAGCTCACCGAGCCGGAGCGCGCCGGCCTGCACCTGGAGCGGGTCGCGCTCTCCGGGCCCGAGCTGCGCAAGCGCGTCCAGCGGGTCGTGACCGACCACGGCACCGAGGTGGGGATCCGGCTGAGCTCGCGGCGGGAGCTCAGGGACGGCGACATCCTGCACCGGGACGGCCACAACGCCGTGGTGGTCTCGACCCTGCCCACCGACGTCCTGGTGGTCGCGCCCGCCACGATCGAGCAGATGGGCTTCGTGGCCCACTCCCTGGGCAACCGGCACCTGCCCGCCCAGTTCCTCGGCCCCGCGGCCGAGGTCCCCGAGCTGCCCGGCCACGACGGGGTCATGGTGCTCCAGTACGACCACACGGCCGAGGCCTTCCTGCAGGGCGCCGGGGTGCGCTTCGCGCGCGTCGAGCGGCAGATGGAGGTCCCCTTCCGCCATGCCGAGCACACCCACTGAGCACTCCCCCGCGGGCGCCGCCGGATCGCTCGCCGGGACGCTCGCCGTGCTGCAGCTGGCCGACTCCGCCCTGCCCACCGGCGCGTTCGCCCACTCCCTGGGGCTCGAGACCTACGTGGACGACGGCACGGTCCACGACGAGCCGAGCTTCCTGGCCTGGGTCCGGCACTGCCTGCACCACCAGGTGGTGCCTGCGGAGGGCTGGGCGGTGCGCGCGGTCGCCACGGCGGCCGACGACGACGCCGTGTGGCGCGCCGACGACCTGCTGGCCGCCCAGGCCCTGCCCGTCCAGGTGCGGGACGCCGCGACCGCGATGGGCCGGCGGATGACCGGCATCGGCGCCGAGAACTTCCCCTCCCCCCGGCTGCTGGCCTACGCGCAGCGGCAGCGCGCCGGGACGAGCCGCGGCAGTCCCGCCGTGGCCTTCGCGCTCGTGGGCGCCGGCCTGGGCGTGGCCTGGGAGCAGCTGGCCGGCGCGTACCTCTTCTCGACCGTGACCTCCCTGACCCAGAACGCCGTGCGCGGCATCCCCATCGGCCAGAACGCGGGCCAGCGCGTGCTGCGCGCCCTGCACGAGGACGTCGCCCGCGGCGTCGAGCGAATCGGGTCCATGGCCGACCACGAGGCCGGGGCGACCAGCCCCGGCCTGGAGATCGCCCAGATGCGCCACGCCTGGCAGCGGGCCCGCATGTTCATGTCCTGACCCACCACCGCACCGACCGCACCGACCGCACCGACCGCACCGACCCAGGAGCTCACCATGACCACCGTCTCCCCCGCCCCCTCCGCGCCGACCGGCCGCGGCCCCGTGCGCATCGGCGTGGGCGGGCCCGTGGGCGCCGGCAAGACCCAGCTCGTGGAGCGGGTCACCCGGGCGCTGATCCACGAGGTCTCGATGGCCGCGATCACCAACGACATCTACACGATCGAGGACGCGAAGATCCTGGCCCGCAACGGCGTGCTGCCGCTGGACCGGATCGTGGGCATCGAGACCGGCGGCTGCCCGCACACCGCGATCCGCGAGGACACCTCGATGAACGAGGCCGCGATCGAGAAGCTGTGCGCCCAGCACCCGGACCTGCAGATCGTGTTCGTCGAGTCCGGCGGGGACAACCTCTCCGCCACGTTCAGTCCGGAGCTGGTCGACTTCTCGATCTACGTCATCGACGTGGCCCAGGGCGAGAAGATCCCCCGCAAGGCCGGACAGGGCATGATCAAGTCCGACCTGTTCGTCATCAACAAGACCGACCTCGCCCCGCACGTCGGCGCCGACCTCGACGTCATGGCCGCGGACTCCGCCGTGTTCCGCAAGGACCGGCCGTTCTGCTTCACCAACCTCCGGACCGACGAGGGCCTCGAGCGGATCCTCGCGTGGATCCGGCACGACGTGCTGATGCTGGACATGGTCCCGTGACCGCCGCCGCGCCCGCCGCGGCGGCGGCCGCCGCACCGACGGGCCGGCTCGAGCTGGTCCTGGTGCCCCGCGGGGACCGGACCGTGGCGGCCCACCAGTTCCACGCCGGCGCCCTGCGCGTGCTGCGCCCGCACCACCTGGACGGGTCGGGGCAGCCGTGCTTCGTCGTCGTCAATCCCGGCGGCGGGTACCTCGGCGGGGACCGCTACGAGCTGGACGTCACGGTCGGGGCCGCCGGCACCGCTCTCGTCACCACCCAGTCCGCGACCAAGGTCTACCGCACCCCGGTCGCCCCCGCCCGCCAGGACGTGCGCTTCGAGCTCGGCCCCGGCGCGGTCCTCGAGTACCTGCCGGACCAGCTCATCGCCTACGAGGACGCCGACTACGTGCAGTCCACGACCGTGACGATGGACCCCTCGGCCTGCCTCGTGGCGGGCGAGGTGGTCACCCCCGGGTGGGCGCCGGACGGCACCGTCTTCCGCTACCGCGGCGTGGTGCTGCGCACCGAGGTGCTGATGGGCGGGCGCACGGTGGTCCTCGACAACCTCCGCCTGCGCCCGGGGGAGGACGCCGTGGCCGGGCTCGGCTTCCTGGAGGGCCGCACGCACCTCGGCTCCCTGCTGGTCGTGGATCCCCGGGCGGACCGGGAGCTGGTGGAGGAGGTCCACGACCTGCTCGCCGCGGCCGAGGCCCGGGTGCCGGGGCTGCGGTGCGGGGTCTCCGAGCTGCCGGTGCCCGGCCTCGTGCTCCGCGCCCTGGGCCCCGGCTCCGCGGAGCTCACGGACCTGCTCCTGGACGTCTCGGCGCTGCTGCGCGCACGGTGGACGGGACAGCCGCGCGTGGCCCTGCGGAAGTACTGAACCCCGCCTGCCCTCCCTCCGGGCCCGGGGCGGCCCCCGGGACCGAGGAGAGGACATGGGACGTCAACCCGCCGGAAACGCCGCGGCCACATGCTGGGACGAGGATGGGGGAACAGGGCGCACGAGACGGAAGGGGCTCCCCATGACCGCGAGCAACAGATGGATCCTGGGCCTGGCCCGGGTGCGGCCGGGTGACCGGATCGAGGCCTGGGAGCACCGGCAGCCCCGCTTCACCGGCACGGTCAGCGAGGTGGTCCCGCAGCTGGGGATCGCATGGGTCCTCGAGGACCGCACGGGACTCCGGCGGCTGGTCTCGATCCGGGGCCACCGGCTGCGCCGGTCCGAGCTGGTGACCGCGGCCTGACCGCCCGGGACCCTGGCATCGGCGCCGGAACGCGCGCTCGATGGACCCCACGGGCGGGCACCAGGGCCCGCCGCGGCCGGTGGAGGACACGATGCCAGAGGCTCTCACGTTCGACTCGGGCGGCGTCCCGTGCGCCGCCACGCTGTACCGCCCGGCGCCGGCCGGCGCCGCGGCGCCCTGCGTGGTCATGGGCCACGGCTTCACCGGCACCCAGGACCAGCTGGCCGAGCACGCCGCCGGCCTCGCGGAGCACGGCCTGGCCGTGCTGACCTTCGACTACCGGCGGTTCGGCCGCAGCGGCGGCGCACCCCGGCAGGTCGTGGACGCCGCGGAGCAGCTCGAGGACTGGCGTGCGGCCGTGCGCCTGGCCCGCTCCCTGCCCGGCCTCGACTTGGCCCGCACCGCGCTGTGGGGCAGCTCGCTGTCCGGCGGGCACGTCCTGCGGCTGGCCTCCGAGGACCGGCGGACCCGGGCCGTGGTCGCCCAGGTGCCGGAGCTCGGCAAGGGCTCCGAGAGCACGGCCGGCGAGATCCGGGCCAAGAAGCGGCAGGAGCACATCCCGCTCGGGCTGCTCCTGCGGACCACCGTCCGGCTGCTGGCCGCCGCGGTCCGCGACGAGCTGCGGGGACGGCGCGGGCTCCCCCCGCACTGCATCCCGGTGTTCGCGCTCCCCGGGGACGTGGGCGCGATCATCGACCCGGACAGCGACCGGTACCTGGAGCACGCCGTGGAGACCGGCCCCACCTGGCGCAACGAGTTCGCGCCCCGGCTGCTCTTCCACCCTCCCGTGTACCTGCCGGGCAC
Organism: Kocuria sp. GQ42; assembly: GCF_059758435.1. Classification (NCBI taxonomy): domain Bacteria; kingdom Bacillati; phylum Actinomycetota; class Actinomycetes; order Micrococcales; family Micrococcaceae; genus Kocuria; species Kocuria sp. GQ42. Next base: position 162,739 of record NZ_JCAXEN010000008.1, on the reverse strand, counting down.
CGCCGAACGGGTGCGGGCGCCGCTGCTCGTGTGCGTCGCGGAGCAGGACACCGAGACGGATCCGCGGCGGGCCGCGCGGATCGCCCGGGCGGCGCCGCGGGGCGAGGTCGTGACGTACCCGGTGGGGCACTTCGCGGTCTACGAGGACCCCGTGCGCTCACGCGTGCTCGAGGACCAGGCCCGGTTCCTGGTCCGCCACCTCCGCCCCGGGGCGGAGCCGGCCGGCGGCCGCTGACGGTTCCCTCGCCCGGAGCGGCCGAGGCTCCGTCTGCCGGGGGAGGCCCCGGGGCGGGCCGCGCCGATAGCGTGCTGGGAGCGGCCCCGGCGACGGACGCGGGCCGGCCGCGCCGACCTCCCCCGGAAGGACCCCGATGATCGACGCCCTGCAGGAATTCACCTCCTCCCTGCCGCCGCTGCTCCAGTGGCTGGGGGTGGTGGTGGCAGGAGCGATCCCGTTCGTCGAGTCCTACTTCGGGTCCGTCGTCGGCGTCCTGGCCGGCCTCGACCCGGCGATCGCCGTCGGGGCCGCCGTCGTCGGCAACGTCGCCTCCATGCTGGCGCTGGTCCTGGGCGCGCACGGCCTCCGCCGCAGGTTCGCCGGCGACCCCCGGGAGCCCTCGCCCCGGCAGCAGAGGCTGCGCCGGGCCTTCGACAAGTACGGGGTGGCCGGTGTGAGCCTGCTCGGCCAGACCATCCTGCCCAGCCAGATCACGGCCACCGCCATGGTCTCCTTCGGCGCGGACCGCAACGCCGTCATCCGGTGGCAGATCGTCTCCATCGTCCTGTGGGGCGTCGCCTTCGGCACCCTCGCGGCCATGGGCGTCGGCCTGCTGGACGCCGGCTGAGCCGCGCCGGCGCCCGGAGCGCCGGGCCGGGGTGCGGAGCGCCGGGCCGGGGTGCGGAGCGCCGGGCCGGGGTGCGGAAAACCGCAGGCGCACCAGGTGGAGAACGTCGCTGCGGCGACGACCCCCGCGACCGTAGCGTGAGGGCATGAGCACACCGCACGAGACCCGACCCCTTCCACCCGTACCGTGGGCCAGCCCCGGCACCGATCCCGGCACCGGTCGTGGGACCCCGGACGACGCCCCCCGCCCCGCGGGCGGTTCCCGGCCCGCGGGCCCCGCCGCCGGGGCCCGGTCCCGCGAGTGGGGACCGTGGTCTCCCAGGACCCTGTTCTTCGGCACCACCGACCTCGTGGTGGACGCCGCGCTCGGCACGCTGTGGCTGACGGCCCTCGTCTCCCTCGTCTCCGCCGGCTTCGCCTCGCTCGCCGCCCTGGTGGGCGTGGTCCTGCTCGTGGCCGCGATCTACGCGGTCCGCGGGATCGAGTGGGTCGAGCGCCGCCGCACGCAGGCGGCGTTCGGGCTGCACCTGCCCGCCCCGCGCCGGCGCCGCTCGCCCCGCACCGACGGCTGGCGGATCGTCCACCAGTGGTGGCTGGACGTCTCCGACGCCGCGTTCTGGACGGGACTGCTGCACCTGCTCCTCACCACGGTCCTGGGCTGGGTCGCCGTGGCGGCCCTGGCCGGCACCGGCGCCGCCGTCGCCCTGGCCTTCGCGCCGCTCTACGCCGCGCCGAACAACCCGCTCTGGCCCTCCGAGGTGGTCGGGACGTGGCCGGACTGGGCCGTGGTCCTGACCGGGATCACCCTGGCCCTCCTCGGGCTGCTCGTCGTGGTCCTCGCCGTGGCCGCGCACCGGGGCCTGTCCCGGCTGCTGCTCCGGGTGGACGAGGCGGCGGAGCTGCGCCGCCGGGCCGCCGAGGCCGCGGCCGCCCGCGAGACCGCCGTCCGCGGCGCCCGCACCGAGCGCTCCCGGATCGAACGGGACCTGCACGACGGCGTGCAGCCCCAGCTCGTGTCCGTGGCCATGAACCTGTCGATGGCCCAGCGCCGGATCGACCACGACCCCGCCGGGGCCAAGGACCTCATCGGGGAGGCGCACGCCACCACCAAGGCCGCGATCGCCGAGCTGCGCCGCCTGGCCCGGGGCTTCCACCCGGCGGTCCTGGAGGACCGGGGCCTCGACGCCGCCCTCTCCGCCGTGGCCGCCCAGTCCCCCGTCCCGGTCGCCGTGGACGTGCGGGTGCCGCGGCTGGCGCCGGAGACCGAGGCCGCCGTGTACTTCGCGGTCTCCGAGGGCATCGCCAACATCGTCAAGCACGCCCAGGCCGGCGCCGCGTCGGTGCGGGTGGGCCTCGAGACCGATCCCGCGGGAGGCACCCGCGTGATCGCCCGGATCGCCGACGACGGCCGCGGCGGCGCCGTGGTGGTCCCCGGCGGCGGCCTGTCCGGGATCGCCGACCGGATCCGCTCCGCGGGCGGGCACTTCTTCCTCGACTCCCCCGCGGGCGGGCCGACCGAGCTGACCGTCGAGCTGCCGGTCGCCCAGGGGGCGGGATCCTGATGCGCATCGTCATCGCCGAGGACGCCGTCCTCCTGCGCGCGGGCCTCGTCCGCCTGCTCACCGAGGCCGGCCACGAGGTGGTCGCCGACGTCGACACCGCGGAGGACCTGCTCCGGGCCGTCGAGGAGCACGAGCCGGACTTCGCCCTCGTGGACGTGCGGCTGCCGCCGACGTTCACGGACGAGGGCATCCGCGCCGCCGTCCTCGTCCGCTCCCAGCACCCGCGGATCGCGGTGCTCGTGCTCTCGCAGTACGTCGAGGAGCGCTACGCCTCCGAGCTCATCGCGTCCCGCCGGGATGGGCTGGGGTACCTGCTCAAGGACCGGGTCGCGGACGTCGACCAGTTCCTCGAGTCCGTGGAGACCGTGGGCGCGGGCGGCACCGTCCTGGACCCGGAGGTCGTCTCCCAGCTGCTCGTGCGCTCGCGGCACCGCCAGGACCTGGAGCTCCTCTCCCCGCGGGAGCACGAGGTGCTCGGGCTCATGGCCCAGGGGCTCTCCAACGCCTCGGTCGCCGCGAACCTCTTCCTCACCGAGTCCTCGGTGGAGAAGCACATCCGCTCCGTGTTCACCAAGCTGGGCCTCGCCCACGAGGACGGCGGCAACCGCCGCGTCCGCGCGGTCCTGCGCTACCTCGGCTACCCCGACCCCGGGCCCGGCCACACCCCGTCCGCCCACCCGTCCCACCAGGAGCACCGGCCATGAGCACCCACCCCGAGCACCCCGCCGCCCAGGACGTCCCCAGCGACAACGAGCGCACGGCCTGGCTCGTCCCCACCGCCGTGCTCGGCGGCATCGGCGCCCTCCTCCTGCTGGGCGCCGGCGGCGCGACCGCGGCCGCGTCCCTGTCCGTCCAGGAGCACCGGGTGGACACCACCGTGACCGAATCCGTGGACACGGTCGTGGTCGACGGCCGGTCGGCGGTCGTCGAGGTCGTGACGGCCGACGTCCCCGACCTGCGGGTGGAGTCCGTGTACGCCGGGTTCCGGCTCGAGAGCGCCCCCGAGCCCCGGGTCGAGGACGGCCGGCTGAGCATCGACGCCCTCCCGTCCCGCTCCTGGCCGGGCGCCGGCAGCGGGATGCACGTGCGGATCACCGTCCCCGCCGGGGACGAGCCCGTGGACCTGCGGCTCTCCGGGCACGCCGGCGCCCTCAGCGTCGAGGGCGACTTCGGCGACGTCCGGCTCGACACGGAGGCCGGCGTGATCGAGGCGACCGGCAGCGCCCGCACCCTGTGGGCGTCCTCGGAGGTCGGCGCCGTCGACCTCGACGGGATCCGGGTGCGCGAGGACCTGGACGTGCACACCGAGGTCGGCGCCACCGACGTCCGGATCGTCGGCGAGGCACCGCGGCGCGTGGCCCTCACGACCCGGACGGGGGCCGTCGAGGCCGCGGTCCCGGACGCCGACTGGTGGACCCCCGCGGTGGCCGGCGCGGACGACCGCGACCCCGAGGACCTGACGGCGGCCACGGTCTGCGCCGCCGTCCCCGACGACCGCCCGTGCCTGTACGTGGCCTCGGCCGTGGGCGCGGCGGAGATCACCTACGGCGGCCGGTCCGCCACCCCGGGCAGCGGGGCGTCCGGGCGGTAGACTGGACCCTGTTGTCCGGGTCGGGCGCACCGGGAGGGGGGACGGTGCGCACATCCTCCGAGGACCCCTGTGAACCCCCTGACCACCCCTTCCACGGCCGAGCGCGCGGCCCGCGTGCCCGCCGCCCCGGCCCCCGCCGCGGAGCACCCCGCGGCCGCCCCGCACGACACCGGCCGCCGGACGACGCCCTCGTCCGGCGGCCGGTACGCCCGGCTCGTGCAGCTCGCCGGGCGCGACTTCCTGCCGATCGCCTTCGCGGCCCGCCTGCCCCTGGCCATGCTCACCGTCGGGGCGCTCACCCTCGCCACCGCCGTCAGCGGCTCCTACGTCGTCGGAGGGCTGGCGGCCGGCGCCGTCGGGGTCGGCTCGGCGCTGGGCGGGCCCCTGATGGGCCACCTCGCCGACCGTCTGGGCCAGCGGGCCGTGCTGCTGGTCTCCGCCCTCGCCCACGCCGTGGCCATCACGCTGCTGCTGGTCACCGCCTACGCCCCCGCGGGCCCGGACGCGCCGGCCGTGCCGCTGCTCGTCGGCGCGTCCCTGCTCGTGGGCGCCACCTGCCCCCAGGTCGGCCCGCTGGCCCGGGTGCGGTGGCGCGGCCTGGTCGGCGGGAACCGGCGCGAGCTGGACACCGCCCTGTCCTACGAGTCCACCGCCGACGAGCTGACCTTCGTGCTCGGCCCGGCCCTGGTCGGTGTCCTGGCCTCCCTGGTCGCCCCCTGGTCCCCCTTCGTCCTCGCGGCCGTCCTGACCCTCACCATGGTCACGACCTTCGCCGTGCACCCCACGCGCCTGGCGGTCCCCGCCGTCTCACGGGAGGACCGGCGCCGGGCGGCCGCCCGTCCCGTTCCCGTCCGGGAGCGGGTCCTCGTGCTGCTCCCCGTCCTGGGGATGGTGGCCATGGGCGCGTTCTTCGGCGCCGTGCAGAACGGTCTCAACGCCTTCGGCGGCGAGTTCGGCATCCAGAGCGCGACCGGTCTGCTCTACGCCGTGCTCGGCATCAGCTCGGCGGCCGCGGCCCTGTCGGTGGCGTGGTGGCCGCAGCGCTTCCCGCCCGCCTCCCGCTGGCTGGTCAGCTCCGGCGCCATGGCCGCCCTGAGCCTGCTGTTCCTGCTGCCGAGCGGGATCGGGTCGATGCTCGTGGTGCTGCTGCTCGCCGGTCTGCCGCTGGGGCCCGCCATGGTCACGATCTACACCATCGGCGGGGATGTCGCCCGGCCGGAGCGGCTGGGCACGGTCATGACGATGCTCGCGAGCGGTGTGGTCCTCGGCTCCGCCGTGGGCGCGGCGTCGGCCGGGCTCCTGGCCGAGACCGCCGGGCACCGGGGCGCGTTCGCCGCCGCGGTCGGCGCGGCCTGCGCCATGGTCCTGATCAGCGCGGTGCTGGCCGTGCTCCGGCGCCGGGGTCGCTGACGGGCAGGACCACCTCGTTGCGGCGCAGGAAGGCCGGGGTGAACGGTGGGTCGAACCGCGCGAAGCGGGCCGCCGCGACGGGCACGAGCCCCGCCTCCCGGACCGCCCGCTCGAGCCGCAGCCGGTGCTTCTCGTAGGAGCTGCGCGTCCACCGGCCCCGGTAGCGCAGCACGGCGGCGAGGACCGCGGGTTCCACCCTGATCCGTACGGCGGGGTCGGACGGCAGCGGTGCCGTCGCCGCCGTGACGGACGAGGGCAGCACGAAGGCGACCACGTGCGCGCCGGCCGCGTCCTCGGACCCGCCGGACGCGGACCGCTGCCACACGGGAGCGGTCATCGCGATCTTCTGGGGCCCGGCCCCGCCCTGGAGCACCGGAGCGGTCATCGGGATCTCCCGCCGCCCCTGGTTGTTGCCGCTGATGTAGCGGAACAAGGCGTTGAAGGCGGCGTTGCCCGCCCGCTCGAAGGACCCGTGGACCTCGACCTCCGCGAGCACGTGCTCCGGGTAGTGCCGCAGGTCGAACGTTGGGTAGTGCCGCACCGTCGAGTACGGCTGCTGCTCGGTCATGGCGGCACCGTACGCCACGACGCCTCCAGCGGGAAGGACCGGCCGGCTAGACCAGCGGCGACTTGGGCCGGTGCTCCCGGTTCCCCAGGCCCTCGCGGCCGTCCAGGTGGTCGACGAGCTCCCGCAGCGCCTCGAGCGAGCTCACGGTCTCCGACCAGCCGGTGACCTCGCGGATGCGCGTGGTGTCCATGATCGGCACGGCGCCGGCGAGGTCGATCCAGCCGGGGTCGGTGGGCTGCAGCCGCAGCCGGTAGGTGATCGCCACGAGCGCGCGGACCAGGGCCGGCGGCACGGGCAGCACGCGCCGGGCGCCGAGCACCTGCGCCACGCCGTCGGCGCCGACCACCGGCTCGGCGGCGACGTTGAACGCCCCGCCGGCCCGGTGCTGGACGACCCGCCAGAACGCGTCCGCGACGTCGTCGGTGTGCAGCGTCTGGAAGCGGAACTTCTCGGGGAACGGCAGCACGGGCAGGCGCAGCCGGGCAATGAGCTTCCTGGGCACGAGGGCGCCGAAGAAGTAGTCCCCGATCTCGGGGGCGGCGTCCGCCTGGAACAGGAAGCCGGGCCGCAGCCGGGTCACCACGATCCCGGGGTGGGCCTCCTCGAACCGGTTGAGCAGCGCCTCCGTCTCGGCCTTCTGCACGTTGTAGTGCGAGGTCTCGACCCCGCCGACCGGCCAGGACTCGTCCACGGCCCGGTCCTTGGGGCCGGGGCTGTAGGCGCCGAGCGAGGAGGGGTAGACGATCTGGGGCACGCCGGCGAGCACCACGGCGTCGAGCACGTGGACGAGGCCGTCCACGTTCGTCTCGTGCATCAGCGCGAAGTCCCGGTTCGGGCGGATGAGCCACACGAGGTGGATCACGGCGTCCGCGCCGGCCATGGTCTCCGCCAGCGCCGCGGTGGACTCCTTCGCGGCGACGTCGACGGTGTGCCACTCCACGCCGTCGTAGGGCTCCCCGCCCCGCTCGGGCCCCTCGCGGGAGACCCCGACGATGTAGGTGACCTCCGGCGCGGCGTGCAGCCGGCGGAGCACCGCGGTGCCCACGTTGCCCGTGGCTCCCAGGACGACGATCTTCACGGTGCTCCCCCTCCGCCGGTGCAGGACCTACTGGTCCTGGACCCTGCCGCTCTCGCCCTGCAGGCGGTCGATGTGCTTGGACGCCTCGGCCTTGGTGAGGTCCGCCGGCAGCTCCTCGCCGGCCTCGCGGGCCAGGGTGTCGAGGTAGCTGCGCTGCGCGCTGGTCATCGGCTCCTCGCCGGTGGCCCACTCGTCCGGGTCGCGGTCGAGCCCGCTGCCCGGCTCGGGGCTGGAGGCGCCGATGGTCTGCTGCTCGTCGGGGTCCGGGGATCCACTCGCGTTCTCAGTCATGCGCCCCATGATAGTCACATCCCTTATGGTTTCCGCCCCGCCCGGCGGCCCCGCACCCCTTCCCGCCGCACCCCTCCTGCCGCGAGGGGGACGGAGTCAGTAGGCTGGTGGCCCCGGGGAGATCCGTGCGGGGCCCCGGCGACGTCCTTCCACGAGCGAGGAGAAGCAGATGAGCGAGCAGCCGCCCACCGGCCCGAACGGCGCCGCGGGCGCCGGAGTCCGGTCCGACAAGCTCGAGGCCTACATGCTCGGGCACTACATGGGGGCCCTCTCCGGGGTGCGGCTCTTCGACGAGGCGGCCACCACGTGGGCCGGCACCCCCTACGAGGGCCGGTTCGCGGCGTTCGTCGACGAGATCAAGGACGACATCGGCCGCCTCGAGGCGATGATCGACCGCCTGGGCTCCGGCCGACGCACGGTGGCCAAGGGGCTCGGGACGGTCACCGGCATCGCCTCCCGGCTCAATCCGCTGAGCCGGATCCGGGAGCGGACCGGCATCGCCGCCCACGGTGAGCTCGAGATGCTGCAGTCCCTGGTGGTCGCCAAGCGCAGCATGTGGGTCACGCTCCTGGAGCTCGCCCCCGCCGAACCGCGCCTCGACGCCGAGGAGCTGAGGACCCTCGAGGCCGGGGCCGCCGACCAGTACGACCGCCTGCGGGCCATCGCCGCGGAGACGGCACGGGACCGGTTCCTCGCCCGGGACTGACCCCGTGACCGACAGTTCCGCGCCCCGCGGCACCGGGGCCGCCCCACCGCCCGCGGACGAGGACGCCTCCGGCCCGGCCGCCCCGGACTCCTCCCACGCCGCCGCCTGGGAGGCGCTGCTCGCCGGCCGGACCGGCCCCGTGCCGCCGCCGGGGGCGGAGCTCGTCGAACGCTACGGACCGCTCGTGGCGCACCGGGGCCCCCTCGTCCTCGCCCAGCTGGGACAGAGCCTGGACGGGTTCATCGCCTCGCGCACCGGGCACGCCGAGTTCGTGACCGGCCCGGAGGACCGGGAGCACCTGCACCGGTTGCGCGCGCTCGTGGAGGCCGTGGTCGTGGGCGTCGGCACCGTGGTCGCCGACGACTGCCGGCTGACCGTCCGCGCCGTGCCCGGTCCCCATCCCACCCGGGTGGTCCTGGACCCCTCGGCGCGCGCCCCGCTGGCCTCGGCCGTGCTCACGGACGGCGCCGCACCCACGCTGTGGGTCGTGGGCGAGGACGCGGACGCGCCTGCGGCGCCGGCGCCGCACGTCGCGGTGCTGCGGGTGCCCGTGGGCGAGCACGGGCTGGCGCCACGGGCCGTGCTCGAGGCGCTGGCCCGGCGGGGCCTGCGGCGGGTGCTCGTGGAGGGCGGCGGGCGCACCGTCTCCGGGTTCCTCGCGGCTGGGACGCTGCACCGCCTCTACCTCACCACCGCGCCCATGCTCATCGGGGACGGGGTGCCCGGCATCCGGTTCCCCGGCGCGGACCACCTCTCCGGGGCACTGCGCGCCCCCGTGCGCCGCTTCGTGCTCGGCGACGACCTCTGCACCGAGCTGACCTTCCGGGCCTGAGCCCCCCGGTCCTCCGGCGCCCACCCGCCGACCTCGCCCCCGTACCGGGCACCACGTGCGGTGCGGCTCAGGCGCCCAGCCGCTCCCGCAGGCCCTTGACGTGGCCCTCGGCCTGGACGTTGTACTCCGCGGAGCTCACGGTGCCGTCCTGCTCGATGACGAAGGTCGAGCGGAGCGGGCCGGTCCGGGTCTCCCCGTTGACCGTCTTCTCCCCCCAGGCACCCCATGCCCGGGCGGCCTGACCGTCGGGGTCGGAGAGCAGCCGGTAGGGAAGGTGGTACTCCTCGGCGAATCGGGACAGGGTCTCGGGGTCGTCGCCGGAGACCCCGAGCACGGTGTAGCCCAGGTGCTGGAGCGAGGCGAGGTTGTCCCGGAAGTCGCAGGCCTCGGAGGTGCAGCCGGGGGTGAAGGCCTTGGGATAGAAGTAGACGATCACCTTGTGGTCGCGCAGCTCGGAGAGCCGGACCTGCTGTCCTTCGTGGTCGGTCAGTGCGAGGTCGGGGGCCTGTCGGCCGGTCCGGATCTGCTGGGTCATGGGTTCTCCTCGAGGGGTGGATCGGTGGAGCGAGCCGGCGCGCTGGTCTGCTCCGGCTCCTGGATGACGTGGTTACGGGAGGCGTCGAGCGGCCACGCGGCCCACCATCGCACCCACGCAGGCCGAGGACACCGCGAGCGCCCACAGCGGTGCGGTCCGCCGGTGCCGGTGCAGCGGGCGGCTGAGGTCCGGGTCGCAGTCGATGGCGGTGTAGTCGAAGAAGATCGCAGGTGCGGGCGACGGCGCGGTGTGGTTCACGGGTTCCTCCAGGATTCGTACTATGGAATTAAGTTTCCACAATATGAAATTAGTATCTCCTGGGGCGCTCGTCAAGAGGGTGGCGAGAACGGGCGTCCCCTCGGAGACAGCGTCGCGGAGGCCCCCGGCGCGGAGTGCGGCACCGATCCGTCAGCCGCGGCCGGCGAACGGCATCCCCGAGGCGGTCAGCACGAGTGAGTTCACCGTGGCGGAGGCGGGCAGCTCGGCCATCATCAGCACCGCCCGCCCCACCTCCTCGACGGGGAAGCTCGGTTCCGGTCGCAGCGTGCCGTCGGCCTGCAGGGCGCCGCCGTCCGTGCCCAGGCCCGCCAGCAGCTCCGTGGCCGCGTTGCCGATGTCGATCTGCCCGCAGGTGATGCCGTAGGGACGCCCGTCCAGGTCCAGGGAACGGGTGAGGCCGGTGACGGCGTGCTTGCTCGCGGTGTAGGCCGCGGACAGGGGCCGGGGCGCGTGCGCGGAGATCGAGCCGTTGTTGATGATCCGCCCACCCCGGGGCTGCTGCCGCTTCATGATCCGGACGGCCTGCGCCGAGCACAGGAACGTCCCGGTCAGGTTGACCTGCAGGGTGTGCTGCCACTCGTCGGGATCGATCTCGTCCGCCCCGCCGCGGGGCCCGAACGTGCCCGCGTTGTTGAACAGCACGTCGATCCGCCCGGCCAGCTCCTCGATCTCCCGGAAGGCCGAGGCCACGCTCTCGGCGTCGGCCACATCCACCGGGACGATCCGGGCGCCCGGCGCCCCGGCGGCGGTCTCCACCAGGGCGGCACGCCGCCGGCCGGCGAGCACCACCACCCACCCGGCCGCCAGGAAGGCGCGCGCCACCGCGCGGCCGATCCCCGAACCGGCCCCCGTCACCACGAGCACCTTCTCCTCCGCACCCGGACCGCCGTGCCGATCCCCTGCTCCATCCATGACGTTCCCTCCGTGCTCCCTCGGCATGGCCGCAATTCTCCTGCCCCGCAGTGAAACCGAAGTTTCACTCCCGGCACCTCTCTGCAAAAAATCAGTAACACAAGGATGAAACCATTGACTTCAGGCTTGTGAGCCAGTTCACTATACGTAGTGAAAGTTTTCTTCCACATTACGGAATACAGAGAGGTGACAGGCACACTCCATGAAGCTCACCGCGTTCAACTCCCTCAACAGGACCCAGGCGACCGAGGTCGTCCGTCCGGCGCTCGACATCCCGCGCTGGGTGGAGGCCGTGGTCGACGCCCGGCCCTACGCCCACCATGATGCCCTGCTCAGCACGGCCCGGACGGCCGCGAAACCGTTCGGCGCCGAGGAGATCGAGAGAGCCCTGTCCCACCACCCTCGCATCGGCGAGCGGGCCGAGGGCGACCACGCGGAGGCCGGGCTGTCGCGAGCGGAGCAGTCCGCGGTCGACCCCACGGACACCGACGTCCAGCAGCGTCTGCGCGAGGGCAACCTCGCCTACGAGGAGCGGTTCGGCCAGGTGTTCCTCATCCGCGCCGCCGGGCGCACCCCCGAGGAGATCCTCGACCAGCTCTCCGCCCGCATGGACAACGACCCCGGGACGGAGCAGGCCGTGGTCGCCGACCAGCTGCGCCAGATCGCCCTCCTCCGACTCGAAGGACTCGTCACCCCATGAGCTACGTCACCGCCCACGTCCTCGACTCCGTCACCGGCACCCCCGCCCAGGGGATCGCCGTGGCCCTCGAGGCCGCCGACGGCACCTCCATCGCGACCGCCGAGACCAACGCCGACGGACGCGTGCCCGAACTGGGCCCAGAGACCCTGGAATCCGGCGACTACCGGATCACCTTCGCCACGGGACAGTACTTCGCCGGCCGGAACCAGGCGACGTTCTACCCGTTCGTGACGGTGAACTTCACGGTGCAGGCCGAGGAGAGGCACTACCACGTGCCGCTCCTGCTGAGCCCGTTCGCCTTTTCCACCTACCGGGGCAGTTGACCCAGGAGTTGACGGGCCCGCCCGTCTTCGACCGCCCCGAGCAGCAGAGAGCACTTCTCACACTCCAAGGAGAATCGTCATGACTGACGTCACCACCCGGACGGCCACGGACACCGTCGTCCTGGGCAAGAACCAGTACGGCAAGGCCGAGAACCACGTCGTGCGCGTCGACCGCACCACCGACCGGCACGAGATCCGTGATCTCGTCGTCACCTCGCAGCTGCGCGGCGACCTCGAGGCCGTGCACACGGAGGGCGACAACGCCCACTGCGTGCCGACCGACACGCAGAAGAACACCGTCTTCGCCTTCGCGCAGCAGTACGGGATCGAGTCGCCCGAGCAGCTCCTGCTCAAGCTCGCCGACCACTTCACCGGCGAGTTCGAGTGGATCACCGGAGGCCGCTGGGCCGCCCAGGAGTACGCCTGGAACCGGATCGACGACCACGACCACTGCTTCGTGCAGCACAAGGACGAGGTGCGCACCGCGGTGGTCGTGGCCGAGGGCGGGTCCCGCACCGTCATCTCCGGCTTCAAGGACCTCACGGTCCTGAAGTCGACCGAGTCCGGCTTCGCGGGCTATCCCAAGGACAAGTACACGACGCTGCCCGAGACCGAGGACCGCATCATGTCCACGGACGTGGCCACCCGCTGGCGGTACAACACCACCGACGTGGACTACGACGCCGTCTACGCGGACGTCAAGAAGATCATCCTGACCAAGTTCACCGACCACTACTCCCGGGCGCTGCAGGAGACCCTCTACCTCATGGGCAAGGCCGTCATCGAGGCCCACCCGGAGATCGACGAGATCAAGTTCTCCTGCCCGAACAAGCACCACTTCGTCTACGACCTCGGGTTCTGCGACCTGCCGAACAACAACGAGACGCACTACGCGGCGGACCGTCCGTTCGGGCTGATCGAGGCCACCGTCCAGCGCAAGGGCGCGCCCGAGAACGAGCAGGCCTGGATGGGCATCGCCGGCTTCTGCTGAGCCGCGCTCCACCCGGCGCCGCCCACGGCGGCGCCACCGGGGTCCGTCGTCGCCGGCCGTGCACGACGACGACGGACCCCCCGCCACACCCTCCTGCGGCCGGCGCGAACGCCGCCCGCCCGTCCGGCACTCCTGCCGCAACCACCGCGCACCGCGCACCTCTCTCCACCTCCTCGCTCCGCCCCGGTCCTGCCCCTTCGCCGGCCCCGGGCCTCTCCCGTCACCAGGATCCCTAGGAGAACACCATGGCCAGGTCACGCACCGCCGAGCCGCCCAGCACCCGCACCCGACCCCGTCCGGAGGACGAGTACCTCGGAGTGGGCAGCAGCCTCGGCTACGGGCTGCAGCACGTGCTCACCATGTACGGCGGCATCATCGCACCCCCGCTCATCATCGGCGGCGTCGCCGGGGTGACCCCGCAGGAGCAGGGTCTGCTCATCGCGGCCTGCCTCTTCGTGGGGGGACTCGCCACAGTCCTGCAGTCCTTCGGCATCAAGTTCTTCGGCTCCCAGCTGCCCCTCGTGCAGGGCACCTCCTTCGCCTCCGTCGCCACCATGACCGCGATCGCCCAGGGCGACGGCGGCATCCAGGCCGTCTTCGGCGCGGTGATCGCCTCCGCGGTCCTCGGCTTCCTCATCACGCCCTTCTTCGCCAGCATCGTGCGCTTCTTCCCACCGGTCGTCACCGGCGTGGTGATCACCGCGATCGGGCTGACGCTGTTCCCGGTGGCCGCCCGCTGGGCCATGGGCGGCAACGCCCAGTCCCCCGAGTACGGCTCGGTCGGCAACCTCGGACTGGCCGGGGCGACCCTGCTGATCATCCTGCTGCTGTCCAAGGTGGGCAGCGCCGTCATCTCCCGGCTGTCCATCCTCATCGGGCTCGTGCTGGGCACGGTGCTCGCCGCGGTCCTCGGCAAGGCCGACTTCAGCCAGGTCGCCGAGGGCAACATCTTCGCGTTCCCGGAGCCGCTGGCCTTCGGCCCCCCGGTCTTCGAGGTGGCCGCCATCCTCTCCATGTTCATCGTGGTGCTGGTGATCCTCACCGAGACCACCGCCGACATCATCGCCGTGGGCGAGATCGTCGACACGAAGGTCGACAAGAAGCGCATCGCCGACGGTCTGCGTGCCGACATGGCGGCTTCGGCGGTCGCCCCGATCTTCAACGGCTTCACCCAGAGCGCCTTCGCCCAGAACGTCGGGCTCGTGGCGATCACCGGGGTCAAGAGCCGCTTCGTGGTCACGGCCGGCGGCGTGATCCTCGTGGTCCTGGGTCTGCTGCCCGTCCTCGGCCGGGTCGTCGCGGCGGTGCCGCCGCCCGTGCTGGGCGGGGCCGGCATCGTGCTCTTCGGCAGCGTGGCCGCCTCCGGCATCCGCACCCTGGCGAAGGTGGACTACAAGAACGGCGCCAACCTGATCATCGTGGCCACCTCCATCGGCTTCGGCATGCTGCCGATCGCCGTCCCCGAGATCTACGCGAACTTCCCCGGCTGGTTCGAGACCATCTTCCACTCCGGCATCAGCTCCGCGGCCGTGATGGCCGTGCTGCTGAACCTGCTCTACAACGAGTTCCGCGCCGGCAACCCCGCGCGGGGCACGGGCTCCGTGTTCGCCAACGCCCCGGTGCGCGCCGTGCGCTACGAGAGCCTGGAGCACCTGCAGGACCACCTGCAGGAGGGCGACACCGTCAAGGACGGCAAGCTCGTGGACTGCGAGGGCAACCCGGTCCCCGTGATCACCGCCGCCGGCGAGATCATCGACACCAGGGTCTGCAAGTCCCAGGACGGCCCCGGCGGCTCGTCCGCGCACTGACCCGCCGGCGAACCTCCACCGGTCTTCTGCGGCGCCGGGGATCCCGGCGCCGCAGAAGGCCGGTCGGACGTGCCTCTCCTCCACCCCTGACTTTCTCCACCCATGACCACTGAGAAAGAGTTGACGTGACCCCTGAGCACATGGTTGAACACCGCAACCGGCCGACCCCCGACACCCCGGACAGCACATCGGCCGCAGCCGCGCAGTGGCTGGGTTCGTTCGAGGACCTCATCGAGAAGCAGGTGCGGGAGCGGACGCAGTACCTCCTGCAGTCGTCGGCACCACGACCCGGGTCCGCGGGCCCGGCCGCCCCGACGGTCACCACGGACTACGTGAACACGATCCCCGTGGACCAGGAGCCGGAGTTCCCGGGCGACGAGGAGATCGAGCGCACCTACCGCCGCTGGCTGCGCTGGAACGCCGCCGTGATGGTGCACCGGGCCCAGCGTCCCGAGATCGGCGTGGGCGGTCACATCTCCACCTACGCGGGCGCGGCCACCCTCTACGAGGTCGGCTTCAACCACTTCTTCCGCGGCCCCGACCATCCCGGCGGCGGGGACCAGGTCTTCTTCCAGGGCCACGCCTCCCCGGGCATGTACGCCCGGGCGTTCCTGGAGGGCCGGCTCACCGAGGAGCAGCTGGACGGGTTCCGGCAGGAGAAGTCCAAGGGCAGCGACGGCATCCCGTCCTATCCGCACCCCCGCTCCATGCCCGACTTCTGGCAGTTCCCGACCGTGTCCATGGGCATCGGCCCGATGAACGCGATCTACCAGGCCCAGTTCAACCGCTACCTGCACCACCGCGGGATCCAGGACACCTCCGACCAGCAGGTCTGGGCGTTCCTGGGCGACGGCGAGATGGACGAGCCGGAGTCGCGCGGGCTCCTCCAGCTGGCCGCCAACGAGAAGCTGGACAACCTGAACTTCGTCATCAACTGCAACCTGCAGCGCCTGGACGGGCCGGTGCGCGGCAACGGCAAGATCGTCCAGGAGCTCGAGGCCTTCTTCCGCGGGGCCGGCTGGAACGTGGTCAAGGTGCTGTGGGGACGGGAGTGGGACCCCCTGCTGGCGGCCGACACGAACGGCGAGCTGGTCCGGGTCATGAACGAGACCCTCGACGGGGACTACCAGACCTTCAAGGCGGAGTCCGGCGGGTTCGTCCGCGACCACTTCTTCGGCCGGTCCACCACCACCAAGGAGCTCGTCGCGGACATGACCGACGACGAGATCTGGGCCCTCAAGCGGGGCGGCCACGACTATCGGAAGGTCTACGCCGCCTACCGGGCGGCCACCGAGTTCCGGGGCAAGCCCACGGTGGTGCTCGCGATGACGGTGAAGGGCTACGGCCTGGGCGCCTCCTTCGAGGCGCGCAACGCGACCCACCAGATGAAGAAGCTGACCCTGGAGGACCTCAAGGCCTTCCGCGACCTTTTGCGCATCCCGGTCACCGACGAGCAGATCGACAACGACCTCTACGGCGCCCCGTACTACCACCCCGGCCCCGACGCCCCGGAGATCCGGTACCTTCTCGAGCGGCGCGAGGAGCTGGGCGGAGGCCTGCCCGTGCGCCGGGCCCAGCACGCCCCCGTGGTGCTGCCCGGCGACGACGCCTACCGGTCCGGCAAGAAGGGATCGGGCAAGCAGATGGCGGCCACCACCATGGCCTTCGTGCGCGTCCTGCGGGATCTCATGCGGAGCAAGGAGTTCGGCCACCGGATCGTGCCCATCGTCCCCGACGAGGCCCGGACCTTCGGCATGGACTCGTTCTTCCCCACGGCGAAGATCTACAACCCCAACGGGCAGAACTACCTCTCCGTGGACCGCGAGCTGATGCTCGCCTACAAGGAGTCCCCACAGGGCGTCCTGCTCCACCCGGGGATCAACGAGGCCGGCGCCACCGCGGCCTTCACCGCCGCCGGCACCTCCTACGCCACCCACGGCGAGCCCATGGTGCCGTTCTACATCTTCTACTCGATGTTCGGCTTCCAGCGCACCGGCGACTCCTTCTGGGCCGCCGCCGACCAGATGACCCGCGGGTTCATCATCGGGGCCACCGCCGGGCGCACCACGCTCACCGGCGAGGGCCTCCAGCACGCCGACGGCCACTCCCCCGTGCTCGCCGGCACGAACCCGGCTGTGCGCAGCTACGACCCGGCCTACGGCTACGAGATCGCCCACATCGTCCGGCACGGCCTCGAGCAGATGTACGGCCCGGACTCGGCGGACCCGAACGTCATGTACTACCTCACGGTCTACAACGAGCCCTACCAGCAGCCGGCCGAGCCGGAGGACGTCGACGTCGAAGGCATCGTGCGCGGCATCCACCGGATCGCCCGCTCCGAGCACGAGGGGCCCAAGGTCCAGCTGCTCGGCTCCGGGGTCTCCGTGCCCTGGGCGCTACAGGCCCAAGAGGTCCTGGCCCAGGACTGGGGCGTCTCCGCCGACGTGTGGTCGGTGACCTCCTGGAACGAGTTGCGCCGCGACGGCCTGGCCGCCGAGCAGGAGGCGTTCCGCAACCCGGCAGCACCGCGCCGGGTGCCCTTCGTGACCCAGCAGCTCGCAGGGGCAGAAGGGCCCGTCATCGCCTCCACGGACTTCGTCTCGGAGCTGCCGGACCGGATCCGGCAGTACCTGCCGAACGACTTCGCCACCCTGGGTGCCGACGACTTCGGCTTCTCGGACACCCGCGCCGCGGCTCGGCGTTGGTTCGGGATCGACGTGCACTCCATCGTGGTGCGGGCGCTGCAGATGCTCGCCGACCGCGGGGAGGTGGACACCGCGGCTCCGACCCAGGCCGTCGAGCGCTACCGCCTGGACGACGTCACCGCCGGCACCACCGGCAACGCGGGCGGCGACGCCTGATCCCGCACCCGCCTCCGGCAGCGAAGCCCGCCGGCCCCTCGGGGGCCGGCGGGCGTCGTCGTCGCGCCCGGGAGTCAGGCCGTGACGGGCATCAGCTCGGCGGCGATCGCCTCGGCCGCTCGGCGCAGCACCGGCACGGCCCGGCGGCCGAACTCCTCGTCCACCCGGGACACCGGTCCGGAGACGGAGATCGCCGTGGGGGTCGGCGCCCCGGGCACCGCCATCGCGTAGCAGCGCACGCCGAGCTCGGTCTCCTCGTCGTCGATCGCGTAGCCGCGCTCCCGGATCCGGTCGAGGTCCGCGAAGAGCTCCTCGAGGGTCCCGATGCTCTTGGGCGTGGGCGTGGCCATGCCCGCCGCGCCCACGATGGCACGGACCCGTTCGTCCGGCAGGGTGGCGAGCATGGCCTTGCCCACACCGGTGTCGTGGGTGTCGGCCCGGCGGCCCACCTCCGTGAACATGCGCATGGACCGGTTGGACTGGGCCTGGGCGATGTAGACGACCTCCTGGCCGTCGAGCACGGCCATGTTCGCCGACTCGCCGAGCTCGGCCACCAGCTCGTCCAGACGCGAACGGGCCGCCGAACCGAACTGCCGCCCGGCGGCCTCCCCCAGCAGGATCAGCCGCGGCCCCAGCGCGTAGTTGCGGTTGGGGAGCTGACGGACGTAGCCGGAGGGCACCAGCGTGCGCAGCAGCCGGTGGATGGTGGGCAGCGGAAGCTTCACGGCGGCGGAGAGCTCGCTGAGCGACATCTCCCCACCGGCCGCGGTGATCACCTCGAGGAGCTCGAAAACGCGTTCCACCGATTGCACCCCGCCCGAACCGGCTCGTGTGGTCGTCGTGGTCATGGCCATCTCCCGTCGGTACAGCCCGGCCGCCTCGTGCGTCGGGCGAAATCTCGGCGGCCGGATCCGTGACAGGTGTCACGAAAGATCCTTGCCAACCTCGGCTGGCTCCCATAATATCCATAATACGAAAGTTTCATTCCACGATGCGACTGAAATGGTCGCACCACAGCCCCTGGAGGAACCATGGCCACGCCCAGTCCCGGATACTCGATGATCCTGCGTGTGGAGGCCCCGGCAGGCCTCACCGTCACCAGCGAGCTCGCCGCCGCCGCCGCTCGGGCCGGCGCGGCCGTGACCGCCCTCGACATCGTGGAGTCCCACGCAGACCACGTCGTCGTCGACGTCAGCTGCAACGTCTCCGACGCTTCCCACCGCGACGAGGTGCGCGACTCCCTCGAGGCGCTCGACGGCGTCCAGGTGCGCAAGATCAGCGACCGCACGTTCCTGATCCACCTCGGCGGCAAGATCGAGGTCACCCCCCGCGTCTCGCTGCGCAACCGTGACGACCTCTCCCGCGCCTACACCCCCGGCGTGGCCCGGGTGTGCATGGCCATCCACGACAACCCCGAGGACGCCCGTCGGCTGACGATCAAGCGCAACACGGTGGCCGTGGTCACCGACGGCACCGCGGTGCTCGGCCTGGGCGACATCGGCCCGGCCGCCGCCCTGCCGGTCATGGAGGGCAAGGCTGCCCTGTTCAAGGCGTTCGCCGGCGTGGACGCGTGGCCGGTCTGCCTCGACACGACGGACACCGACGAGATCGTGCGCATCGTCAAGGCCATGGCCCCCGTCTACGGCGGGATCAACCTCGAGGACATCGCGGCCCCGCGCTGCTTCGAGATCGAGGCCCGGCTCCGCGAGGAGCTCGACATCCCGGTCTTCCACGACGACCAGCACGGCACCGCGATCGTGGCCCTGGCCGCGCTGTTCAACGCCCTGCGCGTGGTGGACAAGCAGATCGGCGACATCAAGGTCGTGGTCTCCGGGGTGGGCGCCGCCGGGCACGCCATCATCCAGCTGCTCACAGCCCAGGGGGTGCAGGACATCATCGCCTGCTCCCGCAATGGCGCGATCCACCGCGGGGAGAGCTACGACGACCCGCACCGGCAGTGGATCGCCGAGAACACCAACGAGACCGGGTTCTCCGGCTCGCTCAAGGAGGCCGTGGTGGGCAGCGACGTCTTCATCGGCGTCTCCGCCCCCGACCTGCTCGACGGGGCCGACGTGGCCGCCATGAACGACCGCGCGATCGTCTTCGCCATGGCCAACCCCGACCCCGAGATCGATCCGGGCGTCGCCGCGGAGCACGCCGCGGTGGTCGCGACCGGCCGCTCGGACTTCCCGAACCAGATCAACAACGTCCTGGCCTTCCCAGGCCTGTTCCGCGGCCTGCTCGACGCCGGGGCATCCGACATCACCACCGACATGCTGGTCGCCGCCGCGCGGGCCATCGCCGACTGCGTGGCCGAGGACGAGCTCAACGCGAGCTACATCGTCCCCAGTGTCTTCGACCAGCACGTGGCGCCGGCCGTGGCCGAGGCCGTGCAGCAGGCGGCCCAGCAGGACACCCGTCAGCTCGCACCGGTGGCCGCCCGCTAGCAGCGCGGCACCGAGTCCGCACCACCGGGCGTCGCCGCCCAGCACCACGGGCGGCGACGCCCACCGAACCCAGCACCGAACGGAGACCACCATGGCCATCGAGTTCACCACCCCAGCCGGCCTGGACCGCGCGAGCGAGATCCTCACCGCCGAGGCCCTCTCCTTCGTGGAGGCCCTGCACCACCACTTCGCCGACCGCCGCGCCGAGCTGCTCGGCGCCCGGGAGCAGAACCACCGCCGGGCCGCCGAGACCGGCACCCTGGACTTCCTCCCGGAGACCCGGGAGATCCGCGAGGGGGACTGGACGGTCGCCCCGGCGCCGCCGGCCCTGCAGGACCGCCGGGTCGAGATGACCGGGCCCGCCTCGCCGGCCAAGATGGCGATCAACGCGCTGAACTCCGGGGCCAAGGTCTGGCTCGCCGATCTCGAGGACGCCTCGAGCCCCACCTGGCACAACCAGGTGGACGGCGTCCTCAACCTGCGCGACGCCGCCCGGGGCACCCTGAGCCACACGTCCCCGGAGGGCAAGCAGTACACGCTGCGCCAGGACGCCCCGCTCGCCGTGGTCGTCACCCGGCCCCGCGGCTGGCACCTGCCCGAGCACAACGTCACGGTGGACGGGCAGCCGGCCTCCGGCGCGCTCGTGGACTTCGGCCTGCACTTCTTCCACACCGCGAAGCTCCTGCTGGCCAACGGGCACGGACCCTACTACTACCTGCCGAAGCTGGAGTCCCACCTCGAGGCCCGGCTGTGGAACGACGTGTTCACCTTCGCCGAGGAGCACCTGGGCATCGAGCACGGCACCGTCCGGGCGACCGTGCTCATCGAGACGATCCCCGCGGCGTTCCAGATGGACGAGATCCTCTGGGAGCTGCGCGAGCACGCCTCAGGGCTCAACGCGGGACGCTGGGACTACCTGTTCAGCATCATCAAGTACTTCCGGGACGCCGGCGAGAAGTTCGTCCTGGCGGACCGCTCCACCATCACCATGACGGCCCCGCTGATGCGGGCCTACACCGAGCTGCTCGTGCGGACCTGTCACCGCCGCGGGGCCTTCGCGATGGGCGGCATGGCC
This sequence comes from Kocuria sp. GQ42, assembly GCF_059758435.1. Taxonomy (NCBI): domain Bacteria; kingdom Bacillati; phylum Actinomycetota; class Actinomycetes; order Micrococcales; family Micrococcaceae; genus Kocuria; species Kocuria sp. GQ42. Next base: position 141,926 of record NZ_JCAXEN010000008.1, on the reverse strand, counting down.
GCCGTGATCCCCAACCGCCGGGACCAGGCGGCCACCGAGGCCGCGTTCGCCAAGGTGCGCGCGGACAAGACCCGCGAGGCCGACGACGGCTTCGACGGCTCCTGGGTGGCCCACCCGGACCTGGTGCCCACCTGCCGCGAGGTCTTCGACGGGGTCCTCGGCGAGAGGCCCAACCAGGTGGACCGGCTGCGCGAGGACGTGCGGGTGAGCGCCGAGCAGCTGCTCGACGTCGCCAGCGCCGGGCGGGTGAGCACCCAGAAGGAGCTCGCGGCCAACCTCTACGTGGCGATCCGCTACACCGCCGTGTGGCTCTCCGGCAACGGGGCCGTGGCCATCCACAACCTCATGGAGGACGCCGCGACCGCCGAGATCTCCCGCTCGCAGATCTGGCAGCAGATCCGCAACGGCGTGGTCTACGAGGACACCGGGAACACCGCGACCCGCGAGCTCGTGGCCGAGGAGCTCCAGCGGCAGAAGGAGGTCCTGCGCGAGGAGGTCGACCCGCACTCCTACGAGGCGCACTTCGAGCCGGCGGCCGCCCTGATCGCCGATCTGGTGCTGGGCGAGGACTACGTCGACTTCCTCACCCTGCCCGCCTACGAGCTGCTCGAGCAGTCCGACCGCGACCGGGTGGCCACGAAGTGAGCGCCGGCGACCTGGACACCGGGACGCTGGGCACGGCCTTCCGGCAGCGCGCTGCCGAGCGGCTGGCCGGCACCGACGCGCTGCTCCAGCGGTCCTACCCGGGGGACCCCGGTACACGCCAGCCCGTGCACACCGTCTACCTCCCCGCCGACAGCTTCACCCCGGAGACCGCCCGGCAGTGGGGAGAGCGCGCCGCCCAGTCCGTGGCCGGGCTCGGTGCGGCCTCCCTCGCGGAGCAGGTGGCCCCCGAGGGTGCCGACCCAGGTCTGGTCGACCGGGTGGCGCGAGCGGTCGAGCACAAGCTCGCCACCGAACCCATCGAGGACGTCCGCCTGGACTTCGAGGACGGTTTCGGCGACCGCGGCGACCAAGAGGAGGACGAGTGGGCCGTGCGCGCGGCGCACACCGTGGCCCTGGCCGTCCGGGAGGGCACCGCGCCGCCGTACATCGGGATCCGCTTCAAGTGCTTCGAGGCCGCCACCCGGGACCGCGGCCTGCGCACGCTCGACCTGTTCGTCACCACCCTGGTGCGCGAGGGCGGGCTGCGGGAGGCCGGGCACAGCGAGGACGGCCTCCCGCGCGGCCTCGTCCTCACCCTGCCCAAGGTGAGCACCACGGAGCAGGTCGACGTCATGGTCGAGGCCTGCGAACAGCTCGAGGCGGGCCTCGGGCTGCCGGCCGGGCGGCTGCGGTTCGAGGTGCAGATGGAGACCGCCCCGATGATCCTGGGAACCGACGGCACCTGCCCCATCCCGGCGATGCTCCACCGGACGGACGGACGGGTCGAGGCCCTGCACTACGGGACCTACGACTATTCCGACTCCCTGCAGATCGCCGCCCAGTACCAGTCCATGGAACACCCGGCCGCCGACCACGCCAAGGCCGTTATGCAGGTCGCCGTGGCCGGCACCGGGGTGCGGCTGTCCGACGGCTCCACGAACATCCTGCCCACCGGGAGCGAGCAGCAGAAGCTGGCCGCCTGGCGGCTGCACGCCCGCCTGGTGCGCCGCTCCCTGGAGCGGGGCTACTACCAGGGATGGGACCTGCACGCGCACCAGCTGCCCACCCGCTACCTGGCCACGTACTTCTTCTACCGCGAGGGCTTCCCCGCGGCGGCGCTGCGGCTGAAGAACTACGTGCACGGCATCGAGTCGGAGATCATGGACGAACCGGCCACCGCCCGCGCCCTGGCCCGCTTCGTCCACCGCGGCGTGCTGTGCGGCGCGATCTCCGGGGAGGAGCTCGAGGAGAGCGCCGGCATCGGCGAGCACGAGCTCTTCTCCCTGGCCCACCCCAAGGCCGCGGCACCGGCCGCATCGACCACCGGAGGCGACTTCAGATGACCGAGACCACCTACCACGCGCCGCACGGCGGCCACCCCGACCAGACCCAGCTGCTCACGGACCGGGCGATGTTCACGGAGGCCTACGCGGTGATCCCGCGCGGGACCATGCGGGACATCGTCACCAGCCGGCTCCCGTTCTGGGAGGACACCCGGGTCTGGGTGCTCGCCCGGCCCCTGTCCGGCTTCGCGGAGACCTTCTCGCAGTACATCGTGGAGGTCGGCCCCGGCGGCGGCAGCGACCGGCCCGAGACGGAGGCCGGCGTGGAGGGCGTGCTCTTCCTCATGGAGGGGGCGCTCGTCCTGACCGTCGACGGGGAGGAGCACGAGCTCGCCCCCGGCGGCTACGCGTTCCTCCCGCCGGAGTGCGAGTGGACCGTGCGCAACCGCGGCGGCGAGCCCGCCCGCCTGCACTGGATCCGCAAGGCCTACGAGTACGTGCAGGGCATCGAGGTGCCGGAGCCGTTCGTCACCAACGAGCAGGAGGTCGAGCCGACGGCCATGCCGGGGACCGACGGCAAGTGGGCGACCACGCGCTTCGTCGACCCGGACGACGTCCGGTACGACATGCACGTGACGATCGTGACCTTCGAACCGGGGGCGGTGATCCCCTTCGCCGAGACCCACGTCATGGAGCACGGGCTCTACGTCCTCGAGGGCAAGGCCGTCTACCGGCTCAACCAGGACTGGGTCGAGGTCGAGGCCGGCGACTTCATGTGGCTGCGGGCGTTCTGCCCCCAGGCCTGCTATGCGGGCGGCCCCGGCCGGTTCCGGTACCTTCTCTACAAGGACGTCAACCGGCAGATGAAGCTGCGCTGACCGGACGGCGATCCCGTCCCCACCGACTGGACCCCGTGCCGCCCTGCCACCGCGGCGGCACGGGGTCCTTCCATGCACTCGGACCACGCTCCGAAGTTTCCACATCCTGAAATAATTCTTCCAATCAGGGATTGACCTGCGTCACAGGGAACCGTACGCTGTTTCACAAGACAGAAGTTGACTTCCACATCCCGAAATACGTGGCGGTCCCGTCCGAACCAGGAGGATCCAGATGTCCTACACCGTGAACTGCTCCATCCTTCTCACCGACCTGCCCCTGCTCGAGCGCCCCGCGGCCGCCAAGGCCGCCGGCTTCGACGCGGTCGAGTTCTGGTGGCCCTTCGCGGAGTCCGTGCCCGCGGACCGCGACGTCGACGCCTTCGTGGACGCGATCCGGGACGCGGGGGTGCAGCTGAGCGGGCTGAACTTCAATGCCGGCGACATGCCGGGCGGAGACCGGGGCCTCGTGTCCTGGAAGGGCCGCTGCGGGGAGTTCAAGGAGAACATCGCCGTGGTCGCCGCCATCGGCGAGCGCACCGGCTGCAAGGCCTTCAACGCGCTCTACGGCAACCGCCGGCCCGAGCACACGCCGGAGGCCCAGGACGAGCTGGCGGTGCGCAATCTCGTGGCCGCCGCCGAGGGCGTGGCGCGCATCGGCGGGACCGTGCTGCTGGAGCCGGTCTCCGGCACCGAGGCCTATCCCCTGAAGACCGCCCAGGACGCCCTCGACGTCATCGCGAAGGTCCGGGCCGCCGGCGCCGACAACATCAGGCTGCTCGCCGACTTCTACCACCTGTCGGTCAACGGTGACGACGTCTCCGCGGTCATCGAGAAGCACGCCGCTGACTTCGGCCACATCCAGATCGCCGACGCCCCCGGACGCAACGAGCCCGGTACCGGCGAGCTCCCGCTCCAGCGGTGGATCGAGCGCAGCCGGGAGCTCGGCTACTCGGGCTACGTGGGCCTCGAGTACAAGGCGTCGCAGCAGGACCCCTTCGCCTGGACCTCCGCGTGGTCCGCGGCTCGCACCGGCGCCTGACGCGCCTCCTCCCCCGCACCTGCCACCACGGCCCGTCGCACGCACCGCACGGGCTCCCACAGTGAGGAATCCCACCATGACCAACGTCACCGTCATCGGACTCGGCATCATGGGCCTGCCCATGGCCAAGAACCTCGTCAAGGCCGGCTACGACGTCGTCGGCTTCAACCGCTCGCAGGACAAGATCGACCAGCTCGTCGAGGCCGGCGGCAAGGGCGCGTCCAGCGTGGCCGAGTCCGTCGCGAACGCCGATGTCGTGATCACGATGGTCCCGGACTCCCCGGACGTCGAGGGCGTCGTGACCGGCGAGGACGGCGTCTTCGCCCACGCCGCGCAGGGCACCGTCTGGATCGACGCGAGCTCCATCCGCCCGGACGTGGCCGCACGCCTGTCCCGGGAGGCCGTCGAGCACGGGCTGCGCCCGCTGGACGCCCCGGTCTCCGGCGGGGAACAGGGCGCCATCGACGCCGTGCTCTCGATCATGGTCGGCGGCGAGGCCGCGGACTTCGAGGCCGCCCGCCCGGTGCTCGAGGCCGTCGGGAGGACGATCGTGCACGTGGGCCCCGCCGGCTCCGGGCAGACCGTCAAGGCGGCCAACCAGCTGATCGTGGCCGGCAACATCCAGCTCCTCGCGGAGGCCGTCGTCTTCCTCGAGGCCTACGGCGTGGACACGGACGCCGCGCTGAAGGTCCTCGGGGGCGGCCTGGCCGGTTCCAAGGTCCTGGACCAGAAGGGCCAGAAGATGCTGGACCGCAACTTCGACCCGGGCTTCCGGCTGCAGCTGCACCACAAGGACATGGGCATCGTGACCTCCGCCGCCCGGGAGGCCGGCGTGGCCGTGCCGCTCGGCGCGATCGTCGCCCAGCTCGTGGCCGCCACCGTCAACAAGGGTGACGGCGGACTCGACCACTCGGGTCTCTTCAAGCTCGTCGAGGAGCTCTCCGGCCGCTCGGGCCGCTGACCTTCCCCACCCCACCGCTTCCCGACCCGATCCCGGGTCCTGCTTCCAAGGAGTTCATCATGGCCAGAATGCGCACGGTCGACGCCGTCGTCGCCATCCTCGAGAAGGAGGGCGCCACCGAGGCCTTCGGCCTGCCCGGCGCCGCCATCAACCCGTTCTACTCGGCGATGCGCGCCCACGGCGGCATCCGGCACACCCTCGCCCGGCACGTCGAGGGCGCCTCGCACATGGCCGACGGCTACACCCGGGCCGCCCCCGGCAACATCGGGATCTGCGTGGGCACGTCCGGTCCCGCGGGCACCGACATGATCACCGGCCTCTACGCCGCGTGGGCGGACTCCGTCCCGATCCTGTGCATCACCGGCCAGGCCCCCGTGGCCAAGCTGCACAAGGAGGACTTCCAGGCCGTGGACATCTCCTCGATCGCCGCGCCGGTCACCAAGATGGCGATGACCGTGCTGGAGCCCGGCCAGGTCCCCGGGGCGTTCCAGAAGGCCTTCTACCTCATGCGCTCGGGCCGGCCCGGTCCGGTGCTGCTGGATCTCCCCCTGGACGTCCAGCTCGCCGAGATCGAGTTCGACATCGACGTCTACGAGCCCCTGGCCGTCCACCGACCCGCAGCGACCCGCGCGCAGGCCGAGAAGGTCCTGGACATGCTCTCCTCCGCGCAGCGTCCGCTCATCGTGGCCGGCGGCGGCATCATCAACGCCGATGCCTCGGCGCAGCTGGTCGAGCTCGCCGAACTGCTGGACGTCCCCGTGATCCCGACCCTCATGGGCTGGGGCGCCATCCCGGACGACCACCCGCTGATGGCGGGCATGGTGGGCCTGCAGACCTCGCACCGCTACGGCAACGCGACGTTCCTGGAGTCCGACTTCGTGCTGGGCATCGGCAACCGGTGGGCCAACCGCCACACCGGCGGCCTGGACACCTACACCCGGGGCCGCACGTTCGTGCACATCGACATCGAGCCCACCCAGATCGGGCGCGTCTTCTCCCCCGACCTCGGCATCGTCTCCGACGCCGGCGCGGCCCTGGAGATCCTCATCGAGGTCGCCCGGGAGCGCAAGGAGCGGTTCTCCGTGCCGGACTGGTCCGTGTGGGTCAAGGACTGCGCCCAGCGTAAGGGCTCGATGCAGCGCAAGACGCACTTCACGCAGGTCCCGGTCAAGCCGCAGCGCGTCTACGAGGAGATGAACTCCGCCTTCGGCACGGACGTCACCTACGTCTCCACCATCGGGCTCTCCCAGATCGCCGGCGGCCAGTTCCTGCACGTGCACGGCCCCCGCCAGTGGATCAACGCCGGCCAGGCCGGCCCGCTGGGCTGGACCGGGCCCGCCGCCCTCGGCGTCGTCCGGGGCAAGCCCGAGGCCACCGTCGTGGCGCTCTCCGGGGACTACGACTTCCAGTTCATGATCGAGGAGCTGGCCGTCGGGGCGCAGTTCAACCTGCCCTATCTCCACGTGGTGGTGAACAACTCGTACCTGGGCCTCATCCGCCAGTCCCAGCGCGGGTTCAAGATGGAGCAGAACGTCTCCCTGGCGTTCGAGAACATCAACTCCCCGGAGACCCAGGGCTACGGCGTGGACCACCTCAAGGTCGTCGAGGGCCTGGGCTGCAAGGCCCTGCGCGTGACCGATCCCGAGAAGCTGCAGGAGGCCTTCGGCCAGGCGCGGGTCCTCCTGGAGGAGCACCAGGTCCCCGTGGTGGTGGAGGTCATACTGGAGAAGGTCACCAACATCTCCATGGGGACCGAGATCGACAACGTGGTCGAGTTCGAGGAGCTCGCCGTCAGCGGCGTGGACGCCCCGACGGCGATCGCCCTGCTCGACTGATCCCCTTCCGCACAGAACAGGAGGACCGGCCGTGCGCATCGTCGTCGCCCCGGACAAGTTCAAGGGTTCGCTGGAAGCCACCGACGTGGTGGAGCACCTCGCGGCGGGCATCCGGTCCGTGGAGCCGTCCGCCACGGTCGTGGCCGTCCCGGTGGCCGACGGCGGCGAGGGCACCCTCGACGCCGCCGTCGGCGCCGGATTCGTCGCCTGCTCCACCACCGTGACCGGTCCCGCCGGAAACTCCGTCGAGGCAGGGTTCGCCCTGCTCGACCGGACCGCGGTGGTGGAGATGGCCCTGGCCTCGGGACTGGCCGCGCTCCCGGTGGACGAGGACGGCGCACCCGTGCTCGACGCCGGGGGCGCCACCAGCCGCGGCACCGGCGAACTGATCCGCGCCGCCCTCGATGCCGGAGCCACCCGGATCGTCCTGGGGGTGGGCGGCAGCGCCTGCACCGACGGCGGTGCGGGGCTGCTCCAGGGCCTCGGCGCTCGCCTGCTGGACGACGAGGGCGCCGAGCTGGGCCGCGGAGGCGCCGAGCTCGCCCGGCTGGCCCGGGTGGACCTCACCCGGCTGGATCCCCGGGTGCGGGACGCACAGTTCGTCCTGGCCGCGGACGTGGACAACCCCCTCACGGGGACCAACGGTGCGGCGGCCGTGTTCGGTCCGCAGAAGGGTGCCGATCCGGATCTCGTCGCATCCCTCGATGCCGCGCTGACGGTCTTCCGGGACCGGCTGGCGGACGCCATGGGCCCGGCCTCCCTGACGGCGGCCGGGGCCCCCGGCGCCGGGGCCGCCGGCGGCGTGGGCTACGCGGCCCTCGCCGTGCTCGGGGCCCAGCGCCGTCCGGGCATCGACGTGGTCCTGGAGTTCGTGGGGCTCGCCGACCGGATGGCGGGCACCGACCTGGTCGTCACCGGGGAGGGCAGCCTCGACGAGCAGTCGCTCGGCGGGAAGACCCCCATGGGGGTCGCCACCACCGCGCACGCCGCCGGTGTCCCGGTGGTGGCCGTGTGCGGACGCACCACCCTCGACGAGGAGACCCGCAGGGCCGCCGGTTTCGTGCGCACCTATGCCCTCACCGACCTCGAGCCGGACCCACGGGTCTGCATGCGCGAGGCCGGCAGGCTGCTCGAGCAGGTGGGCGCCCGGCTCGCCCTCGAGCTCCCCGATCTGCTCGCCGGGGCCCAACCCAACTGATCGATCCGGCGCCCCGTGCGGACGCCGACACGAGGAGGAACGTCGATGACGGAGAAGAAGACACCACAGCAGCCGGGGACTCCTGGCCGGGGCAAGACCCTGGGCGGCGAGCAAGGGCGTCCGCCGGCCCCGCCGGAACCGTCCGAGGAGCAGACGGGGCGCGCGGACGGCACCGCGGACGCCGCGGGGCGCCCGCAGCAGGCGACCGGGGATGCCGCGGCGATCGCCCGGGAGGACTCCGCGCGCGCGGCCACCAAGCCGGCCGCCACCCGGAGCGCGTTCGAGGCCGAGCAGGCGCACCAGCGGGAGGTGAGCGAGGACGCCAACGACCCCGAGCGCGTCCGACGCCTCATCGCCGACTACAAGCGGGAGCACGGGATCCCCGCCGATGCCGCCGATGCCCCCCACCTGGGGGCGGACGACGACGGCGCCTTCGCGGGTGATCACCGCGAGTTCGATCTCGTGGTGCGGGGGCAGAACGTCTCCTGCGGGGACCACTTCGCTCCCCGCGAGGTGGGCGTGCGCAACGGCAGGATCGTGGCCATCGAACCCCTCGGCGCCGGCCTGACCGGCCGCGAGGTCGTGGAGCTGGCCGAGGACGAGCACCTGCTGCCCGGCCTGGTGGACACCCACGTGCACATCAACGAGCCCGGCCGCACCGAGTGGGAGGGTTTCGCCTCCGCCACCCGCGCGGCCGCCGCCGGGGGCGTCACCACGGTCCTGGACATGCCGCTCAACTCGGTCCCGGCAACCGTCAACGTGCCGGCCCTCGAGTACAAGCGGCTCTTCGCCCAGAACAACGTCTTCGTGGACGTCGGCTTCTGGGGCGGGGCGATCCCCGGCAACAAGCCCCACCTGCGCGAGCTGCACGACGACGGCGTCTTCGGCTTCAAGTGCTTCCTGCTGCACTCCGGCGTGGACGAGTTCCCGCACCTCGAGGCCGACGAGATGGAGGAGGACCTCGCCGAGATCAAGACCTTCGACTCGCTGATGATCGTGCACGCCGAGGACTCCCGGGCCATCGACCGCGCCCCGCACCCCGAGGGGGACGTCTACGAGAACTTCCTCAGGTCCCGTCCGCGCGGGGCGGAGAACTTGGCGATCGCCGAGGTCATCGAGCGCACCCGCTGGACCGGCGCCCGCTCCCACATCCTGCACCTGTCCTCCTCGGACGCCCTGCCGATGATCGCGACGGCGAAGGCGGACGGTCTGGACATCACGGTCGAGACCTGCCCGCACTACCTCACCCTGCTCGCCGAGGAGGTGCCCAACGGGGCCACCGCCTTCAAGTGCTGCCCGCCGGTGCGGGAGGTCGGCAACCGGGAGCTGCTGTGGCAGGGCCTGATCGACGGGACCATCGACTTCGTCGTCTCCGACCACTCCCCCTCGACCCTGGACCTGAAGGACCTCGGCAACGGCGACTTCGGCGTGGCCTGGGGCGGAGTCTCCTCCCTGCAGCTGGGTCTGTCCCTGATCTGGACCGAGGCCCGCCGCCGGGGAGTGTCCTTGGGCCGCGTCGTGGAGTGGATGTCGACGAAGCCCGCCCAACGGGCCGGTCTGCGCTCCAAGGGCAGGCTGTCCCTGGGCTACGACGCCGACCTGGTGGTCTTCGCACCCGACGACGCCTTCGTCGTGGACGCGGGCAAGCTGCACCACAAGAACCCCATCACCCCGTACCAGGGCAAGGCGCTGTCCGGAAAGGTGCGCCGAACGTATCTGCGGGGCAGCGCCGTGGACTTCCGGACACCGACGGGCCGTCTGGTCCGGCGCGGTGAGGGCTGACGCACCACCGGCACGATCCACCGCAGGCCGCAGGCCGCAGGCCAGGAGGCGTTCCTCCTGGCCTGCGGCCTCTCGTCATGAAGGTTTCAATCCGGACAGTCCCTGAAATTACTGTTCCGTAAGGCTTGCTCGTGACACAGGACACACCTAGGCTCATTTCATCGAATGAAATTCTATTTTCACATCATGGAATGAGGGTCTGATGCGCATTTCCCAGAAGGAGACCGGCGCCGTGAACGTCAGCAAGGCATCCCCCGGCACCGATCCGGAGCACGGCTCTCCCCGCGGCGGCGAGCCGCGCAGCACGGCCGGGCGGCACGGACACCGGCCCCTGCTCGACCCCGGTCCGTGGGGCACCGGGGACCCCGCCGTCGAGGCTGCCGTCCACGTCCCCGGCACCACCGGTCCCATCCCCACGGGCGTCAGCCCCCGGCTCTACAACGAGGACCTGGCCCCCACCACGAAGAAGGGCCGGACCTGGCACGCCTACAGCATCTTCACGCTGTGGGCCAACGACGTGCACTCCCTGGGCAACTACGCGTTCGCCATCGGGCTGTTCGCACTGGGGCTGGGTGGGTGGCAGATCATGCTGGCCTTCGTCCTCGGTGCCGCCCTGCTCTTCCTGCTCCTGAACCTCTCCGGGTTCATGGGAGAGCGCACAGGCGTACCGTTCCCGGTCATGAGCCGCATCGCCTTCGGCGTCAAGGGCGCGCAGATCCCCGCCATCGTCCGTGGCGGCGTGGCCATCGCCTGGTTCGGCATCCAGACCTACCTGGCCTCGTTGGTGCTCCGGGTCCTGATCCTGGCACTGGCCCCGTCCCTGGCACCGCTCGACACCGACTCGTTCCTCGGTCTCTCGACCCTGGGGTGGATCTCGTTCGTGGCGCTGTGGATCGTGCAGGTCGTCATCGTCAGCTTCGGCATGGAGATGATTCGCAAGTACGAGGCCTTCGCCGGCCCGATCATCCTGACCACCCTGCTCGCACTGGCGATCTGGATGTTCGTCGAGGCCGGAGGGTCCATCGCCTGGTCCACCGCGGACTCCCTGACCGGCGTCGAGATGTGGGTGCGCATCTTCCAGTCCGCCGCCCTGTGGGTGGTCATCTACGGCACCTTCGTCCTGAACTTCTGCGACTTCACCCGCGGCGCCCCCTCGGAGCGCTCCGTGGTGCGCGGCAACTTCTACGGCATCCCCATCAACATGATGTTCTTCGCCGCCATCGTCATCGTCCTCGCGGGCGCCCAGTACAAGATCGACGGCACGATCATCGAAGGCCCCACCGACGTCGTCAACGCCATCCCGAACACCTTCCTGCTCGTGCTCGCCTGCCTCGCCCTGATCATCCTGACGATTGCCGTGAACCTCATGGCCAACTTCGTCGCCCCCATCTACACCTTGGCCAACCTGTTCCCGCGCGCCCTGAACTTCCGACGGGCGGCCATCGTCTCCGCGATCATCGGTCTGCTCATCCTGCCCTGGAACCTGTACAACTCCCCCGTGGTCATCGTGTACTTCCTCGGCGGACTGGGAGCACTGCTGGGCCCCCTGTTCGGCGTGATCATGGCCGACTACTGGCTGGTCAGGAAGGGCAAGGTCAATGTCCCGGACCTGTACTCCGAGTCCCCGGACGGGGAGTACGCCTACACCCGCGGCGTCAACCGCAAGGCCATCGTCGCAGGCACACCGGCCGCGATCGTCGCCCTGATCCTGGCACTCGTTCCCGCCTTCACCTTCATCGCCGGGTTCTCCTGGTTCGTCGGCGCGATCCTGGCCGCGGTGATCTATCTGCTGATCAGCGACCGCCACGCCACGTTCCACGCCGTCGACGGCGAGGAGATCGCCGTGGCCCCGAAGCACTGACCGCCCCGGCGACCACCTCACACCCGGGACCTCCGACCGAAAGGCCATCCGCATGCGCATCCTCGTGCTCAACGTGAACACCACCGAGTCCATGACCGAGTCCATCGGCCGCGAAGCAGCGGCCGTCGCCGCGCCCGGGACCGAGATCGTGCCGCTGACGCCGCTGTTCGGGGCAGAGTCCGTAGAGGGCAACTACGAGAGCTATCTGGCCGCCATCGCTGTGATGGAGACCGTGAAGGCCTACCCGGAACCCTTCGACGCCGTCATCCAGGCCGGTTACGGCGAGCACGGCAGGGAGGGCCTGCAGGAGCTCCTGGACGTGCCGGTGGTCGACATCACCGAGGCGGCGGCGAGCACGGCCATGTACCTGGGGCACCGGTATTCGGTGGTGACGACGCTGGACCGCACGGTTCCGCTCATCGAGGACCGGCTCAAGCTCGCCGGCCTCACCGACCGCTGCGCGTCCGTGCGGGCCAGCGGGATGTCCGTCCTCGAGCTGGAGTCGGACCCCGGCGCCGCCGTCCAGGCCATCCTCGACCAGTCGCTGCGCGCCGTGCGGGACGACCACGCGGAGGTCATCTGCCTCGGCTGCGGCGGGATGGCGGGTCTGACCGCGAAGGTCGCCGAGCGCACCGGGGTACCCGTGGTCGACGGCGTCGCCGCGGCCGTGACCGTCGCCGAGTCCCTCGTCCGGCTGGGACTGACCACCTCGAAGGTCCGCACCTATGCTCCCGCCCGGCCGAAGGCCTTCAGCAACTGGCCTCCGCGTGACCTCCGCTCGTGAACGCCCTGTCCGCCACGTTCCGCCGCCCCCACTCAACACGGCGCGAAGGGGAACCCGGCTCGCCACGGCCCGGCGCGTCGGGGGCCCATGCGAAAAGATCGAGGTGCACCGGTGATCGCGTCCTGGTACCGGGGCCGTAGTCGGCCCCGGAACCGGCGCCCTTGAGCGCCGTCGGCCTGCTCTACGTCGGTGCGGTCCTGTTCGTCAACGGGATGATGCTGCTGGGCCACGTCAGCGGCACCGGCGCCGCTCCGCTGAACTTCTTCGTGGGAGCGCTGCAGGTGGTGGTCCCCACCTGGCTCCTCGTCTCGGCCGGGGGCGACGGGGCCCGAATCGCGGAGGCCGCCGGCCTCTACTTCTTCGGCTTCACCTACCTCTGGCTGGGCGTCAACCTGGTCACCCGCTGGCCGGACCACGGACTGGGCTGGTTCTCCCTGGTCGTGGCCGTCAGCGGGGCCGGCTTCGCGGCGCACTCCTGGGTGGTCCTGGACGGGAGTGTCCTCGCCGTGCAGTGGCTGATGTGGTCGGTGCTGTGGGGCGCCTTCTTCGTGCTCATGGCCCGGGACCGCAGGGACCTGGCGCCTGCGGTGGGGGTCCTCGCCATCGGCAACGCGCTGCTGAGCACCGGGCTGCCCGGTTTCCTCTCCCTCACCGGAGCGTGGCACGACTCCCCCGGGCTCGCCGGCGGCCTCTCCGCCCTCGGGATCCTCCTCCTGCTGGTCTGTCGGCCCGTGGGTCGGCTCCTGGCGACCCGCCCGCGCCCCCTCGGAGCACCCCCGGCGCCACGCCACTGAGCCGCGAGAACCGAAAAGCCACTGAGCCGCGGGGCCCGAGCAGAAGCTGGTGTCCCGGCAGAGACGTTGCGGCCGGAGCCGGCGGCGCGGGGTGCGAGGTCCCCGCGCCGCCGGCTCCATCCCCGCCGCGTGCGGCTCAGGCCCCTTCCTTCTGCCCGATCACCTGCAGGATCTGGCCCGTGTGCGTGATCTTCCCGGAGTCGATCATCCTCCGGACGTCGTCGAAGTGCTGCCCCGGGACGACCGCGACCTCGGCCCCGTCGCTCGTCACGACGGCACCGTCCTGGATCCGGTCGCCCTCCTCCAGGTGCGCGAGCACGTCCGCCCGGACGACCCGCACCGGCGCCGCCGCCATGACGGACTGGTGCCGGGAGTTGCCGGCGGTCAGCTCGTTGAACAGGAGGTTGAGGGCGATGGCCACGAGCGCCGCGGCGCTGATCCCCGAGCCGAGGATGGTCTGGGTCCAGGACGGGAAGCCGGCGTAGAACTGCGGTGCGGCCACCGGGATGAGGCCGAACGCGAAGGCGACCGCCACGATGACGAGGTTCATGGAGTTGCCGAAGTCCACCTTGGCCAGCGTGCGGACGCCGGAGGACGCCACCGTGCCGAAGAGCACGATCGACGCGCCGCCGAGGACCGGGGCCGGGATGGCCGCGACGACCTCCCCGATGACGGGGAACAGGCCCAGCCCCACCATGATGACGCCGGCGGCGGTGACCACGAAGCGGCTGCGGACGCCCGTCACCGCGACGAGGCCCACGTTGGCGGCGAAGGCCGTCTGGGTGAACGAGTTGAGCACCGGCGCCGCCGCGGAGGAGAGCATGTCCGCCCGCAGGCCGTTGGCCACGCGCTTCGAGTCGACCTCGGCCCCGGTGATCTCGCCCACCGCGAGGATGTCCGCCGTGGTCTCGGTCATCGTCACGAGCACCACGATGAGCATCGAGATGATCGAGGCGAGCTCGAAGGTGGGGGGCCCGAAGGCCAGGGGCGTCGGGAAGGTGACGATGCCGCCCTCGCCCACACCGGAGAAGTCCACCATTCCCATCGCGTGGGCGATCACCGTGCCGAGCACGAAGGAGAGCAGGATGGACAGGCGGGAGATCATCCCGACCCCCACCTTGGAGAGCACCAGCACGATGAGCAGGGTGATCCCGGCCAGGGCCAGGCTGCGGGGATCGGCGGCTCCGCCGTCCCCGTCACCGGCGGCCCAGGAGATCGCGACCGGCAGCAGGGAGATGCCGATGACCGTGATCACCGTTCCAGTGACCACCGGCGGGAACAGCCGGAGGACGCGGGAGAACGCGCCGGCGAGCAGGAAGCCCACCACCGAGGAGACGAGCACGGCCCCGAAGATGGTGGTCAGGTCGTTGCCCCCGGCCAGGATCGCGAGCATGGGGGCGACCCCGGCGAAGGACACGCCCTGCACGAGCGGGAGCCTGGAGCCGAGGAAGGGCGCCCCGAAGCTCTGCAGGACGGTGGCGACCCCGCCCATGAGCAGGCAGGAGCTGATGAGAAGGGCGATCTCCTCGCCGGAGAGCCCGGCGGCCTGCCCGATGATGAGGGGGACGGCGACGATGGCGCCGTACATGGTGAGGACGTGCTGGAAGCCGTAGGCGGTGGTGCGCCCCAGCGGCAGCCGCTCGTCCTCCGGTCCGGGCGCGGGCGCCGGGCGCGCCGGGCGCCCACGGCGGATCGTGCGGGCTGCGGTCGTGCGGGCGTCGGCCGGACGGCCGGGTGTGGTCGATGACATGGAAGGTGCCTCCTTCAGCGCGCAGGCGTCGGCTCTGCTGCGCAAGGTCCGGCGATCCTCTGTTTTTCCCGGGCCCGGCTGCTGTCGGCGGGTCTCCCGTGAAGTGTCCAGATCTGGTGGTCCCGGTGGAAGCCGACCGGGGGCGGCGGGCGGTCGGCTCAGTACTCGGTGCGGTGGGCGTTGCCGGCCCACGCCCGGAACGGCTCGGTGCGTGCGGCGAGCGGGACGTGGCGGACCGGCAGGGCCCGGTCACGCTCCTGCGCGCTGCGGGCGAAGAACTCGTAGAACTCGGCGTCGTCGAATCCGCCGGCCGCGGCGTCGTGCCGGTCGGCGGCGAAGTACACCGCGTCCAGCCGGGCCCACAGCGAGGCCGAGAGGCACAGCGGGCACGGTTCGCAGCTGGTGTAGAGCACGGCCCCGCTGAGGTCGAAGGTCCCCAGCTCACGGCAGGCGCTGCGGATCGCCATGACCTCGGCGTGCGCCGTGGGGTCGTGATCCGCCGTCACGCGGTTGACGGCGGGGAACTCCCGCCCGTCCGCGGTCACGACGACGGCCCCGAAGGGTCCGCCGTCGACAGCGGCGTTCTCCGCCGCGAGGTCGACGGCGTGCTGGAGGTGGGTCTGGAGGTGCGTGGTCTCTTCGTGAACGGTCGACATGCTGCTCAGGTCCTCACGGATCGTGGGGGGACCCGGGGAACGGCAGATGTCCGTCGGCGGGCCCACCCGGCTGTCAGATCATGCCCGGTAGATAGTCCCGATCGAACGGGACCCGCCTGTGGCTGAGGCCAACGTAGAGCAGAAGGACGTGAGGTACAACACATTGTGGAAGAATTCTTCCAGATCCACCGTGGCCCGGTCGTGGCGCCCGAACTCTTGCGGCCCCGTCACGGCGTGGTTATGGTGTGACTCAGCCTACGGCGGGTCCTGAAGCGGACTATCTACCGGGCGAGCAACGACGAATCGCGCTGGTCCGCCGCCAGAGAGCTCCCGGTACCCCCGGGGAACCACCTGACTCCAGGTCGCGGCCAGTGGCATGCACCGAGGAGCAGCAGGCATGAGCGACATCCGAGTGACGGTCAACGGTCGTACCCGGAGCTGTGACGGGCTTGGCCCGCACACCCGGCTGCTGGACTGGCTGCGCGGCGAGGGACTGACCGGGGCCAAGGAGGGCTGCGCCGAGGGCGAGTGCGGTGCCTGCGCGGTGCTGGTCGCCCGGCCGGACGGGGAAGGGCGCAGCCGGTGGACCGCCGTGAACGCGTGCCTGCCCCCCGCCGTCGCCTTCGACGGCCAGGAGGTCGTCACCGCCGAGGGGCTCGGGTCCGCCCCCGGCGCCGGCGCGCCGGCGGCGCTGCACCCCGTCCAGCAGGAGATGGCGTTCCGGGGAGGCTCCCAGTGCGGCTACTGCACGCCGGGGTTCGTCTGCGCCATGGCCGCCGAGTACTACCGCCCCGAGCGCGGCACCTCCGGCGCGGCCGACGAGGCGCAGACCGGCACCGCGGTTACCGGCGAGGAGCACGCGGCCGGCCACGAGTGCGGGCCCAACGGGTTCGACCTGCACGCCCTGAGCGGCAACCTCTGCCGCTGCACCGGCTACCGGCCCATCCGCGACGCCGCCTACGCCCTGGGGACTCCGGCCGACGCCGACCCCCTGCTCCGGCGCCAGGAGCGGCCCGCGCAGCCCGCCCCGCCCACCCGGGTGGAGGCCGACGGCGCACGGTTCGTCCGCCCCGGCTCCCTGGACGAGCTCTTCGAGCACCTGGAGCGCGAACCGGGGGCCCAGCTGATCTCCGGTTCGACGGACGCGGGCGTGGAGGTCAACATCCGCCACACCCGTCCGCCGCTGTCCCTCGCCGTGGACCGGCTCGAGGAGCTGCGCACGCTCGAGGTGGGACAGGAGCGGATCGAGATCGGTGCGTCCCTGAGCCTGTCCGAGGTCGAGCGCGGCCTCGCCGGACGGGTGCCCCTGCTCGACCAGCTCTTCCCGCAGTTCGCCTCCCGCCTGATCCGCAACGCCGCGACGTTCGGCGGCAACCTCGGCACCGGATCGCCCATCGGGGACTCGGCCCCGGCCCTGCTGGCCCTGGGCGCGTCCGTGGTGCTGGCCTCCGCCGGGGGCGAGCGCGAGGTGCCCCTGGACGAGTACTACACGGGGTACCGGCGCAGCGTCCGCCGCCCCGGGGAGATCATCCGCGCCGTGCGGATCCCGCTGCCTCTCGCCGGGCACAGCGGGTTCCACAAGATCGCCAAGCGGCGCTTCGACGACATCTCCAGCGTGGCCGTCGGCATCGCCGTGCAGGTGGACGCCGGGACGGTCTCGTCCGCGCGGATCGGCCTGGGCGGCGTGGCGGCCACCCCGATCCGGGCGCACGGCGCGGAGCGCCTCCTCGACGGGGCGCCGTGGAACCGCGACACGGTCGTCGCCGCGGCGGCCGCACTGGCCGGAGAGGGCACCCCGATCGACGACCACCGGGCCAGCGCCCGCTACCGCTCGGCCATGCTCGAGCAGGCCCTGCTCAAGTTCTGGGCGCAGCACGCGCCCGCCCCCGATCTGGAGGTGTCCCGTTGAAGTCCCTCGCCGACCGCCCCGTCGACCCCGTGGTGGGCGTGCCGGTCCCGCACGAGAGCGCCGCGCTGCACGTCACCGGCACGGCCCTGTACACCGACGACCTCATCGTGCGCCACCAGGACGTGCTGCACGCCTGGCCCGTTCAGACCCCGCACGCCCACGCCCGCGTGCAGGACCTGCGCACCGCCCCGGCCCTGGCGGTCCCCGGGGTGGTCCGGGTCCTCACCGCGGCGGACGTGCCCGGGGTCAACGACGCCGGCACCAAGCACGACGAGCCGCTGTTCCCCGCCGAGGTCATGTTCTACGGGCACGCCGTGTGCTGGGTGCTGGGCGAGACCCAGGAGGCCGCCCGGCTGGGCGCCGACGCCGTCGAGGTCGACTACGAGCCGCTGTCGTCGCTGGTCACCGTGGCCGAGGCCGTCGAGGCCGGCAGCTTCCAGGGCGGTCAGCCCACCGTGAGCCGCGGGGACACGGGCACGGCGCTGGCCGGCTCCGCCCACCGCTTCAGCGGGGAGTTCGAGTTCGGCGGCCAGGAGCACTTCTACCTGGAGACCCACGCCTCCTTCGCCTACGTGGACGAGGGCGGGCAGGTCCTGGTGCACTGCAGCACCCAGCACCCCACGGAGACCCAGGAGATCGTCGCCCACGTCCTGGGTCTGCACAGCCACGAGGTCACCGTGCAGTGCCTGCGCATGGGCGGTGGGTTCGGCGGCAAGGAGATGCAGCCGCACGGCTACGCCGCCGTCGCCGCCCTCGGATCGGTGCTGACGGGCCGACCGGTGCGGCTGCGGCTCAACCGCACCCAGGACCTCACGCTGTCCGGCAAGCGTCATCCGTACCACGCCCGGTGGGAGGCCGGCTTCGACGAGGGCGGTCACCTGCAGGCCCTGGAGGCCACCGTCACCAGCGACGGCGGGTGGAGCCTGGACCTCTCCGAGCCCGTGCTGCAGCGGACGCTGTGCCACATCGACAACGCCTACTGGATCCCCCACGTGCAGGTCCACGGCCGGATCGCGAAGACCCACAAGACCTCCCAGACCGCGTTCCGCGGCTTCGGCGGCCCGCAGGGCATGCTGGTGATCGAGGAGGTCATGGGCCGCTGCGCCCCGCTGCTCGGCCTGGACCCCACGGAGCTGCGCCACCGCAACCTCTACGTCCCCGGCCAGGCCACCCCGTACGGCCAGCCCGTCCGGCACGCCGAGCGGCTGCGCACCATCTGGACCCAGCTGCTGGACCGGGCCGAGGTGGAGCGCCGCCGCGAGGAGATCGCCGCGTTCAACGCCGCCCACCCCGACACCAAGCGGGCGCTCGCCGTCACCCCCGTGAAGTTCGGCATCTCCTTCAACCTCACGGCCTTCAACCAGGCCGGTGCGCTCGTGCACGTCTACAAGGACGGGTCCGTGCTCATCAACCACGGTGGCACCGAGATGGGCCAGGGCCTGCACACCAAGATGCGCCAGGTCGCGGCCACCGCGCTCGGGGTGCCGCTGGAGGCCGTCCGGCTGGCGCCCACGCGCACGGACAAGGTGCCCAACACCTCCGCGACGGCCGCGAGCTCCGGGGCGGACCTCAACGGCGGGGCCGTCAAGAACGCGTGCGAGCAGATCCGGGACCGGCTGGCCGAGGTCGCCGCCCGCAAGTTCGACATCCACCCCGACGACGTCCGGTTCGTCGACGGCACGGTCACCGGGATCGGATTCTCCGACCGGGAGATGTCCTTCGCCGAGCTCGCCCACGACGCCTACTTCCAGCGGATCTCGCTGTGGGCCGCCGGCTACTACCGCACCGAGGGGCTCCACTGGGACGCGGCCCGGATGCAGGGCGAGCCGTTCAAGTACTTCTCCTACGGTGCCTCCGTCTCCGAGGTGGAGGTCGACGGGTTCACGGGCGCGTACCGTCTGCTGCGCACCGACATCGTCCACGACGTGGGCGACAGCCTCTCCCCGCTGATCGACGTGGGGCAGATCGAGGGCGGGTTCGTCCAGGGCGCCGGCTGGCTCACGCTCGAGGAGCTGCGCTGGGACGAGTCCGACGGGCCGCACCGGGGCCGGTTGGCGACCCAGGCGGCGAGCACCTACAAGCTGCCGAGCTTCTCGGAGATGCCCGAGGAGTTCAACGTGCACCTCTTCGAGGAGGCCACCGAGAGCGGCGTCGTCTACGGCTCCAAGGCCGTGGGGGAGCCGCCCCTCATGCTGGCCTTCAGCGTGCGCGAGGCGCTGCGGGAGGCCGCGGCCGCGTTCGGGCCGGGCGGGCGGAGCACCGAGCTCGCGAGCCCCGCCACCCCGGAGGCCGTGTTCTGGGCGGTCCAGGAGGCGCGCCGCGCCCTGCCCGTGGCGGACGTCGCCGCGTCGGCCGCTCCGGCCGCTCCGGCGGCTCCGGCGGCGCGCTGACGTGGACTGGCTGGACGCCCTGCAGCACCTGCGCGCGGAGGGCGCGCCGGGGGTGCTCGTCACCGTCACGGAGGTGCGCGGGCACGCCCCCCGGGAGGCCGGGGCCAAGATGGTCGTGTCCGAGTCCGCCGCGTGGGACACCGTGGGCGGCGGCAACCTCGAGGCGACCGTGGTCGAGCGGGCGCGGGACCTCCTCGCAGCGGGGGCCGCGGATCCGGAGACGATGACCTTCTCGCTCAACGAGCACGCCGCCGTGGAGCACGGGCGCCAGTGCTGCGGAGGCGTGGTCAGCGTGCTGCTCGAGCCCCAGGGCGCCCGCCCCGTGGTCGCCGTGTTCGGTGTGGGCCACGTGGGTCACGAGCTCGCCCGGGTGCTGTCCCGCCTGCCCCTGAACCTGCACCTGGTGGACAGCCGGGAGGGTCAGCTGGCCCCCGCCCGGCTGGCCGACGTCACCGACGGGGCCGCGCAGGTCCGCCTCCACCACAGCCCCGTCCCGGAGAACGTGCTGGCCGGGCTGCCGGCCGGGGCGCACGTGCTGATCATGAGCCACGACCACGCCGAGGACTTCGTGCTGTGCGACGCCGCGCTGCGCCGGGACGACCTCGGCAGCGTGGGCCTGATCGGCTCCCGGGCCAAGTGGTCGCGGTTCCGGGCGCGGCTGCGGGCGGAGGGGCACTGCGACGCCGCGCTGGAGCGCATCGCGTGTCCCATCGGGCTCCCCGGCATCCCGGGCAAGGCCCCGGCGGTGATCGCCATCAGCGTCGCCGCCGACCTGCTCGGGCGGCTCGGTGCCGCCGCGGCTCCGGCGCCCCCCGAT
Source organism: Kocuria sp. GQ42 (assembly GCF_059758435.1). Classification (NCBI taxonomy): domain Bacteria; kingdom Bacillati; phylum Actinomycetota; class Actinomycetes; order Micrococcales; family Micrococcaceae; genus Kocuria; species Kocuria sp. GQ42. Next base: position 121,344 of record NZ_JCAXEN010000008.1, on the reverse strand, counting down.
CGCCGGGGGCCGGAGACGACCACCGAGGCGGTGACATGAGCGTTTCCCTGGGACTGCCCCGGCTCCGCGATGCGGGTCCGGGCCCGAGCGGTGCACCGCGGGAGGCGGGGCTCGTGGACCGCCACGGCCGCCGCGCCACCGACCTGCGCCTGTCAGTGATCGACAAGTGCAATCTGCGCTGCACCTACTGCATGCCCGCCGACGGCCTGCCCTGGCTGCCCGCCGCCCAGCTCATGACCCCCGCCGAGATCACCCGAATCGTCCACGTCGGGGTGACCGAGCTCGGGGTCACCGAGCTGCGCCTGACCGGCGGGGAACCCCTGGTCCGCCCCGACCTCGAGGAGATCGTGGCCGGGGTGCGGGCCGCCCACCCGGACCTGCCGGTCTCGCTGACCACCAACGGCATCGGCCTCACCACCCGCGCGGCCACCCTGGCGGCGGCGGGGCTGAGCCGGATCAACATCTCCCTGGACTCCCTGGACGCGGCGACCTTCCGCGCCCTGGCCCGGCGGGACCGCCTCGCCGACGTGCTGGCCGGGGCCGAGGCGGCGGCCGCGGCCGGGCTGGACCCGGTCAAGATCAACGCGGTGCTGATGCGCGGGGTCAACGACCACGAGGCCCCGGAGCTGCTCGCGTGGGCGCTGGCGCGCGGCTTCGCGCTGCGGTTCATCGAGCAGATGCCCCTGGACGCCGACCACGGCTGGACCCGGGCGGAGATGGTCACCGCCGCCGAGATCCGCCACCGGCTCGCCGGCCGGTTCCGGCTGGCCCCGCACCCGGGGGCGCGCGACGGCGCCCCGGCCGAACTCTGGGACGTCCACCCCCTCACCCCCACCTCGGCGGACTCCCGGGCCGCCGGCGCCGGGGGCTCCGGTGGCGAGCCGCTGGGCACGGTGGGGGTCATCGCCTCGGTCACCGAGCCCTTCTGCGCCGACTGCAAGCGGACCCGGATCACCGCCGAGGGCAGGATCCGCTCCTGCCTGTTCTCCCACGAGGAGGTCGAGCTGCTGCCGCTGCTGCGGGACGGTGCCACCGACGCCCAACTGGCCGAGCGCTGGCGGGCCGCGATGTGGGCGAAACCGGCCGCCCACGGCATGGACCACACCGGCCTGGACTCCCCCGACTACGTCCAGCCGGAACGCCCCATGAGCGCGATCGGAGGCTGAGCCGGGATGCTGATCCGCTACTTCGCCGCCGCCGGGGCAGCTGCCGCTGGCGCAGGTGCTGGCCCGCTCCAACTTCCTGCTCGACGGCGTGGCCTGCTCCGACCCCGACACCCCGGTCCCGCCCGGGGCTGTGCTCGACGTACGGTCACCCTCTACCGGCGGAGGCTGCGAGCTCCATGAGCGTCCGTCCCAGCTCAGCCGCTGCGGCCGGGGTGTACTCACTGACCCCGATCAGGACGTAGGGGCCGTCCGCCTCACCGCACCCCGGGTCGACGGACATGCACAGATGCGCGGTGACGCCCTCGGCGACGGTCAGCGGTTCGCCGACGTGGACCCAGTCCTCCTCCCCAAGCTGCGCGCCGTGCCGGGCGACGCACCAGCCGGGGCAGATGCGGCCGGGGCTGCGCACGTCGACGCCCGGGCGCTCGTTCTCGATGCCCTCGTGCATGGGAATCTCCTTCCGCGCTGCTCGGGGGCCGCGGCCGGCGCCGGAGCGGGCCCGGATCGTTCGATCCGGGCCCGCCGGTCCCCGCCCGCCGAGCGCCCCAGGCGGCCGGCGGTCAGGCGACGCAGCCGCCGAGCACGATCGTGCCGTCGATCGCGTTGATCTCCTTCTGGACCTTCCCGAGCTGGTCCTCCAGACCGTTCACGACGGCCGTCTGGGCGGCGATCGTCTCCTTGTTCTGCTTCTTGACCGCCTGCAGATCACGGAGCGTCTTCTGCGCCGCGGTGACCTGCTTGTCCAGGGTCACGGCCTGGTCCTGCAGCAGCGTCAGCTGCTTCTCCGCGGCGCTGACCGCCTCGTCCGCCTGCTGAAGCTGACCCAGGAGCGGAGCCACGCGACCCTGCAGGCCCAGGACCTCGGCCTCCTTCGCCGCGATCTGCGTGTTCAGCCCAGCCACCTTGGCCACGAGGGCATCCATCTCCGTGGCGAGCACGGCGATCTCGCCCTGCTTCGTGGCCACGGCTTCGGCGGCGTCCTCCACGGCCGCCGTCAGCGCGGGCAGCTCCGCCCGGAGCGTGCGGAGCTCCGCCTCCTGGGCGGCGACGGCCGCGTCCGCGGCCTCGAGCACACCCGTGGCCTCGGCCAGCTGGTCCTGCAGGCCGTCCAGCACCGACTGCTGGGCGGCGATCTCCTGCTGGGCGGCCTCGACGCCCTCCGTGAGGCCCGGCAGGGCGGCCTCGAGGTCTGCCACGACCCGCTCCTGCACGGTGACGCGGTCGTCCGCGGCGGCGACCGCGTCCTGCAGCGCCGGCAGCTGACCCAGCAGCCCGGTCAGCTCGGTCTGCCCGGCCGTCACTGCCGTGCCCGCGTCGGTCACTGCGGTCCTGAGCGCGGGCAGCTCGTCCTGCAGCCCGGTGAGCTCCGCCTGCTTCGTGGCCACCGCGGCGCCGGCAGCGGTCAGCGAGGCCTGCAGCGGGGCGACCTGCTGCTGCAGGGCGGTACTCTCCTGCTGCTTGGCCGTCAGCTGCTGGGACAGGGTGTCCGCCTGCTTCTGCAGGGTGGTCAGGTCTCCCTGCAGACCGGAGATCAGCGTGTTCTTGTCGTCGATCTGGGCGGTGACGGTGTTCACCTCGGCCTTGTACTGGACGATGAGGGCTTCCCGCTCCTTCTTGGTCTGCCCCTCACCCTTGATGTCCGACAGGCGAGCGATCTCCTGGTCCAGGAACGTCTTCCGCTCCTGCAGCTTCGTCAGCTCGTTCTGGGCCTTCGTGAGGTCGGCCTGCTTGACCGCGACGGCTGCGCTGCCCTCCTCGATCTGCTTCTCGATCACGGCGATCTGGTCGCTGACCGCGGCGATCTTCGCCTCGTTCGCGGCGACGGCGTCCGCGGCGGACTTCGCCGCGGTCCCCAGGGCGGCCAGATCGGCCTCGGCCTCGGTGATCTCGGCCTGCTGGGCGGCCAGCGCGTCGGCGGCACTCTTCGCCGTGTCCTGCGCCGCGGCGAGGGTCTCCCGCGCGTCGGCGATCTCGGCCTGCTGGGCGGCCAGCGCGTCGGCGGCACTCTTCGCCGTGTCCTGCGCGGCTGCGAGGGTCTCCTGCGCGTCGGCGATCCGGGCCTGTTGGGCATCGAGCTCGTCCTGGGCGGCGGCGCCGCTGTCCTCCAGCCGCTGGAGCTCCGCCTCGGCCTCGTCGACAGCCCTCTCGGCGGCGGTGCGGGCGGCCCCGGCCGTGGCCGCGGTGTCCTGCAGGGCGGCGAGGCCGGCCTCGGCCTCGTCGACCTGCTCGTCCTTTGCGATGAGAGCACCCTGCGCCGCGGCCGCAGCGGCCTCCAGCGTGGTCCGCTCGGTCTCAGCGGCCTCGATCTGCTCCTGCTTCACCACGGCGTCCTCGATCGCCCCGGCGGCCTGCTCCTCCAGGATGGCCAGCGCCTGCTTCCCGGCGTCCAGGTCCGCTTCCAGGGGCACCAGTCGCTCCCGCAGGGAGGTCTGCTGGGACTGCAGCTCGTCGAGGGACTTCTCGGCGGCGGCCACGGCCGCCACCGTCGCTGCCTGCTCGGCGATCAGTGCGGTCTGCTCGGCCTCGGCCGCCTCGAGGTCGAGATCGGTCTGCGCGTCCTCGCTCTCGAGGACGGCGATGGCCTTCTCCTCCGCGGTGATCCTGGCCGTGAGCTCCTCGACCGTCTTCACCAGCGTCGCCTTCTCGGCCTGTAGCTTGGTGATCTGCTCCGCGTTCTTCTTCGCGGCCGCCTTCAGCAGACCCTGCTGCACCGTGCCCCGGTGCGCCGCCTGGTTGACGACGCCGTTGCACACCCCTCCGGTCGTGGACGGCGGTGCCGCGTGCGCCGGCGCGGCCACGGCGATCCCGCCGAACACGGCGGAGATCGCCAGCGCCGCCACAGCGCGGCCGGCCCCCCGGCGGAAGGTCGTGCCGGACGGTGCAGCAGGAGTGCGTGCGAAAGACATGGTGGAGCCCCCAGATTCGTCGACCCGCTCCCCCTGAGCGGGTCCCCGCCAGAAGTCTGCGGCACGCCGGACGCCCTGGAGCCCGCCTCCGCGTTCAAGTTCGTAAACGGAGGGCCGACAGGGCGTTCAAATGCCTGAACGCTGCTGTCCGCCGCGGGAGCGGCTGCCTGCAGGACGAGGTCGCGCGGCGCCCGGGGCAGGCCCTACTCGCCCTTGAGCGCGCGGAAGGCGCTCTCGCGGTCCTTGACCCGGAGCTTGCGCAGGACCGTGGAGACGTGGACCCGCACCGTGGTCGGGGAGACGAACAGCTTGCCCGCCACCTGCTCGGTGGACCGTCCTTCGGCGAGCAGCTCCATGACCTCCCACTCCCGGGGGCTCAGCTTGGCTGCGGCGTCGGACCTCCGCCGGAAGACCCGCCGGCCCGGAGCGCGGAACTCCTCGAGCACGCGCGTGACGAGGGCGGCGGGCATCGCGGCCTCACCGGCCAGGACGCCCCGCAGGGCACCGGGCAGGCTGGCGGGGTCGGCGTCCTTGAGCAGGTACCCGGAGGCGCCCGCCCGCAGGGAGTCGAAGAGGTCCTCGTCCTCCCGGGACTGGGTGAGCATCACGACGCCGGTCCGGGGAGCGCTGCGGGTGATCTGCTGGGCGGCCTGGATTCCGCTCCCCGGCATGTGGATGTCGAGCAGGACCGCGTCGGGCCGGTGCTCCGCCACGAGCCGCACGGCGTCCTCGGCGCTGGCGCCCTCCCCGCACACCTCGCAGCCGCCCGCCTCCAGCGCCTCGCGGATCCTCGCGCGCACCCGCGCGTGGTCGTCGGCGATGACCACGCGCATCCGGTCGTCCCCTACCACGTCAGCGTCACCGTGCTTCCCCTGCCGAGCTCCGAGTCGATCTCGAGGGAACCGGGCAGTCCACGCGCCCGGTCCCGCATGCTGATCAGACCATAACCCGCACGGACCCCGGTCGAGCGGAGGGCGTCGAAGCCGTCGCCGTCGTCCTGGACGGTGAGGCGGCGGCGTTCGCCCTCCCTGCTCAGCCGCAGGCACAGCCTGCCGGCGTGCCCGTGGCGCACCGCGTTGGAGACCGCCTCCCGCGTGATGCGCAGGATCGCGTGCCGCTGGTCGCTGTCGGCGTCGATGGAGTCGTCGACGTCCACCTCGAGCTCCACCCGGTACCGCTGGGCCAGCTCCCTCGCGGTCCGGTGCAGCGTGAAGCCGAGGGCTTCGTCGCCCGCATGCCCCAGGGCGTGGACGGCGGCGCGCGCCTCGTCCAGGGCACGGTCGGAGGCGGCCATGATGTGGCTCCTCGAGGGGTGCTCCTGCGGCAGGGCGTGGCACTCCATCCGGATGAGCGCCAGTTCCTGGACGACGCCGTCGTGCAGCTCGCGGGCGAGCCGCCTCCGGTCCTCCAGCACCGCGGCCCGGGAGGAGGCGGTCCAGTACTGCTGGATCTCCCGGCCGGCGCCCACCAGCAGGCACAGGTAGAAACCGGTCCGGAGCACGTCACCGGCGTAGAGCCAGTCCGTGTACAGGGAGGGGAACAGGACGTAGTTGACCCGGGCGAAAGCGGCGAGTGCACAGGCCGGGCCCAGCCAGCGCAGGAGGGGGTCCTCGTGCTCCGCGGCCTGCGCGGTGAAGGCGACGGAGGCCACGAAGAAGCACAGGGCCGCCACCCCCTGCCCGATCAGCAGCAGGGGGTGGCCTGTGAGAATCTCCTGCGGGGTCGTTGCGAGGGCGCCGGGCTGGTCGAGGGCCACAGGGAGGGACGATCTGACGGCCCACAGTGCCGAGGACGTCACGGCGACGATCGCCAGGGGCGCGCCCACCACCCACAGCTGGGAGCTGAAGGGGGCGTCACGCCGGGGCTCCACCAGGGCAGCCGCTGCGATGAGCACCGCACCCATGAGCCGCAGCGCCAGCGGCAACCAGATGTCCAGGGTTCCGGCCGGGCCGAGCCCGGCCGCCTCGACCATCCAGGCCAGGCCGATCCCGGCGACCACCAGCAGCACGAGCCCCTGGGCGAGCAGCAGATCCTGCAACCGACGTCGACGCACGAACCGGCCGTGCAGCAGATACGCGACCAGGAGAGCGACACAGGCGTCGACCGAGTCCAGTACCAGGTGCACGGAGGGGCTGCGGTAGCCGAACAGGACGTGCGGGCTCCAGACGACGAGTCCGGTCCCCACGAGGCCGACGGCCCATCCGGCGATCGTCGGCCCGGCGGCGCGCCGGAGAAGGGGGTCCCCGGCGCGGGCATCGGGGAGCACGGTGGGGGGGTGCATGGGTGGGATTCTAGGCGGCCCTCCCCTGTCGCCCAGGACCGAGCAGCCCGTGTCGCCTCCGCCGGGGTCCGAGGAGTCCCTAGCCCGGGATGCGACCGACGGGCAGGAGCCAGCGCGCCAGGACCACGGCTCCCGGCAGGGCCGAGATCAGGGCGAGCAGCCCATAGCCGATCGAGATCGCGAAGCCGGTCCCGGCGGGCAGGCCGTGGGCCATCGCGGCCAGGGTGGTGATCCCCTCCCGCGGACCCCAGCCGCCCACCCCGACGGGCACGGACATCCCGGCGAGGCCCAGCACGGTGGTCCCCCACAGGTTCGCCAGGGTCTCCTGCGGTGCGGTGCGCACGGCCGCCAGCAGGAACAGCCCCTGGTAGCAGGCCCAGGCGAGCGCCGACAGCGCCCACACCCCGACCCGGTCCCGCGCCGGGGCGCCGCTCGTGGAGCGCCAGGCGACGGCCCCCACGGCGAGCGCCCCGAGACCGAGGGCCGCGGCGAGCCAGCCGCCGACCGCCAGGGCCGGGACGACCCCGGCCGCGAGGAGCACGGACGTCCCCGCCAGCCGTTCGCCCAGCACGGAGCCGCCGGCGCCGGGCCAGCTGTCGCCGCGCCGGCGGCGGCGCAGCACCCGCACGGCGTCCCCGGTCACACCCCCGGGCAGCAGCAGGTTGACGAGCCCGGACGCCCAGCACTCGCCCAGCGCCTCCCGGAAGCCGATCGGCGTGGCCCGGCTGCGGGCCACCAGCCGCCAGCGCTGGGCCTGGGCCGCGGTGGCCACGAGCCCGGCGCCCAGGGCGAGCGCCACGGTGGCGGGGGTGAGGATCCCGACGGCGCTGCGGACCGCGTCCGTGCCGAGCACGCGGAACAGCATGGCGAGGAGCACCAGCCCGGCCACCGCCTGCCCGGCGGCGAGCAGCACGCGGAGAACGGGCCGCCGCCGGGTGGGGGCGGGCGTGGTCTCGGCGGGCATGGGCGCAGTCTAGCCACCGCCCGCCGCCGCCCGGATTGACGCGGCGGGCCGGGCCCGCCCAGGATGAAGACCCCCGACGCGGAAGGCGACCGCATGCCCCTGGCCCGTTCCACCGGCCCGCACCCCTCGGCGCGCCGGGACGGTCTGCTCGCCTTCGTGGCGCTGGGCGGAGCCCTCGCGGCCCTCCTCCTCCTGGCGGACGCGCCGCTCCCCGTGCTGGTGAGCTCGGTGCTGCTGGGTCTTGCCGTGCTCGGCGCGGTGGTGCGCAGCACCGTGCGCCGCCGCGGCGAGCCCTACGGCCCCGCCGACCGGGTCACCGTGGGCCGCTCCGTGCTCGTCGCCCTGGCCGCCGCGCTCCTGCCCGTGGCGCTGGTCCCCGTGCTGGGGCAGGACGGGGGCCGGCCCGCCGACGCCTGGTGCTGGGCCGTGTTCGCCGTCGCGCTGCCCGCGTGGCTGCTCGACGGGATCGACGGGTGGGTGGCGCGCCGCACCGGGACCGCCACGCGCGCCGGGGCCCGGTTCGACCAGGAGGTCGACGCCGTGCTGCTGCTGTTCCTCTCGGTGGCGGTCGCCGCCCGGATCGGGCTGCCGGAGGCGTGGTGGGTGGTGGTGATCGGCGCCCTGCGCTACCTCTTCCTGCTGGGCCTGCGGGTGCGCCCGGCGTGGCGCCGCGAGCTGCCCTTCTCCTCGTACCGGCGGGTGGTGGCGGGGATCCAGGGCGGCGTCCTGCTCGGCGCGCTGGTCCCCCTGATCCCGCTGCCGCTGGCCGTCACCGCCACCGTGATCGCGCTCGTCCTGCTGCTGATGTCCTTCGGCCGGGACGTGCTGTGGCTGGAGCGGTGCGCCCGCGGCCTCAGCTGACGGGCGGCAGGCCGAGCACGTCCGCGTGCCCCACAGTGGCCCGCAGCCGGCCGCGGGCGCAGTCCACCAGGCGGGTCCGCAGCCAGGCGTGGGCCTCGGCCGTGAGGTCCGGGCGGTGCTCCACGGCGGCGTCCGCTCGGTCGGCGAGGAACCGCTCCAGGAGGGGCCGGGCCCACGCCTGGTCGGAGATCCACCACGGGGTGGGCGTGACGTCCACGACCATGCCGCGCTCCTGCAGGGCCTCCGCGGCCAGCCGCACGGCGTCGGTGCCGGCGAGCTCGCCGCGGTGCTGGTGGTCCTCGAAGGCGCCCAGCACCGAGGGGTCCAGGTGGTGGGGCGGGTCGAGGAGGACCTCGCCGTCGACGGTCAGGGCGAGGAGCGCCGGGACGGACTCCGCGGAGAGCACGCGGGCCAGGTCCCGGAGCTGCTGCCGGGCCAACAGGTCGAGCAGGGCGGAGCACGTCACGAGCCGGCGGGCCGCCGGGTGCTCCGCGAGCACCCGGCCGAGCTCCTCGACCCCGGCGAGGACGGGCACGACGTCGGCCCCCTCCGCCCGGGCGGCGGCCACGGCCTGGTCGAGCAGCTCGCGGTCGTGGTCGAGCAGGATCCAGCGCTGGGGGCCGGGGAGGTGCCGGGCGAGCCAGGCCCGGTTCGCGCCCGTCCCGGCGCCGAGGTCCACCACCACGACCGGCTCGGTGCCCGCGGCGCCGGGGGCCGCGGCCGGCGGCAGCTGCTCCCAGTGCCGCACGATGCGGGCGATCAGCGGCAGAGAGTCCTCGCGGGCCGCTGCGTCGGCGGGCTCGCGCAGGGCCAGCCAGTCGCCGGCGACGGGACGGTCGGGGGCGGAGTGGTTCGTCATGACGGTCTCCTGGTGCGGTCGGGGTCGTGGTCGGGACTGTGCCCGAGGGGGTCGGACGGGTCGCAGGGCGGGACGAGGGGCGGGCCGATCGCCGCGAGGACGTCGCGGGCGGTGTCCGTCCAGCCGCGCAGGCGGTCGCGGCGGGCCAGTGCGGCGGCCCGCCACTGCGCGCACAGGGCGGGGTCGGTCAGCCAGTCGCGCAGCACCTCGGTCCAGGCGGACGGATCGGCGGGGTCGAGAGCGGCACCGGCCCGGATGCCGGCGCCGGGCGCGCCCGGGGGTCCCGGCGTGCCGTCGAGGGCCTCGACCGCACCGGTGCCGGCCGCGACCACCGCGGGCACGCCGTGGGCGAGCGCCTCGGTGACGACCATGCCGTAGGTCTCGGTCCTGGAGGGCAGCAGCAGCAGGTCGGTGCGCGCCCACTGCCGGGCCAGCGCGGCACCCTCGAGGGGACCGGGGCAGCGCACGCGCCCCGGATCGGGGAGGTCCCGGACCGCGGCGCGCAGAGTGCGGACGTGCTCGGGGGCGCCCTCGGGTCCGACGAGATCGAGGGTCCAGCCGAGGGCGGTCAGCGGCGCGAGGGCCTCCACCAGGAGGCGCTGGTTCTTGCGCGGGGTCAGGGACGCCAGACAGGTCAGCCGCGGCGGGCGCGACCCCGCGGCCACCGGTCCGCGCTCGGCCCCCGGCTCGGCCACGACGGCGTCCACGGTGCCGTAGCGGCGCAGGAGGTCGCGGGCCGCCCAGGCGCTGGGCGCCAGCACGCCGGTGGCGGCGTCGAGGGCGGCCGCCTCCCGCCGGGCGAGCTCCGTGGCGGCCGCGGGGTCCAGTCCGGTCTCGGCGGGCAGGGGCAGGTGCACGAGCAGGTGCACGGGCACCCCGGAGCGCACGGCGTCGTCGACCGCCTCCGGTGCCGCGCACCCCACGAGGCCGTCGAGGACGACCGCCCGTCCGGGGGCCGGTGCGCCCAGCGCGCGCCGCAGCCGGGCCCGGGCGGCACCGTCCGGCGCGGGCCAGCTCCCGGCCACCGGCACGAGCCGGGCCGGGCGCCCCAGGGCGTCCAGCGCCGCCGCGAGCCGGCGGTCGTAGAGCGAGCCGCCGGTGGGCCGCCCGCCGTCGTCGGGCACCACCACGTCGATGCCCGCGCGCGCGGCGCTCACCGGGCGGGGGCGGGCCCGCTGCGCTCGCTCAGCACGGGCAGCTCGAGGGTGTAGGAGGCCCAGGCGTCGGGGGTCTCCCGGAGGGTGACGGTCAGCCGCTCGAGCCCCTCGACGAACGCCGCCCCCGCCGCGAGCCGCTCGGCGACGTACTGGGCCAGGACCTCCGTGGTGGACAGCCGGCCCGCGAAGTCCGGGTGCTCGTCGAGGTTGCGGTAGCGCAGCCCGTCCAGGACGCCCGCGAGCAGGTCGTTGGCCACGCCGATGTCCATGACCACCCCGTGCTCGTCGAGGACCGGCCGGGACCAGGTGGTCTCCACCACGTAGGTGGCCCCGTGCAGGTTCTGGGCGGGGCCGAAGAACGGGTCCGGCAGGCTGTGGGCGATCATCATGTGGTCTCGGACGGTCAGGGTGAACACGGAGCTCCTCGGGTCGGTGGGGGCGGTCAGTCGTAGTGCACCACGTGGCACAGGACGTCCGGGGCTCCTGCGGCGAGCCGCGCCATCGTGGCGGGCAGCTCCTCGAACGAGGAGCTCCCGGAGAGCAGGGCGTCGAAGCGGGGGTCCCGGAGGGCGTCCAGCGCGGTGGCGAGCCGGTCGGCGGTCGTGCGGCGGGCCCGGCGGGCGGGGGCGACGACGCCCACCTGGCTGGCGCGCAGCTGCAGCCGGCGGGCGTGGAAGTCGGCGCCCAGCGGGACGGCCGGGTCCTCGTCGCCGTACCAGGACAGCTCGATCAGCTCCCCCTCGTCGCCGAGCAGCTCGAGCCCCCGCGCCAGGCCGGCCGCGGTGGAGGAGGCGTGCAGGACGACGTCGCACTCCCCCGCGGCGTCCTCCGGCAGCACGTGCTCCACGCCGAGCCGGGCCGCGAGCTCCCCGCGGGACGGCTGCGGGTCCACGAGCTGCAGCCGGGCCAGCGGGAAGCGGGCCAGCAGCGCCGCCGTGCACGCGCCGATCATCCCGGCGCCGACCACGGCCACGCGGTCCCCGAAGCGGGGCGCGGCCTCCCACAGCGCGTTGACGGCCGTCTCCACCGAGCCCGCGAGCACCGCGCGCCCGGAGGGGACGTCGTCGGGCACCGGGGTCACGGCGGAGGCCGGGAGCACGTAGCGGTCCTGGTGGGGGTGGAGGCTGAAGACCCGGCGGCCCACCAGGTCCTCCGGCCCCTGCTCCACGACGCCCACGGAGAGGTAGCCGTACTTCACGGGGCCGGGGAAGTCCCCCTCCTGGAACGGGGCGCGCATCCGGCCGTGCACGCGCGCCGGGACGAGGCCGCGGTGGACGAGCGACTCGGTGCCGCGGCTGACCCCGGAGCGCAGCGCCCGCACCAGGACGTCCTCGGGGCCCGGGACGGGCAGCTCCGCGGTGCGCAGCTCTCCCCGGCCGGGCTCCACGGTCCAGTAGGCGCGGCCGGTGCGGGGGTCCTCCGGCGGGGCGGGGTGAGCGGCGTCGGTCATGGTCCCATTGTGTCCCGACGGCCGCGCCGCGCCACCGGGTGACCACGGCGCGCCCCCGCGACCCCCGTGCACCCGGCCGACCACGCCGCCGCGGGGTCGGCCGGGCTCTGCCGGGTCAGCCGGGCGCCCCGTGGTCGGCCGGCGGGGAGCGGACGTCGCCGGGCTCCTCGTGCAGCTCGGCGAGCGCCCGGCGCAGCGCGGCATAGCGCCGCGCCCCGAGCCGGCGCCGCCACTGCTCCTCCACCTCGGCGACCACCCCGGCCGCCACCGCCTGGGCGGCCCGGCCGCGCTCGGCGACGCTCACGAGCCGCGCCCGGGCGTCGGCGGGATCGGGGCGCCGCTCCACGTACCCCTCCTCCTCCAGGGCCTGGACGAGGAGGCTGGCCGTCTGCTTGGTGACCCGGGCCTGCTCCGCCAGCTGCACCGTGCGGGTGCCGTCCGGGCCGATGCGCTGGAAGATCCGGGCCTGCGCGTAGGAGAGGTCCGCGAAGCCGGCGGCGTGCAGGGCCTCGACCACCCGGATCTCCATGTCCCGGTACGGGTAGTACAGCAGCAGCCCGGTGTTGGTCCCCGCGTCCTCGTGCATGCCCACCCCTTGACACCCTGGCCGTCGCCGTCGGAAAATTCAGTCAGTAAACCTGACCATTTGGAGGAGATTATCATGGACCGCGACGCCATCTGGGACGCCGTCCACCGGGAGCGGTCCGCGCTGGCGGACCTGCTCGAGACGCTCCGTCCCGAGGAGTGGGACCACCCCACCCTCTGCCCGGGATGGGCGGTGCGGGACGTCGCGGCGCACGTCATCGCCTCGCCCCAGGTCGGTCTCGCCGATCTCGTCCCGGCCCTGTGGCGGGGCCGCGGGGACTACAACCGCGCCCTGTACCTGGACGCCCGGGCCCGCGGCCGCCGGCCGGTCGAGTCGATCCTCGCCGACTACCGCCGCCTGGACGGCTCGAGGCGGCACCCGCCGGGCACGACCGTCCGCGAGCCGCTGCTGGACGTCCTGGTCCACACCCAGGACATCGCCCTGCCCCTGGGCCGGCACCACGCCATGCCCCCGGAGGCCGCGCGCACGGCCGCCGACCGGGTGTGGTCCATGCCCTTCCCGTTCCGGGCGCGCCGGAGACTGCGCGGGGTGACGCTCACCGCGACCGACGTCGACTGGCACGCCGGCAGCGGCCCCGAGGTCCGGGGCCCCATCGACGCGCTCCTGCTGCTGCTGACCGGCCGCACCGCGGCGCTGGACCGGCTCGAGGGGCCCGGCCTCGACGTCGTGGGAGCCGGCCCGGGAGCCTCCCGCCGCTCTTGACACCTCGCCGCGGCGGCGGGGACGCTGGTGGAGGCGGCGTCCGCCGTCACCTCCCCCGTTCCCCGAGGTGACCCATGGTCCAGCGCATCCTCTTCCTGCACGGTGCCGGGCCCCAGCCCGGCACCGGCGACAACCCGGTGCTCGAGGCCGTGCGGCGGCAGTGGCCCGATGCCGACCTCGTGGCCCCGGACCTCCCGAGCCCGGAGGACCCCGACCCGGACCAGTGGCAGGAGGCGATCGGCCGGGCCGTCCGCGCCATCCCGGACGAGCCCTGGGTGATCGTGGGCCACTCCCTCGGCGGGTCCGAGGCCCTGCGCTTCCTCTGCCACCGGATCCCCACCCTGCTGCAGCGCGTCGTGACCGTGGCGGCCCCGTGCTGGTGCCCGGAGCACCCGGACGTGGAGGAGCAGGGCTTCGCCCTGCCCTCCACCGTGGGCCGGAAGCTCGCGGACCTCGAGATCGTCGTGGTCCACGCCGAGGACGACGACGTGGTGCCCCCCGCCCACGCGCGCTGCCTCACCGAGCGGCTGCCCTCGGCCCAGCTCGTGCTGCTCCCCTCCGGCGGGCACCTGCCGACGTCCTGGACGGACCGGGGTCTCATTGCGTGAGGCGGACCCGCGCGGCTCGGCAGGACGGCCGCCGTGCGAGAGCATGGACACCATGAGCCGATCGCACCCGCAGCACCGCCGGACCGTCCGCACCCTGGGGGCCGCCGCGCTCCTCCTGGGACTCACCGTCCCGGCCCCCGCGGCGGCGCTCCCGGCCGCCCCGGGCGGGGCGGCCGCCACGACCGCGGCGGTCACCGTCCCCGACTCCTGCGGTCCGGCCGCGGGCCCGCTGCCCACCGCGGTGGGACCCGCGGCACAGGACGACCGGCGCGCCCTGACCACCGCGCTGGACGGGCTGAGCGCGGCGGTGGGCGCCGAGATCGGGCTGCTGGTGCAGGACGCGGACGGCCGCACGGTCTTCGCCCACCGCCCCGAGGTGTCCGGCATGGAGGCCAGCCTCTCCAAGGTCCCGCTGGCCCTCACCACCATGCGCCTGGCCGCCGAGCGGGACGGCCGGCTCACGGAGCAGCAGCGGGCCCTGATCCGCGACAGCGTCCACGAGAGCGGCAACGAGTCCACCACCGCTCTCTACGGCGCGCTCGGGCCCACGCTCTCCGCCATGGAGGGCGAGCTCAACGAGACCTACGACCTCATGGGCGTCAGCTCGACCCGGTCCTCGGGCGGCTGGGGCCACAACCTGACCACCGCCTCCGACCAGCTGGCCGTGCTGGGCACGGTCGTCCACGGGGCGGACTGGCTGCCCGAGGAGGACCTGGCCTGGCTGCGGGAGCAGATGCGGCCCACCCATCCGTCCCAGACCTGGGGCGTGGGCGCGGCCCGCGCGGACGGGTCCGGGGCGGCGGACTCCCTCGTCAAGAACGGGTGGCTGCCGGACACCGGCGGCGCGTGGGACACCCACAGCGTGGGGCGCACGGTGTCGGGCGGGACCGCCCGCCACATCGCGGTGCTGGGCTCCGGCTACCCCTCCGCGGCCTGCGGCCAGGACGTGGCCACCGCCGTGGTCGACCTGTACCTCGCGCTCGGGGCCGACTGAGCTCACGCGGCCGCGTGCGGCGCCCCCGCGCCCGGATCCACCCGGTGCGGTCCGGACGCGGACGGCCGGACGTCGAAGTCGAAGATCGCGGTGGGCAGGTAGACCGTGGCGCAGGAGTTGGGGATGTCCACCACCCCCGAGAACCGGCCCTCGATCGGCGCGGCGCCCAGCAGCAGGTACGCCTGCTCCGGGGAGTACCCGAACTTCGTGAGGTAGTCCACGGCGTGCAGGCACGCCCGCTGGTAGGACAGCTGCGAGTCGAGGTAGCGCTGCTCCCCGTCGAGGGTCACCGAGGTGCCGGAGAAGGCGATCCACTCGCTGTACTGCGGGTCCGTCCTGCCCGGCAGGAAGATCGCGTTCTCCGTGACCCCGTAGGTCTCCATGCCGCCCTTGATGACGTCCACGTGGAAGTCGATGAACCCGCCCATCTCGATGGCGCCGCAGAACGTGATCTCGCCGTCGCCCTGGGAGAAGTGCAGGTCGCCCACGGAGAAGTTCGCGCCGTCCACGAAGACGGGGTAGAAGACGCGGGTGCCCTTGGTGAGATTCTTGATGTCCTGGTTGCCGCCGTTCTCGCGGGGCGGGGCGGTGCGCGCGGCCTCTGCGGCGACCCGCTCGACGTCGGGGCCGGGAACCCCGCCGAGCAGGGCGTTCTCCGGCTCGGGCGGCAGCGCCAGGGGCGGGACCCGGTCCGGGTCGGTGGCGATGAGCGCTCCTTCGCGCGCGTTCCACCGGGCCAGGAGCTCCGCGGAGGGCGCGGTGCCCATCAGACCGGGGTGGACGATGCCGGTGAACGAGACCTCAGGGACGTGCCGGGAGGTCGCGGTCTGGCCGCGGAAGTCCCAGATCGCCTTGTAGGCGTCCGGGAACCGGTCGGTGAGGAAGCCTCCACCGTTGGATCGCGCGAAGACGCCGGTGTACCCCCAGCCCTGCCCGGCCAGTGGGCCGGAGTCCTCCTGCGGGATGGGGCCGACGTCGAGGATGTCGACGACGAGCAGGTCGCCCGGCTGGGCGCCCTGCACGGCGAACGGGCCGGAGAGCTTGTGCACGGTCGTCAGCGGCGCGTTGAGGACGTCCTCGGCGGAGTCGTCGTTGACGATCGCGCCGTCGAACCACTCCCGGCAGTGCACCCGGAACGTGTCCCCCGGTCGCACGGTGGCCACCGGGGGATCTCCGGGTGCCACCGGTTGTGCCCGACCAGCTGCTGGTCCTCGAACGGCCGTGACGAGTCCAGGGGGAAGATGAGCTCCGGCATGACGTGCCTCCTTGGCGGCTGTGCTGCGGTGGTGTGCCTCTCAGGGCCGGGGAAGTCTGCGGTGCAGGGGGTTGCCGGTGGTGCGGGGCGCTCGCCGGGAGCCGGGCGGGGGCGCGGCGACGACGTCGGGCTCCGCGGCGGTGCGCTCGGTGCGCTCGATCAGCCGGGCCGCGGGGGTGCCGGCCCGGGAGAGCCCGGGCGCGCTCATCAGCCGCCGCGCTGCGGAGCCGCAGCCGGGGCAGTCGCTCTCGCGTGTGGCCGCGCCCATGGCCAGGAGGACCTCGAAGTCGCCGCACTCCCGGCACCGGTACTCGTAGATCGGCATGCGGGGCGCCTCCCGGGAACGCGGGGTCTCTGGACTGACGACCCTAGTGCCGGGTCCGTGGCCGGGGAAGGGCCGCCATCGACATCGCCCGGACATGACGGGGCGGGGCCGCAGGTTCCTCGGGACGCGAGCCCGCGCCAGGAGGCCCTGCCGGACGTGCGCTCAGGGCCGGCCGGGCGGCACGTTCAGGTTGTGCCGGAAGAGGTTCCCGGGATCGTAGCGGTCCTTGAGCGCGGCCAGCCGCTGGTGCTTCTCCCGCCCGTAGGCCAGGCGGACCGCCTCCGCCGGGTCGCCCCCGAGCTCGGCGTCGGGCCCCATGAGGCCGACGTACTCGCCGTGCTCGGCGAACGGCTGCATCGTGTCCCGCACGGTCCGCACGAAGGCTGCGAGGTGCTCGTCGTCGGCCGGGTCGTGCCGGACGCCGTGCACCGTCAGCCAGTACCGCGCGGACCGGTTGGGGAAGGCGGTGGCCTCCTCGGGCACCCTGCCGAAGGCGCCCTCGAGGTGGTGGACGTCGATGCCGGCGCCCCGGCAGGTGATCCCGGCGGCCAGCCCGACGAGGACGTCGACGACCTCGTCGTCCAGCCGGGAGAAGGGAAGGTTCCGCCAGTGGCCGTGCGAGCCCCGGGGGAAGAGCCCGTCCCGCACCCCCTGCCACGCGAGCCAGGGCGTCGGGCCCATCTCCTCGGCGTCGGGCGGAGCATCCTCCCGCAGTCCGTCGACGACGTCCAGGCCGGCGGCGTGGTCCTCCGAGACCCAGCTGAACCCCACGGTCAGCACCGGCTCCTCGCCCATCCCGGCCGCCGGGGGCGGGATCGCGAACGTGAGGACCGGGTTCATCTCGTCCGGCAGACCGCGCGACCACGCGGCGAAGGCGGACAGGGCGCCCTCCCATCGCGGCCTGCGGTAGTGGAGGTTCCCCGCGAGCACGGTGGACGGCAGCCGGCGGGCCCGGAAGGTGAAGGAGGAGACCACCCCGAGGTTGCCCCCGCCGCCGCGGAGCCCCCAGAACAGCCCGGCGTTCTCCTCCTCGCTGACGTGCAGGTGGTCGCCGGCGGCGGTCACGACGTCGGCGGAGTCCAGGTTGTCGAGGCTCAGCCCGTTGCTGCGGGTCAGCCACCCCATGCCCCCGCACAGGGTGAGTCCCGCCACGCCCACCGCGCCGGTGAGGCCGCCGGGAACGGCAAGGCCGTGCCGGGCCGTGGCACGGTCGAGAACGGCAAAGGTGGTGCCGGGCTCCACGCTCACGAGCTGATTCGCGGGATCGACGACGACGCCCCGCAGCCGCCCGAGGTCCAGCACCAGGCCGCCCTCGACCGTGCCGTGGCCCGCCACGCCGTGCCCACCGCCCCGCACCGCCAGCGGCAGGCGCGTGCGCTGGGCCGTGGCCAGCGCCAGGTCGATGTCGGCGAGGTCCCCGGCCCGCACGAGAGCCCGGGGACGGGCGTCGATCAGGCCGTTCCAGACGCGGCGGGCCCTGTCGTAGTCGGCGTCCCCCGGCTCCACCAGCACCCCGGCGAGACGGCCCCGGAGTTCCTGGAGCGCCCTGGTCGTCCCGTGGTCCGGCGCACCGTGGTCGGTGGTGCTCATGGCTCCCGCTCCTGCGCGAAAATAATTCGTCGGCCCGGGGGCAAATTCTAGTCGTCCGCGTTCCCGACCCGGCAGATGACCTCGTCACGCCTGCATAACTCCGCGCGAGACGTCAGGGACGGACGGTCCCGTCCGCTCCGGCGGCCGGCCCGGGCTCGGCATCCGGCTCCGCCCCGGCGGCACCGGCGGCACCGGCGCCCTCCGCGGGGCCGGCCGGATCGACCGGGTCGGTGGTCCCGGTCCGGCCGGTGACCGGCTCGGCCGCGGCCTTCGGCGCCGGGCGGTCCGGCTCCGCGTCCTCGTCGTTCGGGATCCCGTCGCCGTCGCGGTCCGGGTCGTCCTCGTTGCGCAGACCGTCGCCGTCCAGGTCCGGGTCGACGCCGTTGAGGACGCCGTCCCCGTCGAGATCCGGGTCCTCGTGGTTCAGCAGGGGGACGCCGTCGAGGAGGTCGCCGTCCAGGTTGTCGTCGTCGACGTCCAGGATCCCGTCCTTGTCGGTGTCCCGCTCCGCGTCCGGAATCCGCGGGGCGACTCCCGGTTCGAGCTCGGGCTCCACATCGGGCTGAGGCGCGGGCTCGGGTGCCACCGGAGGCAGCTCTGGCTCCTCGAGTACTGGCGGGGCCGGAACGGGATCGGGCACGTCAGGATCGGCTGGGGTGGCCGGCACGGCCGGAGCAGCCGGCACGGCCGGGGCAGCCGGCACGGCCGGAGCCGGGGCGGCCTCCGCCTGCTGCACGGGCGGCCTGGCGTTTCCGGCTTTCTCGGCCTCTGCTCGCTTCGCGGCCTCGGCCTTCTTGGCGGCTTCCGCCTTTTTCGCGGCCGCCGCCTTCTTCACTGCATCGGCCTTCTTCGCGGCCCCTGCCTTTTTCGCCGCCTCGGTCTGCTTGGCGGCCGCCGCCTTCTTCACCGCATCGGCCTTCTTCGCAGCCTCTGCCTTCTTCGCCGCCTCGGCCTTCTTGGCGGCCTCCGCCTTCTGCGCGGCCGGGTCCTCGACCGTGTCCGGGACGGGGACCTCGAGGGAGTACTTGCTGCGGGAGGCGGGGATGACGCGCATGCCGTCGACCCAGTCGAAGGACTGCGGGTCGACCGCCTGCCCGTCCACCCAGGTCTCGAAGTGCAGGTGCGGGCCCGTGACTCGGACGCCGGTGGCCCCCACCGTGCCGAGCTGCTCGGAGGCGGCGAGCCGGTCACCGGTCCGCACCCGGACGTCCTCGAGGTGGTTGTAGGTGGTCCTGATCCCGTCCGCGTGGGTGACCTCCACCCGGTTGCCGCCCCAGACGTCCCAGAACACGGCCGTCACCACGCCGTCGAGGGCGGCGACGACCGGCAGGCCCGCCGCGGCGGAGACATCCGTGCCGTTGTGGAACTCGCGCCCGCCGCGGTCCGGGGCGATCCGCCAGCCGAACTGGCCACCGGGCAGGACGGCGCCGGGACGGGCCGGCGCGATGATCGTGTTGACGGGCAGCTCGCCCTGGTACAGCTTCGGTGCCTGCCGGCCCGGGCGCACGGTCGAGGCCGACTCGCGGCCGCCGTCACCGCGGCCCGTCCCGGCCCGCCAGGAGCCCTTGCCCGCGCCGCCGTCCCGCACGGGCGAGGTCGTGCGGTCGTCCCGCAGCGGCCCGGCCGGCGGAGCGGTCCGCTCCTGCCCGGCCGCGAGCAGGCTCCAACCGCTGTCCCGCTGCTCCGTCCGCTCCGCGGAGCCCGCCGGGGCGCCGAAGGCCGAGCCCCGGCCCTGCCCCGTGTCCGGGCTGATGCCGGAGCTGACCGCCACGCTGACAGCCACCAGTGCCGAGAACGCGGTGAGCGCGGTCACCGGCGAGGACGCGCGCTGGCGCAGGGCGGGGCGGGCGGAACGGCGAGAGGAGTCGCGGGGCATGACGGTGTTTCCCCCAGGATGTCGCGACGAGCGACGAGAAGATCGTGCAGGAGTTCGAGGTGCTGGGACCCAGCGTGATCAGCTTAAGCGAACGGAGTCTGACCACCGAGGAAACTCCCGTCCCCACATCAGCGCCTTGTCATGCGACGACTTGATGCAAACGCAAACGCCTCGGAACGGGCGATCAGTAGGGCCCCGACCACCCGTCCTCGAGCAGACCGCGGACGTAGGCGGCCTGGCCGAGGTGCTGCGCGGCGTCGTCGACCGTGCTCACCAGGCGGGCGCCACGGGTGACGGGCGGGGTCCACGACCGGTCCACCACGTCGTCCAGCTGGGCCTCCGTGAGCCCGTGCACGTACGCCACGGTGCGCTCGACCACCGCGTCGAGGTAGCCGCGCAGCAGGTCGGGGGACGCCACGCGGATCCGTGCGACGTCCTCCGGTCCGTCGCCGAAGCCCATGGAGGAGTCGGGGACGTCGAGGCCGAACCGCCCGCTCCACCCCTCGGCGGTCCACACCTCCTCCGTGCCGGCGAGCTGGGCCACCTGTGCGTCCTGCTGGCGGGACGCGTGCCACACCAGCCAGACCACGGAGTTCGCGGTCCCGCCCGGCATGGTGTGCAGCACCTCCGCCGAGATGCCCTCGAGCACGTGCTCCGCCACCTCGGACGGGCGGCGGGCGGCGTCCTCGAACAGTTCCTGCGGCGTCATCGCGACCACTCCTTCCACACCGGGGCCGGGCCGGCCCCTGCCGCCGAGCCTACGTCCCCCGGGGCCCGTTGCGCCGGGTCCCGGTGAGGTGACGGCCCCGGTGAGGTGACGGCCCCGGGGGGAGGCGGGAGGGTCAGCGCACGGCCGGCCGCAGCATGCGGGCGACCGTGAACGCCGCCACGACCACCACGGCCGTCATGACCAGCGCCGTCCAGTGCATGCCCGCCGTGAACGCGGCGACCGCCGCCTCCTGCACCGCGGGACCGAGCGCCCCGGCGCCCTCCGCGACCTCGACGGCTCCGCCGAGGGTCTCGTGCGCCGCGGCCGAGGAGCCGGCGTCCAGGGCCGCGGGCAGGTCGAGGTGGCGCTGGTAGAACGCGGTCAGCAGCCCGCCCAGCACGGCCGTGCCCAGCACCGCGCCGACCTCGTAGCCGGTCTCCGAGATCGCCGAGGCCGCTCCGGCCTTGTGCGGCGGGGCCGCCGTGAGGACGAGGTCGTTGGACAGCGTCTCGGCGAGACCGATGCCGGTGCCCACCAGGCAGAAGGCCACGAGGACCACCACGGCGCCGGCGGCCGCGGAGAGGTCGGCGAGGGTGACCACGAGGAAGCCGGCCGAGGACAGGAGGATCCCCGCCGTGATCACGGTCCGGGGGCTCAGCCACCGCACGGCGCGCACGGCCGCGAAGCCGGCGAGGACCGTGAGGACGAGGCCCGGGACCATGGTCAGGCCCGCCGTCATCGGGTCCAGGCCGACCACGAGCTGCAGGTACTGGGTCAGCATGAACAGGAACCCGTAGAGCCCCACGTTGCCGAGCACGTTGACGGTGACGCCGCCGCGGAAGCCCGGGTGCCGGAACAGGGCGAGGTCGAGCATCGGGTGCGCCAGGACCGCCTGGCGCCGGACGAACAGCACACCGGCCAGCACGCCGAAGGCGGCGCTGAGCAGACCGTGGAAGAGCTCCCCGGAGGCCGTCGCCGCCTTGATGCCGTAGACCACGGGGGTCATGGCGAGCATGGCGAGCAGCACGGACGGCACGTCCACGGGCCCGGGCCGGGGGTCCCGCGACTCTGGCACGAGCAGGGGTCCCAGCACGAGCAGGGGCAGCAGCACGGGCACGGACATCAGGAACACCGAGCCCCACCAGAAGTGGTTGAGCAGGAAGCCCCCGACGATGGGGCCCAGCGCGGCGCCGCCGCTGAAGCCGCCGGCCCACACCGCGATGGCGATCCGGCGCTGCCCCGGGTCCAGGAAGATGTTGCGCAGCAGGGACAGGGTCGCGGGCATCAGCATTGCGCCGAAGAGCCCCATGGCGGCCCGCCCCGCCACGAGCAGCTCGGCGGTGGGCGCGAAGGCCGACGCCGCGGAGACGGCGGCGAAGCCCGTGCCGCCGATCAGCAGCAGCCGCCGGCGGCCGATCCGGTCCCCGAGGGAGCCCATGGGGATGAGCAGGCCGGCGAGCACGAGGGGGTAGACGTCCACGATCCACAGCAGCTGCGCGCCGGTGGGGTGCAGCGCCTGGGAGATGGTGGGCAGCGCGAAGCTCAGGGCCGTGTTGTCGACCGACACGAGCAGGACGGGCATCATCAGGACCGCGAGCGCGGCCCATTCGCGCGCACCGGCCGTGGGGCGGGGCGTCAGCAGAGTGGTCATGGTTCACCTCCGGGGAACGGATCGGGAGCGGACAGCCTCAGTAACTGTACCGTCTAGACGGTACAGTTATGGGCGAGCTGACACAATGGGCACCACGTCCGACCCAGGGAGGTCTTCCTCACATGCCCCGCCCACCCGTGGCCCGGGACAAGCTCCTGGCCGCCTTCGAGCAGATCGTCCTCGACGACGGCGAGCGCGCCGCGACCCTCGACGCCGTCGCCGCCGCCGCCGGAGTGTCCAAGGGGGGCCTGCTCTACCACTTCCCGCACCGCCAGGCCCTCGTGGACGCGACGCTGCAGCGCCTCGAGGAGCTCATGCAGCTGGACCTCGAGGCCATGGCGGCGGCGCCGGACGGGGCCGCGCGCTACTTCCTGGTCACGTCCCTGTTCGAGGACAGCCGGCTGGACCGGGCCCTGATCGTGGCCTCCCGGCTGGTCCAGGCCGGGGACGAGAACGCCCGGGCCGCCCTGAAGCGGCTCGAGGTGGCGTGGTACGAGCTGATCCTCGCGGACGTGGGAGACCCGGTGGTGGCGACCGCGGTCCAGCAGATGGGCGACGGGCTCTACCACAACGCGTCGATCGGTCTGCTGCCCGACGGCAGCGCCCGGCGGCACACCATCCTGGAGCACCTCCTGGCCGCGGTGGACCGGCTCAGCCCACGGCCCTGAGCGCACCGCGCCGGCCGGGCGGGAGGGCCCCCGTCAGGCGCGGGGCAGCGGGCGCACGTGCTCGGGCCGCAGACCGATGCCGATCGCCCGCCCCGTGAGGTGGGGCAGGAACGGCAGCGCCCGGACGAGGCCCAGCGGCACCGGGGGCCGCGGCCGCGCCCCGGTCCGGGCCGGCACGAGCCGGCGGGCCAGCACGAGCTGGAACAGCTGGGTGGCGCGCGCCGGCCAGGCCCGCCGGCGCTGCACGCGCGCGAGGTCCCGCGCCCGCACCCCGCCGCGCAGCAGGCGCGGCCCGAGGAGGTTCGCCGCCGCGACCGCGTCCTGGATCGCGAGGTTGATGCCCACGCCCCCGGCGGGGGACATCGCGTGCGCGGCGTCGCCGAGGAACAGGATCCCGGGCCGCCACCACCGGCGCAGCCGGTCCACGCGCACGCGCAGCAGCTTCACCTGGTCCCAGTCCTCGATCGTGGTGACCCCCTCCCCCAGCCCGGGGGCGAGCGCGCGCACCCGTTCCCGGAAGGCGTCCAGTCCCTGGGCGCGCAGGGCGTCGTGCTCGCCGGCCCGCACGATCATGGCGGCCTGCCAGTAGCCGGTGCGCGGCAGGGCCACCACCGCGCCGTCCCCGGCGTTGAACAGCGGCTGCTCCTGCCCCTCGCGGCGGGGCACGCGGAACCACAGCACGTCCATCCGCGACGGCGAGGCCCTGGGCACCAGGCCGGCCGCGGCCCGCAGCACGGAGTCGCGGCCGTCGGCGGCCAGCACCAGCTCGGCCCGGATCCGCACCGGCGCCCCGTCGTCGTCGTGCGCCGTGACGCCGGTGCACCGGCCGTCCTCGACGAGCAGCCCGTCGGCGGCGGTGGAGCGCAGGAGCCGGAAGCCGGGCAGCGCCTCGCCCTTCTCGGCGAGCAGGTCCAGAAAGTCCCACTGGGGCAGGAACGCGATGAACGGGCAGCGCACGGGCAGGCGGTCGAACCGCCCGACCACCACCGTCTCGCCGCCGAGGGAGACCGTGGCGCGCTCCACGCGGGTGTGCGGCAGCGCCAGGACGTCCTCGAGCCAGCCGAGCTCGGCCATCAGCTCGAGGGTGGAGGGGTGCAGGGTGTCGCCGCGGAAGTCGCGCAGGAAGTCCCCGTGCTTCTCCAGGACCACCACGTCCACGCCCTGCCGCGCGAGCAGCACCCCGGCCATCAGCCCGGCCGGGCCGCCGCCCACCACGCAGCACGTGGTCCGCACCTGCTCCGTCGTCTGCTCCGCCGCCACGGGTGCCTCCCGGGCCCTCGCTCGTCCGCTGTCCCTGCCGACGATCCCACCGGGGTGGCGGCCGCGCAAGAGGCGGCCCGGCCCGCGTTCCGGCCGGACGCGTCATCCCGCGCCGCCCCCTTCCCCCGGCCGCGCGGGAGCGCGAGAGTGGGAACCGCGGCGACGGACGCCGACCGCACCGACAGGAGATCCTCATGGGCACGCTGATCGTCACCGAGTTCATCACCCTCGACGGCGTCGTCGACTCCCCCGGCGGCGGCCCGCACCCGCACGCCGGCTGGAGCTTCCGGCACGTGACCTATGACGAGGCGGCCTACGAGCTCAAGGACCGGGAGCAGAAGGAGGCGGCGGCGATGCTGATGGGCCGGGTCAGCTACGACGAGTTCGCCCCCGTCTGGCCGTCGATGGAGGAGTTCGCCGAGTACAACGCCATGCCCAAGTACGTGGTCTCCTCCACCCTGGAGGACCCGCGCTGGCACAACACCTCCGTGCTGCGCTCCCTCGACGAGGTCGCGCGGCTGAAGGCCACGGTCGACGGCACGATCCTCGTGCACGGCAGCGCCACCCTGGCCAAGGGCCTCGCCGCCGCGGACCTCGTGGACCGGTACCACCTGCTGGTGTTCCCCGTGCTGCTCGGCGCGGGCCGCCGTCTTTTCGACGACAGCACCGACACGTTCCGCACCCTGGAGCTGGTGGAGCACGAGGCCTACGCCAACGGCGTCCTCAAGTCCGTCTACGACGTCGTCCGCTGACCGGCGGCCGCCCGCCGGGGCTCACGGTCCCTCATCCCGCCGTTCCCCGGAGCCGCGCACCAGCAGCCCGTCGTGCTCCTCGATCAGGCGCAGGGAGAGCTCCTTGTACCCGACCGCGTCGAACAGGACGGTGATCCGGTCCGGCTCCGCGCCCATCACGATCCCGTGGCCCCACGCGCGGTGGGTGACCGGGGTCTGGATCGCCCAGCCGTGCGGGGTGGCGGCGGACCGCTCCGCGGCCTCGGCGGCGGAGCCGGTCTCCGCGCAGGTGTCGCAGTTGCCGCACCAGCCGTCGGTCTCCTCGCCGAAGTAGTGGAGCAGCCAGTCCCGCCGGCACCCGTCCGTCTCGGCGTAGCCCCGCATCATGTCGATCCGCGAGCGGTCGATCCGGTGCTGGGCCTCGGCCTCCGCGAGCGCGGCGGCGACGGCGTCCTCCGGCGCGACCCCGTCCACGGCCCGGTAGCCCTCGGGCCGGGCCAGCACGCCGCCGCTGTGCTCGAGGAGGTGCAGGGCCCGGGCCTGGGCCCGGGGGCCCAGGCCCGTGTGCTCGCGCAGCTCGCGGGCCCGGACCGGCCCGTGCCGGCGGACCGCGCGGAGGACCTCCTCGAGGTCCGCCGGCTCGGGGGCGGCGCCGGCGAAGTACTGCTGGAGCCCCAGGTCCTCGGAGCGGTAGTGCAGCACGGCGAGGGCCGGCTTCCCGTCCCGGCCGGCCCGGCCGATCTCCTGGTAGTAGCTGTCCAGGGAGTCGGGGATGTCCGCGTGCACCACGAAGCGCACGTCCGGCTTGTCGATGCCCATCCCGAAGGCGGTGGTGGCCACCACCACGTCCAGCTCGTCGCCGTGGAACCGGGCGTGCACCTCGTCCCGCTCGGACCTCCGGCGTCCCGCGTGGTAGGCCTCGGCGCGCACGCCGCGCCGGACCAGCTCGGCGGCGTAGTCCTCCGTCTCCCGGCGGGTGGCGACGTAGACCAGCCCCGGGCCGGCGAGCCCGGAGACCTCGTCGAGCACCGCCCGGCGCTTGTCGGAGGCCTGGTGGTGGCGCACCACCCGCAGCTCGATGTTGGGCCGGTCGAAGCTGTGCACCAGGACCAGGGGGTCGCGCAGGCCCAGCCGGTCGACGATCTCGGCCCGGGTGTGCGGGGACGCGGTGGCGGTCAGGGCCACGACGGCCGGGCGGCCCAGCCGCTGCACCGCCTCCTGCAGCACGAGGTAGTCGGGGCGGAAGTCGTGGCCCCACGAGGAGATGCAGTGCGCCTCGTCCACCACGAACAGGGACGGCGGATGCGCGGCGAGCCGGTCGGTGATCTCCTCCCGGGCGAGCTGCTCGGGGGCGAGGAAGAGGAACTTCGCGTCCCCGCGCGCCACGGCGTCCCAGGCGGCGCGCTCGCGCCGCACCCCCACCGCGGAGTTCACCGCGAAGGCGACCTCCGCCCCGAGGTCCTCGTTGATCGCCTCGACCTGGTCGTGCTGGAGGGCGATCAGCGGGGACACCACCACGGCGGTCCCGGGCAGGGCGGCACCCGGCACCTGGTAGATCGCGGACTTGCCGTGGCCGGTGGGCATCACCGCCAGGACGTCGCGGCCGGCCGCCGCCGCCACCATCGCCTCGAGCTGGCCCTCGCGGAACTCCTCGATGCCGAAGCGGGACGCGGCGACCTCCCGGAGCCGTTCCGCGGAGACCGGTGCGGCGCGCCGGCCCGCGCCCGTGGCGGCACCCACCGGCTCAGCGGGGGATCCGGGCGAGGACGGTCGCGGGCCCGTGCCCGTCCTCGTCGCTCAGGTCCCGGCTGGTGCTCATGGTGCCGCTCCCGTCCACCGCCGCCCCTCGCGGGGGCGTCTCCTCACGGCAAGGGTAGGCACCGGATCCGGGAATCACCACGGCGGGCCCGTGTGGGGTCCGGGGCCGGGCTGCCGGGGGCGCAGAATGGGACCCGTGGAAATCATCGTCATCGCCGCCCTCGCGATCCTCGTGGGCTCGGTCCTGCAGCGCGTCTCGGGCACGGGGGTCGGCCTCGTCGTGGCCCCGACCCTCGCCCTGCTGCTGGGCCCCGCCACGGGCGTGCTCGTGACCAACGCGACGACGACCGTCTCCGGCTTCCTCATCATGCTCTCGGTGTGGCGCCACGTGGACTGGCGGCGGTTCGCCCTCATCGCCCCGGCCGCGGCGGTGGGCGCCGTGCCGGCGGCGCTCGTGGTCCGCGAGCTGCCCGCCGCCTGGCTGCAGGTGCTGGTGGGCGGCGTGGTGCTGCTGGCCCTCACCACCATGTTCGGGCTCCCCCGCCTGCCCGAGTGGCCGGGGCGGCTGCCCACGGTGCTCGCCGGGGCGATCGGGGGGTTCTTCAACACCACGGCGGGGGTGGCCGGACCGGTCATGGTGATCCACTCCCGGCTGGCCCGCTGGGAGCAGCGCTCCTTCGCCGCGACCCTGCAGCCGGTGTTCATGACGATGGGCGCCCTGTCGGTGCTCACCAAGACCCTGCTGGGGGCGGCGGGGACCGGCGGGATGCCGCCGTGGTGGGTGGCCCCCGGCGTGGTCCTCACGGTGGTGCTGGGCGTGCGGATCGGCGGGGTCGTCGCCCGCCGCGTGCCCCTGAGCACGGCGCGCACGGTCGCGCTGGTCCTCGCGGGGCTGGGCGGGGCGATCACGCTGGTGCGCGGGCTGCTGGGCGTGCTCTGAGCCCGGCCGCCCCTCAGCCCTCGCGGGCCCGGCGCGTCGCGGCGTCGTTGGCCTTCCGGATCGCGTCGACGAGCTCCTTCTTGGTCATGTAGGAGCGCCCCTCCACGTCGAGCCGCTTCGCCACCTCGTAGAGATGCTCCTTCGAGGAGTTCGCGTCGACCCCGCCGGCGGTCTCCGCGCGGGAGTCGCGGCCGCCCGCGGCGTGCTCGTCGGAGGGCCCGTACTCCTCCTTGCCCTCCCAGTGGTCGCCGACCTTCTCGTGGGTGTGCTTGAGCGCGCTGTAGGCCGTGCGCGCCGCGCGCTCCTCGTCGCCGTACTCCTCGAGCGCGGAGTCGTAGGTCTTGGCGAACGTGTCCTGCGCCTTCTGCCCCGAGCGCTGCAGGGTGGAGGGCAGTTCGCTCTTCTTGGCGTGGTCGTCCTTGCCGGTCTTGGGCACGAGGTGCTCCTTCCGTAGGGGTGTGGGGGGGCGCGGCTCAGAAGACGGGCATGCCGCCGGTGACGCCGAGGACGGTGCCGCTGACGTAGCTGGCCTCGGCGGGGCTCGCGAGGAAGACGTAGGCGCCGGCCAGCTCGGCGGGCTGGCCGATCCGGCCCAGGGGCGTCTCCTTGCCCATGTTCGCGACCGCTCCGGGCTCCTTCGTGGCGGGTCCCAGCGGGGTCCACACCGGTCCGGGGGCGACCGCGTTGACGCGGATGCCCTCGGGCCCCAGCTCGGCGGCGAAGTTGGCGGTGACGTTGTTCAGCGCGGCCTTCGTGGCCGCGTAGTCGATCATCGACACGGACGGGTCGTAGGCCTGCACGGACGTGGTGTTGATGATGCAGTCCCCGCGGCCGAGGTGCGGCAGCGCCGCCCGGCTGATCCAGAGGGTGCCGTAGAGGTTGGTGCGCACGGCGCGCTCGAGGTCCTCCGTGGCGAGGCCCTTGAGCCCCGCCTCCCCGCGGGCCCAGTGGAAGCCCGCGTTGTTGACGACCACGTTGAGCCCGCCGAGGCCCTCGACCGCCCGGTCCACGATGTCCCGGCAGCTCTGCTCCTCGCGCACGTCGCCGGGGACCAGGACGGCGGTGCGGCCGGCCTTCTCGATCCACCCCGCCACGTCCTGGGCGTCCTCCTGCTCCTCGGGCAGGTAGTTGATCGCGACGTCGGCCCCCTCCCGCGCGAACGCGATGGCCACGGCGCGGCCGATCCCGGAGTCCCCTCCGGTGATGAGGGCCTTGAGCCCCTGGAGCCGGCCCCTGCCCTCCCAGGACGCCTCGCCGTGGTCGGGCACGGGGTCCATGGCGACGGTCAGCCCCGGGGGCGTCTGCTGCTGCTCGGGCATCCCGCCCTCGTCGTCGGCCATCGCGCGGGCGTGCTGGGAGACGGGTGCCTCGGGCATGTCGGACTCCTTCGATCAGGTTGCTTATCGTTTGCTTCTCCCACCCTAGGAGGACGGGCGCCCCCTTGTCTTCCCCCGGGGGTGCACAATCTTCCGCGCCGGCCGTGGACACCCCTCGACGCTCCTCGAGTTCCGTTGATAGGTTCGCGGCACGCACCCCACCGCGCACCGACGACCCGGGAGAGACCGCATGAGCCCCGACATGAAGCCCCGCAGCCGTCAGGTGACCGACGGCATCGACGCGACCGCCAGCCGCGGCATGCTCCGCGCCGTGGGCATGGGCGACGCCGACTGGGAGAAGCCCCAGATCGGCATCGCGAGCTCCTGGAACGAGATCACCCCCTGCAACCTCTCCCTGGACCGGCTCGCCCAGGGCTGCAAGGAGGGCGTCCACGCCGGCGGCGGCTACCCCCTCCAGTTCGGCACGATCTCGGTCTCGGACGGGATATCGATGGGCCACGTGGGGATGCACTTCTCGCTGGTCTCGCGCGAGGTCATCGCGGACTCCGTGGAGACGGTGATGCAGGCCGAGCGCCTCGACGGGTCCGTCCTGCTGGCGGGGTGCGACAAGTCCCTGCCGGGCATGCTCATGGCCGCCGCCCGCCTGGACCTGGCCTCGGTGTTCCTCTACGCGGGGACCATCGCCCCGGGGTGGGTGAAGCTCACCGACGGGACCGAGAAGGACGTCACCCTCATCGACGCGTTCGAGGCCGTGGGCGCGTGCAAGGCGGGCCTGATGGGCAGGACGGACCTCGACCGCATCGAGCGGGCCATCTGCCCGGGCGAGGGCGCCTGCGGCGGGATGTACACGGCCAACACGATGGCCTCCGTGGCCGAGGCCCTGGGCATGAGCCTGCCCGGCTCCGCGGCCCCGCCCTCGGCGGACCGGCGGCGCGACCAGTTCGCCCACCGCTCCGGGGAGGCCGTCGTCGAGATGCTCCGGCAGGGCATCACGGCCCGGGACGTCCTGACCAAGGAGGCCTTCGAGAACGCCGTCACCGTGCTCATGGCCCTCGGCGGGTCCACCAACGCCGTCCTGCACCTGCTGGCCATCGCCCACGAGGCGGAGGTGGAGCTCACCCTCGAGGACTTCAACCGGATCGGGGACCGTGTCCCGCACCTCGCGGACCTCAAGCCGTTCGGCCGGTACGTCATGAACGACGTCGACCGGCACGGCGGCATCCCGGTGGTCATGAAGGCCCTGCTCGACGCCGGACTGCTGCACGGGGACGCCCTCACCGTGACCGGCCGCACGGTGGCCGAGAACCTGGCCGCCCTGGACCCCGGGCCCCTGGACGGCGACGTGATCCGCACGCTCGACAACCCGATCCACCGCACGGGCGGGATCACCGTCCTGCACGGCTCCCTGGCGCCGGAGGGCGCGGTGGTGAAGTCCGCGGGCTTCGACGCCGAGGTCTTCGAGGGCCCGGCCCGCGTCTTCGAGCGCGAGCAGGCCGCGATGGACGCCCTGGAGGCCGGGGAGATCACGGCCGGGGACGTGCTCGTGATCCGCTACGAGGGCCCCAAGGGCGGCCCCGGCATGCGCGAGATGCTGGCCATCACCGGGGCGATCAAGGGCGCGGGCCTGGGCAAGGACGTCCTGCTGCTCACGGACGGCCGGTTCTCGGGCGGCACCACGGGTCTGTGCATCGGCCACATCGCGCCGGAGGCCGTCGACGCCGGACCGGTCGCGTTCCTGCGCGACGGCGACCGGATCAGGGTGGACCTGGCGGCCCGCTCCCTGGACCTGCTCGTGGACGCCGAGGAGCTGGCGCGGCGGCGCAGCGGCTGGGCCCCCCTGCGCCCGCAGTACGAGGGCGGCGTGCTGGGCAAGTACGTCAAGCTGGTGCACTCGGCGTCGCTGGGCGCCGTGACCGGCTGACCGGCCGGTTCCGCCGCCCCGCCGAACGGGACGCCCCGTGCACGCACCGGGCCCCGACCGTGTGCGGTCGGGGCCCGGTGCGTGCACGGGGACGAATCAGAGCGGGCCGCCCGCGGGGCGGTCGTCGATGCGCCGGGTGGCGGGGTCCACGCCCGGGTCCGCGTCGACGGTGCCGTCGGCGAGCGTCTCGTCCACGGGCGGGATCGGCGGGACCTCCCCGGTCACGGCCTCCCCGGGAGCCCCCGGCGCCACCGGTGCCGCCGGTGCGACCGGCGCCGCCGGGGGTGCGGTCGACTCGAAGGTCACCGGCTCCGTGTCCGGGCCGGAGTCCTTCTTCTTCGCCGCGGCCGCGACCCCGGCGGCGGCGACCCCGGCCGCGGCGACGCCCGCGGCGACCGCCTTGCCCGACACCCCGGCCTTGCCGTCGTCACCGCGGGAGGCCGCGGCGTGCTCCACGCCGGGCGTGCCGACCGGGGCGCCCTCGTTCACGGAGCCCCGCCAGGCGCCGGTCGCGTAGCCCTCGGCCTCGATGAACTTCTTGAACCGCTCGAGGTCGCCCTCGGCCTGGTTCTCGACCACGTTGAGCTTGTCGCCGACCTTCTCCACGAGGCCCTCGGGCTCGTACTCGAGGACCAGGTGCACCTCGGTCCGCCCGTTGCCCGCGTCGCGGAACGTCACGGTGCCGGCGTTGGTGGCGCCCTCGGTGGCGGCCCAGGAGACCCGGCTGTCGGGGACCTGCTCCACGATCTTCGCCTCCCACTGCCGGCGTACGCCGCCGAGCTCGGCGACCCACTCGAGGCGGTCGGCGCCGAGCTGGGTCACGCTCTGCACGCCGTTCATGAAGTGGGGGAAGTCCTCGAACTGGGTCCACTGGTTGTACACGGTGCTCAGCGGCACGTCGACCACGACGTTCTTCTCGACCTTGGTGCTCATGGCATCTCCTTCGATCCGTCTCGACGATCAGGGGCGGCGAAGCGTCGCCGATTCGCCAGTGTGCTTACGATACCGCTGGGCCCGCGGTGTGACCAGGGGTCGGCGCCCCGGGCCGGCACCGGCCCGGGGCACCCCACGGAGGACTATGGACTTGACGTGGGCGGACGGGGAGAATTGCCGCACGACCTGCGGGGGGCTCGACATGGCGAATCTCGAGACAGAATTCCGGACACTGGTGTCCGTCCAGGACGCGCGGGCAGCTGATGCCGTCGAGGGACACCTGGCGTGGGGACGCCTGGTGGACAGCGACTACGTGCTGGTGCACGGGCCGCCGGACTGGCTGGGACGGGACGTCGACCCCGAGGTGCTGATCGCCCGGGTCGCATCGGGGCGGACCGACGAGGTCGAGCGGATCAGGATCGCCCGGATCCAGCTGCACGGCGTCCTGCGCGACCCCGCGTCCGAGATGACGGGCATCCGGCTCGACCACCCGTCCGGGTGCCCGGCCCAGGGCCCACCGGACGGCGCGGGCTCCGAGCGCCGGCTCGCCACGGGCGCCGAACTGTGCTCGGCCGTGGACACGGTGCTGGGCCCGGCCCCGGCCGAGGAGGCCCCGGACAGCACCGAGGAGGCACTGCGACCCGTGGTGGCGTGGGAGGAGATCCGGCGCCACTCGATCGTCGAGGACTGCCGGCTGCCTGCTCCTCCCGTCGAGCGGATGTGGATCTGCACCGTCTTCGGCAGGTCCGTGTGCAGCTGAGCGGGACCCGATGAGATCCCGGAGGCACCCCTCGCGCCTGGCCGTGGACCTCGTCGCGGTACCGGTGCTGTGGGGCATCGAGCTCCAGATCACGTGGGACCGCACGGCGGAGCCGGACGCGACCGCCACCTGGGTGGTCGTCCTCACGGCGGCGCTGCTGTACCTGCCCCTGTTCTGGCGCCGGCGCCGGCCCCTGACGGTGCTGGCCCTGGTGTCGCTGGGCGCCGTGGCCGTCCCCCTGCTCGGCTTCGCGTTCCACCCCGTCTTCTGCGTCTGGCTGGCCCTCTTCGCGGCGGCCGCGCACTGCTCGGAACGCAACGCCCTCCTCGGCCTGGCGCTCGCGTTCCTGCCGGTCGCCACGAGCGTGCAGGCCACCGTCCGGGACACTCCCGACCCGTCGATGCGGGTGGCCGCGTTCGTCGTCGCCGCGCTGTTCCTCACCGTGGCCCACGTGGGCGTCTTCGGCGTGGGCCGGTGGGTCCGCTGGAGCGTGGCCCAGCGGGCGCTCGTGGCCCGGCTGGCCGCCGCCCGGGCCGAGGCCGAGGAGCGCCAGCGCATCGCCCGCGAGCTGCACGACGTCGTGGCCCACGCGGTGAGCCTCATGGTGCTGCAGGCCGGAGGGGCCGAGCGCGTGATGGACCGGGACCCGGAGCGGGCGCGGGCGGCGCTGCGGCAGGTCGACGAGCTCGGGGAGCAGGCCGTCACGGAGCTGCGGCGCATGCTCGGTCTGCTCTCCCCGGCGCCGTCCGCGGCGGCGCAGACCGCGCCGGAGCCGGTGGGCCTGCAGCGCCTGGACGGCCTGCTCGACCACCTGCGCACCGCGGGCCGTGAGGTGGAGCTCTGCGTGGCGGGCGAGCCCGGGGCCCTGGAGCCGGCGGTGGACGAGGCCGCGTACCGGATCGCGCAGGAGGCGCTGACCAACGCGGTCAAGCACGCCGCCCCGGACCGCCCGGTCCGGGTCGCCCTCGACTGGGGCCCCCGGGACGTCGAGCTCTCCGTCCGCACGGACGGCGCCGGGGCCCGGGGCCGGCTCTCCGCGCGGCTGTCGACCGGGCACGGGGTGCGGGGGATGGCGGAGCGGGCCCGGGCGGTGGGCGGCGAGGCGACGGCCGGGCCCGATCCGCACGGGGGGTACCTGGTGTCCGCGCGGCTGCCCGTCCGGCCGCCCGGCCCGGGCGACGCCGCGGCGCAGGACGCCGCGGCGACCACGGCGGCCACCGGCCGCGGGGAGGGCACCGGATGACACGGGGCGCGGAACCCGCACCCGTCCGGGTGCTCCTGGTGGACGACGAGGCGATGGTGCGCTCCGGGCTGGCCATGCTCCTCACGGCCGAGCCGGACCTGATCGTCGTCGGGGAGGCCGCCGACGGCGCGGAGGCCGTCGAGGAGACCGCGCGGCTGCAGCCGGACGTGGTGGTCATGGACGTGCGGATGCCCGGCACGGACGGGGTGGCCGCCACCCGGGTGCTCACCTCCGACGCGTTCCTGGACCGGGTGCCGAACGTCCCCGCCGTCCTGGTGCTGACGACCTTCGACGAGGACGCCGCCGTCCACGCCGCCCTCCGGGCGGGCGCCTCCGGCTTCATCCTCAAGAGCTCCGCGCCGAAGGTCCTGGCGGACGCCGTCCGCTCGCTGGCCCGCGGCGGGGGCTGGCTGGACCCGGACGTGACCCGCAGGCTCCTGACCGAGTTCGGCCGCGGGCCCGACCCCTCCGCCCCGCCGCCGGAGCGGCTGCAGCAGCTGACCCGGCGGGAGCGCGAGGTCCTGGTCGCCGTCGCCCACGGCCTGACGAACTCGGAGATCGCCCGGCGCCTGTTCCTCAGCGAGGCGACCGTGAAGACCCACGTCCACCGGATCTTCCTGAAGCTGGGCGTCAGCGAGCGCGCCCAGGCAGTCACGGCGGCGTTCAAGAGCGGGCTCGTCAAGCCCACCGACCGCTTCTGATCCCTGCGCGTACCACCCCGGTTGTACGCCGGAGTTCACCTCCCGGGTGGACGCCGGGCGGTGCCCCCCACTGCGACCCTGGTCCTGTCGGTTCGAGAAGTTCCCCTCCGGACCCCGGGCAGGAACCGCCGGCACCCACGAAATCTCTGTCCCGCAGGAGACCCCAAATGTCCATCGAAACCAGCACGACCGCAGCCCCGCAGCCGGCCGGCGCCCGCCGCCACGCCCGCAAGGCGGTGCTGTCCCTGGCCTCCCTGACCCTGGCCGCAGGCGCACTGCCGCTGCTGGGCGCCCCGGCCCAGGCAGCCCCGGCCCAGGCCGCCTCTACGCAGTCCTCGGTGCTCGAGACGGCGTCGCACAAGCCCCACCAGAAGCACTGCTCGGTCGACGCCTACAAGCCGTCCTGGACGTGGCACCACGGGAAGAAGTACGTCAAGTACCCGTTCCACGTGAAGTGCCACAAGGGCTACAAGGTGGAGGTCAAGCAGTACTACTACGCGGTGGACAAGCACGACCACCACTACTACACCGGCGGCCACCACGACTACTACTGGGGCGGCTCCTGGGGCGGCGGGCACTGGAAGCACCTGGACCACCACGACGCCAAGAAGGTCTACCACGTGGTCAAGTACCGCTACTACGACGGCAAGCACTGGTCTCCCTGGTACCAGGAGACCAGCCACTGGACCGGTCTCGGCCACTGACCGGACGGCACCGGGGGCCGGCCGGACACCGGACGACCCCCGGACCGCTCCTCCTCCCGACGCCCCCGAGGCCGTCCCCCGGCACTGCGCGCGGGGGACGGCCTCCCGACACCACAAGAGCCGATCATGGACCTCACCCATCAGCACCCCGCCGCCAGGGCCTGGGACCTCGCTCCCGGCGACACGTTCCACGGGCGCACCATCACGGCCGTCCGCGGCGTGGTGGGACTCGCCCTCAGCCCGGTGGCCGTCATCTCCTTCACGGAGGACGACCGGGAGCACCGCGCCCAGGCCCGGATCGGCGCCGCCCACTGCGAGACGCACCAGCACTACGACGACATCATGCTCAGCGCCCGCGCGTGGGTCCGCACCCACGGCCTGCACGAGGGGGACGCCGTGGACCTGGACCGGCTGCGCGCCGAGGTCATGGGCGCGGCCGCCCGGAACTGACCCCGCCCCTCCCCGGGACCTCGTCCCCCGCGAGCAGCGGCGCCACCCGGTACGGGATGACCGTGCGCAGGAACATGCTCGTGGAGGTCCGCAGGATGCCCGGGCACAGCCGGATCTCCTCGGAGACCCGGTAGAGGTCCTCGGGGTCCTTCGCGACCACCCGGCACAGCAGGTCCGTCTGCCCCGCGGGGGCGAACACCTCGATGACCTGCGGGATCGCCTGCAGTCCCGCGATCGCCTCGTCGAGCTGGTGCTGGTCGAGCTCCACGGCCACACTCGCGGCCAGGCCGTAGCCGAGCGCCGCGGGCGTCACCCGGGTGCTGTGCGGGCGCAGCGCCGGGCTCGCGCGGTAGCGCTCCAGCCGGGCGTGGATCGTCCCGCGCGCCAGGCCGGTGCGCTGGGCCAGGGCCAGCACCGTCATCCGCGGGTCCTCGTCCAGCGCCGCCAGGATCCTCCGGTCCGTCGCGTCCAGCGGACCCACTGCCGCCCCGCCGTTCGTCATGCTGATCACCGCAGCCCCACTTCCCCGACTCGATCTGGTCGATCTGACCGGTTCCAGAGTAGACGTTTGCGCACAGTGCCGACCAGGGTGTCGAATGATGGTCATACGATGCGCCACCTGACCCGGTTCGGCGCATCCCGGCCGGCGCCGGTCGCCCACGAAGCGTCCCGCGTCCCGCGCTGCCCGGCACCCCGCGGCGGCAGAGGCCCCCTTCCGGCCCGCGGGAGCTCCTCGGAGCTCCCGCGGGCCGAGTGCTTCCCCGGACAGGAGCGCCGGACAGCGGCGGCGGACAGGTGCGGCAGACAGCAGCGGCGGGCGCCGCCGCCGGTCAGCGCCGCCGGTCAGCGCCGCCGGACCGTCGACCGGCGGCAGGCGAGGAAGCTCGCCACGAGGTCCCAGACGGTGATGACCACCACGAGCGCGACCCCGATCTGGGCGAACTCCTCGCCCACCCAGCCGCGCTCGCGGAAGACCGGGTTCACCACGGACTCGGTGCGCAGCACGGTGATGAGCAGCGCGGCCATGGCGAGGTCCAGGACGGCGCCGACCCCGAACAGCGCCCAGGACCAGCGGCGGCGGAAGAAGCGCAGCAGCTCCCACCCCCAGGCCAGCAGCACGATCCCCAGGTAGAGCGGCACCCAGGGCGTCCACACGGCGGGG
Source organism: Kocuria sp. GQ42 (assembly GCF_059758435.1). Taxonomy (NCBI): domain Bacteria; kingdom Bacillati; phylum Actinomycetota; class Actinomycetes; order Micrococcales; family Micrococcaceae; genus Kocuria; species Kocuria sp. GQ42. Next base: position 84,815 of record NZ_JCAXEN010000008.1, on the reverse strand, counting down.
TCGAGCAGGGGCTCGCCGGCGAGCGGGCCCTCACGGAGCAGCGGCCGCGAGAGCAGGAACGGCGCGGCGAAGGCCAGGCCCAGGGCGATGGTGGCCCAGACCAGCTCCCCCACGGTCGAGTCCCGCTCCGGGCGCGGCGGCGGCAGCTGCTCGACCGTCCAGCGCGGGGGCGCCTCCCCCGCCGCCCCGGTCTCCCCCCGGGCGCCGCGCTCCACCGCCTCCGCGACCTCCGTGCGCTCCACCACGGCGAAGACGACGACGGCGATGCCCGCCCCCATGAGCGCCCCCTGGATCGCGGCACCGACCGCGGGGGCGAGCGAGAGCACGAGGTAGGTGACCAGGTCCTCGCGCCCCGCCTCCCCGAAGAGCCGGCCGATCAGGGTGAGCCCGCCGAAGAGGCCGGCCAGGACGGGCACCAGGACCTTCAGCAGCTCGAGGAAGTCGTGGTAGTGCTCGGGCCCGATCAGGTGCCGCGGGCCGGGGCCGTAGTGCTCGGCCAGCAGGGCCGGGTCGCCGAGCTCCTCGAGGGCGCGGCGCTCCGCCTCGGCCGGCGGCAGACCGCGCGCCACGCCGTCGTCGACCATGTCGGCGACGGTGCCCCGCAGCTCCCGGGACACGTCCTCGCGGGCTCGGGGCGGCAGGCGCCGGGCGACCTCGTGGAGATAGCTCTCGGTGCGCGGGGGGAGGGTGCTGGCGGACATGGCGATCAGTCCTCGGGGCGAGTGGGGCGGGCGAGGGTGGACAGGGCGGCGTGCAGCCGGAGCCGCTCGGCCTCGAGGGCGTCCCGGACGCGGACCCCGGGACCGGTGATCCGGTAGAACTTGCGGGGCCGGGACTCGTCGGTGTTCCAGTCGCTCTCGAGCAGGCCCTGCGCCTCGAGCCGGCGCAGCAGCGGGTAGAGCGTGTTGGCCTCGACGTCGAGCCCCGCGTCCCCGAGGGTCCGGAGCAGGGCGTAGCCGTAGCGGGGCTCGTCCAGGACGAGCAGGCAGGCCAGGACCACCGTGCCGCGGCGCAGCTCCTGGAAGTGGGAGGCCACGATCGGGTCGCTCGGTTCAGCCGCCATAGTCACACGATAGTGTGTGCCGCACACTAATGGAAGAGCCGCCCACCCGACGCCCCGGCCCTCGTCGCCGGCGGGCGGCGCTCAGTCGTCCCAGCCCTCCTGCGGCGTGGCACAGGACTCCCGGAAGACGTACTGGGAGATCCGGCGCCGCTCCCGGCTGGACCAGTCGATGGCCGGGCGGCGGTGCTCCTCGGGGACGTAGCCCAGCCGGTAGACGGCCATGAGCTCGAGGTCCTCGGGCACGTCCAGGAGGTCCACGACCTCGGCCCACCGGGCGGGGGCCTCCATGGGGAAGGAGATGAACTGGATGCCCATGCCGAGCTCCACGGTGGTCAGCCAGAGGTTCTCCATGGCCGCGCCCATCGAGAACAGCGAGTAGAACCCGGACAGCTCCCCGGGCCGGTACTCGCGGCGGTCGAGCATCACGCCGATCAGCAGCGGGGACCCCGCCACGAGCTTGTGGTTCTCCGCGCCGAGGGTCTGGGGCACCCGCAGCCGGTTCATCATCGCCTGCCCGCCCGGGGTGAACGCCTTCTTGGTGAAGGGGCGCAGCACCGCGGGCAGCTTGTCGAAGAGCATCCCGAAGCGCTGCTCCTCCATCTCCTGCCTGCTGAAGTGGAAGTAGCGCTTGTACCGGTCGAAGAAGCTCCCCTCGGCCATCACCTGCGTCATCGAGTCGGCGCTGATCCGGGCGATCCGGTCGATGGTCCCCCGGTCCTCGATCAGCACGAAGCGCCACGGCTGGCTGTTGAACTGGGAGGGTGCGGCCGCGGCCGTCCGCAGCAGCAGTTTCTGATGGTCCGGGGACACCCGGTCCGGCAGGAACGGGCCGTTGGTGGTGCGGCGGTTGAAGACGACGTCGAGGAACTCCATGTGCTCTCCGGTCAGGTCGGGCGGCTCAGTCCGCGCGGGCGGCGCGGGCTCGGATCAGGGCGGTGGCGTAGAACGGCGCCGCGGACAGCGCCGCGAGCGCGTGGCGGCGCGGGTGCCCCTGGGCGGGCGTGCCGAGGTGCGGCAGGGCGGCCAGGGGCAGCAGCGCCGGCGCCAGGGCCCGGCCCGCCGCGCGCCCGGAGGCGGAGGAGGAGCCGGCGGCGAGGACCGCGGCCAGCGCCGTCGTCGTGGTGGTGGCGATGTAGAGGGCGTGGTGGATCCAGCGGAACCGGCCCGTGCGCACGATCCCGGCGCCGACGGACGCCCCCAGGGCGGCGTTGGCGGCCCAGCACGCGCTCGCGAGGCCGATCCACGGGCCGGGTCGCGAGCCCACGGCGTGCACGGTGTGTCCCACGCGGTCCCCTCCTGCCCTCCGGTCCTGCCCGGCACCGGCCGGGAGCCCCAGTCTAGTGACGGCACCGCGCGCCGCTCCCGGCCCGCCGTGCTCCTTGGCGGATCGTGTCGGCCCGCGGAGAATGGGCAGATGCCCTCCGTCCAGCCGCGCGCCCGGCCCGACCTCTCCCGGCGGGACGCCGAGCTGCGCGAGCTCATGGACGACCCCTGCTGCGACCTCGCCGCGCTGCGGCGCACCTACGCGCGCTTCGACGTGGTCAACTCCCTGGTCGCCGGGTGGGCCGCGACCTACCGGCGCCGGATCCGGCCCCTGGCCGTGCCCGGACGGCCGCTGACCCTCCTGGACGTCGGCGCCGGCGGCGGGGACGTGGCACGCGCCCTGGTCCGGTGGGCGCAGCGGGACGGGATCGACCTGCGGGTCACCGGCATCGACCCGGACGCCCGCGCCCACGAGTGGGCCTCGGCGCGGACCCGCCGCTGGTCGGCCCGGCACCCGCGGGCAGTGCCCCCGGTCTTCCGGCGGGTCACCAGCCGGGAGCTGGTCGCGGCCGGTGAGACGTTCGACGTGGTGGTCTCCAACCACCTGCTCCACCACCTGGACCCGGGGCCGGTGCGGGACCTCGCGGCGGACTCGGAGCACCTGGCCGGCCGGCTCGTGCTGCACAACGACCTCGTGCGCAGCCCGGCGGCCTACCGGCTGTACTCGGTGGGCGTGCTGCCCCTGGCCCCGGGCTCCTTCCTGCGCACCGACGGGCTGCGGTCCCTGCGCCGCGCCTACCTGCCCCACGAGCTGCGCGAGCTGACCGGTCCGGGCTGGGAGGTGCTCCCCGGTTCGTTCGGGCACCAGCAGCTGGTCCAGGACCGTTCACTCCCGGTTCACGTGCGTCCTCCACGCTGAGCGCGAGACCGACACGACGGGCCCGGCAGCGGCCCGGGAACGGAGCACCAGTGAAGATCGCGATCCTCGGCGGCGACGGCTTCTGCGGCTGGCCCGCGGCCCTGCACCTGTCCGCGCGCGGCCACGACGTGGTGGTGGTCGACAACTTCTCCCGCCGCGCCATCGACGTCCGGCTCGGGACGGAGTCGCTGACGCCCATCCGCGGCCTCGACGAGCGCCGCGCGGCCTGGCAGGAGCTGACGGGCCGGCGGATCGGCGCGGCCGAGATCGACCTCGCCGCCGACTACGAGGCGTTCCTCGACCTCCTGGTCATCGAGCGCCCGGACGCCGTGGTGCACTTCGCGGAGCAGCGGGCGGCGCCGTACTCCATGCGCACCCCGGCCACGAAGCGCTACACCGTGGACAACAACGTCGGCGCCACGCACAACGTGCTGTGCGCGGTCGTGGAGTCCGGGCTGGACGTCCACGTGGTGCACCTGGGCACCATGGGGGTCTACGGGTACGGCACCGCCGGGATGCGGATCCCGGAGGGCTACCTGGACGTGGAGGTCCCCGGACCGCACGGCACGGTCCCCCAGCAGATCCTCTACCCCTCCCACCCCGGTTCGCTGTACCACATGACCAAGGTCCTGGACCAGACCATGTTCGCGTTCTACGCCAGGAACGACCGCCTGCGGATCACCGACCTGCACCAGGGCATCGTCTGGGGCACCGGCACCGCGGAGACGGCGCTCGACGAGCGGCTCGTCACCCGCTTCGACTACGACGGCGACTACGGCACGGTGCTCAACCGCTTCCTCGTCCAGGCGGCGGTCGGCCACCCGCTGACCGTGCACGGCACCGGCGGGCAGACCCGGGCGTTCATCCACCTCCAGGACATGGTGCGGTGCGTGGAGCTGGCCCTGCTCCACCCCCCGGCGGCCGGCGACCGCGTGAAGATCTTCAACCAGATGACGGAGACCCACCGGGTCCGCGACCTCGCGGAGCTCGTGGCCGGACTCACCGGCGCCGAGGTGGAGATGGTCCCCAACCCCCGCCAGGAGTCCGCGGAGAACGACCTGCACGTCGACAACGACGCGTTCCTGGACCTCGGCCTGCGGCCCACCACCCTCTCGGAGGGACTGCTGCTCGAGGTCGAGCGGACCGCCGTGCGCTGGGCCCACCGCGTGGACCGCTCCCGCATCCCGGCGACGTCCGTGTGGAACTCCCGCCGGCGCCCGGGGATCCCGGCGCGGCCGGCCCGCTCCGCGGTCCCGTCCACGCCCGCGCCCATGTCCGCGGGCGCCTGAGCCGGCGGATGCGGATCGCGCTCTGGACGGACGTCTTCGCCCCGAACGTCGACGGGGTGGTGACGCGCCTGACGCGCACCCTGGACGAGCTCGGGGACCTCGGCCACGAGGTGCTCGTGCTCACGCCGGGGGATCCGCCCGGGCACTGGGGTCCGCACCGGGTGGTCAGGGCCCCGTCCGTGACGTTCCCCTGGTACCGGGACGTCCGGGGAGGCCTGCCGTCCCCGGACGTGGAGCGAGCCGTGTCGGCGTTCCACCCCGACGTGGTGCACGCCGTGAACCCGGTGTGGTTCGGCGCGTGGGGCGCGCTCTCCGCGCGGACGCGGGACCTGCCGCTGCTGGCGTCCTTCCACACCGACGTGCCGCAGTACATGAGCGTCTTCGGGCACGGGCTCGGCGTCCTGCGCCGGCCCGTGGAGCAGTGGATCCGCACGACCCACAACCTCGCCGAGGTCAACCTGTGCACGTCGGGACCCATGGTGGACCGGGCCGCGGCCCTGGGCGTGCGCCGCGTGGCGCTGTGGCCCAAGGGCGTGGACACCGTCCTGTTCCACCCCGCCAGGGCCTCCGCCGCGATGCGGTCGCGACTCACCGGCGGGCACCCCGGGGAGCGGCTGGTGCTCTCCGTGGGGAGGCTGTCGAGGGAGAAGAACGTGGCGGCGCTGCTCGAGCCGATCCGGCGGCTGCCGGGCACCCGGCTCGCCGTGGTGGGCGACGGTCCGCACCGGCCCGAGCTCGAACGGCGCTTCGCGGGCACCCCCACGGTCTTCCCGGGCCGGCTCGCCGGGGAGGAGCTGGCGGCCGCCTACGCCTCGGCGGACGTGCTCGCGTTCCCGTCCACCACCGAGACGCTGGGTCTCGTGGCCCTGGAGTCCCTGGCGAGCGGGGTGCCGGTGGTCGGCGCCCGGGCCGGCGGCATCCCGTTCGCGGTGGCAGACGGGCGGACCGGGCTGCTCGTGCCGCCCGGCGACGCGGACGCGCTCACCGCGGGCCTGGCCCGGCTGCTCGACGACGCGGCCCTGCGCGCGCGGATGGGCGCGGCCGGCCGGGCGGAGGCCGAGGGCCTCGGCTGGCGGGCCGCGACGGAGTTCCTCGTGGCCTGCTACGACGAGGCGGTCCGCCGGCACCGGAGCCGCCGGCCGCCGGCCCGGCACCCCCGCGGCTAGATACCCCAGGGGGTACTTGCGCTATACCCCCAGGGGTATTATCGTTGTGCTCAGGACGACGCGGGAACCCCCTCCGGGCACGCGTCACCAGCCATCGAACGAAGGAGAGTTTCATGCTGATCGAGCGCATCTACGACGAGGACCTCGCCCAGGCCAGCTACTTCATCGGGTGCCAGCGCACCGGCCAGGCGCTGGTGGTCGACGCCCGCCGCGACATCGACGTCTACCGGGACATGGCCGCGAAGAACGGCATGGAGATCACCGCGGTCACCGAGACCCACATCCACGCCGACTACCTCTCCGGCACCCGCGAGCTGGCCGCGGCCACCGGCGCGGACATCCACGTCTCCGGCGAGGGCGGGAAGGACTGGCAGTACGAGTTCGAGGCCGCCCGCCTGCACGACGGCGACGAGATCCGCATCGGCAACATCGTGGTGGCCGCGGTGCACACCCCGGGCCACACCCCCGAGCACCTGTCCCTCCTGGTCACCGACGGCGCCTTCGCCGACGCCCCGGGCTACCTGCTCACCGGCGACTTCGTGTTCTCCGGCGACCTGGGCCGTCCGGACCTGCTGGACGAGGCCGCCGGCGGCGTGGACACCCGCTTCCTCGGCGCGAAGCAGATGTTCGCCAGCCTCAAGGAGAAGTTCCTGACCCTCCCCGACCACGTCCAGGTCTTCCCCGGCCACGGCGCGGGCTCGGCCTGCGGCAAGGCCCTAGGCGCGATCCCCTCCACCACGGTGGGCTACGAGCGCCTCTACGCCTGGTGGGGCCCCTACCTGGCGGCCGACGACGAGGCCGGCTTCGTCGCCGAGCTGCTCGACGGCCAGCCGGACGCACCGTTCTACTTCGGCCGGATGAAGAACCAGAACCGCAGGGGCCCGGCCGTCATGGGCGAGCGGACCCCGCTGCCCGAGCTCGACCCGCAGCAGGTCGCGCAGCAGCTGGCGGCCGGCGAGGTGACCTTCGTGGACACCCGCTCCGCGGACGAAGTGCACACCGGGACCGTGGCCGGGGCGCTGAACATCCCGGCGGGGAAGTCCATCGCGACCTTCGGCGCCTGGGCCGTGAACCCCGAGGCCGACGACCGGCCGCTGGTGCTGCTGGCGCCCGACCAGGAGGCCGCCCAGGAGTTCTGGGACCACCTGGTGCGCGTGGGCATCGACGCCGTGGCCGGATACGTCACCGGGATCGAGGGTCTGCCGCAGGCCACCCCGCGGCTGGTCTCCCCCGAGGAGGTCGAGGCCTTCGACAAGGCCCTGCTGCTGGACGTGCGCGCCGTGAGCGAGCACACCGCCGGCCACGTCCCCGGCTCCACCCAGCTGCACGGCGGCCGGGTCCTGTGGAACCTGGACCGGCTCCCGGAGCAGGGCACGATCGTGACCTACTGCCAGAGCGGGCTGCGCAGCTCGGTCGTGGCCTCGACCCTGCGCCACGCCGGCTACGACGTGGTGGAGCTCGAGGGCTCCTACGCCGCCTGGTCCGCCGGGCAGGAGGCCCTGGAGGCCACCCCCGCCGGCTGAGCCGCGCTCCGCTCGGACGGCAGCCCCGCCCCTGACGCCGCGTCCCCCCGGTGCCACCGCACCGGGGGGACGCGGCGTCCTGCGTGCCCGGTTCCCGTCCTGTGCGCGCAGGACGGGAACCGGGGGGACCCAGGACGCGCAGGACGCCGCCGGAGCCCAGCGGCCGGGGCCCGCACGCGACCGCCCCGTTCACTATTGTCAACACGGACTACCGGCAAGTAGTTTGACGGCACAGCAGTCCGTCGGACGCGCTCCGGATCTCCGCGAGCTCCGCGGTGCACGCCGCACGACCAGCAGCACGACATTTCCTGTCGCCCCCGCCACCGCGCGGACCGGCGACGCGGGGGGAGGTCCTGCCGCGCGCTGCCGGCCGCGGGGCGACCCCGGGGCGACGACCGAGCACAGGAGACACAGGACATGACTGCTGGAAAGACATGGGCGGCCACGGGCGCCACCGCCGCGATGCTGGCCGGAGGCCTCCTCCTCGGGGCCCCGGCGGCCGTCGCGGCCCCGGGGGACCCCGCCTGCCTGCAGGCCACGGCACAGCTGGACGCGGCGCTGGCCGGGGCGGGGCTCACCCCCGAGTCGCTCGGGGCGCTCGACCTCTCGGCCGAGGCCGTGGCCGCCGCCGAGGCCCAGTACGCCGCGCTCCTCGAGGGCGCCGGCGGACCCAGCCTGGAGGAGCTGGAGGCGACCGCTGCCGCGCTGATGACGGCCCAGGAGTCCGGCGACGCGGAGGCCGTCGCCCTGGCCGAGGCCCGCCTGGTGGAGCTCGACCAGCAGCTCTCCATTGCGCTCGGCACGCTCGACCCCGCCGTCGCGGAGCAGGCCGTCGCCGAGGCCGCCGTGGCGTTCGAGGCGCTGCTGGCCGAGCTGGCCCTCGACGAGAGCGCGGTCGACCAGTTCCTCGTGCTCCTCGAGCAGGCCGTCCTGGCCTGCGAGGCGCCCGCGGCCCCGGCCCCCGTGGCGCCGGTGCTCCCGGCCCCGGCGGAGCCCGCCCCGGCGCCCGCCGTGGCGGCACCGGTCGAGGTGGCGCCCGTCGTGGCAGCACCTGTCGAGGCAGCACCCGCCGAGACCGCGCCGGTGGAGGTCAACCCGGGCCTCAACATGCAGACGGCCGTCGCGGAGCCGGAGCAGCGTCCCGGCTCCGGCCTGGCCGCGGGCCTGCTCGCCGCGGGGATCACCGCGAGCGCGGCGGGCGCGCTGCGCCTGCGGCGGCGCAGCCGGTCCTGAGCCGCCCGCCGTCCCGGTGGCCCCACGGGCCCCGGGACGGCGGAGGCCCCTATCCCCGGGTCACGGCGCTGCTGCCGGCCGTCGGGGCGGTCGGCGGGTCCAGGACCGCCACGAGCCGGGCGAGGTCCTGGGCCGCGGCCATGACGAGCCGGTCCTCCGCCCGGGAGGGGTCGGTGAGATCGGAGTGGAGCCGGCCCACCAGGGAGCGGACCCGCTCGGCGGCCTCCTCCGGATCCTCACCGGCGGCCCACGCCCGCACCGCGTCGGCGGCGGACTGCACCGCCTCGCCGAGCCGGGCGGTCAGGGCCGCGGGCACCAGCCAGTCGTGCGCCTGGTGGTCGTAGAGCTCGCGCACCGCGTCCGTGAAGCCGCGGAGGTGGAAGATGACGTTCTCGAGCTTCAGCAGGGAGTCGTAGCCGGGGTCCCCCGGGTCCGCGGCGGGTCGCCGCCGCCGCCGGAGCACCATCCGGGGGTTGCCGCGGGCGCTGCGCGCCGACTCGTCGACCGCCTCGCGCACCTCGCCGGTGATCCGCACCAGGGAGTGGTTGCGCCGGCGCCAGTCCCGTCCCCCGGTGGTCCCGGGCTCCGCGAGCTCCCCGGCGACGTCCTCGAGGTAGTCGACGACGACGTTCTGCAGCCGGTCCAGCTGCAGGCGGGCCGTGCGGAAGTCCAGCGGCGGGATGACCGTCACGTTGACGAGCAGGCCGATCACGACGCCCACGGACATCTGCACGAGGAAGCCGGCCGAGAAGCCCTCGGCGTCCTGGCCCCCGACGATGAGGACGAACAGGGCGCCGACCGGGACGTACTCCGCGCCCGCCCCGAGCCGGCGGATGCCCGCCAGGAGGACGCCCAGGCCGACCGCCACCGAGACCGTCACGAGGTTGGGGTCACCGACCAGCAGGACTCCTGCGGCCAGCATGATGCCCAGGGCGATGCCGGCGACCGTCTGCAGCCCCGCGCGCACCGAGCCCAGCACGGTCGGGTACATCGCGGAGATCGCGCCCAGCGGGGCGTAGTACGGGTAGTCGTCGATCACCCCGGGCATCCGCTGGGCCACGACCCAGGACAGGGCCACGGCGAGCGAGGTCTTGAGGGCCAGGAGGATCCGGGCGCCGCGTATCGTCTGCACCCGGACATCCTACGGACCGGCCGGTAGGATCGAGCCCGCCGACCGCTCCCCCCGGGGAGCCCGCCCCGAGGAGCACCCCATGAGCCGACCGCCGCACCGGCGCCTGATGCTGGTCCTCGCCGTGGGAGCCGGCGGGGCGCTGGGCACCGGCGCCCGCTACAGCCTCACCGAGCTGGTGCCGACGGTGGCCGGCTGGCCCCTGGCCACCCTGACGGCGAACCTGCTCGGGGCGTTCCTGCTGGGGGTGCTCCTGGAGGCCCTCCTGCGGCGCGGCGCGGAGACCCCCCGCGGGATGCTGCTGCGCCTCGGCGCGGGCACCGGGGCGCTGGGCGGCTTCACGACGTTCTCCTCGCTCGCCCTGGAGACCGAGCGGCTGCTGACCGGCGGGGCCGCGGGACAGGCGCTGGCCTACGTGGCGGTCTCGCTGGTCTGCGGGTTCCTGGTGTGCCTCGCCGGCACCGTCCTCGCGGCCCGCGGGCGGCGCGCGTGACCGCCCTGCTGATCTGCCTCCTCGGCGGACTGGGCGCGATGGCCCGGTTCGCGGTGGACGGGACCGTGCGGCAGCGGTGGGGGACGTCCTTCCCCGCCGGCACCGTGGTCGTCAACGTGAGCGGCTCGTTCCTGGCCGGCCTCCTGTCCGGGGCCGCACTGGCCGGGGTGCTGGGCGGGCCCGCGGCGTCGGTCGCCGTGATCGGCTTCTGCGGCGGATACACCACCTTCTCCACCGCGATGGCCGACACCGTGCGGCTGGTCCGGGACGGGAGGACGCTCCGGGCGGTGCTCAACGCTGCGGGCACCGGCGCGCTGACCGTGCTCGCGGTGCTCGCGGGGCTGGCCGCGGCCGCACCGCTGCGCTGAGCGCGGCCGCCGCGACCTCCTCCGCCCCGGCGGGACCGGTGAGCCGCCGCACCGGCCGCCCGGCCGGTCTCAGGCCCCCACGCGCAGCTCGTTGCCGGGAATCGAGGCCAGCAGCTGCCGGGTGTACGGGTGCTGCGGGTCGGTGAAGATCTCCTCGCTCGCGCCGGCCTCCACCAGCCGGCCGTCCTTCATCACGCACACCTCGTCCGAGATCAGCCGGACCACCGCGAGGTCGTGCGAGATGAACAGGTAGGACAGCCCGAACTCGTCCTGGAGCCGCCCCAGCAGGTCCAGGATCTGCTTCTGCACGAGCACGTCGAGCGCGGACACCGGCTCGTCGCACACGATCAGCTCCGGCTGCAGGGCGAGCGCCCGGGCGATCGCCACGCGCTGGCGCTGGCCGCCGGAGAGCTCGTTGGGGTAGCGGTTGACCGTCGAGGGCGGCAGGGCGACCTCCTCGAGCAGCCACTTCACCCGGTCCTGGCGCTCCGCCCGGGTGCCGCGGCCGTAGGCGGACAGCGGCTCCTCGACGATCCGCCCGATCGTGAACATCGGGTTGAGGGACGAGTACGGGTCCTGGAAGATCGGCTGGACCCGCTGCCGGAACGCGGCCAGCTGCCTGCCCCGGAGTCCCGTCACGTCCTGGCCGTCGAAGCGGATCGACCCGGAGGTGGGCTCGTAGAGCTTCAGCAGCATCCGCGCCGTCGTCGTCTTCCCCGACCCGGACTCGCCCACGATCGCCACGGTCCTGCCGCGGGGCACCGTGAGGGAGACGTCCTGGACCGCGGTGAAGTCCGCCTGGCCCAGCCGCCCCTTGAAGACCTTGGTGAGGTTCTCGATCACCACCAGCGGCTCCCGGCCGGCGGCCCCGGCCGCCTCCTGGGTGGCGGGGGCCGGGACGCCTCCCGCCGTCGAGCCCGAGGTCGACGGACCGGCCGCCGCCGGAGCCGCCGCCGTCGCACCCGCTCCCGTCCGGCCCGGCGACGGGGCGGCCTGCCGGCCCACCCGGGCCGCGGCCACCGAGGGTGCCGCCTGCACGAGGCGGCGGGTGTACTCGTCCTGCGGGTCCTCGAGCACCCGGGCGGACGGGCCGGCCTCGACGATCCGCCCGCGGTGCATCACCACGATGTCCTGGGCGCGCTCGGCGGCCAGGCCCAGGTCGTGGGTGATGAGCAGCACGGAGGTGCCGATCTCCTCGGTCATCCGCTCGATCTGGTCCAGGATGGTGCGCTGCACGGTGACGTCGAGGGCGGACGTCGGCTCGTCGGCGATGAGCAGCCGCGGCCGGCAGGAGAGCCCGATCGCGATGAGCGCGCGCTGGCGCATGCCCCCGGAGAACTCGTGGGGGTACTGCCGGGCGCGCCGCTCGGGCTCGGGCAGCCCCGCGGCCGCGAGCGCCATCACGACCTTCTCGTCCACGTCCCGGCGGGTGGCCAGGCCGTGCACGAGCAGGGTCTCGGCCACCTGGCGGCCGACCGTGGTCACGGGGTTGAGGTTGGACATGGGGTCCTGCGGGACGAGACCGATCTGCCGGCCGCGGATCCGCCGTATCCGCGCCTCGTCCAGGCCCACGAGCTCCTGGCCCGCGAAGCGGACGGAGCCGCCGGTGACCCGGCCGTTGCCGGGCAGCAGCCCGATCACGGACATGGCGGTGGTGGACTTGCCCGAGCCGGACTCCCCCACGATGGCGAGGGTCCGGCCCTCGCGCAGGGTCAGGGACGCCTCGTGGACGGCCTGGACCGGTCCGGTCATCGTGCTGAAGGCCACGGCGAGGTTCTCGACCTCGAGCAGCGGGGCGGCGTCCGCCCCCGGGGCGTGGTTGTCCGGTCTCATCGGTCGGTGCACCTCACGCGGTTCGTGACTTGGGGTCGAGGGACTCGCGCAGGGACTCCCCCAGCAGGGTGAAGCCCAGGGCGGTGACGGCGATGCACAGGCCGGGCAGGAACGCCAGCTGCGGGGCGATCGACAGCTCGGCCTGGGCGTAGGTGAGCATGCGGCCCCACTCCGCCGTCTGCGGCACGCCGCCGCCCAGGCCCAGGAAGGACAGGGCGGCCGCGTCGATCACCGCGGTGGCCAGCGTCAGGGTGCCCTGGACGATGACCGGCCCGGTGCTGTTGGGCAGCAGGTGGCTCATGGTGATGGTGCGGCGGGACAGGCCCAGGGTCTGGGCGGCGAGGATGTAGTCGGCGCCCCGCTGGGACAGCATCGAGGAGCGCAGCAGACGGGCGAAGATGGGCACCTGGGAGGCGCCGATCGCGATCATCACCGCCCACTGGCTCTGCCCCATGATCGCGGCGATGGACACCGCCAGCAGCAGGTTGGGCACGGAGAGCAGGATGTCCACGAAGCGCATGATCACGCTGTCCACCCAGCCGCCGAGGCCGCCGGCCAGCAGGCCGAGGACCATCCCGCCGACCAGGCCCAGGGCGGTGGAGACCACGCCGATCACCAGGGAGGCGCGGGCCCCCCAGATCAGCTTGGACAGCAGGTCCCCGCCGAAGCGGTCCAGGCCCAGCGGGTAGCCCTCGACCTCGCCGGGGCCGGGGATGGTGGTGGGGGTGATCTCGGTGCGCCCGGGCAGCTCCTCGCCGCCGAACGGGGCGAGCCACGGGGCCAGGAGGGCCACGAGCAGGAAGACGCCGACGATCACGGCCCCGGCGATGGCCGCGGGATTGCGGCGCAGCCGGCGGAAGGCGTCCTTCCACAGGCTCGTGCCGACCGCCGCGGTGGTGCCCGGGGTGGTCGTGACGGCCTCGGGGCCCTCGGTGTGCGAGGGGCCTGAGGGGGCGGGGGGAAGTGTGGCGCTCACTGGACACGCACCCGGGGGTCGATGAGGCTGTAGGAGATGTCCACCAGCAGGTTGATCAGGGAGTAGGCCAGGGCGATGAAGATGATGAAGCCCTGCAGCACGGGGTAGTCGAGGGTGAAGATCGCGTCCCGCAGGAACCGGCCGATGCCGTTGAACGCGAAGACGGTCTCGGTGAGCACGGCCCCGGAGATCAGCAGGCCGGTCTGCAGGCCGATGGTGGTGACCACGGGGAGCATGGCGTTGCGCAGGATGTAGCGGCCGCGGATCAGACCGCGCGTCAGGCCCTTGGCGCGGGCGGTGCGCACGTAGTCCGCGCTCTGGACCTCCAGCACCGAGGCGCGGGTGATGCGCACGATGATCGCCAGCGGGATCGTGCCCAGGGCCACGCCCGGCAGGACCAGGTGCAGGAGCGCGTCCCACGCCGCGTCCCACTCGCCCGTGAGGACGCCGTCGAGGACGAAGAAGTTGGTGTGGTGCGTCGCGTCGATGCGCGGGTCCTGCCGTCCGTCCGCCGGGAAGAGCGGGACCTGGATCGCGAGCAGCCACTTGAGGATGAACGCCAGGAAGAACACGGGGACGGTGACGCCCAGCAGGGACAGCACCACCGAGGAGTGGTCCAGGAGCCTGCCGCGGTGGCGGGCGGCCACGTAGCCGAGCGGGACCCCGATGCCCACGGCGAAGACCAGCGCCACGAGCGCGAGCTCCAGGGTGGCGGGGAAGCGGGTGAGGAACTCCTCGACCACGGGCCGGCCGGTCACGATGGAGGCGCCGAAGTCCCCCCGGAGCAGCTGACCCGTGTAGACGACGTACTGCTCGAGCAGGGGACGGTCGAAGCCGTAGACCTCGTTGATGCGGGCCACGGCCTCGGGGGTGGCCTTGTCCCCCAGCAGGGCGGTGGCCGGCCCGCCGGGCAGGGCGCGGACCCACGCGAAGAGCAGGACCGACAGGCCGAGGAGGGTGGGGACGAGCAGGGCGAGCCGCTTGCCGATGACGCGGAGCATTCCGGTCCTTCCGGACGGAGAGGGGCAGAGGGGAGGACCGCCGGGAGGACGGCGGGGGGGCGGTCCGGGGCGGCGCGCGCTGCGCCGCCCCGGACCCGGGCTCACTCGCTGAGCTCGATCCTGTTGAAGACCTCGTCGTTGACCGGGCTCACCGGGTAGGACTCCACCCGGGGGTCGAAGGCCAGCGACGGCGCCGGGTTGGCCAGGGGCACCGCCGGCAGCAGCTGCATGATCTGCTCGTTGATGTCCTCGTAGACCGGCGTCTGCTCCTCGACGCTGGTCAGCTCGCGGGCCTCGGCCAGCGCCCGGAACAGCTCGGGGTCCTCGAAGCCGAACTCGGGCTTCTCCCGGCCGAAGAACACGCCCACGAAGTTGTCGGTGTCGTTGTAGTCGCCGGTCCAGCCGAGCAGGTGCAGGTCGTGGTCCGGGGTGCCGTTGATGCGGTCGAGGTAGTCCGGGGACCACTTGTCCGGCTGCGGGTTCACGGTGATGCCCACCTCCTCCAGCTGCGCGGTGAGCGTGGTGAACGTCTGCTCGGGGTTCGGCATGTAGGGGCGGGAGACGCCGGTCGGGTAGCTGAAGTCCAGCTCCAGGCCGTCGGCGTAGCCGGCCTCCGCGAGCAGCTCGCGGGCCCGCTCGGGGTCGTACTCGTACTCGGTGACGTCCTCGTTGTAGCCGTTGACGGACTCCGGGATGAACTGGGAGGCCACCGTGGTGCCCTCGGGCAGCGTCTGGGAGACCAGGGCCTCCTTGTCGATGGCGTGCGCGATGGCGCGGCGGACGTCGACGTCCGCGAGCTCCTCCTGCGCCTGGTTGAAGCCGAGGTACAGGATCGTGAACGGGTCGCGGGTGACCACGTTGTAGCCGGCGTCCGTCAGGGCCTGGGTGTCGGCCGGGGCCACCAGGTCGTAGCCGTCCACGCTGCCGGACTCGAGCGCCTGGCGGCGGGCCTGGGGGTCGTCGATGATCCGGAAGATCACGTCGGTGACCTGGCCCTGCTCGCCCCAGTAGTCGTCGTGGGCGGCCAGGACCACCTGGTTGCCCACGTCCCAGGAGTCGAACCGGAACGGTCCGGTGCCCACCGGGTGGCCCTGGGCGTACTCGGAGAGCTCCGGGGACTCCTCCGTGCCGCCGGCGGTGTCCGCGCCGTACTCCTCGAGGGCCGTGGGGGACTGCATGGCGAACGCCGGCAGGGACAGGGCGGCGATGAAACCGGCGAACGGCTTGTTCAGGGTCACCTCGGCCTCCCGCTCCCCCGTGGCCTCGCAGCCGGAGTAGATGGCGTCCTCGGGGGCGTCCGCGAAGCCCTTGAACAGCGAGCCGTAGTAGTAGGCCATGTTCTCGGACTGCAGGAGGCCCTCGAAGTTGTACCAGCGCTCGAAGTTCGCGCAGACGGCCTCGGCGTCGAACGCCGTGCCGTCGTGGAAGGTGACGCCCTCCCGGAGCTGGAACGTGTAGGTCCGGCCGTCCTCGGACTGCTCCCACGACTCGGCGAGCAGGGGCTCGGGGTCCGCCGAGCCCTCCTGCACGCCCACGAGACCCTCGAAGATCTGGCGGGAGACGCGGAAGGACTCCCCGTCCTGCGCGAACGCCGGGTCGAGCGTCTTGGGGTCGGACGACGCCGCGAAGACGAACGTGCCGTCGACGTCGCCGCCGCCGGCGGCCTGGGTGGCGCCGGCTCCCCCCTCCTCGCGGTCCGAGGAGAGGCAGCCGGTGAGGACGAGGGCGGCCACGGCGGCCAGGGAGGTGACGGCGAGGGGGCGGCGGGCGCGCCCCGGACGGAATGGCGTGGACATGAACGGACTCCTCGAGGGGCGAGCGGCAGGACCGGCTCCGGGTGGCGGAGCGGGGACGCGGGTCCCCGGACGGCCGGCAGGCGTGTGACGGGTACCACACGGTACAAGTGATACCACGAGTTGCACTCAAGTCATCTCATGCCCGCGTGGCGGGCATGTTTCCGATCGCGCACACCGGTTCGTCCGCTCCCGGAGCGCCCCGGCACCCCCCACCGTTTCACCAGCAAGCTTGCTATTCTGCTGGGAGCACCCGTCCCAGCACGTCCCACCGGAAGAGAGCAGGACCCCGTGGCCGAGATCAATCCCGAGCAGGCACGCAACGACCCGAAGAAGGCCGGTGACGCCCTGAACGAGGAGTCCGGCCTGAGCATCGAGGGCGACACCCCTCCCGACGCCGGCTCGGGCGTGGGCCCCACCAACCACGAGCTCGACGTCGACCGGCCCGGCGACTCCTCGAAGGGGAAGCTCGCGCTGGCCGTCATCATCGGCCTCGTGGCGCTGTTCGTGGTGCTGTGGTTCGTCGGCGCCGTCGTGGGGATGTTCTGAGGCAGCTGCCCTGAGGCACCGGGCCGCCGCCCCACGCCCCGGCCCGCAGCCGGCCGGAGCAGGCAGGGGTTGTGCTCACGGCCGGCCGGCGTCCCCGTCGGCGCCGTCGTCGTCCTGGCCGGCGTCCTCGTCGTCCTCCTCCGTCCAGTCCTCCGAGGACGGGCCCATCATGGCGAAGCGCTCGCCGTCCGGGCCGGCGGCGAACACCAGCTCCCCGTAGCCGAACTCCTCCGGCTCCTGGATCAGCGCGCCCCCCGCGGCGACGACCCGCTCGGCGGCGGTGTCGGCGTCGTCGACCTCGAAGCAGACCCACCACAGCGGCGGCGCTTCCTGCAGGTGGTCGACGTCCTCGGCGGCCACGCCGATGCCGCCGGCCGAACGGTCCATGCCCGGGACCGTGAACACGGCGTACGCCTCGTGCCGCGTCCCGATGTCCTGGTACGTGTAGCCGAAGACCTCGGCGTAGAACCGCTCGGCGGCCGCCTGGTCGGTGGTCAGGAGATCGCACCAGGCCACGGTCCCGTGCTTGCCGACGATGCTGAACCCGGTGTGCTCCTGCGGCTGCCACACCCCGAAGGCCGCCCCCGTGGGGTCGATCCACACGCCCATGGTGCCGAAGCTGCCCACAGCCATCGGCTCGAACAGCTGCCGGGCACCGGCCGCCACCGCGGCCCTGCCCGTGGCCACGATGTCGTCGGACGCGAGGTAGACCGCCCACGCGTGCGGGTCGTCCTCCATCTCGGGCAGCGCGGGGGACATCCCCGCCACCGGCTGGCCGTCCACCAGGGCGTTGCAGTAGCCGCCGTACTCCGGGTCCGAGGGCGTGAACCGCCACCCGAGCACGCTCGCGTAGAAGTCCATGGAACGGTCCAGGTCCGAGACCATGATGTCCGCCCAGCACGGAGCTCCCGTGGGCCATCGGTCGATGCGCTCGGTCATCCCTGAGTCCTCTCGTCGCGCGCCGGATCGGGTTCAGCCCGGGTGCCTGCGACGCGGGCCGCACCCGCGCGGTCCTTCGTCCCCCCATGCTCGTCCCCCGCGTCCCGATTGGGAACACCTCCCGCCGAGAAGCGGGGGCGGCCCGCCCGGCCCGGGGCTCCGGACCCCGGGGCCGGGCATTAACATTCCTCGTTTCCTGACGGCGCCCCCGATCCGTTCCTAGACTCGGAGCCAGGACAGGGGTCACGGCCGCGGCCGGAGCCCTCCCGCCGGGGGATCGACGAGGACAGCATGCGTGCGTGGTGGATCGATGAGCCCGGTCCCGCGGCCGGCGGGCCGATGCGCTTCGGGCAGTGCCCCGACCCCGTGCCGGGGCCCGGGGAGCTGCTCCTCCGGGTGCGGGCCTGCGGGGTGTGCCGCACGGACCTGCACCTCGTGGAGGGCGACCTCCCCCTGCACCGGGCGGGGGTGATCCCGGGCCACGAGATCGTCGGCGAGGTGGTGGGTGCGGGCCCCGGCTGCGCCCGGTTCCGGAAGGGCGAGCGCGTGGGCGTCGCCTGGTTGCGGCACACCTGCGGCCGCTGCCGGTTCTGCCGCCGCGGCCGGGAGAACCTCTGCACCGCCCCGCGCTTCACCGGGTGGGACCAGGACGGCGGCTACGCGGAGCTCACCCTGGCCCCGGAGTCCTTCGCCTACCGCCTGCCCGAGGAGTTCGACGACGAGCACGCGGCCCCCCTGCTGTGCGCCGGGATCATCGGCTACCGGGCGCTGCGCCGGGCCCGGCTGCCGCCCGGCGGCCGGCTGGGCATCTACGGCTTCGGGGCGTCCGCCCACCTCGCCGCCCAGGTGGCCCTGCACCAGGGCGCGGAGGTCCACGTCATGACCCGCTCGGAGGCGGCGCGCGAGCTGGCCCGCGACCTGGGCGCCGCCTTCGTGGGGGAGGCCGACGAGCCTCCCCCGGTGCCGCTGGACGCGGCGATCCTCTTCGCCCCCGTGGGCACCCTCGTCCCCCCGGCGCTGCGCGCCCTGGACCGGGGCGGCACCCTGGCCGTCGCCGGGATCCACCTCAGCGACGTCCCTGCCCTCGACTACGCCGCGGAGCTCTTCCAGGAGCGGCAGCTGCGCAGCGTGACCGCCAACACCCGGCAGGACGGCGAGGAGTTCCTGCGGCTGGCCGCCCGGCTGGGGCTGCGCCCCACCACCGTCCCCTACCCCCTGCGCGCCGCGGACCGGGCCCTCGCCGACCTGGCCGCGGACCGGATCACGGGGGCCGCCGTCCTGCGCGGGTGAGCCCCGGCCCCCACGCCCCGGTCCCGGCCCGGACGGAACCGCACGGCACCGCAGGGACCGCACTCGGGGCAGCGGACCCGGGCAAGCGCATCGAAGAGACCACCCGCCGACATCCCGCCGACGCCCCGCACCGGGCTCCGGCCACCGCCCGACTCCTCAGGAGCTCCCGTGAACGAGCACCCCGCCTCCCGCCCGCCCCGTCCGGCCGACCGGCAGGACGCCCCGCGCCGCACCAGACCCGGGCAGTGGGTGCTGCTGGTCCTGGGCACCCTGCTGACCGCCCTGGGCCTGGCGGCGCTCGTGAGCGGTCTGGTCCTCGCCGGCGCGGCCGCGGCCCAGCAGGACGGGCGCTTCCTCACCGCGCCCCCGGACCGGCACCAGACCATCACCTACGCCCTGGTGGGCCCGCCCGCCGTGCTCGACGTCGGCGACGCCCAGCTCTCCCCCGTGCCCTTCCTCGACCAGCTCGGCAGGGTGCAGGTGCGCGTGACGGCGGCCGACCCGCAGCAGGACATCTTCGTGGGCGTGGCCGAGACCGCCGACGTCGACCGGTACCTCGACGGCGTCGCCCACGCCGAGCTCGGCCGTGCCACGGAGTCCGGGGACGACACCCGGGCCCGCGTGCCCGGCGAGCGGGTGCCCGACCGGCCCGGGAACCAGACCTTCTGGGCCGACTCGGACCAGGGCCCCGGCACCCGGGAGCTGACCCTGGACCTGCGCTCGGGCAGCTGGACGCTCGTGGTGATGAACCCCGACGCCACCCGGCCGGTCTGGGCGGACCTGCAGCTCGGAGCGCGCTCCGACCTCCTGGGCCCCCTGGCCGGCGGCCAGCTGGTCGGCGGGCTGGCCGGGCTGGTCGTGGGCCTCCCGCTGCTGCTGGTCGGCGCCGCCGGACTCGGCCGGGACATCGACCCGCGCACCCCGCCGCGCGGCACGGGCCCGGGCGCGGCCCTCGCCGAGGACCCGGGACGGGACCGGACCCCGCCGCCGGTCTCGCCCGTGCGCCTGACGGGCTTCCTCGACGCGGGGCTGTCCCGGTGGCTGTGGCTGGTCAAGTGGCTGCTGGTGATCCCGCACCTGATCGTGCTGGCCGTGCTGTGGTTCGCCCTGGTGGTCACCACGGTCGCCGCCGGGTTCGCCATCCTGTTCACGGGCCGGTACCCGCCCTCGTGGTTCTCCTTCAGCGTGGGGGTCCTGCGGTGGAGCTGGCGGGTGGCGTTCTACTCCTACTCGGCCCTGGGCACCGACCGGTACCCGCCCTTCACCCTGGCCCGTGCGGACCATCCGGCGCAGCTGGAGGTCGCCTACCCGGAGCGGCTCTCCCGCGGTCTCGTGCTCGTGAAGTGGTGGCTCCTGGCGATCCCGCACCTGCTGATCGTGGGGGTGCTCACGGGCGGCGGCACGTGGAGCACCACCCGCAGCGGCGACGACGGAACGACGACCACCAGCTGGGGACCGTCCCTGCTCGGGCTGCTGGTGCTGGTGGCCGCCGTGGTCCTGCTCTTCACGGGCCGGTACCGTCCCGGGCTGTTCGCGCTGGTCGTGGGCATCAACCGCTGGGTCAACCGGGTCCTCGCCTACGTGCTGCTCCTGCGGGACGAGTACCCGCCGTTCCGGCTCGACCAGGGGCCGGTCGAGCCCCCGTCCCCCGCGGCGGCGCCGGTGCCCTGGTCCTCCCCGGCACACGACCGGCCGCACGACCGACCGCACGACCGACCGCAGGACCGGCCCGGAGACCGGCCGAACGACTGGCCCGGGGACGGACCGGTCGACCAGGGACCGGCCCGCTGACCGGACGGCCTCCCGGGCCGGTCGTGCCGTTCGGGGAGTCCCGTGCCGGGAGGGCCGCTCAGCGGAACCGGACGTCCTCGATCCGCGCCCGGAAGAACTCGCCCTCGGCCTGCCGGTCGGTGCCCCAGGCCCAGCCGACGCGCAGGACGGTGGCCATGCGCACGCCGGCGAAATCGGCCTCCTCCGAGAACGCGACCCCGAAGGGGTGGCGGCCGTACCCGGTGCCGTCGGGGTCGCCCCACCGCTGCATGCTCAGCTCCCGGAGCCGGCCGTCCGGGGCGACCCGGAGCAGGGCGTCCTCGCGCTCCCCGTCGAGGACCCAGGTCATGACGGCGGTGTCCGGGGCGGTCCCCGCGGACCAGGTGGCGCCCGGGCAGGCCGGCGGGACGAGGACCCCCTCGCCGGCGAGCCGCCCGGCGGCGCTGCGCGTGATGTCCGGGCCCGCGGCGGACAGCACGGGCACGAGGCCCAGCAGCCGCCACCGCAGCTCGCCCCCGCCGGGCCCGTACCGGTCGTAGCCCGCGACCGGCAGGCCGAGGACCCGGGTGCGGGCGGCCCAGACGAAGCCGATCCCGGGGGTGATGAGCTGCCGGGCGGAGAAGGCGCGCCACGCGCCGCCGAGCCGGATCTCGCCGCGCATCGACAGCTCCGCCGAGACCCACGCCGGGGTGCCGGGCGGCACGGCGTGCTCCAGCCAGCGGCGCGCGGGCTCGGGCAGGCCGGCGAACGCCGCGGTGTCCACCGGGGGCGGCACCGGGTGGCCCGGGCGCTCCAGGTCCGCCCAGTGCCGGCGGGCACCGCGCGGCAGCCGCCCGGTCACGGCCGGACCCCGAGCGGCACGGCGGCGGCCGCTCGGGCGCCCGGCCCCCGCACGGGGACGGGGACGGGGACGGGAGCAGACGGCGACAAGGTCCGGGACCGGGTCATGCCTCCCAGGCTAGACCGCCGCCCCGGTGCCGGTCCTGCGGCGGGCGCCGGAGCCCGCCGACGCCCGGAATCCTCGGTCACACTCGGACACGGGACCCGGCGGTGGAGCAGGATGGCCCCATGCGCGTGCACCGGCTCCCGGCACCGTCGTCGTTCCGCGTGGCCGCCCCGGGGGGCCCCCGGGCGGTGCTCGTGCTGGTCCTCGCGGCGCTGCTGCTGCTCGCGCACCCGGCGGCGGCGCCTCCCGCCGCCGCGCAGGAGCGCGCGGGGCAGGCCGTGCGGGAGCTGAGCACCGAGGACGTCGACACGTGGCTCGACGGCCTGGTCCCCGCCCTCCTGGACGCCGAACAGCTCCCGGGGGCGACGGTGGCGGTCGTCTCCGGCGGCGAGGTCGTCACGCTGCGCGGCTTCGGCGCGGCGGACCGTCCCCGGTCCGTGCCGGGCGCCACCCCCGTGGACCCCGGGCACCACCTGTTCCGGATCGGCTCGGTGTCCAAGCTCTTCACGGCCACCGCCGTGCTGCAGCAGGTGGAGCGCGGCGCCCTGGACCTGGACGGCGACGTCCGCGAGCACCTCGACTTCCCGCTCGAGCTCCCCCTCGGGACGGTGACGCTGCGGCACCTGCTGAGCCACACCGCCGGCTTCGAGGAGCGCGTGGACCACCTCATCACCGCGGACGCCGGGAAGGTCCGCGACCTGCGCACCGAGCTGGCCGAGGACCCGCCGCAGCAGCTCTTCGCGCCGGGCACCACCCCCGCGTACTCGAACTACGGCCTGGCCCTGGCCGGCTACGTCGTCCAGCAGGTCACCGGCGTCCCGTTCGAGGAGTACGTGCGCCGCGAGGTCCTCGACCCGCTGGGCATGACCTCCAGCACCGCCGAGCAGCCGCTCCCGCCGGAGCTGTCCGAGCGGATGGCCGGCGGTTTCCCGGCGCCGGGGGCCGAGCCCGGGCCGTTCGAGCACATCTCCGTCCCGCCCGCCGGATCCGTGAGCAGCACCGCGCAGGACATGGCCGCGTTCCTGAACCTGCACCTGGGCCACGGCCCCGACGGCGTCCTGGGCCCCGAGGCGCTGGCGGCCATGCACGCCCCGGCGCTGCCGCCCGCGTCCCTCGGCGGGCTCGGCGCCGCGGAGCAGATGACCCTGGGCTTCCGGGGCCACGAGGTGCGCGGGGAGCGGGTGCTCTCCCACGGCGGCGACACCGGCCTGTTCCACAGCGAGCTGGCCCTGTTCCCCGGCGCGGACGCGGGCCTGTTCGTCTCCCTCAACGGCAACGGGGTGCGCGCGCTCAGCACCGCGGTGCTGCGGCAGCAGCTGGTCGAGCAGTTCGCCCGCCGGTACGTCGCCCCGCCCGAGCGGGCGGCGCCGGCGCTCCCGCCCGGTGCCGCGGAGCGGGCCGCCGCCGTGGCCGGCCACTACCGCGGTGAACGCCGGGCGGCGTCGAGCGCCGCGGCGCTGGTGGGGGCGCTCGCGATCACCACGGTGACCGCCGGTCCGGACGGGACGATCCGCGTCGCGTCCCTCGGGGCTCCCCCCACCACGATGCGCGAGGCCGAGCCGTGGCTGTGGCGGGAGCCCGGGGGCACGGCCACCCTCGCGGCGCGGGCCGACGGGGACGGGGTCCGGGACGTCGCGCTGGTCGCCTACCGCACCGAGGGCAGGGTGAGCGCCTGGCACGGGCTCTTCGTGCCCCACCTGCTGCTGCTGGCGGCGCTGCTGGTCCTCGTCGTGACGCTGGTCGCCTGGCCGGTGAACCGCCTGCGGCGGCGCCGGCGGTGGGGCCCGGCGGACACCGGCGTCCGCCCCCGGCGCGTGCGGCGGCTGGCCTACGCCGCCCCGGCGGCCGTGCTGGCGGGACTCGTGCTGTTCGCCGCGAGCGTCCAGCCGGACCTGTCCCTGGTGCGGCCCCTCACCCGCCTCGGGCAGGCGGTCCTGCTGCTGGGGGTCCTCGGCGTGGTGCCCGCCGCGTGGCACCTGGCCGGCACGCTGCGGCGCCGCGCCGGGGTGGTCGCCGTGGCCGGGGCGGCGCTGCTGACCCTGTCCCTGGCCTGGGTCGCCGGCTGGGCGGTGGCGTTCCGCGTCCTGTGGCCCGACCTCAGCGTCTGACCGGCGCCGGGCCCGCGTGCCGGTCAGGCGTTGACTGCCGGCGGCGCCCGCACCAGCATGAGTGCCACGGGCCGCCCGCGGAGCGGCCGCCGGGACCCCGAGTCCCCGAGCACCGGGAGGACGACCATGACGCGCATCGGCACCAGGAGGAGCACCCGGTGGAAGGACCTCACGCCGGGGCAGCGGACCGCGCTGCTGACGCTGGCGTCCGTGCAGGTCTCGCTGGCGGCCACCGCCTGGGCGGACCTCGCCCTGCGGCCCGCGGCGGAGGTCAACGGCGGCAAGGGGAAGTGGGCCGCGATCATCGCCGTCAACTTCGTGGGCCCGGTCCTGTACTTCCGGCGCGGCATCCGCCGCTGAGCGGCCCCGGGACGGGGACCCGGGCCCCAGGTCACGGATCCGGGATAACGATTCAGCACGGCGCGGAGAACACTTAGCGATCGCATACGCACGGATCTAGACTGGTCCCACCAGCAGTTCCGTCCGCTCGGCAGAGGGCGGTCACCGGTGGACCCACGGTCCCGGGACCCCGGCCGAGCGCACGGCCGATCGCCGGGCGGTGGGGGCCGACCGGCGTCCCACCCGCCGTCCGGCGATCCGGACCGAGTTCTCCGCTCCTCGGAACCTGGAGGTTCCACCATGAAACGCTCACCGACGGCCCGGCTGCTCACCGGGCTCTCCGCGGCGGCGCTGGCCACCACCGGCATCGCTCTCGCCGGACCGGCCCACGCCGTGTCCACCCAGGGGTTCCTCTCCTACGTCGACGGCTGGCGGGTCGGCCAGCACGTGCGCGAGCTCGCCGACGTCAACGGGGACGGCCGCGCCGACGTCGTGGCCTTCGGCGACCCCGGCGTCTTCGTCGCCCAGGGCCAGGCCAACGGCACGTTCGCCGCGCCGGTGCTGAAGGTCCGCGACTTCGGCACCGCGCAGGGCTGGCGCACCGACCGGCACCCGCGCACGGTCGCCGACGTCGACGGCGACGGCCGGGACGACCTCGTCGGCTTCGGCGACGCCGGCGTGATCGTCTCCTACGCGCAGCCCGACGGCAGCTTCACCGCGCCGCAGCTCGAGGTCCGCGACTTCGGCTGGAACCAGGGCTGGCGGGTCGACCAGCACGTCCGCGAACTGGCCGACCTCTCCGGGAACGGGACGGCGGACATCGTCGGCTTCGGGTACTCCGGCGTGACCATCTCCCACGGCCGGGCGGACCGCACCTTCGACGGCACCGGCAAGCGGATCGACAGCTACGGCTGGGACCGCGGGTGGCGGATCGACAAGAACCCCCGGATGCTCGCCGACATGGACGGCAACGGGACGGCCGACATCGTGGGCTTCGGCGACGCCGGCACGTACGTCTCCTACTTCTCGGCGCTCGGGGACACGTTCACCCAGCCCGCCCTGGAGATCCGCGACTTCGGCTACGCCCAGGGCTGGCGCGTCGACCAGCACCCCCGGGTCGTCGGCAACGTCAGCGGTCACCTTCCCCCGGACGTGGTCGGCTTCGGCCACCGCGGGGTCCTCGCCGCCTACTCCCGGCCCTCCGCCCCCGGCGAGCCCAGGTACCAGCCGGTCTCGCTCGAGCTCGCCGACTTCGGCGCCGCGCAGGGCTGGCGCACCGACCGGCACCCCCGGGACCTCGCGGACATCAACGGCGACGGGATCCTGGACGTGGTCGGCTTCGGCAATGCGGGTGTGCTCGTGGCCTACGGGGACGACGACTTCCTGACCGGGCCCGAGCTGACGTCCAGCTCCTTCGGCTGGGCGGCCGGCTGGGACCCGGCACGGTTCCCGCGCCTGCTCGGGGACGTCGACGGCGACGGCCGCGACGACGTCGTCGGCTTCGGGTACTCGGCCACCTACGTGGGCCTGTCCTGAGCGCGGGACCGGGGCGGCCGCCCGGCCGCCCCGGTCCCGCGGCTCAGGTGAGGAATCCGCGCAGGGACCGCTCCGCGGCCCGGTAGGTGGCGGCGTCGATGGTCTCGCCGTCCAGGAACCGGTCGATCACGCGCGGGTCCGTGTAGGAGCTGCGGGCGATGGCGGGGGTGTTGCCCAGGTGCTCGGCGACCTCCCGCATGGCTGCGGACACGGCCTTCTTCCGGGCGCTCTCGCTCGGGCGGGTGTCGGCGCGGGCGGCGAGCGCCATCGCGGCGGTCACCGTCCCCTGCCAGGTGCGGAAGTCCTTGGCGGTGAAGTCGGGGCCGCACCGGTCCCGCACGAAGTCGTTGAGCCGGGCGCTGGTGATGCCGGTCCACTGCCCGTCCTCGTCGCGGAACGCGAGCGCGGTCTCGTCCGAGCCGCGCTCCAGCAGGGGCGCGAGCGCGGCGGCGAGGTCGGCGTCCCGGAGGCTCAGCGTCCACCGGTGCCCGCTCTTGCCGGGGAAGTCGAGGTGCACGTCCCGGCCGTCCACCCGGACGTGCCGGACCAGCAGGGTGGTGACGCCGTAGGAGCCGTTCGACTGGGCGTACTCCTCGTTGCCGATGCGCAGGGCGGCCTCGTCCATGAGCCGGAAGGCCGCCGCACAGGCCTTCTCCTCCGTGGCGCCCTCCGTCCGCAGCAGCCGGGTGACGGCCGGGCGGGCCTGCGGGAGCGTGTCGCCGAAGTCGAGGACACGGTCGAACTTCTCGCGGTCCTTCAGCTCCCGCCACCGGGGGTGGTAGATGTACTGGCGCCGCCCGGCGCCGTCGACCCCCGTGGCCTGGATGTGCCCGTTGGGCTGGGGGCTGATCCACACGTCCCTCCAGGCCGGGGGGATCGCCAGCCCGCGGATCCGGTCGAGCTCCTCCCCGTCCTGGACCTTCGTGCCGTCGGCGTGCCGGTAGGCGAACCCCTTGCCGTACCCGCGGCGGGTGATCCCGGGACGGCTGCAGTTGCTGCGCCGCAGGCGCGGCGTGCGGGGCGTGCGGGGTTTCGCGGGGCTCTGCTGAGCGGCGGCCATGGTGTCCTCCCGGGTCGGCTCCGGGAGCACCCCGGGAACACCAAGTCTACTGACTGTCGACGTCCGCGCGGACGAGGCCGGCGGCGGTCCCGGTCAGGGCTCCGAGCGGGTGTACGCCGCGGCGCGCACGGCGTCGTCGTCCTCGAGCCCGGCCCCGAGGGCCCCTCCCACGGTGGCGAGTGTGGCGGTCAGCCACGCGAGCTTGACGTACTCCACCGCCCCGGCCGGGGCGCCGATCACCGCCGCGAAGACTCCGCCGTCCACGAGCAGCAGCGCCCCGAGCCAGGACAGGGCGAAGACCGCGAGGTAGAAGACCGAGACGCCGATGGCCACGGTGGCGGCGGTGGCGAGGTTGAACAGGGCCACCTGCTCGCGCTCGGCCCGCCGGCGCGGGCGCTCCCACAGCCGGGCGCCGACGACGAGGGCGCCGGTCACCGCGGCGATCGACAGCAGGCCCAGCAGCCCCAGCCGCCAGGGCCCGTAGGCGGCGGCGAGCAGCCACAGGTCCGAGGCGACCAGGGTGAGCACGCCGGTCGCCGCGGCCAGGGCGAGCGTGCGGGACAGGCGCACCACCAGGGTCCACGGCCGGTTGGCGCGGATCATCCCGAGCAGCAGGCGCACGTTGCCGCCGAGGACGCGGGCCGTGAACTGCACGGCGTTGTCCTCGGGCCGGTCCTCCAGGTCCTCCGACCGCTGCCGCGCCCGCCGCACGAGCTCCTCCTGCGCGTCGGCGTCGTCCGCGTCCTCCGTGTCGTGGCCGAGCAGGTGGCCGACCACCCGCACGGTCGTCTGCCGGACCTTCTGCCCCACGTGCAGGGCGCCGAGGGCCGGGACGGCGACCAGGCCCACGCCGTGCACGGGGCTCAGCTGCGTGAGCACGGGGCTGCGGCCGTCCTTGAGCGGGACGTCCGTGAGGACCACGACGAGGTCCCAGTCCTCGTCGAGCATCCGGTCGCGCGCGGCCTCGAGCAGGTCCAGGCCGTCGGCGGGCGGGACGACCAGCCGGTCGGTCACCGCCGCCACCCGCCAGCGCACCCCGGGATAGCGCGCGTGCAGCGGCCCCGGCAGGGAGTCCGCGAGGTCCCGGGGCAGGGCGCCCGCGATCTGGGGGGAGAGGACGAGGCCGACCAGCAGCTCGGGCACGGAGTCGTGGGCGGGGTCGGCGGTGGCGGAACGGTCGTCGGGCACCGCTCAATCCTCGGGCAGGACCCGGGGAAACGCCACTCGGGGACCGAGCCGGCGGGGTTCAGGCGGCCAGGGCGGGGAGGGTCTCGGCGTGCCGGAGCGGGCGGGCCGGCAGCGTGCGCAGCGGGTGGGTGCGGGGGCCGGTGGGCACGGTGATGCCGGCGGCCCCGGACCCGGAGGAGACCCCTCCGTGGTCGACGGCCGCGCGCAGCAGGGTCACCGCGGTGGGCTCCAGGTGCTGGACGGAGGCCAGGTCGACGTGCACGTGCACGCCGGCGGTGAGCGCACGGGCGCGCTCGATCACGGGGTGGAGCACGTGCTGGTTGGCCTCCGTGACGCATCCCGTGACGAGCACTCGGACGTGGGTGCCGTCGAGGTCCACCTGGACCAGGACGGACATGGTGTGTTTCATGGTGGAGCTTTCGAAGAAGAGGGAGGGCCACCCGGGCGAGGGCAGCGCCGCGGCGGGGACGGCCCGCACACGGGAATCGCCACCCGGCGCACCGGGTGGCGATTCCTGGGGATGGCGGCGGGCTGGACGGCCCGGCGCCGGGGATCTCACGAGGAGATCAGGGCGTGCTCACGCAAGCACGGTGATGTTCGCGGCCTGGGGGCCCTTGGGGCCGTCCTGGGTCTCGAACTCGACGCGCTGGTTCTCCTCGAGGGAGCGGAACCCGCCGGAGTTGATCGCGGAGAAGTGCGCGAACACGTCCTTGGAGCCGTCCTCGGGGGTGATGAAGCCGAAGCCCTTGTCGGCATTGAACCACTTCACGGTGCCAGTAGTCATGGGGAACCTGTCTTTCTGGGAAACGGAGCGTCCCCGGCGATCGGGGTGCTCGGGCGTTGCGATGCCTGCCAAAACGTCTTCTCAGAAAAACTGCCGTACCCGATGTCCGGGCGAACTGCTTGAACTGCAAGAACGAAACTTCAACAACTGGTGATGACTCTACAGGTGTTCGGGGAGAAGCACAGTGACGGGTCCCACTGCCCTCCCACCCCATCCCGGGGGACGGCCCCGGGGAGACCCGGCGCGGAGCGGGCCGCAGCGGGCAGGGCGGTCCCGGCCGCCCGGGGTCCCGTCCCCGGCGCCCGCGCCCTGGGCTCCCCCTGGCCCGGGGTGCTAAATTCTGGACCGTGCGGCCCGGCGCCGGGTCGCGGACACGAACGGATACGGAGATCATGAGCGCCCACTGCGACGCGCCCTGTGACAGACCCCGGCCTTCGGGCCGTGCAGATGTGACGAGGTGGTGGGGCTGATGGAAGTCCTCTCCGTCCTCAGCGGGGCGGCGACGCCCCCCGCCCGCGGCGCCTCGACGGCCGCCGCCGGTCCGGACGCCCCGGCGCCCCGCACCGGTGTCCCCTCGGCCGGGGGGAGGTTCCCCTGATGCTGGAAGCATGGATCCTGCTCGCCGTGGCCGTCCTCCTGATCCTCGGCAACGCCCTCTTCGTGGCCGTGGAGTTCGCGTTCCTGACCGTCAACCGCAACGAGGTCCGCGCCGCCGAGGAGGCCGGCGACCGCCGGGCCGCCGCCATCGAGCGGGCCCTGACGAAGACCGCCACCAACCTCTCCGGCGCGCAACTGGGCATCACCCTGACCAGCCTGATCGTGGGGTTCCTCGCCGGGCCCTCCCTGGGCGTGCTCCTGGCGCAGGGCCTCGGCCTGACCGGGATGTCCCAGGGGGCCGCCACCGGCATCGCCACCACGGCCGCGTTCGTGCTCGCCACCTTCACCCAGATGGTCTTCGGCGAGCTCGTGCCGAAGAACTGGGCGATCGCCGAGCCGATGCGCGTGTCCCGGCTCGTGGTCCACCCGCAGCGGATCTTCATGCTGCTGCTGGGCTGGCTGGTGACGTTCCTCAACTCCTCGGCCAACTGGGTGCTCAAGCTGCTCGGCTTCACCCCGACCGAGGAGGTGGCCAGCGCCCGCACCGCCGGTGAGCTGATGGCGGTGGTCTCCCGCTCCGGGGCCGAGGGCACCCTGGACCCGGGCACCGCCGAGCTGGTGGCGCGGTCCATCGAGTTCGGCGACCGCACGGCCGCCGACGTCATGCGCCCGCGCCCGCAGGTCACCTTCCTCGACGACCACACCGTCCAGGAGCTCGTCGAGATCTCCGCGGAGACCGGCCACTCCCGCTTCCCGGTGGAGGGCGACTCCGTCGACGACATCGTGGGCGTCGTGCACTTCAAGCACGCCCTCGCCGTGCCCTTCGAGGACCGCGGCACCCGCACGGTCCGCGAGATCGCGGTCCCGACGACGACCGTCGCCGCGTCGATGACCCTGGACCCGCTGCTGCGCGAGCTGCGCAGGCCCGGGCTGCAGATGGCCGTCGTCGTCGACGAGTACGGGGGCACCGCCGGGATCGTGACCCTCGAGGACCTGATCGAGGAGATCGTCGGCGAGATCGACGACGAGCAGGACGAGACCGTCGCCCGCTACCGCCGCACCCGCGACGGGGGGATCTCGGTGTCCGGGCTGCTGCGCCCCGACGAGCTCGGCGACGTCATGGGCCTCGAGCTGCCCGAGGGCCGGGAGTCCGACACCCTCGGGGGGCTGATGGCCGAGAAGCTCGACCGGCTGCCGCTGGGCGGGGACACGGTCACGCTCGAGGCCGTCGACCACGTCCACCGCGACGACGACAACCTGCCCACCACCACGGACGTCACCCTGACCGTGGTGCGGCTGGACGGGCACCGGGTGGACCGGATCGTCGTCCGGCGCGGCGACGGCCGCCGCGCCGAGGCGGGCGGCGCCACGCCCGCGGGCACACCGGCCGAGAGCGCCGGCGAGAGGGCCGGCGACGCGTCCGGCTCCACGGCCGTCGACACCGAGAGGGGTGAGTCCCGATGAGCGAAGGCCTCGCCATCCTGTTCCTGGTCCTGCTGCTGGGCGGCAACGCGTTCTTCGTGGCCGCGGAGTTCGCCATGGTCTCGGCCCGCCGCGACCAGATCGAGCCGAGGGCCGCCGCCGGTTCCGGCGCCGCCAAGATCGCCCTGAAGGGCATCGAGGACGTCTCGACGTCCCTGGCCGCCACCCAGCTGGGCATCACGGCCTGCTCCCTGCTGATCGGCGCCGTGGGGGAACCCGCGATCGCCCACCTGATCGAGGGACCCATGGCCGACGCCGGGGTGCCCGAGGGGCTCGTGCACCCGGTCGCGCTGGTCATCGCCCTGCTCATCGTCACGTTCTTCCACATGGTGATCGGCGAGATGGTGCCCAAGAACATGGCCATCGCCAGGCCCGCGGCCTCGGCCCTGCTGCTGGGCCCGGTCCTGCGGGTCTTCGTGCTGGTCTTCCGCCCGTTCATCTGGCTGATGAACCAGTCCGCGAACCTCGTGGTCCGGTACGTGTTCAAGGCCGAGCCCCGGGACGAGGTCGCCTCGAGCTTCACCTCGGACGAGGTCGCCGGGTTCGTCGCCGAGTCGGGCCGCGAGGGCCTGCTCGACGAGGACGAGATCACCCTGCTCACCGGGGCGCTGAACTTCGAGCACCTCACGGCGGAGGACGTGGCCATCCCCGCCGGACAGCTGCATACCGTGCCCCGCTCCGCCACCGTGGCGGAGCTGGAGCGGATCTGCGCGCGCACGGGCTTCTCCCGGTTCCCCGTCCGGGAGGACGACGGGACGCTGGTGGGCTACGTCCACACCAAGGACCTGCTCGCGACCCCGGCCGAGCGCCGCCACGCCCCCGTCCCGCAGGAGGCCGTCCGCCGGCTCGCCACGGTGCCCGCCGACGCCAAGCTGCGGCGGGTCATGCGCTCCATGCAGCAGCGCAACGCCCACCTGGCCCTCGTCGAGGGACGGGGGACGACGGCCGGGGAGGTCTCCGTGGTGGCGCTCGAGGACGTCCTCGAGGAGCTCGTCGGGGAGGTCCGGGACGCGACCAGCACGTCGGCCTGACCCCACCCGTGACGCGGCCCCGCCCGGACCCGGGCGGGGCCGCGTCACGCTCAGCGCACGGGCACCCGCCCGGCCACCGGGTTCTCCAGGGTCCCGGCGTACTGCAGGGACGCCGCCTGGTCGGTCAGGTCGACCATCTGCAGGGTGTTGAGCAGCTGCAGCCGGTTGAGGCAGGAGTGCTCGAACCGGGGCGCGAAGAGCGGCACGCGGTCCGCGCCGGCCGGGTCGGCGTCGGCGTCGGCGACGTCCTGGAGGCACCGCGCCGCGAGGTCCCAGAACTCGTCCGCGGCCAGCAGCCCGTCGGCCTCCAGCAGGCCCGCGAGGTGCCGCAGCACACCGTCGAACACGTCGGTGTGCACGGACAGCGCCGCCGTGGCGGGAGGCACCACGTGCCGGATCCGCTCGAGGCCCTCCGGGAGGGGCCGGTCCGTGACGACGGCGACCTCCTCGCCGATGTCCTTCATGACCGCCCGCCGGGGGACGTGCCCGGCCAGGACGAGGACGACGTTCTCGCCGTGCGGCATGAACACGAGGTCGTGGGCGAGCAGGCACCGGGCCACCGGGGCGAGGTAGACGTCGAGCAGCCGCCGCACCCAGTCCGCGGCGTCCAGCCCGGACGCGCGCACGTGCACGGAGACCAGCGGCGTGCCGCCGGCGTCGACGTGCAGCAGGGACGCGAGGGTCGCGAGCCGCTCCCCGTCCGCGAGCCGGGGCACGGGGCTCTCCCGCCACAGCGCCGCGAGCATCTTGGTGTGCGGGCCCTCCTCCCCGTGGCCGGAGGCGGCGGCGCGGTGGTACGCGTCCCCGGTGTAGCCGACCGCGGCCACCTCCCGCAGGACCGAGAACCCGGCCTCCGCGAGCACCGGGTCGGCCGCGACGACGTCGGCGACCCAGTCGTTGATCGCGGGGGTGTCGCGCATGTACCGGGGGGAGAGCCCCCGGAGGAAGCCCATGTTCTGCACGGCCAGCGCGGTCTTCACGTAGTGCCGGTCGGGACGGGAGACGTTGAAGAACGTGCGGATCGACTGCTGCGCCCGGTGCTCGTCCCCGGTGGTGCCCAGCAGCACGAGGTCCCGGCGGGCGAGGTCGGGGGCGAACGTCACCGCGATCCGGTGCTCCCACTGGTGGGGGTGCACCGGCAGGGAACGGTAGTCCTCCGGGTCCAGGCCCAGACCGGTCAGCCGGGCCCGGAAGCGGGACCGCACGGCAGGGTCCAGCTCGCCGGCCCACAGCTGCTCCTCGGTGCGGCCGCGCCCGGTGTCGAGGCGGCTGAGCTCCCGGCGGACGGCGAGCCACACGAGGCGCACGGGACGGGCGGCCTCGGGGGCGAAGCGGTCGTGCTCGGTGACGCCCATCCCGATCCGGCCGTTGTTGGCCACGAAGCCGGGGTGCCCCTCGGTCATGGCGGCCTCGACGTCCTGGAAGCCCGCCTCCGCGAGCGCGGCCGAGGGCCGGGTCCGGTGCACCAGCTTGTAGGCGGCCGAGGCGAGGGTCCCGGCGATCTCCTCGAGGTAGGTCGCCAGCAGGTGCGGGGGGATGCCGAGCGCGGGGGCCAGCTCCGTGACCAGCGCCTGGGCGTCCGGCTCGGCGTCCGCGCCGTCCACGGAGCGGCGCAGCGAGCCCTCGTCCAGCACCCAGTGCTCCAGGGCGGTGCGCCGGGCGCGGAACCGGTAGCGGACCCGGTCCCCGCCGGTGCGGACCTCGAAGCGCCCCTCCCCCACGGGCTCGGGGGCGATCAGCCGCTCGTGGGCGAACTCGGCCAGGGCCTTGCAGCACAGGTGGCGGTGGGCGATCCGCATCGGGTGCAGGCCGAGGTGGGCGGGCCCGTCGTCGGCCTCCTCCCCGGGGACCGCGACGGGGACCACGGCGGCCGCGGGGCCCAGCTCGGAGGCCGCGAAGCCCTCGGGGGTGCACGTGCTGAGCAGGGCGGTCTTGCCGGGCAGCTCGAGCGGGCCGTGGACCTCGAAGCCGGCGCGGGCGTTGAGCCGGTGGACGGCGGTGTTGCGGACGTCCGGCTCGACGACGACGCGCCGGGCCCCGCGCCCCTCGAAGAGCCAGCGCAGCGTCGCGGCCATGAGGGCGGCGCTCGTGCCCGGCACGGGGGTCCGGGCGGGGGCGAGGAGCAGGTGCATCCCCACGTCGCCGGGCCGGTGCGCGTAGTGGCCGGGGAGGAGCACCGCGCCGGGGTCGTAGGTCTCGACGAGCCCGAGCGGGACGCCGTCGAGGCGGGCCAGCCACGCGTCGCAGTGCGGGTCCTCGGCGACGGCCGCGAAGGTGCGTCGGACGCGTTCGGGGTCGGCGTCGAGCAGGTCCCAGAACCGGGACCGGGGGTGGGTGAGCCAGGCGTGCAGGAGCTCGACGGTGGGCGCGTCCGGGACGAGCGGCTCGAGGGTCAGGACGCCGCCGGGGGTGGCGAGACGGGCGGGCGCGGGGCGGGCGGTCATGCGGTCTCCTGGGGGATGTCCTGGGCGGCGCCCCGGGGGACGCCGAAGGTCTGGAAGGCGATGGCGGGCTCGACCGGGTAGACCTCCCGGCCCGTGACGGCCCGGAGGATGACGCTGTTGCGGTAGGCGCCCATGCCGAGGTCGGGGGAGGTCAGGCCGTGGGTGTGCACCTCGGCGTTCTGCACCCAGATCCGGGAGCGCTCGTGGTCGACCGCGTAGTCGCGGGAGACGTCGTAGCGGCCGGCGGGGTCCCACGCGATGTCGTCGAGGACCGGGGCGAGGAAGGCGGGGACCTCGGCGCGGTAGCCGGTGGCCAGCACCAGGGCGCCGGTGGGGTGCCGCCAGCCGCGCTCGAGCTCGTCGTCGTGCAGGGCGAGGACCAGGTCGCGGCCGTCCTGCTCGACCCCCGTGAGGGTGGTGCTCGTGGTCAGCAGGCCGGCGGGGTGCCCGTGCACCGAGCGGCGGTAGAGCAGCTCGTGGATGTCGTTGACCAGCTCCGCGCTGATCCCCTTGTAGAGGCTGGCGTGCTCGCGGTTGAGCCGGTCCCGCCGGTCCGCGCCGAGGCCGTGGAAGTGGTCCACGTACTCCGGGGAGGTCAGCTCGAGGGTGAGCTTCGTGTACTCCATGGGGAAGAACCGCGGGGAGCGGGTGATCCAGTCCACCCGCGGGCCGTCGGCGCCGGATCGCTCGAGCAGGTCGCGGTAGACCTCGGCGGCGGACTGGCCGCTGCCGAGCACGGTGACGCTCCCCCGCCCGAGCAGCTCCCCGCGCCGGGGCAGGTAGTCGCTGGTGTGCAGGACGGTGCCGGCGGCGGGGTCCACGCCCGCGGGCACCGCGGGCACCGTGCCGACGCCGAGGACCAGCCGGCGGGCCCGCCACTGCTCCGTCCCGGCGGCCGTCCGGGCCGTGACCACGTAGGCGTCGTCGGCGGGGTCGCGCTCGACGCCGACGACCTCCCGGCCCCAGCGCAGGCTGTCGAGCTGCTCGCTCGCCCACCGGCAGTAGGCGCTGTACTCGGCGCGCAGCGGGTTGAAGTCCTCCCGGATGTAGAACGGGTACAGCCGTCCGGTCCGCTTGAGGTAGTGGAGGAAGGAGTAGGGGGAGGTGGGGTCGGCCAGGGTGACGAGGTCGGCGAGGAACGGGACCTGGATCGTGGCATCCTCGAGCATCAGCCCGGGGTGCCAGTCGAAGGCGTCCTTCGCGTCGAGGAACACCGCGTCGAGGTCCTCCAGCGGTGCGGCGAGGCAGGCCAGGCCCAGGTTGAAGGGGCCGATCCCGATGCCCAGCAGGTCGTGGACGTGCCCGGTCGCGGGGGCCATCAGCGGGCTCCCGCCGCGGCCTCGAGCGGGCGGGGCGCGGCACCGCGGGCGGCGGCCCGGACGAGGTCCAGCACGCCCCGGACGTCCTCGGTGGTCGTCGCCGGGTTGAGGAGCGTGAGCTTCAGGCACCGGCGGCCGTCGAGGACGGTCGAGGCTACCGCGGCGCGGCCGGAGTCGAACAGCGCGCTCCGCACGGTCTCCACGAGCCGGTCCGCGGCGTCGTCGTCGGTGTCCGGGGACCGGTGCCGGAACAGGACGGTCGAGAGCACGGGTTCGGCCACCAGCTCCAGGTCGGGGGTCTCGTCCACGATCCGGCCCGCCTCCTGGGCGAGCTCCAGCACCCGGTCGAGGGCGCGGCCGATCCCCTCGGCGCCGACGGTGCGCAGGGTCATCCACAGCTTCAGGGCGTCGAAGCGGCGGGTGGTCTGCAGGGACTTGTCCACGAGGTTGGGCCGCACCGCGTGCCGGGGGTTCAGGTACTCGGCGCTCCACGTGGAGAAGCGCAGGCTGCGCCCCTCCCGCAGCAGCAGGGCGGAGGCGGCGACCGGCTGGAACCAGGACTTGTGGAAGTCCACGGTGACGGAGTCCGCCCGTTCGATCCCGTCCAGCCGGTGGCGGTGGGCGGGCGAGACGAGCAGGCCGCCGCCGTAGGCGGCGTCGACGTGCAGCCAGACGCCGTGGGCGGTGCATGCCCGGGCGACGTCGGCCAGGGGGTCGATCGCCCCGAGGTCCGTGGTGCCGGCAGTGGCCACGACCGCGGCGACCTCCGCGCCGGACGCGGCGACGTCGTGCAGGACGCGCTCGAGGGCGACCGGGTCCAGGGCTCCGCCCCGGGCGGCGGGCACGGGCACGACCGCGTCCGCGGACAGGCCCAGCAGGTGCGCCGCCTTCGCGATGCTGAAGTGGGCGTGCTCCCCCGCCACGATCCGCAGCCGCCCGAGCCGCTCCCCGCGGGACGCCGGGTGCGCCCGGGACAGGCGCTCCTCCCGGGCCGTGAACAGCGCCTGGAGGTTGGACTGGGTGCCGCCGGTGGTGAACACGCCGTCCGGCTCGCCCGCGGCGGGGAAGCCGATCCGCGCGGCGGTCCAGTCCACGATCCGCTGCTCGACCAGGGTGGCGGTGGTGCTCTGGTCCCAGGTCTCGACCGCCGTGTTCACCGCGGCGGTGAGCGCCTCGGCGGCCACCGCCGGGATGGCCACGGGACAGTTGAGGTGGGCCATGTAGCCCGGGGCGTGGAAGTGCACGGCGTGGTCGAGGTAGAGCCGCCGGGTCTCCTCGACCACGGCGCCGAGGTCCCCGAGGGGCCGTTCGAGGTCCACCGCGGCGACCAGCTCCTCGAGCTCCTCGGGCGTGGCGGCGGAGCGGGGGCTCCGGGCGCCGGCGAGGTGGACGGCGAGCACGTCGACGGTCTCGTGGAGGGCGCGGGCGTACTGCGCCGGGGTGTCGTGGGTCAGCAGGAAGTCGTGCATGGGCTCCTCGCAGGGGGTCGACGGGGCCGCTCGGGCCCCTCGTGGAGTTAGGCAAGGCATACCTAACCACATCGGCGGAGCGATTACATCATGCTCGTGTTGCGTATTCGCCGGATCACGCCCTAGGGTGATCTCTGTCTTGCCGGGTTAGGCAACCCTTGCCTCACCTCGCGTCCCACCGACGGTCCCGCCGTCGACGTCCGAAAGGGTGGCCGTGGCCTCTCTGCTCCCCCGCGCTCCGCGCCCGCTGTTCCCCGCCCCGTCCGCCGCGCGCCGCCGCGTCCTCGCCCCGGTCGCCGCGCTGGCCGCGGGGGCCCTGGTCCTGACCGGGTGCTCCACCGGCCCGGCGGGCGGGGAGTCCGGGAGCGGGTCCGCGTCCGCGGAGGGCGCCACCGGCGAGTTCCCGCGCACCGTGGAGCACGCCTTCGGCGAGACCACGATCGAGGAGGCCCCCGAGCGCGTGGCCACGGTGTCCTGGGTCAACCACGACGTCGCCACCGCCCTCGGCGTGGTCCCGGTCGGGGTGCCCGCCCTGGACTTCGGCGCCAACGAGAACGGCTCCACGGACTGGTTTGACGCCGCGCTCGAGGAGTCCGGCGCCGAGGCCCCGGAGACCTACGCCGAGACGGACGGCATCAACTTCGAGGCGATCGCCGCGCTCCAGCCGGACGTCATCCTGGGCGCCTACTCCGGGCTGACGCAGGAGGACTACGACAAGCTCTCCGAGATCGCGCCCGTGGTCGGCTTCCCCGAGGACGCCGTGGCCTACGGGACGTCCTGGCAGGACTCCACCGAGCTCATCGGCCAGGCCCTGGGCCGGGAGGAGCGGGCCGCCGAGGTCGTGGCGGACGTCGAGCAGCAGATCGAGGACGCCGCCGCCGAGCACCCGGAGCTCGAGGACACGTCCTTCGTGTACGGCACGCTCGACCCGTCCGCGGCCGACCAGATCTTCGCCTACACCGCGGTGGACAACCGCCCCAAGTTCCTCGAGTCCCTCGGCATGGTCCAGTCCGAGGCGGTCGCGGAGGCCGCCGAGGGCAAGGAGGACGAGTTCTTCATCACCTGGTCCCCGGAGCGCGCCGACGAGCTGACCTCCGACGTCTTCGTCAGCTGGGCCGAGGACGACAGCGTGCGGGAGGCCATCGAGAACGACCCCCTGCTCAGTCGCGTCCCCGCGGTCGAGAACGACGCCCTGGTGCTCCAGAGCGACCAGCAGGATGTGCTCTCGGTCTCGGCCGCCTCCCCGCTGAGCATCCCGTGGGCGCTCGAGAACGTGCTGCCGGACATCGCCGAGGCCGCCGCGTCCGCCGGCGGCCGGTGAGACCGCGGTCCCGGTGAGCAGCACGAGCACGGTCTCCCCCGCCCGGGCCACCCGGCAGGTCCCCGGCACCGCGCAGCGGCGCCGGGGCCTCGCCCTGTCCGCGGCCGTGCTGCTGCTGGCCCTCGCCGCCGCGGCCTCCCTGTTCTGGGGGGCCCGCTCGGTGGACCCGGCCACCGTGGTCGCCGTGCTCACCGGCCTGCCCGCCGCGCTCCTGGAGGACGGCTGGGCGCAGGTCTCCGCCGGCCTGGGCATCGACGCCGCCGTGGTGCAGAGCAGGATCCCCCGCACCCTGACCGCGGTGCTCGCGGGGGCGGCCCTGGCCGTGGCCGGCGCCGGCATGCAGGGGGTCAGCCGCAACCCGCTGGGCGACCCGGGGCTGCTCGGGCTGACCGCCGGCGCGGCGTGCGCCGTGGTCCTCGGGATCGGCTGGCTCGGCCTCGTGGCCACGTGGCAGCTCACCGCCCTGGCCCTCGCCGGCTCGGCGGTGGCCGCGGTGCTCGTCTTCGGCTCGTCCCGGCTCGGCGGCGGCGCCCCGACCCCCGCGGGCCTGGTCCTCTCCGGCGCGGCCGTGAACGCCGGCTTCACCGCGCTGACCTCCTCCGTGGTGCTGATGCTGCCCGCGGTCCTGGACCGCTTCCGGTTCTGGAGCATCGGCTCGGTCGCCCGCGCCGAGACCACCGACCTCGCCGCCGTGGCGCCGCTCGTGCTGCTCGGCGTGCTCCTCGTGCTGGGCGGCTCCTCGGGGCTCAACGCCATGGCCCTGGGCGATGAGCTCGCCCACGGGCTGGGCGTGGACCTGGGCGTGCAGCGCGTCCTCGTCTTCGTGGGCGTGGTCCTGCTCTCCGGCTCGGCCACGGCGCTCGCGGGCCCCATCGCCTTCGTGGGCCTGCTCGTGCCCCACGCCGTGCGCCGCCTCCTCGGCGGCGACTACCGCTGGATCGTCCTGTTCAGCGTGGTCCTGGGCCCCGTGCTGCTCCTCGCGGCCGACGTCCTGGGCCGGGTGCTGACCCCGCCCCAGGAGATCCACGTGGGCGTCACCACCGTGGTGCTGGGCGTGCCCGTGCTGCTGGCGCTGCTGCGCCGGGGCCGGAGCGTGACGCTGTGACCGGCGCCGTGCTCGCCCCCGCGCCCGCCGCCCCCGCGGAGCCCGGCGCCGCCGAGCTCGTGCGGGGCGTCCGCCGCGACCGGACCCGCCGCACCCGCCGGGCGGTCGCCCTGCTGGCCCTTGCGCTGCTCGCGGCCCTGGCCGTGCGCGTGCTGCTCGGGCGCTACACCGTGACGGTCCCCGACTTCTTCGCGATCCTCGCCGGGGAGCAGATCCCCGGGGCGAGCTTCATCGTGCTGCAGGAGAAGCTGCCGCGCGCCGTGCTGGGCGCGCTCGCCGGGACCGCCCTCGGCTGCTCCGGCGCCCTGTTCCGCCGGGTGCTCCGCAACCCCCTGGCCAGCCCCGACATCCTGGGCATCACCTACGGCGCCGCGGCGGGAGCCGTGGCCGGCACCGCGCTGTGGGGTCTGCGGGGCACGGCCGTGTCCTGGACCGCCCTGGCCGGGGCGCTGCTCGCCGCGGCCCTGATCGCCACCGCCTCCGTGCGGCTGCGCACCGGGGGGATCGTGGGCGAGCGCTTCCTGCTCGCCGGCATCGGCGTGGCCGCGCTCGCCCAGGCCCTCACCGCGGCCCTGCTGGCACGGCTGTCCCTGAACTCCGCCCAGGACGCCGCCCTCTGGACCGCGGGCTCCCTCAACGCCGCCACGTGGGACCGGATCACGGTCCTCGGGGCGTGCCTGCTGCTGGCCGTGCCCGCGGCCGTGGTCGTGCACCGCGCGCTCGAGCCCGCCGAGCTCGGCCCGGAGCTGGCGGCCGGGCTCGGGGCGCGCCCGGCGCGCAGCCGGGCCCTCGCCCTGGGCCTGGGCGTGCTGCTGGCCGCCGTGGCCACCGCCGCGACGGGCCCGCTCGCCTTCGTGGCGCTCTTGTCCACCCCGGTGGCCACCGCCCTGACCCGCGGACGGACCTCGATCGTGGCGTGCGCCCTCGTGGGCGCCGTGGTCGTGGTGGTCGCCGACGCCGTCGGCGCGGGCCTGGTGGCGCAGGTGCAGCTGCCGGCCGGTGTGGTCACGGGCGCCGTGGGCGCCCCC
Organism: Kocuria sp. GQ42; assembly: GCF_059758435.1. Taxonomy (NCBI): domain Bacteria; kingdom Bacillati; phylum Actinomycetota; class Actinomycetes; order Micrococcales; family Micrococcaceae; genus Kocuria; species Kocuria sp. GQ42. The sequence continues at coordinate 44,461 of NZ_JCAXEN010000008.1, read as the reverse complement.
GTGATGCTGTGGCTGCTCCTGCGGCAGCGGAGAGGAGCCCTGGCATGAGCCCCGAGCTGCGCGACGACGTGCGCCCCGGCCTGCGCCCCGTGGAGGAGCCCGTGGGGGACCCCGGGGCCGGCGTCCCCGCGTTCCGGATGCGCGGCCTGTCCCTGGGCTACGACGACCGCACCGTGGTGCGGGAGGTGGACCTCGACATCCCGCACGGGGCCACCACCGTGCTCATCGGCGCCAACGGCTGCGGCAAGACCACGCTGCTCAAGGGCCTGTCCCGGCAGCTGCGCCCGCTCGCCGGCACGCTCGAGGCGGACGGCCGCGGCGTGCGCGAGTGGCACGCCCGCCGGAACGCCCGCTCGGTCAGCCTCCTGCCGCAGTCGCCGGTGGTCCCGGAGGGCCTGACCGTCGCCGAGCTCGTGGAGCGCGGACGGCACCCGCACCGCCGGTGGTGGGGTGCCCCCTCCCCCGACGACGACGCGGCCGTGGCCCGGGCGATGGAGCTCACCGAGCTCACGGCCCTGGCCGCGCGGCCTGTGGAGGAGCTCTCCGGCGGGCAGCGCCAGCGAGTCTGGATCGCCCTGACCCTGGCCCAGCGCGCCCGCACGATGCTCCTCGACGAGCCCACCTCCTACCTCGACCTGGCGCACCAGGTGGACCTGCTGGACATGCTCCGGGGGCTGGAGCACCCGGACGGGCCGGGTGCCGGCCGGGCCACCGTCGTCGCCGTCCTGCACGAGCTGAACCTGGCCGCGCGCGTGGCCGACCGGCTCGTGGCGATGGCCGCGGGACGGATCGTGGCCGTGGGCACGCCCGCCGAGGTGCTCACCCCCGAGCTGCTGGCCGAGGTCTTCGGGCTCCGGGCGGACGTCGCCCGGGACCCCGTGGGCGGCCGGCCCGTCGTCCTGCCCCGCGGGCGGGCCCGCGAGGGCTCCCACCCCGTACCGCCCGCCGCACCCGTGGCCCTGGAGCCCGCGCCCCGGGCCGCCGCCGAGATCGGAAGGACCCTGCCGTGACCGTCATCCCCACCCCCGAGGCCACCGGTGCCCGCGCGGACCCCGTGCTGTGCGTCGAGGCCGCCGTGACGTCCGTGACCCAGCTGTGCCCGTCCTTCCGCCGGATCACCCTGGCGGGCCCGGAGCTCGCCGGCCTGTCCCCCGCGCTCATCGGGGCCGGGGACCGGACCCGGTGCCGGGACGCCTACATCAAGCTGCTGGTCCCGCCCCCCGGCCGCGAGCCCGAGCGGGCGGACCTGTCCCTGGGGCTGCGGGAGGGCTGGTTCGCCCGGCCCGCCGAGGAGCGCGGGTGGATGCGCACCTACACCGTGCGCGGCGTCCGGCGCACCACGTTCTGCGGGATGGTGGTCCCGGAGCTCGTGATCGATGTGGTGGTGCACGGCGGGCACGCCCAGGACGGCCCGGGCAGCCGGTGGGCGGCCGCCGTGTCCCCCGGCGAGCGCGTGTACCTGCTCGGACCCGGCCCCCAGGAGCGGCCCTGGGCGGCGTGGGACCACGGCGGCGCCCAGCGCGTGCTCGCCGTCGGGGACGAGACCGCCGCCCCGGCCCTGATGTCCGTCGCGGAGGAGTTCACGGACGCCCACCACGGGCTGCCCGCCGGCGGGACCCGCCCCCGCCTCGACGTGGTGCTCGAGGTCCCGCACCCCGAGGACGTCGCCGCCCACTGCCTGCCCGCCGACCTTCCGGACGTCCGGCTGCACGTCCTGCCGCGCGCCGGGGGCGCCGAGCCGGCCGGGCACGGGCACCGGGCCGCGGTGCGCCTCGCGCGCCTGCTCGAGCTGCCCGGCGGAGCCGTGGACGACGTCCTGGCGGGCCGCCGCCCGCAGCGCGGCCGCGGGACGCCCGCCCTGGCGGTCGCGGAGAACGCCGCGGAGCCCCGGGCCTGGTCGGTGGCCGCCCCCGCGCGCGCCGACGCCCCCTACGTGTTCCTCGCCGGCGAGTCCGGCACCGTCAAGGCGCTGCGCCGGCTGTGCGTCGACGCCGCCGGCATCCCCAAGGAGCACGTCTCCTTCATGGGCTACTGGCGGCAGGGCCAGGCGGAGTCCTGAGCGGCCGCGCGCCGGGTCGGGTCCGAGGTCTCAGCCCTCGCGGGTCACGGCCGCAGGGGCCCGGCGCGCGCCGGCGGCGCGGGCCGTGAGCTCCTCCAGCGGGCCGCGCGGGAAGCGCCGCAGCCACAGGTGCGCGAAGACCAGCACGGCGGCGCACACCAGCAGCCAGCCGAGCACCGTGGCGGGCAGCCGGTGCTGGGCCGCGGCCACGGCCAGGCCCGCGCCCCAGCCGTAGAACAGCGCCGAGGCCAGGAGGTTCTGCAGCAGGTAGCAGCTCAGGGCGGTCCGGCCGACCTCCGCGAGCCTCCGTGCGGCCCAGGACGGCGGCTGTCCGGGACGACGCACACCGAGGTGCGCCACGAGCGCCAGCAGACCCAGCGCCACGACCGGGGCGGTGGTGTAGCGGGCGAGGAAGGCACCGGCCTGACCGCCCAGGACGTTCAGGCCGAGGTCCACGGGCAGGGCGGCCCCCAGGCCCAGGACCATGAGCCGCCGCCGCCACCGGCCCCCGTCCGGGACGAGGAGACCGGCCCGCCACAGGAACCGCCCGGCCAGGAACATGACCACCCCCAGCGCGAGGATCAGGACGGGTTCGGCGCGGAACAGGACGACGGCGTCCACCCGCAGCAGCACGAGCTCCCACCACGTGCCGTCGGCGTAGGGGTTCGGCCGGGCCAGGGCCTCGGCCGGATCCCCGGCGGGGACGACGACCAGGACGGCCGTCAACGCGCCGATCACCGCGACGTGCGCGGCGGCGCACGCCAGGACGACGCCGCGCTGCACCCGCTCCGAGGTGGTCACCAGCCACGCCACGACCATCCCCGTGAGCGCGTAGCCCATCAGGACGTCGAACTCGATGATCAGCAGGTAGTTGAGCAGCCCGTCCAGGAACAGGATCCCCGCCCGCACCCGGTAGGACCGGGGCCACGCGAGTCCGCGCCGCCGGGCGGAGGCGTGCTGGACGGCGAGGCCGATCCCGAAGAGGAGCATCAGCAGACCCAGGAACTTGCCGTTGGCCGCGGCCATCAGCAGCGCCTGGGCAGCGCGCGCCGCTCCGCCGGCGGTGCCGGCCAGCGGATCGGTCAGGTAGCCGAGGAAGCCGCCCTGGTGGCTGAAGATCCAGATGTTGGTGGCGAGCGTACCGAGGATCGCGAGACCGCGGGCCACGTCGAGGGCCGCGATGCGGGAGGGGGCGGGAGCGGGCATGGGTCCACTCTGCCCGGCTCCGGCACGCGGCGGATCCGCCCCGGGACGGAGCCCGGCGGGGCGCCGATCCGCCGTCGACCGGGCCGGGGGCGACGCGCAGCACGGCGGGCCGCGCCGGCTCAGGGGTGGAGGGCGTAGGCGCGGGAGACGCTCACCATGGACAGCAGCTGGATCGAGCTGGAGTAGTAGGACGTGAACTCGGTGCGGGACGCCAGACAGCGGCCCAGGGCGTCGAGCCAGGCCTGGTCACCGCCCCAGCGAGCGCCCACGAGCAGGGGCGCGATGAACGCGAGGTCCTGGTAGCCCCCGCCCGGCAGGGTCGCCCCGTCCAGGGTGAAGCCGGAGGGCAGCCGGGCAGGATCACCGCCGCACTTCGTCCGCGCCCAGCCGGAGATGCGGGCCGCGGCGGCCCGGGCCTCCGGGTGCCGGGACGCCCCCAGCCGCAGCGGGACGCGGCACGAGTTGTAGTAGTAGTGCCGGTCGTGGCCGGATTCCAGGGTGTGGGCCGGGGCGGGGGCGATGGTCGAGGCGGAGCCCACGGTGAAGTCCGGGAGCAGGCCGGTGCGCGGAGCGTGGACCGACTGCAGGCGCCGGACCGCGGCCAGGTGCCGCCCCCAGAGGGCTGCCCAGCTCACGTCCCCCGTGGCGCGGTGGAACGCCCCGAAGTGCCCGATCATCCAGTCGCTCGGGCGCGAGACGTTCTGCCAGGCCCCGTTGGACCAGTCCCCGAGCTCGAGGAGCCCGGTGGTGGGGGAGATCAGGGAGCGCTTGATCGCGGCGATGCGGGCCAGGGCCAGCCGCCGGTAGTCGTACGTCCCCGCGGAGCCCCACCGCCGGTGCGCCATCAGCCACCCCATGGCGAGGTCCAGGTCGCCGTCGGTGGCGCTGTCCCGGCCGTGGTGGGAGACCATGCGGTCGTCCTGCTCGGCGGCGTGCAGGCCCGGGTCGATCCGGGAGGGGTGGTCCAGGACGTAGCGGGTGATCCCGTCGACGTAGCCGCGGGCCCGGGGGTCGAGGGGCGCCAGCTGGGCGCAGAGCATCAGCCCGTACCCCTGCCCCTCCGCGACGTAGGGGTTGGCCCCGTTCTGGGCATCGGCACGGACGGCCCACCAGCCGCGGGCCGCGTCGTGCCGCAGCAACGACGTCCAGCCGGCCCACAGCGTGCGGATCGCGGCGTCCAGCTGCCGCTGGGTCGTGCTGCTCGGAGTGAGCGTGGTTCCTGCCTGTGCGGGGGTCGCCGGGGCGGCGACAGGGACGGTCGCGAGGGCGGCGCCCAGCGCGAGAAGGGTGCGGCGGTGCATGGGGGGACTCCCTGGGCCCGAGAGGGGGGTGGGGGTGCGGGAGGGGGATGCTGACGAGGTCGGGGGCCGCGTCACCGGGGGGACCGTTCCGCGGGGGCCGTTCGGGGGACGGTGTCAGGCGTCAGTCAACCGGAGCCGCCCGGCGGGCGGGCGGCACCGGCGCACTCCGGCGTGTCGGGCGCCCCGCTCAGGAGTCGCCGGCGCTCGCCGTGACGCGCAGGACGGCGTCGTCGTCGCCGTTGGAGGTGGTGACCCACAGCGCGCCCTCGTCGTCGAGGGTCAGCGAGCGCAGCCGGCCGTAGTCGTTCTCCAGCTCCGCCATGCGGGTCAGCCCGGTGACCGCGGTGTCCTCGACCCGGTAGACCCCCACGCCGGTGTTCTTCAGCTCCGCGACCGCCAGGGCGCCCTCCCACGCCCCCCACTGGTCCCCCTCGAGGAAGGCGGCCCCGCTGAGGGCGACCGTCGGGCGCCCGGAGGACCACGCGGCCGGGAGCGCGTTCGGGAACTCCTCGAGATCGGTCATGGGCACGGACTCGTCGTAGCCGGGCGCCGGGTCCCACCCGTAGTTGGCGCCGGGCTCCAGGACGTTGATCTCGTCGTCGGTGCCGGGACCGTGCTCCGCCGACCAGACCGTGCCCGTCCCGGGCTGCACCGCCAGTCCCTGGACGTTGCGGTGGCCCAGGGTGTGGACGGCGGCCCCGGGCCCGTCCCGGTCGGCGAACGGGTTGTCCTCCGGGACCGTGCCGTCGGGGTGCAGCCGCAGCGTCTTGCCCCCGAGCGAGTCGGGGTCCTGCGGGTTCGCGCCCTGCGCGGCGTCTCCGGTGCCCACGAGGAGCGTGCCGTCCGGGACGAAGCGCAGCCGGCAGCCGCTGTGCCGGCCGGAGCTGATGGGCAGGCCGTCGACGACCGTCCCGGTGCGCTCGGCCGCCGCGGCGCCCTCGTCGAGCCGCCAGCGGGTGACCCGCACGTCCTGCGGCCGGCCGTCTCCGGTGCGCGTCGCGTGGCACAGGAAGATCTCCCGGGTCCGCCCGAAGTCCGGGGAGACCTCCAGGCCCATCAGCCCGGCCTCGCTGCCCACGAACAGGTCGTCCAGGTCGGCCGCGACCTCCCGCGTGCCCTGCTCGTCGTGGGCCAGCAGCCGGCCGCCCCGCTCGGTGACCAGCACGGTGCCCTCCGGGGTGAGGGCCACGTCCCACGCGAGTTCGAGATCGCCCACGACGACCTCGACGTCGAGGGCGGGGGCGTCCGCCGGGGCGCCCAGGCGCTCGCCGGTGGCCACGGTCCCGCCGCCCTCCGGGGCGCAGGCGCTCAGCAGCAGCACGAGCACGGACAGCGTGCTCACGATCCCCCCGCGGATGTCCATGGTGGCAATCTACTCCGGTCTCCGCCGGACCGGACCCGTAGGATCGGGGCATCATGCCCCGGACGGGGCGCGGAGCGGATCGGATCGGAGGTGCGCCGGTGGACCACGCCCCGGCCGGTGGTGCCCGGCTGATCCTCCTGGGCGCCGTGGCGCCGGTCGTGTGGGGCACCACCTACGTGGTCACCACCGAGCTGCTGCCGCCGGACCGGCCCATGACCGCCTCCCTCCTGCGGGCCCTCCCCGCCGGGCTGCTGCTGCTCGCCCTGACCCGGCAGCGGCCACCGCGGGACTGGTGGGGACGGTTCGCGGTGCTCGCGCTGCTCAACTTCGGGGCGTTCTTCCCCCTGCTGTTCCTCGGCGCCTACCGCCTGCCGGGCGGTCTCGCCGCGGTCGTGGGCTCCGCCCAGCCCCTGGTCGCCGCGCTCCTGCTGCTGCTGGTCTTCCGGCAGCGCACGCCGCTGCCCCGGATGCTGTGGGCCCTCGCCGCGGTGGCGGGCGTGTCCGTGGCCGTGTTCGCCGGGACCGTCACCCTGGACGCCCTGGGGCTCGCCGCGGCCTTCGCCGGGACCGCGGTCATGGCCGCCGGGGTGGTCCTGACCCGCAGGTGGGGTCTGCCCGACGGCATGAGCGGGCTCGCGGCGACCGGCTGGCAGCTGACCCTGGGCGGTCTGATGATCGCCCCGCTCGTGCCCCTGCTGGACACCGGCGCCTTCGTCCTGGACCTGCCGGCCGTGCTCGGGTACGCCTGGCTGGCGCTGCCCGGCGGCGCCGTCGCCTACGCCGCGTGGTTCCACGCCGGCCGGCGCGTGCCGGCCACGAGCCTGACCCTGCTGATCCCGCTGACGCCGGTGACGGCCGCGGTCCTGGGCCTCCTGCTGCTGGACGAGACGCTCACGGGCCTCCAGGCCGCGGGCTTCGGACTGGCCCTCGTCGCGTCCCTGGCGGGACAGCTGCCGGGCCTGCCCCGCGCCGGCATCCGCCGCCGGGACGCCGGCCGGTCCCGCCCGGGCGGAGGCGCTCCACGCCGCAGCGGCCGCGGAGTCCGTCACGGTTCTTCATGAGCTGCCGCCGGGCGTCCTGCCGGTCGATCGGCGGCGGCGGCCCGCGCCGGTTCCCACGCGGTCCGGAAAATCAAGGGGTGATCCGTGACCGGGGTCTCAGTAGGATGGGGCGAGGCCGCCGGATCTTCCTGATTTCCCTGGTGGCTGGGCCGGTGCGGGGGCGATCTCGTACCGGCCGCTTTCTGCCCGCTCCGCAGCGGGCGCCTCCGGCTCAGCAGGTCGTCTCCTCCGCGGGCAGCACGCCCTCGAGGAGATGAGCGGTGACCGTCTCGTCGATGCACCGGTTGCCGCTCACGTAGGATCCGTGCCCCTCGCCCACCCGGGTCAGCAGGTGTCCGCCCTCGAGCTGCGCGGCCAGCGCCTGCGACCACGCGTAGGGCGTGGCCGGGTCCCCCGTGCCGCCGACCACCAGGATGGGCCCGGCACCGGCGGCGTCGATCGGGGCGGGCACGCCGACGGGCTCGTGCGGCCAGGCCCCGCAGGTGACCTCGTCGTGGCTGAACCAGTCACCGAGGGTCGGGGACATCTCCTGCAGCTGCGCGTCCAGCGCCGCCATCGCGGCGGGATCGTCGTCCTCGGGAAGGTCGAGGCAGTTGATCGCGATGTTCGCCGCGCTGGAGTTGGCGTAGGTGCCGTCGGGTCCCCGGCCGTACGCCAGATCCGCGAGGAGCATCAGGCCCGTCCCGTCCCCGTGCTCCGTGGCCAGATCGAGGGCCTGGGTCAGGAACCACCAGATGGTCGCGTCGTACAGGGGCAGGATCATGCCGCTGACCGCGTCGTTCACGGTGAGCGGCCTGCCGTCGGCCGTCGGCAGCGGCTGTGCCTCGGCCTGCCGGAGCAGGGCCTCGATCTCGGCCAACCCCTCGTCGACGCTCCCCTCGAACGGGCACCCGTCCAGGGGCAGGCAGGACTCGACGTACACGCGCAGGGCACGTTCGAAGCCGGCGGCCTGGTCGAGGATCATCTCGGAGCCGTCGAGGGACGGATCCACCGCCGCGTCCAGCACGAACCGTCCCGTCCGCTCGGGGAAGAGGTCGGCGTACGTGGCGCCGAGCCGGGTGCCGTAGGAGTAGCCGAGGTAGTCGAGCTCCTCGTCGCCGAGCACCGCCCGCAGGATGTCCAGGTCCCGGGCGGCGCTGACCGTGTCGACCTCGCCGAGCAGCGGGCCGGTGTTCGCCGCGCACGCCGCGGCGAACCGTTCGGCCGCCGCGACGGCCTGGGCCAGGCCCTCCGGGGTGTCGGGGTCGACCGTGGTGGCCCGGCTCGCGTCCATCGCGGCGTCGTCGAGGCACTGCACCGCGGTGGAGCTGCCCACGCCCCGCGGGTCGAAGCCCACGATGTCGTAGGCAGCCCGGACGCGCGGGTCCAGTCCGGCCGCCCACGCCTCGATCGAGGCCGTCCCGGAACCGCCCGGGCCGCCGAAGTTGACGAGCAGGGAACCCTGCCGGGCGGCGGGGTCGGTGCTCGGCACCCGGGTGACCGCCAGCTGGATCTGCCCTGCGGCCGGGTTCTCGTGGTCCAGCGGCACCTGCACCTGGGCGCACTCCGCCGCCACGCCGCACGCGGTCCACACGAGCTGCTGCGCGTAGAACTCCTCGAGCCCGGGCGGCACCTGGGCGGTGACGAGGACGCCCGGCGCCGGTGCGGCGACCGTGGCCGTCCCGGCCGCCGGAGCGGTCGCCAGGAGCACGGCCAGGGCCAGCGCGGAGCCCGCTCGGCGCGTGCGCCGGCGCCTCCGGTGGTGGGCACCGGGGCCGGAGTCGGGGCGGTGGTCGTTCTCGGGAGCACGCATGGCTCACCACTGCTTTCGGTCGGACCGGCCGGACGCCGGTGCGCGAGCACGAGCGCGGACGCGCACGTCATGACCCCTGCCACCGGCCTCGCGGCCCGCCAGGCCCTCGGACGCCCCCGCGCCCCGCAGCCTCCGCACCCCACCGCCGTGCCACCAGGGGCTTCAGGCTAGGATCGCGCCGATCGGGCGGTCAAGGATGTGTCGTGGCGCGAAGACCGCCCGGGCCGCCACTCCCCCCGGGCGGGCGGAGGACCACGGCGGACAGCAGCCCGCCCGCCGCGAGCAGGCCCGCGCACAACGCCATGACCACGGGGAACCCCGCACGGAGCCGGGCCGGGTCGGTGAGACCGGTCTCCCCGAGCCCGCCCACCAGCGGGATCGCCGCGACCGCGAGCAGGCCCGCCGTGCGCGCCACGGCGTTGTTGACCCCGCTGGCCAGCCCGGCCTGCTCCGTGGGCAGCGCGCCGAGGACCGTGGCGGTCAGCGGCGTGACCAGCAGGGTCAGCCCGGCGCCGAACACCGCGGCCGGCACCAGCACCTCCAGGAGGTAGTGCGCCCCGGGCCCGGCCCGGCCCAGCAGGAGCACCCCGAGCGCGGCGATCAGCGGCCCGGCCGTCATCGGCAGTCGCGGACCCACCCGGTGCACCAGGGCCCCGGCGGACGGCGAGAGCAGCAGCATCAGGACGGTGACGGGCAGCAGGGCCAGCCCGGCGGCCACGGGCGAGAACCCGGCTCCCACCTGGAGGGCGACGACGAGGACGAAGAAGACCGCGCCCAGGCCGGCGTAGACCACGAAGGTGATGAGGTTCGCCGCCACGAACAGGCGCTGGCGGAACAGGGCGGGCGGCAGCAGCGGGGACCTCGCACGCCGCTCCCGGTGCAGGAACGCCGCCAGCAGGACAGCCCCGGCGGCGAGCGCCCCGCCCGCCGCCGGCACCGACGGGTCGTCGCCGGACGCCGCGGTCAGCCCGAGCGTCAGCGCCCCGAGACCGGCCACCAGCAGCGCCGCGCCGGGCACGTCCAGCTGCGGGCACGCCGCCGGGTTCCTCGACTCGGGGACGTGCCGGCGGGCGATCAGCGCCACGGCGAGCGCCACCGGGAGGTTGACCAGGAACACCCACCGCCACGAGGTGGTCTGGACGAGCCAGCCGCCCGCGAACGGCCCCACGGCCGAGGCCACCCCCGTGAGCCCGGACCAGGCGCCGATGGCGCGGGCGCGGTGCTCCGGGGCGAAGGAGGCCTGCAGGATCGCGAGCGCGGTCGGCACCAGGAGGGCGCCGCCGATCCCCTGGACGGCCCGCGCGGCGACGAGGACGGTGACGTCCGGGGCCAGGCCGCACAGCGCGGAGGCCCCGGCGAAGCAGCCGACGCCGATCAGGAAGATCCGGCGCCGGCCGTACCGGTCCCCCAGCGAGCCGCCGAGCAGGACCAGGGCGGCCAGGGTCAGCGTGTACCCGTTGACCACCCAGGTCAGACCGGTGCTCCCCGCGCCCAGGTCGGCGGCGACGGACGGCAGGGCGATGCTCACCACCGTCGTGTCGATGAACGTCAGGGCCGAGCCGAGCACGGTGGCGGCCAGCACCCACCGGGCCCGCCGCTCGCCCCAGGCCAGCGGCTCGGACGGAGGGCCGTCGCCGGAGGATCGCACCATGGGCAGCTCGTTCCTCCTCGGTACCGGGGTCGGTCCCGGGGTCGGTCCCGGGGTCGGTCCCGGGGTCGGTACCGGGGTCGGTACCGGGGTCGGTCCCGGGGTCGGGCACGGGGCCCCGCCGGACCACCCCCGCGCCGTCACCGGATCGTTCCCGCCCAGTGTCCCACCGGGAGGACCCCCGGTCCCGTGCCCGCGGCCCGGGCACCCTGGACGAACCGCCCGGTGGGGCAGCACACTGGGGCGCAGGAGGCCACCATGACCCACGTCGCGTTCCCCGAGATGCCCTACGAGTCCTGGCGGGACACCCTGGACACCCTCCACCGGTTCGCGCAGGTGGTCGGCAAGGTGCGGCTGGCGTCCGCGCCGCGGCGCAACCACTGGTGGAACGTCCCGTTCCACCTGACCGGCCGCGGCATCACCACCCGTCCCATGGGACGGGACCCGGTCTTCGCCGTCGACCTCGACCTCCTGGACCACCGCCTCGACGTGAGCACCGACGCCGGGGCCCGGCACTCCTTCGCCCTGCCGGGGCTGTCCGTCGCCGAGTTCCACGCCCGGGTCCTGCACGCCCTGGAGGCGGTGGGGGTGGAGGTGACGATCGCCCGTCCCCACCCGTTCGACCTGCCCGACTCCGGGCGCCCGTTCGGCGCCGACACCGAGCACGCCGCCTACGACACCGCCGCCGTCACCCGCTACTGGCAGGTCCTCGGCCAGGTGAACCTGCTGCTGGAGGAGTTCGCGGCCGGCTGGTCCGGGAAGACCAGCCCCGTGCACCACTTCTGGCACACGTTCGACATCGCCGTGACCCGCTTCGCGGACCGCTTCGTGGATCCCCCGCCCGGCACGGACCCCGTCACCCGGGAGGCCTACTCCCGGGAGGTCATCAGCTCCGGGTTCTGGTTCGGGGACCCCACGTTCCCGGAACCGGCCTTCTACTCCTACACCGCCCCGGAGCCCGACGGGCTGGCCGGTGAGCCCCTGCGGCCGGCCGCCGCGTCCTGGCGCGAGCGCGGCGGCAGCCACCTCGCGGTCCTGCGCTACGACGACGTGCGGGCGCTGCCCGATCCGCACGGCGCCGTCCTGGAGTTCTGGGACAGCGCCTACCGGGCGGGGGCGCGCCGCAGCGCCTGGGACTTCGCCCGCTACGACTGCCCGGAGGGCGTCACCGACCCCCTGCGCTGAGCGGGGCTCAGCCGCTCTGCCGGGCCTGCCGCTCGGGGTCGAAGAACTTCCCGAGCACCACGGTGTCCTGGACGGCATAGCCCATCCGCTCGTAGAACTCCCGGGTCCCCGTGTTCGTGCTGCGCACCATGAGCTGCATCTTCGGGATGCCGCGCCCGGCCACCCACCCCTCGGCGGCGGCCATCAGCTCGCGGCCGAGCCCCTGGCCCCGGCGGGACGGGTGCACGGCCACGTAGTACACCCACCCCCGGTGGCCGTCGTGGCCGACCATGGCGGTGCCGGCGAGACGCCCCTCCTCCACGGCGGCCAGGACGGTGGAGGTCGGGCCGGCGAGCGCCCGGTCCAGGTCCGCCCGCGGGTCGTTCCAGGGGCGGGTCAGCCCCGCCCCCTCCCACAGGGACACGGCGTCCTCGTGCAGGTGCTCCGGCAGACGTTCGACGATCACACGGCCTCCTTCGGTCGGCCCATGCTCTCACGGGCGCCGATTCTCGTCCTGCGATAACGGAGCTGGCCCGCGGACGTGCGCTGGCTCACACTCTGAGACACACCCGTCACCGCCGACGAGGAGGAGACCCATGGTCTATCCCGCGAAGTACTCCGCTCTCAACGCCCTCGCCCTGACGGACGAGGCGAAGCGCACCCTCACCCGCGTCATCCGGGTGGCGTTCCCCCACCCCCGGATCCCCGACGGCCCGTACGAACGGATGGCGGAGAAGATCGCCGCCGAGGCCGAGGACTCCACGTGGTTCCGGATGGCCCTGACCCAGGGGCTGCTGACCCTGAACTCACTCAGCGACGCGCCGTTCGTGGAGCTGTCCGACGACGCCGCGCTGAAGGTGCTCAAGCGGATCGCCGACCTCGAGTTCTTCGGCTTCATCCGCCGCACCACCGTGCTGCACCTCTACGACGACCACGAGGTGTGGGAGACCCTGGGCTACGAGGGCGAGTCCTTCTCGAAGGGCGGCTACCTGCACCGCGGCTTCGACGACCTCGACTGGCTGCCCGACCCGCGCGTCGAGGAGTCCGGGGAGGAGCTGGCCGAGTGCGGGCCCCTCGGCTACCCGGTGGCGACCGCGGCCCCCCAGGAGGGGTGGAACCTGGACCAGCAGGGCGCCTCCGAGACCACCGAGCAGCCCTTCAGCGACCTCTTCAAGGGGTCGGACGTCATCGATCACGGGGAGACCGCATGACCACCACGCCCCAGGACCAGCAGCGCGCCGCACGGATCGAGCTCGACGACGACTCCGCCGTCGTCGTCATCGGCTCCGGAGCCGGCGGAGGCACCCTCGCCCACGAGCTCACGGAGAAGGGCGTCAAGGTGGTGCTCCTCGAGGCCGGGCCGCACCTGACCAGTGAGGACTGGGTCAACGACGAGTGGGAGGCCTTCCACCAGATGGCCTGGCTGGACCCGCGCACCACCACGGGGTCGTGGCGGATCGCCCGGGACTTCCCCAACCTCCCGGCGTGGATCGTCAAGGCCGTCGGCGGGACCACCACCCACTGGTCCGGGGCCACGCCCCGGTTCAAGGCCCACGAGTTCCGCACGCGCAGCGTCTACGGGCGCGTCGACGGCGCCAACCTCCTGGACTGGCCGATCGGCCTGGAGGACCTCGCCCCGTACTACGACCGGGCCGAGCAGAAGATCGGCAGCACCCACCGCCACGGCCGGCCGCCGCTGCCCGCGAACAACAACTACAAGGTGCTCGCCGCGGGCGCGCAGAAGCTCGGCTACCGGCACTACGCGACCGGCCCCTACGGGACCAACGCGGAGCCCTACGACGGGCGGCCGGCCTCCGTCCAGGACGGGTTCAACTTCCAGGGCGACAAGAACCGCTCGAAGTGGTCCACGCTCGTCTCGGAGATCCCCAAGGCCCTGCGCACCGGGAACCTCGACCTGCGCCCGGACTGCCACGCCGTGCAGATCACCCACACGGAGAAGGGCCTGGTCGACAGCGTGCTCTACGTCGACGGCGAGGGCCGGGTCCAGCGGCAGCGGGCACGGCTGGTGGCGGTGGCGTGCAACGCGATCGAGACGCCCCGGCTGCTCATGCTCTCCGGCTCCCCGCTGTTCCCGGACGGGCTCGCGAACTCCTCCGGGCAGCTGGGCCGCAACTACATGCGGCACACCACGGGCTCCGTCTACGCGCAGTTCGACCGGCCGGTGCACATGTACCGGGGCGAGACGATGGCCGGGCTCGTGGCGGACGAGTCCCGGCACGACGTCGACCGCGGCTTCGCCGGCGGGTACTACATGGAGACGATCTCCCTGGGCCCCGCCTTCCTCGCCAGCTTCGTGGACCCCGGCTCCTGGGGGCCGGAGTTCACGGCCCTGCTGGACGGCTACGAGAACACCGCCGGTTTGTGGGTGGTGGGCGAGGACATGCCGCAGGAGAGCAACCGGGTGACCCTCAACTCCTCCGTGACCGACCACCTGGGGCTGCCCGTGCCCAACGTGCACTTCGACGACCACCCGAACGACGTGGCGATGCGCAACCACGGCTACCAGCAGGCGTCCCTGCTCTACGAGTCCGTGGGCGCGACCTCCGTGCACCACACCCCGCCCTACCCGTCGACGCACAACATGGGCACGGCCCGGATGAGCGAGCGCCCCGAGGACGGGGTGACCAACGCGTTCGGCCAGACCCACGACGTGCCGAACCTGTTCGTCGCGGACGGCTCGCTGTTCACGACCGGCGCGGCGGCGAACCCGACGCTGACGATCGTGGCCCTGGCCGCCCGGCAGGCGGACTACATCGCCGAGCAGCTGGCGGGACGCCACCTGTAGCCGGCGGCCGGCGGAGGGCTGCTCAGCCGGTCGCGGACCGGACCGGGCAGCCCTCCGCGGCGCGCAGGGCCCGTCCCACCCGGTCCGCGGCGTCCCGCAGGACCGGCGCGATCGCCCGGTGCCGCCGCTCGAAGTCGGTGGGCCGCAGGGACACGGCCACGGAGCCCAGGGTGCGCCCGGCGGCGTCGACCACCGGCGCGGCCAGGCACGAGGCGCCGGGCACGAACTCCTCGCGCTCCACGGCGACGCCCTCCGCGCGCACCCGCCCGAGCTCGCGCCCCAGCTCGTCCGGCGTGGTGAGCGTGCGGTCCGTCAGGGGGCGCATCCCGTGGCGGCCGAGGTAGTCCGCCACCTCGTCGTCGTCCATGCGGGAGAGCAGGATCTTGCCGAAGGCCGTGGCGTGGGCGCCGCCCGTGAAGCCGAAGTCCATGGGGTCGATGCGCGGCCGGCGCGGGGAGTCGACCACGTGCGCCACCACCACGGCGTCGCCGCGGTAGACCGCGAAGTACGCGGCGGCGTCGGCGCTCCCGTGCAGCTCCCGCACCGCGCGCTGCACGGTGGCGGGGGTCGCGACCTGCTGTCGCAGCGAGGCGTCGAGCGCGTGCAGCTTGTAGCCCAGGCCGTAGCGGCGCTGGTCCCGGAGGTGCACCACGTGCTCGGAGGCCACGAGCGTCTGCAGCAGCCGGTAGACCGAGGGCAGCGGCATCCCGAGCTCGGTGCTGATGTCCTTGGCCGTGGCGCCCCGGGGGTCCCGCGCGACCACGTCCAGGAGGGCGAAGGCTTTCTGGACGGAGGCCATGCCGGAGTCGCGTGCGGTCATGCCTCACATTGTGGCGTGCCGGGTTGCACATGCCAACAGCCCGGGAGCCTCGCTCCCGGGCCGGCGGCGCGCCGTTGGACGGTCAGCCGACCGTGAGCTCCCCCATCCGGTTCCAGCCCGAGGCGGAGATCTGCTCGCTGATGATCTGCGGGGTCTCCACGAGCGCCTGGGGCGCCTCCGCCGTGAACTTCCTGAAGTGGTCGCTGTTCACGTGCGGGCCCGCGCCGTCGTCCGCGAAGGCCTCGACGAGCACGAACTCGTGGGGGTCCTCCACGCTGCGGGACCAGTCGAACCACAGGTTGCCCGGCTCCGCACGGGTGGCCTCGGTGAACTCCTTCGAGAACTCGACCCAGCGGTCGGCCCACTCCGGCTTCACCTTGAACTTGACGACGATGAAGATCATCCCTGCTCCCCTCTCGCGGACGTCCCGGTTCCCCCGGGACTCTCGGTGCCAGTGTCGCGGCCCGTGGAAGGGCCCGCCAAGGGAGGTTATCGCGGACCGATAACGACGGCGCCCGACGCACCGTACGGTGGACCCATGACCGATCTGCACCGCACCCCGCCGACCGCGCCGGACACCGTGGACCTCGACGGGAGGACGTTCGTGGGCGTGTCCAACGCCGCCGACGGGGACGTCGGCTCCGACACGGTCTTCGACTACCACCAGGAGGACGACCTCGTGTGGGCCGAGTACGCGGGCGGCTCGGTGCGCCGGGGCTTCCTCGTCGGCACGCGCGCCGGGGACGGGCTGAGCTTCCGCTACTCGCACCTGGACCGTGCCGGGGAGACCGCCGGCGGGGCGTGCACGTCCCGCATCGAGGTGCTCGGGGACGGCAGGGTGCGCCTGCACGAGACCTGGGCCTGGGAGTCCCGGGCGGGCACGGGGCGCAGCGTGGTCGAGGAGGTCGTCCGCCGGCCCTGACGCCCCGGGCTGCGGGGGCCGCTCCCGGGGTGGGATCATGTCCCCATGAGCCGCAACCTCACCTCCGCCCTCGTGGACGACCTCCGGGCGCGCATCGTGGACGGGCGCATCTCCCCCGGCGAGCGCCTGCCCAGCGAGAGCACGCTGATCGCGGAGCACGGGGTCAGCCGCACGGTGGTGCGCGAGGCCGTCGCCCGGCTGCAGGCGGAGGGGCTCGTGCACACCCGGCGGGGCAGCGGCAGCTTCGTGCTGACCCCTCCGGCCGCGCCCGGCGGGACGAGCCGGCCGGTGCGGACCCTGCAGGACCGGCGCCGCCTGCTGGCCTTCCGCACCGGGGTCGAGTCCGAGGCCGCGGCGCTGGCGGCCACAGCCCGGGAGGAGCACCAGCTCGCCCGGATGGAGGACGCCCTGGCGCGGTCCGAGGAGGAGGTCGACAACCCGGCCGCGTCCCTGGAGAACGACTTCGAGTTCCACCGGACCGTGGCGGAGGCCAGCGGGAACCCGTACTACGTGGACGCCCTGACCGGCCTCGGGCCCGCCATGATCACCATGCCGCCGCGCCGGCTGGACGGCGCCCCCGGCGGCGGGCGCGCGGCCCGGGTCGCCGCCGAGCACCGGTCGGTCCTGGACGCGATCCGGGCCCGCGACCCGCTCGCCGCGTCGGCGGCGATGCGCGCGCACCTGGCGAACTCCCGGTGGCGGCTCGAGGCGGAGGCGGGCGACGGGCCGTCCGCGACCGCCCCGGGGAACGGCTGAGGCGGCCGTGACGACGCGGGAGGTCCTCACCGGGGTCCGCCTGTCCCCGGTGCAGATGCTGCGGGCCCTGCGGGACCAGCCCGGGCTGGTGGGGCTGTTCGGCGACTGGTCCGACGGCGACACCGTGATCGGCGTGCGGCCGCTCCGGGTGCTGGGCGCCGGCGAGGACCCCTTCGCGGCCCTGGACGCCCGGGTCCCGCTGCCGGGCGCCGCCCAGGAGGGGGATCCCCCGCCGGACGACCCCCAGCAGGCGGCCTTCGGCGGCGGCTGGATCGGCTACCTCGGCTACCAGCTGGCCCGGCGCCTCGAGCGGCTCCCCGCCGCCCCGCCGCGCCCCGCGCGGCTGCCGGACCACCACCTCGGGTACTACGACCACGTCCTGCGCCACCGCGCCGCGGACGGCACCTGGGTGCTCGAGTGGCTGCCGGGCACGGACCCGGCCCGGGTGGCGGCCGCGCGGGAGCTCGCCCTGGCGGCGCCGGACGCCCCGCACGCACCGTCGCCCTACCGGTGCGGGCCCTTCACGGCCGACGCCTCGGCCGCCGCGCACGCCGCCGCCGTGACCGCGGTGCTGGGCCACATCCGCGACGGCGACGTCTTCCAGACCAACATCTGCCGCGGTCTGGAGGCCGGTTTCCGGGGCGACCCGCTGGACCTGTTCTGCGCCGGCCAGGAGGCCCTGGCCCCGCGCTTCGCCGCGTTCCTGCGCCTCCCGGAGGGGGCCGCGGTGGCGAGCCTGTCCCCGGAGCTGTTCCTGCGCCGCACCGGGCGCACGGTCCTGACGTCCCCGATCAAGGGCACCGCACCGGCCGCGAGCGACCCCGCGGCGCTGCACGCCTCGGCGAAGAACCGGGCGGAGAACGTCATGATCGTGGACCTGATGCGCAACGACCTCTCCCGGGCGTGCGTGCCCGGGTCGGTGCGCGCCCCCGCCGCGCCCCGGGTCGAGCCGCACACCGGGGTCCACCACCTGGTGGCGGACGTGCACGGGCGGCTGCCCGCGGGGCTGGGGGACGGGGCGCTGCTGCGGGCCACGTTCCCCCCGGGGTCCTGCACGGGTGCGCCCAAGATCCGGGCCATGGAGATCGTCAACGCGCTCGAGCCCGCGGCCCGCGAGGTCTACACGGGGGCGATCGGCCGCGCGGGCCCGGCCGGTCTGGTGCTCAACGTGGCGATCCGCACCTTCGAGTTCACCGGCGACCGGGTCCGGCTCGGGGTGGGCGGCGGGATCGTGGCCGACTCCGACCCCGCGGACGAGGCGCACGAGACGCTCGTGAAGGCGGTGCCCCTGCTGGACGCCGTCGGGGCCGTGCTGGACGAGGACCTCCGGCGGGACTGGGACGGGCACCGGCCCGCGACCGTGCTCGAGCTCCTCCCGGCCCTGCCGGTCCTCCCGCCGGCCCGGGAGGAGGGGGTCTTCACCACGCTGCTCGTGCGCGAGGGCGCGCCCGTGGACCTGGAGGCCCACCTCGCCCGGCTCGGCGCCAGCTGCCTCGCCTGCTGCGGCGCGGCCCTGCCCGCGGGCGTCCGCGGCGAGGTGCTGGACCGGGCCGCCGCGCTGCCCGGTCCGCACCGGCTGCGGATCACGGCCGTGCCCGCCCCGGGGGGCGCCGTGGCCGTGACGGTCACCGCCACGGCCCTCCCCCCGGAGCCGGTGCCGCCGTGGCGGCTCGTTCCCGTCCGGCTGCCCGGCGGCCTCGGGGGGCACAAGTGGGCGGATCGCCGGGTGCTCGCCCACGAGCCGGTCCCCGGGCTGTGGTCGCGCAGCTGCGACCCGCTGCTCGTGGACGCGGACGGCATGCTCCTGGAGACGGGCCGGGCGAACGTCTTCGTCGTCGTCGACGGCGCCGTGCTCACCCCGCCCGCGGACGGCCGGATCCTGCCCGGGGTGGTGCGTGCCCGCGTGCTGGCGGCGCTGCGCGCCGCCGGCACGGACGTCCGCGAGCGCCCGGTGGCGTGGGCGGAGCTCGCCCGCGCCACCGAGGTGTTCGTGACCAACTCGGTGGCGGGCGTGCACCCCGTCGGGTCGGTCGACGGCCTCGGGCGCTGGGAGCCCGGGCCCGTGCTGCGCGCCCTGGGGCCGCTCCTCGGCTAGCCCTTCGCCGAGGCGGTCCGCCAGCCCCCGTGGTAGTCCTTGCGGACCACCTCGGAGTAGGGCACGGGGCTGACCACGGCCCGGACCTCGAGCTGCTCGTGCGGTTCCACGGTCGTCTTGCGGCTGCCGCCGTCCGGCTCGCCCCAGACGACCTTCAGCTCGGTGCCCTCGGGCACGTTCGGGTCGACAGTCGCCAGGGACAGGCCCTTGCGCTCGTTGTAGCTGTAGCCGGTGAACATGGACAGGCCCACGGTGCGGCCGTCGGCGTCGACCACCGCGTCGTAGTTGGACGAGCCGTAGTTGGCCAGGGGCAGGTCGAAGTACTTGTAGTCCGGGCCCTCGGTGTCGAAGAGGGAGGCGAAGATCTTCTGCATGTCCTCGGCGTTCCAGGCCAGGGTCGCCTTCCGCCGCTGGGTCGAGGGGTCGACCTGCTCCAGGGCGTCGCGGCCGATGAAGTCGTGGTCGAACTTCACGAAGGACCCGTAGCCCAGCTCCCACGGCGTGAGGTAGTAGTCCTCGATGTTCTCGGAGACGAAGCTGCCGGCGAGCGCGTTGGTGGCCTCGTAGCTGTCCGCCCCGAGCCACTTCCGGTAGTCCGCCGTGCCCTCCCCGGTGTAGATCGCCGGCAGCGGGGACGGGATCCAGCCCGACTCGAGGGTGTTGGAGGGGTACGCCCGGGCGCCGACGGGCACGATGCCGAACTCGGCGCCGGCCTCCAGGATCGTGGCCCGCACCTGGTCGTAGGACTCGTAGGGGCCCCAGATCTCCAGCCCGGGCTCCCCGGCCATGCCGTGGCGCAGGGTGCGCACCTGGGCGCCGCCCACGCTCATGCGGTCCATGGTGAAGAACTTCAGCTGCTCGAGGGGCCCGCCGTTGAGCTTCTCGATGATCTGCCACGCACTGGGGCCCTGGATCTGGAAGCGCCAGTACTTCCGGACCACGGGCTTGCCCATCGGGCGGGACGGGGAGCGGCGGTCGACCTCGATGTCGACGTCGTAGCCGCCGGTCTCGCCGTGGTAGAGCAGCCAGTTGGCGGCCGGGGCGCGGCCCACGTAGACGTACTCGTCCTCCTCCTGGTGGAAGAGGATGCCGTCGCCGATGACGTGGCCGGCCGGGGTGGTGGGCACGTACTGCTTCGCCTTGTTCACGGGGAACGTCCGCGTGCTGTTGATCGCGGTGTCCGAGATCAGTCGCAGCGCGTCCTTGCCGCGGATGAAGAGGTTGTCCATGTGGTGGGACTGGTCGTAGAGCACGGCGGTCTCCCGCCACGCCTTCTGCTCGCTGCGCCAGTTGTGGAACTCGGGCGCGACCACGGGGTAGACGTACGCGCCGATCTGCGAGTTGCGCAGCAGTTCGACGGTGCCGTTCGAGGCGTCGAGGACGTCCTGGAGAGTGCGGGGTGCCACGGTTGACTCCTTCTCTGCGGTGGTGCCCCGGCCGCGACGGCGCGGCCGGGGCGGGCATCAGAACACGATGGTCTGGCGGTCGTGCCGGATGATGCGGTCCTGGCAGTGCCACAGCACGGCGCGGGAGAGCACCTGGCGCTCCACGTCCGCGCCGCGGCGGGCGAGCTCCTGCGCGGAGTCCCGGTGCGAGGCCCGGACCACGTCCTGCTCGATGATCGGGCCCTCGTCGAGGTCCTCGGTGACGTAGTGCGCGGTGGCGCCGATGATCTTCACGCCCCGCTCCTTGGCCTTGCGGTACGGCTCGGCCCCGATGAAGGCCGGCAGGAACGAGTGGTGGATGTTGATCACCGGCGCCCCGACCTCGGTCAGGAACGTGGAGGACAGGATCTGCATGTAGCGGGCGAGGACCACGAGGTCGACGTTGCCCTGCAGCAGGCGCAGGTGCTCCGCCTCGGCCGCGGCCTTGTCCTGGGTGGGGACGTGGAAGAAGGGGATGCCGAAGCCGCGGACGTCCTCGGCCATGTCGGGGTGGTTGGAGACGACCATGGAGATCGTCATGGGCAGCTCGCCCCGGCGCTGGCGCCAGACGAGGTCGAGCAGGCAGTGGTCGGACTTCGAGGCGAAGATCGCCACGCGCCGCGGCACCGAGAGGTCCGTGAACCGCCACTCCAGCTCGAACCCGTCCGCGAGGGCCGCCCCGAGGTCCTGCTCGAGCGCCGGTCGCAGGGCCGGGTAGCCGGGCAGGTGGAAGACCGTGCGCTGGAAGAACGCCCCGCCCTCGGGGTCGTCCGAGTGCTGGTCGAGGGCCACGATGTTCGCCCCGTGCCGGGCGAGGACCTCGGTGACGACGGCGACGATCCCCGGCTGGTCCCGGCCGTGCACCACGAGGCTGGCGTGGTCCGGGCGGAGCATCGACGGGCGGGCCGCGCTCACGGGGTCCCCCCGTCCGTCCCGAACTCGCGGACCCACTCGGCCGTGGCCCGCAGCCCGCCGAAGGTGTAGAAGTGCAGCAGCACCTGCCCGTGGACGGCGGGGTCGAGGCCGGCGGCGAGGTCGCGCAGGAAGCGGTCCGGGCCCGCGGTGCCCAGCAGGTTCGTCAGGGAGAAGCCGTACTTCTGGACGATCCCCGCCGAGGTGCCCACGCCGAAGCGGCGCGCGTAGCCGAGCAGCCGCCGGACGCCCGCCGGCCCCGGCACCCCGATCCGCACCGGGGTGTCGACGCCGCGGCGGCGCACCTCGTCCAGCCACTCCAGGACCGGGTCCTTGTCGAAGCCGAACTGGGTGATGATCTCGGGCTCGAGGCCCTGCTCGCGGATCGCGGCCGTCTTGTCGGTCAGGGCGGACCAGAGGGCGGCGTCGTCGATGCCGGGGTGGCCCTCCGGGTAGCCGCTGACGCCCACCCCCCGCACGCCGTGCCGCGGGAGCACCCCGGTGCGGATGACGGAGAGGGAGTCCGGGTAGGGGCCCTCGGGGGTCTCGGGGTCCCCGCCCACCACGAACACGTGCTCGGCGGCGCCGACCTCCGCGAGCGCCGCGAGGAACTCCTCGAGCTCGCCCTGGGAGCGCAGCCTCCGCGCCGAGAGGTGGGGCACGGGGACGAAGCCGTGCTCGCGCACCGCGCGGGCCGCGGCCACGCGCATGCCCAGGTCCTCGTTGCCGAGGAAGGTCACGTTGATCCGGGTCCCCGCCGGGACCACGGCGGCGGCCTCCTCCAGGGCCGGCACGTCCTTGCCCGTCATCTCGAGGGAGAAGTCCCGGAGCAGCGCGGCGGCCGGTCCGGCGTGGGGCGGGTCGATCGGCATCGGTCCACATCCTTTCCGCGGTGCGTGCCCGGGGGCGCGGCGCGGGCGTGGGGTTCACACGGTCTCGCCGCCAGTGTCGCAGGTCACAATAACTATGTACAGAGTGTTTCGAGGCCGGGCGGCCCGGGGTGCCCCGCGAGCACTAGTCATACAAGTTATTTATTTGTACTATTCGTTCTGACCGCCGCCGCCGAGACCCTCGAGGATCCCGCCATGCCGTACACCCCGGACACCGTCCGCCACGTCCAGCTCTCCACCGCCACCCTGCCGCTGAGCACCCCGATCTCCGACGCCAAGGTCTTCACCGGCCGGCAGCGGCCGATGACCGAGGTCGTGTTCCTCTTCGCCGAGATCAGCACGGCGCAGGGGCACGCCGGGATGGGCTTCAGCTACTCCAAGCGCGCCGGGGGCCCCGCCCAGTACGCCCACGCGAAGGAGGTGGCGGAGGGCCTGATCGGCGAGGACCCCAACGACATCGCCAGGGTGTACGACAAGCTGCTGTGGGCGGGCGCCTCCGTGGGCCGCTCCGGAGTGGCCACCCAGGCGCTGGCCGCGATCGACGTGGCCCTCTGGGACCTCAAGGCCAAGCGGGCCGGGCTGCCGCTGGCCAAGCTGCTGGGCGCCCACCGGGACTCCGTGCGGACCTACAACACCTCCGGCGGGTTCCTCAACGCCTCCCTGGACGAGGTCCGGGACCGCGCCACCCGCTCCCTCGAGGAGGGCATCGGCGGGATCAAGATCAAGGTGGGCCTGCCCGACTCCGCCGAGGACCTGCGCCGCGTGGCGGGCGTCCGCGAGCACATCGGCACGGACGTGCCCCTGATGGTCGACGCCAACCAGCAGTGGGACCGCGCCACGGCCCTGCGCATGGGCCGCCGGCTGGAGGAGTTCGACCTCGTCTGGATCGAGGAGCCCCTGGACGCCTACGACGCCGAGGGCCACGCCCAGCTGGCCGCGGCCCTGGACACGCCGATCGCCACCGGCGAGATGCTCGCCTCCGTCGCGGAGCACGTCCGGCTCATCGACGCCCGAGCCTGCGACATCATCCAGCCCGACGCCCCGCGCGTGGGGGGCATCACCCAGTTCCTGCGCCTGGCGGCCCTGGCCGACCAGCGCGGACTGGGGCTGGCCCCCCACTTCGCCATGGAGATCCACCTGCACCTGGCGGCGGCCTATCCGCGCGAGCCGTGGGTGGAGCACTTCGACTGGCTCGACCCCCTCTTCGAGGAGCGCCTGGAGACCCGGGACGGGCGCATGCTCGTCCCCGACCGCCCCGGGCTGGGCGTCACGCTCAGCGGCCAGGCCCGCGCCTGGACCACGGACAGCGTGGCCTTCGGCCGGTCGTAGGCACCGCGGCCGGCGCCCCCGGCGGGCGCCGGCGCGACACGGCCGACGAAATCCGAGCGACCTCTTGACCCGTGAGGCAGGTCACAGCTACGCTCGGGAAAACGCTTTCCAGAACGCGTTGCCTCGACCCATAGGAGACATGATCAGCATGAAGCGAACGGGAACCCTCGCGAAGGCCGCCACCGTCCTCAGCGTGTCGGCGCTGGCCCTGACCGGCTGCGGCGGCGCCGACGACGCGAACGCCGACGGCAACGTCGAGCTGCGCTTCGCCTGGTGGGGCTCGGACACCCGCCACCAGCAGACGCAGGAGATCATCGACGCCTTCGAGGAGCAGAACCCGGGGGTCACCATCGTGGGCGAGTACGGCGACTTCGGCGGCTACTGGGACAAGCTGGCCACGCAGACGGCCTCCAGCGACGCCCCGGACATCATCCAGATGGACGAGAAGTACCTGCGCGAGTACGCGGACAACGGCGCGCTGCTGGACCTCTCCGACGTGGACGTCGCCGAGCTGGACGAGGGCGTCGTGGACAGCGGCCGGACCGAGGAGGGCCTCTTCGGCGTGGCCACGGGCGTCAACGTGATGGCGATGATGGCGAACCCCACCATCTACGAGGAGGCCGGGGTCGAGCTGCCGGACGACTCCACGTGGACCTGGGACGACTTCTCCGAGGTCTCCCAGCAGATCGCCGAGAACACGGACGTCCACGGCACCAGCGGCCCGAACGAGCCGGCCGGCTTCCAGATCTGGCTGCGCCAGCAGGGCAAGGAGCTCACCACGCCCGAGGGGCAGCTCGGCTTCGAGGCGAGCGACGCCGCCGGCTACCTGGGCATGTGGCACCAGATGATGGAGGACGGCGCCCTGCCCCCGGCCTCGGTGGTCACGGAGGACCAGGAGCCGGGCCCCGACCAGTCGCTGACCGGCACCAACGGCGCGGCCATGGGCATGTGGTGGACCAACCAGCTGAGCGCCCTCAACGCCGCGTCCGGCAACCAGCTGGTCCCACTCCGCTTCCCGAGCACCGACGGCACCGAGGGCGGCGCGCAGCTCTTCCAGAAGTCGGCGATGTTCATGTCCGCCTCCGCCCGCACCGAGCACCCCGAGGAGGTCAAGGCGTTCATCGACTTCATGGTCAACAGCGAGGAGGCCGGCAAGATCAACCTCGCGGACCGCGGCCTGCCCGCCAACGAGACGGTGCGCGAGGCCGTGCTGCCCGAGCTCAGCGAGGCGGACACCGCGGCCGCGGAGTTCGTCGAGGAGATCCAGCCCGAGCTGGGCGAGGCGCTGCCGGTCCCGCCGCTGGGCTTCAGCACCCTGCAGGAGATCATCTACCGCTACGAGCTCGACGTGCTCTTCGAGCGCTCGACCCCCGAGGAGGCCGCCGAGCGCATGATGTCCGAGATGGAGTCGGCGATCAGCTGACCCCCCGCACACTCCGCGGGCGCCGGACGGCACCGTCCGGCGCCCGCGGCTCCACCTGCCCCCGCCCGCCGAACCCGACCGCCGAACCCGACCGCCGAATCCAGGAGAACCTGTGCAGACCCAGACCGTGTCCGCCCCCGCCGCCCGCACCGCGCCGGAGGGACCCGTGCGCGTCTGCCTGGTGGGGATCGGCGGCTTCGGCGGACGCCACCTCGCGAACATCCGCCGGCTCGAGGAGGAGGGCCGTGTCCGCCTGGTGGCGGCCGTCGACCGGCGGGTCGACGACGGCGGGGTGCTCGGACCGGACGTGCCCATGTTCGGCGACCTGGCGCAGCTGGAGGACGCCGGCCCGGACGTGGACGTCGTGGTGGTCTCCACCCCCATCGACACCCACTTCGACCTCGCCCTGGCCGCCCTCCGGATGGGGGCCGACGTGCTGCTCGAGAAGCCTCCCGTGGCCAGCCTCGACCAGTTCGACCGTCTCCTCGAGGCCGCCGGGGCGGCGGACCGGCTCGTCCAGGTGGGCTTCCAGAGCCTGGGCTCCCACTCCCTGGAGGTCGTCGAGCAGCTGCTCGCGAGCGGGGAGATCGGGCGGCTGCGCGCGGTGGGCGCCACGGGGCTGTGGTCCCGGGACACCGACTACTTCACCCGGTCCCCGTGGGCCGGGCGGCGCCGCATCGGCGGGGTGGACGTGGTGGACGGCGTGGTCACCAACCCGCTGGCCCACGCGGTGATGACCGCCCTGCACCTCGCCGGCGCCCGCACCCGCGAGGACGTCGCCGAGCTGAGCACCGAGCTCTACCGCGCCAACGCCATCGAGTCCGACGACACCTCGGTGGTCCGGGTGCGCACCGCGGCCGGGATCCCGGTCACGTGCGCCCTGACCCTGTGCGCCGCCGAGCAGCAGGACCCGTTCATCACCGTGGAGGGCACGGAGGGGCAGGCCGTCCTGCACTACACCCAGGACCGGCTGACCGTCACGGGCCCGGAGGGGACGCGGGTCGTCGAGTCCGGACGCACGAACCTGCTCGAGAACCTGATCGACGCCCGGGCCCGGGGCACCGCACTGCTGTGCCCGCTGGTCGCCACGGGGGCCTTCGTGCGGGTGCTGGACGCCGTCCGCACCGCCCCGGACCCCGTCCCGATCGCCCCCGAGCACGTCCGCTGGCACCAGGAGGACGGGACGGCACCGCGCGCCGTCCTCGCCGGGATCGAGGACTGGGCGGCGCGGGCGGTCAGGGCGCAGTCGGACTTCGCCGGCCTGGGCGCCCCCTGGGCGAACCCCGCCGCCACGAGCGGGAGCGTGCTCCTCGGCGAGCGCGAGGTCGCGCAGGTCCGCACGGGCGAGGACGTCGCCCCGACCTCCTCCCCCCGCCCGTTCCTGCACCCCGTGCGAACCCTCGGCGGCGTCGTCCTCACGGACCAGCAGCCCCTGGACCACGTCTGGCACCTGGGGGTCGGCACGGCGCTCCAGGACGTGGACGGCGCCAACTTCTGGGGCGGGCGCACCTACACCCGGGAGGCGCAGCGCTACGTGTGGCGGGAGGACCACGGCCGCGTGCTCCGGGTCGCGGCGCACCACGCCGGCGACCGCCTGGACGAGGAGCTCGCCTGGACGGGCCCGGACGGCGCCGCGGTGCTGACCGAGGAGCGCCGCTGGACGTTCCGGCCCGTGCACGAGCACGCCTGGGAGCTCGGCCTGCGCTTCCGCCTCTCCCCCGCCGGCGACCACCCGGTGCGGCTCGGCAGCCCTGGTTCCAACGGTCGGGCCGGCGGCGGCTACGGGGGGTTCTTCTGGCGGCTCCCCGCCTGCACCGACGCGGACGTGTTCACCGCGGACGCGGCGGGCGAGCAGGCCGTGCACGGCAGCACCTCCCCGTGGCTGGCCTACTCCGCCGAGTACGCGGGGCGCCCCGCGACCCTCGTCCTGCGGCGCGGCGACGACTCGGCCGACCCCTGGTTCGTCCGGCACGCCGGGTACCCGGGGGTGGGCCTCGCCCTGGCCTGGGACGCGCCCGTCACCACGACGACGGACCGGCCGGTCGAGCGGGAGGTGCGCGTGCTCGTCGTCGACGGCCGTCTCGACACCCCCCGGGTGGAGGCCCTGCTCGGGGACGCGGCCCGGGGCCGGACCGCGTGAGCGCCCCGGAGCGGGCGGAGAAGCGCCGGCGGGTCCTGCGGGTGCTGGACGCGCACGGGGTGGACGCCGTGCTGCTGCAGAGCCACTCCGCCGTGTCCTGGTACCTCGACGGCGCGCGCGTCCACGTCTCGCTCGCCGGTCCGCCGGTGGCCGCGGTCCTGGTGCACCGGGACGGCGACGAGGTCGTGACCTCCGCCAACGAGGCCGCCCGCCTGGTGGCCGAGGAGCTGCCCGCGGGCGTCCGGCTGCACGAAGTGCCCTGGCACGGGTCCCTCACGGCGCCGGAGGACTGGTTCCCCGGGGCGCGTGCGATGGCCGTGGCCGCCGAGGAGTGCGTCGCCGCACCGCTGCGGGCGGCGCGGGCCTCGCTGCTCCCCGGCGAGGCGCAGCGCTACGCGCAGCTGTGCCGGGACGCCGCGGCGGTGCTGACCGGGGCGCTGACCCGGGCGACCCCGCGCACCACCGAGCGGGAGCTCGCCGCCGAGCTGACCGCCGGCCTGGTGCACGCGGGCGCGGAACCCGTCGTGGTGCTGTGCGGGGGCGCCGACCGCCTGCCCCACCGCCACCCCCTGCCGACCGCCGGGCCCCTGGGCCGGCGCGCGATGGCGGTCGTCTGCGCCCGCCGCGGCGGACTCATCGCCAACGTGACCCGCTGGGTGCGCTTCGGCCCGGCCGAGCCCGCCGAGACGGACGCGGAGGCGAGGATCGCGGAGGTCGAGGCCGACGTCCTCGACGCGCTGCGCCCCGGGCTGCCCCTCGCCGACCTGCTGCCGGTGCTCCGGCACGCCTATCCGCGCCACGGCTTCGACGCCGAGGAGTGGACCCGCCACCACCAGGGCGGGCCCGCCGGGTACGCCGGGCGGGACCCGCGGCTCGCCCCCGGGGTGCCGGACCTCGTGCACGAGCACCAGGCCTTCACGTGGAACCCGTCCGCGCCGGGCACGAAGATCGAGGACACGGTGCTGCTGGGTCCCGGCGGCGTCGTGCCCCTGTCCGTGGACCCGCGCTGGCCCGTGGTCCGGGTCCGGGGCCGGGACCGCCCGGCCGTGCTGGAGCGCTGACCGCCCCCGTCCGCCCGCACCGAGCCGGAAGGCCCGCACCCCCGGGGGTGCGGGCCTTCCGGCGGTCCGGGCTCCGGTGCTCAGGGACGCGCACCGTCCAGGGCGGGCAGCACCTGCTGCCGCAGCGCCAGCCCGAGACCGGGCAGGTCCCGGGTCTCCAGCCGCGAGCCGGTCACCAGGACCGGGGACGGCCCGTCCAGGATCCCGAGGTCCGCAAACCCGGCGTCCTCCACGACCTCGACCGTGGTGGGCTCGGCGAGGGTCAGGGCCAGCTGCCCGGAGAGGTCCGGCAGCAGGTGCGGGGCGACCCCCACGCTGTGCGTGCGCGCGAGCTCCACGATCCGCCGGAACGGCGTGATGCCGCCCACCCGGACGATGTTCGGCTGGACGACGTCCACGGCGCCGGCCGTGATGAAGTCCCGGAAGCGGTAGACGTTGTGCAGGTTCTCCCCCAGGGCGATGGGGACCCGGCTGAACCGGCGCAGCTGCCGGTAGCCCTCGAGGTCGTCGGCGCGCAGCGGCTCCTCCAGCCACGACGGCCCGAACTCGGCGAGGGCGTCCAGGGCCCGGCGCGCCGTGGGCAGGTCCCACCGCTGGTTGGCGTCGATCATGAGCCCGCGGTGCGGGCCGAGCAGCTCCCGGACGGCCGCCACGCGCTCCACGTCCTCGCGCAGGTCGGCCCTGCCCACCTTGATCTTGACCGCGCCGAAGCCGGCGGCGACCCACCGGCGCACCTGTTCCTGCAGCTCCTCCAGGGTGTAGTGCAGGTTCACGCCGGAGCCGTAGACGGCCACGCTCTCCTGCCGCCGGCCCAGCAGCGAGGTGATCGAGACCCCGGCCCGGCGCGCCCGCAGGTCCCACAGCGCGAGGTCCACGCCCGCGAGCGCCACGCCGGTCAGCCCGGCGCCGCCCTCGTGCAGGTGCTTCCAGGCGTCGTCCCAGAGGGCCTCGGGGTTCTCGGTGCGCCCGCGCACGAAGCCCGCGAGGTCGTCGTCGAGGAGCGCCTTCACGGCCGTCGCCCCGATCGTCGGGGTCCAGGAGAAGCCCGTGCCGGTCGCGCCGTCGTCGGCCACGACCGTGACGGCCACGACGTGGTTCTGTGGGGCCTCCGGCCCCCAGCTGCGCGGCAGCCGGGCCGTGATGAGCTCCGTGTGCAGGGCGGCGATGCTCATGCGGTGTCCTTCCCGTGCCGGCCGGCGCCCGCGGGCTCCCCGGCCGCGGCGGCCACGGGCTCCTCCCGGAGCTCGGTGCGCCAGCTGCGCGCCGGCTCCCAGCCCAGGACCCGGCGGGCCTTGTCGATGCTGAAGGCGGGGGCCGTCCCGGTCAGTCCCGCGGCGAGCTGCTCGCTGCCCGGGACGAACTCGGGCAGCAGCTCCGCGAGCGGGCGCCGGGCCAGGGCGTCGGCGGCGCCCACCAGGAAGGTGTCGCCGTTGCGGATCGCGCCCATCCGCTCCAGCAGCGCCTCCAGGAAGGCCGTGACGTCCCGGGCGTCCACGTAGTTGAACAGCGCCGGCGCGGCGAGCGCGGGGTCGTCGAGCCGCTCCCGCACGGTGTGGCCCTGCTGCGTCGGGGCGCCCGCCCACTCCTCGGGGGCGATCACGTAGCAGGGGCGGAAGGACGCGTAGCGCACGGTCTCGCCGCGGGCGGCGGCGAACATCTGCGCCACCTGCTCCGCCACGTGCTTGGACAGCCCGTAGGCGTGCCACGGCCGGGGCGGGGTCTCCTCGGTGAGCGGGAGCGCGGGCGGCAGCCAGCCCGCCGGGGAGCCGTAGCCCAGCACCGTGGGGCTGCTGGCCATGACGATCCGCCGCACCCCGGCCTCGGTCGCCGCGCCGGCCACGTTGTGCGCGATCACCGCGTTGGTCTGCAGGATGACGTGCTCGGGGGCGCTGAACGGCACGGCGATGGCCGCGAGGTTGAGCACGGCGTCCGGGCGGGCCGCGCGCATCAGCGCGTGCACGGCGTCCGGGTCGGTGAGCTCCGCGCCGCGGTGCTCCACGGCGGGGTGGGAGCCGGCGGGGTCGGCGGGCAGGGACCGGTCGACGCTGAGGACGTCGTAGCCGGCCTCCGCCAGTCCGGCGACCACGCTGCGGCCGAGCCGGCCCGCGCCGCCGGTGACGAGGACGCGGCTCATGCCGGGACCTCGCTCCGGCTCGCCCCGGCGGCCGCGCCCAGGTCCAGCTCGGCGATCCGGACGGGCAGCCCGGACTCGAGGGAGCGGTTGCCGGCGATGCCCACGGCCACCGCCGCCACGCCGTCCCGGTAGCCGGAGGGCCGCCCGTACGGGTCCTCGCCGGGGCCGCGGAAGACGTCCGCCAGCAGCAGCCGGTCCCCGCCGCCGTGGCTGCCCGCCCCGTTGCTGATGACGACCTCCTCGGCGGCGCCCCAGTGGCGCTGGACGGTCAGTCGCTCGCCGCGGCTGCGGGCCCCGCCCCGGTGGGGTCCCACCGTGACCGAGGGGTCCACCGGGGAGCCGCCGCTCGCCGGCAGGACCGCCGCCCGTTCGACGACCTCCAGCTCGGCCCGGCCCTCGGTGCCGTTGACGGCCACCCGGTACCCCTCCCACGGGGAGTGCGCGTTGAGGGAGTAGGAGAGGGTGGCGCCGCGCGCGTAGTCGACCACGAGGGCCAGGTTGTCCTCGATGCTGATCCCGTCGGAGAACACGTCCTGGTCCCGGCGGTACCCGTCGTGGTGCTGGTGGTCGAGGTAGAGCCGGCTCAGCCGCTCGTCGGTGCGCAGGTCCAGAGCGAAGGGGTCGCCTCCCTCGACGTCCCGTGCGGGGGCGCCCGCGCGCGCCCGGGCCTCGGCGTTGTCCCGGCCGTAGAACCGCAGCCCGCCCGAGGCGAAGACCCGCTCCGGGGTGTCGGCCAGCCACCAGTTGACCAGGTCGAAGTGGTGGGAGGACTTGTGCACCAGCAGCCCGCCGGAGTTCTCCTTCTGCCGGTGCCAGCGGCGGAAGTAGTCGGCGCCGTGCACGGTGTCGAGCATCCAGCTGAAGTCCACGGAGGTGACCGTGCCGATCGCCCCGGACTGCACGACGTCCTTGAGGGCGGTGTTGCGCGGGGAGTACCGGTAGTTGAAGGTGACCACCACGTGGCGGCCGGTCTCCTCGACGGCCGCGGTGATCCGGCGGCAGCCCTCGGCGTCCACGGTCAGGGGCTTCTCGACGACGGCGTCCGCCCCGGCGCGCAGCGTCTGACAGATGTAGTCGGCGTGGGTGAAGTCGGGGGTGGTGATGATGACCCGGTCGATCCCCTGCTCGCGGATCGTCGGGGTGAGCTCCGCGGGGTCCAGGACGCCGATCCGGACGCCCGAGGTCTCCTCGGCGAGCCGGCGGTAGTGCTCGGCCCGCCCGGGGTTGGTGTCGCCCACCGCCACCAGCTCGGCGACGTCGGCGTGGTCGTCCAGCAGGGAGCGGAGGTACATCTCGCACCGGTTGCCGGTGCCGACCAGGACGTACCGGGTCCGCCTCCCCTGCCGTGCCGTGCCGTCCGTGCCGCTGTGCTCTGCGCTGTCCATCGGTTGCTCCTGGTTCTGGAGGGGTGTGCGGGGGTGGGGGCCGGCGGCCGGGTGTCCCCGGCCCGGGCGGGCCGGGGACACCGGGGCCCCTGCGCGGGGCCCGTCGCCGGCTACTTGATGCCCGTGGTGGCGATGCCCTTCACGAGGAACTTCTGTCCCACGAGGAAGGCGATGAACACCGGCAGCAGGGACACGATCGACATCGCGAACAGGGATCCCCACGAGGACTCCCCGGAGGCGTCCACGAAGGCCCGCAGCGCCACGGGGACGGTGAACATGTTCGGGTCGGTCAGGTAGATCAGGGCGCTGAAGAAGTCGTTCCAGGTCCAGATGAACGTGAAGATCGTGGTGGTGGCCAGGGCCGGGACCATCATCGGCAGGATGATCTGCCCGAAGATCCGGGCGTGCCCGGCGCCGTCGATCCGCGCCGCCTCGTCCATGTCCTTCGGGATGCCGCGGATGAACTGCACCATGAGGAACACGAAGAACGCGTCGGTGGCGAGCAGCTTCGGCACGATCAGGGGCCAGAAGGTGTTCACCCACCCGATCTGGGAGAACATGATGTACTGCGGCACGATCACCACGTGGAACGGCAGCATGATCGTGAGGAGCATGAGGGCGAAGGCCGGCTTCTTGAAGCGGAACTCCAGCCGGGCGAACGCGTAGGCCGCCATCGAGCAGGAGACCAGGTTGCCGACGATGCACCCGAGCACCACCACCGCGGAGTTGAACAGGTACACGCTGAACGGGCTGGACAGGGCGCCCCACCCGTCCGAGTAGTTCGCGGTCTCGAGCGTCTGCAGCAGGATCCCGGGCTCGCGGAAGATGATGTCGTCGGGGCGCAGGGAGCTGGCCACCATCCACAGCAGCGGGTAGATCATCACGCCGCCGGTGAGGATCAGCGCCAGGTGCTTGAGCAGGGAGCGGATCCGTGCCCGGGTCCCCGGACCGCGGGGCTTCGGCGCCGGGGCGCTCTGCGAGCCCTCGGTCTGCGCCGGGACGAGGTCCTGGTCGGCCGTCCGGACGGCGCTGTCGGCGATTGTCGAATTAGTCATCGTAGAACACCCAATACTTAGACGCGATGAAGTTGAGGGCGGTGAACGCCCCGATGATGAGGAGCAGCAGCCAGGCCATGGCCGCGGCGTAGCCCATGTCGAAGCGGCCGAAGCCCGTCTGGTACAGGTACAGCGTGAAGAACATCGTCGAGTCGGACGGACCTCCTCGGCCGCCGGAGACGATGAACGCCTGCGTGAAGGACTGGAACGCCTGGATGATCTGCAGCACCAGGTTGAAGAAGATGATCGGGCTCAGCAGCGGCAGCGTGATCCGGAAGAACTTTGTGATCTTCCCGGCGCCGTCGATGGAGGCCGCCTCGTAGTACATGGTGGGGATCTGGCGCAGGCCCGCGAGGAAGATGATCATCGGCGCCCCGAAGGTCCACACGTGCAGCAGGATGATGCTGCCGAGCGCGGTCCGGGGGTCGGCGATCCAGCCGATGCCCTCGATGCCCACGAGGGCCAGGAGCTGGTTGACCAGTCCGGTGGTGCCGAAGAGCTGCTTCCAGAGGATGGCGATGGCCACCGAGGAGCCGAGCAGCGAGGGCAGGTAGAAGACGGAGCGGTAGAACGCGAGGCCGCGCAGGCCCCGGTCGAGGACCATGGCGATCGCCAGGGCCAGCATGAGCTGCAGCGGCACCCCGACGAGCACGTACGTGAAGGTCACCTGCAGCGAGTTGTGCAGCCGCTCGTCCGCGAGCATCCGGGAGAAGTTCTCCGTCCCGATCCAGTCGGGCGCCCGCATGAGGTTGTAGTCGGTGAAGGAGAGGTAGAGGGACATCAGCATGGGGCCCAGGGTGATGACCACCAGTCCCACGATCCACGGTGCCAGGAAGACCGCCGCGGCCTTGTTGTCCCGCCTGTCGGCGCGGGTCCTCCTCCGGCCGGCCGCACGCTTGGCCCGCTTCCCGGGCAGGCCCTCCCGGGTCAGCTCCTCGACGACGCTCATGCCGGGACCGCCCCTCGGCGCAGCCGCGCCCGGGAGACCCGGAGCGGTTCGGTGTCGATGTGCGTCGTTGTCATCGGTATCTCCTCGGAGCGTGCGGGAAAGCGTTTTCCAGAGCTGTGTTGCGTCCAGGCTAGTGGCCGGTTCCTGTGACGTCAACCACAATCTACGGTTGTGTCGGCGCCCGTCGCGGGGCCGACCCGCCGTCGGACGGGAGCCCGGCCAGGAGCCGCAGCGCCTCGACGGTGGCCGGCGGGCCGTAGCGCTCCGCCTCGTCCTGGGCGGCCCGGACGGACGGCGCGACGCCCACGAGCGAGGCCGCCGCCAGGACCCCCGCGCCGCGCAGCTGCTCCGCGGACAGAGCCAGCCGCCCGGCCACGGCCACGACGGGCACGCCCCGGGCCGCGGCGAGCGCGGCCGCGGCGAGCGGCGCCTTGCCCTGCAGCGACTGGGCGTCCAGCGACCCCTCGCCGACGACGAGCAGGTCCGCGTCCTCGAGCTGCTCCTCGAGCCCCACGAGGGAGGACACGAGGTCGAAGCCGCGCTCGAGCGTCGCCGGGGTCAGGGCCAGGAAGCCGGACGGGAAGCCGCCGGCGGCGCCGGCCCCCGGGAGCAGGAACGGACGGGCGCCCTCGAGACCGGCCAGCAGCCCGGCCCAGCGCCGGAGCGCGGCGTCCAGCTCGCGCCGGGCGGCGCGGTTGGCGCCCTTCTGCGGGGCGAAGACGTGGGCGGCCCCGTCGGGGCCGTGCAGCGGGTTCTGCACGTCCACGGCCAGCCGCAGCCGCACCGTGCGCAGCCTCGGGTCCAGGGCGGAGACGTCCAGGCGGGCGGCGGACAGCAGCCCCTCTCCACCCAGGGGGACGGGCGCGCCGTCGTCGTCGAGGACGTCCAGGCCCAGCGCCCGCAGGGCGCCCGAGCCCCCGTCCGTCATCGCCGAGCCGCCGAGCCCGACGACGACGTCGGTCGCCCCGGCGTCCAGCGCCGCCCGGATCAGCTGGCCGCAGCCGTAGCTGTGCGCCGCCCGGGCCGTCGCCGGACTCGGGCGCACCTGGTCCAGCCCGCTCGCCTGGGCGGACTCGATGACCGCGGTGGTGGCGCCGGAGGGCGCCGTGAGCAGCGCCCAGCGCGCCCGCACCCGGCCCTCCACGGCGCCCCGGACGAGGGTGCGGCGCAGCTGAGCCCCGGCCGCCACCGCGGCGTCGACCGTGCCCTCGCCCCCGTCGGCCAGGGGCACCGCCCGGATCCGGGCCCCGGGCCGGTGCTCGCGCACCCCGGCCGCGAGCACGGCGGCGGCCTCGGCCGCCGTCAGCGACCCCTTGAACTTGTCCGGGGCCACGACCACCCGGGGCCGCTCGCCGAGCTCGTGCGGCCCCACGTCAGGCGGTGGCGCGGGCGGGTGCGCCGGTCAGGGACGGCAGCACCAGGGACTCCCAGCGCTCCTTCATCACGGCGAGCACCACGTCCGGGTCCTGGTCGAAGATCTCCTGGTTGAAGATCTCGACCTCGACCGGGCCCGTGTAGCCGGCGGCGGCGACCCAGCGCCCGATCGTGCCGAAGTCGATGACCCCGTCCCCCATCATCCCGCGGGAGAGCAGGGCGTCGGAGGCGATCGGCAGGTTGAAGTCGCAGACCTGGTAGGACGCCAGCCGGCCCTCCGCGCCGGCCCGGGCGATCTGGGTCTCCAGCCCGGGGTCCCACCAGACGTGGAAGGTGTCCACCACCACGCCCACGGCCTCCACCGGGTGCGGGGCGGCGAGGTCCAGGGCCTGCCCGAGCGTGGAGAGCACGGCCCGGTCGGCCGCGTACATGGGGTGGAGCGCCTCGAGCACGAGGCGCACTCCGTGCTCGAGGGCGTAGGGGACGAGCTCGGCGAGCCGTTCGGCCACGCGCTCGCGGGCCGCCACGACGTCCTTGTCGCCCCGGTCGCCCTCGCCGCCCAGGACGTGGGCGGCGGCGGGCAGGCCGCCGACGACCATGATCAGCTCGCTCGTGCCCAGGACCTGGGCCTCCCGGATCGCGGCCCGGTTGCTCTCGAGGGCGGCCCGCTGCCCGGCCTCGTCGGCCGCCGTGAGGAAGCCGCCGCGGCACAGGCTGGAGACCTGCAGCCCGGCCTGCTCGATGATCCGGGCCGCGTTCTCGAGCCCGGCCTCGGCCACGCGGTCGCGCCACACGCCGATGTGCCCCAGCCCGGCGCGGGCGGTGGCGTCCACCGCCTGCTGCAGGGTCAGGCCGCGGGTGGTGCCCGTGTTCAGCGACAGCTGGAAGTCCGCGCTCATGCCGCACCTCCGGTGCTGCCGGCCGGCACGAGAGCCGGTGCGAGGACCGGCGCGCCGAGGCCCGCCGCGTCGAGGAAGGTGCTCATCCGCCGCGCGGCGAGCTCCGGGTCGAGCAGCAGCCCGGCCCGGTCGGCCAGCCTGAACACCTCGACCAGGTGCGGCACGGAGCGGCCCGAGTGCAGTCCGCCGACCATCTGGAACCCCGGCTGGCTGCCGTTGAGCCAGGACAGGAACGCGATGCCGCACTTGTAGTAGAAGGTCGGGGCGCTGAAGACGTGGCGCCCGAGCTCCTCCGTGGCGTCGAGGATCGCCCGCGCCCGGCCGGGCTCCCCGGCGTCGTAGGCCTGCAGCGCGGTGGACGCCGCCGGGTAGATGCCGGCGAAGATCCCCAGCAGCGCGTCGGAGTGCCGGGTGCCGTCGCCGTCGATGAGCTCGGGGTAGTTGAAGTCGTCGCCGGTGTAGAGGCGGACCCCCTCCGGCAGCGCCGCCCGCAGCCGGGTCTCGTGCGCGGCGTCCAGGAGGGAGACCTTGACGCCGTCGACCTGCCCCGGGTGGGACCGGATGAGCTCGAGGAAGGTCTCCGTGGCCGTGTCCACCGCGTCGCTGCCCCAGTAGCCGGCCAGCGCCGGGTCGAACATCGTCCCGAGCCAGTGCAGGACCACCGGGTGCCGGGCCTCGCCCAGGAGCTGGGAGTAGACCCGCAGGTAGTCGTCGGCGTCCCGGGCGGCCCGCACCAGTGCGCGGGACGCCATCAGGATGACCTTCGCCCCGGCGCCCTCGACCACCTCGACCTGCTCCCGGTAGGCCTCGAGCACGGCGCGCAGCCCGGTCTCGCCGGGCGTGACGCCCGCCGGGTCCAGCTGGTCCGTGCCCGCCCCGCACGCGATGAGGTCGCGGACGGTCCTGCCCGCCAGGGCCGGGCTGCCGGTGGCCAGCGCCGCCGAGGCCTCGGCGGTCGAGCGCCGGATCAGCTGCTGGGTGGCCGGCCAGTCCAGGCCCATCCCCCGCTGGGCGGTGTCCATGGCGTCGGCCACGCCCAGCCCGTAGGACCAGATGTCGTGGCGGAAGCCCAGGGTCGCGTCCCAGTCCAGCTGCGCCGGCGCCCCGGGGGTGTTGTCCGCGAGCGCCAGGGGCACCACGTGCGCGGCGGCGTAGGCCTTGCGCGCGGTGAGGGGCGCCTGCGGCCGGGTCCAGCTCCCCGGCCCGGAGAGCACGTGCTCGGTGCGGGATCCGCTGCCGTCGGGCAGGAGCACGGCGCTCACCGGACGGCCTCGGCGGTGCGCCGCTCGGCCGGGGACAGCTCGATCGCCGGGATGTCGATGGTGCGGCGCTCGGCCGAGGAGCGCAGGCCCAGCTCGGCCAGCTGCACCCCGCGCGCGGCGGAGAGCAGCCCGAACCGGTGCTCGCGGCCCGCTGCGACGTCGGCCAGGAACTCCTCCCACTGCGCCTTGAAGCCGTTGTCCAGCTCCGCGTTGGCCGGCACCTCCAGCCACTGGTCGCGGAAGGACTCGGTGACGGGCAGGTCCGGGTTCCAGACCGGCTTGGGCGTGTGGGCCCGCTGCTGGGCCACGCACTTGTTCAGCCCGGCGACCGCCGAGCCGTGGGTGCCGTCCACCTGGAACTCCACCAGCTCGTCGCGGTACACGCGCACGGCCCAGGAGGAGTTGATCTGGGCGACCACGGGGTCGCCGTCCGGGGTCTCGAGCTCGAAGACGCCGTAGGCGGCGTCGTCCGCGGTGGCCGGGTACTCGTGGCCCTGCTCGTCCCACCGGGCGGGGATGTGCGTCACGGCGGTCGAGGTGACGGACCGGACCGGGCCCACGATGCCCTCGAGGACGTAGTTCCAGTGGCAGTACATGTCGACGGTCATGGACCCGCCGTCCTCGCGCCGGTAGTTCCAGGACGGGCGCTGGGCCTCCTGGTGCTCGCCCTCGAAGACCCAGTAGCCGAACTCGCCGCGCAGGGACAGGATCCGGCCGAAGAAGCCCTCGTCCACGAGCCGCCGCAGCTTCACGAGACCGGGCAGGTAGAGCTTGTCGTGGACCACGCCGGCGGTGACGCCGCGCTCCTGGGCGATCTGCGCCAGCTCGACCGCCTCGTCCAGGGTCTCGGCGGTCGGCTTCTCGGTGTAGACGTGCTTGCCGGCGCGCATGGCCTTCTTGAGGGTCTCGGCCCGGAGGCTGGTCATGGAGGCGTCGAAGACCACGTCCACGGTGGGGTCCTCGATGACCGCGTCGAGATCGGTGGTCCAGTGCTCCACGCCGTGCCGGCGCGCCAGCTCGGCGACCTTGGCCTCGTTGCGGCCCACGAGGATCGGCTCGACGGTCACGCGGGTGCCGTCCGGCAGGGTCACTCCTCCCTGGTCCCGGATGGGCAGGATCGAGCGCAGCAGGTGCTGGCGGTAGCCCATGCGGCCGGTGATGCCGTTCATGGCGATGCGGAGAACTCGGGGCTCGGACATCATCAACTCCAGAGAATTCGGGAAATTTGTAGGAAAGCGCTTTCCACTCTAGGGTTGGCTCAGTGTGACTGTCAACACGTTCCCGGTCCCGGACTCCCCGGCGCGGGGGCGAGACGCCCACCGGACGCGGTGAGGAGGAAGCAGGACCGGACGATGAGCGCAGTGACCCTCTCCCAGGTGGCCCGGGAGGCCGGGGTGTCCCTGGCCACGGCCTCCCGGGTGCTCAACGGATCGGACCGAAGGCCGGCCGAGCACATCGCGGAGCGCGTCCGGGACGCCGCGGAGTCCCTCGGCTACGTGGCGAACGCCCAGGCGCAGGCGCTGGCGCGGTCCACCACCGGACTGGTGGGACTCGTGGTCCACGACATCGCCGACCCCTACTTCTCCTCGATCGCCAAGGGCGTGCAGCGCCGGGCCCGCGCGGACCGGCACCAGCTTCTGCTGGCCGCGACCGACGGCACCGACCAGCTCGACGCCGTCGCGGCCTTCGCGTCCCACCGCACCGACGCGATCATCATGGCGGGCTCGCGGCGGCGGGAGATCGACCCCCGGCTGCTCGCCGAGCTCACCCGCTACCAGAAGAACGGCGGCCGGGTGGTGACCATCGGCCAGGCCTGGCTCGAGGGCGCCGGCGCCGTCACCATCGACAACCGCAGCGCCGGCGACGACCTGACGGACATGCTGTTCGGGACGGGCCGGGCCCGCTTCGCCTTCCTCGGCGGGCCGGACGAGCTCGCCAGCGCGGCGGAGCGCCGGGCGGGCTTCCGCGCGGCCCTCGAGCGGGCGGGCCTGGAGCCGGAGGCCGAGGTCACGGAGGACTTCAACAGCCAGGGCGGCTACGAGGCCGCACGGGCGCTGGTGGACCGGCTCGGAGCCGACGCCGTGCGCGGGCTCACGGTCGTGGTCGGCAACGACGTCATGGCACTGGGCGCGATCGCGGGCTTCCGGCACGCCGGACTCGTGGTGCCGGACGACCTGCGGGTGGCCGGCTTCGACGACATCCCCAACCTGCGGGACTTCTCCCCGGGGCTGACCACCGTGCGCTTCCCCCTGGAGCAGATCGGGGAGACCGCCGCGGACATCGCCCTGAGCCACGGCCAGGTCCGGATCGAGCACGTGGTGGGCGAGATCGTGCGGCGCGAGAGCGCCTGACCCCCGCACGACCGGGGCGCCGCCGCCGGACAGGAGTCCGGCGGCGGCGCCCCGGTCGTGCGGGGGTGGGGCTCAGAGGTGCGCCTCCCCGGCCTTCACGGCCAGGACCGGCCGGTCGGACTGCAGGAGGATCCGCTGGGCGTGCGAGCCCATGATGAACTTCCCCACCTGGGAGCGCTGGCGCAGGCCGATGACGATCCGGGACACGTCGTGCTCGCGGGCGAGATCGAGGATCTCCTGGGCGAGGTCGTCCCGGTGGGACGGCTGGAGCACGGTGTGCGGGACACCGGCGGACTCGGCGGCGGAGGTGACGCGGCGCAGGTCGTCGTCGGAGGCGACCGACTTGTCCGCCAGGGCGCCCTCGCGCACGGAGTTGACGATCAGCAGCCGCTCCCCCCGCAGCCGGGCCTCCTCGATGGCGGCGCGGACGGCGGCCTCGCCGACGGGGGTGGGGACGTAACCGACGAGGATGCTCATGCGTTCTCCTTGACAGGGGTGCGGTCGGAGTCCTCGGCGGACGGTCCCGCGGGGGACGTCCCGGAGGCGCTGCGACGGCGGAGGGCGGACTGGATGACGGGCAGCACGGCGACGAGCACGAACAGCAGCAGCAGGGTCGCCGAGATGGGGCGGGTGAAGAACCCGGTGACGTCTCCCTCGAAGACGAGCAGGGAGCGGCGCAGGTTGGACTCCAGCAGGGAGCCGAGGACGAAGGCCAGCACCAGGGGGCCGGGCTCGAAGCCGAACTTCTTCATGAGGTAGCCGACGGCGCCGAAGACCACGACGAGCATGACGTCGAACATCGAGTTGTTGATCGTGTAGGCGCCCAGCATCGTGATCAGCACGGTGATGGGGGCGAGGATGGCGCCCCGCACCCGGAGGATGCGCACGAAGACCCCGATGAGGGGGATCGACATGATCAGCAGCAGGATGTTGCCGACGTACATGGAGTTGACCACGCCCCAGAACAGCTCGGGGTCCTGCTGGACGAGCTGCGGGCCCGGCGTGACGCCCTGGATGAGCAGGGCGCCGAACATCAGGGCCATCGTGGCGTTGGCCGGGATGCCCAGGGTGAGCAGGGGGATGAAGGAGCTGGTGGCCGCCGCGTTGTTGGCGGTCTCCGGGCCGGCGACGCCCTCGATGGCGCCCCGGCCGAAGCGCTCGGGCTGCTTGGCCCGCTTCTTCTCCAGGGCGTAGGCGGCCATCGAGGAGATCGTGGCGCCGCCGCCGGGCAGGATGCCGAGGAAGAAGCCCAGGACCGAGCCGCGGCCGATGGCCCCGGACGACTGCTTGAGGTCCGCCCGGGAGGGCCAGACGTTGGAGACCTTGTCGGGCGCCTTGGCCGCACGGTGGCGCTCCTCCAGGTTGTGCAGGATCTCGCCGAGGCCGAACAGCCCCATGGCCACGGGCACGAAGTCGATGCCGTCGGCCAGGTTGAGGTTGCCGAACGTGAGCCGTTCGGCTCCGGTGAAGACGTCGCGGCCGACCGTGGCCAGCAGCAGCCCGAAGCACGCGGCGATCAGCGCCTTGGACTTGTTGCCGTTGCTGATGGTGGCCACCAGGAGGATGCCGAGCAGGGCGAGCGCGGTGTACTCGGGCGGACCGAAGTCGAGGGCGAAGCCGGCGACGAGCGGGGCCAGGAAGGTGAGGCCGACGATCGCGACGGTGCCGCCGATGAAGGAGCCGATCGCGGCGATGCCCAGCGCGGTGCCGGCGCGGCCCTGCTTGGCCAGCATGTAGCCGTCGAAGACCGTGACCACGGAGCTGGCCTCGCCGGGCAGCCGGAGCAGCACGGAGGTGATGGTCCCGCCGTACTGGGCCCCGTAGAAGATGCCGGCCAGCATGATGATCGCCGTCACCGGTTCGATGCCGTAGGTCAGCGGCAGCAGGATGGCGATGGTCGCGGCGGGGCCCAGGCCGGGCAGCACGCCGATCAGCATGCCGATGGTCACGCCCAGGAGGCAGTACAGGAGGTTGGTCGGTTGGAGGACGACGCCGAAGCCGTCCAGGGCGGGTTGCAGGAAGTCCATGCGGGAGCCTTTGGTCGGTGGCCGCCGTGGCGGCGGCCGTCAGAACAGGTGCGGGATCGACGTGCCGAGGGCGGTGATGAAGATCAGGTAGAAGGCGACGACGACGAGCGCGGAGTACAGGGCCGCGGCCCGCCACGTCTCGCCGCCCAGGAACTTCATCCAGACGAAGGACAGGAGCAGGGCGGGGATCTCGAAGCCGATCACGGGCATGAGCAGCACCAGCCCCACGAGGGTCACGAGCCCGCAGGCGGCCAGCAGCGACTCCCGGGTGAACTTCTCCCCCTCTCCTCCGCGCCGGCCCAGGACCAGGTGGGACAGGCCGATCACGACGGCCACGACGCTCACCACGAACGGCCACATGCCGGGGGCCGGCTGCTGCGGTGTGCCCAGCCCCATGCGCAGGGACAGCACAGCCGCAGCAGCCGCCAGCACCGTGACCGCCAGGGTCGAGCCGAGGGCCGCCGCGCGGCCGCCGGGCGGGGGGCCCTCGGCCTCCCACTGGGCGGCGAGCTGCTCCGGGGTGAGCTCCTCGACCGCCCTCTCCTGGTCGTGGAGGACGTCGGCGACGGAGGCCGTGTCGTCCGGGCGGGACTGCTTCATGGAGTCGCTCCTGGCTGTGGTGGTCGGCATGGCCGTGGTGGTCGTCATGGCGGCGCCGGTCCCTACTCGGCGAGGGAGATGTCGTGCTCCTCGACGAGCTGCTCGTAGCGCTCGGCGAGCTCGGTCCACTCCGCCTCGACCTCCTCGCCGGAGACCTCCCACGGGGTGAGCAGGTTCTGCTCGTTGAAGTCCTGGTAGGCCTCCGACTGCACGGCGGCGTCGAAGGCCTCGACCAGCCGCGCCTTGACGTCGTCCGGGAGCCCCTCGGGAGCGGCCACCGCCCGGTACTGGGAGACGGGGACGTCGTAGCCGGACTCGACGGCGGTGGGCACGTCGGGCAGGAACTCGTTGCGCTCCTCGGAGAACACCACGATCGGCGTCACCTCGCCGGCGTCGATCTGCGGCTTGGCCTCGCCCAGCTGGACGGTGGCGACCTGCACCTGGTCGCCGAGCACGGCGGTCAGCGCCGGGGAGCCGGAGTCGAAGGGCACCTCGGTGCCGGTGATGTCGGCCTGCGCGAACAGCACGGTCTGGGCCAGCTGGGAGCCGGTGCCCACGCCGGTGGTGCCGTAGCTGAACGAGCCGGAGGCGCTCTCCACGTCCTCGAGGGTCCCGAAGCCGGACTCCTTGCTCGCGACCATCACGTAGTCGTCCTGGGACAGGCCCTTGAGCACCTCGACGTCGTCCAGGGACACGGCCTCCTCCTCGCCCACGGCCAGCGGCGTGATGGTGATCAGCGAGGCGTTGAGCAGCACCAGGTTCTGGCCGTCGGGGGACGCGCCGGCGACCTCCTGGGTGGCGAGGGCGCCGTTGGCGCCGGGCTTGTTCACGACCGGCATCGGGACCCCGAGGTCCTCCGTGGCGGCGTCGGACACGGCGCGGGCGATGAGGTCGGTGGATCCGCCGGCGGCCTGGCCGACGGTCAGGGTGATGGGATCCGTCGGGAAGTCCGCCCCGGAGGCGCTGCTGCCCCCGCCGACGTTGCCGCCGCACGCGCTGAGCGCGAGGAGCGAGGTCGCTGCGGTGACGCCGACGAGCGCCGTGCGGAACGAGGTGTTCTTCATGGGTTCTCCTGAAGGGGTGAGGGATCGGAACCGCCCGACCGGGGCGCGAGAGGACTCGCACCTCTGTGA
Source organism: Kocuria sp. GQ42 (assembly GCF_059758435.1). Classification (NCBI taxonomy): domain Bacteria; kingdom Bacillati; phylum Actinomycetota; class Actinomycetes; order Micrococcales; family Micrococcaceae; genus Kocuria; species Kocuria sp. GQ42. Next base: position 1,120 of record NZ_JCAXEN010000008.1, on the reverse strand, counting down.
GTGGCATCACAAGCGGATCGGTTCCCGAGCCTAAAGAGGGATGATGATGCCTGTCCAAGCCAATTCGTGCATTGAGTAATACCCGGAGGACATGATGTTCACACTCGATCAGGCACGGAGCTTCATCGCCGTCGCGGAGGAGCTGCACTTCGGCCGCGCCGCCGTGCGGCTCAACATGACGCAGCCTCCCCTGAGCCGCCAGATCCAGAAGCTCGAGAAGACGGTGGGGGTCGAGCTCCTGGAGCGGGACAACCGCCGGGTGGCGCTCACGGCCGCCGGGCGGGCGTTCCTGGTCGAGGCCCGCAAGCTGGTGGTCGCCGCCGACCGGGCGCCGCTGCTGGCGCGCCGGATCGCCGCCGGGCGCTCGGGCGTGCTGCGGATCGGCTTCACGGCGGCCTCCGGGTTCAGCCTGCTGGGACCGCTGCTCAGCGAGATCGAGCGGGTGCTGCCGGACGTCGACGTCGACCTGCAGGAACTGGTGACCGGCGAGCAGCTGCAGTCGCTCGAGAACGGCGACCTCGACCTGGGGCTCGCCCGCCCGCCCTTCGACACGGAGCTCTTCGAGTCGCAGCTGCTGCTCGCCGAGGACCTGTACGTCGCCGCCCCGGCCGACCACCCGCTGAGCACCCTCAGGCGGCCCGTCACGTCGGCCGACCTCAAGGACCTCCCGCTGATCATGCACTCCCCCACCAAGGCGCGGTACTTCTACGACCACGTGGTGCGGCTCGTGGAGGTGGAGCACCGCAACGTCGTCCACACCGTCAGCCAGGTCCTCACCATGGTGGCGCTCGTGGCCGCGGGGCGAGGAATCGCCTTCGTCCCGGAGTCCGCCCGGCTGCTCGGCATCGACGGCGTGTCCTACCACCGGCTGGCCAGCAGCTCCTCGGGCTCCGTCGAGCTGCACGCGCTGTGGGACCGCACCTCGAAGAATCCCGCCCTGCACCACCTGCTCGACCTCCTGCGCACCCAGCCGCACTGAGCACAGCATCGATGCCCTCAGTGCATGACTCCATTCAAAAACGGCCTTGGACAGCATCAAAAGTCCTCCCTAGGGTGAGACGTGATTCACAGGCAGACGCCTCACCTCGACCCATGCGAAGGACGACGACCGTGGCCACAC
>NZ_JCAXEN010000007.1:0-275685 GCF_059758435.1 Kocuria sp. GQ42 | reverse complement strand
GAGGAGGGCCTGAGGGGTTGAGGGCATGAGTGGGCTCCTGTCGCGACGGGGTGCGGCCGGCATCCGGGCATCGTCGCCCGACTTTACTGACCGATCGTTCATCAAACCTTCCCACGCGTGCGCCCGCGGGGTCAACAGAGCCGCGAGTGCAATCGTCTGTGGCCTGCTTCACAAATCGGGGTCCGGGGGCTACCGTGGAACTGATACAGCATTTGACTATCCCGGGGCCTGTGCGGCCCCACGAAGGAGACGGCACATGGGCACCACCAAGTCGTTCGCGTCCTCGGCCGACCTCGGCGAGAAGCAGAAGACCCTCGAGATCCTGGCCGAGGGCGTCTACGCCCTCACGGCCGAGGGAGACCCCAACATCGGGGCGATCGAGGGGGAGGACTTCCTGGTCTGCTTCGAGGCCCTGGCCACCCCCGTGGTGGCCGCCGAGTGGCTGGCGGAGCTGCGGAAGCACACCGACAAGCCGATCCGCTACCTGGTGCTCTCCCACTACCACGCGGTGCGCGTGCTCGGCGCCTCGGCCTTCCACGCCGAGACGATCGTCGCCCACGAGAACACCTACGACCTCATCGTGGAGCGCGGCAAGGAGGACTGGGCCTCCGAGTTCGGCCGCATGCCGCGCCTGGCCAAGGGCGCGGACACCGTCCCGGGCCTGACCTGGCCCACGGTGACCTTCCGGGACAAGCTGACCATCGACCTCGGCGGGGACCGCGGGGACCTCGTGCTCCAGCACTTCGGCCGCGGCCACACCGAGGGCGACATCGTCGCCTGGCTGCCCCAGCAGAAGATCCTCTTCGCCGGGGACCTGGTCGAGGCCGAGGCCGCCCTCTACACCGGGGACGCCTTCCACCGCGACTGGGCGAGCCACACCCTCGACGCCGTCAAGGCGCTCGGCGCCGAGCAGCTCGTGGGCGGGCGCGGGGCGGTCTCGAAGGGCCGGGAGGCCGTGGACGCGGCGATCGAGCAGACCCGCCGCTTCCTGGACGTCATGATCGAGGAGGTCGGGGCCGTCCAGCGCGGCGGCGGCACCCTGAAGGACGCCTTCGAGGCCGTGCACACCGCCCTCTACGACGACTTCGGCCACTGGCCGATCTTCGAGCACTGCCTGCCCTTCGACGTCTCCCGGCTGTGGGACGAGCTCTCGGGCATCGAGCGGCCCGTCATCTGGACCGCCGAGCGCGACCGCGAAGTCTGGGACCAGCTCCAGAACGGCTGACCCGGGCCGCACGAGCAGCGACACGAGAACGAGGAGGGCGACAGTGAGACGATTCGACTCCGGCAAGGTGCTGGTGCTCGGCAACGGGCCCGTGGGCCAGACCGCGGCGCTGCTGCTGGCGCGGTGGGGCATCCCCGTCACGATCCTGGACGCCCGCGCCGAGCGGGACCCCATCGGGTCCAAGGCGATCTGCCAGCAGCGCGACGTCCTGGAGGTCTGGGAGGCCGTGGGCGTGGGCCGGCAGGTGGCCGCCGAGGGCGTCACGTGGGACACCGCGCGCACCTTCTACCGGGAGAAGGAGCTGTTCGCCCAGCCCTTCCGGGACAGGGGGCAGTCCCCGTTCCCGCCGTTCGTGAACATCTCGCAGACCCGCACCGAGGAGCTGCTCGCGGCCAGGATCGCCGCCGAGCCGCTGATCGAGGAGGTCTGGGGCCACGAGATCGTCTCGATCACCCAGGACGAGCGCTCCGTGACCGTGGTGTGCTCCTGCCTCGACGGGGGCCGGGCCGAGATCGTGGCCGACTACGCGATCGCCGCGCTCGGCTCGAAGGCGCGGTCGCTGCGCGACCAGCTCGGGGTGAGCTTCGACGGCCGCTCGTTCGAGGACAAGTTCCTGATCTGCGACATCCGGGCCGACATCCCCGGCTGGGCCACCGAGCGCCGCTTCTACTTCGACCCCGAGTGGAACCCCGGCCGGCAGGTGCTCATCCACCCGTGCCCGGACTCGACCTTCCGGATCGACTGGCAGGTGCCCGGCGACTACGACCTCGCCGCCGAGGAGGCCTCCGGGGCCCTCGACGCGAGGATCCGCCAGATCATCGGGGACACGGACTACGAGATCGTCTGGAAGTCCGTCTACCGCTTCCACGCCCGGCTGGCCTCCCGGATGCGGGTGGGCCGGGTGCTGCTGGCCGGGGACTGCGCCCACATCGTCTCCCCGTTCGGCGCCCGCGGGCTCAACTCGGGTGTGGGCGACGCCGAGAACGCCGCCTGGAAGCTGACCTCGGTGCTGCGCGGCAACGCCGATCCGGCGCTGCTGGAGTCCTACGACGTCGAGCGCCGCGCCGCCGCCGTCGAGAACCTCGAGGTCACCGAGGCCACCATGGACTTCCTGGTGCCCCGCACCGAGGAGCAGCTGGCCGAGCGGCTCGCCAAGCTCGAGCGGGCGATCGGCGACCCGGCCGCGTCCACCTACGTGGACTCCGGGCGCCTGGCCGAGCCCTTCTGGTACGTCGACTCCCCGCTCACCACGCCGCACCCGACCCGGACCTTCCCCGGGCGCCCGCCCAAGGGGGAGGTCCCCGACCCCGTCCCCGGCGTGCTGCTGCCGGACGTCCCGGTCGCCGTCCCGGGCATCGCCGCCGACCGCGTCCGCGAGCTCGCCCGCTTCGGGATCCTGCTCCTCACCGGCCCGGCGGTCGACCAGGAGCTCGTGCGCGGGGCCGCGCTCGCCGCCATCGGGTCCCCGCTGCGCCTGCACGCCATCGCGGACATCGACACCACCGGCAAGCTCGCCGAGGCGCTGAAGCCGGAGCCGACCGACGTGTGGGTGATCCGCCCCGACTCGCACATCGCGGCCGTGGTGGACGGCACGGACCCCCGGGCGCTGAGCCGGGCCCTGCAGAACACCGTCGCCGCCCCCGGTTCGGAGGCGGCCCGGGTCCTCGCGGAGCGCGAGCGGCCGCCCGGTCCCCCCAGGCGGCGGGGCTCCGTGCCGGAGACCGCGCCCCAGGAGGTCGCCGCCGCCGGCTGACGGCGGACCCGTGAGATCCTGGCGTCCTCATCGCAGACTCGAGCCGGCGCGTCCCGCCGGGGTCACCGGAGGTGCAGGATGTCGTTCCAGGAGTCCATGGAGCTGGTCGGGGAGGCCATCGACGTCGCCGGCGTGGTCGCCATCGTCGTCGGGACGGTGGTGGCGACCCTCCTGGCCGGGCGGGACCTGCTGGGCCGCGGGAGCGGGGAGCGCGACACCTACGAGAGCTACCGGCAGCGGCTCGGCCGCTCGATCCTGCTGGGCCTGGAGCTGCTCGTGGCCGCGGACATCATCAAGACCGTCGCCATCACCCCCACGTTCGAGTCGGTGGGGGTGCTGGCGCTCATCGTGGTCGTGCGGACCTTCCTCAGCTGGTCCCTCGAGCTCGAGATCAGCGGGCGGTGGCCGTGGCAGAAGAACCAGGACGAGGCGGCGCCCCTGCCCGAGCGCGCGGTGTAGGCCCGCCGGGCCCCGGCCGGGCGCTCAGGCCTCGGGCGGGTACTCCTCCGGGCGCAGGTCCCGGCTGCACGGGACCCGGTGGCCGGGCACCAGCTGGTTGGCGGCCCGCGCCAGGCCGTCCCGGTGCCGGGGCGGCAGGTACAGGGCGTGGTGCAGGTAGGCGTCGAGCTCCAGCTCCCCGACCTCTCCGCCCAGGTGGACGTACCGCAGCCACAGGTCGCGCGCACCCAGCCCGGTGCTCGTCAGCGCGGTGCGGATCAACCTGGCCTGCGTCCTGGCGATCGTCCGGTCGTCCATCTGACCCCTTCTGCCCGCTGCCACCAGGATAGTCGGCGGACCGGGGCGGGGGCAGGGCGCACGGGCGCCCGGACCGGGCCCTCGGGGGTGCCGGGCCCGCGGCTATCCGCGGTCCGGTTCCGGGCGCGCCTGCGCGCGCAGCCCCGCGCCGACGGCGCCCAGCCACGCCTCCACCGACGAGCGGGCCTGCCCGGTGCCCGGGTAGCGCGCCCGCAGGTGCAGGCCGCCCTCGCCCACCACGAACCACACCTGCACCCCGGTGGTCGGCGCCGACGCGGAGATGTGCTGCGCCCGCAGCTCCGGCGCCAGGGTGGCGGGCAGCCGCCGGTAGTCGAGGTAGGACAGCATGAACATCCCCGGCGGGACGGGCATGCCGCCGTGGGGTCGCAGGATCGGCTCCAGGGCGTGCGAGCCCAGCTCCAGCGTCTCGCGCACGGCGGCGCGGCAGGCCTGCGGATCGGGGTCCGAGCACTCGAGCACCGAGTTGGTGATGAACCAGCCCACGGCGTCGCGCCAGTGCGGCTCGGTGCGGCTGTGCACGGGCAGGACCGCGCGCAGGGGCCGGCCGGCCAGCTCGGCGGTCGCCCGGGTCAGCACCGAGACCACCAGGACCAGCAGCCGGACGTGCAGCGCGTCGGCGCGCGCCTCCAGGCGGGCCAGGCCCTCGGCGTCGAGGACGTCGTGCGTGGTCACCGTCTCGGGCGCCGGGGCGCCGGGCTCGCCCAGCGGCAGGGGGAAGACGGGCAGGGCGCCGTCGCCGTCCGCGAGGATCCGCGCCCAGCGCCGCACCACGTGCGGCGGTGCCGGGGGGCGCGCGGCGAGCTCCCGCGTGTGCTCGGCGAAGGATGCCGCGGGCGCCCGGCCCGCGCCGGCCGGGCGGCCGGCGCGGAGATCGTCCAGCCCGTCGAGCAGGTCCCGGGCGAGCAGGGGCAGGGACCAGGCGTCCACGTGCGCGTGGTCGGCGGCGAGCACGACGACGGCGGGCCCGGCCGCGGGCTCGATCAGGCACAGCCGGTGTGAGGGCCGGGCCAGCGGGGAGCAGGCGGCGTCGGCCACCGCCTGCAGGGCCGCCCGCGTCCCGCCGGCGCCGACCTCGTGCCGGGTCCACACGGGGCGCACGGCGTCGGCGATCTCGTGCAGCCGGACGCGGCCGTCGTCGTCGGCGGAGAAGACGGTGCGCAGCGTGTGGTGCCGCCGCACGACACCCGCCCAGGCCTCGCCCAGGTGCGCGGCGTCCACCGGCGCGGGGAGCTCCACGGCCACGGCCATCCAGGACCCCGGGCGGGGACCGGCTCCGACGTGCATGCCCTGGTCGAAGGACACCGGCAGCGGCCGGCCGGCGCCCTCGGCGGGGACGGTGCAGCTGGACAGGCGGCCCTCGGGCAGCCGGGCGTGCGTGATGCTGGTCAGCCGCATGCGCACCTCCTGGTCGGGCCGGGACGGTCCGGCCGCCGAGGACGCGTCCGGTCCACGGGTGGTCACAATCTACGCGTACCGTGGCGGCATGCCGACGCTCGAGCTCCCCCGCTGCCGCCTGACCTACGACGTGACCGGCTCCGGCCCGCCGGTCGTCCAGCTGCACGGGCTGCTGTCCGACCGGGCCGCCAACACCGCGGGCGGTCTGGACCTGGCGGCCGGGCTGAGCGGGCACCGGACGGTGCGCTACGACGCCCGGGGCCACGGCGGCTCCGCCGCGGAGCCCGTGGCCGCGGACTGGACCTGGCCCCGGCTGGCCGAGGACCTGCTGCGCCTGCTGGACGCCGTGGCGCCCGGTGAGCCGGTGCACGGGATCGGCCCGTCCATGGGGGCGGCCACGCTGCTGCACGCCGCCCTCGCCGAGCCCGGGCGGTTCCGCTCGCTGACGCTCTGCGTGCCCTCGACGGCCTGGGCCTCGCGCCGCGGCCAGGCGGGGACGTACCGGCAGGGCGCGGACCTGGTGGAGCGCCACGGCCTCGAGGCCTACCTCCGGGCCGGCCGGGCCGCGACCCGGCCGCCCGCCGTGGCGGACCGGCCGGTGCACCCGCCGCGCATCGACCCCGGCCTGCTGCCCGCCGTGCTGCGCGGCGCGGCCGGCACCGACCTCCCGCCGGTCGAGGAGCTGTCGCGGATCGGCGTGCCGACCCTCGTGCTGGCCTGGTCCGAGGACGCCACCCACCCGCTCTCCACGGCCGAGGCGCTGCGCGCGGCCCTGCCCGGCGACGCTCTGCACGTGGCCGGCACGCCCGCCGAGCTGGCCGAGTGGCCGCGCCGGTGCGCGGACTTCGTCCGGGCGGTGGAGGCGGACCGGGGGGCCGGTTCGCCCGGCTGATCCGCGAGGGTCCGCCGGGGCCGGTGGGTCAGAGCCGGCGGCCGGCGGTGAGGGAGGCGGACATGAACTCGGCGACGACCTGCTGGGAGATGGCCACGTCCAGGACGAAGACGCCCTCGTCGTGGCTGGCCAGCCACTCGGTGAGCGCGGTGAGGTCGGCCAGGGTGTGCGCCTTGGTGCCGGCCGCGCCCATCGCCCGGCCCACGGCGGCGAAGTCGACCTCGTCGATGAGCATCGCGGTGGGGTCCAGGCCCTTGGAGGCGTACTGGTGCAGCTCGGCGCCGTAGGCGGAGTCGTTGAGCACCACGATCACCCCGCGCTTCGTGGCGCGCAGGAACGTCTCGAGGTCGGCCAGGCCCATCAGCCCGCCGCCGTCGCCGGTGACGAACACGGTGGTGCGGTCGGGGCGGGCCACCGAGACCCCGGCGGCGGAGCCGAAGCCGAGGCCGATGGACTGGAAGGCGGTGCCGACCAGGACCATGGCCTGCGGGTCGGGCACGGTCAGGTACATCGGGGCCCAGCCGATGAAGTGGCCGCCGTCCATCACCACGGAGCGCTCGGCGGGGAGGATGTGCTCGAGGGCGGCGACGACGGCCCGGGGGTTGAGCCGGCCGTCCGGGCCGAACTCGGCCGGGTCCTCGACCGGGGCGGAGCCGCGGAAGGCGGCGGTGGCGACCTCGGGGGCGGCCGCCCGCCAGGTGCTCTCCGGGGCGGCGGCGGAGATCCGGCCGGTGAGTCCCTGGAGGAACGGTCCCAGGTCCGCGCGCACGTAGTCGGTGACCGGGGGCGTGCGGTCCACGGGCTCGTTGTCGATGCGGATCACCCGGGTGCCCTCGGCGAAGAGCGTGCCGTAGCGCAGCTGGAAGGCGTTCAGCGATGCCCCGGCGACCAGCACCACGTCGGCCTGCCGGGCCAGCTCCAGACGGTGGGCGCGGGTGAAGCCCCCGGCGATGCCCAGGTCCCACGGGGAGTCGAAGACCCCGGTGGCCATGGCGGAGGTCATGAACAGCGCCCCGAGCCGGTCCCCGATCTCGGTGAGCGGGGTGGTGGCCCCGGCCAGGAGCACTCCGCGCCCGGCGAGGATCAGGGGCCTGGTCCCCGCGCGCAGCAGCCCGGCGATGCGGTCGAGGTCCTCGGTGGAGGCGGTGAAGGTGGGCTTGACCGGCAGCGGGTCCAGGACCGTCTGCTCGGCGAGGGGGGCGGTGGCGTGGTCGTAGGGGAGGGCCAGCACCACCGGCTGCACGGTCTGGGCGGCGAGGTCGAAGGCCCGGTGGGTGATCGCGGTCGCGTTGTCCGGGGCCGCGACCAGGGTGGTGACCCCGGCGGCGGCGGCCGCGGTGGTCTGGTCGACGTCGAAGGCCCGCCGCCCGGTGGTCGGGGCGTCGCCGACGACCAGGACCAGGGGGATCCGGGCCAGCCGCGCCTCGGCCAGGGCGGTGTAGGTGTTGGTGAACCCGGCCCCGTAGGTGGTCGTGGCGGCCCCGGTCCGCCCGGTGGCCCGGTGGTAGGCGTCGGCCATGGCCACGGTGGCGGACTCGTGCCGGGCGGAGGTGAAGCCGAAGCCGCGGGAGGTCAGCGAGCTGATCAGGTGCGCGTTGCCGTTGCCCATCAGGCCGAACAGGTGGTCGGTGCGCTCGGCGAGCACGTCGGCCACCGCCGTCGAGACCGTGGGGAGCAGGAGGTCGGTGGTCATGGAGGGGTCCTTTCGGCGGGGCTCCGGTGGGAGCCCGGGAGTGGGAGCGGGGTGTGCTCGGAGGGGCCCGCACGAGCGGAGCCGCCCGCCCGCACCCGTGGGTGCCGGCGGGCGGCTCCGTCCTCGGCCGGGGCGGCGCTCAGTCGCGCTGCTTCTCGGCGGCCTGGGCGGCCGCGAGGATCTCGGCGGCCTCGGGGTGGGCGGCGACGTAGTCCTCGTGCACCTCCTCGACGTGCAGGTCGATCTCCTGGATGTCCTTCGGCACCATCGAGACGGCGATGAAGGAGACGATCGCGATGCCGGCGATGTAGACGCCGATCGTCCAGGACATCCCGGTCTCGTTGAGCAGCAGCTGCGCGATCATCGGGGCGAACGCGCCGCCGATGATGGAGCCGAACGCGTAGCCGATCGAGACGCCCGAGTAGCGCACGCGGGCCGGGAACATCTCGGCGTAGAGCGCCGACTGCGGGCCGTAGGACGGGCCGAGGCCCACGGTGAGGATCACGATCGCCAGGGCGAACAGCGGCAGGGACGCGGTGTCCAGCAGGAACCACATCGGCACGGCCCACAGGATGATGATGGCGTAGCCGATCTGGAAGGTGCGCACGCGCCCGATCTTGTCCGAGATCCAGCCGCCGAACATCGTGAAGACGAGCCAGCCCACGCCGCCGATCAGGGAGGCGATGAGGGTCTGCGAGCGCGGCATGCCCAGCACGGTGGAGCCGTAGGAGGCGAAGAACGCGATCACGAGGTAGCCGGCGGCGTTGTTGGCGGCGAAGATCAGGGCCGCGAGGGTGACCGGCTTCTTGTGGTGCTTGAACAGCTGGCCCAGGGGAGCGGAGGACTCCTTCTTGCGCAGCTGCATCTCCTTGAAGACCGGGGACTCGTCGACGGTCTTGCGGATCAGGTAGCCGACCACGATCAGCACCACGGAGGACAGGAACGGGACGCGCCAGCCCCAGGCCTGGAAGTCCTCGGGGGACATCATCGAGGTGAGGGCGAACATGAAGGACGTGGCGAGCAGCATGCCCAGCGGCACGCCGATCTGCGGGTAGGCGCCGAAGAGCCCGCGCTTGTTCCGCGGGGCGTGCTCGACGGACATCAGGGCCGCGCCGCCCCACTCGCCGCCGGCCGAGAAGCCCTGCATGATGCGCAGGAGCACCAGGAAGATCGGGGCCCAGATGCCGATCGTCGCGTAGGTGGGGAGCATGCCGATCAGCATCGTCGCGGCACCCATGCCCACCAGGGTGAGGACCAGGACGATCTTGCGGCCGTACTTGTCGCCGAGGTGGCCGGCGACCACCGCGCCCAGCGGGCGGAACAGGAAGCTGATGCCCAGGGAGGCCCACGCGGCGACCTGGGTCAGACCGATCGGCTCGAAGAAGAGCGGCGCCAGGACGAAGGCCGCGGCCTGGGCGTAGATGAAGAAGTCGTACCACTCGATGGTGGTGCCCACGAGGGTGCCGGCGAGGACCTTGCGCTCCTCGCGCGACATCTCGTGCCGCCCGGCCGGGGCGGAGGATGGGTGCGCCATGGGATCTCCAGGGAATCGGGGACGGCGACGTCCGCGGCGGAACCGAACGCATCATGACCGAACGTTCGGTATTGCATGGTGATACTACGGGCGGAAGTGACGCCTGTCACCCTCCGTACGGAATAATCAAACCATGTACCACCAATGTGACACAGACCACCGGGGATGGAAACCGCCGGGCCCGGCCCTCGCAGGAGGACCGGGCCCGGCGGCGCGGCAGCGGACGTCGAGGACGTCGGGGTCGGCGGCTCAGCGGTAGAGCCGCTCCGTGGCCAGGCGCGCTCCCTCGACGAGGGACTCGAGCTTGGCCCAGGCGATCTGCGGGTGCAGGCGCCCGCCCAGACCGCAGTCGGTCGACGCGACGACGTTCTCGCGGCCCACGACCGAGGCGAACTGCTCGATCCGGTCGGCCACCAGCTCCGGGTGCTCCACCACGTTCGTCGAGTGGGAGACCACACCCGGGATGATCACGCGGCCCTCGGGCAGCGCGTGGTCCTTCCAGACCTTCCACTCGTGGGCGTGCCGGGCGGAGGCGCCCTCGAAGGTGTAGCCGCCGGCGTTGATGGTCAGCATCAGGTCCACGAGGTGCTTCAGCTCGAGGTCCGTGGTGTGCGGGCCGTGCCAGGAGCCCCAGCACAGGTGGAAGCGGACCTGCTCCTCGGGGATCCCCCGCAGCGCGTGGTTGAGCGCCTCGACGCGCAGCCGCGTGAACGCCAGGTAGTCCTCGACCGTGGGCTCGGGGTTGATCTGGTCCCAGGACTCCGCGATGGACGGGTCGTCGATCTGCACGATCAGCCCGGCGTCCGTGATCGCCAGGTACTCCTCGCGCATCGCGTCGGCGCACGCGTAGACGAGCTCCTCGTCGGTCTTGTAGTACTCGTTGGTCACGCGCGCCGCGGAGCCGGGGGAGAGGGCGGCCACGAATCCGGTCCGCGCCCCGGTGGCCGCCATGGCCGCCCTGAGGTTGCGGACGTCCGAGGCCACCGCCTCCTGGCCGGTGTAGGTCAGCGGCCCGGTGATCTTGGGCTGCGTGGTCGAGGAGCGCCCGGTGAGGATGCCCGACGACGGGTCCTCGTACGCCTCCCGGAAGCGCTCGCGGTCCCGGCGGTCCGGGAAGCTCGTGAGCACGATGTGGCCGGGCGAGGATCGCCTCTTCTCCGTGGACGCCCAGCGGTCCTCGTCGGTCGGGGTGAGCCCGCCGAGGCGGGAGAAGGAGTAGTTCCACCAGGCGCCGTAGTCGACCGCGCTGGACATGGTGTGCCCGTACTCGCCGTCGTTGACGACGTCCACGCCGATCTCGCGCTGCCGGCGCACCACGTCCTCGACGCCCACGGCGAGCTCGCCGGTGAGCTGCTCGAACGTGATGGCGCCCTCGGCGTGCCGCCGGTTGGCCTCGAGCAGCCGCGCGGTGCGCGGCAGGGAGCCCACGTGGGTGGTCTGCACGTGGTCGGTGTTCTGCATGGTCATGCGTGTCCTCCTGAGGATCTGCGGGAAGGTCGGGGGCCGGTCAGGACCAGAGCCGGCGGGAGGCGAGCTCGGCCCCGCGGGCGAGGGCCTCGAGCTTCGCCGCGGCGATCTGCGGGTGGATCCGCCCGCCCAGGCCGCAGTCGGTCGAGGCGGTGACGTTCTCGCGGCCCACCTGGCGGGCGAAGCGCTCGATCCGGTCGGCCACCAGCTCCGGGTGCTCCACCACGTTCGTGGCGTGGGAGACGATCCCCGGGATGATGACCTTGCCCTCGGGCAGCTCGTGGTCCTGCCAGACCTTCCACTCGTGCTCGTGCCGGGCGTTGGCGGCCTCGAAGCTGTAGCCGCCGGCCCTGATGGAGAGCATGAGCTCCACCAGGTGCTCGAACCCGAGGTCCGTGGTGTGCGGGCCGTGCCAGGAGCCCCAGCACAGGTGGAAGCGGACCTGCTCCTCCGGGATGCCCTCGAGGGCGTAGTTGAGGGCCTCGACCCGCTTGCGGGTGAACGCGAGGTAGTCCTCCACGCCGGGCTCGGGGTTGACCTGGTCCCAGTTCTCCGCGATGGAGGGGTCGTCGATCTGCACGATCAGCCCGGCGTCGGTGATCGCCCGGTACTCCTCGCGCATCACCTCGGCGCAGGCGGTCAGCACCTCGTCCTCGTCCGCGTAGTGGGTGTTCTCCAGCCGGGCGCACGAGCCCGGGGACAGCGCGGCGAGGTAGCCCTCGCTCGCGCCCGTGGCCTGCAGCCCGGCCTTGAGGTTGCGGATGTCCGCCTCCAGCGCCGCGTGGCCCGTGTACTCCAGCTTCCCGGTGATCCTGGGGAACGGCGCCTGCTTGCCCGTGGTGATGCCCGAGGCGGGGTCCGTGTACGCCTCGTGGAACAGCCGGCGGTCCCGGCGGTCCCCGAAGCTCGTCAGGACCACCCTGCCCGGCGAGGAGCGCTGCGGCTCCTGCTCCCACAGGTCCACGTCGCCGGGGGTCAGGCCCGAGATCCGGGCGAAGATGTAGTGCCACCACGCGCCGTAGTCGACCTCCGCGGCCATGACGTGGCCGTACTCGCCGTCGTTGACCACGTCGATCCCGAGCTCGGCCTGCCGGCGGACCACGTCGACCACCGAGTCCTGCAGGAGCCGGTCGTACTCCGCCCCCGGGACGGCGCCCTTCGCCCGGTTGGCCTCGAGCAGTGCCGGGGTGCGCGGGAGGGATCCGGCGTGGGTCGTGCGGATGCGGTCGGCGCTTCGCAGCATGGGTCGTGCGTCCTTTCCATCGGTCCTGGCGGTAGCACCGGAGGCGGGACGGGGATGCCGTCGCCCGGGTTGCTGCGGCGTCGTCGAGCCAGATCTCTCGGCCGCTCTGGATGGTGACCCTGTCATCCAAGCGCACCCGTGCGCGCTGCGCCATTCGGCGCCCGGATGACGGACATGACGCCGTGTGACGCGACCCGGCGCGCACTCCCGGGAGGAGCTGTCCTTCGCGAACATGGCCTGGATCACATACCGTGGCGGTGATCCGTGCCCCCTCACCCCGCGGGCACGACGGACCAGAGGAAGGACCCCCATGTCCCAGACGCCCCAGCAGCAGGACCTCGAGGGCCGCACGGCGCTCGTCACCGGTGGCGCGAGCGGCATCGGCCTGGCCGCCGCGCGGGCCCTCGCCGGCTCCGGCGCGCACGTGGTCGTGGCCGACGTCGACGAGGCCGGGGCGCAGTGCGTCGCGGACGAACTCGGCGGCCGCGCGTGGGCCGTCGACCTGCTCGACACCGCGGCGCTCGCCGAGCTGAGCCTCGAGGTCGACGTGCTGGTCAACAACGCCGGCATCCAGAAGGTCGCCCCCCTCCAGGAGTTCGACCCCGCGGACTTCCACCGGATCCTGGTGCTGATGCTGGAGTCCCCGTTCCTGCTGGTGCGCGCCGCGCTGCCGCACATGTACGAGCGGGGCTGGGGGCGCGTCATCAACGTCTCCTCCGTGCACGGGCTGCGGGCGTCCCCCTACAAGAGCGCCTACGTCTCGGCGAAGCACGGCCTGGAGGGGCTGTCCAAGACCGTCGCGGTGGAGGGCGCGGCGCACGGGGTGACGAGCAACTGCATCAACCCCGGCTACGTGCGCACCCCGCTCGTCGAGAAGCAGATCGCCGACCAGGCGAGGGTGCACGGGATCCCCGAGTCCGAGGTGGTGGAGCGGATCATGCTCGGCGAGACGCCGATCAAGAAGCTCGTGGACCCGGAGGACGTCGGCAGCCTGGTCGCGTGGCTGGCCGGACCGCACGCGTCCATGGTCACCGGGGCCTCCTACACGATGGACGGCGGCTGGACGGCGCGCTGAGCCCGCCCCGAGCCGCGGCGGCGCACTGCGGCGCCGCGTCCGGCGGCCGGACGGCCCGCCGGGCGGTCCGGGCCGCTCAGCGGTGACCCAGCTCCCGGGAGAGCCGGTGGGCCTCCGTGAGCAGGGCCCGGCCCAGGAGCTGCCGGCGCTCGCCGCTGAACCGGGGCTCGATGCCCGTGAGGCTCAGCGCGTAGACCGGCGCGCCCGTCGCGTCGAAGACCGCGGCGGCCATGCCCCAGCTGCCCTCGACGATCAGCCCCGGGTTCACGGCGAAGCCCTCCCGCCGGACGTCCGCGAGCAGCTCCCGGATCCGCTCGGGCGTGTGCAGCGGGCCCCACTCGGCGCGGGCCCCGGCCGTGGCCGCGAGGACCCGGTCCACCTCCGCGTCCGGGAGGTGGGCCAGGACCGCCAGCCCCGCCGAGGCCACGCCGAGCGGCAGTCGCAGCCCCTCGTAGAGGACGTGGGAGCGGATGGGGAAGGCTCCCTCCACGCGCGCCAGGCAGACGGTCTCGAGCCCCCGGCGGGCCGAGAGGAACGCGCTCTCGCCGGTGGCCTCCGCGAGCCGGCGCAGCGAGGGCCCGGCCAGCTCCCGGATCGGATAGCGGTGGGCCGCCACCGCGCCCAGCACGTACAGCTCGGGGCCCAGCTGCCAGGCCCCGGTCCCGGCGTCGCGGTCCACGAGGCCCTCCTCGGCCAGTCCCGTGAGCAGCCGGTGCACGGTGGGGCGGGTCAGCCCGGTCTCGGCGGCGAGCTCCGCCACCGTGCTGCCCCGTTCCCGCCCCGCGACGGCCCGCAGCAGCTGCCCCACCCGGTGGACCACCTGGGTCCCCCGGCCCGTCGTCCGCTCCTGTCCCATGACTCCACTATATGGACAGTCGGGGGACGAATGGCCGGATGCTGAGGAGAAGCACCGTCATCCCGCCGGATCTGTTGACCGGCATGTGGAGGCTCCCTAGATTGAGTGCTGGGTCACAGTCGGACGAGAGGGAGGGACAAGGGTGTCCAAGGTCAGAGACAACGCCGCCGAGCTGCTGGCGGAGAGCCTGCGGGACGGCATGACGCTCGCCGTGGGCGGGTTCGGGCTGAGCGGGATCCCCCGGGATCTCATCGACGCGGTGCGGGACTCCGGGGTCACCGACCTCACGGTGGTCTCCAACAACATGGGAGTGGACGGCAAGGGCCTCGGCGTCCTGCTCGAGAACCGTCAGGTGAAGAAGGTCCTCGCCTCCTACGTGGGCGAGAACAAGCTGTTCGCCCAGCAGTACCTGGACGGCGAGCTCGAGGTCGAGTTCAACCCCCAGGGCACCCTCGCCGAGCGGCTCCGGGCCGGCGGCGCGGGCATCCCCGCCTTCTACACGAAGACCGGGGTCGGCACCCTCGTGGCCGAGGGCAAGCCGCACGCCGAGTTCGACGGCGAGACCTACGTGCAGGAGCGCGGCATCGTCGCCGACATCGCCCTGGTCCACGCCCACACCGGGGACGCCGACGGCAACCTCGTCTACCGCTACACCGCGCGCAACTTCAACCCGATCGTCGCCACCGCCGGGAAGGTCACCTTCGCCGAGGTCGAGCACGTCGTGGCGGTCGGCGAGATCCACCCCGACCACATCGTGACCCCGGGCGTCTACGTCCAGCACGTCGCGCAGTACAGCGGCGCGCCCAAGGACATCGAGCAGCGCACCGTCCGCCCCCGCCTCGCCGGGCGGGCCACCCAGCAGAACGGAGACCAGGCATGAGCTGGACCCGCGACGAGATGGCGGCGATCGCCGCCGTCGAGCTCTCCGACGGCGACTACGTCAACCTCGGCATCGGCATCCCCACCCTCGTGGCCAACAACCTGCCCGAGGGCGTCGACGTGGTGCTGCAGTCCGAGAACGGCGTGCTCGGCATGGGTCCGTTCCCCTACGAGGGCGACGAGGACCCGGACCTCATCAACGCCGGCAAGCAGACCATCACGCTGCTGCCCGGGGCCTCCATCTTCGACTCCGCCACGTCCTTCGGGATGATCCGCGGCGGCCACGTCAAGATCGCGATCCTCGGCGCCATGCAGGTCTCCGGCACCGGCGACCTCGCCAACTGGATGATCCCCGGCAAGATGGTCAAGGGGATGGGCGGCGCCATGGACCTGGTGGCCGGCACCCCGCGCGTCGTCGTGCTGACCGAGCACGTCACCAAGGACGGCTCCGCCAAGATCAAGACCGAGTGCGACCTCCCGCTCACCGGGGTGCGCGTGGTCGACCGCATCGTCACGGACCTGTGCGTGTTAGACGTCGAGGACGGCGGGCTCGTGCTGCGCAGCCTCGCCCCCGGGGTCACCGAGGACGAGATCCGCGAGAAGACCGAGGCGTCCTTCCGCACGGACCTGCAGGACGTCACCCCCGACACCGTCCCCACCGAGACCGCCGCCGCCGGCGGCGCTGAGGAGAACCGATGAGCACCGCCACCGACGTCGTCGTCCTGTCCGGCGCCCGCACGCCCCAGGGCAAGATCCTGGGCCACCTGGCGTCCTTCACCGCGGCCGAGCTGGGCGCCCACGCCATCCGGGCCGCGCTCGAGCGCGGCGGGATCGCCCCCGAGCAGGTGGACTACGTGCTCATGGGCCACGTCCTGCAGGCCGGCGCCGGGCAGAACCCGGCCCGCCAGGCGGCCGTCACCGCGGGCATCCCGCTGAGCGTGCCCGCCGAGACCGTCAACAAGGTCTGCCTCTCCGGGCTCGTGGCCATCACCAACGCCGCCCGGATGATCCGCGCGGGCGAGGCCGAGATCGTCGTGGCCGGCGGCCAGGAGTCCATGACCAACGCCCCGCACCTCGCGATGGGCGTGCGGCAGGGCAAGAGCTACGGCGACCTCAAGCTCGAGGACGCCGTGGCCAAGGACGGGCTCGTCGACGTCGCCGCGTGCGTGTCCATGGGCTCGCTCACCGAGTCCGGCAACAGCGAGCGCTCGATCTCCCGCGAGGAGCAGGACCAGGTCGCCGCCCGGAGCCACCAGCGCGCGGCCCGCGCCGCGGAGGAGGGCGTCTTCCGCGACGAGATCGCCCCCGTGTCCGTCCCGCAGCGCAAGGGCGACCCGCTGGTCGTCGACACCGACCAGGGCGTGCGCCCCGACTCCAGCGCGGAGTCCATGGCGAGGCTGCGCCCCGCGTTCGCGAAGGACGGCACGATCACCGCCGGCAACTCCTCGCCGCTCTCGGACGGCGCGGCCGCCGTGGTCCTGACCAGCCGGGAGTACGCCGAGCGCCACGGCCTCGCGTACCTGGCCGTGGTCGGTGCCCCGGGCCAGGTGGCCGGGCCCGACACCTCGCTGCACTCCCAGCCGTCCCGGGCGATCGAGGCCGCGCTCGAGCGGGCCGGCTGGTCCGTGCAGGACCTGGACTTCATCGAGATCAACGAGGCGTTCGCGTCCGTGCTGATCCAGTCGTTGCGCGACCTCGACTACTCGGAGGAGAAGGCCAACATCCACGGCGGCGCCGTGGCCGTCGGGCACCCGATCGGCGCCTCCGGGGCCCGGCTGGCGCTGCACGCGGCGTTCGAGCTCTCCCGCCGGGGCTCCGGCCGGGCCGCGGTCTCGCTGTGCGGCGGCGGCGGCCAGGGCGAGGCGCTGCTGCTCTACCGCGACTGACCCGCGTCCCGTCCGCTGACCCGCCGGGGCCCGGGTGACCACGATTTTTCGTGGTCACCCGGGCCCCGGCGGGTCATCCGATGATCCTGAGGTCACGCGCGTCGAGCTCCCTGCGCACGAGAGCCACCAGGTCGTCCGGCCGGTGCACCACGGTGGCCCAGTCCGTCCGCAGGATCCGCCACCCGGCATTGGCGAGGTCCTTCTCCCGCCGCCGCTCCTGCACGAGGACCCGGTCGGTGGGGCCGTGGTCGTAGTACTTGGTGTCGCCGTCGAACTCCAGGAGCAGTCGCTGCACCCGCCACCCGAAGTCCCCGCGGTACAGGCCGTGCGGCGTCCGGATGCGCACCTGCAGCTCCGGCCGGGGCAGTCGCGCGCGAAGCAGCACCAGCCGGGTCAGTGTCTCGCCGGGCGACTCGGAGCGACCGTCGGCGAGGTCGAGCACCCGCCGGGCCCGGCGGCACCCCGGCGCGCCGGCGCGGCGTTCGAGCAGGGCGAGCAGCTCCGCGCGCTCGGTGCCCCGGCGGAGGGCGTGGTCGGCGGTCACCACCGCCTCGCGGAGGGGCAGGGTGGACGCGCAGTCCAGCACGGTGCGGGGCACGGACGTGGCCAGCAGCCCGCCCACCCGGACGACGTGCTCCGGCGGCAGCTCGGCCCAGTGGTGGACGTAGGTCCGGTTGTTCCGGGAACCGCGGCCGGGAGGAGAGACGACGTGCGGTGCCGCCGGTCGGTGCAGCAGGTCCAGGCCGTGGAGCAGGGCCGCCGAGGAGTGCCCGAATACCGGGGCGGTGGCGGCGCGCAGGACCAGGGCGGCGTGCATCTGCCGCAGCCGTCCCTCCGCTCCCAGGTCCCGCCACCAGGACGGTGTCGCGTACACCACCTGCCGGATCCGGAGGAGGTCGCCCCGGCGGACGGCCCGGGTGACGGTGGACGGCGAGAGGCCGAGGTCCTGCAGCGCTTCAAGGGTCAGGAGCCGGCCGGGCAGCGTGGTCATGGGGTCAGGCTCACCGCGGCGGGCCCGCCCGTCCGAGGTTCGGCCCGGCACGGGGACGGTGCCCGGGAAGGGGATGCGTGGGCGCCCGGCGTGCAGTGCGGACGGAGCTCGACGCGCCTGACCCCGGAATGACCCGATGACCCGCCGGGGCCCGGGTGACCAGGAAAAATCGTGGTCACCCGGGCCCCGGCGGGTCATCCGGCGAGAGGGTGGTCAGCGCTGCTGGGCCGCCAGGAGGAGCGCTTCCTGGGCCTCGGCGGTGCGCCGGGGCAGATCTGCGGTCCCGGGGGTGGTCCGCCCGCGGGGCTACTTGCGGGCGCGGGCGCCGATCCGCTCGCGCTGCTCCATGAGCTTCTCCAGCAGCGTCACGAGCGTGTGCTGCTCCTCCTCGGTGAGGGCCTCGGCCCACTGGCTCTCCCGGTCGTTCTGGGCCCGGAACGCCGTGCGGATCTTCTCCTGCCCGGCCTCGGTGAGGTGCAGGGTCACGGACCGGCCGTCGGCGGCGGAGGCCTCGCGCCGGAGCAGGTCCTTGCCGACCAGCGTGCCCGTCAGGTTGGAGACCGCCGCGCGGCTCATCCCCGTGAGGCGGGCGGCCTCGTGGGGGTTGAGGGGACCGGCCACCCAGAGGGCCAGGAGCAGCCGGAAGCTCGACCAGGTCCCGCCGGCGGGGCGGTGGATCGACGACTCGAAGTCGTAGACCGCGGTGGACGAGGACCGGTTGAGCGAGAGGAACACCCGGTTGGCCGCGAGGTCGGCGTCGGGGAACTCCTCGGAGATCCGGCGCTGGGCGGCCTGGACGAAGGACCAGTAGTCGGGCAGCGCGGCGGCGGAGGGCGTCGCGGTGGACGCCTCGGTGGGCGTCGCTGGGGGCTCGGTGCGGTCGGCGAGGGGCATGGCGTCGATTCTAGGGGAGGGGTTGCCCCATATAATACAACGCTTTACTATCTGGGGGAGAGCTGGATCACAGACCGCCACACGCAAGGAGACGGCCATGGCCTACTACCGGCAGCTGGGCCCGGTGCCCCGCCAGCGTCACACCCTGTTCAAGGACGACGAGGGCAGGATCCTCTACGAGGAGCTCATGGGCGAGGAGGGCTTCTCCTCCGACTCGTCGCTGCTCTACCACCGGCACATACCCTCGGCGATCGTCGGGACCCGCCGCTGGGAGCTGCCCGACCAGACCCTGACCCCCAACGACCCGCTGCTGCCGCGGCACCTGAAGCTGCACGAGCTGTTCACCGAGGAGCAGGCCGCCGGGACCGACGCGGTGACCGGCCGCCGGCTGGTGATGGGCAACGCGGACGTGCGGCTCTCCTACGCCTGGGTGGGGAAGACCTCCCCGCTGTACAAGAACGCCGTGGGCGACGAGTGCGTCTACGTGGAGCGCGGCTCCGCCCTGGTGGAGACCCAGTTCGGCCCGCTCGAGGCCGTCGAGGGCGACTACGTCATGATCCCGCGCGCCACGATCCACCGCTGGGTGTTGCGGGAGGGCGAGACGGCCCGGCTCTACTTCGTGGAGGCGAACTCCCACATCACCCCGCCGCACCGCTACCTCTCCAAGTACGGGCAGCTGCTCGAGCACGCCCCCTACTGCGAGCGCGACCTGCACGGTCCCTCCGGCGTGCTCCTGCGGGACGAGACCGACGTGGACGTCTACGTCAAGCACCGCGGCCGCGGCCCCTCGGGCCTGGACGGGACGGTCCACGTCCTGCCGCAGCATCCTTTCGACGTGGTGGGCTGGGACGGGTGCCTCTACCCGTACACCTTCAACATCAAGGACTACATGCCGATCACCGGCAAGGTGCACCAGCCGCCGCCCGTGCACCAGGTCTTCGAGGGGCGCAACTTCGTGATCTGCAACTTCGTGCCCCGGAAGGTCGACTACCACGAGCTGGCCGTCCCGGTGCCCTACTACCACTCGAACGTGGACTCGGACGAGGTCATGTTCTACGTGGACGGGGACTACGAGGCGCGCAAGGGCTCGGGCATCGGCAGGGGGTCGATCTCCCTGCACCCGGGCGGGCACCCGCACGGCCCGCAGCCCGGGGCGATCGAGAAGTCCCTGGGCGTGGAGTACTTCGACGAGACCGCCGTCATGGTCGACACCTTCGCCCCGCTGGAGCTGGGCGAGGCCGGCCTGGCCGGCGACGACGGCAAGTACGTCACGTCCTGGACCCCCGGCCGGGAGTGGACCGGCGGGCTCTGGTCGAACTCGTGAGCGCCGCCCCGACCACGGAGACCGCGGAGCGGCGCGTCCCGGCCCAGTTCGTCGGGTTCTTCGACGACGCCGCGACCTTCCCGCCGGGACTCGCCCCGCTGGAGAAGGCGGTCGCGAACCACGTGGCGCGGTGGGCGGACCCGCTCGTCGCCGCCGTGGGGCCGGCCGTGCTGAAGCTCGACGACCTGCCCGAGGCGCGCCGGATCGCGGCGGGCCTGGACCGTGGGGAGCGCCCGGTGGAGGTCTCCGCCGTGGTCCCGGTCGGGCAGCTGCGGGCGGCGCTGGACGCCGCCCAGCAGATCGGCCCCGAGCTGCGCATGGTCTCGATCGAGCTCAAGACCGACGCCGGGGACCAGGACGTGTGGTCCGCTCAGATCCGCGAGGCCGCCGCCGCACCGGAGATCCCGGTGTACGTCGAGCTGACCGCGGACCAGGTCCGCGGCGGGGCGCTGGAGCTGCTGGAGGGCACCGGGCTGCGCCTGAAGCACCGCACCGGCGGGATCGAGGCGCACCTGTTCCCCAGCCCCGAGCAGCTGGCCGCGGTGCTCACCGAGGCCGTGGCCGCCCGGATCCCGTTCAAGCTCACCGCCGGGCTGCACGAGGCCGTGCGGTACACGAACCCCGCCACGGGGTTCACCCACCACGGCTTCCTCAACATCGCGATGGCCACCGAGGCCGCCCGCGCCCACGAGCCCGCCGAGCGGGTGGCACGGCTGCTCACCGAGACCGACCCGGCACCGCTCGTCGAGCTCGCCCGGGCCTCCGACGGGTCCTGGCGCGGCTCCTTCACGTCCTTCGGGACGTGCAGCGTGGGCGAGCCCGCCGCGAGCCTCGAGCGCCTCGGCCTCTTCCCGCACGGCCTCACCTGACACCGCGCCCTCCCGCCCCGCGACCACCGGGGCGGGAGGGCGCCGCCGTCGCCACCGTTCCCCCACGTCCAAGGAGATCCACCCCGTGAGCACCGCCGCCGACCGCTTCGCCGCCGAGGGCTTCGGCCCCGAGAACCTGTCCTACTCCTCCTTCTCGCCCACCGGCGGGGACCCGCGCCTGGGGGTGCGCCTGGGGGACCGGGCGATCGACGTCGCCGCCCTGGCCGCCACGGTGGAGGGGCTCGACGACGCCGCGCGCACGGCGGTGTCGGCCCCGAACCTGGACGCGCTGCTCGCGGCCGGCCACGGGACCTGGACCGCGCTGCGGGCGTGGCTCGTCGAGGTCGTGACCGCCGACGGGCTCGCGGACACGGTGGAGGCCGCCTCCCACCCGGTGGACGGGATCACCCTGCACATGCCGTTCACGGTGGCCGACTACGTCGACTACTACGCCTCCGAGCACCACGCCTCCAACGTGGGGAAGATGTTCCGTCCGGACCAGGCCCCGCTGCTGCCCAACTGGAAGCACCTGCCCGTGGGCTACCACGGCCGGGCCGGCACCGTGATCCCCTCCGGCAAGGACTTCCCCCGGCCCAAGGGCCTGCGCCCCGAGCAGGACGGGCCGCCCAGCTTCGGCCCCTCCCGCCGCCTGGACATCGAGGCGGAGCTCGGCTTCGTCCTCGGCGGGGCGGCCCCGGCCGGAGAGGTCTCCCTGGAGCAGGCGGCCACCGAGCACCTCTTCGGGGTGGTGCTGTTCAACGACTGGTCCGCCCGCGACATCCAGGCCTACGAGTACGTCCCCCTGGGCCCCTACCTGGGCAAGTCCTTCGCGTCCTCGATCTCGCTGTGGGTCGTGCCCTGGCAGGCCCTGTCCGCGGCCCGCGTGGCGCCCCCGGCGCGCGAGCACGAGCTCGCCCCCTACCTCGACGACGAGGGCAAGGAGCCGTGGGGGCTGGACATCACCCTGGGCGTGAGCGTGGACGGCCGGACCGTCTCGCACCCCCCGGCGTCCACCCTGTACTGGACCGCACCCCAGATGGTCGCCCACATGAGCGTCAACGGCGCGTCCCTGCGCCCGGGGGACTTCTTCGGCTCCGGCACCGTCTCCGGCCCGGAGAAGGACCAGCGCGGGTCCTTCCTGGAGCTCTCCTGGGGCGGCAAGGAGCCGTTCGCCCTGCCCGGCGGCACCGAGATGACGTTCCTGGCCGACGGCCAGAGCGTGACCCTCACCGGCACCGCGCCCGGCCCCGGCGGCTCCGTCATCGACTTCGGCGAGTGCACCGCCACGATCCTGCCCGCCACCTGAATACTGGTCCCGTCCCCCGCCGGTGACCACGATCACCCCCGCCGAGCCCGCCGCGCCGCGGCCGGCGGGGGAGGGCGTGGTCGCCCGCGCGCCCGCCGACAGCAGGAGTCCCCGCCATGAGCACCGGCACCCGTGAACCCGCGATCGCCCGGGCGATGCGACCCGTCAACTCGGTCGTCGAGAAGTACATCCCGTCCGCGCTGAACTTCGCCATCCTGCTGAGCGTCGCCGTCGGGCTCATGGCCCTGCTGCTCACCGACGCCGGACCCGCCGACGTGCTGCGCGGCTGGGGCGAGGGGCTCGCCGGGCTGCTCGCGTTCATGACGCAGATGGCGCTGATCCTGCTGCTGGGCCACGCCCTCGCCAACACCCGTCCCGTGCGCCGGCTGCTCGGCGCCCTGGCGCAGGTGCCCCGGACGCCCCTCCAGGCGTACGTGTTCGTGTTCCTGGTCGCGGCGGTCGCCTCCCTCATCACGTGGGGGCTCGGCCTCGTCGTCGGCGCCCTGCTCGCCCGCGACGTCGCCGCCGCGGGGGACCGCCGCGGCCTGGAGCTGAGCTTCCCGATGCTCGTGGCCTCCGGGTTCTCCGGGTTCGTGGTCTGGCACATGGGCTACTCCGGGTCCGGGCCGCTCACCGCGGCCACCCCGGGCTCCTTCATCGAGGAGCAGCTCGGACGCACCGTGCCCATCACCGAGACCACGTTCTCCGCCTGGAACCTCACCGCCGTCGTCGCCACCGTGGTCCTCGTCGCGCTGGCCCTGTGGCTCATCGCGCCCCGGGCCGTGGACCCCGCCCACCGGATGACCGCCGCCGCCCTCGCCGCCTCGGAGCAGACGGTCACCGAGGAGGAGGTCGTCACCCCCGCCGACCGGCTCGACGCCAGCCGGGCCCCCACCCTGGTCGTGGGGCTGGCGCTCGCCGGCTACCTGGTGCTGCACTTCGCCGAGGGCGGGACGGTGACGCTCGACGTCGTGAACTGGATGTTCCTGGGCCTGATCTTCCTGCTCGCGCGCAACGCCTTCGAGGTCATGGCGCTGATCAAGAACGCCGCCGCGAACGTGGGCGACATCCTCCTGCAGTTCCCGCTCTACGCCGGGATCATGGGGATGATGGCGGCGACCGGCCTGATCCAGGTGCTCTCCGACTCGGTCGTGGCCGTCGCCACGCCCCAGACGCTGGGGCTGCTCGCGTTCCTCTCGGCGGGGCTCGTGAACTTCTTCGTCCCCTCCGGCGGCGGGCAGGTGGCCGTGCAGGCCCCGATCCTGCTGGACGCCGGCGCCCGCCTCGACGTGGACCCGGCCGTGGTGATCATGGCGATCTCCTACGGCGACCAGTGGACCAACATGATCCAGCCGTTCTGGGCGCTGCCGCTGCTGGCCATCGCCGGGCTCAAGATCCGCGACATCCTGGGCTACACCACCGTGGTGCTCGTGGTCTCGGGCCTGGTGTTCGGGGCGACCCTGCTGCTCGTCGGCGCGGGCTGAGCCGGCCTCGGCCCGCGCCGACGGCTCCGTGCCGCCGGCTCCGTGCCGCAGCGGCCGGGGGGCGAGGCGTTCAAGCGGTGCGCTCCGGGGTGCCGTGGCCGGTGCCGTGGCGCAGGAGGTCGGCGCTCGAGGGCACGCGCGGGTGGTACCGGCGGTCGAGGAGGGTGTTGGCCGCCCAGCTCAGCAGGTCCCGCTCGCGGACCGGCAGGTCCAGGCACTGGTGCAGGTACGCGCTGACCTCGAGCTCGTCGGCCGTCCCGCCCAGGTACAGGTAGCGGACCCAGAGCCGGCGGTGCCCGATCGACGCCCGCTCGAGCGCCCGGTGCAGTCCGACGGCCTGTTCCCGGCCCAGGGAGTCCTCCATCGTGGTTCCTTCCGTGCGGTGCGGGGGTACGGGGGTAGGGGGTGCGGAAGCAGGGTGCTCGAGCTCCGGAGGGAGCACGCACCCGCACCCACAGGCTCCACGGTAGGAAAGCGGCCGTGCCGGGGCCACGGTATTAGCGGAGGTACACCATTGTGTCCGAGTGTGAGGGAACGCCCGGCCGGCACCCAGGCGACGCCAAGCAGTCCGGCCGGGTCAGGAGCCGACGACCGCCCCGTAGAGCTCCTCGAAGCGCGCGCGCGCGGCACGGTAGTGCTCCGCGCGTCCGGGCACCGGCCGGTGCTCCGGCCCGCAGGGCGGGGAGGCCCGCGCCACGTCCGGGGCGAGGCTCTCGAGGGCGAGCAGGGCGGTGCCGCGCAGGGTCGCCCGCTTGAACTCGGCCCGCGCCACCGGCTTGCCGAGGGCGTCGGCGAGCAGCTGCAGCAGCTCCGGCACGTCCTGCGACGCGCTGCCGGAGGCCACCACGCGGTCCACGCCGCCGGCGGCGTCCTCGAGCTGCTCGGCCACCCGGGCGTACGAGACCGCGACGCCCTCGAGCACCCCGCGGGCCAGGTCGGCCCCGGTGCTCGAGGCCGAGACGCCGGCGAACACCGCCCGGGCGCCGCCGGCCCAGCCCGTCGAGCGCTCGCCCGTGAAGAACGGCAGGACCACGGGGGTGGATCCGGACACGTCCGCGGCGGCGACGTCCGCGAGCGTGGTGCCCTCCGGCAGGGCCACCGTGCGCTCGAGCCAGGCGAGCGCCCGGCCGACGTCGTTGAGGGCGCCGCCCAGCAGGCACCGTGCCCCGTCGACGCGGTAGCACCACAGTCCCGTCGGCACCCGCTCGGGGATCCGGTGCAGCAGGACGCGTGCGGCCCCCGAGGTGGCGGTGGAGACGACCATCGTCGAGGCGTCGGTGCCGCCCGTGCCGAGGTTCGCGCTCAGCCCGTCGGCCACCGGCGCGAACCAGGCCGCGCCCTCGAGGACCGGCCAGCGCTCGGCCACGGACGCGGCGACGTCCGGGATCGGCTCGTGCGGGTCGGCGAGCGGGTTGAACTGCTCCGCGTCCAGCCCGCAGGCCAGGAGCAGGGGCTCGTCCCACCGGCCCGTGCGGCGGTCCAGCATCCCGGTCCACGCGGCCGTGGCGGTCCCGGCGCGCGCGGTGCCCAGCAGGCGCAGGTGCACGTACTCGCCCAGGGACATCCACCGCCGGACCCGCCCCCACGCCTCCGGGTCCGTCTCCCGGAGCCACCGCAGCCGCGGGGCCAGGTACGAGGTGTGCAGGCGGGCGCCGGTGCGCTGCAGGGCGGCGGGCTCGTCGAGCTCGCCGCGCAGCCCGGCCAGCTGCTCGGCGCACCGGGAGTCGGCGTAGGTGAAGCACGTGGTGACCGCGCCGCCGTCGGCCCCGACGCCGACCAGCGAGGACGCGAAGGTGTCCAGGGCGACGCCCGCGACCCGGCCGGCCAGCGCGGGGTCGGCCAGGACGAGGTCGAGGACCGCCGCGAGCTCCTCCGTCACCTGGTCGGGGTCGATCACGGAGGTCCCGTCCGCCGCGGTGGTGAACTCGTGCTCGATCTTGTGCCGGTAGCCCCGCACAGGGGTCCCCGTGGCGTCGTGCAGACCGCCCCGGCTGCCCGTGGAGCCGACGTCCAGGGCCATCACCAGCGGGTCGAGGGCCTCGCGCAGGTCCACGCTGAACGCGGCGCCGTCGTCCGGCCGTGGGGGCGTCGGGTGGTGGCTCATGGTCGGCTCCTCCTGGGGACTGCGCGGCTGGCCCCAGTGTAGGAGGCGGCGCGGAGCGACGGTCACATCGTGAGACGCGAGTCCGCCCACCAGGACGTTGCGGTCGAAAAGCGTATTCTGGACGGCGGACCGCCGGCGGCCGGCCCGGGTGCCACACGGCCCGTGCGCCGCCCGCCCCGCCACCGGACATCCCCGACCGAGGAGACCCAGCTCCGCCATGCCCCACCTCCGCTCCCGCACCTCGACCCACGGCCGCAACATGGCCGGCGCCCGCGCCCTGTGGCGCGCCACCGGCATGGGCGACGACGACTTCGGGAAGCCGATCGTCGCGATCGCGAACTCCTACACGCAGTTCGTGCCGGGCCACGTGCACCTCAAGGACATGGGCGACCTCGTGGCCTCCGCGATCCGGGAGGCGGGGGGCGTGGCCAAGGAGTTCAACACCATCGCGGTCGACGACGGCATCGCGATGGGCCACGACGGCATGCTCTACTCCCTGCCCTCCCGCGACATCATCGCGGACTCCGTGGAGTACATGGTCAACGCCCACCGGGCCGACGCCCTGGTCTGCATCTCCAACTGCGACAAGATCACGCCGGGCATGCTGCTGGCCGCGCTGCGGCTGAACATCCCGGTGGTCTTCGTCTCCGGCGGGCCCATGGAGTCCGGCGAGGCCGTCGAGGGCGTCGTGGAGCACCGCCTGGACCTCGTGGACGCGATGTCCATGGCCGTCGACGAGTCCGTCACCGACGAGCAGCTGGGCCAGATCGAGCGCAACGCCTGCCCCACCTGCGGGTCCTGCTCGGGCATGTTCACCGCCAACTCCATGAACTGCCTCACCGAGGCCCTCGGCCTGTCCCTGCCCGGCAACGGCACCACGCTGGCCACCCAGGTGGCCCGCAAGGAGCTCTTCCTCGAGGCCGGCCGCCGGGTGGTGGACCTGTGCTGCCGGTACTACGAGCAGGACGACGAGTCCGTGCTCCCGCGCAACATCGCCACCAAGGCCGCGTTCGAGAACGCCATGGCCCTGGACATCGCCATGGGCGGGTCCACCAACACGATCCTGCACATCCTCGCCGCGGCCCAGGAGGGCGAGGTCGACTTCACCCTCCCGGACATCGACGCGCTGTCCCGCCGGGTGCCCTGCCTGTGCAAGGTCGCGCCGAACTCCACCCGGTTCCACATCGAGCACGTGCACCGCGCCGGCGGGATCCCCGCGCTCCTCGGCGAGCTGCGCCGCGCGGGCCTGCTCAACGAGGACGTGCACGCGGTGCACGCCCCGGACCTCGGCACCTGGCTGGACGAGTGGGACGTCCGCAGCGGCCGGTCCTCGGAGCGCGCCCGGGCGCTCTTCCACGCCGCGCCCGGCGGCGTGCGCACCACGCAGGCGTTCTCCACGGCCAACAAGTTCGAGTCCCTCGACCTCGACGGCGAGGACGGCTGCATCCGCTCGGTGGAGCACGCCTACACGCGGGACGGCGGCCTGGCGATCCTCTACGGCAACATCGCCGAGGACGGGGCGGTCATCAAGACCGCCGGCATCGACGAGGAGCTGTTCCACTTCGTGGGCAGGGCCTTCGTGGTCGAGTCCCAGGACGAGGCCGTCTTCGAGATCCTGTCCAAGAACGTGGAGCCCGGCGACATCGTGGTCATCACCCACGAGGGCCCCAAGGGCGGTCCGGGCATGCAGGAGATGCTCTACCCGACCTCCTACCTCAAGGGTCTCGGCCTCGGCCGGGAGTGCGCGCTCATCACCGACGGCCGCTTCTCCGGCGGCACCTCCGGCCTCTCGATCGGGCACATCTCCCCGGAGGCCGCCGCCGGCGGCGCCGTGGGCCTCATCGAGACCGGCGACGAGATCGAGATCGACGTCGCCCGGCGCGTGCTGCGCGTGAACGTGGACGACGCGACGCTGGCCGCCCGGCGGCAGGCCAGGGGGCCGGCCCCGTGGTACCCCACGAAGCCGCGCGAGCGCCAGGTCTCCAAGGCCCTGCGCGCCTACGCCTCGATGGTCACCTCCGCGGACAAGGGCGCCGTGCGCGTGATCTGACCCGCTCCGGCCGCTCCGCGGGATCGCGACCGGCGGCGACCCGGCCCGTGCCGGTCGCCGCCGGCCGTGATCGCAGGGCCCGCGGGGCATCGAGACGCGGGTCACTTCCACTAGAGTTCCGTCGGGGCGCGCAACCGCTGCGCCCGGTCGTTCACGCGGGCCCCGCAGACCCCACGCCGGGGACCCGCGTCCGTCACAGTTCGGAGCTGCAATGGAACTCGTCACCGATCTCGTGGGCACCCTCGGCGGCTGGGTGTGGAACGTGGTCTTCGCCATCCTCATCGGGGTGGGCCTCTACCTGACCGTCCGCACCGGCGTGGTGCAGCTGCGGCTGGTCCCGGAGATGTTCCGGGTGCTCAACGACAAGCCCGGTCTGGCCGAGGACGGCCAGAAGGGCATCTCCGCGTTCCGGGCCTTCACCGTCTCCGCCGCGTCCCGGGTGGGCACCGGAAACATCGCCGGCGTCGCGATCGCCATCAGCCTGGGCGGGCCGGGCGCCGTGTTCTGGATGTGGGTGATCGCCGGCATCGGCGCGGCCAGCGCGTTCACGGAGTCCCTGCTGGGCCAGCTCTACAAGATCAAGGCGCCCACCGGCTACGTGGGCGGGCCCGCCTACTACATGGAGCGCGGCCTCGGCGCGCGCTGGATGGGGCTGCTCTTCGCGGTCGTCATCACCCTCACCTACGGGTTCGTGTTCAACTCCGTGCAGTCCAACTCGATCGTGGACGCGCTCGGCGGCTCCCTCGGCGTGGACATCGCCGCGGCGGAGGCCCTGTGGTTCCGGATCCTGGTCGGCGCCGTGCTCGTGGGGCTGACCGCTGCGATCATCTTCGGCGGCATCCGCCGGATCTCCGCGGTCTCCGAGATCGTCGTCCCGATCATGGCGGTGCTCTACCTCCTGCTGGGCCTGCTCGTGGTCTTCCTGAACCTCGGCGAGGTCCCCGCCGTGCTCGGCCAGATCCTCGAGGGGGCCTTCGGCATCCGCGAGTTCGTCACCGGCGGGCTGATCGGCGTCATCATCCAGGGCATGAAGCGCGGCCTGTTCTCCAACGAGGCCGGCATGGGGTCGGCCCCCAACGCCGGCGCCACCGCGTCCGTGTCCCACCCGGCGAAGCAGGGCTTCCTGCAGGCGCTCGGCGTGTACTTCGACACCTGGCTGATCTGCTCGATCACCGCGTTCATCGTGCTCCTCTCCAACCCCGAGTTCGGCGGCCGGGAGGGCGCGTCCCTGACCCAGTCCGCGCTGGCCCTGCAGCTGGGCAGCTGGGCGGTGCACTTCCTGACCGTGGCGATCTTCCTGTTCGCGTTCACGTCCGTGATCGGCAACTACTACTACGGCGAGTCCAACGTCCGCTTCCTCACGGGCTCGCCCGCGGCGATGACCGCCTACCGCGTGCTCGTGCTGGTGTTCGTCTTCGGCGGCGCCGTGCTGGCCCTGGACCTCGTCTGGTCCCTGGCCGACCTCTTCATGGCGGTCATGGCCACCATCAACCTGGTGGCCCTGGTCCTGCTCGCCGGCGTGGCCGTCCGGGTGCTCCGGAACTACGAGGCCCAGCGCAAGCAGGGGCTCGAGCCGATCTTCCACAGCGGCGACGTCCCGGGCCTGTCCGGGCTCGGCGCGTGGGACGGCACCGACGTGGTGACCACCCGCGGCTACTGGGACGAGCTGGCGCAGAAGCCCACGAGGACCCGCTGACGGGCACGGAGCAGCAGGCCGGGGCCGGGACCGCGTGGCGGCCCCGGCCCCGGCCCATCTACAGTGAGGCCATGGAATCTCGTACGGACATCGACGCCTCGGCCCTGCGGCAGCTGCAGGCCCCCCTCAAGGAACGCTACCGGGAGCACCCCGAGGAGGCCCGCACGCCCCTGCGCGCCCGCGGCGACTTCCGCGACCCCGGGCTCACGAGCACCGTCGACACGTGGGCCGGGCCGGTGCGGGCCGGCCTGCACGCCGCCACCGGCGGTGACGGCAGCGACGCCTGCTCCGGTGACATGCTCCTCGACGCGCTCGCGGCCTGCGCGGGCGTGACCCTGCGCAGCGTGGCGACGGCCATGGGCGTGCCGATCCGGTCGGCCGAGCTCCGCGCGGAGGGCATGTTCGACGCCCGCGGGACGCTGGGCCTGGACCGGTCCGTGGCCGTGGGGGTCCAGGACGTCGTCCTCACCGTCCGCCTCGACACCGACGCCGACGACGCCACCCTCCAGCGGCTGGCCAAGTCGACCGAGCGGTACTGCGTGGTCAGCCAGAGCCTGAACGCGGACGTGGCGTTCGTCGTCGAGCGCGTGTAGCGGCCGCACCCTCGCCGGACGCGGAACGGCTCCGTGCGCCTCAGGGCGCACGGAGCCGTTCCGCGTTCAGGACAGGACCTGGCGCTTCGACGAGATGACCCCGGTGTTGAAGCCGGCCAGGTGGAGCCCGCCGTGGAAGCGGGCGTGCTCGATCTTCAGGCAGCGGTCCATGACCACGGAGAGCCCGCCCTCCTCGGCGATCCGGGCGGCCTCCTCGTGCCAGGACCCCAGCTGCAGCCACAGGGTCCTCGCCCCGACGGCCACGGCCTCGCGGGCCACGCCGGGGAGGTCGTCGTGGCGCCGGAACGCGTCGACGACGTCGGGCGTCTCCGGCAGGTCCGCGAGGGACGGGTAGACGGGCCGGCCCATGATCTCCCGCAGCGCCGGGTTGACAAAGTACACCCGGTACGGCGAGGAGGACAGCAGGTAGGTCGAGACGAAGTAGGAGGCGCGGGACGGCTTGTCGGACGCCCCCACGACGGCGATCGACTCGGTGCCGTGCAGGATGCTCAGCCGCTCGGGCGCGCTCGGCCCCGTCCACGTGCGGGTCTCGGCGGTCATCGGAGCGCTCCTTCGGTCGTGACGTCGGCAGCGGCGGTGTCGTCGGCGGCGTCGGCGGCGGTGGCGCCGGCCGGGGCGCCGGCCGCGCGGCCGGGGGTCTCCCGGGGCAGGCCGGTGGCCGCCGTGAGGGCCTGGTCGAGGTCCCAGAGGATGTCCTCGACGTCCTCGAGGCCCACCGACAGGCGGATGAGGTCCTCCCGCACCCCCGCGCCGACCAGCTGCTCGGCGCTAAGCTGCTGGTGCGTGGTGGAGGCGGGGTGCAGGACGAGGGTGCGGGCGTCGCCGATGTTGGCGAGGTGGCTGGCCAGCTGCAGGTTCTCGATGAAGCGCGCGCCGACCTCCCGCCCTCCGAGCCGGTCCGTGGGGGAGACCCCGAACGCGAACACGGAGCCCGGGCCGAGGGGCAGGTACCGCCGGGCCCGCTCGTGGTGGGGGTGGCTCGGCAGCCCGGCCCAGTTGACGTAGGAGACCCGGGGGTCCTCCTCCAGCCACCGCGCGACGGCCCGCGCGTTGGCCAGGTGCGCGTCCATGCGCTGCGGCAGCGTCTCCACGCCCTGGAGCAGGTTCCAGGCGGACTGGGGCGCCAGGGCGGGGCCGATGTCCCGCAGCTGCTCGGTGCGCAGCCGGGTCAGGAATCCGTACTCCCCGAAGTTCCCCCACCAGGTGACGTCGTTGTACGTGGGCACCGGCTCCGTCATGGACGGGAAGTTGCCGTTCGCCCAGTCGAAGCGGCCGGACTCGACGACGACGCCGCCCAGCGTGGTGCCGTGCCCGCCCAGGAACTTGGTCGCCGAGTGGATGACGATGTCCGCCCCGTGCTCGATCGGGCGGACCAGGTACGGCGGGGTCATGGTCGAGTCGACGACCAGCGGCACGCCGGCCTCGTGCGCGACCGCCGCCAGGCCCTCCAGGTCCGCGACGTCGCCGGAGGGGTTGGCCACGACCTCCGTGTAGACGGCCTTGGTGCCCGGGCGCACCGCCGCCCGGTAGTCGGCGGGGTCGGTGCCGGGGACGAACGTGGTCTCGATCCCGAAGCGGCGCAGGGTGACGTCCAGCTGGGTGACCGTGCCCCCGTAGAGCTGGGCGGAGGCCACGATGTGGTCCCCGGCCTGGGCGAGCGCGGCGAACACGAGGAACTCGGCGGACATGCCGGAGGCGGTGGCCACGGCGCCGATGCCGCCCTCGAGGGACGCGATGCGCTCCTCGAACGCCGCGACGGTCGGGTTGCCGATGCGGGAGTAGATGTTGCCGTACTTCTGCAGGGCGAACAGGTTGGCGGCGTCGTCGGCGTCCTTGAAGACGAACGAGGTGGTCTGGTAGATCGGGACCGCGCGGGCGCCGTGCTCGGCGTCGGGGGTGCCCCCGGCGTGCAGGGCGCGGGTGCGGAACCCGAACTGGTGGTCGGCCATGGGGAAGCTCCTCGTGCGAGTGGTGCCGCTGGACGGTCCCGGGCGTCAGGAGGGTCCCGGCGGGGGTGCCGGGGGTGCGGTGCCCCATCGGTCCTGGCGGTAGCACCGTGCGGTCTGCGACGTCGACCACGGTTGCTGCGGCGTCGTCGGTCCAGGTCCCTCGGCCGCTCGGGATGGCTGCCTCCCATTGTGCTGCCCGGGGCCGCCCCGCGCCAACCGCGGGCCCGGGCCGGACCGCCCACACACGGGGCGGGCCGGCCGGGGCGCTATGATCTGCGCCATGCGCGGAAGGCGCCCGCCTTTCCCGCGCCCACGACGTTGCGGAGGACCTGGTGACGAGGACACGGCACTACACCATCGACGTGATCGCCGGCGACGGCATCGGCCAGGAGGTCATGCCGTCCGCGCTGCGCTGCGTCGACGCGCTGGCGCAGGCGCACGGCTTCACCGTCGACTGGCGCGAACGGGGGTGGGGCTCCGACCACTACCGGGCCCACTCCCGGATGATGCCCGTCGACGGCATCGAGCAGCTCGCCTCCGGCGACGGCGTCCTGCTCGGGGCGGTGGGCGCCCCGGACATCCCCGACGACGTCACCCTGTGGGGTCTGCTGATCCCCATCCGCCGCGAGTTCCACCAGTACGTCAACCTCCGGCCGATCCGGATCCTCCCGGGCGTGACCTCGCCCCTGCGCGGGCTCGACGAGCTGGACCTCGTCGTCGTCCGCGAGAACATCGAGGGCGAGTACTCCGAGGTCGGCGGCCGGCTCTACCGCGGCCGGCCCGAGGAGATGGCCGTCCAGGAGTCCGTGTTCACCCGCGCCGGCGTCACCCGGATCGCCCGCTACGCCGCCGAGCTGGCCCAGCGCCGCACGGGCCGGCTGGTCTCGGCCACGAAGTCCAACGGCATCATCCACACCATGCCGTTCTGGGACGAGGTCGTGGAGGCCACGGTCGCCGAGTACCCGGGCGTGACGGTCGAGAAGGTCCTCATCGACGCGCTGGCCGCCCGGATGGTCCTCAAGCCGCGGAGCCTCGACGTGATCGTCGCCTCCAACCTCTTCGGCGACATCCTCTCCGACCTCGCCGCCGGGGCCGCCGGCTCGATCGGTGTCGCCCCCAGCGCGAACCTGAACCCGGAGAAGACCCACCCGTCCATGTTCGAGCCGGTGCACGGCTCCGCCCCCGACATCGCCGGACAGGGCATCGCCAACCCCGTGGGCACGATGTGGGCGGCCGCCATGATGCTGGACCACCTCGGGGAGACCGGGGCGGCCCGGCACCTGGAGTCCGCCTTCGAGCAGACCCTGGCCGACGGCACCCGCACCGGCGACCTCGGCGGGACGGCGAGCACGGAGCAGTTCACGCAGGCCGTGCTGGCCCGGTGCACCATCGCGCCCTGACGGCGCCGGTGGCACGACCAGGGGGCCCGTGGACACCACGGGCCCCCTGTGCCGGGACGAGGACGGGCTAGATCACCAGGCCCAGGGCGAAGGGCCCGATGAGCACGGTGAAGATCGTGATCAGGATGACGCCCACGATGTTGAGGACGATGCCGCCGCGCACCATCTCGGCGATCTTGACCTGGCCGGTGGCGAAGACGATGGCGTTGGGCGGAGTGCCCACCGGGAGCATGAACGCGCACGTGGCCGCCAGCGCCGCCGGGATGAGCAGCGTCATGGGGTCCACCCCGATGCCGACGGCGACGCCGCCCAGGATCGGGATGAAGGTGGCCGCCGTGGCGGTGTTGGACGTGATCTCGGTCAGGAGCAGGACGATCGTGACCACCGCCGCGAGCAGCAGGACGATCGGCAGCGCGCCGAGCCCGGAGACCTGCGCGCCGAACCAGGCGTCCAGGCCCGTGCCGGCCACGGCCGCGGCGAGCGACAGACCGCCGCCGAAGAGCAGGAGCACGCCCCACGGGAGGCCCTCCTCGGCGTCCTTCCACTCCAGGGTCATGTTGCCCTGCTTGTCCCCGGGGAGCAGGAAGAGCAGCACGCCGGCGCCGATGGCGACCACCGTGTCGTCGAAGAGGTCCAGCCAGGGCAGCTGCTCGCCGATGGTGCCGATGCCGGACAGCAGCCCCGGGACGATCCAGAAGAACGCCGCGATGACGAACACGACGAGGACGGTCTTCTCACCCTTGCTCATGGGCCCCAGGGCGGCGATCTCCTGGTTGATCAGCTCCTTGCCGCCGGGCACCTCCGCCAGGTTGAAGCGGAAGATGACGCGGGTGATGAGCAGCCAGGCGAGACCGATGAAGACCACCACGATCGGCACGCCGAGCATCATCCACTGCGCGAAGCCCACGGTCCGGTCCAGCTCGTCGCTGATGTAGCCGGCCACGATGGCGTTGGGCGGGGAGCCCAGCAGGGTCCCGAGGCCGCCGATGGTGGCGGCCCAGGCGATCGCCAGGACCAGGGCCACGCCGAACAGGCGCACGTCGCGGTCGTCGATGACGTCGCTGATGGCCTTGCCGCCGCGGATGTCCTCGGTCATGGCGTCGGACTCCGCCTGGGTGCCGGCGTTGCGGCTGTTCTCGACCACCAGGGTCAGCACGGAGAGCCCGATCGGCAGCATCATCAGCGTGGTCGCGGTGTTGGAGACCCACATGGAGAGGAAGGCCGTGGAGATCATCAGGCCGAGGATGATCTGCCGCGGGTGGGTGCCCACCCGGCGCAGGGTCAGCAGCGCGATCCGGCGGTGCAGGTTCCACTTCTGCATGGCGATCGCGATGAGGAAGCCGCCGAGGAACAGGAACACGATCGGGTTGGCGTAGGGTGCGGTCGTCTCGGCCACGGTGAGCACCGTGAGCACCGGGAAGAGCACGATGGGCAGCAGCGAGGTGATGGACAGCGGCACCGCCTCGGTCATCCACCAGACCGCCATCAGCGTGGCGACCGCACCCACCACCCGGGCGTCGGCCGAGACGTCCGCGCCGCCGAGCAGGAACCAGACCAGGAAGGCCAGCAGCAGGCCGAGGCCGCGGAAGAGCCAGGTCTTCGCCGCCGGACGGGCAGGTTCGCGGTCGTCGGGCTCGTAGTCGAACTCGCCCTGCTCGGGGACGATCTTTCCGGGGCGCTCGCTCATGTGATCCACCTCATGGTCTCGGGGGCGTGCCCGAAAGGTAGCAGTCACGTCACCGGGCGGCAAGGCGCGCCGCGCCGGGTCATCCGGGGTCCGGGGTGTCCCTGCTCCGGCGCGGGAAACGGTTGCGCAGGTTCTCCTGCGCCACCGCGGAGAGGTTCTCGATCGGCAGCCCGGCCGGGCAGACCTCCACGCAGTCGCCGAGCAGGGAGCAGGGCCCGAACTGCTCCTCGGAGGCGTCGATCACCCGGGCGGAACGCTCCCGGCGCTCGGTGTCGTCCTTGGCCAGCGGCGGCAGCTCCCGCAGCATCGTGCCCACGAACAGCTGGCCGGACCCGTTGGGGCAGGACGCCACGCAGGCCCCGCAGCTGATGCAGCCGCCGTTGGCCAGGGCCTTCATCGCCACCGGGAACTTGCCCGCCTTCGCCACGAGGCGCAGCGCCCTCTTGTCCACGGAGAGGTCCCGCTTGACCGGGAAGGACGCCGCCCGCAGCGGCTCGATGCGCACGCGGTCCCCGTCCCGGTAGGCCCCCAGGTGCTGCATGCAGCTCGCGGCGTTGCGCTCGGGGCCGTGCGCCACGCCGTCGACCGTCACCCCGCACTTGCCGCAGACCCCTTCGCGGCAGCCGTCGTCGAAGACCACCGGGTCCTCGCCGGCGGCCTCCAGCTGAGCGTTGATCCGGTCGAGCAGCTCGAGCACGGTCATGTCCGGGCTCGCGTCCGGGACGTCGTAGGCCGTGAAGTCCCCGGGCTCCTCCGGGGAGGGCTGGCGCCACACGTCCACGGTCAGGGAGAAGGTGCTCACTCGCTCGGGTCCTTGTCGTCTCGAAGAAAGTCGTCTCGAAGAAGGTCGTCCTGCAGGAGGTCGTCCTGCAGGAGGTCGTCCCGCGGGAGGTCGTCCCGCAGGCGGGGGAGGGCGGTCACGGGGCTCAGCGCACCGCGCGGGTCAGCACGGCCACCGGGATCGTGGTGTTGCCGGCGGCCACCGCGGCGC
Organism: Kocuria sp. GQ42; assembly: GCF_059758435.1. Lineage (NCBI taxonomy): Bacteria > Bacillati > Actinomycetota > Actinomycetes > Micrococcales > Micrococcaceae > Kocuria > Kocuria sp. GQ42. The sequence goes on along the minus strand of NZ_JCAXEN010000007.1, from coordinate 239,651 downwards.
CGAACGCGTTCGCGGCGATCCGCAGCCGCCGCTGGAAGCGCCGGTCACCGCCCACGCCCACGTCGTTGGCGATCTCCGGGATGCCGTGCACCAGGTGGGCGGCCAGCGCCGCCATGGACAGGGCGTAGGCGGCGGCCACCGGCGGGCGGGAGAGGCTGGCCACGAGGTTGGCGTGGGCGCTGCCGTGCTCGAACCCCCGGGCCGCGGCGGGCCGGGCGCCCAGGGTCAGGTCGAGCACGTGGAAGAGGGTGAACAGCCCGAGCACGCCGCCCGTGCTGCGCATCGAGCGCTTCGCCACCGTCCACGGGGAGCGACGACGACCCCGCGGACGCCGGCCGGTGCGCGGCAGCAGCGTCCCGTTCGCCGCCCAGGACCGTGCGGTGAGCACCGCGGCGGCGCCCGTGTGGACCACGAGGCCGGTGGCGAGCACGCCGCGGGCCGTCCAGAGCACCGTGCCGCGCGGCAGCACGGGGGCGCCCGCCGTGCGGAGGAGCTCGGCGTAGGCGTCGAACTTCTCCGCGCCCTGGTAGACCTTCAGGTTCCCCAGCATGTGCACCAGCACGTAGCCCGAGAACAGGGCGCCGGAGGCGGCCATCGCGAGCTTGAGGTCGGTGTTCGGCAGGGCGGCCAGCAGCCCGTCCGGCGCGGAGCGGGCCGTGCTTGCGGGGCGGGGGGAGTCGTTCACGGCATTCATCCTAGGGGCGGTGCGGGCTGGGGCGTCACAAGTCTCAACGTCCTTGCGGAGGGGGCAGCGGACCGTCGCGGAGCCGCGCCGAGGGGTCGTTTCCCGCCTCCGCCGGCCTCCGCGTCGGCCTCCGCGTCGGCGCGAGGGGTCGTTTTCCGCCGGTGTGAGGAGCTCATTCCGACCGAAAGCGGCCCCTCGCGGCCGGAGGAGCGCCGGAAGCGACTCCTCGCGGCCGGAGGAGCACCGGAAGCGACCCCTCGCGGCCGGAGGAGCACCGGAAGCGGCCCCTCGCGGCCGGGGCTAGCGCCGTGCGGCCAGGACGCCGGCGATGCGCTCGAGGGACTCCTCGTTCTGCAGCGAGGACCGGTCGCCGAGCGGGGCGCCTTCCCACAGCTGCGCGAGCAGCCGCCGGGTGATCTTCCCGGACCGGGTCTTCGGCAGGTCCGGGACCGCCACGACCGCCCGCGGCTTGGCGATCGGCCCGATCTCGTGCGCCACGTGCTCGCGCAGGGCCGCGGTCAGCTCCTCCGCCGGGACCCGGGCGGCCTCGGGGGTCAGGACCACGTAGGCGAGCACCGCGTGCCCGGTCAGCTCGTCGCGCACCGGCGCCGCGCCGGCCTCCACCACCCACGGGTGGGTGACGAGCGCCGACTCGATCTCGATGGTGGACAGCCGGTGCCCGGAGACGTTGATGACGTCGTCGACCCGCCCCAGGATGTAGATGTCCCCCTCCTCGTCGTAGCGGGCGCCGTCCCCGGCCAGGAACCAGCCCTGCTCCGCGTAGGCCTCCCAGTAGGAGGACAGGTAGCGCTGCGGGTCGCCCCACACGGTGCGGGCCATCGAGGGACCGGTCCGGTCCACCACCACGAAGCCCTGCACCCCGGGCGGGACCGTCTCCCCGGCCTCGTCGACCACGCGGGTGGAGATCCCCGGGACCGCCCGGGTCGCGCAGCCGGGCTTGAGCGCGGTGCGCGGGGCTCCGTCGTCGAACGTCCCCGGGGGCGCGAACTGCGGGTCGTGCGGCCGCGGGGACATCACGGTGGCGCCGGTCTCGGACTGCCACCACGTGTCCACGAACGGCACCTCGTCCCTGCCCAGCTGAGCGCGCAGCCAGCGCCAGGCCTCGGGATTGATCGACTCGCCCACGGAGCCGAGCAGCCGGATCGAGTTGAGGTTGTAGAGCGGCGGGACGCCCTTCGGGAACGCGCCCATCAGGGAGCGGATCAGCGTGGGCGCCGTGTAGTAGGCGGTGACCCCGTAGCGCTCGATCACCTCGAAGTGCCGGCCCCAGTGCGGGGTGTTCGGGGTGCCCTCGTAGATCACCTCGGACACGCCGTTGACCAGCGGCCCGTAGATCTCGTAGGTGTGCGCGGTGACCCACGCGAGGTCCGCGGTGCACCAGTGGACGGTCGAGTCCACCTTCGCGGGGTCGTTGACGGTGGCCAGCTCGTCCGGGCGCAGTCCGCCGTCCTCGTCCTCGACGTCGGGCAGCAGGTCGAACAGCAGCGCGTGGGTGTAGGCGGTCTGCACGAGGTAGCCGCCCATCGTGTGCACCAGGCCCTTGGGCCGTCCGGTGGTCCCGGAGGTGTAGATGATGAACAGCGGCGTCTCGGCATCGAACGCCTCGGGCACGTGCACGTCGGACTGCTCGGCGACCAGCTCGTGCCACCACACGTCCCGCCCGCGCGTCCACGGGACCGCGTCCTCCTCCTTGGAGTGCGTCCCCCGGGTGCCCCGCGGCAGGTCCGTGCGCCCGGGCCGGGAGGTGCGGCGCACAACGACGACGTGCTCGACCGCGTTGTCACCGCTGCAGGCCTCGTCGGCCACGGCCTTCACGGGCACCACGGCACCGCGCCGGTGCTGCCCGTCCGTGGTCACGAGGACCTTGGCGCCGGTGTCCTCGACGCGGAAGCGCAGCGCCTCGGCGGAGAACCCGCCGAAGACCAGGGAGTGCACCGCGCCGATGCGGGCGCAGGCCAGCGTGATGATGACGGTCTCCGGGATGACGGGGAGGTAGATCACCACCCGGTCGCCCTGCTCCACGCCCAGGGCGAGCAGGGCGTTGGCGGCGCGGGAGACCTCCCGCTGCAGGTCGGCGTAGGTGTAGACCAGCCGGTCCCCGGGCTCCCCCTCGAAGTACAGGGCCACGTGGGCGCCGCGGCCGGCCTCGACGTGGCGGTCCACGCAGTTGTGGGCCACGTTGAGCCTGCCGCCCTCGAACCACGCGATCTCCGGGACCGACCAGGTGGGGCCGCCCTGCTCGTCCGTCCCGAGCCGCCGCGGGGCCTCGAAGCGGTGCGCGGTGGTCCACGGCCGCGCCCAGTCGAGGCGCGACGCCTGCGCCTCCCAGAAGGCGATCCGGGCCTCGTCCGAGACCAGGGCGGGATTGGGGGTGGGGGAGGAGGGGTCGCTCCAGCTGAAGCTCACGGTGCTGCTGTCCTTTCCGGCCGGCACGGACGACGGTTCCACTGTGCCAGGCGCACGTGTCAGGCCCATTTCTTGGCGGCCCACTTCTCGAAGACCCCCAGCAGCGCGTCCGTCGCCTTGCCGAGCACCGCGAGCAGCACGATGGCGAGGAGCAGGCGGTCGGTGCGGCCGTTGTTCTGCGAGTCGGTGAGCAGCCAGCCCAGGCCCATGGAGGCGCCCAGCAGCTCGGCGGCCACGAGGAACAGCCACGCCTGGGCCAGGGCCAGTCGCAGCCCCGAGATGACCGACGGCATGACGGCCGGCAGCTGCACCGTGGTGAGCAGGCGCAGCCCGTGCAGCCCGAACGCCCGCGCCGCCTCGATGAGGTTGCGGTCCACGTGCTGCAGGGCCGCGGAGACGGTGGTGTAGACCGGGAAGAACGCGCCGATGGCCACCAGCGTGACCTTGGAGTCCTCGCCGAGGCCGATCCACAGCAGCAGCAGCGGCACCCACGCCAGGGACGGCACCGCGCGGAACGCCCCGATCGTGGGGCCCACCAGCGTGGAACCCCAGCGGGAGAGGCCGATGAAGGACCCGGCCACGAGGCCGAGCCCGGCGCCGATCAGGAAGCCGATCAGCACGCGCTGGGTCGAGATGCCCACGTGGGTCCAGAGGTCCCCGCCGGCCAGCAGGCCGATCCCGGCCTCGAGCACCGCGAGCGGGGCCGGCAGCTGAACGGCGCTGAAGACCCCGGCGGTGGAGAGCACGTGCCACAGCACCAGCAGCGCGGCGGGCAGCAGCAGGCCCAGCCCGGTGCGCAGCAGCGGCCGCCGCCGGGGGGCCGCGGCGGGGGCATCCTCGAGACGCTGCGCCTCCTCGGCGGGGGTCAGGGGCTGCGTCACTGCCCGTCCCCGACCAGCTCGGCCGCGCGGGAGGCGTCGGCGTTCTCGGCGTAGGAGCTCTCCACGATGCTCCCGAGCGCCTCGTCGATCTGCTCCTGGTCGGCCACGTCGTCGGACTCCACGAAGATCGGCCCGACCTTCTCGAGGACCGCCAGCTGCTCGTCGCCCGGCACGTGGTCGATGTCCAGGTTGGTGCGCTCGAGCACCTTCTCGGCCACGGACAGCTCGATCCCGGCCGCCTCGGCGAGCAGCTGCGCGGTCTCCTCCGTGTTCTCCTGCGCCCACTGCCGGGCGTAGGCGTAGACGTCCACCACGGTCTGGGCGGCCTCGGGCTGCTCCTCGAGGAAGCTCTCGTGGGCGTTGAGGAAGCCGTAGGTGTTGAAGTCGACGTTGCGGTAGAACAGCTCCGCGCCGTTCTCCTCCGCGGCGGCCATGATCGGGTCGAGCCCGGACCAGGCGTCCACCTGGCCGTTCTCCAGGGCGGCGCGGCCGTCGGCGTGCTGCAGGTTCTGGATCGTGACGTCCCCGGCGTCCACCCCGGCCTCGTCGAGGGCCTGGAGCAGGAAGAAGTACGGGTCGGTGCCCTTGGTCGCGGCCACGGTGCGGCCCTCGAGGTCCGCGACCTCCTGCACGTCGCTGCCGGCGGTGGTGACCAGGGCGGACCACTCCGGCTGCGAGTAGAGGTCGATCACCTGGATCGGGGTGCCGTTGCTGCGGGCCAGCAGCGCCGCGGAGCCCGCGGTGGAGCCGACGTCCACCGCCTCCGCGCGCAGCGCCTCGTTGGCCTTGTTCGACCCGGCGGACTGCACCCACTCCACCTCGATGCCCTCCTCGGCGAACGCGGTCTCGAGCCAACCCTTCTCCTTGATCACCACGGAGAGCGGGTTGTAGGTGGCCCAGTCCACGCGGACGGTGCCGTCCCCGGCGGCCTCCGTGGGCGGCTCGCCGGAGCCCTCGCCGGCCATGCACCCGGTCAGGCCGAGGGTCAGGACGGCGGCGAGTGCGGGGACGGTGCGGACGGAGCGCTGGGGCAGGGGCATGGCGGAGCCTTTCGTGGTGGACGGACGGTGCCGGGCGGCGCGGGCGGGTGCCGCCGCTGGTCCGGGGAGGGGAGTCGGGGTGGGGGCGAACCGCGTCAGCGGGTCGCGGGGTGGTGGGTGTCGACGCCGAGGTGGCCGAGGAGCTGCATGCGCAGCTCGGCGAGGACCTCGGAGGCCCGGTCCCGGGGGCGCTCGCCGGGCACGGCGAGGATCGTGCTGATCGAGGCGGGGGCGGTGGGCCCGGTCCGGCCCAGGACCACGATCCGGTCCGCGAGCTGCAGCGCCTCGTCGACGTCGTGGGTGACGAGCAGGACGGTGGTGGGCTGGGCCGAGTGGATCGTGAGCAGCAGGTCCTGCATCTTCAGGCGGGTCAGGGCGTCGAGCGCGCCGAAGGGCTCGTCGAGCAGCAGGACCCCGGGATTGCGGGCCAGGGCCCGGGCCAGGGACGCGCGCTGTGCCATGCCGCCGGAGATCGCGCGGGGACGGTGGCCGGCGTGCGCGGTGAGCCCCACCAGGCGCAGCAGGTCGTCGATCACGGCGTCCCCCTCGTCCCGGGGGATTCCGCGGGGCAGGCCCAGACGGACGTTCTCGCGCACCGAGCGCCACGGCAGCAGGCGGGGCTCCTGGAAGGCGACCGCGCAGCGCGGGTCGATGCCGGACACGGGGGTGCCGTCGATGAGCACCCGTCCGGCCGAGGCGGTGTCGAGCCCCGCCGCGGCCCGCAGGAGCGTGGACTTGCCGCACCCCGAGGGCCCCAGGATCGCCAGGACCTCGCCGGGCCGGGCCGTGACGTCGACGTCCTGCAGGACGTGGTGGGTCTCGCGGCCGGACGGGAAGGCCTTGCCGACGTGCTCGAAGGCCACGGAGAAGGCGCGCTTCGCGGTGCCCGGTGCGGTGGCCGGCGCAGAGCCCAGCAGGGAAGTGCTCATGATCAACTCCATCGGTCCTGGCATTAGCACCTCGCACGGAGGATCAGACGGATCCGTGCCGGTTGCTGCGACGTCGACGAGCCAGGTCTCTCAGCCGCTCCGGATGGTTACACCACCAATTGAACGTCCTCGGCGTGTTTCCTGGCAAATCCGTCGCATCCGTGGTGATCGCGACACATCGCTGGCACGGGAGCCCTCCGTGCCCCACCATGGACCCATGACGAGCCGCAGACCCCCGGCCCGGGCGGACTTGGTGCGCGACGCCTGCACGGCGTTCGGCGCGGTCCTCGACGGGCTCGGCGACGGCGACTCCTGGGCCGCCACGGGCTGCCCGGGGTGGTCGGTCCGGGACCTCACCCACCACTGCGCGATGGACGCCCTGCGCGGGCTGGTCGCCCTGCACACGCCCACCACCGCCCGCCCCGACCGGGACGCCGCGACCTACTGGACCGACTGGGGCGGCGATCCCGCAGGGGCCGCCGAGGCCAGGCGCCACACCCGCGTGGCCGCGTCCATGGTCCTCGACTGGGAGCCGTTGCGCGCCCTCCACCGCGAGACCACCCGGGCGCTCGTGCACGCGGCGCAGCACTGCGGCGACGGCGCGGTCCGCACCCAGGGGCACGTGCTGCGCGTCGAGGACCTGCTGAGCACCCTCGCGGTGGAGGCCACGGTGCACCACCTGGACCTGATCCAGCACCTGGACGGCTCCCCGGGTCCCGCCGTGGACGGGCTCGCCGAGGTCCGCCGGGTCCTCACCGACCTGTGGGAGCGGGAACCGCTCGAGCACTGGAGCGACGAGCACTTCGCCCGCGTGGGCACCGGCCGGGCGGAGCTGACCGCCCAGGAGCGTGCGGAGCTGGGCGCGCACGCGGACCTCCTGCCGCTCTTCTCCTGACCCTCCTTTCCCCCCCGCGAGGTCGCCGACACGTGCAACTTCGCGGAGGAAGAAGGAGGGGGGACGGGTTCCGTGCCAGGCTGGGGGCATGAGCCGCAACGACCCCGCCGTCATCGACCGCCTCATGACCCGGCCCGGCCGGTGGGCCGTGGTGGGGCTGACCGGCAACACGGCCCGTCCGGCGCACTCGGTGGCGAAGCGGATCCGGGACGACCTCGGCATGACGATCGTCCCGGTCAACCCGAAGGGCGAGCCGGTGCACGGCGAGCCCGGCCACCGCACGCTCGCCGAGGTCCCGGGGCCGATCGACGTGGTGGACTGCTTCGTGAACTCCCGCCGCGTCGGCGCGGTGGTGGACCAGGCCATCGCCGTGGGCGCCGCCGCGGTGTGGCTGCAGCTGGGCGTCGTCGACGAGGACGCCGCTGCCCGGGCGGAGCGGGTCGGCCTCGATGTGGTCATGGACACCTGCCCCCTGATCGAGCTCCGGTCCCTGCTCCGGCGGGGCTGGACCCTGGACCCGGGCCGGACCCCGCCGCTCGCCCCGCCCGGCTGAACGACCCGGCGGAGCGACCCGGCTGAGCGCCCCTGCGGAGCTGCCCGTACCGGATCGGCACCGTCCCGCTGCCGGCCGGGACCGTCCCCGTGCGGCGGGACCGCACGGGGGTTGCACCCGGTCAGGGGCCACCCGCTAAGCTGTCCCCCGACGACGATGACGAGTCCCGACACGAAGCTCTGGCTGGTCGGGCGGCAACCCTCTCCCGTAGCGGGGTGCCCCAGATGAACATCGGGCCGCGGTGCACGTGCTCCGCGGCAAGTACGGCGCCCACCAGTGCGTCGGACCCGCGGGCAGGTCTCCACGACGCACGGGCGCGGGTCGGCATCGACCCGGGAGGAACACCCCATGAGCAAGCGCATCGCCCTGAACGCCTTCGACATGACCTGCGTGGGCCACCAGGCCCCCGGTCTGTGGAAGCACCCCCGCTCCCGGGCGGACGAGTACAACACCATCGAGTACTGGACGGACGTCGCCCAGGTCCTGGAGAAGGGGCTCTTCGACGCGCTGTTCCTCGCGGACGTCGTCGGGTACTACGACGTCTACCAGAACTCCGCGGCCCCGGTGATCCGGGACGCCACCCAGATCCCGGTCAACGACCCCTTCATGCAGATCTCCGCGATGGCGGCCGTGACGAAGCACCTCGGCTTCGGCGTGACGAGCGCGATCACCTACGAGCAGCCGTACCCGCTCGCCCGGAAGTTCGCGACCCTCGACCACCTCACGAAGGGCCGGATGGGCTTCAACGTGGTGACGTCCTACTTGAAGTCGGCCGCCGAGAACCACGGGCTGACGGAGCAGATCTCCCACGACGAGCGCTACGAGATCGCCGAGGAGTTCATGGAGGTCTGCTACAAGCTCTGGGAGGGCTCCTGGGAGGACGGCGCGGTCCGGCGCGACCGGGTCAACGGCGTCTTCGCCGACCCGGCGCTCGTGCACCCCATCCAGCACCACGGCAAGTACTTCGACGTCCCCGGCATCGGGCTGACCGAGCCGTCCCCGCAGCGCACGCCGCTGATCTTCCAGGCCGGGGCCTCCTCCCGCGGGCGGGCGTTCGCCGGCCGCCACGCGGAGGCGGTGTTCGTGGGCGGCATCCGCCCGGACCTGACCCGGGTGGTCACCGACAAGCTGCGCGACGAGGCGGAGGCCAGCGGCCGGAACCGGGACGACCTCAAGATCTTCGCCATGCTGCACGTGATCGTCGACGAGACCGACGCGAAGGCCGAGCAGAAGCGCCGCGACTACGAGCGGTACGCGGACACCGACGGCGCGCTGGGCCTCGTGGGCGGCTGGTCCGGGCTGGACCTGGGCCGCTACGACGAGAACGACGTCCTGGAGTACATCAAGACCGACTCGATCCAGTCCTTCCTGACCCCCTTCACCACGGCCGACCCGCACAAGAAGTGGACGATCAAGGAGGTCGCCAAGCACATCTCGATGGGCGGCATGGGCGTGCCGATCGTCGGGTCCCCGCAGACCGTGGCCGACGAGCTCGAGCGGTGGATCGACGAGGGCGGGCTGGACGGCATCAACCTCGCCTACCACGTGTCCCCGGGCTCGTTCGAGGACTTCGTGGAGTGGGTCGTGCCGGAGCTGCAGAAGCGCGGCCGCTACCGCACCGGGTACGAGGGCACCACGCTGCGCGAGAACCTCTACGGCAAGGGGCAGACCAAGGTGCTCGGCACCCACCCCGCCGCCGCGTTCCGGGGCGCCTACGCGGGCAGGCCCTCCGCCGCGGACACCCCCGCCCGCCAGCTGGCCCTCTGAACCCCGTCCCCTGGCCCCGCGGCTCCGCCGGGAGCACGGGGCAGGGCACGGACGAGGGGCCCCCGCGTGCGGGGGCCCCTCGTCCGTGCCGGGTCAGGACGCCGGTGCGGCGCTCCAGCGCAGCAGGGCCGCGACGTCCGTGCCGTGGGGCAGCGCCCCCGGCGGCACGAAGACGGGGCGGCCGTCGGTCAGCACCGCGGCGCGCACCAGCGCGGCGTCGGCGGAGACCCGGCCCAGCACGCCCGCGCCCACGGCCTCCGACTCCTCCAGGGCGATCCACGGCTCGGCGTCCAGGGCGATGAGCTGCTGCTCCGTGTCCAGGTGGGTGTCGTCGAGCAGCAGCGTCTCCGCCTGGGCCTGCTGCAGGGCCGAGACCACGGGTGCCATCCCCGAGACGGCGGTGGGGTCCGCGCGTCCCTGCTGCTCGGCGAGCCGCTCGAGCAGCGCCTGCTGCCGGTGCGCCACGACCTCCGCCACGCGCTCCTCGACCTGGTGGTCGAAGTCGGCGGACTTGCTGCCCTCCGCCCGGGTGTTGGCGTCCACGACGCTCAGCATCCCCCGGGCCGCCTTGGACAGCTGCTCCTCGACCAGGCCCCGGGCCCGCAGGTCCCCGGCCAGGACGACGAGCTGCGCCCCGCTCTCGGCCACGACCTTGTCGATCTGCTCGGCCACCTGCTCGGTGTTGCGCCGCCACACGTCCTCCGTGTGCCGCTGCCAGCGTCCCTGTGACCAGCCGCCCCCGGGGAACTTCTTCAGGTGCTCGGTCTCGCCCTCGATCTGCTGCTCGTCCGCGGCCCGGACGCGGCTGGCGTGCTGGAGGCAGATCTCGCCGCCGTCCCGGCCCACCTCGGCGACCACGTACGGGAAGTCGTCCGGGCGGTGCCGGAACAGGGGAGTGAGATCGGGGACGTCCTCCACCTGGACGACGCCGCGGCCGGCCCGGGGACCGGGGAGGACCTCGTCGATCTCCACGGTGCCTCCGCGCACCAGCAGGTACCGGCACACCGGGTCCGGCACGCCCTCGGCCGGGCGCACGGCGGCTTCCACCGCGGCGAGATCGGCCTTGCTCGCGCCCTGGCGCTCCAGCTCTCGGCAGATGTTCTCCGGAAGCACGTCGATGGCGTGCAGCGAGTCGACGGTGCCGGTGCTGATGTCCGTGTACACGGTGCACCAGGGGCCCTTGCTCTTGAACAGTTCGGCGTAGCGGTGGAATCGGCTCGTCATGATCGACAACTCCTGCTGTTGAGCGGTGCTTCCTGTGGTGCAGACCACGTTATCCGACCACCAGGGGGCTGGGAACAGACGACCCGACGAGTAGGGTCGGGAGCACACGACCGGCCCCACGGCCGGTGGTCCCGCAGGTCCCACGACGCAGGAGGCAGCCATGAGCGACGTACCCGAGTACGACGAGGCCGACCGGCTCGAGCAGTCGATCGACGCCGATCAGCAGGATCTCGACGACCAGGACGAGGAGGCTCCGGTGCACGCGCCCGACCGCTCGGAGGCGTCCTCCCTCGAGGCGAACCCCGACGACCTCGTGGAGCAGGACCAGGAGGTCGTCCTCGACGAGCCGCAGGAGGTCTCCACGCTCGAGGAGGAGTGAGCCGCGCACCGCGCGGGGGCACGGACCCCGCGCGGTGCGTCACACCGCGGACCAGCCGCCGTCCGAGGGCATGATCACGCCGTTGACGTTGGAGGCGTCGTCGCTCGCGAGGAAGGCGATGACGGCGGCGACCTGCTCGGCCGTGGCCGTGTAGGGGATGTTCTGCATGAACCCCGCCATCCTACCGGGGAAGAGGTCCGAGACCATGGGCGCCTCGATGCCCGTGGCCGTGGCGCCGGGGGCGACCGCGTTGGTGCGGATGCCGTCCGCGGCGTGCATGAGGGCGGTGCTCTTCGTCAGCCCGGCCACGGCGTGCTTGGAGGCGGTGTAGGCCGCGCCCGCGGCGGAGCCGCGCAGGGCCGCCTCGGAGGCCACGTTGACGATCGCTCCCCGTCCGGAGGCCCGGAGCAGCGGGATCGCCGCGCGGGTCAGCCGCATGACGGAGCCGACGTTCACGGCGAAGACCCGGTCCCACGTCGCGTCGTCCACCTCGGCGACGGACTCGAAGCGGTCCATGATCCCGGCGTTGTTGACCAGCACGTCGAGCCGCCCCTCGGTCGCCGCCAGCACGCGGCCCACCGCCCCCTCGTCCGTGAGGTCCGCGAGCACGGGGAACAGCGGCAGGCGCGGCGCGCCCGCCACCAGGGCCTCCAGCCGGCGGGCCGACAGGTCGACCACCACCACCATGGCCCCCTCGCCGGCCAGGCGCAGCGCGGTGGCGCGCCCGATGCCCGAGCCCGCCCCGGTGACCACGGCGGTCCTGCCGGTGAAGCGATGGGTGTCCACGGTTCCTCCTGGGGATGCGAGGGGTGCCCGGGCGGGTGCCCGGACGGCGGCTCCCGCGGGCCGCGCGGGCCACGGCGCCGCCCTCTTCATTGTGGTGCGGAACGGGCCCGGAAAAACTTTCCGGAAAAAATGTGACCTGCTGCATCCACGGAGGGGTCCACGGCGGTAGTACGGGTGCAAGGTCGATTCCGCTTCCGCCAGGGAGCCCGTTCAAGGAGCAGTTACCATGCGCAAGACCCTTTCCGCCGCAGCAGTCCTCGGCCTCGGTGCCGGTGCCCTCAGCATGAGCCCGGCGTTCGCCGCCGAGCACGCCGAGCTCTCCGTGCTCCACGGCGTCCCCGACACCGTCGTGGACGTCTACGTCAACGGTGAGCTCACCCTCGACGACTTCGAGCCGGGCACCCTGGCCGGCCCGCTGGAGCTGCCCGCCGGCAGCTACGACCTGGCCATCACGGCCCCCGACGCCGCCGACGCCTCGGAGCCGATCATCGGTCCCGTCACCGCCGACCTGCAGACCGGGATGAGCTACACGGCCGCGGCCCACCTCGACGCCGAGGGCAACCCCACGGCCGCCCTGTTCACCAACGACATGTCCGAGATCGAGGCCGGGAAGTCGCACCTGACCGTCCGGCACGTGGCCGCGGCCCCGGCCGTGGACGTCCTCGCGGGCGACCAGGCGATCATCACCGGGCTCGAGAACCCGAACGAGGAGACCCTCCCGGTCGACGCCGGCACGGTCTCGGCGTCCGTGGCCGCCGCGGGCACCACCGACCCGGTCATCGGCCCCGCCGATCTCGAGCTCGCCGAGGGCACCCACAACATCGTGTACGCGTGGGGCTCCCTCGAGGCCGGGAACCTGGACCTCGCCGTCCAGACCCTGGAGGGCATGGAGCAGGCGCCCGAGGCCGTGCCGGGCGGCCAGTCCGGCCTCGCGGCCCAGGAGCAGCGCACGATGCTGACCGCCGGCCTCGCGGCCGCCGGTGCGCTCGGGCTGATCGGCGCGGCGTACGGTGCCCGCCGGGTGCTCGCGGGGAACCGCCGGTAGTGAGCGGTCCTGACAGGCACGGTCCGGGTGCGCGGCAGGCTGCGGCCCACCGCGCGCCCGGACCGACAACTCCCGGCACCCGTCGTCGTCGTCTGGCGGCGGTGGGTGCCGGGGCGGTCGCCTCGGTGTCCCTGCTCGCGGCAGCGGCCGTCACCGCTCTCCCGGAGAGCGGGGCCACGCCGCCCGCGAACTCCCTGGCGGCGGGACCGTACCAGGGCGAGGAGGCGGTGCCGGCACTCGCCGGCCTCGACCGTCCGGTCTCCGCGGAGGCCCCGGCGCAGTCCGCCGCGGCACCCGCGGAGATCCCGGTCGCTCCCGCCACCCAGGCGCCCGCCGAGAAGGTCCCCGCCCCCGTGCGGGTGGTCGTGGACGGCTCCCCGATCGACATGCCGGTGGTCCCGGTGGGGGTCGAGGACAACGGGGCCATGACCATCCCGGACAACCACGTGGAGCTGGGCTGGTACCGGTACGGTCCGTCCCCCGGGGCGGACGAGGGCGCCGCGGTCGTCGCCGGCCACGTCGACACCCTCACCGAGGTCACGCCGATGGCGCAGCTCAAGGACGTGCCGGTCGGGGCGGAGGTCCGCGTGGAGCGCGCGGACGGGAGCGTCCAGCGCTACCGCACCGAGTCCGTCCAGCACGTGCACAAGAAGTCCCTCGCGGAGGCGGACCTGTTCCGCCGGACCGGCGAGCCGGTGCTCCACCTCGTGACGTGCGGCGGGGAGTGGCTCGAGGAGATCGGGGACTACGAGGACAACGTGGTGCTGCGGGCGGTCCCGGTGCCCTGAGCGGCGGAGGGAGGCGGGAGGCGCATGACCGGATGGCCGGTGTCCACTAGGCTGGGCACGACTCGTGCGCCCGGGCACCGCCCGGCCGCCCGCGACCACGACCTCCGCCCCACGAGGAGCCCTTCCACGATGCCGACGCCGCCCCCGGAATGGGGACCCGAGCTCGACGCCGCGTTCGCCGCGGGGGACGAGCAGGCGCTGAGTGCCGCGTACCGGCACTGCGCCGGGGTCATCCGGGGTCTCGCCCTCCGGGCGCTGCGCGACGACGCGGGTGCCGACGACGTGGTGCAGGAGGTCTTCATCCGGGCGTGGAAGTACCGGTCCGGCTACCGCCCCGAGCACTCCTCGGCCCCCGCCTGGCTCATCGGGATCGCGCGCAACTGCATCGCCGACGCCGCGAGGACCGCCGGTCGCGAGGCGGAGCGGCGCCAGGCGGACGCGGTGCGCACCGACCGGGAGCCGCGGCACGAGGAGTCGGACCTGCTGGTGGACCGGCTCGTGGTGCGGGCGGAGGTCGAGCGGCTCGGGCCCCCGAAGTCGACGATCATGGCGCTGGCGTTCTACGAGGAGCTCACGCACCAGCAGATCGCACAGCACCTGGACCTGCCCCTCGGCACGGTCAAGAGTCATCTGAGGCGCGGCCTCACGAACCTACGAACACGATTGGGAGACGGTCATGGCACACCTGAGTGAGGAGTCGCTGACGCTCCTGGCTCTGGGTGAGGCCGTCGACCCCCAGAGCCGGGAGCACGTCGCCTCCTGCCCGGACTGCGCGGCCGAGCTCGCGTCCCTGCAGCGCGTCGTGCACGCCGGCCGGGCCGAGGCGCCCGCCCTGACGGCCCCCGGCCCCGGGGTCTGGGCCGCGATCCACGCCGAGCTGGGCCTCTCCGACGAGGTCGCGGCGGATCCGCTCGCCGGCACCCGGGACGGCGCCCGCGGCGACACCGCCGCCGAGGACAGCACCGGCACCGCCGGCGACCCCACGGGCTCCGCGGCCGGCCCGCGGGGCGACGACGGCGCAGGGCGCGGCGGGGCGACCGTCGTCGACCTCGACGCCCGCCGGCGCAGGCCCCGGCGCGGGGTGCCGTACCCCCTGGCCGCCGCCGCGGCCGCCGCGGCGCTGCTCGTGGGCGGCGTCTCGGTCTGGGGTGCGCAGCGCCTGGGCCTGGAGCCGGACCCCACGGTGCTGGCCACAGCGGAGCTCGAGCCCCTCGCCGGCTACACCGCCCGCGGCTCGGCGGAGGTGGACGAGCGCCCGGACGGGACCCGTCAGCTGGTGGTGCGGACCGACCCCGCCGACGTGGACGGGTTCAAGGAGGTCTGGCTGCTCGCCCCCGACGCGCAGCGGATGGTCAGCCTCGGCGTGATGGCCGGGGACGAGGCGGTGTTCGTGCTGCCCGAGAACCTGGACGTCGGCGAGTTCCCGGTCGTGGACGTCTCGAACGAGCCGATCGACGGCGACCCGACGCACTCGGGGGACTCGATCGTGCGCGGCGTCCTGGAGGTCTGAGCGCGGGCTCGGCCCCTCAGAGCAGGGCCGAGGTCAGCCGGGCCACGTTGTCGGCGTACTTGTGCCACAGCGGCCGCCGGTTCCACGCGTCGAAGTCGAGCAGGGTGCTGGCCTCGTGGAACTCGGCGACCACCGCGTCCATCCGCCGCCGGAAGTCCCGGTCCGCGATGAACACGGAGACCTCGAGGTCCAGGGCGAACGAGCGCTCGTCCATGTTGGAGGAGCCGATCACGGAGACGTAGTCGTCCACGAGCACGAACTTGGCGTGCAGCACGGTGGGGGAGCGGTACCGGTAGATCTTCACACCGGCCTCGACGAGCTCCTGGTAGTAGGAGTTCTGGGCGTGGTAGGCGAGGAAGTGGTCGGAGGTCTCGCCCACGAACAGCCGCACGTCCACCCCGGACTGCGCCTCGGTGGTCAGCGCGTGCATCAGCGACTCGTCCGGGACGAAGTACGGGCTGGCGATGACGATCTGCTCGTTGGCGTTGTAGATCAGGTGATTGAACAGGCGCAGGTTGTTCTCCGTCTCGAACCCGGGGCCGGAGGGCACGACCTGGGCGAAGACCGGCCCCTGGGTGTCCGGGAGGTCGCGGGCGGCCTCGTCGAGCAGGAGGTCGCCGGTCTCGGAGTACCAGTCGCTCGTGAACAGGGCGTTGAGCTCGGCGACCACGGGACCGGTGCACTCGAGCATCAGGTCCTTCCACTCGAGCCCCTTCCGGCGGTTCCGGCGCTTGTTGTAGGAGCGGTGGATGATGTTCTGCGAACCCGTGTAGGCCAGGGAGCCGTCGACCACGAGGATCTTGCGGTGGTTGCGCAGGTCAGGCCGCTGCCACTCGCCCTTCCACGGCCGGACGGGCAGCATGCGCTGCCATGGCAGCCCGGCCTCGTCGAAGCGCTTGATCATCCCCCGGTACCCCGGGTAGCCCACGGAGCCGAGGTGGTCGATGAGCACCCGCACCCGCACCCCCCGCCGGTGGGCGCGCACCAGGGACTCAAGGAGGGGGCGCGAGGCGTCGTCGATGGCCACGATGTAGAACTCGAAGTGGACGTAGTCCCGGGCCCGGTCCACGGCCTCCGCCATGATCCGCATCGCCTCGTGGTTGTCGGTGAGGATCTCGAAGGAGTTGCCGCCGACCATGGGCAGGGCGCCGAGCTTGTAGTTCAGGGCCGCGGTGGAGGCCACCCACTCGGGCAGCTCCTCGTCCGTGTTGCCCAGGATGTGGAGGTCCGGGGTGTTCTCGCGGATGA
This sequence comes from Kocuria sp. GQ42, assembly GCF_059758435.1. Lineage (NCBI taxonomy): Bacteria > Bacillati > Actinomycetota > Actinomycetes > Micrococcales > Micrococcaceae > Kocuria > Kocuria sp. GQ42. The sequence continues at coordinate 223,494 of NZ_JCAXEN010000007.1, read as the reverse complement.
CGTCGTTCATCTTCGCCTGCATCGCCATCCGCTTCTTCGGCAGCTTGGCGGAGCCGATGGCCAGGAACAGCAGGATCCCCACGTAGGGCAGCAGGAAGATCGCGAGCAGCCAGGCCAGGGCCACGGAGGGCCGCCGGTTGTGCGGGATCCAGCCCAGGGCCACCAGGTTGATGAGCAGCCCCAGCACCAGCACGACGATCGTCGCGGTCTCCGGGAGGAGGTGCGCGGGGATGCCGCTGAAGGGGAACAGGGCCGGGATCACCTCGCCAGTCTAGGTTCCGGCGCCGCGCGGTCTACGCGGGGCGCGGCAGGACGTAGTCGGTCTCCGGGCCGGGGGTCTCGCGGTGGACGAAGCCCGCGGCGAGGAGCACCTGCGTGGCCGGCGCGTTGTCCCCGGGCACGCTGGCGCGCACCCCGGTGACCGCGGGGTCCGCGAACGCGACGCCGAGCAGCGCGGTGATGCCCTCCTGCGCGTAGCCCAGGTTCCGGCGGTCCGCGGCGAGGGAGCCCACGATCTCGAGCTCGTCGTCGATCGGGGGGCCCACGAAGCCGGCCGTGCCGACGATCTCGCCGGTCGACTTCTCCACGACGGCCATCCGCGCGTACACGGACTCCGTGAAGAAGTAGCCCCCAGCCATGAGGGACTCGCGGGCGAAGTCCATGTCCTCGGCGGTCGGGAAGCCGTGGGCGAAGTGGGCGCCGTGCTCGCCGGCCGCCACGGCGTCGAGCTCCTCGGCGGTGAAGGGGCGGAGCAGGAGCCGTTCCGTCTCCAGGACGGGTGCGGGGCGCTGGGCCTCGAGGTCCTCAGTCATGCTGGTGCTGCTTTCTGCGGGTCCGGGTGCCGAGGGTGGACTGGGTGGATCCGTGGAGCGGGGTGCCGGGGGCGGGGATCCGCCCCCGGCGGATCAGCCGAAGTACTTCGGCAGCGTGCCCTCGTGCGCGGTGCGGAGCTCGTCCAGACCGATGCCGAACTCGCTCTGCACGTCCAGCGCGCGGTTCTCGGTGTCCACCACGCCGATCCGCGTGTGCGGATAGGCGCGCATGGTGCACATGTCCTTGAACCGTACTTCCTCGCTGCGCGGCACGGCCACCACGGCCCGTCCCTGGGTCTCCGAGAAGAGCATGGTGAACAGGTCCACGCCGTCGCGCTCGCACACCTCGCCCAGCCCGATGCGCGCACCGGTGTCGAAGCGCAGCGCCATCTCGGCGAGGGTCGCCGCGAGGCCGCCCTCGGCGACGTCGTGCGCGGCGTCGATCATGCCGTCGCGGGACATGTTGATCAGCAGGTCGCCGAGCAGCTTCTCCTGGGCGAGGTCCACGGCCGGGGGGAGCCCGCCGAGGTGCCCGCGCAGGTTCGCCCACTCGGAGCCGTCCAGCTCGTCCCGGGTGGTCCCGAGCAGGTAGATCGCCTGGCCGTCCTCGCGCCAGCCCGACGGCGTGCGCCGCCGGACGTCGTCGAGCACGCCCAGCACCGCCACCACGGGCGTCGGGTGGATGGCCACGCCGCCGGTCTGGTTGTAGAGGGACACGTTGCCGCCCGTCACGGGCACCCCCAGCTGCTGGCAGCCGTCGGCGAGCCCGCGCACGGCCTCGGCGAACTGCCACATGGTCTCCGGGTCCTCGGGGGAGCCGAAGTTCAGGCAGTCGGAGACGGCCGCGGGGCGGGCGCCGGCGGTGGCCACGTTGCGGTAGGCCTCGGCCAGGGCCAGCTGCGCGCCGGCGTACGGGTCCAGGTAGGCGTAGCGGCCGTTGCAGTCGGTGGACAGGGCCACGCCGAGGCCGGTCTCCTCGTCCACGCGGACCACCCCGGCGTCGTCGGGCATCGCCATGGCGGTGTTGCCCTGCACGTAGCGGTCGTACTGGTCGGTGACCCAGTCCTTGGCGCAGAGGTTCGGGGAGGCCATGAGCTCGAGGACGGCGTGCTTGAGCTCCGCGCCCGAGGGCCGCCCGGCGTCGGCCGAGGAGCCGGCGAAGCGGTCCGCCTGGAGCCGGTCCTGGTCCGCGGGACGGGTGTAGGGCCGGTCGTAGACGGGGCCCTCGTGGGCGACGGTGCGGGGGTCGACGTCGACGATGACCTCGTCGTCCCACTCGATCACGAGCCGGCCGGTGCCGGTGACCTCGCCGATCCAGGAGTGCTCGACGTCCCACTTGTCCATCACGGCCTCGAAGGCGGCGACCTTCTCGGGGGTCACGACCGCCATCATGCGCTCCTGGGACTCCGACATGAGGATCTCGCCCGGGGTCAGGGTGGGGTCGCGCAGGAGGACCTGGGTCAGGTCCACGTGCATGCCGCCCTCCCCGTTGGAGGCCAGCTCCGAGGTGGCGCACGAGATGCCCGCGGCCCCCAGGTCCTGGATGCCCTCCACGAGGGAGCCCTTGAACAGCTCGAGGCAGCACTCGATGAGCACCTTCTCCGCGAACGGGTCGCCGACCTGGACGGCCGGCCGCTTGGACGGCTTGGCGTCGTCGAAGGACTCCGAGGCGAGCACGGAGGCGCCCCCGATGCCGTCGCCGCCGGTGCGGGCGCCGAACAGCACCACCCTGTTGCCCACGCCGGAGGCGTTGGCGAGGCGGATGTCCTCGTGGCGCATCACGCCCACGGCGAGCGCGTTGACGAGCGGGTTGCCCTGGTAGCAGGAGTCGAAGACGACCTCCCCGCCCACGTTGGGCAGGCCCAGGGAGTTGCCGTAGCCGCCCACGCCCGCCACCACGCCGTGCACCACGCGCGCGGTGTCCGGGTGGTCGATCGCCCCGAAGCGCAGCGGGTCCATGACGGCCACGGGCCGGGCGCCCATCGAGATGATGTCGCGCACGATCCCGCCGACGCCCGTGGCGGCGCCCTGGTAGGGCTCCACGTAGGACGGGTGGTTGTGGGACTCGATCTTGAAGGTCACGGCCCAGCCGTCCCCGAGGTCGGTGACGCCGGCGTTCTCGCCGATGCCCACCAGCAGGTCCTTCTTCATCTCCTCGGTGACCTTCTCGCCGAACTGGCGCAGGTGGACCTTGGAGGACTTGTAGGAGCAGTGCTCGGACCACATGACCGAGTACATCGCCAGCTCCGCGGCGGTGGGCCGGCGGCCGAGGATCTTCTTGATCTCCTCGAACTCGTTGTCCTTGAGGCCCAGCTCGGCCCAGGGCAGCTCGGTGTCGGGGGTGGCCGTCGCGTGCTCGACGGTGTCCAGGTTGAAGTGCTTGTCGCTCATGGAGTGCTCGGTGTCCCTTACTTGACCAGTGCCTTGAGGGCGGAGACGAACAGGCCCAGCCCGTCCGTGCCGTCGCGCATGCCGACCTCGCCGGAGGCCGAGGAGTCCGCGCCGAAGCCCGGCTCGACCGCGTGCTCCGGGTGCGGCATGAGGCCCACCACGTTGCCGCCGGCGTTGCAGATCCCGGCGATGTCCCGCCGGGACCCGTTGGGGTTGCCCCCGACGTAGCGGAAGACCACGCGGCCCTCGGCCTCGAGGGCGTCGAGGGTCCGCTCGTCCGCCACGTACTGGCCGTCCTGGTTCTTGAGCGGGACCACGATCTCCTGGCCCTGCTCGAACTCGGTGGTCCACACGGTCGTGCTGTTCTCCACGCGCAGGCGCTGGTCCCGGCACAGGAACTTCAGGCGCTCGTTCTTGATCATCGAGCCCGGCAGCAGGTGCGACTCGGTGAGCATCTGGAAGCCGTTGCAGATGCCGAGGACCGGCAGCGGGGCGGACCCCGAGGTGCCCGCGGCGTTCGCGCCGTCGATGATCGGCGCCATGATCGGGGCGAACCGGGCGATGGCCCCGGCGCGCAGGTAGTCGCCGTAGGAGAAGCCGCCGGGCAGGATCACGGCGTCGACGCCCTGCAGGTCCTCGTCGGCGTACCAGAGGGGGACGGGGGTGCCGCCGGCGAGCTCGACGGCCCGCGCCGCGTCGCGGTCGTCGAGGGTGCCGGGGAAGGTCACGACGCCGACGCGCGCGCCGGCGAGCCCGGCGTCCGGCGCGGGGCCGGAGAGGTCCGCGATCAGGGGGGTCTCGAGACCGGCCATGCTCAGTTCTCCTCGGTCTCGTCGAGCACGGCCACGCGCACGACGTCCTCGATGACGGGGTTGGAGAGCAGCTTCTCCGCGGCCTCGCGGGCCTGGGCCAGCGCGTCCTCGGTGGCCTCGCCGTCGACGGTCAGCTCGAAGCGCTTGCCCTGCCGGACACCGGCGAAGCCGTCCAGACCGATGCGGGGCAGTTCGTTGGCGATCGCCTTCCCCTGCGGGTCGAGGATCTCGGGCTTGGGCATGACGTCGACAACAATGCGGGCCATCGGGGAACTCCTGAGGGTCGAGCAGCGGGCCGGGATCCGGCGAACGGTGACCATCCTATCGTTTCGCCGCACGCCGGGCCCGCCGGGCCCGGACCGCCCACCGGGTGTGGTAGGGGTCACCGGTCGGCTTCCAGGTGTTCTCCAAGGCGCCTCCGGTAGACCCTGGTGCCATGAGCACTGCACCGGGGAGCACCGGAGCCGGCGTCGGGGCCCGCACCGACGACGCACGCCTGGTCTCGGTCTACCGCCGGGTCCTGACCCTGCTGGGGATCGGCACCGTCCTCGGCGCGCTGACCGAGCTGGCGATGCTGCGGCACTGGCAGGGGCCCGCCCAGCTGGTGCCGTGGGCGGTGCTGGCCGTGCTGCTGCTCGGGGCCGTGGCGTGGCTGGTGCGGCGCACCACCGGGACGGCCCGCACCGTGCGGGTCGCCGCGGTCGTCTCCGTGCTCGGCAGCGCCTACGGCGTCTACGAGCACGTCCTGGCGAACCTGCGGGCCGGACCGCTGGACCCGCGGTACGCCGAGGCCTGGGACGCGATGTCGGGCGCGGCCCGGCTGTGGGCGGCGACCAGCGGGGCCGTCGGGCCGTCCCCCGTGCTCGTGCCCGGCACGATGGGCCTGGCGGGGGTGCTGCTGTGGCTCGCCGTCCTCCGCTGGCGGCGCGGGACGGACTGACCCCGGTCCGCCGCCGGCGGAGGGGAACGGAGCGGTGCTGGAACAATGGGCCCATGACCCAGCACCCAGCGACGACCACCCCCGGACTCAGCGGCCGGGAGGCCGAGCGGCTCGCGGACGCCCTCGAGGCCCGGGACGTGACGGTCTTCGTGGACGGCACCTCCCTGCGCCTGCCGGAGGGAGCGCGCGACGCCGTGGTGGACCTCCTCTCCCGGATGACCCGCGGGGAGACCGTCACGGTGACGTCCGCCGCGGTGACCTCCGCCGCGGAGCCGCCGGCGGACCCCGGGGACCTGCTGACCACCTCGCAGGCGGCCGCGCTCGCGGGGATCTCGGCCACCTATCTGCGCAACCTCACCACCGAGGGCGTCCTGCCCGTGCAGTACCGGGGCAGCCACCGCCGGATCCGGCGCGCGGACGTCCAGGCCTGGCTCGCCCGCCACGGCGAGGACGGGGCCGTCCCCGACTCCCCGGAGGACCTGCTGACCACCTCGCAGGCGGCCGCGCTCGCCGGGATCTCGGCCACCTATCTGCGCAACCTCACCACCGAGGGCACCCTGCCCGTGCAGTACCGGGGCAGCCACCGCCGGATCCGGCGCGCGGACGTCCAGGCCTGGCTCGCCGGGCGGCAGCGGCGCGACGACGACGGCGCGCCCGCGCCGCACTGACTCCGCCTCAGCCGAAGCGGGCCACGACCCAGCCCTCGACCACGTCGACCGCCGCCGCCCGGAGGAGGTCCTTGGCGGGGTCCGGCGGTGCCTCCCGGCCGGCCGCCAGGGCCAGGCGGGACCCCACGAACCGCCCGTCGGCGGCGAAGACCCAGAAGTGGTTGGGGCACTCGAACGTATCGGCGCGCCCGGCGGACTCCCGGCACACGGTGGCCTGCTGGTGCGTGCAGGTGTTGCGCAGCACGTGCAGCGCGCCCCCGGCGTCACGGGTGACGAGGACCGGCCCCGTGCTGGAGGGCGCCGTCACGAAGTCGAGCGGGTCCGGCACGGCGGAGACCGCCACGATCCGCTCCCAGCCGCCGGCGGGCTCCCCGGGCGCGCTCACGCCGCCGCCCCGTCGGTGGCGCGGGCCGGGTCGAGGACCTCGAGGGCCGCGCCGAGCCGGCGGCGCAGCGGCTCGGCACGCCGGGCGAACTCCCGCTGCCGGCGCACGTACTCGGCCTTGCCCTCCGGCGTCTCGATCCGCACGGGCTCGTAGCCCCAGCCGGAGAGGTCGTAGGGGGCGGCCCGCATGTCCGTCTCCCGCACGTCCCACGCCAGCTCGAAGCAGTCCATCAGCAGCTCGGAGGGGATCCCCGGGACGAGCTTGTACGCCCATTTGTAGAGGTCCATGGTGGCGTGCAGGCAGCCCGGCTGCTCCATCCGGCGCTGGGACTCCCGGGTGGGCCGCAGCTCGTTGAGCGGCACGGCCTGCGGCTGGAAGAACCGGAACGCGTCGAAGTGGGTGCACCGGATCCGGGCGGACTCCACCACGGCGTCCGTGCCCGCGGCCCCGAGCCGCAGCTCGAGCTGCTCGTGGCGGAGGTCGTTGTCCTCCGAGCGGTAGGCCATCGCCCACTCGTGCAGGCCGAAGCAGCCGAAGAAGCCCGGGTTGCCCGCGTGCGCGCCCAGCACCGCCCGGGCGAAGTCGATCGCGGGGGCCCGCCGGTCCCGGAGGGCGTCGTCGTCGACGGTCACTGCCCCGTCCCGGGCGCTGAGCCCCAGGGCCGTGAGCTCGGCGCCGGTGAGCGCGCGGTAGAACTTCTCCCCGGCGCGGTCCGCGGCGTCCAGCAGCACGGTGCCCGCCCCGGGATGCCAGCGCTTCAGCTGCGCGGGCTTGAGGGTGTAGTAGGTGAACAGGAAGTCCTCGACCGGGTGCTGGTGCCCGCGGTGGCGGCGGGCCACGAACGGGTCCGCGCGGCGTGCCGCGCGCTGCTCGTGGGCGTGCGCCCGCGGCGCCCACTCCGCGCGGGACAGGACGACGACGGGGCGGGTCACGGGACCCGCCCCGTCGTCGACGGACCGGTGGAGCGCGGCACGGGGATCAGCGGCCGGTCCCCGCGTGGACCGTGGCCTCCTCGTCGGAGTCCAGGCCGAAGGCGCTGTGCACCACGCGCACGGCCTCGTCGAGCCGGTCGGCGGCCGTGACCACCGAGATCCGGACCTCGGAGGTCGAGATCATGTCGATGTTGATGTTCGCGGCCGCGAGCGCCTCGAAGAACGTGAAGGTCACCCCGGGGTTCGACTTCATGCCGGCGCCCACGAGGGAGAGCTTGCCGACCTCGTCGTCGTACTCCAGGCCCGCGTAGCCGATCTTCTCCTCGGCGGCCCGCAGCAGGCTCATGGCCAGATCGCCCTGGGACTCGTCCACCGTGAAGGAGAGGTCCGTCAGCGGGTCGTCGCCGGTGGAGATGTTCTGCACGATCATGTCCACGTTGACCTTCGCCTCCGCGAGCAGCCGGAAGATCCGGGCGGCGATGCCGGGCTTGTCCGGCACTCCGACGACGGTGACCTTCGCCTGCGTGCGGTCGTGGGCGATGCCGGAGATGAGCGGCTGTTCCAACGGGATCTCCTTCGGGGAGGTGACGGCGTCTTCGGGGCCCGGGATGACCCAGGTGCCCTCGTTGTGGGAGAAGGACGAGCGGACGTGCAGCTTCACGCCGAAGCGGCGGGCGTACTCGACGCAGCGCAGGTGCAGGATCTTCGCGCCGTTCGCGGCGAGCTCGAGCATCTCCTCGCTGCTGACCACGTCCAGCTTGCGGGCCCTGGGCGCGATGCGGGGATCGGCGGTGAACACGCCGTCGACGTCGGAGTAGATCTCGCAGACGTCGGCGTCGAGGGCGGCCGCCAGCGCCACGGCCGTGGTGTCCGAGCCGCCGCGGCCCAGGGTGGTGATGTCCTTGGTCTGGCGGTGCACGCCCTGGAACCCGGCGATGATCGCGATGTTGCCCTGGTCCAGGGACTCGCGCACGCGCAGCGGATTGACCTCCACGAGGAGGGCGGCGCCGTGCGCGCCGTCGGTGACCATCCCCGCCTGCGACCCGGTGAAGGACTGGGCGGGAGCGCCCATCCCGGACACCGCCATGGCCAGCAGCGCCATGGAGATGCGCTCGCCGGCGGTGAGCAGCATGTCGAGCTCGCGGGCCGGGGGCTTGCGGGTGACCTCGTGGGCGAGGTCCAGGAGCTCGTCCGTGGTGTCGCCCATCGCGGAGACGACGACGACGACGTCGTGGCCCCTGTTGCGCGTCTCGACGATCCGCCGTGCAACGCGGCGGATGCCGTCGGCGTCCGCGACGGAGGATCCACCGAACTTCTGCACGATCAGGCTCATGGGTTCAACTCCTGTGCTCGAGGGCGGCCGGCGGTCGGGGCCGGGCCGTGCGCCCGCTCCCCGCGGCAGGGCACCAGGACATCCTACGCGAGTGCGTCAGGCGACGACCGTCCGGCCCTCGAACGCGCGGCCGAGGGTCACCTCGTCGGCGTACTCGAGATCCCCGCCCACGGGCAGCCCGGAGGCCAGGCGGGTCACGCGGATCCCGAGGGTCTTGAGCATGCGGGAGAGGTAGGTGGCGGTGGCCTCGCCCTCCAGGTTCGGGTCGGTGGCGAGCACGACCTCCTGCACGGTGTCGCCGGAGAGCCGCGTCATGAGCTCCCGGATGCGCAGCTGGTCGGGGCCGATGCCCTGGATGGGGCTGATCGCACCGCCCAGGACGTGGTACCGGCCGCGGAAGCTGCGGGTGCGCTCGATGGCCATGACGTCCTTCGACTCCTCGACCACGCAGATGACGCTGTCGTCCCGGCGGGCGTCGCGGCAGATGGCGCACTCGTCCAGCTCGGACACGTTCCCGCAGATCCGGCAGAACTTCACCTTGTCCTTGACCGCCGTCATGGCGTCGGCCAGCCGCCGGACGTCCTCCTTGTCGGCGTCGAGGAGGTGGAACGCGATCCGCTGCGCGGACTTCGGCCCGACGCCGGGCAACCGGCCCAGCTCGTCGATCAGATCCTGAACAGCGCCTTCGTACACGTTTCCCTCGATTTCCGGGCCGGTGCACGGCCCTCCTGATCGTCCTCGGCCACGACGTCACCGGGGTGCCGGTGCGTGGGGCGGTCCCGGCTCACTCCCCGGTGTGGAGGTCCCGCTCCTCGATCAGCATCCCCCCGAGGATCCGCTCGATCGCGGCGCGGCCGTAGAGGGTGGAGTCCTCGAGCGCCTCGTCGTCCGAGCTGGGCACGAAGGAGTCGTCCCATTCTACGCCGCTGTCCTGCGGGGCCGCGGCGGAGGCGGGTGCCTTGCGCCCCGCGGCGATGGCCGCGGCGTGGCGCTCCCGGAAGCTCAGCCGAGCGTTCCGGTCGGCGCCGGCCGGTGCCGCCGCCGGGGCGTCCTGCTGCGGGGCGGCCGGGGCCGCTGGGGCCGCCGGGGCCGCTGGGGCCGCCGGGGCCGCTGGGGCCGCCGGGTTCGCCGTCGGAGCCGGGGCAGTGGCGCCCGTCGCGGTCCGGGACCCCTCCGGGCGGGCGGTGGGGGGCGTGGCGCTGCCGGTCGACCGGTTCCCGGGCCCGCCCCCGGAGCCGGGAGCGGGCGCAGAGCTCTGCCGTGCGGGGGCCGCGGGCCGCCACTGCTCCGGGGGCGCGGCGTCCGGGTCGTCGGGGTAGGGGGGCTCGTCCGGGTACGGGGGCTCCTCGGGCGGCGGGACGTCGTCGTCCGACGGGGGGACGTCCCGGTCCCGCGCCCCCGGGGCCTCGCCGGGGAAGGCGGGGCCGGGGCGCCCGGTCCGCCCGGGGCCGGACGGTGCTCCGGGCTGCGTTCCGGTCTGCGGTGCCGGCCCGTCGGCGGGCTGGGCGACGGCGGGGTCCTCCGCCGTCCGGGCCGGTCCCACGCCCCGGGTCTCGGGCTGCGCCGGAGCCCGGGGGGCGGGTGCGGCAGGGGACCCGGCGGGGGCCGTAGCCGGGGCGCCGCCCTGGGGGATGGCGGCCACGGACCAGCTGTGCACGGGCTCCTGGGCCCAGGCGGGGTCGGTCCACTCCGCCGGCGCGTCCGTGGCGGGTCGGCCGTGGGCGTCCCAGGGGTCCTGGCCGCCGCCGTCCCCGTCCGGGGACGCCGCGTCCGCGGCCGGCTCCGGCGCGGAGTCCGTCGCGGTGCCCGGTGCGCCGCCCGGGGGCGTGCTCGCGGCCCGTGGCGGGGTCGGCTGCTGCTCCCGGCCGCGGGGTCCGCCCGGCCCGTCCTGGGCCGGGGAGCGCCGGTCCTGGCCTCCGCGGGACCGGTCCTCGGGGGCGCGCCGCTCGGGGTGCTCCCCGTCGGTCCCGGGCCCCGGTTCGTCCGGGCGCCCGGGCGGGCGCGTCGACGGCTCCGGGCCGCGCGGGGCTCCGCCGCCGCCACCGCCCCGGCCGTGGCCGCCGCCGCCCGGCGGGACGGCCTCCGCACGGCAGTCGATGCCGAGGATCTGCTGCACCGCCTGCCGCAGGTCGTCCTCGAAGCGCGGGAAGTTCATGAGGTCGCCCTCGGCGTCGAACATGATGCGCAGCACCTTGCCGTCGAAGGACTGCGGGGTGCCGCGCTGGACCGTGAACCACGCGACCCGGCGGATGTCCGCGAGGGCGTTGACGATCTCCGGCCAGGAGGCCCGCAGCAGGTCGATCTCGTTGCCGCCCGGCTCGCCCGCCCGGGGCGTGTCCTGGCGGGGCGCCTGCGCCGCGGCGTCCTGCCGCGGCGCGGCGGGACGCTCCGCTGCGGTGGGCGCCTCCCGCTCGGTGGGCCGCTCCGGCCGGCTGTCCTCCCGGGCGGACGGGCGCTCGGGAGCCGCCGCGGCGTGCCCGGCGTCCTGCCCGGAGCCCTGCCCGGTCCGCTCCCACGGATCCGTCCCCCGCGGGACCGCCGGGACCGCCTGCTGCGCGTCCCCGCCGGGCGCGGGCGGTGCCGGTCGCTCCGGCACGGGGGCGGGCTGCGAGAGGCTCCGGCCCTCGGGCGGGGCGACCGGACCCGCCGGGGCGGTCGGCGCGGCCGAGGAGGCCCCGGGAGAGGGCGCGGGGGCGTCGGCGGTCTCGTCCGGACCGGCCGCGGCGGCGCCCCGGCCGATGCTCAGGCGCCGTTCCAGCCGGTCGACGCGGGCCGTGACGCCGCGCGTGGTGTCCTCCGAGGACGGCAGGAGGATGCGCGCGCACAGCAGCTCGAGGTGCAGCTGGGGCGAGGTGGCCCCGGTCATCTCGGTGAGGGCCGTGTTCGTGATGTCGGCGGCCCGGGAGAGCTCCGCCGCCCCGAGCTGGGACGCCTGGTTGCGCAGCCGGGCGATCTGGTCCTGGGGCATCCCGTGCAGGATGTTGCCCGCGGACTCCGGGACCGCGTTGACGATGATGAGGTCCCGGAACCGCTCGAGCAGGTCCTCCACGAAGCGGCGCGGGTCCTGGCCCGTCTGCACCACCCGGTCGACCGCGCGGAAGACCGTGGCGCCGTCCCCGGACGCGAAGGCGTCGACCACGTCGTCGAGCAGGGCGCCGTGCGTGTAGCCCAGCAGGGCCACGGCGAGGTCGTAGCCGATGCCCTGCTCGTCGGAGCCGGCCATGAGCTGGTCGAGGACGGAGAGGGTGTCGCGGACGGATCCGGCGCCCGCGCGGACCACGAGGGAGAGCACCCCCGGGGCCACCTGCACGTGCTCCTCGGCGCAGAGCTGCTCGAGGTAGTGCATGAGCGGCTCGGTGGGGACCAGCCGGAAGGGGTAGTGGTGGGTGCGGGACCGGATGGTCGTGAGCACCTTGCTCGGCTCGGTGGTCGCGAAGATGAACTTGATGTGCTCCGGCGGCTCCTCGACGATCTTGAGCAGGGCGTTGAAGCCCTCGCGCGTGACCATGTGCGCCTCGTCGATGATGAAGATCTTGTACCGGTCCCGGACGGGCGCGAACGTGGCGCGCTCCCGCAGGTCGCGGGCGTGGTCCACGCCGCCGTGGCTGGCCGCGTCCATCTCGATCACGTCGAGGGAGCCGGCGCCGTCCCGGGCCAGGTCGCGGCAGCTGTCGCAGCGGCCGCACGGGGTGGCGGTGGGGCCCTCCGCGCAGTTGAGGCAGCGGGCCAGGATGCGGGCGGAGGTGGTCTTGCCGCAGCCGCGCGGGCCGGAGAAGAGGTAGGCGTGGCTGACCCTGTCCTTGCGCAGCGCCGTCATCAGCGGCTCGGTCACGTGCTCCTGACCGATGACGTCCTCGAAGGTCTCCGGGCGGTAGCGGCGGTACAGGGCGGTAGTCACAGATGACACCTTAGCGACGGAATCCGACAGGCGGGCCGGGCGGATCGGCGCTGGGGACGCGGGCCGCCGCGGGGACGAGAAGACCCCTCGCGCACCCGCCAGAGCCCATTTACCCTTGCTACCTTCCGGTCCTGGGGGAGTTCAACAGGATGACGCCACGCGAGGGGCTGTCGACGAGTCTAGCGGATGCGGCGGGCCGGGTCGAAACCCGATCCCGGCGCCGTGGATTCGGCATTGCCCGGCGGTTCGGTTATGCTGGACCCCGCATGTTCCGGCGCCGTCAGGCCGCCGGTCGTGCGTGCCTGGAGGATTCGCCTAGCGGCCTATGGCGCACGCCTGGAACGCGTGTTGGGTTCACGCCCTCGGGGGTTCAAATCCCCCATCCTCCGCACTCGCAGCAAGAGCCCCGCACCGGAGACGTTCATCCCGGTGCGGGGCTCTTTCTTGTTCCTCCGCCGGCTCGTGGGTTACCGGCCCGCGGCCCCGGCCGCCGAGGCGCCCCGGCGGCCGTCCCTCAGCGCGGGCGGCGCGCGCGGGACCCGCGGGCGACGACGACGCCGGCCGCCGCGGCGCCCAGTGCCGCGAGCCCACCGACCCACCACGCGGTGGAGGAGTCCCCGGCCGCGTCCTGCACGGGAACCCGGGTCACGGTTCCCACCGAGATGCGCGTGAGCGTCCCGGGCGTCACCTGCTGCTGCCCCGCCAGGACCTGTGCCCGCAGCGCGGACCCGTCCCGGACCAGCGCTCCGGAGCCGGGGCGGTGGGCCACGGCGGCACCGGGCCCGACGTAGGAGACGCGCTCCAGGGCGGAGAGCTCCCCCGAGTCCGGGTCCCGGACCGGGTCCGAGCCGGGGTTCGAGTCCGCCTCCGAGGGCGTGCCGGGGGCCGCCTTCGTGCGGTCATCCCCTGCACGGTCGTTCCCCGCACCGCCGTCCCCTGCACGGGCGTCTCCGACACCGCCGTCCTCGGCACGGACTCCGCCGGGCTCCGGTGCCGCGTGCCCGCCGGGAGCGGGGGAGGGGTGCGCGTCCGGCGCCGTGCCGCCCGGCTCCGGCGCGGGGGCTCCGCCGGGCTTGGGCGTGGTGTCGGGAGCCTCGGCGGGGCCGGTCCCGGGCCGGTGGTCGGCCGGCTCGTCGTCGGAAGGGGGTGCGGGGGACGGGACTCCGGCGGGGGATTCCGCGCCCGGCGCGGGAGGCGGTGCGGTCTCGGCGGCGTGGGCCGCTCCCGGCACGGGGGCGAGCAGGAGCAGGGCGGCCAGCGCCAGGGGGCGAAGGGTCATGGGGGCGGTCTCTCCGGGGGGAAGCGGGCGGGACAGGAGCACACCGTAACTTTACGTCGTTCCGTCCCCTGCGTTCACTAATGCAATACCCTGCTGATGTGGCGGAACGGGCTGTTCCGCCGCACTCGCAGCTGCCCCCCGGCTGCGCGCCCCCCGTCCTCTCTCCCCCCAAGAGGTCCTCATGAAGCTGCCTTCATTCCCCATGCCCTCGACCGCTCTGCCCGCCGCTCTGCTGGCCGGCGCGATGCTCGCCGGGACGATGGCCGGCGCGGCCGCCCCGGCCCACGCCTCGACGACCAACACGGTCCACACCGCCGCCGGCATCTCCTCCCAGTACCACCTCTACGACGCCGGGGTGGACCGCTCGAAGACCGTGGGAGTCGTCTTCTACTTCGACGGCGACGGACAGTACTACGCCCAGCGCCCCACCACGTCGATGCTCAAGAGCATGGCAGCCCGGGCCGCGGCCAGGAACATGATCCTCGTGGTGCCGGTCGCCCCGGCCAACCGGTCCTGGACCTCCAACAGCGAGGCGGTCGGGGACTGGTTCCGCGCCCTGGCGGCCAAGGTCGTCGCCGAGCAGCGCGTCGACGCGACCCGCATCCACCTGGCCGGGTACTCCGGCGGCGCCGAGTTCATCTCCACCGAGGTGCTCTCCGACCGGGCGGGCTGGATCCGCGGCGGCGGATCGACCCTCATCGGCGGCGGCGGCGTCTACAACGGCAGGCTCGAGAGCACTCCCGACGCCGCGCTCCGGGCCACGGACCCGACCTGGTACGTCGGCTCCCTCGACAGCTACGGCGCCACCCAGCCGTCCACCTGGTCCGCGCTGGAAGCGGCCGGCAAGGGTGCCGCCGCGTACCAGAAGGCCGGGTTCACGAAGGCGGACCGCGTGGTGATGCCCGGGCTGCACCACACCAACTACGACCTGGCCGACCTGGTCGGCGACGACGTCGACCGCCTCTACGCCGGCGCCGGCCCGAAGCCCGAGACCGTCGCGCCGACGGGCAACGAGGTGGTCGACGGGTACCAGCTCACCGGTGCGATCGGGCGCACGTGGGCGGCGCTGGGGGGCACCGCGTGGGCCACCCCGGTCAGCGCGGAGTACGCCTCCGGGCACGGCTCCGTCTACCAGCGCTTCGCCGGCGCCGACGGACGGGACAAGGCTCTCTACTGGTCCGGGACCACCGGGACCCGGGTGGTCGACTACGGCGGGTCCATCGGCCGGAAGTTCGCGGCCGGCGGCTACGCGGGCAGCTATGGCCCGCCGCGGACGGACGAGCAGCGGGCCGCCGACGGCGGCGCCTACCAGCTCTTCGACGCGTCCGGGAAGCGGACCAAGATCCTGTGGTCCGCGCGCACCGGCTCGAACGCGGTCAAGGAGTACGGGGCCATCGGCCGGAAGTGGGCGGCGCTGGGCCACGAGCGGGGTCTGGGCTATCCGACCACCGACGAGTACAGCACTCCGGGCGGCGTGGCCCAGAACTACACCGGTGGGCGGATCGAGTGGAACGCCACCACCCGGGCCGTCACCGTGACCCGCAGCTGACCCCGGGCACGCGCCGGCCGGCGGGCCCCGCAGGTGCCTCCTGCGGGGCCCGCCCCTAGGATGAACGCATGATCTTCAAGGCCGTGGGCGACTCCCGCCCGTACCCGGACCACGGCCTCGTCACGCCGACCGACTGGTCCGGCATCGCGCCGCGGCAGGTCCGGCTGGACGAGCTGGTCACCACGAAGACCACCCTGGACCTGGCGACCTTGCTGGACGCGGACTCCACCTTCTACGGCGACCTCTTCCCGCACGTGGTGCGGTGGGAGGGCGACCTCTACCTGGAGGACGGGCTGCACCGGGCGCTGCGCACCGCGCTGCACCACCGCACCGTGCTGCACGCGCGCGTGCTGGAGCTCGCACCCGCGCCGGGCGCGCGGGCGGGGAGCGAGCGGGGCGCGGTCAGGATGCCGCGCTGAGGGGAGGCCGCTCGGATGCGAGCGGCACGGGGTGGCCCCCGGCGTCGAACTGCGCCCCCAAACCCTGCTGGATGAAGCGGACGGTGGAGCGGATGTGCTGCTCCCGCGCGGCCCGGTCCTGGTCGGAGTTCTGGCCGCGGTCCGCCGCGGCGGTCAGGGACCCGTGGACCAGGGCGGCGAGCTCCGAGATGTCGCCCTCCGGCAGGTAGGCCCGGCCGATCGCGTCCCGCAGGATCGCGGCCAGCAGGCCCTGCAGCTCGCCCACGTGCTCGCCCAGCTTCTGGTAGTCCTCCGGGGAGAGGACCGTGCGCATGGTGGGGCCCGGGGGCAGGTGGCGCCGGGTGAGGTCCTCGATCTGGGCGCGGATGTAGACGGCGAGCCGGTCGACCGGGTTGGCGACGCCCTCGAGGTCGCGGCGCAGGTCGGTCATGAACCGCTCGGTCTCGTCCAGGGCGTAGGCCACGAGGAGCTCGCCCATGTCCGCGAAGTAGTTGTAGACCGCGGTGCGGCCCACGCCGGCGTTCTTGGCCACGTGCGTCATGGTCAGACCGGTGAGGCCCTGCTGGTAGAGCAGCTGGCCGAAGGAGTCGAGGATCGCTCGTTTGGTGTTCTCCCGCTGCGCGGCGTTGGTGGCCGCAGAAATACGAGGCATGATGACACCTTATCTGTCCGTGTCACCAAATTATGCACACTTTTCTGGGCCTTGGTGACGGTGTGTCTGACTATGACACCACCGTTTCCCGCGTTCGGGCTCGTTCGCGCAGACAGTCTGGGGAAACGTCCAGGAAACCCCCAGCACGGGTGGGGTGGGGCACGGCGGGCCCGGGCGCCGATCCGGCGGCCGGGCCCGCCGCCCGCTCACCGTTCGGCGGCCGAGCCGCCCTGCCAGAGGGAGTCGAACGGGGCGCGCGAGGTGATCCGGCGCCGGATGCCGGCGGAGACGAAGGCCTTCGCGGTGCGGGCCGCCTCGAGGGGCGCGGCCCCCTTCGCCAGCTCCGCGGCGACCGCGGCGGCCAGCGTGCAGCCGGCCCCGGCCACCGGGACCTCGCCGACCTTGGGCTCGGAGAGCACCTCGAGGGTGGTCCCGTCGTAGAAGACGTCGACGGCGTCGGGGCCCGCGAGGCGGACCCCGCCCTTGGCGAGGACCACGGCGCCGGACGTCTCGTGGATCCGCCGGGCGGCCTCCTCGAGGTCCTCGACCGTGCTGATCTCGTCCATGCCGGCCAGGGAGAGGGACTCGAAGTGGTTCGGGGTCACGAACGTGGCCAGCGGCAGGATCTTCGCCTTCAGCGCCTCGTCCGTGTCCAGGGCCGCGCCGGGCTCCTGGCCCTTGCAGATGAGGACCGGGTCCAGGACGAGGTGGCGCGGCGCCAGCGCGGTGAGCACCTCGGCGGTGGTGGCGATGGTCTCAAGGCTGCCCAGCATGCCGATCTTCACGGCGTCGAGCGCGTGGGCGGCCGTGATCGCCTCGAGCTGCTCGCGCAGGACGTCCTGCGGCACGGGGAACAGGCGGTGGCCCCAGTCGGCGGACGGGTCGAAGGACACGATGCAGGTCAGCGCGAGGGAGCCGAAGACCCCGAGCTCCTGGAAGGTCTTGAGGTCCGCCTGCGCGCCGGCGCCGCCGGTGGCCTCGGAGCCGGCGATCGTCAGGGCGACGGACGGCTGGTCGGCGGGGCCCGCCGCGGCGGGCGTGGGAACGGTGCTGGTGTCGGTCATGGGAGCCATTCTGCGCCCCTGCGCGGTGCCGGGGCCAACCGCGGGGGCTAGACTGTCGGACGGTCTCCGGCCGGCACGCGGTCCCCGCAGGGACCCGCGGCGGCGGGAAAGGGGCTCCCGGGTGGCAGGCGGGCGCCCCGGGTCCGTCCAGCACACCGCACAGATCGACCCTCGGCGTCCGCCCCGCGCGGGCCGGCGCCGTGTCACGACAGATTGGTGACCGACCGTGTCCTCCTCCGATCCTGCCCCCGCCGGGTTCGCCCGCCGTCCCCGCACGTACTTCGACCTCGTGGTCGCGGCGTACTGCGTGGTCCTGGTGCTCTCCAACGTCGCCGCGACCAAGGGCGTCGCGTTCGGCCCCGTCATCACCGACGGAGGCTTCTTCCTCTTCCCCCTCGCCTACGTCCTGGGCGACGTCGTGGCGGAGGTCTACGGCTTCCGGGCCGCGCGCCGCGCCATCGTCACGTCCTTCGCCGCGGGGCTGTTCTCCTCGGTCGTGTTCTGGCTGGTCATCGCCCTGCCCCCGGCGGAGTTCTACGAGGGCCAGGCGGCCTTCGAGTCCGTGCTCGGCCCCGTCCCGCTCATCGTGGCGGGCTCCCTGCTGGGCTATCTCGCGGGGCAGCTGCTGAACGCGTTCGTGATGGTCCGGATCAAGGCGCGCACGCGGGAGAAGCACCTGTGGGCCCGGCTCATCGGCTCGACGCTCGTGGGCGAGCTCGTGGACACCGTGATCTTCTGCACCGTGGCGGCCCCGGTCATCGGCATCACCACCGCGGCCGACTTCCTCAACTACGTGGTGGTGGGCTACGTGTACAAGGTCCTGGTCGAGGTGCTGGTCATGCCGGTGACCTACGCCGTGATCGGCTGGCTCAAGCGCCGGGAGCCGACCTACGGCGAGACCGCCGTCCCGGGGGCGGCCCTCGCGCCCCAGCGCTGACGGGCCCGGGCGCCCCGCCCGGCCGGGGCGGTGCACGGGCCTACGATGAGCGCATGGATCTCCTCACGGGCACCGGACTCGCGGCCTCGGCGGGGCTGAACGCCTACATCCCGCTCGTGGTGCTGGGCCTGCTGGACCGCTGGACCGAGGTGGTCGACCTCGGCCCGGGCTTCGCCTGGCTGTCGAACGGGTGGGTCCTGACGCTCCTGGCCGTGCTGCTGGCCGTGGAGGTGGTGGCGGACAAGGTCCCGGTCGTGGACTCCTTCAACGACCTGTTGCAGACCTTCGTGCGCCCGACCGCCGGGGGCATCGTCTTCGGCTCCTCGGCCACGGCCCAGATCGCCGGGATCGACCTCGGCGGGCAGACGGCGACCGTCACGGACCCGGAGGCGTTCCTCTCCTCGCACGCCTGGATCCCCGTGGCCACCGGGGTGGTGATCGCCCTGGTGGTGCACGTGACCAAGACGGTCTCGCGGCCGGCCGTCAACACCCTGAGCGCCGGGGCCGCGGCGCCCGTGGTCTCGACCGTGGAGGACGTCTCCGCGCTCACGCTGTCCCTCGTGGCCGTCCTCCTGCCGCTGCTCGTCCTCGTGCTGCTGGCCGCCGTCGCCGTCCTGCTGTTCTTCCTCTACCGCGGGCTCCGGCGCCGCCGCCGGCCGGGGACGGCCCCCGGCCGGCCGGGCGCCGCCGGCACGGCTCAGAAGCCGAGATAGGCCAGCTGGGCGCCCACCGAGCTCCGGGCGGCGGGCAGCACGTGCTCCGGGACGTCGGCGTAGATCCGCGCCGTGATGGCCTCGAGCGTCGCGGCGCGGCCCAGGGCCCGCAGGGCCTCCCGGACCTCGCCGAGACGCTCCATCCGGTGCTCGAGGAGCTCCTCGCACACCGACTCCACGTCCTCCCGCACGTCCCCGTGCGCCGGGAGGACCAGGGCGTCGCCCAGCACCGCCAGGCGCTGCAGGGAGCGCAGGTAGTCGCCCAGGCTCCCGTCCGGGTGGTCGAGCATCGTGGTCCCCCGCCCCAGGACCGTGTCGCCCGTGAGCACCGAGCCCGAGGTGCGCCCCGCGGCAGCGGTGGCCTCGCCCGCGACCGGGGTGTCGTCGGGCAGGTGGAAGCTCACGGAGTCGGAGGTGTGCCCGGGGGTGTGCAGCACCCGGATGCGGCACCCGGCGGCCTCGATCGTCTCGCGGTCGAGCAGCGGTCCGGCGTCGCGGCAGAACTGCGGCAGGACGGCGCGCACGGGCGCGCCGGTGAGCACGTGGAAGTCGTCGACGGCCTCGGTGTGGTCCGCGTGGCGGTGCGTGATCAGCGTCAGCACGGTCCGTCCCGCCGCGGCCAGGGCGGCGAGGTGTCCGCGGTCGGCCGGCCCCGGGTCCACGACGACGACGTCCTGCTGCCCCGGGGCCCCGACCAGCCACGAGTTGGTGCCGTCCAGGGTCATGGGACCCGGGTTGGGGGCGGTCAGCCGCCGGGTCAGAGCGGTGGTGCGGATGCCGGCGTCCTGGGTCATGCGGGCAGACTATCCGAGCCCGGCGGGGGACCGGCACCCCGGCTCACCCCGCGGCCAGCAGGGCCTCGAGCCGGGCGAAGGAGCCGCGCCACGCCGCGGCCGCCCCGGGGTGCACCGCGGCGGGCAGCGGCCCCTGCGTGAGCACCAGCAGGGTGCCCCCCTCCTGGGTGGGGACGAACTCGGTGCGCGTCAGCACGTGGCCGGCGGTGGGCCGGCCGTCCGGTCCGGGCAGCGCCTCGCGGCCCTCGAGCAGGACGTCCCGCTCGACCCGCAGATAGGTGCCGTGCACCGGTGCCACCTGGGCGGGGTCGGTGTCGTGGACCATGCGGAAGCGCTGCCGGCCCCCGGGCCTGACCTCGAGCAGCACCGACTCCCGGGGCACGCTCCAGCCCGGCGGACCGAACCAGGCGGCGAGCCGGTCCGGCTCCGTGAAGGCGGCGAAGACCGCGGCCGGGGGGTGCGCGAGGGCGCGGGAGACGGAGAAGACCTCCGCGGGGTCCAGATCGGTGACGTCCATGCCCCCCATTGTCCCCGGTCGCTCTCGGCCCCCGGGCACGGCGGTCGGTACAGTGGCGCACGTGAGCACCGAACCCGCGCCGGAGCCGGGGCCCCGCGAGCCCGGCCCGCGGCCGGCCTGGGTCACCGCGCTCAAGGGCGGTGCGCTCCTGCTGCTGCTGGCCGTGGCGGTCTGGTACCTCATCGGCCACGAGCTGCCCACCGTGGAGCAGGTCCGGGTCTTCGTCGAGGGCTTCGGCGCGTGGGGGCCCGTCGTCTTCGCGGCGGTCTTCGTCCTCGTGGCGGCCACGCCGGTCCCGGTGACGATCATGGCCGTGTCCGGGGGATTCCTCTTCGGCATGGCCCAGGGCAGCGTGGTCGGGGTCGTGGCCACCACGGCGGGAGCCTGGCTCGGGTACTGGCTCGCGCGGTTCCTCGGCCGCGACGCCCTGTACCGGCTCGCGGGCAACCGGGTCGAGCTGGTGGAGCGCAAGCTCGTCGGCAAGGGCTTCCTCACGGTGCTCGTGCTCCGGCCCGTCCTGCCCAACTGGACCCTCAGCTACGGTTCGGGGCTCGTGCGCATCCCGCAGCGCGACTACCTCGGCGCCACCCTGCTCGGCGGGATGCCGGGCCAGGTGAGCTTCGCCGCCGTGGGGGCCTTCACGTCCCGGCCGTCGTGGCCGGCCCTCGCGGCGGTCGCCGCCTCCTGGGCGGTCGTGGTGGTCGTGGGCGTGCTCGCCTGGCGGCGCTCCCGCGGCGAGTCCGAGCGCGCGCCCGAGGCCGACGGCGTGGGGAGCGCCGACTAGGCTCGGCCGCGCCGCGGGGCCACAGCACGGCGACGCCCGGTCCTCGGGGCGAGGACCGGGCGGACGCCGTTCGGGGTGACCGGCCGGTGCGGCCGTGCTGCCCTCGGGCCTAGGCCTGGGGGCGGACCGCGGTGGACCCGTCGGTCGGCTCGTTGCCGAGGAGGTGGAGCTTGCCGCTCTTGCGGTCGGCGAGGTACTCCTTCATGTCCCGCTTGATGACGGGCAGCAGCAGGTAGACGCCCAGCAGGTTAACGAAGCCGCAGACGAACAGCGCCGCGTCCGCGAAGCTGATGACCTCGCTGAAGGTCAGGACGCAGCCCGCGATCGTGAAGAACAGGTAGATGCCGCGGAAGATGTTGTCGCTGAGCCGGCTGCGCCCGAAGAGGTACTCCCACGCCTTGAGCCCGTAGTAGAACCAGGTGATCAGGGTGGAGAAGGCGAACAGGACCACCGCGACGGCCAGCACGACCGGGAACCAGGGGATGACCGTCGCGAAGGCGTCCGAGGTGAGGATGACGCCGTCGGGAGCGCCCCCGCCGGCCTGCACCTGGTCCATGCCGGCCTGCAGGCTCGGCGCGCCGGCGATGATGATGGCCAGGGCCGTCATGGTGCAGATCAGCACGGTGTCGACGAGCGGCTCGAACAGGGCCACGAAGCCCTCGCTCACGGGGCGGCGGGTCTTGACGGCGGAGTGGGCGATCGCGGCGGAGCCCAGGCCGGCCTCGTTGGAGAACGCGGCACGCTGGAAGCCCACGATCATGACGCCCAGGACGCCGCCGGCCATGCCCTCGGGAGAGAACGCGCCGTCGATGATGGCGGCGATCGCGCCCGGCACGTGGTCGAGGTTGGCGAGGATGACGATCAGGCAGGCGGTGACGTAGACGGCGCCCATCGCCGGCACGAGCCGGCTGGTGGTGGCGCCGATCGACTTGATGCCGCCGATGATGACCAGGCCCACGAACAGCGCGAGGACGATGCCGAAGATCAGAGCCGCCCCGGCGCTGCCGAGGAAGCCGTCGGCGCCGCCGGTGACGTTCTGCACCTGGGCGAAGGTCTGGTTGGCCTGGAACATGTTGCCGCCGGCCGCGCCGAAGAACAGGATCGCCACGGCGAAGACGCCGGTGAGGATCTTGGCGGGGATGCGGCCGAACTTGCTGAAGGCGATGGGCAGGTAGCGGAAGGGCCCGCCGCTGACCGTGCCGTCCTCGTGGACCTCGCGGTACTTCACGCCCAGGGTGCACTCGGCGAACTTGGTCGCCATGCCGAGCAGACCGGCGCAGATCATCCAGAACGTCGCGCCGGGGCCGCCGAGGGCCATGGCCGCGCCGACACCGGCGATGTTGCCCAGCCCCACGGTCCCCGACAGCGCGGAGGTCAGGGCCTGGAAGTGCGGCACCTCGCCGGGGTCGTCCTTGGTCGAGAACTTGCCCCGCACCACGTCGGCGGCGACCTTCAGACCGCGGAACTGGATGAACCCGAAGTAGATCGTGAAGATCACGCCGGCCGCGATGAGCCAGGCCACGACGAACGGGAAGCTCACCCCCGCGATGGTGATGGGGTAGAAGACGATGGTCGAGAAGACCTCGGTGATCGGAGCGAACGCACTGTTGATGGCGTTGTCGATCGCTGCGAGCCACCCGACGTCGTCGGTGACGGTAGTCATGGGTAACGCCTGCGTGATCTGCATCTCCCCACTACACCCTGTGGACAGCCGGTTGGCAACAGACACGCTTGTCGCCGAAAGAGCCATCTTGCCGTGGCAACAAAGAATTAACACGCAGCGGCCCGGCCTCCGCGCGAGGACGTCTCGTCGCGCGGAGGCCGGGCCGCAGGCGGTGCCGGGGCGGTGTCACCGTTGACGCCGCCGGCGCCGGGTCAGCGACCGGCGCGGGTCCCGCCGGCCAGGAACTGGGGAGCGGTCATGGCGCACACGCGCAGGCCGCGGGCCAGGTCGCTGCCGGCGCTGCGGAGGGCGCCGCCCACCGAGGTGGCGCGGGCCGGTGCCGCGGCCCGGCCGATGGCGGTGAAGAGGAGGGCGGGGAGGCCGAAGACGAGGAGGAGAGCCATGGGAGCAGGCAACTTTCTGTGGGTGGTGCGAGGAGGTCCTGGGGTCCGAGGGCACGTGACCGGGTGGCCCGGCGAGCAATGGCCCTCGGTTGACATCTGAAGTCTAACGGGCCGATAGTGAATCAATCAATGTGAGAACCCTCACGAAAGAGGTGAATCGTTGCGTCTTGATGAGATTGACCAGCAGATCGTTGCGTCCTTGGTCCAGGACAGCCGGGAGAGCTACGCGGCCATCGGCCACAAGGTGGGTCTGTCGGCCCCCGCGGTGAAGCGGCGGGTCGACGTCCTGCAGCAGACAGGGGCGATCAAGCGCTTCACGGCGGAGCTCGACCCCTCGGTCATGGGGTGGAACATCCAGGCGTTCGTGGAGCTGCACTGCGACGGCGGGCTCTCGCCGTCGATGATGCGCACCATGGCCGCCGAGATCGCCGAGGTGACCGCGGCCTACACGGTGACCGGCGAGGCGGACGGCATCTTCCTCATCCGGGCCGAGAACACCACCCACCTGGAGGACGTCATGGTCCGGATCAGGGAGTGGAAGGGCATCAACCACACGAGGAGCTCGGTCATCCTCTCGCACCTCTGAGCGCGGCCCGCCGGGCTCTGGAATACTGGCCGCACAGCACCCTCGTCACCGCATCGGAGGACCGGTCATGGAGAACGCAGCGGAAGCAGTCGTCGTCGTCGGGGTCGACGGATCCCCCCAGTCCGTGGAGGCGCTGCGCTGGGGCGCGCGTCTCGCCCCGGCGTACGGGGCGACCGTCAAGGTGGTGGGGGCGTGGGAGAACCCGCCCGAGTACGTCGGCTTCGTCCACTTCAAGGACGACCGGTTCGACGAGCTCGCCCGGGAGCGGGTGGAGCGGGCCGTCCAGGAGGCGTTCGGGGCGGACGTGCCGGCCGGGCTCAGCACCGTGGTCGAGTTCGGCCACCCGTCCAAGGTGCTGATGCGCCACTGCGAGGGGGCCGAGCTGCTGGTCGTGGGACGCCGGGGCCACGGCGGCTTCAAGGGGCTGCTGATGGGGTCGACGAGCTCCGCGTGCGTCGCCCACGCCCCGTGCCCGGTGCTCGTCCTCCCCGACGAGACGGTCGCCGCCGGGCGGGCGGAGGACTCCGGGCAGGCGCAGGGGGCCGGGTCCGCCGGCTGAGGGCGCCGCCCGTCCCGCCCGGGGCCGGAGGAACTCGTCCGCGGTGTCCCCACAACATGCTCCCGCGACGGTGCGCGTGGCGCCGCCCGCTCTGTGATACTGAGCACGTCAGCGTGATCACGTGAGCAAAGGATTCGGCATGAGCAACGGAACCGCAGCAGCGATCGTCGTCGGGGTCGACGGCTCCCAGCAGTCCGTCGAGGCGCTGCGCTGGGCGGCGCGGATCGCGCCGTCCTTCGGCGCGAGCATCAGGGCGGTCGGGGCGTGGGACTACCCGCCCGAGTACGCCGGGTACGTCCCGCTGGGCAGCGACAACTTCGACGAGGTCACCCAGAAGCAGGTGGACAAGGCGGTGCGGGAGGCGTTCGGCGACGACGTGCCGGCCGGGCTCACCACCTCCGTGGTGTTCGGCCACCCGTCGAAGGTCCTGGTGCACGAGAGCGAGGACGCCACGATGCTCGTCGTCGGGCGCCGGGGCCACGGCGGGTTCCGCGGGCTGCTGCTGGGCTCGGTCAGCGCCGCGTGCGTCGCCCACGCGAAGTGCCCGGTGCTCGTGATCCACGAGCACCCCGAGGCGGAGGGGCCGGCTCAGGAACGTCCCGCGTAGTAGCGGCCCAGGACCTCGTCCCGGTACTCGAAGTACGTCCCGTCGACCATGGCCGCGCGGGCGCCGTCCACCATGCGCACGACGAACCGCTCGTTGTGGATCGACGTGAGCGTCGCGGACAGGCGCTCCTTGGCCTTGAACAGGTGGTGCAGGTACGCCCGGGTGTAGTGGGCGCACGTGTAGCAGTCGCAGCCGCTGTCGATCGGGGCGAGGTCCGCGCGGAAGCGGGCGTTGCTGACGGTGAAGCGGCCGTCCGGGGCGTACACGGCCCCGGTGCGGGCCACCCGGGTGGGGGAGACGCAGTCGAAGGTGTCCGCGCCGTTCTCGAGGGCCGTGAAGATGTCGTCCGGCTCCGAGATCCCCAGCAGGTGCCGGGGGCGGTCCTCGGGCAGCTCCTCGTTGCACCAGCGCACGATCGTGCCGAGGTTCTCCTTCTCGAGGGCCCCGCCGATGCCGAACCCGTCGAAGTCCATCGCGCCCAGGTCCCGGCACGCCTTCCGGCGCAGGTCCTCGTACTGGGCGCCCTGGATCACGCCGAACAGGGCCTGGTACGGCCGGTCAGCGCGCTCCTCGGTGAGCCGGGCGTGCTCGGCGACGCACCGCAGCGCCCACCGGCGGGTCCGCTCGAGGGACGCCTCCTGGTAGCCGCGGGAGTTGTGCAGCGTGGTCAGCTCGTCGAACGCGAACATGATGTCCGCGCCCAGCCGGTGCTGCACCTGCATGGAGATCTCCGGGGTGAAGCGGTGGACGTCCCCGTTGATGTGGGACGTGAACGTGACCCCGTCGTCGTCGACCCGCGCCATGCGCTCCTTGCCGGTCGCGACGTCGTCGTCCCCCGCCACCGAGGCCGCGACCGTGGACATGTCGATGACCTTCCGGAACCCCGAGCCCAGGGACATGACCTGGAAGCCCCCGGAGTCCGTGAAGGTGGGGCCGGACCAGTTCATGAACGCCCCGAGCCCGCCCGCGGCATCCAGGACGTCCGCGCCGGGCTGGAGGTAGAGGTGGTAGGCGTTGGCGAGCAGGGCCTGCGCGCCGAGCTCCGCCATGGACTCGGGCAGCACCGCCTTGACGGTGGCGGCGGTGCCGACGGGGACGAACGCGGGGGTGCGGATCGTCCCGTGCGGGGTGGTGATGGTCCCGGTGCGGCCCAGGAACGGGCCGCCGTTGGCCTCGAGGCGCCCGCCGGCGATGGTGGCGGTCTCGGCGAGCCGGTGCTCCACCGCGAAGCCGAAGTCGGAGCGGGCGGCGGCGGGGAGCAGGGTCTCTTCTGGAGCGGGCACCCGTCCATTGTGCGTCACCGCCCCGGCGGCGGGTGACGGCGAGCGCCCCTGGCGGAGAGCGTGGTGCCGCGGCGGCGCCGGCTGGCCGCCGCGGCCCGAGGGAGGGCCCGTGCGCCGGTGACGCCGCTCAGCGGCCCCAGCCGGCGTGGGCCACGGCCTGGCGCACCAGGTCTCCGCGACCGCCCGCGAACTCCGCCTGCACCTCGGGGCTGAGCGCCTCCTCGGGGCTCATCCAGGACAGCTGGAGGGCGTCCTGGCGGGGGCTGCACTCCCCGCGCACCGGCACGATGTAGCTCAGCGCCACCGCGTGCTGCCGGTCGTCGGTCAGCCCCGTCTCGGACGGCGAGGGGAAGAACTCGGCCACGGCGAAGGGGGTGGTGGAGACCGGCAGCTGCGGGAACGCCATGGCCCCCAGGTCCTTCTCCAGGTGGCGCAGCAGCGCGGCCCGGATGGTCTCCCGGTACAGCACCCGGCCGGAGACGAAGGTGTACATCATCTTCCCCTCGGGGGTCGCCTGCAGCAGCAGCCCGATCTCGGAGAGGTAGCCCAGCGGATCGAGCCGGACCGGCAGGGCCTGCACGTAGACCATCGGCAGGCGGCGCCGGGCCTCCTGCAGGTCGTCCTCGTTGAGCCAACCGGGGTTCGGATCGGGGGTGCGGAGGAAGTTCATACTGCTGTTCTATCCCAAGACCCCGGGCGGGGCCACGGCCCGCACCGCCCGGGGCGGCCGGTTCAGCGCTCAGCGGAGCCGGTGGCCCCGGGGTCCGCTCCCGGGCGGGCCAGCCGGGCGGCGGCCTCCAGGACCGTCCACGCCTGCACCTGAGTGGACAGCTCGACCGGCACACCGGGGCGCTGCGACTCGTCGGCGTGCCGCGCCGGGTCCGGGGAGAAGATCGCCACCGTCTCGCCGGGGGCCGCCGGCGCGGTGGCGGGCGCGTTGAAGTCCACCGCGGGATCGAACTCCCGCCGACCCGCCCACAGGGCGTCGGCGGTGCCGGTCACGAGCGCGGCCGCGGTGCGGCGCGCCGCGGCGGGCAGTCCCGGGTGCAGGGCGGCGTCGGCGAGGTAGCGGGCCAGGATCCCGCTGAACAGGCCGCCGTCCCCGCCGCCGTGGGTGCGCAGGACGGGGCGTCCGTCCAGGTCGCGGCTGTACTCCTGCGCGGCGCCCGCCACCACGTCGGCGGCCGTGCGCAGCAGGTCCGCCCGGTCCTGCTCGCCCGTTCCCGGGGCGTCCGCGAGCTCGAGGAGCAGACCGAGCACCGGCCCGGAGTTGTAGCTGAACAGCCTCTCGTCCCGGCGCGTCACCTCGGTGCCGGACCCGGCGGCGACCAGCTGCAGACCGTCGTGGAAGACCTTCCGCTCCGGGTCCCAGAGGGTGGCCCGCAGCCAGCCGAGCACCGCGCCGGCCTGCTCCCGGCGGTGCGTGCGCAGGAAGCCGAGGGCCGTGGGCGCGGAGGACGCCGTGTTCTTGACGTCGTGGCGGGTGTTCCAGAAGACCCCGCCGCCGAGGTCCCCGGTGTGGCCCCGCTCGAGCCGGGCGAGCAGGGCGCTGCCCGCGTCCAGGCACGCGACGTCCGGCCGGCCGGTCAGGGCGCGGTCCAGCTCGGCGAGACGGCCCACGGCCAGCAGCAGCCACGCCATGTCGTCGTAGTAGGAGTTGTGGGTCACCCGGCCGCCGCTGCGCAGGGTGATGCCCCGCAGCAGGCGGTGCCCCTCCCGGCGGAACCGCCGGGCCCGCGCCGGGTCGTCCAGGTGCCGCAGCCCGGCGTCCACGAGCGCGTCGAGCAGGTGCGCCTGCCACCAGTAGTGCCACGGGGCCTTCGGGGACGTGGGGCGCGGGTGGGCCGGGGCGCCGAGCAGCGTGCCGGGCACCCCCAGCGCCCGTCCGGCGAACAGCTCCCGGACCGAGTGGGCGGCCCTGTCGGCGCGCAGCGCGGCCGCGGCGCCCGGTGCGGCGGCACCGGGGTGCTCGGCGGGCGCGGGGTGTGCGGTGGGCTCGGGGGTCGCCGCGGTGGCCGCGGCGCCCGCTCCGGTCGTCGAGGGCATGGGAACTCCTGTGCTGGCGGGGGAGAGGTGCTGGTGCCGAGCCTAGGCGCTCGCCGGGGCCGGCGGCCCGCCGCGGTCCTCGGCGCGGTTCCCGCCGGGGCCGAGGAAGAGCCGCCGGTGCAGGGTCTCGGCCGGTCCGGGCAGGCCGCGCCGCTCCAGCAGGGCCGCGCCGAGCAGCGTGACCAGCCACACGGCGGAGCCGAGCAGCAGCGCGGCGGTGGGCGTCAGGGAGCGGCCGAGCCCCAGCGCGAACGGGGGCAGCAGCACGGTGAACAGCACGGACTGGGCCAGATAGCCGCTCATCGACCGGCGGCCGAGGGCCTGCAGCGACCACAGCGCGGGATGCTCGCGCGCCCGGAGGGCCGCGGCCCCGGGGCCCAGCACGCGGTCGCAGACCAGCGCCACGAGCAGCGCGTAGCCGATGCCCTGCGCGGCGCCGGTCACCGCGTCCAGGCCGGTGAGCACGGAACCGGCGGTCGGCGAGGGCTCGAGCCGGTCCGTGGTCAGGAGCCCGGTGCCCACGCCCGTGAGCAGCCCGAGCCCGATGCAGACCAGGGCCGTGACCAGCAGCCGGCCGCGGCGGGGCCCGGGGTCCTCGAGCACCCGGTACCGGCTCAGGGCCAGCCCGAGCAGCAGCATGGGCAGCAGGCCCAGCAGCTGGAGCGGGGCGAAGGACACCACCCCGAGCCCCTCCACGAGCCCGAGGGCCAGCCGCTCCGGGACCGAGTCCGCCACCAGGCTGGGGAACGGCGGCGTGCCGGGTGTCCGCACGGACCAGCTCGCCGCGCCGTAGAGGACCATGAGCACCGAGCCGAGGGCGGAGAGGATCACGAGGGTGCGCGTGCTCTCGGCGATCAGCACGGCGAGGAAGAGCCCGCCGAACGCGTAGGCGGTGATGATGTCCCCGGGGAAGAGCAGGCACGCGTGCAGGGCCCCGATGAGGAGCAGCCACCCGTAGCGGCGCAGCAGCAGCCGGCGCGCCAGGGGCAGCGGCGTGCCGCGGGCGGCCTCCCGCGCGGCGATCTGGCCCACGCCGTAGCCGACCAGGAACGAGAACAGGGGGAAGCCACGGCCGTCCACGAGCATCGACATGGCCATGTTGACGACGTCGTCCGCCGTCCACGCCGCGGTGCCCGCACCCGTGCCCAGCGTCCGGTCCCGGGGGCCGTCCGTGGGCCCGGCCGCCCAGATCCAGACGGTGACGTTGGCGACCGCGATGACCCAGAGCATGAGCCCCCGGGCCACGTCCGGCGCCGGGACGCGGCCCGCCGCCCGAGGAGCGTGCGGCGCCCTCACGCGGCGTCCCCGGCCGGCAGGGCGCGGCGGCTCTCGAGCACGAGCGGCTCGCCGGTCACCGGGTGGACGAGGGCGATGCGGCGGGCCAGCAGCTGCAGCGGCCGGCCGGGGTCCTCGGCGCCGGCCGGCCGCACCCGCGGGTACAGGGGGTCGTGGCGCACCGGGATGCCGAGGCCGGCCAGGTGCACCCGGATCTGGTGGGTGCGCCCGGTCTCGGGCCGGAGGGCGTAGCGGGCCCACGTCCCCTCCTCGTCCGCGAACGGCGGCCCGGCGCTCTCCACCTCGGTGCGGGCGTTGACGGGTCCCGGCACCTCCCGCGCCTGCAGGGACGTGCGGTCCTTGACGATGCGGGACTCGACGAGCCGCGGGAGGCGCAGCCCGGGCCGGTGCCCGGCCACGGCCTCGTACTCCTTCGCCACCGCACGCTCCTGGAAGAGGGTCTGGAACCGGCCCCGGGTGCCGGGGTCCCGCGAGAGGAGCAGCACCCCGGCGGTGCCGCGGTCGAGCCGGTGCAGCGGGGAGAGCCGGTCCTCGCGGCGGGCGCGCCGCAGCTTCACGAGCGCGCTCTGCGCCACGAAGCCGCCGCGCGGCGTGGTGGGCAGCCCGTGCGGCTTGTCGACCGCCAGCAGCCACTCGTCCTCGAACAGGACCGGCAGGTCCCCGGGCAGCTCCGGCTCCTCGGGCAGGGCGCGGTGGTACCAGACCGAGGCGCCGGGGCGGAGGGGGGCGTCGTGGGGGAGGGGCCGCCCGGCGTCGTCGACGATCCCGCCGGCCGCGAAGAGCTCCTCGAGCTCGGGCGCGGACGCGGGGAACCTGGTCAGCAGATAGCCGCGGACGGTCCCGGGGGCGGCGGCCTCCGCGGCCGGCAGCCGCACCCGGACCGGGTCCACCCCGTCCCGCAGCGGCAGGGGGGCGGTGGCGGGCCGACGTCGTCGCATGGTTCCCGATCGTGCTCCGCCCGCGCCCCGTTGTCCACTCGGCGGGCCCGCGTACCGCCGCCCCGCGGATCCTGCGAGAATGGGGGAGCACCCGCACCCGCCCGCCGACCGGAACGAGGCCCATGTCAGCCGAAGAAGTCGTCCTCCTCGACGAGGCGCACCGTCCCATCGGAACCGCGCCCAAGGCCGGGGTGCACACCACGGACACCCCCCTGCACCTGGCGGTCTCGTGCTACGTCCTCGACGACGACGGGCGGCTGCTGCTGACCCGCCGGGCGCTCGCGAAGAAGACCTGGCCCGGGGTGTGGACCAACAGCTTCTGCGGTCACCCGGGCCCCGGCGAGGGGTTCGTCGAGGCCATTGCGCGCCGCGCCGGCCAGGAGCTGGGCTTCGAGGTGACGGGGATGACGGAGGTGCTGCCCGACTTCCGCTACCGGGCGGTGGACGCCTCCGGGATCGTGGAGAACGAGTTCTGCCCCGTCTACGTGGCGCGGGCCACCGGGCAGCCCCGGCCGCTGCCCGCCGAGGTCGCGGAGGTCGCCTGGATCGCCCCGGAGGAGCTGTTCGCCGCGGCGGAGGCCGCGCCGTTCCTGCTCAGCCCGTGGCTGCTGGAGCAGATCGCGGACGACCGGCTGCGCGGGGCGCTCACGGGACGGGCCGCGCTCCGCCCGTAGCGCTCCGCCCGGCCGGCTCCCTCCGGCTCACTCCATCCGTCCGGCCAGGCCGGCGGCCACCGTCTCGAGGGCGGCGCGCAGCGCGAGGATCGCCGGGCGGTGGGCGCTCGCCCCGCGGATCGAGGTGAACACCGTCCGCCGGGGCCCGGTCGGCAGGTCGACCAGCCGGCAGGGCGAGTCCCCGCCCGCCCACATCAGGTCCGGCATGAGCGCCACGGCGTTGCCGGACTCCACGAGCCGGGTCTGCGCCTGCAGGTCCGCCGTCGAGAACCGGACGTCCGGCTCGAAGCCCGCTCGCCGGCACAGCTGCTCGCCCCAGTGCCGCGAGGCGGCTCCCCGCGGTTCCATGACCCACGGGAGCTCGCGGGCGTCCCGCAGGGAGGCGACGGACGCGTGCTCGGGGCCCGGGGGGACGGCCAGGCGGATGGCGTCCGTGATCAGCCGCCGCCGGTCCAGGTCCGGGTGGTGGGCGGCGGCGTGGCTAGGGTACTGCTCCGCCACGACCACGTCGAACTCCCGGGCCCAGGTCTCGTAGAGGGCCCGCTCCGGCTCGGCCTGCACCATCTCGACCCGCACGTCCGGGTGCTCGCGGCGCATGGCGCCCAGCACCTCCGGCAGCAGCGCCAGGGCCGCGGACTGGAACACGGCGACCCGCACGGTGCCGGTGACCGTGCTCAGCGAGGCCGCCAGGTCCGACTCGGTGCGCTCCAGGACGTCCAGCAGCTCGGTGGTGCGCGCCACCAGGATCTCCGCCTGCGGCGTGAGCTGGACCCGCCGGCCGGCCTTCGAGAGCAGGGCCACCCCCGCCTCCTTCTCCAGCGCCGAGAGCTGCTGGGAGACCGCCGAGGGGCTGAAGTTCAGGGCGGCGGCGACCTCCGCGAGGGTGCCCCGCAGCGCGAGTTCCCGCAGCAGCCGCAGCTTGCGCACGTCCAGCATTCCGCCGCCTCCCAAAGATTAGTATTGCTGACGAATCATCTGTGGAATTCTTCACTTTATCCGAATCGTCCCGGGGCGCACACTGGACGTACCGCAGTGCTTTCGACCCAACCCAGGGAGTACCACCCATGACGACGATCCCCGTCCCCCCGGCAGCGCAGGCCCCCGGCCTCCCCGCGGTGGGACGCACCCTTCCCCACGCCGCCATCCCGGCGTCGCTCCCCGAGCAGGCCGTGGCCACGGTGCGCCGCTGGCTCACCGAGGCGGAGCAGTTCCCCAGGGACGCCTCGGGGGAGCAGCTGGCGGGGGTGCTGAAGGATCCCGCCGGCCTGGACTTCACGGTCGGCTTCGTCGACGGCGTCATCCGCCCCGAGGACCTCCGGGTGGCGGCCCGCAACCTGGCCCGGCTGGCGCCGAAGGTCCCCGGCTTCCTGCCCTGGTACCTGCGCTCCGCGGTGCGCGCGGGCGGGGCCCTCGCCCCCGTGGCCCCGCAGGTCGTCATCCCCGCGGCCCGCAAGGCGCTGCGCGAGATGGTGGGGCACCTCATCGTGGACGCCAGCGAGGCCAAGCTGGGGAGGTCGATCGCGAAGATCCGCAAGGACGACGTCCGGCTCAACGTCAACCTCCTGGGCGAGGCCGTGCTCGGGGACCGCGAGGCCGCCCGCCGGCTGCAGGGCACCCACGACCTGCTGGCCCGTCCCGACGTCGACTACGTCTCCATCAAGGTCTCCTCCACCGTCGCCCCCCACTCGCCCTGGGCCTTCGACGAGGCCGTGACCGAGGTCGTCGAGAAGCTCACCCCGCTGTACGAGCGGGCCGCCTCCTTCGCCGCGCCCAAGTTCATCAACCTGGACATGGAGGAGTACAAGGACCTGGACATGACCCTCGAGGTCTTCACCCGGATCCTCGACCAGCCCCGGTTCAAGGACCTGGAGGCCGGCATCGTCCTGCAGACCTACCTGCCCGACGCCCTGGCCGCGCTGATCCGCCTGCAGGAGTGGGCCGCCGCCCGCCGCGCCGCCGGCGGCGCCCCCGTGAAGGTGCGCGTGGTCAAGGGCGCGAACCTGCCGATGGAGCAGGTCGAGGCGTCCCTGCACGACTGGCCCCTGGCGACCTGGGGCACCAAGCAGGACTCGGACACCCACTACAAGCGGGTCCTCAACTACGCGCTGCAGCCCGAGCACACGGACGCCGTGCGCATCGGGGTCGCCGGGCACAACCTCTTCGACATCGCCTTCGCCTGGCTGCTGGCCACCGAGCGCGGCGTGGCCGGGGCCGTGGACTTCGAGATGTTGCTCGGCATGGCCACCGGCCAGGCCGAGGCCGTCAAGCGCGACGTCGGGTCCCTGCTGCTCTACACCCCCGTGGTGCACCCGGCCGAGTTCGACGTGGCCATCGCCTACCTGATCCGCCGGCTCGAGGAGGGCGCGTCCCGCGAGAACTTCATGTCCGCGGTCTTCGAGCTCGCCGACGACGAGGAGCTCTTCGAGCGCGAGAAGCAGCGCTTCCTCGCCTCCCTGGCCGGCCTCGACGACACCGTGCCGGCTCCCCACCGGGTCCAGGACCGCAGCCTGCCCGAGCCGCCCGCCCCGGCCGACGCGTTCACCAACACGCCGGACACCGACCCGGCCGTGGCCGCCAACCGGGACTGGGGGCGGGCGATCCTCGCCCGGGTCCCCGGCTCCCGGGCCGGCGTGGCGACCGTCACGGCCGCGGCGCTGCGCACGGAGGAGCAGCTCGACCGTGTCATCGAGGCGGCCCTCGAGGCCGGGCGCGGCTGGGCCGCGCTGAGCGGCGCCCAGCGCGCCGAGGTGCTCCACCGCGCGGGCGACGCCCTGTCCGCCCGCCGGGCCGAGCTGCTCGAGGTCGCCGCCGCCGAGGCCGGCAAGACCCTCGACCAGGCCGACCCGGAGATCAGCGAGGCGATCGACTTCGCCCACTACTACGCCGAGCGCGCCCGTGAGCTGGACGAGGTCGACGGCGCGTCCTTCGTGCCCTCCCGGCTCATCGTGGTGACCCCGCCGTGGAACTTCCCGGTGGCCATCCCGGCGGGGTCCGCGCTGGCGGCCCTCGCCGCCGGCTCCCCGGTGGTGTTCAAGCCGGCCGGCCCGACCAAGCGCTGCGGCGCCGTGGTCGCCGAGGCCCTCTGGGAGGCCCTCGACGCCTCCGGGATCCCCCGCGACGTGCTCGCCCTCGTGGACCTCGAGGAGCGCGCCCTCGGCCGCCAGCTGATCTCCCACCCGGCGGTGGACCGGCTGATCCTCACCGGCGCCTACGAGACGGCGGAGCTGTTCCGCTCCTTCCGCTCCGATCTGCCGCTGCTGGCCGAGACCTCGGGGAAGAACGCGCTGATCGTCACGCCCAGCGCCGACTTCGACCTCGCCGCCAAGGACGTCGCCTACTCGGCGTTCGGCCACGCCGGGCAGAAGTGCTCGGCGGCCTCCCTGGTGATCCTGGTCGGCTCCGTGGCGCAGTCCCACCGCTTCCGCAACCAGCTCGTGGACGCCGTGACCTCCCTGACCGTCGACCACCCGACCAACCCTGCCGCGCAGATGGGCCCGCTCACCGAGCCCGCCGAGGGCAAGCTGCTCCAGGCCCTGACCACCCTCGAGGAGGGACAGTCCTGGCTGATCGAGCCGCAGCAGCTCGACGGGACCGGCCGGCTGTGGTCCCCGGGCGTGCGCACCGGCGTGCAGCGGGGCTCCGAGTTCCACCACGTGGAGTACTTCGGCCCGGTGCTCGGCGTGATGACCGCCGAGACCCTGGAGGAGGCCGTGGCCCTCCAGAACGAGGTGGAGTACGGCCTCACCGCCGGCCTGCACTCCCTGGACCCGGAGGACATCGGCTACTGGCTCGAGCACGTCCAGGCCGGCAACCTGTACGTCAACCGCCACATCACCGGGGCCATCGTCCAGCGCCAGCCCTTCGGCGGGTGGAAGAAGTCGGCCGTCGGCCCCGGCACCAAGGCCGGCGGGCCCAGCTACCTCATGGGCCTGGGCGAGTGGGAGCCGGCGCCGCTGCGCGGGGCCGGGCTCCCCGTGGCCGACGCGGCCGCCGTCGAGCTGCTGCAGGCCGCGCACTCGGGCACGGCAGACCTCGGGCCGGCCGAGGCGCAGGGCCTCGAGCAGGCGCTGCGCAGCGACGAGGCCGCCTGGGCCGAGGAGTTCGGCGTCGCCGAGGACGTCACCGGGCTCTACGCCGAGCGCAACGTCTTCCGCTACCTGCCCCTGCCCGTCACGGTGCGCCTGTCCGAGGGCGAGCCGCTCGCCGACCTGCTGCGCGTCGTCGCCGCCGGGCTGCGGGCGGGCTCCGCGCTGACCGTCTCCACGGCGCACGAGCTGCCCGCCCCGGTGCGCGCCGTGCTCACCGACCGCGGCGTGCCCGTGCGGGTGGAGGACGACGCCGCATGGCTGGCCGGCGCCCCGGCCCTCGGCGGCGGGCGCGTCCGCCTCATCGGCGGGGACCGCGCGGCCCTCATCGCCGCGACGGGCTCGCGCCCGGACCTGGCCGTCTACGCCCACCCCGTCACCGGGGCCGGCCGGGTCGAGCTGCTGCCGTTCCTGCACGAGCAGGCGATCAGCATCACCGCCCACCGGTTCGGCACGCCGAACCACCTCACGGACGAGCTGGTCTAGCGGCTCCCCCCGGTGCAGCCCCGGGCCGTGGACCGTCGGCCCGTCCCGGGGCCCGGTCCGCGGCCCGGGGCCGTGTCCTGCCACGGTCGCGGTGCGGCCCCCGGCGGCTCAGCCGTGGACCAGGGACGCGTGGACTACCAGGTTCTCGTCGAAGGAGCCGGTCGCGGGGTCGTAGCCGTCGCAGGTGATCAGGCGCAGCTCCGGGCCGGCGGTGTTGCCGTAGACGCGCAGCGTGGGGAACGCCGCCTTCTCGTACCGCTCGACGGCGTCCACGGCGAACACCGCCGCGGAGCCGTCCCGGCGGGTCACGGTGATCAGGTCCCCCGGGGTCAGGCGGTGCAGGTCGGCGAACACGCCGGGGCCGCCGCCGGTGGCGTTGACGTGGCCCAGCAGCACGGACGGGCCGGCCTCGCCCGGGGTCGGTGAGTGCCGGTACCAGCCGGCCGGTGCGCCGGGGCCCTCCGGAGGGACCTCCAGGCTCCGATCGGGGCGCAGCCCGAGCTGCACAAGCTCGTCGTCCAGGCCGATGCGCTCCACCGACAGGCGCTCCGGCGGCGACTCGGGAAGGGCCTCCTGCGCGGGAGCCGGCGCCTGCGCCTCGTCCGCGGGGGCGCTCGCCCGAACGGGCGGCGGCGACAGGGTGCCCGCGGCGAGGGGCACGACGTGCTCCGTGACCGATCCGCGCTCCGTCGTCGTCCCCGGTGCGGGGCTGTCACCGGTGCACCACAGGGCCAGGACCACGGAGAGCCCCGCCACCCCCGTGCGGAGGTGGCGGGGCTCGCGGCGGTGCCGGGCCATCCGGTGCCCGCCGGTCAGCGTCCGCCGGCCACCCGGCGGCGCACGCCCACGGCGGCGCCCAGCGCGAGCATGCCGAGGACGGCCGCACCGATGATCCCGTTCGTGTCCGAGCCGGTCCCGGCGGTCTCCACGCCCGTGTCCGCTGGACCCTCCGGCAACGGCATCTGGGCGGGCGCCAGGACGCCGCAGGCCACCGGGATGTCGGAGGCGAGGGGCAGGTCCGGGGCCATCGGATTGACCTTGGCCTGCGCCGCGGCCGAGAGGGCCGCCGGGTCCGCGCCGTGGACGTTGACCACGGCGGTGCCGTTCTGCAGGGCCGCGACCATCGCGGCGTCCACCGGGACGGTCCGCTGGTAGGTGTAGGCGTCACCGGCGGGGAACCGGTCGATCGCCCCGGCCGAGGCCGGGGTCGTGTCGCCGGAGGTGGTGAGGGAGGCCCCGATCCCACCCGTCCAGGGCTGGCCCTCCATGGAGCTGACCGCGCCGTCCCCGTCGGCGTCGGCCGTCGGGGGAGCGCAGAGCCCCTGCCCCCCGATGTGGAGGTGCTGGGCGTGCGGATACGGTGCGCCCCGGAGGAGGGCGGGGGCACCGGTCACCTCGACGGTCAGCACGGCCTCCCCGCCCGTGACGTCGACGACCACGCTGCCGGTGGTGGAGCTGCTGTTGACCGGGACGAGCTCGGCCCGGACGGACCAGCTCTCGGCCGCGGCGGCAGGGGCTGCGGGGAGGGCCACGGCGGCGAGGGCCAGGGCGGGGGCTGCGAGCAGCGCGGACTTCTTCACGGGATCGGCCTCTCGGTGAGAGCGACGGAATGAGATGTGACGCAGTACACAGTTTACTGGGAGTTTCCTGGGCTACGAGGCCCGAGGCGCAAGTGCTTCGGTGAATCCGGACCGGGTCCGAGGTGTGTCGGCGGTCGAGGGGCGCCGCCCCCGGAGGGATCGGGTCGAGAGCGGCGCCCGGAGAGCTCGGCCGACTGTGCTCCGGTGTCCCCCCACGTGCATCGCACATCGGACCCGTGAGCCGGCCGCGGCTCGTCGATGCAAGGGTACTGACATGTAAATAAATGTTCATCATTTCGTAAGCCGCCTCACAGTCCGGGCGGTCTCCCGCTCCGACGTGCGGGAACGCGGCGGGCCGCGGCGTGCCGCGGCAGCACCCGGACCGCCACGGGCGCGGCCGGGGTGCTGTGGTGCTCGTGCGGGGCGCCGGGAGCTGTCTCAATGTGTCTCCGACCGCCGATCCTGGTGTTCTCCCTTGCCAGCCCGTGAACGGGGGGAGCACAGTGGGCTTACGGTGCGGTGCGGGACGAGGGAGAGGTGCCACCATGGGCAACATCGTCGAGTTTCCCACCGCGGACGGGCGCAGCGTCCTGGTGGAGACCGCGGACGGGTCCGGAGGACCGGTCACCCGGGGCGGTCACCGCGAGAGCGTGGTGCTGGAGGCCCAGCGGACCTTCGAGGAGGCGGTGGCGCACATCCAGCCCGCGGTCCAGGCCCTGATCGACCAGCTCGTGTCCCTGGCCCACCGCCCCTCGGGGGTGTGCGTGGAGTTCGGGGTCGACCTGCACGCGGAGGCCGGTGCCTTCATCGCGAAGACGGGCGGCGCCGCGAACTTCACGGTCAAGCTCACCTGGGAGGACACGCGCACGGAATGAGCGGGCACGATCCACCGGCGGTCCGTCCTGCCCCGAGCCGGGGGACCGCCCGATCAGGAGCCATGGGGTGAGGAACCGGTGAGCGTGCTGGAGCTGTCGGTCGTCCGGTCCACGGAGGAGGGCCGCTACGACGTCGAGATCGTCCACTCCCCGGTGGGCGAGGCCTCGGCCACCGTGGCGATCGACTGCGCGGGGCTGATGCAGGGGCGCGACCGCTGGCAGGACGCGCTCCTGGCCTCCGCCGCCAGCACCCGCCGGCTGGTCGCCGGCCCCGAGACGACGGTCCGGACGGTGGGCCAGGAGCTCTTCGACATGCTGCTGGGCCACCCCGCGATCGGGGCCCGCTACCGGTCCAGCGTGGACGTCGCCGCCGAACGGGGTGAGCCGCTGCGCCTGGTGCTGCGTCTGGCCGCACCGGAGCTGACGCCCCTGCCCTGGGAGGCCATGTACGACGCCCAGGCCGGCACCTACGTCGCCCGGATCGACCCCCTGGTGCGCCATGTGCCCGTCGCGGCCGCCCCGCCGCCGCTGCGGGTGCAGCAGCCCGTGCGGATCCTCGGGATCACCGCCTCTCCCCGGGGGCTCCCGGCCCTCGATGTCGAAGCCGAGGAGCAGTACCTGGCCCAGGCGCTCGCGGAGCCCCTCGAGCGGGGACAGATCGAGCTGACGTGGGTGCGCGACGCCACGTGGGACGGCGTGCACGACATGCTCCTGGGCCAGGAGTGGCACGTCGTCCACTTCATCGGGCACGGGGACTTCGACGTGGAGCTGGACGAGGGCGTGCTGGCGCTCGTGGGAGGCGACGGGCGGGCGCACCGGGTGGAGGCCAGCCGGTTCGCCGACCTGCTGCACGAGGCGACCCCGATGCCCCGGCTCGTGGTGCTCAACTCGTGCCAGTCGGCCGTCTCCGGGTCGGTGGACCTGTTCTCGGGCACCGCCTCTGCGCTGGTGCGCGGGGGCGTCAGCGCGGTGGTGGCCATGCAGTTCGAGATCACCGACCCCGCGGCCGCAGCCTTCGCCCGGGGCTTCTACTCCGCCGTCGCCGCCGGGCGGCCTGTGGACCAGGCCGTGCGCAGCGGGCGCGTGTCCATCCTGGGCATGAACGGCCACACGCTGGAGTGGATCACCCCGGTCCTCTACCTGAGGGGTCTGGAGACCCGTCTGTTCAGCATCCGCAGACCCCGGGAGCGGAGGCGGGCCGCCGAGGTCCCCCGGTCCTCGCGCGCCGGCGGGGCCCTCGCCGCGGCGCCGGCCGAGCCGGTCCCGTCCCCGGCCGGATCCGGGAGTTCGCCCCCGACGGCGGAACCGCCGGTGGCCGGGACTGCCGCTCCGGTGGTTGAGGATCCCGGTCCGGTGGCCGAGCGTCCGGAACCGGTGGCCGAGCACCCGGATCCGGTGGTGCAGGATCCCGGCCCGGCGGCCGAGCGTCCCGATCCGGTGGTGGAGCGTCCCCCGCCGGCGGCGGGACCACCTGCGCCGACGGCCCGCCCGGCTGCGCAGCGCCGTCGGCGGCACGCGCGGGTGCGGTGGCCGGCCCTGCTCCTGCTCCTCCTGACCGGGGCGCTCGTGTGGTGGGCGCTGGCCCGGATCGGCACCGTCGAGGTGGAAGCCGCAGCCTACCTCCACCGGCCGGTGGACGAGGTGGTCCGGGAGCTCGACGAGCTCGGCCTCGGGGTGCGCGTGCGGGGGGAGCCGCACGGGACCGCGGAGGGCACGGTGCTCGGCCTGGGGCCCACCGGCAGGGTGGAGCGGGACACCGAGATCACGGTGGTCCACTCGACCGGTCCGCGGGGCCTTGCCGGAGGGCTGCAGGAGCCGGGGAGCGAGGCCGGGACCGACAGCGCGTCGGGGGACCCCGCGGACGCCGGCCCCGGTGCGGCCCCCGACCCCGAGGTGGTGTACCTGCCCGTGGACATGGTGGGGCGACCGGCCCAGCCCGTCATCGACCGGATCAGGGCGAGCGGGGTGCAGGTCACGGTCAAGTACGAGGACGGCACGGACCGGGCGCCGGGCGAGGTGGTCCGCACGGACCCGGTCGAGGGGACCCCGGTGCAGCAGAACTCGACCGTCACCGTCTGGATCGCACGGTAGGGCGCCCGCCGCTCCGGCTCAGTGCGGACCGGGCAGCGCGAACTCCTTGTAGAACTGCGTGTCGAAGCGCTCGGAGTCCGAGAGGAGATAGCGTCCTTCGACCGCCGCGACCGTGCCGGGCAGCACCGACTCCACGATGGCGCACATCTCCGCGACCGTCGCCGTGGACGTGTTCTGGATCTTGGTGATGAGCATGCCCGGCCTGATCCCCGCCTTGCTGGCCCCGGAGCCGGGGGTGACGGCCTTGACGTAGAGGCCCCCCTCGATGCCGCTGCGCGCCATCCTCGCATCGAGCGCAGGGCCGCCGGCGGGGTCGAGGGCCGTGAAGTAGCCCGGGTAGTACTCCTCCACGGCCCACCCCATGTCGTTCTGCGACTGGCCCTTGAGCAGCTTGTCGACGATCTCCGTCCGGGCCGAGTCGATCGCGATGGAGTAGAACTGGCCCTCCTCCACGACGTTCCGGCCGCTGAACTGCGTCGAGGTGTTGATCCCCACCACCCGGCCGTGGTGGTCGAGCAGAGGCCCTCCCGAGCTGCCGGGATTGACGGTGGCGCCGTGCTGGATCGTGTCCTTGTACTCCGGGGCGCCCTGCGGCTGTGCCGGGACCTTGGTCGCGTTCACGAGTCCCGAGGCGATGAGGAGCTTCTGGCCGGAGGGCTGGTCGGGCGGGGCGGTGGAATAGCCGAGCGCGGTGACCGTGTCCCCCGGGGTCACCGCGTCCGAGCTGCCGATGACGAGCGGGTGCGTCTGCTCGGGCAGGGGGGAGGAGAAGTGCACGACCGCGAGATCCGTGCACGGGTCCAGGGCGATGACGTGCAGGGACGCCTTCTGACCGGTGTTGAACCGTCCCGAGATCGCCGCGAGGCCCTGGACGACGTGCGCGTTGGTGACGGCCATCCCGGCGTCCTTGTCCACGACGAACCCGGTGCCCATCCCCAGGTAGTCGTCGGGCCGGCGTCCCTGGATCGCGAACACCGAGGTGTCGCCGAGGGCGTGCATCTGCTGCGTGGTGAGGTCGGGCGGGTGGTCCTCGCCCGGGGGGAGCTGACCGGACACGGTCAGTCCGTTCTCCTCGTGGTGCGGGATGTCCGTGGCGCCGGCCGATGCTCCCGGAGCGGCCGGCCCGCCCGCTCCGGCCTGCTCGACCTGGTCCTCGGGCGTCGTGTCCCCCGGCCCGCATCCGCTCACCAGCAGGACGCTGACGGCCAGTGCGGCCGCGCTCCTGCGCCGGACCCGTGTGCTCCTGGACGATCTCATGGTGCTCCCCCCTCGGACACCGCTGACTATCCTGACCTCATTGTCGCCCGGGGGGACGCCCGACGGCCGGGCTTGACGAAGTAAGGCAGCTCACGATCCGGACACGGACCCGCTCCGACGTGCGGTGACGTCCTCCGGTAGGCCGTCTCCGCGGCCCGGGAGCGCGCCCGCCGAGGCGCTCAGTAGGCCGTGCGCGCGACGTTCCTGGCCCAGGCCTCGAACGGCGCGGTGCGCTCGGCGAGGGCCACCGGGCGCACCGGCAGCGACCGTTCGTGCTCGGGCTTGGCGAAGTACTCGTAGAACTCGGCGTCGTCGAAGCCGCCGGCGGCAGCGTCGTGCCGGTCCGCGGCGAACCAGACGGCGTCCAGCCGGGCCCACAGCGAGGCGGACAGGCACATGGGGCACGGCTCGCAGCTGGTGTAGAGGGTTGCGCCCGAGAGGTCGAAGGTGCCCAGCTCGCGGCAGGCGGCGCGGATCGCCATGACCTCCGCGTGTGCGGTGGGGTCGTTGTCGGCCGTGACGCGGTTGACGCCGCTGAAGCGGCGGCCGTCGGCGGTGACGACGACCGCGCCGAAGGGGCCGCCGTCGACGGCGGCGTTGCCCACCGCCAGGTCGATGGCCTCCAGCAGCAGCTGCCGGGCGTCGGCGGGCGGGGTGCGGTCAGTGTCCATGCGGAACTCCCGGGGTGGGGGCAGATGCCGCCGGGAGCCTCCCGGGTCGGGACGGGGGACGTGCGCCGACGGCGGCCGCTGCGTGGTCGATGGTGCGGTTCTGCCTGGTAGATGGCCCGGGGATCCGGGCCCGCCGTGGGCCTGTCCAGAGGTTACCGAGGAGTGTGCCCGACCACAACAGGCGCCCCGGCGTGCCGGCGGGGGAGGGGCGCCGCACTCCGCGTGCCGTGCCGCCCGCGCCTCGTCACGCCGCCCGTCCCTCGGTCGATCCTCCGACGAACAGTGGAACACTGCTGACAGCACTGCTCCCGGTTCCTCGGAGCATCAGCGGGCACGCCGTCCGGCGGGCCCACGACACCGGAAGGAGCGGCCATGGGTCGGCAGACGAGACCCCCCGGCACGCCCGAGCCCGTCCGCCTGGGGCTGCGCGCCAACGCCGCCCAGTTCACCCTGCTGGTGGCGGTCAACGCCCTGGTCGGCGGCATGGTCGGGCAGCAGCAGACCGTCCTGCCGCTGCTGGCCGCCGACGAGTTCGGGCTGACCGGCTACACCTTCATCTTCACCTACGTCGCCGCGTTCGGGATCACCAAGGCGATCGCCAACTGGTTCGCCGGCACCTTCTCCGACCGGTACGGGCGCAAGCCGGTGCTCCTGGTGGGCTGGCTGTTCGCCGTGCCGGTGCCGCTGATGCTGATCTTCGCCCCGGACTGGGGGTGGGTCGTGGCCGCCAACGTGCTGCTCGGCGTCAACCAGGGCCTGACCTGGTCCACGACCGTGGTGATGAAGATCGACCTCGTGGGCCCGGCCCAGCGCGGGCTGGCCATGGGGCTCAACGAGGCCGCCGGCTACGGTGCGGTGGCCGTGACCTCCCTGCTGGCCGGGTACCTGGCCGAGCAGTACGGACTGCGCCCGGCCCCGTTCCTGCTGGGCCTGGCCTACACCGCTCTCGCGCTGCTGCTGTCGGGGGCGTTCGTGCGGGAGACCCGCGGTCACGCGCTGCTCGACGCCGGCCGGCACACCCCCCGCGCCGACGGGTTGCACGACCACCTGCACGCGGAGCTCACCGACCGCCAGATCTTCGCCCAGACCAGCCTGAGGGAGCCCGCGCTGTCCTCGGCCAGCCAGGCGGGGCTGGTCAACAACCTCAACTTCGGGCTCTCCTGGGGGCTGTTCCCCCTGCTGTTCGCCACCGCCGAGCTCACCGTGTCCCAGATCGGTCTGCTCTTCGCCCTCTACCCCGGGGTGTGGGGCGTGGGGCAGCTGGTCACCGGCGCCCTGTCGGACCGGGTCGGGCGCAAGCACCTGATCACCGCCGGGATGAGCACCCAGGCCGCGGCCCTGGCCGTCATCGCCCTGGGCGACGGGTTCGGCGGCTGGGCCGCCGGGACGGTCCTGCTCGGGGCGGGCACCGCGATGGTCTATCCGACGCTGCTGGCGGTGGTGGGCGACGTCGCCCACCCCGTCTGGCGCGGCCGGGCCGTGGGCGTCTACCGGGTCTGGCGCGACCTGGGCTACGCGGTCGGGGCCGTCCTCGGGGGGATCGTGGCCGACCTGCTGGGTCTGCACGCCGCGGTCTGGGCCGCCGCCGGCATCAGCGCCGTCTCGGCCCTGGTCGTGGCGGTGCGGATGTACGAGACCCACCAGCCGGTCCCGGCCGGCCCGCGGGACTGAGTCCGCGGGACTGTGCCCGCGGGACTCAGCCCACGGGACTCAGCCCACGGGACCGAGCCCGCGGGACCGAGCCCACGGGACCGAGCCCGCGGGGCGGGAAGCTCCCGGGTGCCGCCGTGCGGCCCGGGAGGTCCCGGTCGGGGGAGCGCCCCGGGCCTCGAGGGCCCCGCGACCGGTCGCTAGAGTGGGGAGCGCCCACCCGCCGCACCGGGTCCGCACCCCACCGGGCCCGGGCCGGACCGTCGCCGGCGCCGTGCCGGCGACCGGAGTCCCCGAGCTCTCAGGAGGACGCCCCTCCCATGGCCGACCTGTTCGACTTCAACCACGGCGGCGCCACGCACCCCGGCGCGCGCGCTGCCGTCCACCCCGGAGCGGGCTCCGGCGAGCACGCGGTGCTATACACCGTGGTCGCCGAGACGGAACGGCACATCGTCCTCGACGACGGCTTCACCTACGACAAGCGCACCGGCGTGGTCCGGGGCCCCGCGGGACGGCCCACGCTCCAGGACCGCATGACGGCCACCGAGGGCAGCGCCATGTTCGCCTCCTGGTCCCGGACC
The DNA here is from genome assembly GCF_059758435.1 of Kocuria sp. GQ42. Taxonomy (NCBI): domain Bacteria; kingdom Bacillati; phylum Actinomycetota; class Actinomycetes; order Micrococcales; family Micrococcaceae; genus Kocuria; species Kocuria sp. GQ42. The sequence continues at coordinate 179,283 of NZ_JCAXEN010000007.1, read as the reverse complement.
GCCCAGCGGCCCCGCCGGCCGGACGGCGGCCCGGGCGGCCATCCGCGGAGCGCTCCGGCGCGACGCCTCGGCTCGCTGCTCCGCCGGCTCGGACGCCGGTGAGGCCTCCGGCGACCTGCGGGGCCGCACGCTGACGCCCTCCGGCGTGGGCAGGCCATAGGCTGGTCGGCGGACCCGTCCACCCGTTCCCCTGAGGAGTGCACCGTGCCCCTGATCCAGCGACACCTGTTCGGCCCCGGCCCGTCCAACCCCTACCCGGAGGCCACGGCGGCGCTGGGCCACCCGCTGCTCGGCCACCTGGATCCCGCCTTCCTCGACGTCATGGACAGCGCCTGCGACGGCTTGCGCACGGTCTGGGGCACGGACAACCGGCGCACCCTGCCGCTGAGCGCCACCGGCTCCGCCGGCATGGAAGCGGCGTTCGTCAACACGGTGGAGGAGGGCGACGTCGTCGTCGTCGCCGTCAACGGGCTGTTCGGCGAGCGCATGTGCGACGTCGCGGCCCGGTGCGGCGCCGAGGTGGTGCGCGTGGACTTCCCCTACGGGGAGCCGATCGACCCGCAGCGCGTCGCGGAGGCGCACCCGTCCCCGAAGATCATCGCGGCGGTGCACGCGGAGACCTCCACGGGCGTGCGCTCCGACATCGCCGCGCTGGGGGAGCTCAAGGGCGACGCCCTCCTACTCGTGGACGCGGTCACGTCCATCGGCGGCATCGAGCTGCGCGCGGACGACTGGGGGGTGGACCTCGGCTACGCGGGCACCCAGAAGTGCCTGGGGGTCGCCCCGGGCCTGGCGCCGTTCACGATCTCGGACGCCGCGTTCGAGCGCCGGGTGCAGCACCCCCGCTCCTGGTACCTCGACCTGGGCATGCTCGGCGGCTACGTGGGCGAGGCCCAGGGCCGGGCACGGACCTACCACCACACCGCGCCCACGGCGATGATCGCGTCCCTGGACGCCGCGCTGCGCCGGATCGCCGAGGAGGGCCTGGAGAACGTCTGGGCCCGTCACCAGGCCGCGGGCGACGCGCTCCAGGCCGGGCTGCAGGACATGGGGCTGGAGCTGTTCGCCGCCGAGGGGCACCGCCTCCCGGAACTGACCACGGTGAAGGTGCCCGAGGGTGTCGACTCCGCCTGGGTGCGGGCCTACCTGCTGGAGCACTTCTCCGTGGAGATCGGGGCGGGCGTGAAGGAGTACGCGAACACCGTGTGGCGGATCGGCCTGATGGGCCCCAACGCCGACGCCGGGTCGGTGGCCCTCGTCCTGGGCGCCCTCCAGGAGGCACTGCGGAAGGTCCCCGCCCTGGTGTGAGCCGCTCCGCGTCCGCTCAGACGAGGTCGGTCTCGGAGCGCTCGATGCGCTCCCCGGTGCCGGGGTCCGCCACCGTGCGGCGGGTGGAGCGGCGCCGGGACGGCACGGCGGCGGCGATCAGGACCAGCGCGAGGTAGGCCACGCCCACCCAGAAGATGATCTGGCCGGCGAGCGCGAGGTTCAGCGGGCCCACGACCGACGGCAGCGCCAGCCAGAGGATCAGGCCGACGGCGATGGTGATCAGGGGTCCGGCGGGGTTGAGGCGCATGGTGAGGTCCTCTCGGGAGGGCGGGCGGAGCACGACTTCGTTAAGTAAAGCAAATCCATGTCGCATCATGCGGGACGCGCCGAGGGGGCATGGTGCACGCCCGGCGGCGCCCCCCTCCGACGCGGAGGGTCATGTTCGGTCACGACGGCGCCGGCGCCTCGTGTCCCGCGGGGCGACCCGTGCTCCCCGGCCCGGCGCCGCGCTGCTCGGGCGGCCCGGGAGCGCGGCGGGGCGGAGCGGGAAGCGTCCTGCCGGAACCGCCGCTGGCAAGGCACGATCCCCCGGCCACTGCGCCGGTGGAGCACGCACCCGGGCGGCGCGGGTCCTCCGCGCACGCCGTCCGGCGGCCGGTGCGCCCCGTGCCGGTGGCACGACCCCGGGGTGCTCCGGCACGGAGCCGTCCGCCGGGGCGCCGGGGCCTGTAGCCGGACCCGTCCGGCTCTGCTTCTATTGAGGAACGTGGGGACCTACCGAGGAGGAACATCCGATGGAAACCTGGATCTGGATCGTGCTGGCCCTGGCCGTGCTGGCCGTGGTCGTCCTGGCCGCGCTGGCCGGGAGCCGCAAGAAGAAGGAGCGCGAGGTCGTGGAGCGGCGGGAGAACCAGCAGCGCGCCGCCGAGCTGCGCGCCCGCAGCGAGGAGGAGGACCTCTCGGCCCGCGAGCGGAAGGCGGACGCGGACGCGGCCCGCGCCGAGGCCGAGAAGGCCCGGATCGAGGCCGACCGCCTCGAGCAGGACGCCCAGCGGCGCACCGAGGACGCCGAGAAGGTCCGCCAGGAGGCGGAGACCCACCGCCGGGACGCCGCCTCGCTCGTCCCGGACGGGGACGACTCCACCCCCGCTGACACCTCCCGCGGACGCCGCGAGGACGTCACCGACCACGCCTCCGGGACGCGCTCCGACGAGGCTCCCTGGCAGGACGGCGACGCCGGACCGGACACCCGGACCCGGCACGACGGCGACGCCCGGAGCGACGGCGACACCCTGCACGACGGCAGCACCCGCCCCGACGGCGACCTCGGCCCCGGGGACCGGCCGCGCACCTGAGCCCCGGCCCGGACGCGGCAGCCGTCGAGCCGCGGAGAGCGAGCGGGGCCGGTGCGGGATCCCCGCACCGGCCCCGCTCGCTCTCCGCGGTCACTTCTCCCAGGGAGCCTTGATGGGGTAGTAGCGCTCCAGGAACTCCGTCATCCGCTCCGCGCGCTCGGGACCGGGCACCTCCGGGAAGCTGCCGTCGTTGAGGCAGAACATGTCGAGGTTGCGGCGGCCGAGCAGCTTCTCCATCTGCTGCAGCCCGGAGCGCGTGGTGGTGTCCACGTACTCCGTGCGGGCCGTCTCCTGGGTCACGGCCCGGCCGGTCAGCAGCGCGTAGTAGTGGTAGAGCGAGTTCGTCACCGAGATGTTGTCCGCCGCGCGGAAGCGGCTGGACGCGGTGCGGGCGAACTCCGCCGGGAACTCCCGCTCCATCTCGGCCACCACGCTGCGCCGCAGGGGCGCGGCGCAGTGCTGCAGGTGGCGGGTGGTGATCCGGCCGAAGCGCTCCCACAGGAGCCGGCGGTTGACGCGGGCGGCGTTCTCGAAGCCGGAGCGCTCGGCGGAGTTCTCGCCCAGGCCGATCCGGGTCTCGTTCTCCACGAACTTCGTGATCCCGCCCGGCGAGAAGAACAGCGCCGGGCCGATCGGGCGGCCGAAGAACATGTCGTCGTTGGAGTACAGGTAGTGCTCCGAGAGCCCCCCGATGTGGTGCAGCTGCGCCTCCACCGCTTGGGAGTTGTAGATCGGCAGGGCCGAGGTGTCCGCGAAGAACTCCTCGCTGCGCACGACCCGCACGCGCGGGTGCTCGGCCAGCCACGCCGGCGGCCGGGAGTCGGTGGCGATGTAGATGTTGCGCACCCACGGGGCGAACATGTGCACCGAGCGCAGGGCGTACTTCAGCTCGTCGACCTGCCGGAAGCGGGCCTCGTGCGCGTCGCCCTCGCCCACCACGGCGTCGGCCATGTACGAGGCCCGGACCCTGCGGTACTCCTCGTCGGAGCCGTCCACCCACGAGAAGATCATGTCGACCGCGAAGTCGATGTCGATCGCGTGATCGGCGAACATGTTCTCGATCGTGGGCCAGGTGAGGCCGAAGCGCTCCACGGTGCCGCGCACGGCCTCGGCCACCGGGACGGTGCGCCGGGTCAGCGAGTTCTCGATGGGCAGCCGGATCTCGTCCTCGCCGAACTCCCACAGCTCCACCTGCACCCCGGTGCCGGCGCCGTAGTAGAGCCTGGCCTCCGCGGAGTAGTGGGGCCGGAACAGCCGCAGGACCCGCGCGTTGCGGCGCGAGGACAGCTCGCCGTCGGCCAGCAGCTGCACGGTCTTCTTCTTGGTGTCCATCGGCTTGACGTAGTACGGCTCGCCCACGGCCGCGTCCACCAGGGCCTGCCGGAGCCGCGGCCGGTCCTTGAGGTCCACGGCGATGACGGGGCGCTCGTCGTTGCCCCGCACCAGCAGGTAGTCGACGCCCGCCGAGTCCAGGACCCCGCGCAGGAAGAGCAGGTTCTGGACCATGACGTCGTGCGGGGTCTGGTCCGTGATCCGCAGCGCGAAGCGGTCCTTGTAGCGGACCACGTCCTCGCGCTGGTCCAGGGCCGCGGCAGAGGCACGGGACGCGGAGCGGAACACCTCGCCGTCCGTGCCGTCCTCGGGTGCCGCGAAGTACTCTGCGCCGAGCAGGGTCGTGTTGATGGTGCCTCCTCATGGTGTCGGGCCGCTGGGGCGGCGATCTCATGATAAGCCGCGACGGCCGGACTCAGGAGGGGAGGGGCTGGCAGCGCTCGCAGAACCACACCGCCCGGTCCCGCGGCGGCCCGGGGTACGGCTCGCCGGGCACGAGCTCGGCGTCGTCGATCCGCGCCTCCCGGACCGGGGCCCCGCACCGGCGGCACGGCTGCCGGCCGCGGCCGTAGACCCAGAACTGCTCGCCGCGACGGGCCGGGCCCCCCACCGTGGAGCGCTGCGAGCGGTCCCGGTTGACGTGCAGCAGCCGGTGGGAGAGGTCCACGACCGCGCCGAGGTCCGGGACCTCGGCCACCGGGGTGAAGGGGTGCAGCCGCTGGAGGAACAGGATCTCGTTGCGGTAGACGTTGCCGATGCCGGCGAGGTTGCGCTGGTCCATCAGCGCGGCCCCCACGCGCCGGCGGGGGTGGCGGGCGAGCCGGACCAGGGCCTCCGCCCGGTCCCAGTCGGGGCCCAGCAGGTCCGGGCCGAGGTGGCCCACGAGCTCGTCCTCGTCGGCGGTGGCCACGAGGTCCAGCATGCCGAGGTCGAAGCCGACGGCCTGCGCGGCCGCGTTCTCGAGCACAGCCCGCGCCTGGTGGCCGGGGCGCCGCCACCGGGCGCCCCGCGGGTAGACGTGCCACATGCCCTCCATGAGCAGGTGGGAGTGCAGGGTGAGCGGGGGCAGGCCGTCGGGCCCGCCGTCGGTGCGGACCAGCAGGTGCTTGCCCCGCGGCACCACCTCGGTCACGGTGCGCCCCGAGAGGTCCGCGGTGGCGATCGACGGGAACCGGAGGTCGCTGCGGGTCAGGATCCTCCCGGCCAGGGCGCGGCGCAGCAGGACGGCCTGGCGGTAGACGGTGTCACCCTCGGGCACGGCCGCCCCCGGTGCTCGGGTCCGCGCTCATCGGCGCATCCTCAGGCCGCGCGGCGTCGAGTAGAACCCGCCGGCCAGCAGGGACTCCCGCACCGCGGTCTCGACGGGTCCGTGCCCCAGGACCCCGGCGCCGTTGACCTTCTCGACGGTCAGCTTGTCCACCGCGCCCCGGCGGACGGTCTCGGCCACGGCGGGTCCGGCGGCGGCCAGGGCGGCCGCGTCGTCGGTGAACGCGAGGACGGTGCGCCCGCCGCGCTCCACGTACAGGGCCAGGGCGCCGTCCACGAGCACGACGACGGCGCCCGCCTTGCGCCCGGGCCGGTGCCGCCCCGCGGGCGCGTCCCCGCCGTCCGGGGCGGGCACGGACACGGGCTCCGGCCACTCGAGGGCCGCCCCGTAGGGGTTGGCGGGGTCGGTCGCGGCGAGCGCCAGCGCCACGGGCTCCTCGGCGCGGACCTGGTCGTCGGTGCTGAACGTGCGCAGGTGGTCCACCGTGGCGGCCTGCGCGAACTGGGCGGCGCCCAGGCCCTCGATGAAGTAGCCGCGGCGGGCCCGGCCCGTGTCCTCGAGCGTGGAGAGCACCTTGTAGACGGTGGCGAAGCCGCCGGGGAGCTCTTCGACCGCCACGGGGCCCTTGGTCACCACGCCGTAGCGGTCCATGAGCAGCTCCGCGGTGGCCGACGCCCGCAGCGTGGGGTCGAGGGGCTCGGGGCGCAGCATCGACCAGCGCCCGGCCACGAGCGGGGAGTCGTGGCGCTCCAGGGTGGCCGCCCGCGCCGGGGCGCGCAGCGCCCCGCCGATCCCCGGGCGGGAGGCCGCGCCGGGCCGCAGCCGGGCGGCGCCCCGGCGGGACGTGGTGCGTCCCCGCGGGGCCTGGGCCCGGTGCCGGTGGGCGGCCTGCCCGCCGGAGAGCAGCGAGCGCACGGGCAGGAAGGTGTCGTTGGTGATCAGCCCGGACCAGACGAGGTTCCACAGCGCGGTGGTCAGCGCCGGGGCGGGAACCGGGTCCCCGGCGGCGTCGAGCAGGCCCAGCAGCTGCGGGAAGAACCACGCGCCGCCGGGGGCCAGGACGTCGAGGACCCGCCGCTCCAGCGTGGAGTCCAGGGCCGCCGCCGCGACCTCGAGGGTCTCGGCCGGGGGCAGGGTGAGCTGGGCCGCCTCGCTCAGGTGCAGCGACACCCATCCGTCGTCGCCCGCCAGGGACCCGGCTCCGGACCACAGGATCTCCCCGGTGGCGGTCAGCTCGTCCAGCAGCTCGGGCCGGTAGTCGGCCACCCGGGCCGCGAGCACCAGCGGCTCCCAGGCCGAGGCGGGGACGGCGACGCCCGCGAGCTGGTCCACCACCGTCAGCACCCCGTCCTCGCCGCGCAGCTGGTGGCCCCGGCCCACGTGCTGCCAGGCCGGCAGGAACCGGGCGTAGACCTGCCCGGAGACGGGCTCCACGTCCCGGCGCAGCGCGGCCAGCGAGCGGCGCCGGATCCGGCGCAGCACCTCGGACTCGCACCACTCGGAAGCCGCCGGGCCGGCCCCGCCGCCGTCGGGGCGCACCGGCCGGAACTCGCCCTCGACCACGCGCCGGTCCGCGGCCAGCCGCTCCAGCGTGGTGCGCACCACGGCCGTGCCCAGCCCGAGCCGCGCCGCGGCCTCGTCCACGGTGAAGGGCCCGTGGGTGCGGGCGTAGCGGGAGACGAGGTCGGCCAGCGGGTCCTCGACCGGTTCCACGAAGGCCAGCGGCACCCCCATGGGCAGGGGCACGCCCAGCGCGTCGCGCAGCCGGGAGGCGTCCTCGATCGCGGCCCAGTGCTCGACGCCGCGCAGGTGCACGCGCAGGGCGCGGTTGGCGGCCACGAGCTGCTCGAGCCACCCGGCGGCGACGTCCTCGGGGCACGCGGACTCCGGGTCCCCGGGGTCCTGGAGCCGGCGGACGGCCTCGGCGGTGGTGAGCGGGCCGAGCAGGCGCAGCAGGTCGGCCGCGCCCTCGACCCCGCGCAGCCGCCGGTCCGGGGCCAGGCGCTGCAGCTCCGCCTCCGTGCGCTCGATGACCTCGGGGTCCAGCAGCTCCCGCAGCTCGGCGCGGCCCAGGAGCTCGTTGAGCAGGGCGGCGTCGAGGGACAGGACGGCCGCCTTGCGCTCCGCCAGCGGGGAGTCGCCCTCGTAGAGGAACTGGGCCACGTAGCCGAAGAGCAGGGTCCGGGCGAAGGGCGAGGGCTGCTCCGTGGTGGTCTCGACCACCCGGATCGCGCGCCGCTCGACCGCCCGGTGCAGCTCCTTGAGCGCGGGCAGGTCGTAGACGTCCTGGAGGCACTCGCGGATCGTCTCCAGGATGATCGGGAACTGCGGGTACTTCCGGGCGACGTCCAGCAGCTGCGCCGAGCGCTGGCGCTGCTGCCACAGCGGGGAGCGCCGGCCGGGGTCGCGCCGGGGCAGCAGCAGGGCCCGGGCGGCGCACTCCCGGAACCGGGAGGCGAACAGCGCGGAGCCGCCCACCTCCTCGGTGACGATCTGGTCGAGCTCGTCGGCGTCGAAGAGGAACAGCTCCGCCCCCGGGGGCTCGTCCTCCATGGCCGGCACGCGCAGCACGATCCCGTCGTCGGCGGCCTGCGCGGAGCCGTCGAGGCCGTACCGCTCGTGCAGCCGGGCCCCCACGGCCAGCGCCCACGGGGCGTGCACGGGCATCCCGAACGGGGAGTGCAGCACCACGCGCCAGTCCCCGAGCTCGTCGTGGAAGCGCTCGACGACGAACAGCCGGTCCGACGGGACCTGCCCCACTGCCTCCTTCTGCTCGCCCACGTAGGCCAGCAGGTTGTCGGCGGCCCACTCGTCGAGACCGGCCGCGCGCAGTCGGGCGCGGGCGTCCTCCGCGGAGGCCCCGGCGATCTCGCGGTTGAACCGGCCCACCGCGCGGCCCAGCTCCACGGGCCGGCCGGGGCCGTCGCCGTGCCAGAACGGCAGCTTGCCCGGCACGCCCGGGGCGGGGGAGACGATGACGCGGTCGTGGGTGATCTCCTCGATCCGCCAGCTCGAGGCGCCCAGGGCGATCACGTCCCCCACGCGGGACTCGTAGACCATCTCCTCGTCGAGCTCGCCCACCCGCCGGGAGTTCTTCCCGTCCTGCTCGCCCACGAGGTAGACCGCGAACAGGCCGCGGTCCGGGATCGTGCCGCCGGAGGTCACGGCCAGGCGCTGCGCCCCGGGCCGGCCCTCGATGGTGCCGGTCTCCCGGTCCCACACGATCCGCGGGCGCAGCTCGGCGAACTCGTCGGACGGGTAGCGGCCCGCCAGCAGGTCCAGGGTCGCGTCGTAGGCGGAGCGGGGCAGGGTCAGGAACGGGCAGGACCGGCGGACGGTGTCGAACCACTCCTCGACGTCGATCGGCCCCAGCGCGGTCGCCGCGACCGTCTGCTGGGCCAGGACGTCCAGGGGGTTGAGCGGGACCGCGAGCGGCTCGATCCGTCCCTGCAGCATCCGCTCCACCGTGACCGCGGCGTCCAGCAGGTCCCCGCGGTGCTTCGGGTAGAACCAGCCGCGCGAGATCTCGCCCACCTGGTGGCCGGCGCGGCCCACGCGCTGGAGGCCCGAGGCCGCCGAGGGCGGGGCCTCGATCTGGACCACCAGGTCCACCGCGCCCATGTCGATGCCCAGCTCCAGGGAGGAGGTGGCCACCACGCAGCGCAGCCGTCCGGTCTTGAGGTCGTCCTCGATCACCGCCCGCTGGTCCTTCGAGACCGACCCGTGGTGGGCGCGGGCCAGCACCGGCGCCGCGCCCTCGTAGCGGCCGGTCTGCCGGCGCAGGTCCGCGGGCTCGGGGGCGGCGGGCTCGCCGGTCGCGGCCGGCTCCCGCCCGGCGAGGGCGGAGCGCAGCACGTCCCCGACCTGCTGGGGCGCGGAGCCGGCCGGGGGCCCCGGCGCGCCGTCGTCGCCCGGACCGGTGCCGTCCGCGGGGGCGCCGTCCCGGGCCCCGCCGTCCGGGTCCGCGTGCTCCATGCGGAACGCGTAGATCTCGTTGAGCCGCGCGGTGAGCTTCTCGGCGAGGCCGCGGGAGTTGGCGAACACGATGGTCGACCGGTTCTCGAGCACCAGGTCCACGACCCGCTCCTCGACGTGCGGCCAGATCGACGCCGTGGTCGTGGGGGCGAGGGCATCGAGGTCGTCGTCCCCGAAGGCCGAGCCGGCCAGGGACGGCGAGGCGCTCGGCCCGCCCAGCACGGTCATGTCCGGGATGGGCACCGAGACCGTGAGGTCCCACGTCTTCTCCGTGCGCGGCGCGACGACGGTGACCGGCTCCCGGCCGCCCAGGAACCGGGCGACCGTCTCGATCGGCTCGACGGTCGCGGACAGCCCGATGCGCTGCACCGGCTGCTCCAGCAGGGCGTCCAGCCGTTCGAGCGTGAGCGCCAGGTGCGCGCCCCGCTTGGTGCCGGCCACGGCGTGCACTTCGTCCACGATGACCGTCTGCACGTCCGTGAGGGTCTCCCGCGCCTTGGAGGTCAGCATCAGGTACAGCGACTCGGGGGTGGTGATGAGGATGTCCGGGGGATTCGTGAGCAGGGCCCGGCGGATCGCCTGGGGCGTGTCCCCGGAGCGGACGCCCACGCTGATCTCCGGCGGCTCGATCCCGGCGTGCCGGGCCGTCTGCGAGATGCCGATCAGGGGGGCCCGCAGGTTGCGCTCCACGTCCACGCCCAGGGCCTTGAGCGGGGAGATGTAGAGGACGCGGGTCCCGCGCCGCTCGCCAGCGGTGCTCGCGGAGCGGGCCTTGGCCCGCAGGGTCCCGCCGGGGGCCGGGGCACCGCCCGCAGCGCCGGGGGCGGGCCCGGCGGCCGGCGTCCCGGCGCCGGGCGCGGCCTCCGCCACGAACCGGTCCAGGGCCCACAGGAACGCGGCCAGGGTCTTGCCGGAGCCGGTGGGCGCCACGATCAGGGCGTGGCGCCGCGCGGCGATGGCCCGCCACGCGCCCTCCTGGGCGGCGGTGGGCGCGGCGAAGGCACCCGAGAACCAGGCCCGGGTGTGCTCGGTGAACAGGCTCAGGGCTGGTTCAGGCGCCAAAGCCCTGGATCTCGAGCTGGTGGATCCGCGGATCACCGCAGGCCTCCACGGGGAAGGGGATCACGACGGACTCCGTGTTCTCGGGCGGGTAGACGCGCAGACCGGTGGCGGTCCGGGCGTCGCAGGTCGGGTGGTTGCCGGCCTGGCTCACGCGCAGGCCGGCGGTGGCGGACTCCCCGGGCGCCAGGACCTGGCCGGTGCCGGGGACGGTGGCGTCCCGCAGGGCCGGGGAGCCGATCATCGTGCCGTCGGCGTCGACGAAGGACACCCCGGCGTAGCCGGCGAGCGTGCACGGGTCCTCGCCCGCATTGGTGAGGACGACGTCCACGTGGACGGAGCCGGCGGCGCCGCCCACGGGGGCGGCCGCGACCTCGAGCCGGGAGGTGGTGCACAGGGGCGAGCCGCCGGTGCGGGTGCCCGCGGTGCCGCCGCGGGCGGCCGTGCCGTTGCCCTCCGCGCCGGCGTCGGGGGCGCCGCCGTCCGTCCGCTCCGCCGCCGGCTCGTCCGTCCCGTCGTCGTCGGCCCCGTCGTCGTCCGGCCCGTCCGCGGCGGGCTCCGCCGCCGGGTCCTCCGCCGACGGGTCCTCCGCCGGCCCGGAGGTGTCCTGGCCGCCGGCCCGGTCCTCGGCCGGCGCCGTGGCGTCCTCCGTCCCGGTGGCCGGGGCGGTCTCCGGGGGCGCCGCCGAGGGCGTGGCCGGCCCGCTCTCGGCGGGGGCGCCGGCGGTGCCGGTCTGCTCCGGCTCCTCGCCCGCGCAGGCGGTGAGGAACAGGGCTGCGGCGAGGGCGAGGGCCCCCAGGACGGGGCGGGGGGCGGGGGAGAGCGAAGACACGGGGGGATATCCTCCTCGGACGGACGTCGTGGCGTGCCACGTCCCGGGAAGCGATCCCTCCCAGGTGCTCCATTCTAGGCAGGGCCACCGACACCGCTGCCGGAGGCGGCGCCCGCCCCGGCCGGGGCCGCTCCCGGCGGGGCTACCGCTCGCCGGGCTCCGCCGGGGGCAGCGCCGCGCGCATCACCTCGGCGAGGTGGACGCCGTCCGCGCCCGTGCCCTGGGCGATCTGGGTGCGGCACGAGAAGCCGTCGGCGAGCACGATCGTCCCGTCCGCCGCACTGCGGATCGCGGGGAACAGCTCCCGCTCGCCGAGGGTCTGCGAGACCTCGTAGTGGCCGGGCTCGAAGCCCCAGTTGCCCGCGAGCCCGCAGCACCCGCCGCCGACCACGGCGGTGTCCACGCCCAGCTTCGCGAGGACCTCCAGCTCCGGGCCGTAGCCGCTCATGGACTGCTGGTGGCAGTGGACCTGGCACACGGCACCGGCGGGGCCCGCCTCGGTGGCCAGCTCCCGGAACGGCCACGCGCCGCCCTCGGCCAGGTGGCGGGCGGCGAACGCGCCGATCGTCGTCGTCAGCTCGGTGACCCGCCGGGCCCGGGGGTCGCCGGGGAGCAGCTCGGTGATCTCCTCCTGGAGCATGACCGTGCACGAGGGCTCGAGCCCGATGATCGGGTACCCGGCCTCGATCAGCGGCTCCATCACGTCCAGGGTCTGGCGCAGCACCTTCTGCGTCATCTCCAGCTGCCCGGTGGAGTGCCAGGTCAGCCCGCAACAGACGTTGCCCATGGGCATCAGCACCCGGTAGCCCATGGCCTCGAGGACCTCCACGGCGGCCCTGCCGGGGGCGTCGGCGGAGAAGTTCGTGAACGTGTCCGGCCACAGCACCACGGACGGTCCGGCCTCGGCGGGCCCGCCCTCGGACCGCGCGGCGGGACGGCCGCGGAACCACCGGGTGAGCGGCTGCTCGGCGAAGGAGATCATCCGCCGCTTCGGCTCGATCCCGCCGAGCCGCTTGGTCAGCTCCTCGACGCCACGGTTGGACTCGAGGAGGTTGATCAGCCGGAAGGAGAGGGGCACCTTCTCCACGATCCGCATCAGCAGCGGCATCCAGCCCATCGTGAAGTGGGCCATCGGCCGCCGGTTCCGGCCCAGGAAGGAGCTCAGGCCGTGCCGGTAGTGGTGGTGCAGGAACTCGGCCTTGTACGTCGCCATGTCCACGTTGACCGGGCACTCGGACGCGCAGGCCTTGCAGGACAGGCACAGGTCGAGGGCCTCGAGGGTCTCCTTCGACTTCCAGCCGTCCGTGATGGACTCCCCACGCAGCATCTCGGCCAGGGACCGGGCGCGGCCGCGGGTCGAGTGCACCTCGTCGTGGGTCGCCTGGAAGGACGGGCACATGGCGCCGACGTCGGAGCGGCACGCGCCCACGCCCACGCACCGGTTGACCGCGCTGGAGAACGAGCCGCCGTCGCGGGAGAACGCGTGCACGGGCGTCAGCTCGAACGTGCGCGCGCCGGGCCCGGGGCGCACGCCCTGGTCGATGGGCTCCGGGTCCACGAGCACGCCGGGGTTGAAGACGCCGTCCGGGTCGAAGACGGCCTTGAACTCCGCGAAGGCGGCCAGGGCCTCGGGGGAGTAGATCGTGGCCAGCAGCTCGGACCGGGCGCGGCCGTCGCCGTGCTCGCCGGAGACCGAGCCGCCGTAGCGGTGCACGAGCCGCGCGGCGCGCTCGATGAACGTGCGGTAGGTCGCCATCCCCTCCTCGGTGCCGAGGTCGAAGGAGATGCGGATGTGCACGCAGCCCTCCCCGAAGTGCCCGAAGGGGATGCCGGTGAGGCCCAGCTCGTGCAGCAGGTCGTAGAGGTCGCGCAGGTACTCGCCCAGGCGCGCCGGGGGGACCGCGGAGTCCTCCCACCCCGGCCAGGCCTCCCCGCCGTCGGGCAGGCGGGTGACGATCCCGGCGCCGGCCTCGCGGATCCGCCACAGGGCGCGGGCCTGCCCCGCGTCGGAGACGATCACGGAGTCCACGACGTTCTCCGGGACGAGCCCCGGCAGGGTGCGGGCGGCCGCCTCGGCCTCCTCGAGGGTGTCCGCGCCGACCTCGCAGTAGAGCCAGCCGCCGCCGCGGGGCAGCTCGCCGCCGGCGTGCTCCTGGCCCTGCCGGGTGCGCAGGGCATCGAGCAGGTCCGCGCCCATGCCCTCGATCGTGTACACCCCGGGCACGCGCAGCTTCGGCGCCGCTGTGGCGGCCTCGAACGCGTCCTCGAAGCCCAGCACGGCCAGGGCCGTGTGGGCGGGCCTGCGGACCAGGCGGACCGTGAGCTCGGTGATGACCCCGCAGGTGCCCTCGGTGCCGGCGAAGGCCTTGGCGGCGTCGAAGCCCTTCTCACCGAGCAGGTAGTGCAGCCCGTACCCGGAGACCTGGCGCGGGAACTGGCCGAGCTCGGTGCGCAGCATGGCCAGGTGCCGGTCCCGGATCCCGGTCAGCGCCCGGTCGATCCCCGGCTCGGAGGTGCCGCCCTCGTGCAGCTCCACCACCCGGCCGTCGGCGAGCATGACCTTCAGCGAGACCAGGTTGTCCGCGGACGTGCCCCACGCCACGGAGTGGGAGCCGCAGGCGTTGTTGGCGACCATCCCGCCGATCGTGCACCGCGAGTGCGTCGAGGGGTCGGGTCCGTAGGTGAGGCCGAACTCGGACGCCGCGGAGCGCAGCTGGTCGCAGATCACCCCGGGCTCGATCGTGGCGGTCATCGCCTCGGGGTCGATCGACAGGATCTTGTTGAAGTGCCGGGAGGTGTCGATGACCAGCCCGTCGCCGATCGCGTTGCCCGCCACGGAGGTGCCGCCGCCGCGGGAGACCACCGACCAGCCCCGTTCCTTCGCCAGCGCCAGCAGCTCGCGGACCTCCTCGACGCTGCGCGGCTCGGCCACCGCCTCGGGCAGTCGCCGGTAGATCGACGCGTCCGAGACGTAGGCGGCGCGGGTGGTGAGGTCCTCGCGGATGTCGGTCATGGTCCACTTCCTGCGCGCCGGCGAGGCCGGTCCGTCCGGGGTCTGGTCAGGGCTGGCGGGGGCGTCCCCGCGGGGACGGGGGGCTCACCACTCGGGGGCGATGGTGACCTCGGCGCCGTCGAGCTCCTCCGCCCACTCGACCTGGCAGCTGAGCCGGGAGGTGTCGTGGCGGGTGTCGTCGAGCATGTCGAGGAGGTCCTCCTCCTCGTCGTTGATCTCGTTGGCCTTCGAGAAGGAGGTCTGGTCGAGGTAGGAGTGGCAGGTGGAGCAGGACGCGTTGCCGCCGCAGGTCGCGAGGATCGGGTACTTGTGGCGGGTGAGGGCCTCCATGAGGCTCTCGTAGTCCTTCCACTCGACGCCCTCGGTGCGGTTGCCCTCGCGGTCGATCACGGTGATGTTGATGCTGCTCACTGGGTGGCCTCCTCGGGGCACGGTCGCCCCTGGTCTCGACGTCGGAAATCCCGCCCCATTGTACGGTCGCGCGGCGGCGCCCACAGACGGGCCGGGGCCCGCGCCCGGCCCGTCCGGTGCGGCTCAGCCGGAGACCGGGAGCGGGCGGATCGTCAGGGACTGGGCGACCTGGCCCAGGTAGCCGGCCTCGTCGTGCAGCGCGGACTCGGTGAGGCCCACGCCGGTGTCGCCGAAGGTGACGTGCGTGTCGAGGCCCACCCAGGGGGAGACCGGCTCCCGGACGAGGTGCACGCTCAGGTCCACGTTGGGGAAGACCATCTCGTCGGGGCCCACCCGCACGGCGATGCCGTTGGCGGCGTCCACGGCCGCCAGGAACCGCGCCGTGGTGGAGGACTCCTCCCCGGCGACGACGGCGTGCGGCGCGCGCAGCCACATGGCCGCCCGGCCGGGCCGGTGCTCGCGCACGGTGCGGCCCTCGAGGGAGGCGATGTAGCCGCCCGGCCACCGCCCGGTCATCGTGGCGGGCAGGGCGTCGCCCACCGGCGGCAGGGCCTCCCGGTGCGTGCCGGCGGTGTCGGCGGTCTCGCCCCGGAGCAGCCGCCACACGCTCAGCCGGATGCAGGAGCGCCCGGCGTGGCTCATGGTGGCCTCGACCAGCTCGATGGTGCGGCCCGGGCGGACCACGCGCGTGGTCACCTCGACCTCGCCGCCGGGGATGAAGCCGAGGATGTCGTAGGAGAAGCGCACGGGCAGGAGGTCCGCGCGGGGGTGGTCGGCCTCCACGGCGTGGGCGAGCAGCCCCGAGGCGGCGCCCATGTGCTGCTCGGCGTCGCTCCACGCGCCCTGCGAGTGCAGCGTCGAGCGGAACCGGGTGCGGTCCAGCCGCACGAAGTACGCGTCCGGGTACTCCTCCCCGTCCGCTCCCAGGTGTCCGACTGCCTGCGCCGACGTCGTCATGCTGCCCCTCTTCCGTCCGGGCCCGCCGCACGGCGGGCGTGGTGATCGCCACCACGGTATCCAACGGCGGCCCGCGCTCCCCGCCGCCGCCCACGTCCTCCGGGGGCGCCGGACGGGGCGGGACCGGCGGGCGGGCATGCGGAAGGCCCCGGGTCCCTCAGGACCCGGGGCCTTCCCGACTGGCGGTGACGGAGGGATTTGAACCCTCGTTGGCTCTTACACCAAACATCATTTCGAGTGATGCACCTTCGGCCGCTCGGACACGTCACCAGCTCGCAGTACTGTACCGGCTGGCGAGCTCAACCGCCAAAACCCGCGGGGCCGGCGGGACCGGGAGCGGCGGGCCCGGCGTCGTCGTCCCCGCCGCGCCGGTGCTCCGCGAAGAAGTCGAGGAGCAGCCGGGAGCACTCGTCGGCCAGCACGCCGCCGGTCACCTCCACCCAGTGGTTGAGCCGCCGCTCTCGCAGGATGTCGAACACGGAGCCGGCCGCCCCGGCCTTGTCGTCCCACGCGCCCAGGACCACCCGGGGCACGCGGGCCAGGACGATCCCGCCCGCGCACATAGCGCAGGGCTCGAGGGTCACCACCAGCGTGCATCCGTCCAGCCGCCACGAGCCCAGGGCGCGGGCGGCGTCGCGCAGCGCCAGGATCTCGGCGTGAGCGGTGGGGTCGCCGTCGGCCTCCCGGCGGTTGCGGCTCCGGCCGACCACCGTTCCGTCCGGGCCGACGACGACGGCGCCGATCGGCACGTCCTGTGTCCCGAGCGCCGCCCGGGCCTCGGCGAGGGCCAGCCGCATCCACTCCTCCGCCCGGGCCTCGGAGCGGGTGCGCGGGGGCAGTGCCATGCGGTTCTCCTCCTGGGCGGGTCGCCGGGCCGGGCGGGGTCCGGCGAGGGGGCGGGGTGCCCCCGTGGCCCGATGGTAATTTTGGTCCATGCGAGTGACCGTTCTCGACCACCCATTGGTGGCACACAAACTGACCGTGCTCCGGGACAAGAACACCACGTCCCCGGTGTTCCGCCTGCTCGTCGAGGAGCTCGTGACGCTGCTCGCGTACGAGGCCACCCGGGGCGTCCGCGTGGAACCGGTGGAGATCGACACGCCGGTCACGCGCACCACGGGCGTGGGGCTGTCGAAGCCCCGGCCGCTGGTCGTGCCGATCCTCCGGGCCGGCCTGGGCATGCTCGAGGGCATGACCCGGCTGATCCCCACGGCCGAGGTGGGCTTCCTCGGCATGGCCCGCAACGAGGACACCCTCGACATCATCACCTACGCCGAGCGGCTGCCCGACGACCTCACCGGCCGCCAGGTCTTCGTCCTCGACCCGATGCTGGCCACGGGCGGGACGCTGCGGGAGGCGATCAAGTTCCTCTACCGCCGCGGGGCCGAGCAGATCACGTGCGTGTGCCTCCTGGCCGCCCCCGAGGGCCTGGCCGCCCTCGAGGAGGAGCTGGGGGACTCCGAGGTCAACATCGTCCTGGCTGCGAGGGACGAACGGCTCGACGAGAACGCCTACATCGTCCCGGGCCTCGGGGACGCCGGGGACCGGCTCTACGGCGTGGTCGACTGACCGCCGTCCCGTGACACCGCAGACCACATGCTGAAAAGGCCCGTCGACGTCCTCGGCGGGCCTTTTTTCGACCTCCGACCATGTGTCCACATAGTGAGACGAACAGTTCACCGATGGCGCCATCTTGACAACAGAATCTGGACCTGCTTTAGGGGCGGAAAAGCCTCTGGATCGTCCCAGAGGTCTGATATCCCGGGGGTCGGACGGAAAGCGGCATCCCAGCCGCAAGGTGAAGGGGATTCATTTTGGCGGAGTACTTGGACAGCCGTCGTTCGAATCTCGCATCGTGAGATAGTGCCTCGAATATTACTTGCGGGATCCAGGGGGCTGGTGGACCATGAGAGCAACGCCACTGTCAGGAATTTGCCAGCTTCGCGGGGACCCTCCCCGACCACCACGGAGCGGGCCGGTTCGGGAGCTGGGAGCGGCGGGGCCGTTCCGAGGGGCGGATCGACTCAGGCGGACGGAACCTCGTCCGCCGCACGACGGAAAGACGAGGGGCACCAGATGCCAGGCACACCGGGATACGTGCACATTTCCCAGCGCAACCGCACGAGCGAGGCCCGTGCTGTCCGCGGTCCGGCGGCGGCCCCCGAGCGGGGGCAGGCCGCCCCCGCCGACTACCGCAACCTCCGGAGCACGATCGGACCCATGCCGGCCGCGCCGGGCGAGACCCCGCTCCCCACCCGCCTGCAGCGGGAGACTGCGCCGCGTCCGCAGGTGCAGGAGAACGAGGCGCGCGGGTTCGTGATCTACGTGGGCCTCGACGAGGAGACCGCGGCGGCCAGCGGCACCTCGCTGGTCAAGATGGTCCAGAGCATCCGGGCGTACGCCCAGCAGCTGGTCCCGCAGGCCGACTCCTATGCCGCCGTGGCGCTGGCTCCCGCCAACACCGCCGGCACCGACCTCGAGGTCGTGCGCAACGCCCTGGGCGATCCCACCTCGGGGGCCGTGCGGCCCACGGCGCCCGCCGCGCCCGCGCCGGCGCCCGAGACGAAGACGAGCCAGTCCACCGGGGTGCTCATCGACCTCTCCCGCCGGGAGGTCTTCCTCGACGGCGGCCTCCTGAACCTCACGTTCAAGGAGTTCGAGCTGCTGAACTACCTCGTGGAGAACGGCAGCCGGACCGTCGGCCGCCACGAGCTGCTGCACAGCCTGTGGCGCGACTCCGAGGAGGTGCCCAACGAGCGGACCATCGACGTGCACATCCGGCGCCTGCGCTCCAAGCTCGGCCGGCTCGCGAACACCGTGCGCACCGTCCGCGGCCAGGGCTACCGCTTCTACGAGCACCCCGAGGTCGTCGTGTGGGCGGCCCCCGAGTACTCCATCTGATCCGCGTCCCCGATCCGTGCAGGCCCCGGTTCCGTCCCGCGACGCGGAGGAGCCGGGGTCGCTCCGTGCCCGTCGGGCGCGTGGCATCATGAACCGATGACCCGCCACGACCGGAAGAAGCTCGTCCTCATGCGCCACGCGGAGGCCGAGCACCCGTGGGGCGTGGCCGACCACGACCGCCCCCTGGACCGCGGCGGGGCCGCGGACGCCGCCGCCGCGGGGCGCTGGCTGCTGGCGAACGGGCACGTGCCGGACATGATCCTGTGCTCGAGCGCCCTGCGCGCGCGCCAGACCTGCACGTGGGTGTGCAGCGAGCTCGGCGACCTCGCCCCGACCGCCCGGCTCGACGAGTCCCTCTACGCGGCCCAGGACAGCCGGATCATCGCGGTGCTCAACCACGTGCCGGACACCGTGGAGTCCCTGCTGCTCATCGGCCACCTGCCCGGCCTGCGCGACGCCGCCCTCCGCCTGGCCACACCGGACTCCGACTACGACGCCGTCATGGCCCTCGCCGACGGCTGCCCCACCTCCGGACTGGCGGTCCTGGAGGTTCCCGGCACCTGGGCCGGACTGGACGGCGCCGACGCCCGCCTGGTGGACTTCACGGTGCCGCGACCGTCCGCGGGCGACCGCTGAACGGCGGCCCTCCGGGCGCCGGCGCGGCGGCCGGACCGACGAAGGAGCACTGGATGCGACAGATCGAATTCACCCCGTCCGGGGACCGCGTGGGCGCGATCGGGTTCGGGGCCATGGGCCTGAGCTGGGTCTACGACCGGCACGGGCTGACCGAGCGGCGCAAGCACGAGGTGCTCGGGCTCGCGGTGGACCTCGGCATGAACGTGGTGGACACGGCGGTGCTCTACGGCGGGGGAGCCAACGAGGAGCTCGTCGGCGCCGCCCTCGCCCCGCGCCGGGACGAGGTGTTCCTCTGCTCCAAGACCGGGCTGCGCGCGGCCTCCCTGGAGCCGCCCCGGACGGAGCGCTGCGGGCACCCGGACGAGGTGCGCCGCTCGATCGAGGACAGCCTGCGCCGGCTGCGCACCGACGCGGTGGACCTCTACTACCTGCACCGCGTGGACCCCGACGTGCCCCTCGAGGACACCTGGGGCGCGATGGGCGAGCTCGTGACCGCGGGCAAGGTGCGCCACCTGGGGCTCTCCGAGGTCAGCACGGAGCAGGCCGAGCGGGCGCACGCGATCCACCCGGTCGCGGCCGTCCAGTCGGAGTACTCCCTGTGGACCCGCAACCCCGAGGGGTCGGGCCCCACCGCCGACGGGGACCCCTCCGGGGACGTCATCGGGTGGTGCGCCGAGCACGGGGCGGTGTTCGTCCCCTTCTCCCCGCTGGGCCGCGGCTACCTCTCGGGCGCTCTCGCGGGCCGGGAGTTCTCCGGCTCCGACTTCCGCTCGCGCAACCCCCGGTTCACGCCGGAGGCCATGGCCGCCAACGAGGACGCCGTGCTGGCCCCCCTCCGCGATGTCGCCGGCCGGCACGGGGCCTCGCCCGCGGCGGTCGCGATCGCCTGGACCACGGTGCGCGGCGAGCACGTGCTGCCGATCCCCGGCACCACCGACCCCGGCCACCTGCGGGAGGACGCGGCGGCCGCGGACCTGCGCCTGACGGCCGAGGACCTGACCCTGCTGGACGGCGTGGCAGCCGTCGGCGACCGGTACTGAGCGGCACGGGCCGTGCGCGCGGTCGTCTGCGGGGCGGGCATCGCGGGACTGGCCCTGGCCGGCTGCCTGGGGCGGCGGGGCTGGGACGTGGTGGTCCTGGAACGGGCGCCGCGCCCGCGGGAGCAGGGCTACATGATGGACTTCTTCGGCCCCGGCTGGGACGCCGCCGAGGAGATGGGCGTGCTGCCGGCGGTCCTGGAGCTCGGCTACCGGGTGGAGCGGCTCAGCTACGTGGACGACCGCGGCCGCGACCGGGCCGGACTGCCGTTCGCCCGGTTCGCCCACGCCCTCGACGGGCACCTGGTCAGCGTGATGCGCCCCGACCTCGAGCGGGTGCTGCGCGAGCACGCCCGGGGCGCCGCGGAGCTCCGCTACGGCCGGCGCGTCGTCGGGGTCCGGCAGCGGCCCGGCGGGGCGGGCGCGGTGCTCGACGACGGCACGGTGCTCGACGCCGACCTGGTGGTCGGCGCCGACGGGGTGCACTCGGCCGTGCGGCGCTCCGCGTTCGGGCCCGAGGAGCGCTTCCGCCGCTGGCTGGGCCTGCACACGGCGGCGTTCGTGGTCGACGACCCGGAGGCGCACCGGCAGGTCGGCGACCGCTTCTGCCTCACGGACAGCATCGACCGGGCGATGGGGTTCTACGGGCTGCGCGACGGGCGCCTGGCGGTGTTCGCCGTGCACCGGGCCGCCGCGCCGTCCCTGCCGGCCGACCCCCGGGACACCCTGCGCGCCGTCCACGGCTCACTGGGCTGGATCGCGCCCCGCGTCCTGGCGGCCTGTCCCGGCCGGGACCGGCTCTACTACGACCAGGTGGTGCAGATCGAGCTGCCGCGGTGGAGCAGCGACCGGGTCGTGCTGCTCGGGGACTCGGGCCAGGCGGTGTCCCTGCTGGGCGGCCAGGGCGCCTCGCTGGGGATCGCCGGAGCGTGGCTGCTCGCCGAGCGGCTCGACCGCGCCGGGTCGGTGGAGGAGGCGCTGACGGGCTGGGAGCGGGTCTGGCGGCCGGTCGTGGAGGAGAAGCAGCGCGTCGCCCGCGGCGGGGCGCAGTGGTTCCTGCCGTCCTCCCGCGCCCGCCGGCAGGCGCGGCGCCTGGCGCTGCGCCTCGCCGCCCTCCCGGGGCTCGACACCGTGGTGACCCGCGGCCTCGTGGGGCGCGCCGGGGGCGACGTCCGGGCGCTCGCCGCGGCCCCGGCCTGAGCCGTCCGCGGCCGGGGCCGCGGACGGCCGGGCACGAAGAAGCCCCTCACCGGCGTCTCCGCTGGTGAGGGGCTTCTTCGTGGATGGTGCGCCCGAAGGGATTCGAACCCCCAACCTTCTGATCCGTAGTCAGATGCTCTATCCGTTGAGCTACAGGCGCATCGGCGTCCCGGCGTCACCGCCGTTCAAGCCGGACATCACTCTACATGCGGCCCCCGGCTGCGCAAAATCCGAGGGCGCCCCGCCCGACACCCGGCGCGACGGGCCGCGGCGCGCGTAACCCTGCTGGGGCGGCCGGGGCCGGGGCGATACGATGGACCCACATCACAGTAGAGACCGGCCGCCCACCTCCACGCCGCTCACTGTGGGCCCGGTGACACCGGGTCGAGTGTTCGACGACGAGCACCACCACGAGAGCCCCGGGCGGTCGGCGGACGGCCTCAACGAGGAGACATGTCAATGGCTGACAACCCCACTGCAACGACGGAGACCACCGGGCTGAACGAGGCTGTGAAGGACGCGCTGGACAGCGCGCCCACCACCCATGCGCACCTCCTCTCGTGGGTGCGGGAGATGGCGGAGCTGACCCAGCCGGACCGCATCCACTGGGTCGACGGCTCGGAGGCCGAGTGGACGCAGCTCACCGACGAGCTCGTGGACGCCGGCACCTTCGTCCGCCTGGACGAGGAGAAGTTCCCCAACTCCTTCGCCGCGTTCTCGGACCCGGACGACGTCGCCCGGGTCGAGGAGCGCACCTTCATCTGCACCAAGACCGAGAAGGGGGCGGGCCCCACCAACAACTGGGAGGACCCGGAGGTGATGCGCAGCTCCCTGCGCAAGAAGTTCCGCGGCGCCATGCGCGGGCGCACGATGTACGTCATCCCCTTCGTCATGGGCCACCTGGAGGCCTCGCGGCCGAGCTACGGCGTGGAGATCACCGACTCCGCCTACGTGGTGTGCTCCATGCGCATCATGGCGACCATCGGCACCCCGGTGCTGGAGAAGATGACCGAGCAGAACGGCTTCTTCGTCGAGTGCCTGCACTCGCTGGGCGCCCCGCTGGCCCCGGGCGAGCAGGACGTGCCCTGGCCCTGCAACCCCGCCAAGTACATCGTGCACTTCCCCGAGGACCGGGCCGTCTGGTCCTTCGGCTCGGGGTACGGGGGCAACGCCCTGCTCGGCAAGAAGTGCTACGCGCTGCGCATCGCCTCCGCCATCGCCCACGACGAGGGCTGGCTGGCCGAGCACATGCTCATCCTCAAGGTCACGAACCCCGAGGGCAGGAGCCGGTTCATCTCCGCGGCCTTCCCCTCGGCCTGCGGCAAGACCAACTTCGCGATGCTCGAGCCCACGCTCGAGGGCTGGAAGGCCGAGATGGTCGGCGACGACATCTCCTGGATCCGCTTCGGCAAGGACGGCCAGGCCCGGGTGACCAACCCGGAGGCGGGCCTGTTCGGCGTGGCCCCCGGCACGGGGTGGCCCACCAACCCCAACGCCATGCGCGCCATCGCCCGGGGCAGCACGATCTTCACCAACGTGGCGCTCACCGACGACGGCGGCGTCTGGTGGGAGGGCATGACGGAGGAGACGCCCGAGCACCTGACGGACTGGAAGGGCCGGGACTGGACCCCGGGGAGCGGCCGTCCCGCCGCGCACCCGAACTCGCGCTTCTGCACCCCCATCAAGCAGGCCGACATCCTCGCCCCCGAGTACGACGACCCGGAGGGCGTGCCGCTGTCCGCGATCGTCTTCGGCGGCCGCCGCAAGACCACCATCCCGCTCGTGTCCCAGTCCTTCGGGTGGGAGCACGGGGTGTTCCAGGGCGCCACGCTGTCCTCGGAGACCACCGCCGCCGCGAAGGGCGCCGTGGGCGTCGTCCGGCGCGACCCCATGGCCATGCTCCCGTTCATCGGCTACAACGCCAACGACTACCTCGAGCACTGGGTCGAGGTCGGCGAGCGCATCGGCGAGGACGACATGCCGAAGGTCTTCTACGTCAACTGGTTCCGCCGCACCCCGAGCGGCGGCTTCGCCTGGCCGGGCTTCGGCGAGAACTCCCGCGTGGTCAAGTGGATCTTCGACCGCCTCGAGGGCACGGCCGGCGGCCGGGAGACCCCGATCGGCATCGTGCCCACCAAGGAGGACCTCGACCTCACCGGCCTGGACGTCTCGGACGAGGAGCTCGAGGCCGCCCTCAAGGTCGACGTCGAGGAATGGCGGGCCGAGCTGCCCAGCATCGACGAGTGGTTCCACCGGCTCGGCCACGTGCCCGAGCCCATCCTCGAGCAGCGCGCCGGGCTGGAGGACCGCCTGAACCAGGCGTGATCCCCGTCCCGGGGCGCTGCGGCGCCCCGGGGCCGGCGGTCGGACGAGGGGTCTCCCGTGCCGGGAGGCCCCTCGTCCGCGTCCGCCGCCCGCGTGGGACAATGGGGGCGCTCCCGCGGCCGGCCGGGACGCGCGAGGTCTCGGAAGGAGCCGCCATGAGCGACCGGAGGACCCCGCCGTGCGGCTGACCGCGTTCTCGGACATCGCCCTGCGCGTCCTGCTGCTGACAGGAGCCGTCCCCGAGGGGGAGAAGCTCACCACGCGCGCCATTGCCGAGGGCGTGGGCGCCCCCTACCACCACGTGACCAAGACCGTGGGCCGGCTGAGCGGGCTCGGGCTGCTGGCCTCGAGCCGCGGCCGCACCGGCGGGGTGTCGATCACCCCCGCCGGCCTGGACGCCACCGTGGGCTCGCTCCTGCGCGAGCTGGAGGCGGGCTCCGCGATGGTCGAGTGCGAGTCGGCCGGCGGCGACTGCCCGCTGGACCACGGGTGCCGGCTGCGCCGCGCCCTCGCGGACGCGCGGGAGGCCTTCTACGGCGCGCTCGACGACGTGCGGGTGCGGGACCTCGTGAGCGAGCGGCAGGTGGGCCCGGTGCTGGTGTCCATCGGACTGCGCCCGCCCGAGCCGCCGGCGGCCACCGCGGGGGGCACGCCGCCGCCGATGACGTAATCAAGCATCTGAGATGCTACTTTTGAGGAGTCATCCACCGGCTCCCCAGGAGGCAACCGTGCTGTCCGACCAGTCCCGTCCCGTCATCGAGCAGACCATCGGCGTCGTCGCCGAGCGCATCCCGTTCATCACCCCCGAGTTCTACCGGTCCATGTTCGAGGCGCGCCCCGATCTGCTGGACGGCATGTTCAGCCGCTCCAACCAGAGGAACGGGACCCAGGCGCAGGCCCTCGCCGGCTCCATCGCGATGTTCGCCTCCTGGCTGCTGACCCACCCCGAGGGCTACCCCGACGAGCTGCTCTCCCGCGTGGCGCACAAGCACGCGTCCCTGGGTGTGCTGCCCCAGCACTACCCGATCGTCCACGAGCACCTCTTCGGCGCGATCGCCCGGGACCTCGGCGACGCCGCGACGCCCGAGGTCGTGGCCGCCTGGGACGAGGTGTACTGGCTGATGGCCGACGCCCTGATCAAGATCGAGGAGGGCCTCTACGCGGGGCAGGCGAACAGCGTGGTCTTCGCCGCGTTCCGGGTCGCGGCCAAGGAGCAGACCGGGACCACCACCACGGCGATCACCCTCGAGCCCGCCGACGGCACCCCGATGACCCCCGCGGTGGCCGGCCAGTACGTGACCGTCGAGGTGCGGATGCCCGACGGCGTGGACCAGCCGCGGCAGTTCACGCTGGTCCCCGGGCCCGAGGGGACCCGCCGGATCGCCGTGCGCCTCGACGAGCGCGGCGAGGTCACCCCGGTGCTCTGCCACGACGTGCAGGTGGGCGACGTCCTGCGGGTCTCCAACCCCTACGGGGACGTGGTGCTCCCGGAGGGGGGCGGGCCGCTCGTGCTCGCGTCCGCCGGCATCGGCGTGACCCCCATGCTGGCGTTCCTGGACCGGCTCGTCCGCCAGGAGTCGCAGCGGCAGGTCCTCGTCCTGCACGCCGACCGCTCGGCGGAGGACTGGGCGCTGCGCGAGCTGCACGAGATGCTGGTCGCCGAGCTGCCCCACGCCCGCCTGGAGACCTGGATGGAGACCCCGGGGGACGGCGACCACGACGGGTTCATGGACCTCGGCGCGGTGCGGATCCCGGCCGACGCCCAGGTGGTGCTGTGCGGCCCGCTGCCCTTCATGCAGGCCGTCCGCTCCGCCGTGATCGCCCAGGGCGTCCCGGGGCGCAGCGTGGCCTACGAGATCCTGGGCCCGGACCAGTGGATGCTCCACGACGAGGCGCGCGAGACCGCCGCGGTCTGAGCGCCCGCAGCGCACGGGGCCCCGCCGGACGGCTCGTCCGGCGGGGCCCCGTGCGCTGCGTGCCGGGGTCTCAGGCGCGCACGATGTCCAGCACCCGGTCCCGGACCCGCTCCATCGTCGCCGGGTCCTTCGCCTCGACGTTGAGGCGCAGGAACGGCTCGGTGTTGGAGGGGCGCAGGTTGAACCACCAGCCCTCGTTCGGGCAGCTGAGCGTGGTGCCGTCCAGCTCCTCCACGCTCACGTCCCGGCCGGCCAGGGCGTCGACGACCCGCCGGACGGCACCGGCCTTGTCCTCCACCGTGGAGTTGATCTCACCGGACGCCGCGTACGGGTCGTACTGGTGCATCAGCTCGCTCAGCGGCCCGTCCTGCTCGCCCAGCGCGGCCAGGAGGTGCATCGCGGCGAGCATCCCGGTGTCCGCGTTGAAGAAGTCCTTGAAGTAGTAGTGCGCGGAGTGCTCGCCCCCGAACACGGCGCCCTCCTCGGCCATGACGGCCTTGATGAACGAGTGGCCCACCCGGGTCCGCACGGGGCGGCCGCCGCGGGCGGTGACCAGCTCGGGCACGGCGCGGGATGTGATGAGGTTGTGGATGATCACCGGGTTCTCCACGCCCTCCGCCCGGGCGCGCTCGATCTCCCGCTCGGCCACGAGCGCGGTGACGGCCGAGGGCGAGACGGCCCCGCCCTGCTCGTCGACCACGAAGCAGCGGTCGGCGTCGCCGTCGAACGCGATGCCCAGGTCCGCGCCGTGCTCGCGCACGGCCCGCTGGAGGTCCACGAGGTTCTCCGGCTCGAGCGGGTTGGCGGGGTGGTTGGGGAAGGTGCCGTCCAGCTCGAAGTACAGGGGCACGACCTCCAGCGGCAGCGGCTCCAGCACGGCGTCGCCCAGCACCGCGGGAGTGGTCAGCCCCGCCATCCCGTTGCCGGCGTCGACCACCACCTTGAGCGGGCGGGTCCCGGACAGGTCCACCAGGGAGCGCAGGTACTCCGCGTAGCCGGTCAGCACGTCCCGCTCGGTGACCGTGCCGGGGACGGGGGTCTCCGGGACCGCTCCTTCGTCGAGGTAGCGCTGGGCGAGGTCGCGGATGTCGTAGAGACCCGTCTCGGAGGAGACCGGGACGGCCCCGGCCTTCGACATCTTCATGCCGTTGTACTCGGCGGGGTTGTGGCTCGCCGTGAAGGTCACCCCGGCGGCGCCGAACGTCCCGGACGCGTAGTACAGCTCGTCGGTGGAGATCAGCCCGATCTTCACGACGTCCGCGCCGCGGCGGACCGCGCCCTCGGCGAAGGCGTCCACGAACTCCGGCGAGGAGGGGCGCATGTCGCCGCCCACCAGGACCGTCAGGCCGGCGAGGCCCAGGACGTCCACGAACGCGGCGCCGGTGGCCCGGACCGTCTCCGCGGTGATGGACTCGCCCACGATGCCGCGCACGTCGTAGGCCTTGAACGAAGCTGAGAGATCGATAGTCACAAGGGGTGATCTTAGGCCACGGGCGCTCCCGGGTGCCGCGGGGCGCGGGCGGTCCTGTGATTGGATGACGAGCATGGTCGAGATCCTCCGCATGCGCAATCCCGTCCAGCACTATGCGTGGGGCTCCCGCGAGGTGCTGGCCCGCCTCCAGGGCAGACCCGTGCCGAGCCCCGAGCCCGAGGCCGAGCTGTGGGTCGGCGCGCACCCCTCCGCGCCCTCCGTCGTCGTCCGGGACGGCCGGGACGAGCCGCTGGAGGGCCTGCCGTTCCTGCTCAAGATCCTGGCCATCGACGCCCCGCTGTCCATCCAGGTGCACCCCTCGCCGGAGCAGGCCGAGGCGGGCTTCGAGCGCGAGCAGCGGGCGGGGATCCCGCTCGACGACCCGCGGCGCAACTACAAGGACCGCTCCGCCAAGCCCGAGACCGTCGTGGCCCTCACCGACGTGGAGCTGCTCACGGGGGTGCAGCCGGCGGACCGGCTGCGCGCCACGGCCGCGCGCCTGGGGCTGGAGTGGCTGCGCGACGCCGCCGCCGGCGGGCGCCCCGTGCTGCCGGCCGTGCTGACGCTCGACGACGCCGCCGCCGCGGCCGCCGTGGCGGCGACCGTCGCCGCGGCCCGCGCCGCGGGCCCGCAGGACCCGGTGGCCTCGCTGGTCCGCTACGTGCACGACCGGCACCCGGGCGACCGCGGGCTGTTGGTCGCGGTGTGCATGCACCACGTCCGCCTCGCCCCGGGGCAGTCCCTGCACACCCCGGCCGGGCAGCTCCACGCGTACCTGTCCGGGACGGCGATCGAGGTGATGAGCTCCTCGGACAACGTCCTGCGCGCCGGGCTGACGGGCAAGCACGTGGACGTGGCCGAGCTGCTCGCCGTGCTGGCCGACGAGCAGGCGGCCCCGGAGGTCGTCGAGCCCGCCGCCGACGAGCACGGCCGCCGCGTCTACCCCCTGTGGGACGAGCGGCTGTCGCTCACCGCCCACGAGCTCGTGCCGGGACGGGCCGTGCCCGTCGGGCTGCGGGGCACCACGGTCCTGCTGAGCACCGGGGACCGGGTGCTGGTGCGGGCCGCCGGCCGGGAGTGGGAGCTGGCCGGCGGGGAGTCGCTGCTGCACCGGGGCGGCCCCGGCACCGTCGAGCTGTCCGGCGACGCCCGGGTGTTCACGGTCTCCTGCCGCTGAGCCGCCCCCGGCGCGCGGTGCCGCTCAGGGGGTGGTCAGCTCCGTGCGGACCTCGATGAGCGTGGGGCCCTCGGCCGCGAGACCCTGCCGCACCAGGTCGGCGAGCTCCGCGGCCGTGCCCGCGGCCTGCGCGGGCACCCCGTAGCCCCGCGCGAGGCTCAGGAAGTCGATGCCCGGCACGTCCAGCCCCGGCACGTCCCCCGTGCCGAGCATGCCCGCGAACCAGCGCAGCGCGCCGTAGGTGCCGTTGTTGAGGATCACGAACACGACCGGGACCCGGTACTGCGCCGCGCTCCACAGGGCGGTGATCCCGTAGTTGGCCGACCCGTCGCCGACCACCCCGATGACGGGACGGTCCGGCCGGGCCAGCTTCACGCCGACCGCCGCGGGCAGCCCGAAGCCCAGGCCGCCGGAGGCCGGCCAGAAGTAGGAGCCGGGCTCCCGCAGGTCCATGTGCCTCCAGAAGTCCCCGTTGGTGGAGGTCGACTCCACCACGTAGGCGGTGTCCGCCGGCGCCGTCTCGCGCAGCACCTCGAACACGGCGCCCGGGTGGAAGACGCCGTCCACGGGCTCGCGGGCGGGCGGCGGCACCGTCCACCCGACCGGGGCGGCCGGGCGCGCCCCGCCGCCCCGCTCGTGCAGGGCGGCCACCAGGGCCGCGGCCGTCGCGGCGAGCCCGGCCACGAACGAGGTCCCGAACGGCGCCCGGGCGGCCTCGCCCGGGTCCTCCGTGACGTGCAGCAGCTGCGTGCCCTCGGCCAGGTACCGGGCGGGCTCGTACTGGTGGTAGCGGAAGACGGGGGCGCCGAGCACCAGGACCACGTCGTTCTCCTCGAGGGCGGCGTGCACGCCCCGCTCCGACGCGGGGAGGACCCCGCGGAACTGCGGGTGCCGGTTGGGGAAGGGCAGCCGGTAGGGGGAGGGCGCCACCCACACGTCGGCGCCGAGCAGCTCGGCGAGCTCGCGGCTGACCCCGTTCGCCGCCACGGCGTCCACCTCTGAGCCCAGCACCAGCGCGGGCCGGCGGGCTCCGGCCAGCAGACCGGCGATCTCCTGCACGTGCTCGGGGGCCGGGTGCAGGCCCTCGACCACCCGCCGGGGCAGCAGGTAGTCGTCGTTGTCGGCGGACTCCCGGTCCCAGTCGTCGTAGGGGACCGAGACGTAGGTGGGGCCGCGGGACCCGGTGCACGCCTCCCACAGGGCCTGGTCCAGCATGCGGGGGACGTCCTGCGCGGACAGCGGCTCGCCCGCCCACTTCGTCAGCGGGGAGGTCAGGTCCGGGGCCGCCACGTTGGCGAGCATGGGCTCCGCGCCGATCGTGGCGCGCACCTGCTGGCCGGCCGTGACCACGAGCGGGGTGTGCGAGCTGGCGGCGTTGGTCAGTGCGCCCATGGCGTTGCCCGTGCCGGAGGCCGAGTGCAGGTTCACGAGCGCCGGCCGGCCCGTGGCCTGCGCGTAGCCGTCGGCCATGCCCACGACCACCCCCTCGTGCAGCCCCAGGACGTACCGGATGCCGGGGGGCAGGTCCCGCAGGAAGGGCAGCTCGTTGGAGCCCGGGTTGCCGAACACGGTGTCGAGTCCTCGGGCCTGCATCCAGCGGTGGGTCCTGGCACGGATGGTGGTCACGCTGCGCTCCAATCGGGACGCGGCACCGGTGTGCCGCCTCACCGCGAGAGTAGAAGGGGGCCGGGGGCGCGGCCAGTCGATGTTTTCTATCCCCTCATAGACGGCGACGATGCCAGGGCCCGGGCCGCAGCGGCGCCGACGGGTCCGGCGAGACGAACTCCCGCAGCGTGTCCACGACCAGCCGCGCGAACCACTGCTGCGCGGGGCGCTGATGCGCGGTCTCGCGGGTGTAGGCGGCCAGCTGCAGGACCGGCATCTCGACCGGGTGCGGGAAGACCCGGATCCCGGCCGCCTCCTGGAGCGTCTCGGCGAGGAACCGCGGCAGCACCGCGAGGCAGTCGGTGCGCTCCACCACGGAGACCAGGCCCGTGAAGTGGGACAGCCGCAGAGCCGTGCTGCCCGGGGCGCCCGCCCGCTCCGCCGCGACCTCGGCGAGGTCGTGGCCCATCGACGGGGCGAGCCGGATCCGCGGCTCCTCCGCGAACTGCTCGAGCGTGAGCCGCTCCCGGACCCGCGGGTGGCCGCGGGCCGCGATCACCACGTACTCGTCGGTGCCGACGACGGTGCGGACGATGCCGGGCCCGCCGATGTACGGGGCGCAGATCGCGGCGTCCACCCGGTTGCGCAGCAGGTCCTCCGGGACGCGCTCCACGTCCAGGGGCAGCACGGTCAGCTCCACGCCGGGCGCCTGCTCCCGCAGCGCCACCATGACGGACGGCAGGAACGCCAGCTCTCCGAGGTCGGTCAGCGCCAGGGTGAAGCGCTCGCGGGCGGTCTCCGGGTCGAACAGCCCGCCGGAGGAGACGGCCGCGGTCACCTGGGCGATCCCCGCCTTGACCTGCGGGAAGATGCTCCTCGCGAACGGCGTGGGGCTCAGGCCCCGGCCCTCCCGGACGAACAGCTGGTCGTTGCACTGCCGGCGCAGGTTCTTCAGGGCGTGGCTCACCGTGGGCTGGGTGAGGTGCAGCTCGGCGGCGGCCCCCGTGACGCTGCCCTGCTCGTAGACCGTGCAGAACACGCGCATCAGGTTCAGGTCCAGTTCCACGGCACCCCTTCTCGGTCAGCGACTCATAGACGTCATGCATCGCTCCATCGACAACATGCACTGGTTTGTGAATGCTACGTCACTAGAGTGATCCCTATCACAACGGGCACCGGACGACACAGGGGAGGCACGATGCGGCGACCGCTCATCGGCTTGGGAGCAGCAGGATCCGTACTGGCGCTGGCCGCGTGCGGCGGCGGCGACGGCGGCACGGAGGCCGAGGGGGAGATGCAGGCGGTCACCGTCGGCGTCATCCCCATCGTCGACACCGCCGCCATCTGGCTGGGCGAGGAGCAGGGCTTCTTCGAGGAGGAGGGGATCGACCTCGACATCCAGACCACCAGCGGCGGCGCCGCCGCCGTGCCGGGCGTGGTCAGCGGGGACTTCGACTTCGCCTTCGGCAACACCCTGTCCGTCATGGTCGCCCAGGGCGAGGGGCTGGACCTCAAGTACGTCGCCAACGGCACCACGACCTCGGGCGACACCGAGCGGGACTTCGGCGCCGTGGTGGTGCCCGCCGACTCGGACATCCAGGGCCCCGAGGACCTGGCGGGCAAGACGGTGTCGGTGAACAACCTCAACAACATCGGCGACACGACGATCCGCCACGTCGTCGAGGTGGCCGGCGGGGACCCGCAGAGCATCGACTTCGTGGAGGTCGGCTTCCCGGACGCCCCGGCCGCGCTCGACCGCGGCCAGGTGGACGCGGCCTGGATCCTCGACCCGTTCCTCACCCAGGTCCTCGACGAGGGCGCCCGCGCGGTGTCCTACAACTTCGTGGAGTTCGACCCGGAGCTCGACATCGCCGGCTACTTCACGACCGCCCAGAAGCTCGAGGAGGACCCCGAGCTGGTGGAGAAGTTCCAGAACGCCATGAACCGCTCGCTCGAGTACGCGAACGAGAACCCGGACGCGGTCCGGGAGATCGTCGGGACCTACACGGAGATCAGCGACGAGCTGCGCGCCGAGATGGCCCTGCCGCGCTTCCGCACCGAGTTCGACCGCGAGGCGCTGCAGAAGCTGGGCGACGCCGCCGTCGAGTACGGGACCCTCGAGCAGGCCCCCGACCTCGACGCGCTGCTGCCGTAGCCCGTCCGCGGACCCGGCACGCAAGAGAGGGAGCACGACATGGCACGAAAGCGCACGGGGCGGGACTGGGGGCCCGGCGCCCTCGGGGTGCTGGGGATCCTCGGGTTCCTGGTCACCTGGGAGCTCCTGCCCCTGACGGGGATCGTGGACCCGCGGTACCTGCCCCCGGCCAGCGCCGTCCTGCTGGAGCTCGGGGAGCAGCTCGGCTCGGCGGGCTTCTGGCTGGCGGTCTGGCAGACCGTCCGGGCCTGGTTCCTGGGGCTGCTGATCGCCGCGGTCGCCGCGATCGTCCTGGGGCTGGTCATCGGCAGCAGCACGTTCCTGCGCCGGGCCACCCACAGCACGATCGAGTTCCTCCGGCCCATCCCGTCGGTCGCGCTCATCCCGCTGGCCGTGCTGCTGTTCGGGGTGCAGCTCGAGTCCACCCTGCTGCTGGTGGTGTACGCGTCCTTCTGGCAGATCCTCATCCAGGTCCTGTACGGGGTCGGGGACGTGGACACCGTGGCGCAGGACACGGCCAAGAGCTACGGGCTCGGGACGCTGGCCCGCGTCCGGTACGTCACGTGGCCCACGTCCCTGCCCTACGTGATCACCGGGCTGCGGCTCGGGGCGGCCGTGGCGCTGATCCTGGCGGTCACCGCCCAGCTCGTGATCGGCACGCCGGGGCTGGGCCGGGAGATCTCCCTGGCCCAGTCCGGCGGCGCCGTCACGGCCATGTACGCGTTCATCGTCACGGCCGGGCTGCTGGGCGTGCTCATCAACCTGGGGATGCGGGCGCTCGAGCGCCGGGCGCTGGCCTGGCACTCGTCCGTCCGCGGAGAGGTGGCGGTGTGAGACTCGTCAAGACCCTGGGCTATGCGCTCGCGCTGCCCGTCCTGCTGGTCCTGCTGTGGTGGGCCTACACCCTGACGACGACCAACTTCTACGTCCCGGAACCCGGCGAGTTCGCCACGACGTTCGTGGACGTCTGGTTCGGGGACCGGTTCTTCGACGACGTGCTGCCGAGCATCGGCCGGCTCCTGGTGGGTCTGGCGCTGTCCATCCTGCTCGGCGTCGTCGCCGGGCTCGTGATCGGGTCGGTGCGCTGGCTGCGGAACCTGCTGGAGCCCGTGCTCGAGTTCTTCCGGGCGATCCCGCCGCCGGTGCTGGTGCCCGTGCTGATGCTGCTCATCGGCGTCAACGACCAGATGAAGGTGGTGGTGATCGTGCTCGGGTCCGTGTGGCCCGTCCTGCTGAACACCATCGAGGGCGTGCGCTCGGTCGACTCCGTGATGAACGAGACGGCACGCTCGTACGGGATCCACGGGTGGTCGCGGATCGTCCACCTGGTGATCCCCGCCGCCAGCCCCCAGATGATGGCCGGCATCCGGCAGGCCCTGTCGATCGGGCTGATCCTGATGGTGATCTCGGAGATGTTCGCCTCGTCCTCGGGGCTCGGCTTCACCATCGTGCAGTTCCAGCGATCGTTCGCCATCCCCGAGATGTGGAGCGGCATCGCCGTCCTGGGTCTCATCGGGGTGGTGCTGGCGTTCGTCTTCCAACGTGTTGAACGCAAGGTCCTCGCCTGGTACCGGGGCCTGAAAGAGGTGGAGAATGCAGGCTGAATCAGGAAGCTCGGCAGTGGACGGCGGCGCGACCGCACCCCGGACCGGCACGGACGCGACCGCCACCGGGGTCTCGGACGCCGGGGCGGGACGCACCGGCGGGAAGGACGTGCTGCTGTCCGTGCGCGGGCTGCAGAAGATCTACCAGAGCGTCCACGGCGACGTGGAGGCGGTCCGCAACCTCACGTTCGACCTCGGCCGCGGCGAGCTGGCGTGCCTCGTGGGGCCCTCCGGCTCCGGCAAGACCACGCTGCTCAAGTGCATCTCGGGGCTCATGGCGCCGACCTCCGGCGAGGTGCTGCTGGGCGGCGAGAAGGTGACCGGTCCGCCCAAGGACATGGCCGTGGTCTTCCAGGAGTACGGGCGCAGCCTGTTCCCCTGGATGACGGTCCGCGAGAACGTGGAGCTGCCGCTGAAGAACGCCAGGCTGGCCCGGGACGAGCGGAACCGGCTCGTGGAGGAGGCGATCGCCGCCGTGGACCTGCGCGGCGCGGACAAGAAGTACCCGTGGCAGCTCTCCGGCGGCATGCAGCAGCGCGTCGCCATCGCCCGGGCGGTCGCCTACCAGCCGAAGATCCTGCTGATGGACGAGCCCTTCGCCGCGGTGGACGCCCAGACCCGCGCCGACCTCGAGGACCTCATCCGGGACGTGTGGCACCGGATGGGCGTGACCGTGCTGTTCGTGACCCACGACATCGACGAGTCCGTCTACCTCGGCGAGCGCGTCATCATCCTCTCGAGCTCGCCCACCGTGGTCCAGGAGGACCTCCCGATCGACCTGCCCGACGACCGCGACCAGCTCACCACCCGCGGTCTGCCGCGGTTCACCGAGCTGCGCGGGCACGTCTACGAGGAGATCCAGCGCGCCAAGCGGGAGGCGGGCACGAGGGCCTGAGCCGGCCCGCGGCCGCGTCCGGGGCCGGTGCGCCCAGTACACTGGGCCCACCGGCTCCGGAGCGCCCGGGGCCGTTCTCCCCGGGAGGCCCGCCATGAGCACCACCCCGTCCGACGGTCTGCGCGGCACCACCGCGCCGTGCCCGCGCTGCGGCGCCACCGGGTTCGAGCTGGTCTACGTGCAGATCATGCCCGACGACTGGGACCTGGCGCGCGACGTCGAGCTGGCGTCCCCGTCGATGATGCTGCCCGATGGGCGCGCCCCCGAGTTCTCCTGCCAGAACGGGCAGTGCCGCCACCTCTGGTGAGCCCGGGCGGGCCCCGCCGGTGGCCGCCGGCGGGGCCCGCCCGTCGCGGGGCGTCCCGGATCAGTTGGCGAAGACGTCCAGCAGCCGGCCGTTGTCCGTCCACAGGGCGACGGACTCGCCGCCGTTGTTGAGCACGGCGGAGGTGCCGCCGTTGTAGTGGGCGTCCTCCGTGCCGGTGCCCGGTCCGGTGTGCACGCGCAGCCGCCCGCCCGGGGCCAGCTCGTAGCCCTCGCCCACGGTGAGGACGTTGTTCGCGGCGTCGCGCAGCACGTACCCGCTGACGTCCACGGCGGTCGGGCCCGTGTTGGTGAGCACCACGTGCTCGCCGGTTTCGGGCTGGAGGTCGTCGCCGGGGACGTCGTTGACGGAGTCCTCGATCCGGATCCCGTTGTTCGCGGGGAAGGGGTCGCGCCCGTCCAGGTGGCGCGCAGTCTGGAGGGGGAAGTCGCCGGTGATCATCTCGACACCGAGGTCCACCACGTGCTGGACCGCTTCCGGGGAGTTGACGGTGTAGACGCCCAGGGCCAGGCCGGCGGCGTCGACGCGCGCGACGTCGCCGGCGTCGAGGGTGCGGTAGTTCGTGCCCACGGAGTCCACGACACCGGCCCACCGCTCGATCGTGGCGGCGTCCGGGACGCTGCCGGTGAGCTGCTGCAGGGGCACGTCGGGGGCCAGCCCGGCGAAGGTCCGGTTGGACGCCTCGTCGAAGCCGATGACGGTGACCTTGTCCGCCGCGAGCAGCTTCGCCCAGTCCCGGTCCTCGGCCAGGGCGTCGGCCACGACCTGCTCGATGCCGGGGGAGTTCTGCGGGGACTTGATCTCGATGTAGACGCCGGTGTTGACGGTGGCGATCCGAGCGGCGTCGTCGAGGTGGGGGATCCGCTCCCCGGCGAACTGCGCGTCGAAGGAGGAGCCGGCGTCGAGCTGCTGCAGCTCGTCCCACGTGAAGGACGTGATCGGGTCGTCCTCGCGGCCGGGGAAGACCTCCTCGACGTCCGTGGTGCGCGCGGGGGTGCTGTCGTGGAACAGGAACGGCACGCCGTCGGCGCTGAGCTGGACGTCGATCTCCAGGTAGTCGACGCCGGCGGCGCGGGCGTCCTTGAACGCGGGGACCGTGTTCTCGGGGGCGGTGCCGGCGGCGCCGCGGTGCCCGACGACGATCGGGTCCTCGGTGCCGGACGGGGCGGCGGCGGCCGGCAGCGCCGAGCCGAGCACGGCCACGGCGGACAGGGCCGCGGCGGCGCCGCGCAGGGTGCGGGGGGAACGGGTGGTCATGACGGTGCTCCTCGTGCCTGGGGGACGGTACCCCACCACCGAAGCGGAGCGCGGAGACGAACCGGTCAACGCGGCGTGACGCGCAGATGAGCTCCAGGCGTCCCGGAGGCGGCCGGTACTGTGGTCGCCATGGACAACAGCACGATCGTGAACATCCTCCTGGTCCTGCTGTTCGTGGCCGTCGGGGGCGTCTTCGCGGGCACCGAGATGGCGATCGTGAGCCTGCGGGAGAGCCAGGTCAAGCGGATCGAGCGCTCGGGCCGCAAGGGCGCCCGGACCGCCGCCCTCGTCCGGGACCCCAACCTCTTCCTCTCGGCGGTGCAGATCGGCGTGACGGTGGCGGGGTTCTTCTCCTCGGCCTACGGCGCCTCGACGCTCGCCCCGGACGTGGCCCCCGTCTTCGAGCGGGCCGGGCTGTCCACCGCGGCCGCGGAGACCTCCGCGCTGATCGGCATGACCCTGGTGATCGCGTACCTCTCCCTCGTCCTCGGGGAGCTCGTGCCCAAGCGCCTGGCCATGCAGCGCTCCGTGGGCTTCACGAAGATCCTGGCCCCTCCGCTCAGCGTCTTCGCCAAGCTCATGCGCCCCGTCATCTGGCTGCTGTCCGTGTCCACGAACCTCGTGGTCCGGCTCGTGGGCGGGGACCCGCACGCCGTCACCGAGGAGGTCTCGGCGGAGGAGATCCGGGAGATGGTCGTGGACACCCGGGGCATCGGGGCCGTCTCGCGCTCGATCCTCACGGACGTCTTCGAGGCGGGCGAGCGCCGTCTCGCCGAGGTCATGCGCCCGCGCCCCGACGTCCACTTCCTGGACGGCACCCTGCCCGTCACGGAGGCCTACCGCACGGCCCTGGCCCTGCCGCACTCCCGCTACCCCGTGCTCGGCACCAGCGTGGACGACGTCCTGGGCTTCGTGCACATCCGCGACCTCGTGGTCGCGGACCAGGACGGCGACGGGGTCATCGAGGCCCCGCCGCGGACCCTGCAGGACGTGGTGCGGCCCATCCCCTTCCTGCCGGAGACCAACCACGTGCTGCGCACCCTGCAGGCCATGCGCAAGGACGGGCACCACATCGCGCTGGTGGTCGACGAGTACGGCGGGACGGCGGGCATCGTGACCCTCGAGGACCTCG
Source organism: Kocuria sp. GQ42 (assembly GCF_059758435.1). NCBI lineage: Bacteria > Bacillati > Actinomycetota > Actinomycetes > Micrococcales > Micrococcaceae > Kocuria > Kocuria sp. GQ42. The sequence continues at coordinate 142,177 of NZ_JCAXEN010000007.1, read as the reverse complement.
TGGAGGAGCTCGTGGGCGAGATCTACGACGAGTTCGACGCCGGGGTCCGGGAGCACGAGGACACGGTGCTGCGCGAGGGCGGGGCCGTGCTCGTGGACGGCGGGCTGATCATCCAGGAGGTCCCGGTGGAGGCCGGGCCCGTCATCCCGGAGGGCCACTACGAGACGGTCGGCGGGTTCGTGATGGACCGGCTGGGGCGGGTGGCGCGCCCGGCGGACGTCGTCGACGTGGACGGCTACCGGCTCGAGGTCCTGGCCGTGGACCGCAGCCGGGTGGAGCGGGTGCGGATCACCCGGCTGCGGCGGGACGCGGCGGAGGACGGCCGGTCCGGGGCCTGACCCGTCCCGGCGGGGCCCGGCCCGCCGTCGGCGACCTCGTGGCGCGGGAACCGGGTCAGTGGCCCCGGAAGGCCTCGGCCAGCCACCACGCCCCGCCGTCGGAGGCGATCTTGGCGTCGATCACCAGCGGCCGGTCCCGGGGCCCGTCGAGCCAGGTGCGCACGGCGGCCAGGTCCTCGGCGGAGCGCACGACCACGCCGTCGGCGCCGAAGCCCCGGCCGATCGCGGCGATGTCGACGTCCGGGAAGACCACCGTGTCCAGGGGCACGTCCTCGTCACCGGCGAAGTGGTGCACCTCCGCGCCGTACGCGGCGTCGTCGTAGACCACGCACACCAGCGGCAGGCCCAGCCGGACGGCGGTCTCGAGCTCGGCGATCCCCATGAGGAAACCGCCGTCCCCCGTGCCGAGCACCGGCAGCCGGTGCGGCTGCGCCAGCGCGGCGCCGATGGCCGTGGCCAGGCCCAGGCCCACGGACTGGAAGGCCTGGGTGAAGCAGAACCCGCGCTCGTCCGGCACGGAGAGGTACTGGCTGGGGTAGCCCATGAAGTTGCCGCTGTCGACGGCCACGACCCGCTCGGACGGCAGCATCGCGTCCAGCTCGCGGGACAGCAACCGCGGGTCGATCCGCTCCGCCGTGGACAGGTCCTCGAACGCGACGTCCCGCCACCGGGCCTCCCGGGCGATCCGCGCGGCCAGCTCGGGCGTGCGCCAGGACGACGACGCCGGGGCGGCGGCTCCCGGCCCGGCCGCCACCTCTCCTGGCGTGCCGCCCGTCCGCAGGTCGTCGTGCTCCAGGGCTGCGAGGACGTCCCGGGCGGTGAGCGCGCAGTCGCCCACGACCCCGAGGTCCAGCGGCCGGTCCACCGGCCGGTGCGCGCCCAGGGCGGACTCCTCGAGGTCCACCTGCACCACCGCGGCCTCCGGGCCCAGGAGGCGCCCGTGCCGGGTGGTCCACATGGTCAGGGCGCAGCCCCACGCCACCACGAGGTCGGCCGCCCCGATCAGCTCCGCGGTCGCCGGGGACGAGAAGCCCCCGGAGATGCCGAGGTCGAAGTCCTCGCCGGCGAACAGGCCCTTGGCCACCGCCGACGTCGCCAGCAGCGCCCCCGAGCGCTCGGCGAGGGCGGTCAGCTCCGCGCGGGCCCCCCGGGCGCCGCGTCCCGCCACGAACACCGGCCGGCGCGCGGCGGCCAGCATCCCCGCCAGGCGCTCGGCGGCGTCCTCGTCCGGGCGCACGCGCGGCGCGGGCGGGAGCGCGGGCACCACGGCGCCCTCGGGGGCGGGGGACGCCTGGACGTCGAGCGGGACGCTGAGCACCACGGTGCGGCGGTCGTTGCGGGCGCGCCGGACGGCCCGGGCGACGTCGGCCGCGGCGCTCGCGGGGGAGTGCACCCGCTCGGCCACCGCCCCCACCGCCCGGGCGAGGGCGTCCTGGTCGATCCGGAAGTTGGAGTGCACGGCCGCGGCCTGGGTGTCGGCGGTGAGCACGATCAGCGGGGTGCGGGACTTCGCGGCCTCGCCGATGCCGGTGGTCGCGTTGGTCAGCCCGCAGCCCTGGTGCGTGGTGACCACGGCGACGCGCCCGCTCGTGCGGGCCCAGGCGTCGGCCATGGTCGCGGCGCCGTTCTCGTGCCGGGCGGCCGTGAAGGGCACGCCCGCCGCGATGAGCGCGTTGGTGAGGTGGAAGTTCCCGCTGCCCACCACGCCGAACGCGTGCCCCACGCCCAGCTCCGCGAGCGCACGGCCCACGAGCTGGGCGACCGTGCCGGTCACGCCCCGGCCCGCTCGACGAGGGCGAGCACCCGGGCGGGGCTGCCCGTGCCGCCCACGACCGGCAGGGGAGCGACCACGAGCTGCGCCCCGAGGACCGGCAGCCGGTCGAGGCGGCGCAGGGAGGTCAGCCCGTACTTGTCGTGGCCCAGCAGGTGGTGGTGGGCGGGGAAGGGCGGGTCGAAGCCGCCGGCGATGCCCGCGTCGATGCCGACGGTCTCCACGCCGAAACCGCTCACGTGCGGGTGGGCGGCGAGCCACTCGGCGGCGGCCACCGACGGCCCCGGGGCGTGCAGACCGTCCGCGTCGGCGTTGAGGAAGCGCTCGGGGTCGTCCGCGCGGGCGGACCAGCCGGTGCGCAGGAGCACCCAGCAGTTCTCGGGGAAGCGCCCGTGCTCGGCCTCCCACCGCTCGAGGTGCTCGGGCTCCAGCAGGGCGTCGGCGTCCGCCTCCGCCTCGGCGGTGAGGTCCAGGACGGCGGCCGGCCCGACGAGCCGCGCCGGTTCGATCCGGTCCACCGACCTCCCGTCCCGGCCGGTGATCCAGTGCACGGGCGCGTCCAGGTGCGTGCCGGCGTGCTCGCCCAGGGTCAGGTCGTTCCACGCCCAGCCGGGCCCGGCCTCGTCGTAGGCGCTCACCGGCGTCATGGACAGGCCCACCGTGTTGGCGAACGGTTCCGGCAGCCGCAGGATCGGGGTGTCCCGGTCCAGGGGGGTGGTCAGGTCCACGACCTCTACGGTCCCGGCGGCCAGCGCCGCCCCCAGTTCGCCCAGCACGCTCATGACGTCACCCTCCGCAGTTCGTGGGCCCCGTCGGCGGGGCCGTGGCACATGCCTTGCCGCCCATTGTGCCCCGGCGCGGGCCCGGCGCCCCCGCCGCGGGAATCACTTCCACGCTGTGGCATCCGTGTTCACATAGTGAGTGCAGAGCGGGTCCTGCGCGTCCTCCCGGTGTACTGTGATGGGCGTCCCAACGGCTCGCGATGCCCTCCGCGCCACCGGCACCGGTGCTGCGCCGAGAGCGGTCGGCGCGGCCGCGTCCTGACCGCACCCCGCAAGGAGCCCTGCATGAGCACCACCTCCGAGTCCTACCTCGTGGGCCTGATCGGCGACGGGATCACCCGCAGCCTCACCCCGCCGATGCACGAGACCGAGGCGCGGAACCACGGGCTGCACTACCTGTACCGTCCGGTGGACCTCGAGGTGATCGGCCGCCCGGGCGAGGACGTGGGGGAGCTGCTGCGGGCCGGGCGCGACCTCGGGTTCAACGCCTTCAACATCACGCACCCGTGCAAGCAGCTGGTGCTGGCCCACCTCGACGAGGTCGCCCCGGAGGCGGCCGCGCTGAGGGCCGTCAACACGGTGGTGATCCGCGACGGGCGGTTCATCGGCCACAACACCGACGTGTCCGGCTTCGCCGCGGGGTTCCGGGCCGTGCTCCCCGGCGCGGCCAAGGACCGCGTGGTCCAGGTCGGCACCGGCGGCGCCGGCTCCGCCGTGGCCTCCGCGCTGCTGAGCGCCGGCGTGCAGACCCTGCACCTGTTCGACGTGGACCCCGTTCGGGCGGGCGAGCGGGCCGCCGCCATGGCCGAGCTCTTCCCCGGGCAGCAGGTCGCGGCCGCCACCGCCGAGACGCTGCCGGAGCTGGTGCGCGCGGCCGACGGGCTGGTCAACGCCACCCCGGTGGGCATGCACCACCACCCCGGCACCCCCGTGGACCCCGGCCTGCTGGAGGCCCGGCAGTGGGTGGCCGACGTGGTCTATCTGCCGGTGGAGACCGAGCTCGTCGCCGCGGCCCGGGCCCGGGGGTGCCAGGTGCTCGACGGCGGCCACATGGCGGTCGGCCAGGCGGTGGACGCGTTCCGGCTCATCACCGGCGTGGAGCCCGACCGGGCCCGGATGCGCGCCCACTTCCTCGATCTCATCGCCGCCCAGCGGGGCTGAGAACGGGCTCCCGTCCCGGCCGCCGCGGGCCGGCGTCAGCCGGGCTCCGGCCCGCGGCGGCGGGCGGGCTCACTGCTGCTCGTGCCGCGGGACGGCGGCGAGGTGCTCGGGCCGCACGGCCACGGCGTGCTGCTGGTGGTCGGGGTGGCTGTGCAGCCACTTCTTGATGTAGGGGCACACCGGGACGACCGTCAGCCCGGCCCCGGCGGTGTCGTCCAGGGCCTCCCGGGCCAGTCTCGAGGCCAGGCCCTGCCCGCCGTAGGCGTCGTCCACGGTGGTGTGGTAGAAGATCCGCTGCGGCCCGTCGGCGCCCTCGAAGGGCACCCAGTGGGCCGAGCCGATGACGGTCGCCCCGTCGAGGAGCTCGTAGCGCTGCCGGCCGGGGTTGTTCCGCACCGTGACGGCGGAGGTGTCCATGGTGGTCTCCTGGGGGACGGGCTCAGCCGCGGGGCCGCAGCTGGACGGTGGGCAGGGGTGGGGCCGGCAGCGGGGCGGGCTGCTCCGCCGGGTAGGGACCGAAGCGCGGGTACGGCGCCCCGTCCTCGTAGCTGCCGGAGGCCGGCGCGGGGGCCGGTTCGGCCTCGATCTCCGCCTGCCAGGCGGCGCGGTAGGCGACGACCTCCTCGTGGCTGCGGCCGACGAAGTTCCACCACATCACGATCTGCTCGCCCAGCGGCTCGCCGCCGATGAGCAGCAGCCGGACCGGGCTCAGGCCGGCCTCCAGCACCACGGGACCCTGCCCGACCGGGAGGTAGGCGAGGTGGTCCACCGGCACGGGGGCGCCGTTGAGCGCCAGGTCGCCGGTGTCGAGCAGCACGCCGTGCTCGAGGGCCGGGTCCAGCTCCAGCTCCAGCCGGGCGCCGGGCCGCAGGGTGGCCTCGGCGGCCAGCAGCGGCGGGGTGAAGGTGTCCACCGGGGAGGTGCTGCCGGCCAGGGAGCCGAGGAAGACGCGCAGCTCCGTGCCCTCCCCGACCACCGGCTCGGGGGCGTGGTGCTCGAAGGTGGGTGCCATGTGGCGGGTCGCCTCCGGCAGGGCGTACCAGAGCTGGACCCCGTGCAGCAGCGTGGTGCCGGGGGTGGAGAACTCCTGGTGGGAGATCCCCCGTCCGGCGACCATCAGGTTGACCTCACCGGGTCGGACGATCGCGTCGTAGCCGGCCGAGTCCCGGTGCGCGATCCCGCCGGTGAACAGCAGGCTCACGGTGGCCAGGCCGGTGTGCGGGTGCCGTGCCACCCGCATGCCCCCGGACTCCGAGACCAGGTCGGGGCCGTAGTGGTCGACGAAGCACCACGCCCCGATGAGGCTGCGCTGCCGCTGGGGCAGGGTGCGGCGCACGGTCATCGCGCGGGGTCCGCCCAGGGGCACCTCGCGCGGGGCCAGCAGCTGCGCTCCGGCTCCGACGGCCTCGGAGCACAGCAGCTCCTGCGGGTCCACGTCCAGGTTGGTCACGCCGTGCCCCCCGCGACGGTCGACGGGGTGCGCGGGGCGTCCGGCGCCGGCTCGTCCGCGGCCTGTTCTCCCGGGGCGTGTCCCTCCGGCGCGGCCGCACGGGGGCGGACCCGGTGGCGGGAGAGGACGGAGACCCGGTTGAAGGCGTTGATCGCCACCGCCGTCCACTGCAGCGCCGAGTACTGCTCGTCGGTCAGCTCCGCCCGGGCCACCGCCAGCTCCGCCAGCCGGGTCTCCTCGTCGGGCAGCAGGGCCACGGACTCCCCGATGGCCAGCGCGGCGCGCTCCAGGTCGTCGAAGAGCTCCGTCTCGCGCCAGGCGGGGAGCACCGCCAGCTTCTGCGCGCTCACCCCGGCCTCCACGGCGTAGCCGGTGTGCAGGTCGAGGCAGTAGGCGCACCCGTTGAGCTGGGAGACCCTGATGTTGAGCAGCTCCACGAGCGCCCGGGACAGCCCGGCGTCCTCGGCCGCGGCGGCGACCTTGCGCGCCAGGCCGTTGAGCGCCCGCCAGCTGCCGGGATCCGCCTTGTCGAGGTAGAAGTGGTCGCCGGCGCTCATGGGTTCTCCTCGGGGTCGTCGCGGCGCCGCCGGGCGGCACCGCCGTGCGTCCAGCGAATACCCCGCGGCGGTGCCCCGTCAAGGGCGGCGCCGCGGGGCCCGTCGGCCGGCCCGCGGACATTGGGGCACGAAAAGATGCGCTATCCATCGTCCCTCGTGAGGCGCATCCTGGAAGAGCTTGTTCAGGCCGGGGCAGCAGGCTCCGGCCCGGAGATCCTCCCGGAGGAGAAGTCATGGCCACCACCGAGTTCGTTCCCGTCTCCGACTGCACCGTGGGGCAGTGCTCGTTCAACCACGACCACGAGTGCACGGCCCACGCGATCACCGTGACCGGATCCTCCGGCCACGCGCACTGCGGCACGTTCATCTCGCTGGGCCCCGACGGCGGCCTGCCCACCGTCCACGCGGAGGTGGGCGCCTGCCAGCGGTCCGAGTGCAAGCACAACGCGCACCTGATGTGCACCGCCCACGACGTGAGGATCGGCGCCGGCGCCGACGAGGCCGACTGCCTGACCTACCAGGCCGCCTGAGGGCGGTCGGCCGCCCCGGCCCCGGGGACCTGACCGGGGCCGGGGTTTCCGTCTGTCCCGGGGCGGACGTGCCACCGTGCCCGGGGCGCGGGACAATGGAGGGGCCCGTGCAGCAGCACGGGGCGACGAGAGGACGGTGCGCCATGGACGAGGAGATCCGGCTCAGCGGGGCCGACCACCCGCACGTGCAGATCCCCCGGCTCGGGGAGCTCGACGCGGTCTGGGCCCGCCGGATCGTGCTGGCCGTCGTGGCCAGCCTGGTGGTCGGGCTGCTGGGCGGCATCGCGGCCGCGCTCCTCCTGGGCGAGAGGGGGCTGCTCAGCCCGGTCCAGTGGGGACTCGTGGTGGGCGGGGCGGCCCTGCTGGTCAGCGGCATCATCCTCTCGCTCACCCGGGCGGACGACGCGCCCCGCAACGACCTCATGGACGCCCGCGCCCGGGCGAGCAAGGGGCTGCGGACCTCGGTGCGCCGCGGCGCCGTCCCCCGGGACCCGGTCCTGCGGGAGATGCAGGACTACATGGCGGTGGAGATGGTGCAGTACGCCTGGCCGATCCTGCTGACCGTGCCGGGCATGGCGCTGGTGGTGTGGGCGCTCTTCGTGCCCGTCCCGGCCGTGCTGGTGGCGCTGCTGCTCGTGCTGGTGTGGGCCGCGGTCCGGGTCAACGGGACCGTGGTGGGCCGGCGCTACTACCAGCTGCGGGGCCTGCTCTGAGCGGTCGGCCCGGCGGCGCCGGTGCCGCCGGGCGTCAGCGCGGCGGGAGGCGGACGAGCTCCACGTCGGTGAGCCGCCCGCCGTCGGCGACCGCCGTCAGATAGGTGCAGTGCGGCTGGCGCCGCCGGTCCGTGGGGGAGCCGGGGTTGAGCAGCCGCAGGCCCGCCGGGGTGGTGCTGTCCCACGGGATGTGGCTGTGGCCGAAGACCAGGACGTCGAGGCCGGAGAACGCCCGGTCCATCCGGGCCTCCCGCCCGGCGGCGGCACCGGTCTCGTGGACCATCCCGAAGCGCACGCCCCCGAGCGTCTCGCGGGCCACCTCGGGCAGCCGTTCGCGCAGCTCCGGGCCGTCGTTGTTCCCCCAGACCCCCACGAGGCGCGCGGCCCGCTCCTCGAGCCGGTCGAGGGTCGCGAGGTCGATCCAGTCGCCCGCGTGCAGCACCACCTCGGCGTCGTCGACGGCCCGCCACACCGCGGCGGGCAGGTCGCGGGCGCGCTTCGGGACGTGCGTGTCGGCGAGCAGGAGGAGTCGGACCATGACGATCAGCCTCGCACAGGGACCGGCCGTCCGTCGCGGCGGATCCGGTCCCGGCCCTTCGAGCCCAGCCAGACGACGCCGAAGAACACGATCACGGCCATGCCGAGGAAGTTGAGGTCGACCGCCGCCACGAGGGCGAGCGCGCCGCCGGTCGGCTGCAGGAGCTCGGCGAGCACGGACAGCAGGCTGGTCCCACCGATCACGAAGGCGATGACGACCGAGACGGTGGTCACCGTGACGTTGTAGTTCAGCCGGCGGCGGGCGTCCACCGAGGCCCAGCCGTAGACCCGGTTCATCAGGATGCCGTCGGCGCTGTCGAACATCGTCATGCCCGCGGTGAAGAGCACGGGCAGCACGAGCACCGCGTACCAGGGCAGCTCGGGGGCGAGCCCGCCGGCCATGACGAACAGCCCGATGGAGGCCGCCGTGTCGAGGCCGAGGCCGAAGAGGAAGCCGACGGGGTACATCCTGGCCGGGCGGTCCACCATGCGGGTCACGGGGTGCAGCACGCGGTGCAGCACGCCCCGGTCGGCGAGGTGGGCGTCCATCTCGGCGGCGTCCAGGGTGCCGGTGCGCGCCGCGCGGCGGGCCCGGCGCAGCCGGAGCAGCACGGCGAGGTTGAGCACCCCGGCGGTGACGAGGAACAGCCCGGAGACGGTGCCGCCCCAGAGCCCCGCGGCCTGCCGCAGCCCGGAGCCCTCGTCCGCGAGGCCGCCGGCGAAGGCCTCCAGGCCGAGGGTCAGCAGCAGCACGGAGACGAGGACCACCGAGGAGTGGCCCAGGGCGAACCAGAAGCCGGTGGCCGCGGACTGCCGGCCCCGCGCCATCAGCGAGCGCGTCGCGTTGTCGATCGCGGCGATGTGGTCGGCGTCGAAGGCGTGCCGGACGCCCAGGGCGTAGGCGCTGAGGGCGAGTCCCACGAACAGCCCCGTGCCCCCCTGGGGGGTGTCGGTGCCCAGGACGAGGGCGAGCAGCGCGCCCCAGCCTGCGACGTGCAGGAGGACGACCGCGGCGCCGATGACGGTGACGCTGCGCCGTCCGGCGGCGGACGGGGGGACGGTGCGGGAGGTGCTCACGGCGGGCCTTTCGCTGGGCTGGGGCGGGCTTCGGGGAGGGGCCGCGGGGGCCGGGGGCGCGCACCGGCCCCCGCGGCGGCGTCAGTTCTCGAGCGGCACGCCGGCCTCCTCGGCCTCGGCGAACAGGGCGTCGATGTGCACCGGGTCCTTGCCCGCGCGCTCGAGCAGGCTGGCGGCCACGCCCGAGCGGTAGCCGGAGCCGCAGTGCACCCACAGCCGGCCCGCGGGCACCTCGTCCATCCGGGGCAGCAGCTCGTGCAGCGGGATGTTGACCGCCCCGGGGAGGTGCGAGTCCTCGTACTCGTCCACCCGGCGGACGTCCAGGACGGTCTCGTCCTCGGGCCGCCCCTCGAGCATGCCCTTCCAGTCGACGCGCGGGTAGGAGGAGCGGGCCGCCCCGGGGGCGAGCTTCTCCGGGTCCTCGCCCAGTGCGGCGTCGGGGGAGTCGATGCCGATCCGCGACAGGTCCCGGATCGCGTTCTCGACGTCCGCACGCGACCCCACGAGGGTCAGCTGCCGGTCGTAGGGGAAGATCCAGCCCAGGAACGCGGTGAAGCTGGAGCCGTCGCCGTACTCGAAGCTGATGGTGCCCTTCAGGTGCTCGGCGGAGTAGGCCACCCGGTGGCGCAGGTCCACCACCCACTCGCCGGCCTCGAGGCGGGACCGCAGCTCCTCGGGGTCCAGGGAGTCGGGCACGGACAGGTCCGGCTCGGTGGGGCCGGCGGCGTTGGCCGGGCCCATGTGCACGTAGTAGTTCGGGTACGCCGTGAGGTTGCTGATCAGCTCGGCGACGAAGTGCTCCTCGTCCGGATCGGTGTAGACGTGGTTCGTCCTGATCTGCTCGCCCAGCGTGGACTCGTCCGCGCCGGTGGCGGGGCCGGAGGAGCAGAAGGAGCCGAACCCGTGGGTCGGGTACAGGGCGGCCTTCTCCTCGGCCTCCTCCGCCAGGCGGCGGGCGGAGGCGTACTGGTCGTGGGTCAGGCCCACCATGTGCTCGCGGCCCAGCAGGTCGGTGCGGCCCACGGAGCCGTAGAGGACGCTGCCGCCGGAGAACACGGCCTGCTCCTCGCCGTGCTCCACCACGAAGGAGAGGTGGTGGTGGGTGTGGCCGGGGGTGGCCACGGCCTTCACGGTCAGCTCGCCGACCTGCACGGTTTCCCCGTCGGCGATCGGGGTGCGCTCGAAGGAGACGTCGTCGGCGGCGTTGACGAGGTAGGCCGCGCCGTGCTTCCGGGCGTAGAGGCAGCCGCCGGTCAGGTAGTCGTTGTGGATGTGCGTCTCGGCCACGTGGGTGACCTTCACCCCGGCCTGCTCCACGGCGGCCTCGACGCGGTCGATGTCGCGCTGGGCGTCGATGACCAGCGCCACCTGCCCGTCGTGCACGAGGTAGCTGCGGTCCCCGAGCTGCGGGGTGTCGATGACGGTGACGTCCATGGTGCGTTCCTCCTTGGTGGTGCCCCGCGGCGCGCCGTGGGGCGTGGTGACGGTATCGGCGGCTTGTTACGGGAGTGTTCCAGGGGCGGGGCCACCGCGGAAGCGACGTGCCGGGGACCCGCGCCGCGGCTCAGGCCTGCTGCCCGGTGCGCTGCCCGGCCTGCTGCCGGGCGAGCTCGGCGTGGACCTCGGCCATGTCGAGGCCCTTGACCGCGGTGATGACCTGCTCGAGCCCGGCGGCGGGCAGGGCGCCCGGCTGGGAGAACACGAGCACGCCCTCGCGGAAGGCCATCAGGGTGGGGATGGAGCTGATGCCGGCGGCGGCGGAGAGCCGCTGCTCGGCCTCGGTGTCGACCTTGGCGAAGACGACGTCCGGGTGCTTCTCGGAGGCGGCCTCGTAGGTCGGGGCGAACATGCGGCAGGGGCCGCACCAGCTCGCCCAGAAGTCCACGAGGACGATGTCGTGGTCCTGGACGGTCTCGGCGAAGACCTGTTCGGTGAGATCGATGGTGGCCATGGGGAACTCCTGTCGGTGTGCGGTGTGCGGTGTGCGGTGTGCAGGTGTGCGGGTGTGCAGGTGTGCGGGGAGGAGGGGGCGCTCAGGCGGTGAGGGGCGTGCGCAGCGGGCACCTCGGGACCGCGAACCAGCAGACGGCGGCGGCCGCGCCCGCGGCCGCCGCGGCGATCCCGACGGCGAGGCCGGCCGCGCCGGGCAGCTCCTGGACCAGGACGAAGACGCCCATGACCAGGACGAAGATGCCGAAGCCCTTGCGCAGGGCGGCCTCGGGGATGCGCCCGGCCAGCCGCGCCCCGACGAACGAGCCGGCGACCGCGGCGACGGTCACCGCACCCACCAGGGCCCAGTCCAGGGAGACCGTGGTGAGGTAGCCGGCGAGGCCGGCGAAGGACTTCATCGCGATGACCACCAGGGAGGTGCCCACGGCCACGGGCATGGACAGCCCGCCCAGCAGGGCCAGGGCCGGGACGACGAGGAAGCCGCCGCCGGCCCCCACCAGGCCGGTGACCAGACCCACGACCAGGCCCTCGGCGACGACCTTGCCGACGGGCAGCTCGCCGTCGTGGGTTGTTGCGGTGCTGTTCCTGCGGCCGCGGATCATGGCCAGGGAGGTCGCGACCATCATCAGGGCGAAGGCGACCATCAGCACGGTGCCGGGGATGTAGCCGCCGGCCAGGCCGCCGAGGAAGGCCCCCGCCATGCCGGCCGCGCCGAAGACGAGGCCGGTGCGCCACTTCACGCGCCGGTTGCGGGCGTGGTTGACGGCGCTGACGGCGGAGGTCACCCCGACGACGAACAGGGAGGCCGCGATGGCCTCCTTGGGGTCCAGTCCGGCGACGTAGGTGAGGATCGGGACGGTGAGGATGGATCCGCCGCCGCCGAGCAGGCCGAGCGAGAGCCCGATCAGCACCGACAGCAGGAGGGTCAGTACGAGGGTGACGGTCATGGTGCGTGTCCTTTGCTTCCCGCCGGCCGGGGCGGGGTGGTCAGGCCGTGGAGGGGTGCCGGGCGCTCCGCCCGGCGTTCGTTCCGAGTATGGCAGATACCCCTGGGGGTATTCAACTACCCCCGGGGGTATCGAGGCCGGGTGCCGGTATCGCCCAGCGAGAACGTGGCCGTCCCGCACTTCCCTTTCCGCGCCCCGCGTGCCAACAGTGGAGTCCTGAGCAGGAGCCCGGACCGAGAAGGAGTGCCAGCATGAGCTACACCAACGCCGTCGTCGTCCCGCTGCCCTACGCGGAGGCGGTCGAGCGGACGCGGGTCGCCCTGGCCGAGCAGGGCTTCGGCATCCTCACCGAGATCGACGTGCGCGCCACCTTCGAGAAGAAGCTCGGCGCCGAGGCCGCCGAGGGCGTGGGCGACTACGTCATCCTCGGCGCCTGCAACCCCGGGCTCGCCAGCAAGGCCCTGGCCGCGGAGCCCCAGCTCGGCGCGCTCCTGCCCTGCAACGTGGTGGTGCGCCGCGGCGCGGACGCCGGCTCCTCCACGGTCGAGGCCATCGACCCGCAGACCATGGTCCAGCTCAGCGGCAGCCCCGCCGTGCAGGAGGTCGCCGACGACGCCGGCGTCCGGCTGCGGGCGGCGCTCGACGTCCTCGGCGGTCTCCGGTCGCAGTAGCGGCCGCGGCGCCCCGGCACGGTTCCGCCGGACCGGCGGCTCCACCGGAGCCGCAGGTCCACCGAACGGACAGATCCACCCCATCCACAGATCCACCGCACCCAGGAGGCAGTTCATGACCACCGACATCACCGGCAAGAAGATCGCGTTCATCGCCACGAACGGCGTCGAGGAGCCCGAGCTCACCGAGCCGTGGAAGGCCGTCCAGGAGGCCGGCGGCACCCCCGTGCTCCTGTCCCCGGAGCAGGGCACCATCACGGCGATGCAGGGGGACTGGGACCGCGCCGGCAGCTACGACGTCGACGGCACCCTCGCCGCGGCGAAGGCCGAGGACTTCGACGCGCTGGTCCTGCCCGGGGGCACCCTCAACGCGGACACCGTGCGCACGGACCAGGACGCCCTGCGCCTGGTCAAGGAGTTCGACGCCGCGGGCAAGCCGATCGCGGCCATCTGCCACGCCCCGTGGATCCTCATCGAGGCCGGACTCGCGCAGGGCAAGCGGCTCACGTCCTACACCTCCCTGGCCACGGACCTGAAGAACGCCGGGGCGGAGTGGGTGGACGAGGAGGTCGTCGTCGACGGACGCCTCGTCACCTCCCGCAACCCCGGTGACCTCGAGGCCTTCAGCCGGGAGACGCTCAAGCTCGTCGCGGGCTGACCCGCTCCGCGGCTCCGCCGCAGCCCGGCCGCGGGGCCGCGCGGCTCCGCGCGTGCCGAGGGGGCGCCCCCGGACGGCCGTCGACCGCGACGCCGCCCGGGGGCGCCCCCTCGGTGGTGGCCGGCCCGCCGGCTCAGGCCACGAGGTCCCGGCGGCGGATCCCGGCGGCGGCCGCGGCCAGGAGGACGAGCGCCAGCCCGGCGAGACCCAGCAGCGGAGCGGCCTCCCAGTCCTCGGAGGGCACGAGCGGCGTCAGCTGCACGGGGGAGAGGTTCATCGCCGCCTCCGGCAGGTCGAGCAGCAGGCCGAACCACGAGACGAAGACCACGTACGCGACCACGGCCCAGCTCAGCGCCGCGAACCGCGGGACGAGTCCTACCAGGGCGGCGGCGACCCCCGCCACCACGAGCACGGCCGGGGCGTAGGCCAGGGCCGCCAGGGCGAGCTCGCCGGTCCAGCGCAGGTCCCCGGTGGTGGCGGTGACCCCGGCGCCCAGCGCGGCCCCGGCCAGCAGCAGGGCCAGGAGGGCCTCCACCACGACCACGGCGAGCCAGCCGAGCACCCAGCGCACCCGGTCGAGGCCCGTCGAGAGGAGCAGGGCCGTGCGGCCGGACTCCTCCTCGGAGCGCAGGCGCAGCACGCCCGAGACGGCGAAGGCGACCACCCCGAGCGCGAGGTAGGACAGCGTCGCGGCGGCGAAGGATTCGGTGAGGGCGTCGAGGTCCATCACGAGCCAGTCGGTGATCGACGGGATGTCCGCGATGCTGTCCTCCAGCGAGTCGGCCAGCGAGCCGAAGGCCAGGCCGAAGAGGACGAGCCCGGCGGTCCACCCCAGGAACGTGCCGCGCAGCAGCCGCCGCGCCAGCCCGGTCGCGGAGAGCAGGGCCGCCCCGGCCGCCGCGGGCCCGGGGCGTGCCGGCCGCAGCCCGGCGCCCAGGTCCCGCCGCTGGGCCAGCAGCACGGCCGCCACCAGCAGCGCCGCCGTGAGTGCCGCCGAGAGCGCCAGCGGCCACCAGCGCAGGTCCACGTAGAGCCGGGTCTGCTGGGCCCAGGCGATCGGCGAGAACCAGGACAGCCACGAGCCGGTGGGCTCGACGACGTCCCCGATCCCGCGCACCAGGAAGGCCGCGCCGAGCACGGCCATCGCCGTGCCGGAGGCGGCCCGTGCGTGCTCGGTGAGCTGGGCTGTGACTGCCGCCACGGCCCCGAAGACCAGGCCGGTGAGCGCCGTGGCCACGCCCCACGCCACGGCGTCGACGCCGCCCAGGCCCGCTGCGAAGAGCCCGGCGGTGATCCCGGCGCCGACCGCCGCGTCCGCCACGGCGACCGCTCCCAGGGCGGCCGCCGCCGGGGCGAAGCGGCCCACCGGCAGCGCACGGACGACCTCGAGCCGCCCGGACTCCTCCTCGGCCCGCACGTGCCGGCTCGCGAGCAGGATGCTCATGATCGCCGTCGCCACGAGCACCGACAGGCTCAGCTCGTTGACCGTCATGGCGCCCAGCGTGTAGTCGTCCGCGCCGAAGGCCGGGCCGGTCATCAGCACGGCGGACGGGTTGTCCAGCAGGGCCGCCCGGGCCTGGCGGGCCTCGCCGTCCGGGAACGTCTCCTCGAGGGCGAGCACCGTCGCGGACACGGTGCCGGTGAGCGCGAGCACCCACACGAGGATCCGGACCCGGTCCAGGCGCAGGTTGAGCCGGAACAGCCGGCCGGTCGCGGCCCACGGCTCGGCGGTCCTCATCGGGGCGCCCGCACGTCCCGGCCGGCGCCGCGCCCGGTCCCGTCCGGGGCGGCGGGCTCGGCCGGGCGGTCGCCGTAGTGGCGCAGGAAGAGCTCCTCGAGCGAGGGCGGGGTGACGGTCAGGTTCTGCACGCCCAGGTCGGCGAGCGCCTGGAGCACCTCGGGGACCCGGGCGTCGTCGACGTCGAAGCCCAGCCTCCCGTCCTCGTGCACGAGGTGGTGCACGCCCGGCAGCCCGCCCAGGCGGCCGGGGTCGGCGGAGGTCGTGGCCGTGACGGCGGAGCGGGTCAGGTGGCGCAGCTGGGCGAGGGTGCCGCTCTCCACGTCCCGTCCGGCGCGGATGATGGTCACGGTGTCGCACAGCTTCTCGACCTCTGCCAGGATGTGGCTCGAGAGCAGGACCGTGCTGCCCTGCCCGCTCAGCCGGCGCACCTCGTCCGTGAACACGGCCTCCATGAGGGGGTCCAGCCCGGAGGTCGGCTCGTCCAGGACGTACAGCTCCGCCTCGGCGCTCAGGGCGGCCACCAGGGCCACCTTCTGCCGGTTGCCCTTGGAGTAGCTGCGGGCCTTCTTCGTGGGGTCGAGCTCGAAGCGCTCGACGAGCTCGTCGCGGCGGCGGCGCCGCCGTCGTCCGCCGCGGATGCCCGTGAGCAGGTCCACGATCTCGCCCCCGGTCAGGTTGGGCCACAGGTTCGTGTCCCCGGGGACGTAGGCGGTGCGGCGGTGGATCTGCACGGCGTCCCGCCAGGCGTCCAGGCCGAGGACCGTGGCCGTGCCCGCGTCCGACCGGAGCAGGCCCAGCAGCACCCGGATCGCCGTGGACTTCCCCGAGCCGTTGGGGCCCAGGAAACCCGCGACCTGCCCCGGCGCCACGGTGAGGTCGAAGCCGTCCAGGGCCGCGGTGGGGCCGAAGGTCTTGACGAGCCCGCGGGCCTCGATCACCGGGGTGTCCATGGGTGCTCCTGACGGGTCGGGGCCGGCGGCGTCGCGCCCGCCTGCTCCTCACGGTAGGCACCGCCCCGGTGCCGGACAAGGAGGCCCGGCGGTCCCGGGCGCGCCGGCCGGGCGGCGGGGGTGGGAGCCGGTGCGGTCACTCCGGACGGGATCCCTCCACTGCCGCGGGCGGGGGATTCTGCGCGCCGGCGGAGGGGACCCTCCGGTCGGGCCGGTGGCGGGGGTCGAGCCACGCCTTGGCCCGCAGGGCGGGCTTCTCGACGAGCGTCCACGACAGCAGCGCCAGGGGCAGCGTCAGCAGGACGACGAGCAGGGAGTTGACGGCGACGCCCCACGACGCCGTGCCGAGCAGCACGAGGAGCTGCTGCACCGGGTACGCGTAGATGTAGACGCCGTAGGAGAGGTCGGTGCGGGTGGTCCAGTTCCGGGACGGGGCGGCGCCGAGGCCGAGGAGCAGCACGGCGAGCGGCAGCTGCCCGTACAGGTCCGCCCAGCCCTGGTCCGTCAGCACGGCGTAGACGACGCCCGCCCCCGCGACGTGCACCCAAGTGGGCCGCCACGTCCCCGCCCAGGCCCAGACCGCCGCGCCCGCCAGGAAGTAGCCCACCAGCCGGGCGCCGTTGAGCCAGAGGTGGCTCGTGACCTCCAGCGGGCCCTCGACCAGGGGTCGGAGGACGAGCACGACGAGGAACAGCGCAGGGAGCACCCACCGGGCGTGCCGCGCCGCGACGGCGAGGCTGAGGACGAGCCCGATCAGCACGTAGGCCAGCGCCTCGTAGAACAAGGTCCACAGGGAGCCGTTCCAGGAGTCCGGGGCCGGGACCCGGACCAGGGTCCCCTCGATGCCCCACTGCGAGATCCTCAGGTCCCCGTTGCTCAGCACGAAGCCGGCGGCGGAGGCCAGGTCGAGGGACGTGCCCTCGAGCGCGGCCGCGAGCGGCGCGAAGAGGGCGGCCACCACGAGCAGGCTCACCAGGAAGGCCGGGTAGATGCGCAGGAACCGACGCCAGAGGTAGGGCACCAGCGTGGTCCGCCCCCTGCTCTCCGCGATGAGGTAGCCGCTGAGCACGAAGAAGCCGTTGACGGCCACGTCGGACAGGACCTCGAGGCTCGGGCCGTTCGCGCCGGTCAGCGGCCAGGCGTGGCCGACGATCACCAGGGACGCCAGGCCCAGGCGGAGGGCGTTGAGGCGGTTGTGACGGTCGCCGAGGCGGTCCCGGAGTGTCGTGGCCAAGAGAGGTGCCTTCCGCAGGAGGGGGCAGCGCGGCCGGTGCGGTCAGCTGCTGGGCGTGGGGCCGGTCCCCGGGGCGGGGAGCGGTCGTGACGCCGTGCCCCCACCCGCCCGACTCCGAGTTTAGGTATGCAAACGCATGGTGTGGTGCGGTGCCGCAGAAGTGGGGACGGAGCTCCGGACGGGCGCGGCGCACCGGCTGTCACAAAAAGCCCCGGTGCCCACGGTGCTAACGCCCAGGTCAGGAGCCGTGCCAGGGTGGGAGCAGAGCCGCTCGAGGAGGGGGAGTCCCGTGCTGGAGATCCGCAGTGCCGCCCAGGACCGGGCCGGGGGTGACGGGTGGCGCGCCGCCGCACGCACCGTGCCGGAGCGGCGCCCGGTCACGGCGCCGGTCGTGCTGGTCGGCCTCGGCGCGGCGCTCGTCGTCGTCGCCCTGGTGGCCGGACGGGCGTGGTCGGAGGTGCTCCTCGACGCCGGGGCCGTCCTGCTCACCGTGGGCGGCGTGGGGCTGCTCCTGGACGCCGGGCTGGCGCGCTGGCGCGGCTCCTGGCCCGTCGAGGCGCAGCGTCCCCCGGTCCCCGCGCCGGCGGCGGCCCGCGACGACCGGCTCGGCCTCGTGGGGGTCCGTGAGGAGCTCGACGCGGTCGACGTGCTCCGGGGCGTGCAGCCCGGACAGGAGCTGTGGTGGATGGACACCTTCCCGCTGACCCTGGCCGGCGACCTGGACGCGATCCACAAGGCGCTCGACGCCGGGGTCCGCGTCCGGCTGCTGGTCCTCGACCCGAAGTCGCCCGCGCTCGCGTCCCGGCTCCGCGAGATCCGCCACCACTACGGCCTCTCGCCCATGGACCTGCGGCGCAGCTTCGACACGCTGGTCCACCAGCTCCGGGCCCTCGGCGAGCTCGATCCCGTGGTGGCCGAACGCCTGGAGGTGCGGGTCTACGACGGCCTGCCCGGAGCCCCGATCTTCCTGGTGCTCGGGGATCCCGCCGCGGCGGAGGAGCCGGCGGCGGACCCGGGCGCGCCGCAGGTGATCCGGGCGTTCAGCAGCTACTTCCTGCTCGACGCGAGCCAGGACATGCCCTACCTGGAGTGGCGGGACGGGCCGTTCGCCGACCGGCTGCACTCCTACGCGCGGCACAAGTGGACGGAGGGGCACACGGTGTTCCCGACCGAGCCCGTCGACCGCTCCGCCTCGGCGTTCAACGTCCGGCCCGGGGCGGCGGCGCGCCCGGCCCGGGGGAGCGCCGAGGGCTCCTGAGCGCCCGGCCCGGCGTCACTGTGGCGGTGAGCACACAAGTCTGCTGAGATGACGGCATGGACGTTTCGGACTTCAAGACCCTGTTCGGCGACGACATCCGGGCCTGGCTCGACTGGGGTGCGGTGGACGACGAGAACTCCCGGATCGAGGACCTCGTGATCTCGTCCCGGGAGGAGCTCGCCGACCTCTACACGGTGTGGCACGTGGACCCCGAGGGCAACCCGGGCGAGTGGTCGCACCCGCAGCACCGGCCGCTGACCCTCGCCGAGGCGGCGGCGAAGCAGTGGCCGGAGGACCGGCAGGGCAAGATCGAGCACATGCGGCAGGAGTTCGCGGAGGAGTCGGGCCCGGTCCAGCTCACCGTCCCGGCGTACCGGACCGAGGGCTTCCTCGTGGTCCTCGACTCCAACCACCGCCTGGTGGGGGCCTACCTCTCCGAGGCCGACCTGCGCGTGCTGCTGGTCGTGCTGGACGGGCCCTCGTCCTCCCAGGTGCTGCCCGCCACGGCGCAGATCGAGAACGACCAGGCGGAGCGGAGCTGAGACCGCGCCCGGATCCGGCGGCGAGGCCGCGGCGGCGCTCTCGTCCGGGGGAGCGCAGGAGGAGGATCTACAGCGGACCGCGGACCTGATGCAGCGGCACGGCGTCACCGGGGACCGGCTCGAGGTCTCCGGCCTCGTGGCGGAGCCGGTGCGCTGACCAGGGGCCCGGTCCCCTGCGCGCGCAGCTGCGCCCCGGGGTCCGGCTGCCGCGACGGGGCTCGTTCTGCACTGTGCATCCCCGAGGGGTCGCGTCCGGTCGGACCGAGTCGCCGATCGCCGCAGAACGCGACCCCCGGCGTCAGGAGGCGGGACTAGCATGAGCCCATGAGCGACGACGCCCGCCCCGAGACCCGCTGCCCCGTCCCGCACGGCGACCGGCGCCGGACCGCCCCGCCCGGCGAGCGCAGCGCGCCGCGGGTGGAGGTGCTCGACGGCGTCTGGCACGTCCGCTCCCTGCCGATGGTCCGCCAGGTGCTGCGGGAGGCCGACGGCACGGTCCAGGCCGGCTTCAGCGCGGAGACCGCCCGGCAGGGCCTGACCGGCGACCACCCGCCCGTGCTCTACGCGGACGGTCCGGAGCACCGGCGCCAGCGCACCGCCACCGCGAGGTTCTTCACCCCGGCCGCGGTGAGCCGCCGCTACCGGGCCCTGATGGAGGAGCGCGCCGACGAGCTGATCGAGCGGATCCGGCAGGACGGCGGGGCCGAGCTGTCCGCGATCACCCTGCGCTACTCCGTGGAGGTCGCCGCCCAGGTGGTGGGGCTGACGAACTCGGACATCGACGGGATGTCCCGGCGCCTGGAGCGCTTCTTCAGCGGCCCCGTGAGCGGCTCCGCCGGTTCCCCGCGGCGCCGGCTCCCCGCTCGGCTGGGCGCCGTCGCCGGAGCCCTGCGGCCGATGTGGGCGATGACCGCCTTCCAGCTCCGGGACGTGCGCCCGGCCATCCGGGCCCGGCGCCGGGAGCCGCAGGAGGACGTCGTGTCCCACCTGCTCGCGGAGGACTACACGGACCGGGAGATCCTCGTGGAGTGCCTCACCTACGCGGCCGCCGGCATGGCCACCACCCGCGAGTTCATCGCGGTGGCCGCCTGGCACCTGCTGGAGGACGACCGGCTGCGGGAGGAGTACCTCGCGGCCGACGAGCCGGCCCGGCACGGGGTCCTGCACGAGATCCTGCGCCTGGAACCGGTGGTGGGCCACCTCTACCGCCGGACCACGCGGGAGCTGGTCCTGGAGGACGGGGACGAGCGCCACGAGGTGCCCGCCGGGGCGCTGCTCGACCTCTACGTCCGCCAGGCGAACACCGACGAGCAGGCCCTGGGGGAGGACGCCCGGCAGCTGTGCCCGGAACGGTCCCGGCCGCGCGGGATCCGGCCCGAGGCGATGTCCTTCGGGGACGGCGCCCACCGGTGCCCGGGCGGGTTCCTCGCGATCCAGGAGACCGACGTCTTCCTGCAGCGCCTGCTGCGGCTGCCCCTGGAGTTCGCGCACCCGCCGCGGGTCGCGTGGGTCGAGCTGATCGCCGCCTACGAGGTGCGCGACGTCGTCCTGCGGGTGGGCGCCGGTCAGGGGTGGCGCACGCCCTCCCCGGCGAGCACCGCCCGGTAGCCCTCCCGGTACGTGGGGTGGCGCAGCTCGACGCCGGACTCCCGCAGCCGCCGGTTGGACAGCCGCTTCGAGCCCCGGCGCGGCGCGTCCGCCTCCGGGACGTCCTCGGGCCGGGGGACGCCGAGCTCCTGCGCCAGGAACTCGAGGACCTCGAGCTCGGGCACGGGCTCGTCGTCCGTGCCCAGGTACAGCGTGAGCGGCTGCGCGTCCATGGTCAGCAGGTGCACGGCGGCCGCCGCCGCGTCGTCGCGGTGGATGCGGTTGGTCCAGGCGGCCCCGGCGGCACCGTCCCCGGAGCGCACCTTGTCGATCAGCCGCGTCCGGCCCGGCCCGTAGATCCCGGACAGCCGCAGGACCGTGCCGTGCGGGAACTGCTCGTGGAACAGCTCCTCGGCCTCCAGCAGGATCCGCGCGGTGGGGGTCGAGGGGTCCGGCGGGGTGTCCTCGGTGACCTCACCGCCGTCGGCGTCCCCGCACACGGCGGTCGAGGAGACCAGCAGGGCGCGCCGGGGCAGGGCCCCGGCGGCGCGCAGCCCGTCGAACAGGTGGCGCAGGCCGTCGACGTAGGCCGCCCGGTAGGCCTCCGGCGTCCGCCCGTCCGCGGCGGTGGCCACGACCAGCAGCTCGACGTCGCCCGGCAGCTCGGGCACCTCGGTGCTCAGGTCCACCGCGATCCCGGTCAGGGGCGGCGGCAACAGCTCCGCGCGGCGGCGCAGGCCCAGCACCTCGTGCCCCTGCGCGGCCAGCCGCAGCCCGATCTCCGTGCCCAGGTCTCCGCATCCCGCGATCACCACGCTCATGGACCCGATTCTCCCACGTCCCGGACCGGGCGCCGCGGCGCGGGCCGGTCCTGTTCCCCCGGCGGCGGCGGCACCGTAGGTTGGAGGTGGCGGCCGGGCACCCCCGGGCGGCCGAGGAGCACGGAAGGGGTCGACGGTGGAGTGGTACCGCAAGGACGTGGAGGAGCTCGCCCCCGAGGACTGCTGGGGCCGGCTGCGGGCGGACGGCGTCGCCCGGCTGGCCGTCGTGGTGGACGGGGCGCCGGAGATCTTCCCGATCAACTACGTGGTCGACCGCGAGACGATCGTGTTCCGCTCGGGCCTGGGCACGAAGGTGAGCGGCGCGCTCGAGGGCCTGGCGGTGGCCCTCGAGATCGACGGGCACGACCCGGCGACCGCCACGGCGTGGAGCGTGATCGTGAAGGGCGCCGCCGAGAGCGTCCGGCCGGGCCACGCGCTGATGGAGGCCCTGCAGCTGCCCCTGTTCCCATGGCAGGAGGGGATGAAGGACCAGTTCGTCCGCATCGTCCCGACCGCGGTGACGGGCCGGCGCTTCACCATGGCCGACCACGAGGCGTGGAACTCCCGGGCGGCCGTCGGCCGCCGGACCCCGGGCGGGTCCGCCCGCTGGACCGAGGCCGGCTCCGGCGGGTCGTGACGGCCCGTGCCGGCTCCCGCGGAGCGGGCCGTGTCGGGACGGGGAGGCCTCCGTGCCCGGTCAGTAGGGTGGGGACATGACAGCGCACACCGTCTACACCGTGGGCCACTCCACGCGCTCCGCCGAGGAGTTCGTGGCGCTGCTGCAGGATTCCGGGGTGCAGCAGCTCGTCGACATCCGCACGGTGCCGCGCTCGCGGACGAACCCGCAGTTCAACCTCGACGCGCTGCCGGGCACGCTCGCGGAGGCCGGCATCGGGCACAGCTACTGCAAGGGCCTGGGCGGGCTGCGCCCCACCTCGAAGGACTCGGTCAACACCGCCTGGCGCAACGAGTCCTTCCGCGGCTACGCCGACCACATGCTGACCGACGAGTTCCGGGCCGCGCTGGCCGGGCTCGAGCGCCTGGCCGAGGACCGCGTCGTCGCGATCATGTGCGCGGAGGCCGTCTGGTGGCGCTGCCACCGCTCGCTCGTGGCCGAGGCCCTGCTGGTGCGCGGGCACGACGTGCAGCACATCATGGGCCCCGGCAAGCTGACCCCCGCGACGCTGCGGGACTTCGCCGTGGTCGACGGAGACCGGATCACCTACCCAGGAGGAGAACCATGCAGCACCTGAACGAGATCGCCCTGCAGCACCTGAACGAGGCACGCCACGCCCCGCACGGGCGCAGCGCCGAGCAGCTCCTGCACCAGAAGGTGCTGCGCCAGACCCTCCTGGCCCTCAAGGAGGGGGCGGTGCTCGCGGAGCACAACGCCCCCTACGCCGGGAGCCTGCAGGTGCTGCACGGGCGGATCCGGGTCTCCTCGAGCGAGGACCTGGTGCTCGGGGCCGGACACCTGCACGTGATCCCCGCGGAGAGGCACTCCGTGGTGGCCCTGGAGGACTCGGTGTTCATCCTCACCGCCGTGACCGGCATCGAGGACGCCGCCGAGTAGCCCCGGAGCGGTCCGGGGGAGGAGCGGGGGCGCTCAGCGCCGGCCCAGGTGCTTCTCCCGGCGGTAGGCGATGAACACGCCGGACACCGCGATCATCAGCATCATGGCGGCGATGAGCGCGAGCGTCCACGCGCCGTCGATCAGGGCGACGACCAGCAGGACGAGGGCGATCGCGGTCAGCAGGAGCTGGAAGATCAGCACGGGGCAGCCTCCGGTCGGGAACAGGGGTCCCGTCGAGGCTACCCGAGGCGGCGCCGGACGCCGGGGCCGGGCGCATTCCCGGTTTCGCCCTCCGCGTGAGCCGTGTCCCTGCGGCCGGGAGGGGGCTAGCGTCGGGGGAGAACACCACGTCCCCTCACCACCCCAAGGAGCACATCCATGTCCCGCACAGCCATCATCGGCGGCCACGGCAAGGTCGCCCTCGTCCTCGCCCAGCTGCTCAAGACCGGCGGCAACGAGGTCACGAGCATCTTCCGCAACCCCGACCACACGGACGACGTCGAGAACACCGGCGCGTCCCCCGTGGTGGCCGACGTGGAGCAGCTGTCGGTCGCCCAGCTCGCGGACCTGCTCGAGGGCCAGGACGCCGTCGTGTGGAGCGCCGGCGCCGGCGGCGGCAGCCCCGAGCGCACCTACGCCGTGGACCGGGACGCGGCGATCCGCGCGATGGACGCGGCCGTGATGGCCGGCGCCAAGCGCTTCGTCATGGTCTCCTACTTCGGCGCCGGCCAGGACCACGGCGTCCCCGAGGACGACCCCTTCCACGCCTACGCCCAGGCCAAGGCCGACGCCGACGACCACCTGCGCGCCTCCTCGCTCGACTGGACGATCGTGGGCCCCGGCGCCCTCACGGAGGACGAGGCGACCGGCAGGATCGACGTGTCCGCGGGCGAGCGGGACGGCGAGCACCGGACCTCGCGGGCCAACGTGGCGCTCGTGGTCGCGGCCGTGCTGGACGACCCCTCGACCATCGGGAAGACCATCGAGTTCTCCGACGGGCACACGCTCATCACCGAGGCGCTCGAGGTGCAGCCGTGACCGCCTGAGCGCACCGCACGAGGGGCGGCCGCCGCGCACCGGGACCCCGGGCACGGCGGCCGCCCCTCGTCGCAGGGCCCCCGGGCCGGGAACGGCGCACGGCCCCTAGGCCAGGAAGTCGGCCGTCCCCAGGGCGCGTGCGGTCGCGCCGGGCCCGGGCGCGTCCAGGGCGGCGATGCGGCGCTCGGCGATCCGCCAGCCGTCCGGGGTGCGCACGAGCAGGTCCAGCTGGTCCCCGCCCAGTGCGGTCCCGTCGGCGCACACCACCAGCCACTTGCTCCAGGCCCGCACCCGGTCCGGGGCGAGCCGGCGCAGCACCGTGTCGGTGACCAGGTGGGGGTCCCGGGTCTCGGCCAGGGTCCGCTCGGCGATCTCGGCGGGCCCGCGCGCGGTCCCGCCCGGGGACACGACGACGGCGTCCCCGGTGAACACCCGGTCCAGGTCCGGCCAGGCGCGGGCGTCCACCACCCGGGCGCACCGGCTCAGGACGGTGCCGATCTCGAGCGCGTCGGCGGCGGGCACCCGGTCCCACCCCGCGCCCGGTGCGGGGCTCACCGGCGGGTCCGGTCGGCGGCCGCGAGCACGGCGTCGTCGAACATCGCGTAGGCGTACGGGGCCGGCGCGTAGCCGCCCTCGGCGAGCGCCGCGGAGGCGGAGTCGTTGCGGGGCGCCACGGTGCGCCGCTCGATCCGCCACCCGTCGCCGGTGCGGCGGAACGTGTCGATGTAGTCGCCGCAGGCCACCCTCCGGTCCCACGTCAGCAGCAGCATCCTGGACCAGCACACGGCGGTGTCCGCGTCCACGGCCTCCACGATCGAGTTCAGGGTGTGCGTGGCGGGGAAGCGGGCGAGATCGACGGACTCGACGAAGCGCCGCACGCCCGCCGGGCCGTCGAACTCGCCCTGCGGTGCACTGAGGCGGACCTCCGGCACGAACACCTCCCCGAACATGTCCCACTGGCGGTTGTCCAGCAGGTGCGAGGAGAAGCTCAGGATCTCGGCGATCTCGATCCGGTCCTGGGCGCTGATCGCCCCGGTGGTGCTCTCCGTCGTTGTCTCTGCGGTCTGCTCCGAGACCTGTGTGTCGTCCATGGTCCTGCTCTCGTCCTCTCGTGGGCCCGCTGACCGGGCCGTTCCGGCGCGCCGGCGCATGCGCGGTTCCGCCCATGATGAATTCCCGGGCCCGGCCGTGCCACGAGGCCCGGTCGTTCCCTAATCTGACCACATGAGCACCCACCAGGATGACATCCAGCACATCGTCGAGTTCGTGAACCGCACCCGCGTCGGCATGCTCAGCACCCGCGAGGCCACCGGCAAGCTCGTCAGCCGCCCGATGACGGTGGTCGACGTGGCCCCGGGGGAGGACCTCAACTTCTTCACCAGCCGGGACACCTCCTCGGTCCGGGACGTGGCGGCCAACGACGCCGTCAACGTCGCGTTCGTGGGGGACCACGAATGGGTCTCGATCTCCGGCGCCGCCGAGGTGGTCGAGGACCGGCAGGTGCTCGAAGGGCTGTGGTCCGACGCGCTGAAGGCGTACTACCCGGACGGGCCCGCCACCCCCGGGCTCGTGGTGCTGCGCGTGCGCACGGAGACCGCCGAGCACTGGCGCAGCCCCGGGACGGTCGCCACCGCGCTGCGCTGGGCCAGGGCCCGCGCCACCGGGGAGCAGATCGACCCCGGCCAGTCCACGGTGGTGGACCTGTGAGCCTGCCTCCGATCCACCAGGGAGCCACCGCCGGCCGGGACCCCGAACGGCTGGACCTCGAGGAGGTCCTGCGCCTGACCGCCGTGGTGCACGGCTCCGTGCAGGGCGTCGGGTTCCGCTGGTGGACCGCGCGCCACGCGGAGCGGCTGGGCCTGCACGGCTCGGCGGTGAACAACGCGGACGGCACCGTGGGGGTGATCGCCGAGGGCCCCCGGCACGCCGTGCGGGACCTGCTCAAGGCCCTCAACGGCGGCGGCACGCCCGGCGCCGTGATGAAGGTGGACTCCCACTACGGCCCTGCCACCGGGGAGTTCCGCGGGTTCGTCACCGGCTGAGCCGCGACGCCGGGCCCCCGCCCGCGTTCTACGATGGGGGCATGGCTCACGACCACGCCGGGGACCGCGGACGCGCGGAGCACGACCACGTACCCGGGCACTCGCACGCCGGCCCCGGGACCGACCGGTGGCGGATCGCCACCGCCCTCGGGATCACCGCGGCGCTGTTCGTCGTCCAGCTGGTCGGCGCCCTGTGGACGGGCTCCCTGGCGCTCCTCATCGACACCGCCCACGTGCTCACGGACGCGGGCGGGCTGCTGCTCGCGC
Source organism: Kocuria sp. GQ42 (assembly GCF_059758435.1). NCBI lineage: Bacteria > Bacillati > Actinomycetota > Actinomycetes > Micrococcales > Micrococcaceae > Kocuria > Kocuria sp. GQ42. The sequence goes on along the minus strand of NZ_JCAXEN010000007.1, from coordinate 115,982 downwards.
TGATCGCCGCGCAGCTGACCCTGCGCCCGCCCAGCGCCCGGCGCACGTGGGGCTGGCGGCGCGCGGAGATCGTGGCCGCGGCCCTGCAGGCCGGGGTGCTGCTGGCCGTGGGGCTGTTCGTGCTCGTGGAGGGCGTGCGCCGGTTCCTCGAGCCGCACCCGGTGGCCTCGGCCGAGATGCTGGTCTTCGGCGCCCTGGGCCTGGCCGGCAACCTCGTGGCGATGGCCGTGCTCTTCGGGGGCCGGCGCTCGAACCTGAACCTGCGCGCGGCGATGCTCGAGGTGCTCAACGACGCCCTGGGCTCGGTCGCCGTGATCGTCGCGGCCGTGGTCATCACCCTCACCGGCTGGGTGCAGGCGGACGCCGTGGTGGCGCTGCTCATCGGGGCGCTCATCGTGCCCCGCACCATCCGGCTGCTCGTGGAGTCCCTGTCCGTGCTCATGGAGAGCGTGCCCCCCGGGCTCGACATGGACGAGGTCCGCGGGCACATCCTCGAGCTCCCGCACGTGGTGGAGGTCCACGACCTGCACGCGACCCGGATCTCCTCGGACCTGCCCGTGCTCACCGCCCACGTGGTGCTCGAGGAGGAGTACTTCTACTCCGGCGGCTCCGCGGAGGCGCTGGGCCGGATCCAGCAGTGCGTGGCCGAGCACTTCCCCGTGTCCGTCCAGCACTCCACGATCCAGCTGGAGCCCGCGGACCACGACGAACCGGAGGTCTGCGCCCCCCATGAGCACTGAGCCCCCGAGCGGCGGGCAGCACTGCCTGGTCGTCTTCGTCCCCGCCACCCACGCCGAGCAGGTCCTGCAGGCCCTGGGCGAGGCCGGGGCCGGACGGGCCGGGAACTACTCCCACACCGCGTTCGTGAGCCGCGGCACCGGGCGGTTCACGCCGCTGCCGGGGGCGCACCCCGTGATCGGGGAGGTCGGCACGCCCCAGGAGGTCGACGAGGTCCGCATCGAGACGCTGTATCCGGCCGCCGAGCGCGAGCGCGTGCTGCGGGCGATGGCCGGGGCCCACCCCTACGAGGTCCCGGCCTTCACCACCTTCCCGGTCCACGACCGGGGCCCGTCCTTCGACGAGCAGGGCCGGCTCAGGAGCCGGCCGGATCCTGCATGAGCGCCGAGCGGATCAGGAAGCGCTTGCCCTCCGGCGCCTCCACCGAGAACCCGGAGCCACGGCCCTCCACCACGTCCACCGTGAGGAAGGTGTGCTTCCAGTACTCGAACTGCTCGCGGGACATCCAGAACTCGAGCTCGGCCGTGGCCGGGTCACCGGGCAGCGTGAACACGCCCAGCAGCACGTCCGCCGGGCCGGTGAGGAAGTCCCCGGCCGGGTAGCACATGGGCGCGGAGCCGTCGCAGCACCCGCCGGACTGGTGGAACATCAGCCGCCCGTGGATCCCCCGCAGCGTCCCGAGCAGCTCCACGGCGGCCGGCGTCAGGGCCACCCGGGAGAACGTCTCGCCCTCGACGGCGGGGACGGACTCCAGGACGGTGGTGTCCCCGGCGGTGCCCCCGGTGGTGTTCCCCGGGATGTTCGCGGTGACGTTCGTGGCGGTGCTCTCGGCGGTGTTCTCGGCGGTGCTCACAGCACGCTCCTCGGCTCGGCGGTGTGATCCACGCTACAGGCGGTGGAGCAGTTCCTCCAGGCCGAGGCCGTCCAGCACGCCCGCCGGGTGCGGTCCGGCGGCGGCGAAGGCGTCCGCCCACTCCCGGGGCAGGGCCCGGCGCCCGCCCACGAGGACCAGATTGCCCGGGTAGCGTCCCGTGAGCAGCCGCTGCTCGGCCAGGCACCACACGTCGGCCAGCGCCACCCGCATCGCCCGCGCCTGCCCGGCGAAGAACGCCAGCCCGGGGTCGTCGCCCACGTTGACGACCAGCACCCCGCCCGGCGCCAGCAGCCCGGCGGCCTCGGCGTAGAAGGACGGCTCCGTGAGGTGGGCGGGGGCGTCCCGGCCCGAGAAGACGTCGAGGACCACGAGGTCCGCGGTCCCGGGGACGACGACGTCCGGCAGGGCCGCCCGGGCGTCGTCGATCACGACGCGCACGTCCGCCCCCGCAGGCAGGGGCAGCGCCTCGAGCACGAACGCGGGCAGCTCCCGCTCGAGCTCCACGGCGACCTGCGCGGAGCCGGGCCGGGTCGCGGCCACGTACCGGGCGAGCGTCAGGGCCCCGGCGCCCAGGTGGACCGCGGTGACCGGCGCACCCGGCGCCGCCACCACGTCGACCACGCCGCCGATCCGCCGCAGGTACTCGTAGAAGATCTCCCCGGGACGGGCGAGGTCCACGTGGGACTGCTCGGCCCCGCCGATGGAGAGCACGAACCCGCCCTCGGTGAAGCCGTCCGGGGTGATCTCGGCGTGCACGCCGGCGTCCTTGAGGTATCTGCGCATGAGCCCATTGTCACTTCCCGGACGGGAATGAAGCGGGGGCCGGGACGGCTCTACCGGTGAACCACTGCTGCGTCCCGAAGGATCCCCCGCCCATGGCACCCGACGTCCCCGTGTCCGAGACCCCTCCCGTCCCCGCCCCCGCGCCCTCCACCGGGCTCCCGGACACCGGCCCCCCGGCCGTCGTCGCGGACACCGACCACTCCGCCCGCAACCGCCTGGTCATCGGGCTGCTGCTGGTCTCCACGTTCGTGGTGATCCTCAACGAGACGATCATGGGCGTGGCGCTGCCCCGCCTCATGGCCGACCTCTCCGTCACGGCGGTCGCCGGCCAGTGGCTCACCACCGCCTACATGCTGACCATGGCCGTGGTCATCCCGGTGACGGGATTCCTGCTCCAGCGCCTGCACACCCGGCCCGTGTTCCTGACCGCCATGACCCTGTTCAGCCTCGGCACCCTCGTCTGCGCGGCCGCGCCCGGGTTCGGGACGCTGCTCGCGGGGCGGGTGGTGCAGGCCGGCGGCACCGCCATCATGATGCCGCTGCTGATGACCACGGTGCTGACCCTGGTGCCGCCGGCCGGGCGCGGGCGGGTCATGGGCAACATCTCGATCGTCATCTCGGTCGCCCCGGCCGTGGGGCCCACCATCTCGGGCGTCATCCTCAGCGTGCTCGAGTGGCGGTGGATGTTCATCCTGGTGCTGCCGATCGCGGTGGGCTCCCTGCTGCTCGGCGCGTGGCGGATGCAGAACGTCACCGAGCCCCGCCCGGCGCCGCTGGACGTGGTCTCGGTGGTGCTCTCGGCCCTGGGCTTCGGCGGCCTCGTCTACGGCCTGAGCACGCTCGGCGAGGGCGGGGACGCCGCGCTCCCGGCGTGGGTGCCGCTCGTGCTGGGCGTGGCCGCGCTGGCCGTGTTCGTGCGGCGCCAGACGCGGCTGCAGCGCGCGGACCGCGCCCTGCTGGACCTGCGGACCTTCCGGTCCCGGGTGTTCACGATGTCCACGGCGGTGCTCGCCGTCAGCATGATGGCCCTCTTCGGCACGCTGATCGTCCTGCCCATCTACCTGCAGACCGTGCACGGCCTCGACCCCCTGGGCACGGGCCTGCTGCTGCTGCCCGGCGGGCTCGTCATGGGACTGCTGGCACCCTTCGTGGGGCGGGTCTACGACCGCTCGGGCCCCACCGTGCTGCTCGTGCCGGGCTCGATCCTGCTGAGCGCGTCCCTCTGGTATCTCGCCTCCACCACGGGGGCCACGCCCGTCCCGATGGTGCTGCTCGCCCACGTGGTGCTCAGCACGGGTCTGGCCCTGATGTTCACCCCGCTGTTCACCGCGGGCCTGGGCGCCCTGCCGACACGGCTGTACTCGCACGGCTCCGCCATGGTGGGCACCTTGCAGCAGGTGGCGGGTGCGGCGGGCACGGCCCTGTTCGTCACCGTGCTGACCCTCTCCGCCGCCGGCGCGGCGGCCGCCGGGGCCTCGGCTCCGGAGGCCACCGAGGCGGGCGTGCGGAGCGCCTTCCTGTGCGGCGGGATCATCTCGCTGCTCGCCGTCGTCGGCTCCTTCGGGGTGCGCCGCCCCGCGGGCACGGCGGGCACGGAGAGCGCCGCGGGCGCGGAGGACTGAGGCCCCGCGGGCCCGGTCCTCAGCCCTGGACGCGCTCGCGGATCAGCCGCGTGAGCTCCGCGGCGTCCTCGACGGCCCGCTCGCCCTCGGCCAGCCCCGCACGCAGCTCCTCCCGGGTCGCGGCGTCCTTGAGGGCGCGGACGTTGATCTCGAGCGTCACCATGGCCGTGGCCACCGCGGCCCGGGCCGCCTCGGAGGCCGCCGCCACGTCGCTGAGGACGTTGGGGTTGCACCAGCCGGTCAGCTCGCGCGCGAGCCCGACCACTTCGGTGCCCACGCCGATCAGCTCCCGCGGGGGGCGCGCGGCGCCGGCCGTGGCCTCCTGGACCGCCCGCGAGCGCTCCGCCCTCTCCTCGTCGGTGTCCTTCGGCAGGGTGTAGGCGGCCGAGAGCGCGCCGAAGGCCTCGGCGTCGGCGTCCGCCAGGCCCAGCGCGCGCGGGATCAGCTCCTCGGCCCGGTCGGCCGCGCGCCGGGCGCGGTCCGCGTGCTCGGACGCCGTGGAGTAGCGGGCGGACATCGCGATGAGGGCCGCGCCCAGCGCCGCCTGCAGGGCGCCCGCGGCGCCGCCGCCGGGGGCGGGTTCGTCCGAGGCCATGCGCTCCACGTAGGCCCTGACGTTCTCCGAGCTGATCACAGCGGCTCCTTCCGGTGGCGGGACCTGCCGCCCGCCGCGGGGCGGGCGCAGGCGGTGGCGTCCGCACGAGCCTAGCCCTCCGCCGGTCCGCGTGGTGAGTCTCACAGCCCCCGCGGGACGAATGCACGGCCCGTCCATCGGACGGAAACGTACCGGCCACATCGGCGGACGATCCTGGAGGTGTCCGAGGGCCCCCTCCCCGGACCCCGACCCCGAGAGGACGTGCCGCCATGACGACCCTCCGAGCGACGACCGTCGACGCGACCGCCGATGACACCTGGGTCCAGGACCCCGCACGGATCCGCCCCGGCGACCGGATCGAGGTGTGGGAGCAGGACCACCTCCGCCACGTCGGCACGGTGGGCCAGTGCGCCCCCCACCTGCGGCTGCTCTGGATCCTGGAGGCCGGCACCGGCTCCCGCCGGCTGATCCCCGTCCACGGCTACCGCCTGCGCCGCTCCCCGTTCGCCCGCCCCGCCTGAGGCCCCGTCGCCTCGTGTTCAGCCGCTGTTCGCCCGGGGCGGGTACGGTCGGCGCTGACAGCCGGGCGGACGAGGAGGATCATGGGGAGTCAGCAGGTCGACGGCGGTCGCGGCGGGGCAGCACCCGGCCGGGACCGCGGGAGGGAGCACGGCATGGCGGCGACCGCCCGGCAGGAGTGCGCCGCGCGGCTGCACGACCGGGTCGCGGCGCTCGTCGACGTGGTGCTGCGGGCCCGCCGGACGGCCGTGCCGCAGCTCGAGCGCGTGAACCCCCGCCACCGCGGGTCCGCGCTCAACCTCGTGGACTACGTGGCCGTGCGCAGCCAGGACGTGCGGGACCTGCAGCGGGACCTCAGCGGCCTGGGCGTGTCCTCCCTGGGGCGGATGGAGGCCGGGGTCATGAGCCACCTCGGCGCCGTGCTGGAGACCCTCCGCGTGCTCGCCGGCCGGCCGGAGGAGGACGTCGGGGCGCCCGGCCCCGACGAGCCCGGCGAGCCCGGTGCGGAGGTGCTGCGCCGCAACACCGCGGCCCTGCTCGGCCCGGGCCGGGAGGGGCGGAGCACCCGGATCATGGTCACCTTCCCCTCGGAGGCAGCCTCGGACCCCCGGCTCGTCCAGGACATGGTCCGCGCCGGGATGGACGTGGCCCGGATCAACTGCGCGCACGACGGCCCCGAGCAGTGGGCGGCCATGATCGGGCACGTCCGGGCGGCCGGGCAGGCGCTCGGCCGCGAGGTCCGCGTGGCCATGGACCTCGCGGGGCCCAAGCTGCGCACCGGGCCGATCGAGCCCGGTCCGCAGGTCGAGAAGATCAAGCCCACCCGGGACAGCGGCGGCCGGGTGACCGCCCCGGCCCGCCTCTGGCTGGGCGAGGCGGACCCGGCGGTCGACGACGACGCCCCGGCCGTCCCCGTGGCCGGCGCCGCCTGGACCGCGGCCCGCACCCCGGGGGAGCGGCTGCGGCTCAAGGACGCGCGCGGCTCCGGACGGACCCTGCGGGTGATCGAGGCCACCGGGCCCGGCGTGCTCGTCGAGTGCGCCAAGACCGTGTACTTCGCCACGGGCCTGGCCGTGCGGGCCGAGGACGGCACGGAGGGCGTGCTCGGCGAGCTGCCCGCCGTCGAGCAGGCCCTGCGCGTGCGCGCGGGGGACACCGTGGTGCTGACCCGGGACCTCGCACCCGCCCCGGTCCGGTCCGAGAGCCCGTTCCGGATCGGCTGCTCCCTGCCCGAGGTGTTCACGGACGCCCGGGAGGGGCAGCCGGCCTGGATCGACGACGGGAGGATCCGCTGCCGGATCACCTCCGTGGGGCCCGACGAGATCGCGCTGGAGGTGCTGCAGGCGGGCCCCGACGGCACCCGGCTCAAGGCCGGTAAGGGCATCAACCTGCCCGAGACGGACCTGCGCATCTCCTCGCTCACCGACGAGGACCGCTCCCACCTGCCGTTCGTTGCCGAGCACGCCGACATCGTCAACATGTCCTTCGTGCGCTCGCGGGAGGACGTGACCGACCTGCTGCGGGAGCTCGAGCGGATCGGCAACACCGCCCTGGACGTCACCCTCAAGATCGAGACCGTGGGCGGCTTCGAGTCCCTGCCGGCGATGCTGCTGGAGGCCATGCGGTGGCAGGACGTGGGCGTCATGATCGCCCGCGGGGACCTCGCGGTCGAGGCCGGGTTCGAGCGGATGGCCGAGGTGCAGGAGGAGATCCTGTGGCTGTGCGAGGCCGGGCACGTGCCCGTGGTCTGGGCCACCCAGGTCCTGGAGTCCCTCGCCAAGAAGGGCCTGCCCTCCCGGGCGGAGGTCACGGACGCGGCGATGGGCCAGCGCGCCGAGTGCGTGATGCTCAACAAGGGACCGTTCGTGGTGGACGCGATCGAGGCCCTCGACGACATCCTCGTGCGGATGGAGGGGCACACCCGCAAGAAGTCGGACATGCTCCGCCGGCTCAACGCGTGGGCGCCCGTCGTCGAGTGAGCGGGCGAGCGGTCGGGTGAGCCGCGGGGCGGGCCGTGCGGTGACCCGTGCCACACTGGGGTCATGGCCGCACGCGACACCGCCGTTCTCCGCTTCCTCGCCGCCCCGACCGACGCCGGGCGCACCGGCACCGTGGACGGCGGGCGCGTCCTCGAGTGGATCGACAAGGCCGCCTACGCGTGCGCCGTGGGCTGGTCCCGGGCCTACTGCGTGACGGCGTACGTGGGCAACATCCACTTCGACCGCCCGGTGTGCGTGGGGGACATGGTGGAGGTCTCCGCGAAGATCGTGCACACGGGACGGTCCTCGATGCACATCCGCGTGGAGGTGGCCTCCGCGGATCCCCGCGAGCACGGGGTGACCCTCAAGGACACGTGTCTGATCATCATGGTGGCCGTGGACGGGGACGGCCGCCCCACCCCCGTCCCGCAGTGGGCGCCCGAGACGGAGCACGAGCGCCGGCAGTCGGCCGTCACGCAGCGGCGGATCGAGCTGCGCAACAGCATCGAGGAGCTGATGGCGGAGCAGCGGTACACGGACGAGGGCACCGCCGAGGAGACCGTGCTGCGCTTCCTCGCCGCGCCCACGGACATCAACTGGGGAGGGAAGGTGCACGGGGGCACGGCCATGCGCTGGATCGACGAGGCCGCGTACGTGTGCGGGGCCCGGTGGGCGGGCCGGCCGGTCATCGCCGTCTACGCCGGGGGCGTCCGGTTCTACCGGCCCATGCACATCGGCCACCTCGTGGAGGTCCGGGCACGGCTCATCCACACCGCGGCCCGCGGCCTGCACATCTCCGTGAACTGCTGGTCGGGGGACCCCGCGACCGGGGAGCTCGCGCTGACCACCAACTGCCTCATGGTCATGGTCGCCCTCGACGACCAGGGCCACGCCCTGCCGGCCCGGCAGTGGCAACCGGTCAGCCAGGAGGACCGGGACCTGGACGCGTTCGCCCGGGAGCTGGTCCGGCTGCGCGCCGAGTTCCCGGACTCCTTCCAGCAGGTCGACCCGTCCGTCTCCCGGCTGCCCGGGAGCTGACCGCCCCCCTCCTCAGCCGTCGGCGAATCCCGGGACCCGATCAGCCTGCTGTGCATATAGTGGGCCGAGACCCACCGTCCCGGCACCCCACAAGGAGAGCACGCCATGGACCTGAATCCCCTGAACAACGCGTTCGACGACGAGGGCAAGCCCAAGCCCGCCATGAACAAGCTCCTCGACACCGTGCTGCGCGTGCAGCGGCCCGTGGTCCTGGGCTTCGTGAAGAAGGAGCGCGCCGACCACCCCGACGAGACGCCCGAGCAGATCGCCAGGCGGCTCGAGAAGATCTACGTCCGGTCCGTGACCATGGGCGGCGGGGCCGTCGGCGCCACCGCGGTGGTCCCCGGCATCGGCACCGTCGCGTCCCTGGGCCTGTCCTCGTTCGCGGTGGTCGGCTACCTCGAGGCCACCGCCCTGTACGCCCAGGCGATCGCCGAGCTGCACGGGGTGCACACGGAGGACCCGGAGAAGACCCGCACCATGGTCATGGCCCTGATGCTCGGCGAGGACGGCCGCCAGGTCATGAACCAGATCCTGGCCAGCGGCACCAAGGGCCGCGGCATGATGTCCTCCTGGGGCCTGATGATGGGCAAGGACGACTCGAAGACCTTCGACGTCAGCAGGATCATCCGCAACATGTTCGTCAAGCGCTTCCTGCTCAAGCAGACCGGAGCCGTGTTCGGCCGCGCCCTGCCGTTCGGCGTGGGCGCGATCGTCGGCGGGGGAGCGAACCTGGCCATGTCCAAGCAGGTCATCGCCGCGACGCACGAGGCGTTCGGGCCGCTGCCCACCACGTTCCCGGCCGAGCTCGGGCCCGAGGAGCGGGCCCCCCGGTTCGACGACGGCAAGTCCCGGAAGGGCAGGCGGGGCCGGAAGGCCGACACGGTCGCCGCGGCCCACGGCGAGATCACCGGCGAGCAGTAGACCCCGCGCCGCGCTCCCGCGCTGCCGCTCGACGACGCCCCGCCCCCGGCGGGGCGTCGTCGTCGTTCACGACAGGTCCGCCGGGGCGTGGCCCCGCGTTCACCGCGTCTCCCTAGCCTGGTGCACGAGCGGGGCGCACCGCGCCCCGACCGACAGCCGAGGGAGCGCCGTGCGGCCGATCGTCTACGCGCACCGGGGGGCCAGCGCGGACCTCCCCGAGCACACCCGGGCCGCCTACGTGCAGGCGCTGCTGGACGGCGCCGACGGGGTGGAGTGCGACGTCCACCTCACCCGCGACGGCCACCTGGTCCTGCACCACGACGCCCAGCTGGGCCGCACGAGCGACGGCCGGGGCCCCGTCTCCGCCCGCACGCTCGCCGAGCTGCGCCGCCTCGACTGGACCTCCTGGAAGGGCGTGCACATCCCGCCGGGCCACGGGGCGCCGGACCGTCAGCTGCTCACCCTGCCCGAGCTGCTGGACCTGCTGCGGGGAGCGGGCCGGCCCGTGGGCCTGGCCGTGGAGACGAAGCACCCCAGCCCGTTCGGCCACCGGCTCGAGGAGGAGGTCCTCGGCCTGCTGATGCGGGAGGGCTGGGACCCCGAGACCGGGCGGCTGGACGACGTCACGGTCTCGCTGATGAGCTTCCACCCCGACGCCGTCCGGCACTTCCTGGAGACGGTGCCCGCCCGGCACGTGTGCCAGCTGGTCGGGACGACCACCCGCCGCACGGTCGGGGACAGCCTGCGCGTCGGCCGCACGGCCGCGGCGGTGCTCCACGCCGGCATGCGGTTCGTGGTGCCGCCGGCGCTGCCCGTGATCTCGGCGGGCCTCGTGGACCTGGTGGGCCCGGGGCTGGACTTCGTCCGGGCCCACCCCGAACTCGTGCGGCAGTGGCGGGCGGAGGGACGCGTGCTGCGGGTCTGGACGGTCGACACCGCACGGGACGTGGACCTGTGCCGCGCGCTCGGCGTCCAGCAGCTCACCACGAACCGCCCGGCCGACGTGCTGCGCCGGGTGCGGGCGCCTTCCGGGGCCCCGATCGGCGTCCCGGCCGGCGTCCCGGCGGGCGCGGCGGCCGTCACGGGCCGGTCCCGGTGCGCGAGCATGACGGTCGGGTAACGGTGGGTCACGTCACCGCCGGCCGGGCCCGGCGCGCGTATGCTCGACAGCAGCTGTCCGTGTCCCCCCGCACGCCGTCGTCGCCCGCCTCTCCCCCCCACCACCAGGAGACGGTCATGCCCACCCCGATCCCGCCCCGCGCCCCGGACGCCGGCGCCGTGCGCGCCCCCGCACCGGACCTCCAGGCCGAGGCCGTCCGGCTCGCCGAGCACGTGCGCCGCGAGGTCGCCCGCGCCGTGGCGCCCGAGCGCATCGACTCGGAGCTGTCCCTGCTGAACCGGTTCGCCGAGCACGAGGACGTCGACGTCGTCCTCGGGCCCGTGCTCGCCGGGATCGTCGCGGCCGCCCTGCTCTCCGCCCGCCTCACGAGCGGGCTCACCGATCCCACCACCGGCGGGGCGGCCTGGCGGGCCCTGGACGGGCTCGAGCCGCACCCGGCGCCCGGGATCGGGAGCCTCGACCTGGACGTGGCCGCCCGGCGGCTGCGCATGGGCCGCGGCACGGTCCTGGACCTCGCGCCGGTCGCCGACGCGTGGGCGGCGGACCGCATCGTCCGGGTCTTCACGGAGACGCACCCCGGCTCTGCGCTGGTCGCCGAGGTCGGCGCCGCGTGCGCCGTGGGCGGGCCGACCGCCGCGGCCGCCGCCCTCGTGGGCGCCGCCCCGGCGGCACGGAGCGCGGATCCCCGGACCGCCGACCCCCGGGCCGGTGTGGATCCCGGGGTGCGGGCGGCCCTCGTCGAGCGCGGCCGGCGGGGCCTCGCGGTGGTGGAGAGCCCCGGGAGCGTCCTGGTCAACCCGGTGACCGGCGCCGCCTCGGCGAGCCCGTGGGACCGGGTCGTGGTCGCCGCGCAGAGCGCGGTGGAGGCCCAGGCCTACGCCCGCGCCGCGCACGTGCTGGGACGGGACGCGCCCGGCTGGGTCGCGGCGTGCGGGGCCGACGGCGAGTTCACCGGTTCCCGCCCCGGCAGCACCCTCCGGCGCCGGCTCAGGACACCGGGCTGGCCGGAGCGGGCGAACCGCGCGGCGGCCTGAGCGGCGCCGGTAGCATGACTGCATGAGAATCGTCATCGTGGGCGGCGTCGCCGGCGGAATGTCCGCGGCCACCCGTCTGCGCCGACTGCTGGAGGACGCCGAGATCACGGTGTACGAGCGCAGCGGCCACGTGTCCTTCGCCAACTGCGGCCTGCCCTACCACGTGGGCGGCGTCATCGAGGAGCGCTCCGCGCTGCTGCTGCAGACCCCGCAGTCCCTGGGTGCCCGGTTCGGCCTCGACGTCCGGGTGGGGCACGAGGTCGTCGGCGTCGACCGGGACCGGCACGTGCTGCGCGTCCGGGACCTCGCCTCCGGCCGGGAGGAGGAGCGGGGCTACGACGTCCTCGTCCTCTCCCCGGGCGCCGTCCCCGTCCGCCCGCCCGTGCCCGGCATCGAGCGCGCCCTGGTCCTGCGCGACATCGAGGACACCGACGCGGTCGTGGCCGCGGTCGAGGGCGCCCGCTCCGCCGTGGTCGTCGGCGGCGGCTACGTCGGCCTCGAGGTCGCCGAGCAGCTCGTCCACCGCGGCCTGCAGGTCTCCCTCGTCGAGGCCGCCCCCCAGGTCATGGCCCCGCTCGACCCCGAGATGGTCGAGCCCGTGCACACCCTGATGCGCGAGCGCGGGCTCGACCTGCGGCTGGGGACCACGGTCACCGAGGTGGGGGAGCGCACCGTGACGCTCGACGACGGCACCGAGCTGCCCGCCGACGTGGTCCTCGCCGCGGTCGGCGTCCGCCCCGACAGCACGCTGGCCCGGGCCGCGGGTCTGGAGGTCGGGGCGCGCGGCGGCATCGTCGTCGACGAGCACCTGCGCACCTCCGACCCGGACGTCTACGCCGTGGGGGACGCCGTGGAGAAGCGCGACGCCCTCGACGGGTCCGCCACGCTCGTCGCCCTGGCCAACACGGCCAACCTCCAGGGCCGGCTCGTCGCCGACGTGATCGCCGGCATGGACGTCTCCGACCGGCCGGTGCTGGGCACCTCCGTGGTCGGCGTCTTCGGCCTCACGGCCGCGGCCACGGGCTGGAACGAGAAGCGGCTGCGCGCCGCGGGCCGGCCCTACCGCGCGATCCACACGCACCCCGCGAACCACGCCGGCTACTACCCCGGGGCGGAGGGGATGACCCTCAAGCTGCTCGTGGACCCAGAGGACGACGCGATCCTCGGCGCCCAGGGCGTGGGCGGGGCGGGCGTGGACAAGCGCATCGACGTCCTCGCCACGGCCATCACCGGCGGCATCGCGGCCGCCGACCTCGCCGAGCTCGAGCTGGCCTACTCCCCGCTCTACGGCTCCGCCAAGGATCCCGTGAACATGCTCGGCTACATCGACCGCAACCACCGGGACGGGCTCGTCGAGACCGTCCAGTGGCACGAGCTCGACGACCGCCTCGCCTCCGGCGCCACCCTGCTGGACGTCCGCACCCCGGGCGAGCACACGGCGATGCCGATCCCCGGCGGGATCAACATCGAGCTGGACCAGCTGCGGGACCGCCTCGACGAGCTGCCGGAGGGCGAGCTCGTGGTGCACTGCCAGGCCGGCCTGCGCGGCTACCTCGCGGCGCGGGTCCTGGCGCAGCACGGACGGGACGTCGTCAACCTCGACGGCGGCTACCTCACCTGGGCGGCCCGGCCGGACGGCGCCGCGGCGACGCCCTCCGGCGACGACGAGGACCGGGGCTCCCCGGCCGGCTGAGCGGCACCCGGGGCGCGGCGCAGCACGAGGCCCCCGCACGGGAACAGGGACGAGACGGTCCTGTTCCCGCGCGGGGGCCTCGTGCGTGCCGGAACGGCCCGACGCTCGTTCACGAAAGGTAACACGGCGAATTCTCCTGTCCCCGGAGCTGTGGCCGGTACGGGCGGCCGGCCACTGCCTCCCCCGGCGCGCGGCGCGCGCCGGGGGAGCATCCCCGACCGTCGACCCCCGGCCCGGGAACCGCACGATTGCAGTCGAAAACGTCTCGCAGAGCGAGATCTGCGCTGTGATCTTCCCCACTGGAAACCGATCGGGCGGTCGGCATCGCCCCTGGCAGCTCCGCCGACGAACGCATCGATAACGGAGGAATAACGCCGCCGTGACGGATCCGTGAGGAGGCCATAACACCCCGCTCCGTAGAACGGACTTGCCGGTAACACCGGTGTTACGTGCATCGAAAGGAGTTGGACATGACCTCAGTGCCACATCGCTCTCACCGCCGCGAGGAGGCTGCGGCGGCAGAGCGAGTGCTGTGGGACGAGGCCGCCGCGAAGGGAGGCCCCGCCGGAGCAGCACCGTGGACGGAGCCCTCGACCCGGGGCGTCCGGAGCACGGAGACCAAGCCCACCCGGCTGCACCACTTCTTCGAGCGCAGCTGCGACCTGACCCCCGACGCCCAGGCGCTGCACGCCGACGGCCGGGCCTACACCTACGCGGAGCTCGACGAGCTCGCCAACCGCCTGGCCCACCTGATCACCGGCTACGGCCTGAGCGCGGGCGACCGCGTCGGGATCCTGCTCCAGCGCTCCACGATGCTCTACGCGTCCCTCCTGGCGATCCTCAAGACGGGCGCCACCTTCGTCCCGATCGACCCGAACCTGCCCGCGGACCGCGTGCAGTTCATCGCCGAGGACTCCGACCTGTCCCTCATGCTGACCTCCGCCGAGTTCGTGGCCCTGGTCGAGGACGCGCCCGCCGACGTCGTCGACGTCGGCCGGATCGGCGAGCGGCTCGAGGAGGCGCCCGCGCACCGCCCGGTCGTCCGCCACGAGGGCGACCCCACGTGCTACATCATCTACACCTCGGGCTCGACCGGCCGCCCCAAGGGCGTCGAGGTCGCGCACTCGAGCATCTGCAACTTCATCGAGATCGTGCCCGAGGTCTACGACGTCCGCTCCGAGGACCGCGTCTACCAGGGCATGACCATCGCGTTCGACTTCTCCATCGAGGAGATCTGGCCGACCTGGGCCGTGGGCGCCTCCCTGGTGGCCGGGCCCACCGACGACGCCCGCCTGGGACAGGGGCTCGCCGAGTTCCTGCAGCGCATGGAGATCTCCGTGCTCTACTGCGTGCCGACCGTCCTGGCCACCCTGGAGCACGACCTGCCCCGCATCCGCAGCATCCTGGTGGGCGGCGAGGCCTGCCCCGCCGACCTCGTGGAGCGGTGGTCCACCCCCGAGCGCCGGATGCTCAACACCTACGGCCCCACCGAGGGCACCGTGACCGCCACGTGGGGCGAGCTCGCCCCCGGGCGGCCCGTGACCATCGGCAAGCCCCTGCCCACCTACGAGGTGCGGATCCTCGACGAGGAGATGAACGAGGTCGCCGACGGCGAGCCCGGCGAGATCTGCATCGCCGGCCCCGGCGTGGCCCGCGGCTACGTCAACCTGCCGCACGTCACCGAGGAGCGCTTCCGCCCCCACCCGGACGGGCCCCGGGCCGGACGGATCTACCGCACCGGCGACCTGGGCCGGTTCATGCCCGACGGCGAGATCGAGTACCTCGGCCGCGCCGACAGCGAGGTGAAGATCCGCGGTCACCGCGCGGACCTGCAGGAGATCGAGAACGTGCTGCGCCGGGAGGACGCGGTGGCGGACGCCGCCGTGAAGCTCACCTCCGGCGGCGACGACGTCGCGGCGTTCCTCACCCTGCGCGCCCCGGTGCGCGACGAGCGCGCCCTCTTCGAGCTGCTCCACGACTCCGTGGTCGCGGCGCTGCCGCCGTACATGGTGCCGTCCTTCTACGAGATCCTGCCCGCGATGCCGATGATGGTCAGCGGCAAGGTGGACCGGAAGAACCTGCCGGACCCCAGCACGCCCCGCTTCGTGACCACGATGGGGCTGGTCCCGCCGGCGACGGACGCCGAGTGGGGGATCACGGAGGTGTGGTCCAAGGTCTTCCGCATCCCCGAGGACCAGCTCTCCGTGGAGGCGGACTTCTTCATGGAGCTCGGCGGGCACTCGCTGCTCGCCGCGACCGCCACGTCCGAGCTGCGCCGCGCGCACCCGGACCAGGACATCTCCATCGCGGACATCTACACCTACCCGACCGTCCGGGACCTGGCGCGCCACCTGGACGCCGCCCCGGCGTACGTCCCCGCCGCGGCCGCCCCGGACGACCGCCCCGCGCCGCTGCACCACACCAGCGGCCGCGTGGCGCTGTGCGGCCTCGCGCAGGTGACGACGATGGTCCTGGCGGCCATGCTCGTCGGCTCCCCGCTCGCCGCGGTCCTGTACTCCTACGGCGGTCAGTTCAGCTACGCCCTGATGTGGGACATGCTCCTGGTGGGCGTCCTGGTCTCCGTGCTCGCCCGCGTCCTCCTGCCGTTCCTCGGCTCCCGCGTGCTGGGGCGCTTCGTCAGACCGGGGCACCACGCCCTCTGGGGCCGGCAGTACTACCTGCTGTGGTGCATCGACGGGCTGACCCGGCTCTCGCCGCTCAACCTCCTGACCGGCACCCCGATGGCCGCCGTCTACCTGCGCCTGCTGGGCGCCAGGATCGGTCCGGACGCCCACGTGGGCACCGCCGCCATCGGCCTGCCCTCGCTCGTCACCGTCGGCGCGCGCGCCAGCATCGGCTACAACTCCTCCGTGCAGACCGCCCAGGTCGAGGAGGGGTGGGTGACCATCGCGCCGGTGCACATCGGCGACGACGCGTTCGTGGGGGCCAACGCCCTCCTGCAGCCGGGCACCCGGATCGAGGACGGTGCCCGCCTGGCCGAGCAGTCCCTGGCCTCCCGCAACCAGACGATCCCCGCCGGCGAGCACTGGCTGGGCTCCCCGGCCCGGCCCGGTGACGGCGACGACGAGCTGCTCGAGCGGATGGAGCGGCGCCCGCTGCCCAGCGGCCGCTGGCCCGCCCCGCTGGCGGCCGGCCTGCTCCTGGGCTGGCTGGTCCTCGAGCTGATGCCCTTCGTCCTGGTGCTCCCGTCCTTCCTGATGATCTGGGCCGCGGCCCTGGAGTTCGGCCTCCCCGTGGGGCTCGCCCTCACCCCGGCGGTCGGCGTCGTCTACGTGCTCACGGTCTGCGCCGTGGTCGCGGGCGGCCGGAAGATCGTCCTGCGCCGCACGCCCACCGGCATCCACCCCGTGCGCAGCGGGCTCGGCGTGCGCAAGTGGATGGCGGACCAGCTGCTCTCCACCAGCCTGGAGAGCACCAACGCCCTGTACGCCACGATGTACACCGTCCCCTGGTTGCGCGCCCTGGGCGCCAAGGTCGGCCCCCGCTCCGAGGTCTCCACGGTCGGCCACATCGACCCGGACCTCCTCACCCTCGGCGAGGGGAGCTTCGTCGCGGACATGGCCAGCGTGGGCAGCGCCGTCTACCACCACGGTCACCTGTACATGGAGCGCACCGTGGTGGGCGACCGCTCGTTCGTGGGCAACGCCGCGTTCGTGCCCTCGGGCACCCGGATGGGCGAGGGCTCCCTGGTGGGCGTCGCCTCGGTGCCCCCGGCCGACGTGCCGGACGGCACGTCCTGGCTGGGCTCGCCCGCCATGTTCCTGCCCCGCCGGCAGGACAGCGGCAACTACGACGAGAGCCTCACCTTCCGGCCCTCGCGCGGCAAGGTGGCGGCCCGCCTCGTCATCGAGGCGCTGCGCATCACGGTCCCGCCGGCGCTGATCGGGCTGATCGGCTACCTGGGCCTGCTCGCGTCGGTCGCCCTGGTGCCCGAGCTGACGCTGCTCGGCTTCGTGGCCGTGCTGCCCCTGGTCGCGCTGGCCACCGGCCTGACCGTGGTCCTCGCCGTCGTCGTCCTGAAGTGGGCGATCGTGGGCCGGTACCGCCAGCGCGTCGAGCCGCTGTGGGACAACTTCGTCCGGCGCAGCGAGTTCGTCACCGGCGTGTACGAGTCCGCGGCGGTCCCCGCCCTCATCGGCGGTCTCGTGGGCACGCCCCTGATCGGCCCGGTCCTGCGCCTGTTCGGCGCGCAGATCGGCCGGCGGACGTACATCGGCACCACCTACCTGACCGAGTTCGACCTCGTCCACATCGGCGACGACGCCGCCGTCTCGACGGACGTGTCGCTGCAGACGCACCTCTTCGAGGACCGCGTGATGAAGATGTCCCACGTGGAGATCCTGCCCGGGGCCTCCGTCGGTGCGCGCTCGATCGTGCTCTACGACACGACGGTCGGCGCGGGTGCCTCGGTGGACGCGCTGTCGCTGGTGATGAAGGGCGAGCAGCTGCTGCCCCACACCGCCTGGCGCGGCATCCCGGTGCGGTCGGCCACGGCCGCCCTGACCTCGGGACGATGACCCGGCCATGACCGCCCAGTGGACGTCCCCGCGACCCGTCAGCGGGTCGCGGGGACGTCGTTCCTCCGCCGCAGGGCACGCACCGGCCGGGACGGCTCAGGGCGGGACGGCTCCGTGCGGGAGCGCGTCAGGCGCTGCGCATGTGGCCCATCAGCTGGGTGATCTGGGGGGAGGGCGGCGCTCCGAGCTCGTCGGCCATCGTGCTGCAGAAGCTGCGGAACGTCTGCAGGGCCGGGGCGTTGTTGCCCAGACCCAGGTCCGCCTCGATCGACACGCGGACCGCGCTCTCCCGCAGCGGGTCGAGGGCCCGGACGTTGTCGGCGAGCACGTGGGCCCGGTAGAAGTCGCGGTGCTCCAGGGAGAGCCGGGCGAGGTGCTCCACGGCGTTGACGTACAGGGTCCGCAGCCGGTCCTGCTCGGCCATCACCCAGCCGTCGTACCAGCCGGGCAGCAGCTGGGCGCCGTCGGGGGACAGGAACCAGGGGTCCTCCGTCACGGGCGCCGTGGCGGTGGCCGCCCGGTCCAGGGACGCGCGCAGCTCGTGCAGGTCCACGGTGACCGTCCCGGCCAGGGCGATGTTGTTGCCGCGGGCCCCGACGGCCCCGGGCACCTGGCGCGAGATGTTGAAGACGGTGGTGCGCAGGCTGCCCATCGCGCGCTCCGCGGTCCGGTCGGGCCACAGCAGCTCGCCGAGGAACCGGCGCGGCTTGGGACCGAGGACGGCGAGCGCGGCCAGCAGCCGCTGCTGCCGGTGGCCCAGGGCCAGCACGGTGCCGTCGAGCTCGACCTCGACGTTGCCGAGAAGCCGCAGCCTGATCGAGTGTTCCCCATCCATTGTCATGATCCCCCACTGTCATGATCACTGTCCCCGGTGCGCCCGGAGCCTGCCTTCCCCCGAAGGCCGTGGTCCGAGCACCGTCCTCTCCGGTCCCGCGGACCAGGATCCAGGTCCGCCGCGAGAGAGGGTTCAGGCACCGATGATCCCGGGCAAGGCCCCGTGAGTCAAAAGCGAACGCCCGGAGTGCGTCAAAAGCAAACGAAAACCCAAGCGGCCGGCACGCGACCCCGGTGGAGGGTGGTGCACAGGACCGCGCCGTGGTATATGACTGATCCCCGGACCGGCGGTGCCGGCCGGGGCACGAGCTCAGGAGTTCTACCGATGACCGACCAGAGACCCGTCACGGGCGTCCGCACGGACCCCCTCGGGAACATCGTCGCCCTGTGCAATCCCGCGGAGGTGTGGTCCCCGCGGTCGACCACCCGGATCATCCGGGACATCGAGAGCGAGGTCCACCTCTACTACGTCCCGGGGTCGTCGGGACAGCTGCGGGTCCGCGTGGTGTCCGCCGGGTGCGAGAAGCGGCTGTGGGCCGCCCCGGAGGACACCGTGTGCAACAACCTGCACGACCTCCCGTCCGTCTGATCCGCACCGTCTGATCCGCCCGGACTGATCCGCGCGGGCCGATCCGAACGGGTCGGTCCGCCCGGGCCGATCCGCGCGGCACGGGGTGCCCGGGCCCGGGCACCCCGTCGTCACGCGGGGCGCGGGCTCACAGGAAGCGCACGAGGTCCGCCGCGATGCCCGTGTAGGTGGCCGGGGTCAGCCCGGACAGCCGCCGCTCCGCGGCCGGGGACAGGCCCAGGCCCGCCACGAACTCCTGAAGCCGGGCGGCGTCCACCCGGCGGCCGCGGGTCAGGTCCTTGAGGCGCTCGTAGGGGTTGTCCATGCCCTCGACGCCGGCGATCGCCTCGGCGCGCATGACCATCTGGACCGCCTCCGCGAGGACCTCCCAGTTCGCGTCGAGATCGGCGGCCAGGACCGCCTCCGCCACGTCGAGGCGGGCCAGGCCCTTGCTCACGTTGGAGACCGCGAGCAGGGAGTGCCCGAAGGCCACGCCGATGTTGCGCTGGGACGAGGAGTCGGTGAGGTCGCGCTGCCACCGGGACGTCACGAGCGTGGCGCCGAGGGCGTCCAGCAGGGCGTTGGAGAGCTCGAGGTTCGCCTCGGCGTTCTCGAAGCGGATGGGGTTGACCTTGTGCGGCATGGTGGAGGAGCCGGTGGCGCCCTCCACCGGGATCTGCTGGAAGTAGCCGATCGAGATGTAGGACCACACGTCGGTGCAGAAGTTGTGCAGGATCCGGTTGAACCGGGCGAGGTCGGCGTAGAGCTCGGCCTGCCAGTCGTGGGACTCGATCTGGGTGGTCAGCGGGTTCCAGGACAGGCCCAGGCCCTCCACGAACTTGCGCGAGACGTCCGTCCAGTCCGCGTCCGGGACGGACGCGTAGTGGGCGGCGTAGGTGCCCGTGGCGCCGTTGATCTTCCCCAGGTACTCGGTGCGCTCGATCCGGGACAGCTGGCGGCCCAGGCGGTGGGCGACCACCGCCATCTCCTTGCCCAGCGTGGTGGGCGTGGCGGGCTGGCCGTGGGTGCGGGAGAGCATGGGGGTCTCCGCCGCGGACCCGGCCAGCGCCGCGACGTCGGCCACGAGCGCCCGGGCCGCGGGCAGCCACACGTCGGTCGTGGCGTCCTTGACCCCCAGGGCCCACGCCAGGTTGTTGATGTCCTCGGAGGTGCAGCCGAAGTGCACGAGGGGGACCAGGTGCTCGAGTCCCAGGGCGGGCAGCCGGCGGCCGATGTAGTACTCCACGGCCTTGACGTCGTGGACCGTCACGGCCTCGATCTCCGCGAGCTCCGCGACCGAGTCCGTGTCGAAGTCCGTGACGATCCGGCGCAGCCCGGCGGTCTGCTCCTCGGTCAGGGGCGCCAGCCCCGGCAGCACCGACCGCTCGGCGAGGTGCACGAACCACTCGACCTCCACGTGCACGCGGTTGCGGTTGAGGGCGGCCTCGGAGAGGTGGTCGACCAGGGGCGCGACCACGGGCTGGTAGCGGCCGTCGAGGGGCCCCAGCGCGACGGGCGGGACGGCGGCGGCGAGCGCCGCGCGCCCTGAGGACAGGATGCGATCGGTGTTGGGCATGGGCACATTCTTCCACGGCCCCCGCGCGCTCCCGGGCGGACGAATTGTCGTCCGCCGCCAACTTTCGCGGAACCCGGTTGTAGCTTTCGCCCCGAAAAGCAGCGGGTCGTCCGGAGGGGCGTCATCGACCGGGGGAACCCCGGGGGTGCGGGGATAGCATGACCTCCATGAGTACCAGCGACGCTACCCGCACCCTGGCCGGCACCGCCCCGGCCTCGGGCCCGGCCACCGCCACCACCCCGGCGGTCCGGCCGCGCCCGGCTCTGTCCCGACTTCCCCGCTACGCGGCCGGCAAGCCCCCGGTCGTGGTCGACGGGCTCGTGTCCTACAAGCTGTCCTCCAACGAGAACCCGTTCGGGCCCGTGCCCGCCGTCAAGGAGGTCCTCGCCGGCTGGGACGCGGTGCACCGCTACCCCGAGACGACCTCCGCGGAGCTGCGGGAGGTGCTCGGCGAGTTCCTCGGCGTTCCCGCCGAGGACATCGTCACCGGCGCCGGCAGCCTCGGCGCGCTCAACCAGCTGCTCGGCGCCTTCGTGGGCGCCGGCGAGGACGGCACCCCGGACGAGGTGGTGCACGCCTGGCGCTCCTTCGAGGCCTACCCGATCAGCATCGGGCTCTCCGGCGGGCTGGGCGTCCCGGTCCCGAATCGCCGGGACGGCTCCCACGACCTCGAGGCCATGGCCGCCGCGGTCACCGCCCGGACGAAGGTCGTGCTGCTGTGCACGCCGAACAACCCGACGGGCCCCAGCCTCACCACCGCGCAGGTCGAGGAGTTCCTCGCCGCCGTGCCGCGCGACGTGGTCGTGGTGATCGACGAGGCGTACCAGGAGTTCCAGCGCCGCGACGACCTCGTCGACGGCGTCGACCTGTACCGCCGGCACCCCAACGTCGTCGTGCTGCGGACGTTCTCCAAGGCCCACGGTCTGGCCGGGCTCCGGATCGGCTACTCCGTGGCCCGCCAGGAGATCACCCAGTACCTGCGCCAGGCGTCCCCCGCGTTCTCCGTGACCGACCTCGCCCAGCGCGCGGCGATCGCGTCCGTGCGCCACTACGACCAGGTGGCCGAGCGCGTCCAGCGGGTCGTCGACGAGCGGGAGCGGGTCCTCGCCGGGCTCGACGGGCTCGGCTGGCCGTACCCGCAGACGCAGGCCAACTTCGTGTGGCTGAACCTGGGCGAGCACAGCGGGGGCTTCGCCGAGCTGTGCGACGCCCACGCCCTGTCCGTGCGCCGCTTCGGCGACGAGGGCGTGCGCGTGACCATCGGGGAGCCGGAGGCCAACACCCGGTTCCTGGAGCTGTGCGCGCAGTTCCCCCACCCGCCCGTGCTCTGATCCTCGGCCGCGCCGGCCCGGCTCCCTCCCGAGCAACCCGAAAGGACGTCCTGCCCATGGATGCCGCCCCATCGTCCCCGGCCGCCCCCGTGCCGGCCCGCACCGTGCCGACACCGGAGGTGCGCACGCGCCTGGTGCGGCTCCTCGACCGGGACGGCCGGCTGAGCGAGGACCCGGTCCTGTCCCCGTACGTGCGCGACGTCGACGCCGAGCAGCTGCGCGGGCTGTACCGCTCGATGGCGCTGGCCCGCCGCTTCGACGAGGAGGCGACCAACCTCCAGCGGCAGGGGCAGCTGGTGCTGTGGGCGCCGATGCGCGGGCAGGAGGCCGCCCAGGTGGGCTCCGCCCGCGCGCTGCGCCCGGCCGACCACGTGTTCCCGACCTACCGGGAGCACGCCGTGGCCATCGAGCGGGGCGTCGAGCCCGCCGAGCTGCTCACCGTGTTCCGCGGGCACAGCGCCGGGGGCTGGCGGCCCAGCCGGCACCACATGAACGTCTACTCCATCGTGCTCGGCTGCCAGGTCCCGCACGCCGTGGGCTACGCCATGGGCATCGACCTGGACCGGCGGACGGCCGAGGCGGAGGGCCGGGAGGCCGAGCCGGCGGCCGCGGTCGTCTACTTCGGGGACGGCACCTCCACCCAGGGCGAGGTCCACGAGGGCATGGTCTTCGCCGCGTCCTACGACGCCCCGGTGGTCTTCTTCGTGCAGAACAACCAGTGGGCCATCTCGGTGCCGTTCCGCACCCAGTCCCGCGTGCCCCTGGCCGAGCGCGCCGCGGGGTACGGCTTCGAGGGGATCCGCGTGGACGGCAACGACGTGCTCGCGGTGCTGGCGGCCTCGCGGTACGCGCTCGAGAAGGCCCGCGCCGGCCAGGGCCCGGTGCTCGTGGAGGCCGAGACCTACCGGCTCGGGGCCCACACCACCGCGGACGACCCCACCAAGTACCGCCTGCGGGAGGACGAGCAGCACTGGAGCGAGCTCGACCCGCTGCTCCGTCTCGAGGCGCACCTGCGCGAGGCCCACGGCACCGGCGACGACTTCTTCGCCGACATCGCGGCCGACGCCCAGGCGTTCGCCGACCAGGCCCGCGCCCTCGTGCTGGCCATGGACCCGCCCGCGTTCGAGGACTTCTTCGACCGGCCCTACGCCGAGCCGCACGCCCTCGTGGAGGAGGAGCGCGCCTGGTACGCGGCCTACCAGGCGGGCTTCGCCGACACCGACACCGACACCGACACCGACACCGACGACGACGACGCCGGGCCGGGCAGCGCCGGACCGGACCGGGGTACGCAGGCCGCGGGACTGACCGTGGCGGCCGACCCCGTGGCCGGGGCCCCCGACCCGCAGACCGCCGGCACCCAGGAGGACCTCGCATGAGCACCGCACCGGACCTGACGATCGCGAAGGCGGTCAACGCGGGCCTGCGCCGGGCCATGGAGGAGAACCCCCGGGTGCTGCTCATGGGCGAGGACATCGGCTCCCTCGGCGGCGTCTACCGCGTCACCGAGGGGCTCAAGGCGGACTTCGGCGCCCACCGGGTGATGGACACCCCGCTGGGGGAGGCCGGGATCGTGGGCACCGCCATCGGGCTCGCCCTGCGCGGCTACCGGCCCGTGTGCGAGATCCAGTTCGACGGCTTCTCCTTCCCGGCGTTCAACCAGATCACCACGCAGCTGGCCAAGATGCGCAACCGCACCAACGGGGACGTCACCGTCCCCGTGACGATCCGCATCCCGTACGGCGGGGTCATCGGCTCGGTGGAGCACCACTCGGAGTCCCCCGAGGCGCTGTTCGCGCACACGGCGGGGCTGCGCATCGTCACGCCGTCCAACGCCCAGGACGCCTACTGGATGACCCAGCAGGCCATCGCGTGCGAGGACCCCGTCATCGTCTTCGAGCCCAAGCGGCGGTACTGGCTCAAGGGCGCGGTGGACGTCGAGCGCCCGACCGCCGACCCGTTCTCCGCGCAGGTCGTCCGCCACGGCGAGGACGCCACCGTGGTGGCCTGGGGCCCCCTCGTGCCGGTCGCGCTCGCCGCCGCGCAGGCGGCGGAGGAGGACGGGCGCAGCGTCGAGGTGATCGACCTGCGCTCGCTGTCGCCGATCGACTTCGACACCCTCGAGGACTCCGTGCGCCGGACGGGCCGCCTCGTCGTCGCCCACGAGGCCCCGACCTTCGGCGGCCTCGGCGGGGAGATCGCCGCCCGCCTCACCGAGCGGGCGTTCTACTCCCTGGAGGCACCGGTGCTGCGGGTGGGCGCCTACCACCTGCCGTACCCGGTGGCCGCCGTCGAGGACCAGTACGTGCCGGACCTCGACCGCATCCTCGAGGCCGTGGACCGGTCCTTCGCCTACTGACCCCGCCGACCCGGTCGCCGGCCCCCGGGCCGGCGGCACCGCCGCCGGCCCGGGGGCCGCGCGCGAGAGAGGAAGTACTGACATGCCCCAGATCTTCAACCTGCCCGACGTCGGCGAGGGCCTGACCGAGGCGGAGATCCTCGCGTGGAAGGTCGCACCGGGCGAGACCGTCACGGTCAACCAGGTGCTCGTCGAGATCGAGACCGCGAAGTCCGTGGTCGAGCTGCCGTCCCCGTACGCCGGCACCGTCCTGGACCTGCTGGCCGCCGAGGGCAGCACGGTCGAGGTCGGCACCCCCATCATCGCCGTGGGCTCCCCGGGCGAGTCGGCGGAGCCCGCCCCGGCCTCCGGCGTCCCCGGGATCCTGGGGGAGGGCGGGGAGCCCGGTGCGGACCGGCCGCTCGTCGGCTCCGGGCCCAAGGCCGACCCCGTGCGGCGGCGGCGCCGGGCGGCCCCGCCGACGGCGCCGGAGGCCGAGCCGGAGCCGGCCCGACCCGCGGGCTGGACGGAGAAGCTGTCCCGGGGCCCGCTGGGGGCCGGGCTCGGCGGTGGGATCGGCACGGCGGCCCAGGGCATCGCCGGGCGCGCCGCCCGGCTGGCCGAGGACAGCGGCGTCTGGCGCCGGCCCGGTCGCGGCGACGTGCCCCCGGCCGTCGAGGTCGTCCCGCGCCGCCCCGCGCTGGCGAAGCCTCCCGTCCGGAAGGCCGCACGGGACCTGGGCGTCGACCTCGCCGACGTCCCCGCCACGGGCGCCGCCGGACAGATCACCAAGCAGGACCTGCTCGCCCACGTGGCGCGGCTCGGCGAGGCCGTGGACCGGCGCCGCCCCGCGGCCCCGGAGGAGCGGATCGAGCGGATCCCCGTCAAGGGCGTGCGGAAGGCCACGGCGCAGAACATGGTGCGCAGCGCCTTCAGCGCCCCGCACGCCTCGGTCTTCGTGGAGGTCGACGCCACGCGCACCATGGAGTTCGTCCGGCGGCTCAAGGCCGCCCCGGACTACGAGGGCGTCAAGGTCACGCCCCTGCTGGTGCTCGCGAAGGCCGTCGTGTGGGCCGCGGCCCGCAACCCGATGGTCAACGCGACGTGGACGGACGAGGAGATCCTCGTCAAGCACTTCGTCAACCTGGGCATCGCGGCGGCCACGCCGCGCGGTCTCATGGTCCCGAACGTCAAGGACGCCCAGGACCTCTCGCTGCGCGAGCTGGCCGTGGCCCTGGACGAGCTCTCGCGGACCGCCCGGGCGGGACGGACCCAGCCGGCCGACATGCAGGGCGGCACCCTGACCGTGACCAACATCGGGGCCCTGGGCCTCGACACCGGCACGCCGATCATCAATCCCGGCGAGGTGGCGATCATCGCGTTCGGGAGCATCAAGCAGAAGCCGTGGGTCGTGGACGGCGCCGTGGTGCCCCGCTGGGTCACCACGCTGGGCGGGTCCTTCGACCACCGCGTGGTCGACGGGGACCTCGCGGCCCGCTTCACCGCGGACGTGGCCCGGATCCTCGAGGAGCCGGCGCTGCTGCTGGAGTGAGCCCCGGCCCGTGCGGTCCGCGGCACGAGCGGCACGGCAACGGCCCCGCACCGATCGGTGCGGGGCCGTGTGCTGCGTCGTCGACGCGCGTGCCGCCACGTCTCACGGCTCTCCCTGCCGGGCCGTGGCCCGACGCCGCACCGACGTGGAACTGGGCGGTTGCGTCCCGTGCCCGGCGCCCCATCTCCTGTGGACCCGTGATTGAAATCCCCCCAGACACAATCACACATCTCATTCACGATGGATCACTCGTGCGACGCCGGCCGCGGTGGCAACCTGCCCGTCGGCCCCCGGCACTGCTGCCGGAGACCTGTCCCCCCACGCCCGGAGGACCGCCTCAGTGCGGCCTCCTGACGTCCAGGACTGGGTCCAGTATTGCGGAGGTCTGGACAAAAGTCTGTCCCCCGATGTGCGCATGACGGGGCATGACCGGGATCGCGCCGGACCGCGGCGGCCGTAGGCTGGGCGCATGCCTGCGCACCTGCCGCCCCGTCCCTCCGCACGCTCGGCGGTGCCGCCGTTCCGGGTGATGGAGATCCTCGCCGACGTCGAGCGCCTGCACGCCGCCGGCCGGGACGTCGTCTCCCTCTGCGCGGGGGAGCCCTCCGGCGGCGCCCCGGGTCCCGTCGCGCGGGCGGCCGCCCGGGTGCACGCCCGCAACGAGGGGCTGGGCTACACCCCCGCCCTCGGGATCGAGCCGCTGCGCCGGGCGGTGGCCGGCCACTACGCCCGGTGGTACGGGCTCGACGTCCGTCCCGAGGACGTCGCGATCACCACGGGGGCCTCCGGGGCGCTCGTGCTCACCTTCCTGGCGGCGTTCGACGCGGGGGACCGGGTGGCGGTGTGCCGGCCGGGATACCCGGCCTACCGCAACACCCTGGCCGCCCTGGGCGCCGACGTGGTCGAGCTCGACTGCGGGGCGGCGACCCGCTTCCAGCCCACGCCCGGGATGCTCGACGCCGCGGTCGCCGAGCACGGGCCCCTGCAGGGACTGGTGGTGGCGGGCCCGGCGAACCCGACCGGCACCGTGCTGGAGCCCGGGGAGCTGGCGGCGCTGACCCGGTGGTGCGCCGAGCACGGGACGCGCCTGATCAGCGACGAGATCTACCACGGGATCGTGCACACCGCCCCGGAGGGCGGCGCGCTCCGCGACGGCGGGCCGTACCGGGGCACCAGCGCGTGGGAGCACGACCGCGACGCCGTGGTGATCTCCTCCTTCTCCAAGTACTGGGGGATGACGGGGTGGCGGCTGGGGTGGGCCCTGCTGCCCCGGGATCTCGCGGCCGCGGTCGACGCGCTGGCCGGCAACCTGAGCCTCTGCCCGCCCGCCGCCGCACAGCACGCCGCCGTGGAGGCCTTCACCCCGGACGCCTACGCCGAGGCGGACCGGGCGGTCGAGCAGTTCGCGCGCTCCCGGAGCCTGCTCCTGGAAGCGCTGCCGGCGCTCCGGTGGGGGGAGGTCGCGCCGGCGGACGGGGCGTTCTACCTCTACGCCGACCTCGGGGAGCAGCTCGAGCGGCACGGCAGCTCCCTGGAGTGGTGCCGGCGGCTGCTGGAGGCGGAGGCCGTCGCGGTCGTCCCGGGCCTGGACTTCGACGCCGCGCGCGGCCACCGCGCGGTGCGGCTGTCCTTCGCCGCGGGGCCCGACCGGGTGGAGGAGGCCCTCACCCGGATCCTCCGGTTCCAGTCTCGCCCCTGAAGCACCCGGCCAGGTGCCCGGGGAGCACCCCGGTGCGGAGCAGGAACCGGTGCGCGGTGGTGCGCCCCACGAACACGAGTCCCTGCTCCTTGAGCCGGGCGGCCAGCCGGTCCCCCTCGGGGGAGCGGCGGGACTCCTCCAGGACGGTCAGGGGCGGCTCGGCGGCGGCCGGGCGGAGATCCCGGACGTGCTCCGCCCAGTCCTCGGGACCGAGTCCGCGGCAGGCGCGCGCGTTGTGCACCACGGCCTCGATCTTGACCCGGTTGCGGATGACCGCGGGATCCAGGAGCAGCTCGTCGACGTCGTCCTCCGTCATCCGCGCGATCTCCTCGGGGACGAAGTCCCGCAGCGCCCGGCGCAGGCCCTCCCGCCGCTGGGCGATGCTCCAGCGGGCCAGGCCCGCCTGGAAGATCTCCAGGCCGAGGGCCTCGAACCAGCCGGAGGAGTCCGTGGGCCGTGCGCCCCAGCGCCGGTCGTGCTCCTCGAGGGCGGCCGGGCCCGTGGGCGCCCAGGGGCAGCGGCGCAGGCCGTCCCCGCAGAGCACGGCGCGGAAGGCGTCGTCGGGGGAGCGGCCGGCGCCGCCCCGGAGGGCGGTGTCGGGCGGGCGGTCGCCGGGGCGGTCGTGGGCGCCGCGGGAGCGGCGGGCGTCGGGCGGGCGGTCGTCCGTGCCGGGGCGGGAGCGGTCGTCGGCGGGGTGCGGGTCGTGCCCGGCGGAGGCGGTGTCCATGGGACCACGGTAGGAACGCCGGGCCGGCGGACCGCAGGGACGCGGCTCCCTGTGGACGGTGCCGCCGGTGCCCGGGGCGCGGGGGAGCCGGGTGCAGTGCGGGTGCCCGCACCGCGGGCGGTGGCGCCGGTCAGAACCGGGAGACCGCACCGGTGCCGTCGGCGATCTCGATGGCCACGGGCTCCTCGTCCCCGGCGTTGCCGTCGTGGACGATGAACACCGCGGCGGGTTCTCCCTCCGGGAAGGCGCGGATCGTGACCGACCCCGAGGTCGCGGCGTTGAGCACCTCCATGGCCTGGCGGGTGGCCGCGCGCAGCACCGCCGTGGGCAGGGGCTTGCCGCGCTCGTCCAGGATGTCCACCAGCACGCCCCGGGCCCGTGCCGCCCGCGTGACCTCGAGCAGGTAGGGGGTGGCGATCGACCGGCCCCGGATGGAGTCCCGCAGCTGCGCCTCGGTGAGGCGGAACTGCTCGATCTCGTACTCGGAGACGGGGGAGGGGTCGTGCGCGATCCGCTCGAGCAGTCCGCCCGCGAGGCGGCGCACCTCGTGCACGCGCTGCACGGAGGCGTTGACCGTGTCCTGCTCCGCCTCGTCGTGGGAGCGCGCCGAGATCACCATGTCCCGGGCCTCGGCGAACGCGGCGGAGGCCCGGTCGTACTCCCGGGCGATGAGCTGGCTCGCGAGCAGCAGGGCCGCCGCCGCGGCGTTCGTCAGCGCCGCGTCCCAGAGGCCCAGGGCGGAGCGGGCGCCCCACGTCATGGACACGGCGACCGCGATGACGAGCGTGGCCCAGCCCCACCCGGCGCGGCGCCGGATGCCCAGGACCACGAGGAAGCCGTCGAAGCCCAGGGTGAACCACTGCCCGCCGAACA
Source organism: Kocuria sp. GQ42 (assembly GCF_059758435.1). Classification (NCBI taxonomy): domain Bacteria; kingdom Bacillati; phylum Actinomycetota; class Actinomycetes; order Micrococcales; family Micrococcaceae; genus Kocuria; species Kocuria sp. GQ42. The sequence goes on along the minus strand of NZ_JCAXEN010000007.1, from coordinate 87,027 downwards.
GCTCCGCCTGGGGGTTCAGGGCGTCGTAGGAGCGCTGGATCGACACCAGCATGAGGAGCACGCCCAGGGCCGCGGGCAGATCGGGCAGCCGGCGCTGCCCGTACGGGTAGACGACCAGCGCCACCGCGACCACGTAGGTCACGAGCGCGGCCTGCATGAGGTCCGGCTTGTCCATGCTGGGCGTCTGCAGGATCCCGAGGACCACGGGGATCAGGAAGAACACCGTGGCGGCCACCAGGCTCAGGGGATGGAAGAGGGTGCGGGAGATCACGGCTGCGCGTCCCGGGGCCAGAGGATCGTGACGCGGGTGCCGCGGCCCGGTGCGCTGTCGACGTCCACCGCGCCGCCCACGTGGCGCACGTTGCCCAGGATGGACACGCGCACCCCGAGCCGCCGGGAGTCGATGCTGCGGACCTGGAAGCCGCGGCCCCGGTCCACCACCTGGAAGCGCAGGAAGAAGCCCTCGGGGTTGAGGGGGGTGGGCGGGCACACGCCGCCGTCCATGGTCACGAAGGTGACCTCGGTGCCGGCGTGGCGGGCGCTGTTGGAGACCGCCTCGGTGACCGCCTGCACGAGCGCCTGCGCCGTCTCCACGGGGATGAGCGGGCGCGGCTGGCCGGGGGGCCTGATGTAGGGGGTGATGCTGTTGAAGCGCACCCGGTTGCGCCACGGGGACAGGGACTCGAGCAGGTCGTCGAGCAGGGTGTGCACCATGGTGGTGCCCTTGCCCTCGGCGCGGCGCTCCTCGAAGGCGAGGACCTCGAGGGCCCGCTGGGCCAGCTCCCGGGTGCGCCGCTGGACGGGGCCCGGGGCCCGTCCGGCGTCCAGCAGGGCGGCCATGACGTTGTCGTGGATGAGGCGGTCCAGCCGCTCCTGCTCCTCGGCCTGCGAGCGCGAGCGGTTCAGCTGCAGCTCCTGCGCGATCGCGGCCGCGTACACCTGGTCCGCGTTCTGCCCGCCCTTGTAGACCAGGCTGATCAGCACCACGAGGACCACGCCGAACGCGATCCGGCTCGTGGCGTCGAACAGCACGCCCATCACGTCCGCCGACTCCGTGGTGCGCACCATGACCAGGACGTAGAAGACCGTGACGGACGCCAGGTACGCGACGGCCAGCTCGATGCTCCACGCGACCACGGTGGCGGCGGCGGCGAGCAGGATGAACGGCTCCACCCACGGGTCCTGCGGCGGAGCGGCCCCCGTCCAGGCGAGCGGGAGGGTCAGGACGGTGAGGGCCACGAGCACCGGGGCCGCGAGCACCGGCCACATCCGCACCTGCCGCCTGGCGCCCTGGAAAAGCATCGCGCCGCCGTTGACCAGGAGGGCCAGCAGGAACACCAGGTGCCACCGTTCGAAGGCGCGCAGCTGGTCCTCGACGATGGTGAGGGCCTCCAGGAACAGTGCGACGACGACCAGCCCGTGGCAGATGTTCGCGAGCAGGTGGATGCGGTAGGAGTTCATCCCCAGCTCCTGCGGCGAGGTCGGCACCAGGAGGCTGCTGCGGCGCCGCCGGGCGGGGACCTTCCGGTAGGCGAGCGGGGGCCGGTGCGCGGCGTGGCTCACGGAGCGGCGGCCCTCACCGGGGCGAGGGGCGGATCACAGATGCTTCTCCGCCGTGGTGATGTCCGCCGTGGGCTCGACCAGGCCGTCCTCGATCGCCCGGATGCGCAGGTCGATCTTGGTGGGCGCCGGGCGCCCGACGCGCGCGTACTTCTCCCGGATGCGGTCGATGTTGGTCTTGACGGCGCTCTGCTTGATGCCCATCCGGCGTGCGACCTGGACCTGGGCGAAGCCGGAGGCGTAGAGCCGCAGGGTCTCCTGCTCCCGCGGGGAGAGGCTGGCCCGGGAGAACTCCACGTCCCCGTCGATCGCGGCGGCGAGCTCCTTGGTGATCACGGGCTTGCCCTCGGCGATGTTGCGGGCCTCCTCGATCGCGTGCTCGAGCGGGTCCGACTTGCGCACCAGGCCCAGCGCGCCGGCCCGCAGCGCCTCGCGGATCAGCGCGGCGTTCTCGCCGATGCTGAAGATGAGCACCTTCATGCCGGCGGCGCGCAGCAGCTCCACGTTGGTGGCGGGTCGGGACATGTCGTCGAGCGACAGGTCCAGGAGCACGACCTCGCACTCGATCCGCTTGGCGCCCTGGGCGGTGAGGGCGGGGTTCTCGGGGTCCCGGCCCAGCTGGTCGAGGAGTCCGGGGACGCTGGAGGCCGATCCGACGAGCTTCACGTCCGCCTGCGAGGTCATGGAGACGAGGCGGACGCCCTCCCGGACGACCTCGTGGTCATCGACGACGGCGACAAGGGTGGACGGCATGGGTGTTTCCTCCGGGTGCTGCTCGGTGGGCCGGTCCGCAGATTTCCGCGTGGGGGTGACGGATCTCACCGAGGTGCTCCGATTGTCCCCTCTTTGGTGGTCGGATGCGAACCCGACACGGTGCCGGGACGCAAAGTTACCGGACCCGGTCCTCCGGTCCGTCCCCCCAGCGATCGACCCTGCGGTGGTAGCGGACGCCCCACAGCCCGCCGAGCACCGCCGCGAGCAGGTCGACGGCGAGCACGGCGAGGACCGCGAGCAGGCCCGGGACCAGCAGGTCGCCGATCAGCGCCTGGGCCGAGACGCCCACGGGCGCCAGGCCGACGGTGTCGGCCCACACCAGTCCCGCGACGGTGGCCACGGAGCGGCCGAACAGGGACCACAACCACACGGACACGCCCTGCCGGGCCCCGGAGAACCGCGCCATCCGGCCCGCGGCGTAGCCGCCGCCCAGGAACGCGAGGAACTCGACCAGGCCGAGGGCGGCCGCGCCCGTCCAGGCCGCCGCGGACCCGGCGGCGAGGTCGTCCACCACGCCGCCGACCCCGTCCACGAGGCGCAGCCCCAGCGCGGCCGCGGTCAGGCCCGCCAGGGCCAGGAGCAGCCAGGTCAGGGCCATGGCGCTGAGCCAGCCGAAGAAGCCGGGGACCAGCTGGAGGCCCCCGAACTCCTCCCGCTGCCGGGCGAGACGGGTCGCGGCGTCGACCGGGACGCCGGAGGACGGGTCGCCGGGTCCGGCGCCGTAGCCGGGCGCGGGGCCGTAGCCGGGCGCGGGGCCGTAGCCGGCGGCGGTGCCGGGGGCCCCGACCGCGGGCGTCGGGTCCGTGCGCGGCCCCGGGTCCTCCGGCACCGGGCGCTGGGCGGTCACCGCCGGCAGCGGCCGGGTGTGCTGGTCGTCCTCGTCGTCGTACCAGGACCAGTCCTCGGTCCCGCCGCTCCCGGCGCCCCCCTCGGGTGCGTCGTGCGGCGAGCCGCCGCCGGCCGGGGCGGCGAACCGGCTGACCGGGGGCAGCGGCCGGGTGGCGTCCGGGGAGTCGTGCGGGCCGGTGTCCGACCAGGGCGTCGGGTCGTCGGGGGAGGGCGAGCCGGGGGTCGAGGAGGGCGTCATGGCACCGGAGTCTACGGCCGGTCCCCGGAACGGGCCCGGTGAGCCGTCCCGTCCGGCACGGGGTGTCGCCGCGGCCGGGCGGCCGGGCGCCGCCGCCGAGTAGGGTCGGGACCATGCCTGTCGACACCGTCCGCGAGTTCCTGCGTGCCCGCCCCTGGACCGCCAGCTACGACCCGGGCGTCCCCGCGGACCTGGACCTGCCGGAGACGTCCCTGGTGCACATGCTCGAGCGCTCCGTGGCCCGCCACGGCGCGAGCGCCGCGCTCGAGTTCTTCGGGGCCACGACCTCCTACGCCGCCCTGGGCCGGCAGGTCGACCGCGCGGCCGAGGGCCTGCGCCGGCTGGGCGTGGGCCGCGGCGACCGGGTCGCGATCGTCCTGCCCAACTGCCCGCAGCACGTCGTGGCGTTCTACGCGGTGCTGCGCCTGGGCGCCGTCGTCGTCGAGCACAACCCGCTCTACACGGCCCCGGAGCTGCGCCACCAGTTCGAGGACCACGGGGCGCGCGTGGCGATCGTCTGGGACCGGGCGGCCGAGCGGGTGCGCTCCCTGCCCGCGGACCTGCGGGTCGACGCGGTCGTGTCCGTGGACATCACCGCCGCGATGCCGCGGGCGAAGCGGCTGGCCCTGCGCCTGCCGCTGCCGAGCGCACGCGCCTCCCGCCCGCAGCTCACCGGCCCGGCCCCGGGCACCATCCCCTGGCGGGAGCTGCTGGCCTCCGCCCCGATCGCCGCGGAGCACCCGCGGCCCGCCGCGCACGACCTCGCGCTGCTGCAGTACACCTCCGGCACCACCGGGCTGCCCAAGGGGGCGATGCTCACGCACCGCAACCTCGAGTCCAACGCCCTCATGGGCCGGCACTGGCTCGGCTCCGGCGAGCGCGAGGTGGTGCACGGCGTGCTGCCGCTGTTCCACGCCTTCGGCCTGACCCTGGGCGTGACGTTCGCGATGTCCCTCGGCGCGAGGCTCGTGCTCTTCCCGACCGTGCGCGCGGACCTGATCCTCGGGGCGATGAAGCGCGCCCGGCCCACGGTGCTGCCCGCGGTGCCCCCGGTGTACCAGAAGCTCCTCGACGCCGCACCGGAGCAGGGCGTGGACCTGCGCGGCATCCCGGTGGCCGTCTCCGGGGCCATGAGCCTGCCGGTCCCGCTCGTGGAGCAGTGGGAGCGGGCCACCGGGGGGATCCTGATCGAGGGCTACGGGCTGACCGAGTGCTCCCCGCTGGTGGCCTGCAACCCGCTCAACGACTCCCGCCGGGCGGGCTCCATCGGGATCCCGTTCCCGTCCACCGACATCCGGCTCGTCGACCCGGACACCCTCGAGGACGTCCCCCGGGACCACCCCGGGGAGCTGTGGGTGCGGGGCCCGCAGGTCTTCCAGGGGTACTGGGGGCGCCCCGACGAGACCGCCCGGACGCTCACCGAGGACGGGTGGCTGCGCACCGGCGACATCGTCACGGTCGACGACGCCGGGTTCCTGCAGGTGGTCGACCGGCTCAAGGAGGTCGTGATCACCGGAGGGTTCAACGTGGCCCCCAGCGAGGTCGAGAACACGCTGCGCCGGCACCGCGCCGTGGCGGACGCCGCGGTGGTGGGGCTCACCGACCCCAGCGGCAGCGAGGTGGTCGTCGCCGCCGTGACCCTCGTGCCGGGCGCCGAGCTCGACGAGGCGGCCCTGCGCGAGCACTGCTGGGCGGGCCTGGCCCGCTACAAGGTCCCCCGGCGGATCGTGGCCGTCGAGGACCTCCCGCGCACGATGCTCGGCAAGATCCAGCGCCGGGAGGTCCGAGAGCAGCTGCAGCGCACGGGCGTGCGGCTCTGAGCCCGGGCGCTCAGGGCAGGTCCGCCTCCGGGGAGACGTCCCGGTAGGGGACCCGCCGGATCGACCGGATCCGGCCCAGCTCGCCCCACTCGTCGCGCCCGAGCCGCGCGATCGGCCGCAGCGCCGCCGCCACGGGCCCCCGCTCGTCCATGGCCCGCTCGTCCACCGCCACGTGGGTGACCGCGCCGAGGACCAGGAAGCTGTCGCCCACGGGGATGGGGTCCCCGTGCAGCCGGCACTCGATGGCGGCGGGGGACTCGGCCACGCGGGGGGCGGCCACGGTGCGCGAGGGCTCCCGGGTCAGCCCCACGGCGTCGAACTCGCTGAGCTCGGGCGGATAGTCGGTGCCGGTCGCGTTGATCTGCTCGAACAGCCCGGCGGGCGCGAAGTTGACCACGAACTCCCGGGTCTGCCGGATGTTGCGGAGGCTGTCCTTCTCCCCGACCGAGACGAACTGGACGATCGTGGGGTGCTCCGAGGCCACCGTGAAGAACGAGTGCGGGGCCAGGTTGTCGACGCCTGCGGCCGAGAGGGAGCTGACCCACGCGATGGGGCGGGGGACCACGAGGGACTTGACCGCCCGGGCGAAGGAGCCGTGCCGGTCGGCGGTGATGTCGGTGCGCATGGGCCCATTGCACCACCTCGACGGGCCGCGGGCACAGGGCGCGGCCCCGGGGCGCACGGCGGCAGCGGAGTCGATTAGGGGTCTTGGATGTCCTAATGGAGCACTTTGGGTGTACTCTGTGGATCAATACAGCGGGTGGCGGTCGACGACGACCCCTCCGACCGAGCGGAAGGGCCAGGTGCCACGATGGAGATCCGGCAGCTCAACTACTTCATCGCCGTGGCCGAGGAGCGCCACTTCGGCCGCGCCGCCAAGCGCCTGCACATGGCCCAGCCGCCGCTGTCCCAGCAGATCCGCCAGCTCGAGGAGCAGCTCGGCGTGCGGCTGCTGGACCGGACCACCCGGCGGGTGGACCTCACCGCCGCCGGCCAGGTGCTCCTGGACCGGGGGCGGCGGATCATCAACGAGATCGAGGCCCTCAAGGCCGACGTCTACCAGGTGGGGCAGGGGGCCACGGGCGTGCTGCGGGTCGGCTTCTCCGGCTCGGCCACCTACGGGGTGATGCCGCGGGTCGTGCGGCGGGCGAAGGAGACGATGCCCGGGCTGTCCCTGGCGCTGCACGGCGAGATGCTGACCCCCGCCATGGAGGAGGGGCTGCGGGAGCGCACCCTCGACGCCGCCCTCCTGCGCCCGCCCGTGGCCTCTGCGGACGTCGAGTACCGGGTGGTCGCCCGCGAGCCGCTCGTGGTGGCGCTGCCCTCCTTCAGCGCCCTCGCCGTGGACCTGCCCGTGGCCGTGCACGAGCTGCAGGACCAGGAGTTCATCACCTACCCGCCCGACTCCGTGCTCTACCGCACCGCCGCGGATCTCTGCCGCCAGGCCGGCTTCCAGCCGCGGATCGCCCAGGTGGCGGGGGAGACGTCCACGCTGCTGTCCTTCGTGGCCGCCGGCGGCGGGGTGGCCGTGGTGCCCGCCGGGGTGCGCGCCGTCCAGCTCGAGGGCGTCGTCTACCGCGACATCGAGCACTCGCCGCAGATCGAGCTCGCCGTCGCGTGGCGGCGCGAGGACCGCTCCGCGCTCCTGCACAACTTCATCGACCTCGTCGTCGACGTCCAGGCCGCCCCCGGATCCCCCGGCAGCACGCCCGTCCCGCCCGCCCAGGAAAGGCCCGCCCGCCCATGAAGATCGCGACCGTCGAGGCGATCCCCTACTCGATCCCCTACGTCCACCCGCTGCACTTCGCCTCGGGCGCCGTCCACGAGGCGGACCACGTGCTGGTGCGGATCGCCACCGACGACGGGATCGTGGGCACGGCCGACACCCCTCCGCGGCCCTACACCTACGGCGAGACCCAGAAGTCCATCGTGGCCGTCGTCGAGGACCTCTTCGCCCCGCAGCTGGTGGGCCTGGACGTCCTCGACCGCGAGAAGGTCCAGGCCGTGCTGGCCCGCACCGTCCACAACCAGACCGCCAAGGGGGCGGTGGACATCGCCCTGTGGGACGTCATCGGCCAGTTCCTCGGGCAGCCGGTGACCAGACTGCTGGGCGGGTTCACCGACTCCATGCGGGTCTCCCACATGCTGGGCTTCAAGCCGGCCCAGGAGCTGCTGGACCTCGCCCTGGAGTTCCGCGAGACCTACGGCATCACCACGTTCAAGCTCAAGACCGGCCGGCACCCGATCGGCCTCGACGTCGAGGCCGCGGCCGTGCTGCGCGAGGGCCTGGGCGAGGACGCCGAGCTCTACATGGACGCCAACCGCGGCTGGTCCGCCAACGAGGCCATGGAGGTGCTGCGCCGCACGGCCGACCTGGGCCTGCAGTTCCTCGAGGAGCCCGACGACGCCCGCGAGGTGCTCGGCCGCCGCCGCCTGGTGGAGCGCTCGACGATCCCCATCGCCGCCGACGAGTCCGCCCCGAACCTGGGGGAGGCCGCCAAGGAGATCCTCACCGGCGGGGCGAACCTGCTGGCGGTGAAGACAGCCCGCTCCGGCTTCACCGAGGCCGCGAAGATCGTGGGCATGGCCGAGGGCATGGGCGTGGACGTCTACGTGGGCAATCAGATCGACACCCAGGTCGGCACGATCGCCTCCGTGGTCTTCGGCGCGGCCCTGGCCCACACCTCGAAGCGGGCCGGGGAGCTGTCCAACTTCCTGGACATGTCCGACGACCTCCTCGCCGAGCCCGTGGTCATCGCCGACGGCCGGATCCGCGTGCCGGACGTGCCCGGGGTGGGCACCGCCGTGGACGAGGACAAGCTCACCCGCTACCGCACCGACCGGTAGACCCGGCCCGGGTACCCGGCCCGGGAACCCAGCCCGAGATCTCAGCCCGAGAACCCATCCCGACGGAAGGACGCACCGTGAAGTACCTGGTCCACATGGACATCCACCTGCCCACCGACATGCCCGCCGAGGAGGCCGCGGAGATCAAGGCCACCGAGAAGGCCTACTCGCAGGAGCTGCAGCGCTCCGGGAAGTGGCCGGAGATCTGGCGCGTGGTGGGCGAGTACGCCAACTACTCGGTCTTCGACGTCGACTCCCACGACGAGCTGCACGACATCCTGCAGAACCTGCCGCTGTTCCCCTACATGGACATCACCGTGGTGCCCCTGGCCAAGCACCCCTCCGACGTGAAGTAGCACCGGCCCGCCCCGCGAGGTGGCGGACGACGGCGACCCGGCCACCGGCTGTCGCCGTCGTCCGCCACCTCGCGGTCGTCCGGGGGCGGTCAGTCGGGGGAGCGGTAGCGGGCGGCGAGCTCGCTGCGGGAGCGGATCCCCAGCTTCCCGTAGATGCGCGTCAGGTGGTACTGGACGGTCTTCTCCGCGAGGAACAGGGCCCGCGCGGTCTCCTTGTTGGTGGCACCGCCCGAGACCAGCTCCGCCACCGCCTGCTCCTGGGCGGTGAGCTGCACGGCGGTGCGGCCCACGGCGGCGAGCACCGGGTCGGAGGGGTCCGGCAGGTTCCCGACGTCGAGACCGGTGGCCTTCAGCTCGCGGTCGCAGCGCTCCACGTACGTGGCGGCGCCCAGCGAGTCGTAGAGGTCCCGCGCGGTCCGCAGCACGGTGGACGCCAGGCGCCGCTTGCCCGCACGGCGCATGCTCTGCCCGAAGGCGAAGCTGATCCGGGCGCGCAGGTACGGGCGGTTGAGCCCGCGCAGGTGGCCCAGGGCGGCCTCGAAGTGCTCCCGCGCCGTGTCCGGGTCCCCCTGCGCGGCGAGGATCCGGCCCCGGGCCCAGGAGATGCGGGCGTCGTCGGAGGGGATCCGGCGCTCGCGGCGCACGCGCTCGAACGCGGTGAGGAACGCGTCCGCGTCCTCGAGCCGGTCGGTCATCACGAGGGCGTTGACGTAGGTGTCCTGCCACGGCCAGAAGGAGACCCGCTCGTCGGTCCACGGGTCGAGGTCCGTCAGCGGCTGCAGCACCCCCAGCGCGCTCTCGTAGTCGGCGCGGGCCTCGTGGAAGCGGGCCCGCGCGAGACTGGCCGGGACCTGCATGGCCCGGTAGGTGCCCGGCTGCACGGCGGCCTGGGAGACGTAGTGGCGGGCCCGGTCCCAGTCCCCGCGCATCGACCACAGCTCCGCGGCGGTCCAGTACAGGAGCGGGCGGATGAGCGGCATCTGCGAGGTCTCGAGGCGCACCGAGGCGCGGGAGACGGTGGCCGCCGCGGCGTCCCAGTCGCCCAGCACCAGCTGGGTGCGGGCCAGCCAGGCCTCCGCCCACAGGGAGATCCGCAGGGACCCGCCCCGGTACTCGGTGGGGGCGGCCGCCTGGAAGTTGACGAGCGCCGTCTCGACGTCGTCGGCGCGCAGGGCGAGCCACCCGGCGCCCATCTGGACGCGCTGCTTCTGGGCGTTCTCCGCCGCGTGCTCGAAGGCGCGCTCGTAGGAGGCCTCGGCCTCCCGCAGCCGCCCCTGGGCGAAGAGGCCCAGGCCGTAGATCGCCTCGGACTCGATGTGGGCGGGGGTGCCGGGGGCGGTGAGGGACATCGCGGTCTCCGCCCACCGGGTGATGACGGGCCCGTCCCAGGAGGCCACGCCGTGCAGCACGAAGCGCTGGGCGATCTGCGCGGCGGCCGCGGGGTCCCGCTGCCGGTTGCTCGTGCGCCAGGCCATCTCGAGCTGGGTCTGCGCGCTGCGGTTCTGCCCGGACACCGTGGAGAGGTAGCCGAGCACCGATGAGCGCAGGGGGGAGGACGGCATGGCGTCCACGGCGGCCGCCCACATGCCGGCTTGGGCGATGTTGCCCGAGCCGACCAGGGCGTCCACGGCCCGGAGCAGACGGTCGTTGCGGGCGCGCGTGTCCGCGGAGAGCCGGGACGCCGAGAACAGCGCCGTGGCGACGTCCTGCCAGGCGCCCACCATCGCCTGCCGCGCGGCGAAGGCCTCGAGCTCCACGGCCAGCGACTCGTCGGGCCCCGGGGTGGCCGAGACGCGGTGGCCGAGCCGCTCGCCCTCCTCCTGCACCACGGTCGCGGACCGCCGGTGCAGCGCGATCCGCCGGCTCGGCACGATCAGCCCGTAGACGGCCTCCGCGGCCCCCGGCTCGAAGAACTGCACGACCGAGCGGGCCTGGTCCACGGAGAGGTCCAGCAGCCCGGCGCGGTGGCCCTCGTCGAGCGCGTCCATCAGGGCGTCCACCCCGCTGACGTGGGCCACCTCGGACAGGCCCGCGCTGCGCCCCAGCACGGAGACGGCTTCGGCCGTGCGGATCAGGTCGGGGGAGGCCCCGGTGAGGACGCTGTGCACGCGGGCGCGCACCCGGGAGCTCGCCGGCAGGTCCGCGAACCAGGAGTGCCACGTGTCCTCGGGCAGCTCGCGCAGCAGCTCGAGCACCTGCTGGGGGAGCCCGCCGGTGTGCCGGACGAGCCGGTGCGCGGCGGTCGCGCCGAGGTCGAGGCCGAAGAACTGCCGGGCCGCGGCCCGGACCTCCTCCGCCCCGAGGGGCTCGAGGGGGATGCGCTGGACCTGGTGGCCGGTGAGGAAGTCGAGCACCCCGGCCGGGACGTGCCACGCCTGCGCCGGGTCGAGGGTCAGCACGAACATGACCCGCTTGCCGTGCAGCCGGCGCATCACGAACACCAGGATCCGCAGGGTCTGCTCGTCCAGCCGGTGGGCGTCGTCGACGGTGACCACCACGCTGCCGCGGGTCTGCAGGCTCTCGAGGTGGGTGCTCAGGGTGGCGGCGTAGTTCACGGCCTGCGCGGGGCTCAGGTCCGCGACCGGGGCCGAGGGCGGCGCGGGCTCGCCGTCGAAGCCCCGGGAGGAGCGCAGGGGCGTGGCGAGCATGAGCTGGCTGTACCCGGCCAGGGCGAGCTGGGACTCCCACTCGTCGCCGGTGGCGCTGAGCACGCGGACGCCGCGCGCGGCGGAGCGGCAGTGGTCGAGGAACAGCTCGAGCAGGGCCGTCTTGCCCGAGCCCAGCGGACCCTCGAGCACCACGGTGCGGACGTGGCCCTTGCGCACGGTCCGCAGGACCTCGAGGAGCTCCTCGAGCGCGGCGGCCCGCCCGACCAGCGGGAGCTCCTCGCCGGGTTCTCCGTGGTGCAGGCCCGCCGTCATGGCCGCGAGTCTACCCGTGGAGGGGGTGCGACCACGCCGGCGGGCGTCCGCCCGGGGGCGGCTCAGCCGAGGTCCCCGCCGGCGACCGGCAGGACGCTGCCGGTGACGTAGGAGGCCTCGTCGGAGGCGAGGAACACGATGGGCGCGGCCTGCTCGTCGAGCGTGCCGTAGCGCTTCACGAACGAGGAGTCCACGGTCTGGTCGACGATCGTCTGGTACCAGGCCCTCTCCTGGGCGCTCTCGGCCTCGGGCCCGCGCTTGACCCTGCGGGGCGGGGCCTCCGTGCCGCCGGGGGCGGTGGCGACCACGCGGATCCCGCGGCCGGCGACCTCCATGGCCAGGGACTGGGTCAGAGCGTTCACCCCGCCCTTCGCCGCTGCGTAGGGCACCCGGTGCATGCCGCGGGTGGCCACCGAGGAGACGTTGACGATCGTGCCCGAGCCCTGCTCGAGCATGGCCGGGAGCACCGCGCGGCAGGACCACAGGGTCGGGAAGAGCGAGCGGCGGATCTCCTTCTCGATCTTCTCCTCGTCGTACTCCTCGTAGGGGCGGGCCCAGATGGTGCCGCCCACGTTGTTGACGAGCACGTCCACCCGGCCGTGGGCGGCGAGCGCGGCCTCGACGGCCTGCTGGGCCCCGGCCCAGGTCTCGAGGTCGGCGGTCACGGACGTGGCGGATCCGCCCGAGCCCGAGGCCTCGGCGGCGCGGACGATGCCCTGCGCGACGTCGTGCACCAGCTCGGCGCGGTCCACGAGGACGACGGCGCCGCCCTCGGCGCCGATCCGCTCGGCCACCTTCTGCCCGATGCCCTGCGCGGCGCCGGTCACGACCGCCACCCTGCCGGCGAAGCGGCCCGGGGTGAGGAACTGTCCCGCGTACGGTGCGCCCATCAGCGACCGGCCTCCTTGGCGTCGATCGCCGTGGACATGGTCTGCTTGGCGTCGCGGGCGTGGGCCGTGATGACCTCGCGGGCGCGCTCCTTGTCGTTGCGCTCGAAGGCCTCGACGACGTCCAGGTGGTCCTGGGCGACCCGGGCGAAGATCTCCGTGCCCCGCTCGAAGGTCGCGGCCATCTGCTCGCGCACGTCGAGCCGGCGGTAGGACTCCAGCAGCGTGGGGTTGTCGCAGACCATGAAGAGGTACTCGTGGTACTCCTCGTTGGTCCGCACGTACTCCTCGGGGTCCTGCACGGTGCCCGCGCCCACGGAGCGCGTGGTGGCCTCGGCGAGGCGCCGGAACTGCTCCAGCTGCTCCCCGGTCAGCCGGCCCATCACGAGCTCGGTGACGGCGAGCTCGAGGCCCATGCGGGCGTCGAGGTGGGCGAAGCTGTCCTCCTTGCGGAACTCCAGCCGGCCGGTCTCCAGCGAGGAGAGCGCCTCGGAGCGGGTCATGGTGTCCCCCTCGGCGGCGATCGTCTCGGGGGAGGGCGGCGCGCCGGTCTCGGCGTCGCCGCCGGTGGTCTCCTTCGGCGCGAAGCGCTCGAAGTAGAAGTTCGCGGGCTCGATCCCCTCGCGGTCCAGCCACGCGGACACGGCGTTGACCATGGGGGGCGGGCCGCACAGGTAGACGTCGACGTCGCCGTCGTTGAGGTGGTCCGGCTCGATGATCTGGGTGACGTAGCCGGTGTGGGGGGCGGAGGTGCCCTCCTCGGAGGCGATGTGGTCCCAGGTGAAGTCCGGCAGCTTCGCCTCGTAGGCGCGGAGCCGGTCCAGGCCGACGATGTCGGCCTCGCGGGTCACGCCGTAGATCAGGTGCACGGGGGTGCTGGGCGGGTTCTCGGCGAGCTTCTCCAGGATCGACAGGAGCGGGGCCAGGCCGGTGCCCCCGGCGAGCAGCAGCAGCGGGCGCTTGGGCTCGCGCAGGAAGAACGAGCCGTAGGGGCCGCTGAACTCGACGGTGTCGCCGACCTGGGCGCGGTCGCGCAGGTACTCGGACATCGCGCCCTGCGCGGTGATGCGGACCATGAAGGCCGCGCCCTCCACCTCGGGGCCGCTGCTGAAGGAGTAGGAGCGCTCGGCGTCGGTGCCGGGCACCTTGATGTTGACGTACTGGCCGGGCAGGAACGCGAGGTCCTCCCGCTTCTCGACGTCGAGGGTGAAGGAGATCGTCGTCTCGGAGTGCTTGTCCAGCTCCTGGAGCGTGGAGGCGTACGTGGCCGCGGAGGTCTTCGCGGACTCGGCGGTCGCCGGGATCTGGATGGCCATGTCGGACTCGGGGACGGCCTGGCAGGTCAGCAGGTAGCCCTTCTCGAGCTCCTCCTCGGTCATGGCGTCGTCGATGAAGTCCCCGGGGTCGAAGGAGCCGGAGTCGCAGAAGGCCTTGCAGGTGCCGCAGGCGCCGTCCCGGCAGTCCGCGGGAATGTTGATGCGCGCCTTGTAGGCGGCGTCGAGGACGGTCTCGTAGTCGCCGACCTTGACGACCTTCGTGACGCCGTCCTCGAAGCTGAGGGCTACCTGGTGGCCCATGATTTCCTCCTGGGTGGGGGGCCGCGTCGTCGCGGCCCGTGGGAAGTGCGGGGGGTGCTCGGTGAGCACGGAATACGGACGGTCCGTCGTGGCCGGCCCCGGCGCGGGACCGGCCACGGCCGGCGTCAGATCATGTAGACGTCCACGACGTGGTGGATGTAGTCGTTCTTCAGGACGACCTTCTTCTTCAGGATCACCGGTTCGTCGCCCGAGAGGTCGATCGTGTAGAAGCTGGTGCCGAAGTACGTGTCCGTCGTGTTGTAGCGGAAGTACAGCGTGAACCAGTTGAAGCGGACCTGCACCCGGTCGCCGTCGTGCTCGAGGACCTCCACGTCGGTGATGTTGTGCCCGGTGCGGGGGTCCGGCAGGGACGTGGCGGAGGAGCGGTCCGTCTTGATGCGGAACACGCGGTCCTCGATGCCGCCGCGGTTGTCGTAGTAGATCAGGGAGATCTCGTTCTGGGGGTCCTCGGTCAGCCGGTCGTCGTCGTCCCAGGACGGCATCCAGAACTCGGAGTCCGGGTGGTAGCACTCGAGCCACTCGTCGAACTGCCGGTCGTCCAGCAGGCGTGCCTCCTTGTAGAGGAACGCGCGCACGGTCTCGAGGGTCGCGATCTCCTCGGCGGTCTTCAGCGCCGCCAGGGGGTTCAGCAGGTTGGTCATGGTGTTCTGCACTCTTTCTGTGGTTCGGGGGAGTCCGGGTCAGGCGGTCACGGGAGCGGACTGCGCGGCGGCGCGCTCCTCCGCGGCCAGACCCTTGTCCATGACGTCCTTCCAGAAGCCGTGCTGGACGGGGTACAGGCCCTCGTCCTCGGTGCGCACACCGGAGGCGATGACCTTGGTCATGCCGAGGGCCTGGGCCTGCTCGTCCGGACCCTGGATCTCGTGCGCGGCGCCGCGGGACATGTCGTTCCACGGGGCGGAGGTGGCCCAGTAGGTCTTGTTGCAGGAGCGGAACTCCTCTAGGTCGTCCGGGGTCGCCATGCCCGTCGCGTTGAAGAAGTCCTCGTACTGGCGGATGCGCTTGGAGCGGTTCTCCTGGGACTCGCCCCGGGGGGCGATGCAGTAGATGGTGACCTCGGTCTGGTCCGCGGAGATCGGCCGGAAGTGGCGGATCTGCGAGGAGAACTGGTCCATGATGTACACGTTCGGGTACAGGCACAGGTTGCGCGAGATGTTGATCATGAAGTTCGCCATCTCCTCGCCGTACTTGTCGACGAGCTCCTCGCGGCGGTCCCACAGCGGGCGGTCCTGCGGGTTCGTCCACTCCTGCCACAGCAGCAGGTGGCCGTGCTCGTAGGAGTAGAACCCGCCCTTGACCTTGCCCCACTTGCCGGCGTCCATGGCCTTGGTCGTGTTGGCGGAGTCGCCGGCGGTGCGGCGGGCGGTGGTCGCGGCGTAGTTCCAGTGCACCGAGGTCACGTGGTAGCCGTCGGCGCCGTTCTCCGCCTGGACCTTCCAGTTGCCGTCGTAGGTGTAGGTCGAGGCGCCGCGCAGCACCTCGAGGCCCTCGGGGGACTGGTCCACGATCGAGTCGATCACCGTGGTGGCGTCGCCCAGGTGCTCCTCGAGCGGCAGCACGTCCGGGTTGAGGGAGCCGAACAGGAAGCCGCGGTAGGAGTCGAAGCGGGCGACCTTGGTCAGGTCGTGCGAGCCCTCCTTGTTGAAGTTCTCCGGGTAGCCGCCGTTGCGGCCGTCCTTGACCTTGAGCAGCTCGCCGGAGTTCTTGAACGTCCAGCCGTGGAAGGGGCAGGTGAAGGTGGTGCGGTTGTCCGTCTTGCGCCGGCAGAGCATCGCACCGCGGTGGGAGCACGCGTTGACGATGCAGTTCAGCTTCTCCTCCTTGTCACGGGTGATGACCACCGGGGTGCGGCCGATGTAGGTGGTGAAGTAGTCGCCCACGTTGGGGATCTGCGACTCGTGGGCCAGGTACACCCAGTTGCCCTCGAAGATGTACTTCATCTCCAGCTCGAAGATCTCCTGGTCGGTGAAGATCTCCCGCTTGGCCCGGATGAGCCCGTTCTCGCGGTCGTCCACCACGGCGTCGGAGAGGACCTCGCGGACGTGGGTCAGGTTCTCGGTCATGACGTGCTCCTTCTGGTCGGGCTGCCTGCTCGGGATGTCTGGGCGGGACGTCTGCTCGGGACGTGCGGGCCGAAGTCTGCGACCGGCTCCTGCCGGACGGTACGGAGCCAGTCTGGTGTGCCGTGACTCCGCTCACATCAGGCAAACCCCTAGGAGTAACCCAGGGGGTGTTTATGCCGTATTGGGTGCAGAAAAGACGCCCAATTGATATTTGTCGCGTCCTGATCGCGCCCCTAGGCTGAGGGGGACGTCGACGTGTCCGGTGTCACAGCCGGAGGGCCCGAGCCGGCGGCCGCGAGCCGCGTCGGGAGCGGCGGGCACGAGGGGCGTCCCTGATCACCGTTCAACGAGGAATGTGGAGCACACCATGACGGAGACCCACGCGGCAACGCGCAAGGAGAACGAGGGCACCGCGGTCGAGGCCGGGTCCAAGGCGACCGAGCGGTTCACCGCCTCGGGCAAGCTGGCGAAGCTGGACGTGCCGAAGGAGCGGGTGTCCCTGCTGGCCGGCGAGGCGATCAAGGCGATCAACGACATCGCGGTCAAGCACCAGGTCACCTACGAGGAGTACAACGCGCTGAAGGCGTGGCTGATCAAGGTCGGCACCGACGGGGAGTGGCCGCTGTTCCTGGACGTGTGGCTGGAGCACACCATCGAGGACGTCAACTCCGCCGAGCGCCCCGGCGCCGTCGGCACCATCGAGGGCCCCTACTACGTGCCGGACTCCCCGGTGCTGCCCACTCCCGCGACCCTTCAGATGCGCGAGGACGAGCCCGGCACCCCGCTGCTGTTCAAGGGCCGGTTCACCGACACCGACGGCAACCCGCTGCAGGGCGCCCAGGTGGAGATCTGGCACGCCGACGCCAACGGCTTCTACTCCCAGTACGCGCCGGAGCTGCCCGAGTGGCTGTTCCGGGCCGCGGTGCAGGCCGACGAGAACGGGTACTTCGAGATCAACACCAAGCGCCCGGCCCCGTACCAGATCCCCACCGACGGGGCCTGCGGGCAGCTCATCGGTGCGGCCGGCTGGCACGCCTGGCGCCCGGCGCACATCCACATCAAGGTCTCGGCCCCGGGCCACCAGCTGGTCACCCAGCAGCTGTACTTCCCCGGCGACCCGCACAACGAGGACGACATCGCCTCGGCGGTCAAGCCCGAGCTGATGCTGGACCCGAAGCCGCGCACCGACGGCGGGGAGGGCGAAGAGGTCGTCTACGACTACGTCCTCGCGAAGGAGGGCCAGACCAAGTAGGACGCCGGCCGCGGGCGCGACGCCCGCGGAGCACGGGAGCACCCCCGCAGGCCTCGGCCCGCGGGGGTGCTCCCGTGTCCCGGCCGGGCCGTCCGGCCACGGCGCCGAGCGCGCCCGTGGCCGCCTCCCGGGCCGCCGCGGCCGTCGAGGACACAAAACGCACAGGCGGCTTGCTCATGCAGATCACTGGGTCTAAGGTAAATCTGTCGTCGGCGATGGCCCGGAGGTGATCCCCCCATCTGCCTCCGGATGGTTCCTGCCGACGACTGGTGTCCCATTCCCCCGATCGGGATGCCTGACAGGCCCTGCCGATCCCCCCATGCGGCAGGGCCTGTCCCCTGTCCGGGGCGGTTCCGGGCCGCGGGCGGCCCGGCCGGTGGGCGGCTCAGGCGCCCGGCGTCAGCACAGCCCCAGTTCCTCGAGCCGGGGGAGCACCTTGCCGGAGACGGAGAGCAGCGCGTCCATCTCCTCCCGGGTCAGGTGGTCGATCAGCGCCGCCCGCACGAGCTCCAGGTGGCCGGGGGCGGAGGCCTCGATGGCACGCCGCCCCTCCGGGGTGATCCGCACGTCGAGGCCGCGGGCGTCGCTGTCGCACGGCAGCCGTTCGAGCAGCCCGCGCCGGGCCATGCGGGAGAGCAGGTGGGAGAGGCGGCTGCGCTCCCAGCCGAGCTCGTGGAGCAGGTCGCGGGAGCGGATCACGCCGGCGCTGCTCTCCGACAGCTGGACGAGGACCTCGTACTCCGAGCCGGACAGCGCGCTGTCCCGGGACAGCTGGCGGTCCACCGCGGTCTGCATGCCGCGGCTCAGGGCCAGGAAGCCGCGCCAGACGCGCTGCTCCTCGTCGGACAGCCAGTTGACCTCGTCGGTCTCCGGGTGGCTCATGCGGCGGTCCTCTCGTGGCGCGGGAAAACCCCCACTATAAATTGACGTGTCAACAAATGTCAACCGCCGGCCGGGCCCTCCGGCGGGTCCGGGCGGTCGCCGGCGTCGCGGCCGTACCGTGCCGGGCGGCGGTGGATCCACTCCGGGTCGTAGAGGTCGCCGGGTCCGCGCGCGGGCCGCCGGAGCCGCTCGGCGTAGCCGGTGGGGCGCAACGGGGAGTCGTCGTCGTCGACCGGGGTGAACGAGGCCATGGCGACGAGCCCGAAGCCCAGGCCGGCCGCGACGACCAGCGTCATCCCCGAGACGACCAGGACGCTGACGTACTCGTCGGCCAGGTGCGCACCCGTGGTGCCCGCCAGCAGCGGCTGGACCGCGAACACCCCGGCGAGGGGCAGCAGGCCCAGCAGCAGCAGGGCGGCGGGGATGAGCCACAGCTTCGAGCGGCTCCGCAGCGGGAGCACCGAGGCGTCCCGGAGGGCCGGGTGCAGCTGGGCCTGGACGACGACGAAGCCTGCGAGCCCGGGCAGCCCGAGCAGCGCGCCGACCGCCCACCCCCACGCGTGGCCCAGGGCGGCGAGTCCGCCGCCGAGCAGGAGGCCCAGCAGGACGAGGGTGAAGGAGAGCCCGCGCGCCATCCGCCGGGCGGCCCGGGGCGAGGCCGCAGGCCCGCGGGCCGCCCGGGGCGCGGTCCGGGGCGGGACGTGCTGCGGGGGAAGGCGCTGGCCGTACTCGGGCTCGTTGTCGTGGGTGCTCATGGGCGGGCTGTTTCCGTGGTGGGAGGGTGCCGGACGCCTCCACTGTAGACCTCGCCTCCGACGGGACCTCCCGCTGGCGCCCTCTCTGTGATTGACATATCATCAAAACCGAGGGGCGGGAGGTGCGGCCGTCCCGCCGCCGACCGTCGTCCCGGCCGGTGGCGCCCCGTCCCGCCGCACCGCGAGGAGCCACCATGTCACAGCGCAGCACCCAGCGGTCCGAGCACAGCACCGCCGGCGCCTACGTGCATCCCGGCGAGGAGTTCACCCGGGACACCGCCTACATCGAGGACCGTATCGTCCGCGACCCGGCGCGCGCCGACGTGCCCGAGGGGGCGCGGGCCTGGCCCGTCGAGGCCGGCCGCTACCGGCTCGTCGCCGCGCGAGCCTGCCCCTGGGCCAACCGCACCCTCATCGTGCGACGGCTCCTGGGGCTCGAGGATGCCCTCTCCGTGGGGCTGCCCGGTCCCGTCCACGACGTCCGGTCGTGGACCTTCGACCTCGACGCGGACGGCAGGGACCCGGTGCTGGGCATCGAGCGGCTCCAGGAGGCGTACTTCGCCCGCTACCCCGACTACCCGCGGGGCATCACCGTGCCGGCGGTCGTGGAGATCGCGAGCGGCCAGGTGGTGACCAACGACTTCCCGCAGATCACGGAGGACCTCGCCAAGGAGTGGGGCGCCTTCCACCGCGAGGGCGCTCCCGACCTCTGGCCGGCCGATCTCGAGGACGAGATGCGCGACGTCATGCAGCGGGTCTACACCGAGGTCAACAACGGGGTCTACCGGTGCGGCTTCGCCGGCTCCCAGCGCGCCCACGAGAAGGCCTACGAGCGGCTGTGGGTCGCCATGGACTGGCTCGAGGACCGCCTCTCGTCCCGCCGCTACCTCATGGGGGAGCACATCACCGAGGCGGACGTGCGGCTGTTCACCACCCTGGTGCGCTTCGACCCGGTCTACCACTCGCACTTCAAGTGCTCGCGCAACAAGCTCACCGAGATGCCCCACCTGTGGGGCTACGCCCGGGACCTCTTCCAGACACCGGGCTTCGGCGACACCGTGGACTTCGAGCAGATCAAGCAGCACTACTTCGTGGTCCACGAGGACATCAACCCGAACCGGATCGTGCCCGTGGGCCCGGACCTGGCCAACTGGGTGTCCGCGCACGGCCGGGAGGCCCTCGGCGGCTCGCCCTTCGGGACGGGGACCGCGCCGGGCCCCGTCCGGCCGGAGGAGCGGGTTGACGGACGTCACACGCCCCTGACCGTCTGAGCGTTCCGCCGGATCGGCGCGCGGCCTAGACTGGACAGCTCCTACGGCCCGGGCCCGTTCACGGGGACGGGTGCCCAGGGGCCTCCCGTCCCCGCTGACCTCCTCTCGGAAAGGACCCTCACGTGGCCCCCTACCGCAACCAGCGCGCCGCCGCGCTGCCCGCCCGCCTGTCCCGCTCCTGGCTGCTCACCTCGGCCGCCGACCCGTCCGTCTTCCCCGCGGCCCTCGCCTCCGAGGCGGACTCCGTGGTCTTCGACATCGAGGACGCCATTCCCGCCGAGGGCAAGGACCAGGCCCGGCAGAACGTCGTCGAGGCCTTCCGGGCCGGGGCGAGCGCGTGGGTGCGGATCAACGACATCACCACGCCGTACTGGGAGCAGGACCTCGCCGCGCTCAGCCGGGTCGGCCACCTGCGCGGGATCATGCTGGCCAAGACGGAGCACCCCGACCACATCACCAAGACGGCCATGATGGCCCCGGCCGGCACCCCCGTGGTGGCGCTCATCGAGTCGGCGGTGGGGATCATGAACGCCAACGACATCGCCCGCGCCCCGGGCGTGTTCCGGCTCGCCTTCGGGGTCGGCGACTTCCGCCGGGACACCGGTGTCAGCGCGGACCCCCTGGCGCTCGCGTTCGCGCGCTCGAGCCTCGTGGTGGCCTCCCGGGTGGGGGAGCTGCCCGGTCCCATCGACGGGCCGACCCTGGGCGCCTCCGAGGAGGGCCTCGCCGAGGCGTGCGCCGTGACGCAGTCCATGGGCATGACGGGCAAACTGTGCCTGGACCCGCAGCAGACCGACGGGATCAACCGCCACCTCGCCCCGAGCGAGCAGGAGATCACCTGGGCCCGCGAGCTCATCACGCAGCACGACTCCGGGCACGTGGTGGGCGACGGCAGCTACCTGCCCCGCCTGGCCCGGGCCCGCAAGGTCTCCGAGCTGGCGCAGACCTACGGTCTCTGGAACCGCTGAGCGCTGCGGGCGCCCCGCTCAGCCCAGCCAGCGGGTCATGAGCTCCCGGAACACGGGGTCCGTCAGCGTCGCGGCCCGGTGGTGGGCGGGCACGGGGTCGCCGTCCGGGACGGACGGCACGGCCACGACCACCAGTCCCGCCGCCACGGCCGAGGTCGCGCCCACCACGGAGTCCTCCACGGCCAGGGCCTCGCCCGGGGCGAAGCCCAGCCGCCGCACCGCCTCGGTGTAGATGTCCGGGGCCGGCTTGCCGCGCGGCACGTCCTCGGAGGAGACCCAGGTGCTGAGGTGGGGGGCGAAGCCGGCCTCCTCCAGCTTCACGCCGAGGATCGTGCTCGTGGAGTTGCTGGCCACGGCCACGGGCAGTCGCTCGGCGAACGCGCGCACCGTCTCGAGCGCGCCCGGCAGGGGCACGATGTGCCCGGTCAGCGTCTCCTCCTCGGTGCGCAGCACGTCGGCGTGGACCGCGGCGCGGTCGGCCCGGGCGGCCTCGGCGATCGCCGTGGCGACGTCCGCCGCGGACCAGCCCATCATCCGGCGCTCCATGGCCTCGGTGAACTCGAGCCCGTAGCGCTCCGAGACGGCGCGCTGGACCCGGGCCCAGTTCGCCTCCGTGTCCATGAGGATGCCGTCGCAGTCGAAGACCACGCACGCCGGTGCCCACCCGGGGGCGGGCGCCGGCAGCTCGGGGGAGGACATGGGCAGCGACGGCGTGGGGGCGGGGAAGGACGTCATGCTCCCATGGTGCCCCACCGGGCGCCGTCGGGGGCGGGGGTGTGAGGAGGACAACGCCCGGGAGGACGCCCGGAATAAGCACCCCGGCCGGGGGTGTTGCCGCCACCGAACCCCTTCGTGCCATCCCCGACGGAAGAAGCCCCGCCCTTGCCCGCCACGCCCCGCGTCCCGCTGTCCGCCCTCGACCTCGTGCCCCTCTCGGAGGGCCGCTCCACCGCGGACGCCCTCCGCGAGGCGCTGGACCTCGCCCGCCGGCTCGATGCCTCCGGCTACCGGCGCCTGTGGTACGCCGAGCACCACAACACGGAGGCGTTCGCGTCCTCCGCCACGGCGGTGCTCGTCGGGCAGGCGCTCGCCGCCACGGAGCGCCTCAGCGTGGGCTCCGGCGGGATCATGCTGCCCAACCACGTGCCGCTGACCGTGGCCGAGGCCTTCGGCACGCTCGCCAACCTCTACCCCGGCCGCGTGGAGCTGGGCCTGGGCCGGGCGCCCGGCACCGACATGCGCACCGCCCTGGAGCTGCGGCGGGGCCACGCCGGCCACGACACCTTCGAGGCCGACGTGCGTCGTCTGGTGCGGCTGTTCGGCGGCCAGGAGCAGGAGGTCGTCCGGGCGCCCGTGGCCCGGGACACTGACGTTCCCCTGTGGATCCTCGGCTCGTCGACGGGCGGCGCGGAGGTCGCAGCCCGGCTCGGCCTGCCCTACGCGTTCGCCTCCCACTTCGCCCCGGCCAGGATCATGGACGCC
Source organism: Kocuria sp. GQ42 (assembly GCF_059758435.1). Lineage (NCBI taxonomy): Bacteria > Bacillati > Actinomycetota > Actinomycetes > Micrococcales > Micrococcaceae > Kocuria > Kocuria sp. GQ42. The sequence continues at coordinate 64,504 of NZ_JCAXEN010000007.1, read as the reverse complement.
ATCGCCCTGTACCGGCAGCGCTTCGACGCGCAGGCCCCGACCGCCACGGTCGAGCGCCCGCACGTGATGGTCGCGGCGAACATCCTCGCCGCCGACACCGACGAGGAGGCGCGGCGCCAGTTCAGCACCCACCAGCTGCTGGTGCGCGGGATCGCCCGCAACGACCGCCGGCCGCTCCAGCCGCCCGTCGAGCGCGTGGAGCTCACCGCGGCGGAGGCGGGCATGGTGCAGGAGCACCTCGCCGTCTCGGCGGTCGGCACGCCCGAGCGGGTGGTCGCCGAACTCGAGCAGATCGTCGAGCTCACCCGGGCCGACGAGCTGATGCTCAACAGCTACGCCCACGACCCCGAGGTGCGCGCCCGGTCCTACGAGCTCGTCGCCCACGCCTGGTGAGCGCACCGTCCCGGCGCCGGCCGTCCCGGCCGAACGTCCCCGGACCCCACGACCACCGCCCGGCGACCCCCGCCGGGCGTCATCCGCACCACGACAGGAGCACCCCATGACCACCGTCCCCGCCCTCGAGGCCGTCTCCGCCGACTCGGGCTTCCGCCGCACCGCGATCGAGCGCCGCCCGGTCGGCCCGGGCGACGTCGAGATCGACATCCACTTCGCCGGCATCTGCCACTCGGACATCCACGTCGCGCGCGACGAGTGGGGCGGCACGCACTACCCCGTCACCCCGGGGCACGAGATCGTCGGCCGCGTCCGCGCCGTCGGGGAGTCCGTGACCGGCTTCGCCCCCGGCGACACGGTGGGCGTCGGCTGCTTCGTCGACTCCTGCGGCCGCTGTGAGCACTGCACCGGCGGCCAGGAGCAGTTCTGCACGGAGGGCGTGACCGCCACCTACAACACGCCCCAGGCCGACGGCACCCCCACCAGGGGCGGGTACAGCGGCGCGATCGTGGTCGACGAGCGGTTCGTCCTGCGCGTCCCCGAGGCGCTCGACCCCGCCCGGGCCGCCCCGCTGCTGTGCGCCGGGATCACCACGTACGCCCCGTTCAGGCGCTGGGGCGCCGGACCGGGCCGGCGGGTGGCCGTCCTGGGCATGGGCGGGCTCGGCCACGTCGCCGTGAAGATCGCCGCCGCCATGGGCGCCGAGGTCACCGTCCTGAGCCAGAGCCTGTCCAAGCAGGAGGACGGCCTGGCCTTCGGCGCGACCGACTACTGGGCCACGAAGGACCCCGAGACCTTCGAGCGCAACAAGGGCCGCTTCGACCTGATCCTCAACACCGTCTCCGCGGACCTGCCGGTCGAGCAGTACCTGTCCCTGCTGCGGGTCGACGGCGTGCTGTGCTCCGTGGGGCTGCCCACCGAGCCGTACAGCGTCCGCCCGGGCGCCCTGATCGGCCCCCAGCGCGTGCTCACCGGGTCGATGGTCGGCGGGATCCCGCAGACGCAGGAGATGCTGGACTTCTGCGCCGAGCACGGCGTGGAGTCCGAGATCGAGCTGATCGGCGCCGACGACGTCGACGCCGCCTACGACCGGGTGGTCGCCTCGGACGTGCGGTACCGCTTCGTCGTCGACGTCGCCCGCACCCTGGCGTAGCCGCCCGGATCATCAGCAGCCTGCGGCTCCGGCCGCGCCGGTGGTTAGAGTGGGGGCCATGGCCCACACCACCACCACCGACGGCGCGCTGCGCCGGCTCGCCGAGGCCTACCGGGTCTCCACCACCTACTCCGGGTTCGACGGACAGGAGCGGGAGGTCCCGGAGCCGACGCTGCGCGCCGTGCTCGACGCGCTGGGCGCGGACGCCGGCGACGACGCCGCGATCGAGGCGTGCCTCGCTCAGCGGGAGCTGGCGCCCTGGCGGCGGGTCCTGCCGCCCGTGGTCGTCGCCGTCGCGGGGGAGCGCACCCGTTTCGCGGTGCACGTCCCGCACGGCTCCACCGTCCGCGTGACCCTCGTGGCGGAGGGCGGCGCCCGGACCACCGCCCCCCAGGTCGACAACTGGCGCTCCCCGCGGGACGTGGACGGCGTCCTCACCGGCCAGGCCACCTTCGAGGTGCCCGAGGGCCTCGCCGTGGGCTGGTACGAGGTCCGCGCCGAGTGCCCCGAGGTCGACGGCGGACGCGCGGTCACGACGCCGCTGGCCGTGACCCCGCGGCACCTCGCCAGCACCGACCGGCTGCACGGCCGGCACCGCTGGGGCTACATGGCGCAGATCTACTCGGTGACCTCCGGGCGCTCGTGGGGCGTGGGCGACGCCTCGGACCTCGCGAGCCTCGCCGCGATCTCGGGCGAGCAGGGGGCGGACTACCTGCTGGTCAACCCGCTGCACGCCGCCGAGCCCGCACCGCCGGTGGAGCCCTCGCCGTACCTGCCGACCAGCCGCCGCTTCTTCAACCCCCTCTACCTGCGCATCGCCGAGGTCCCCGAGTACGCGTACCTGCGCCCGGGCGACCTCGAGGTGGTCAACACGCTGGCCGCGATCCAGCGCAAGGACAACCTCGACACCAGCACCATCGACCGGGACAAGGCGTACGCGGCCAAGCTGAAGAGCCTGGAGCTGCTGTTCACCGTCCGCCGCTCGCCGCACCGCCAGCAGCAGCTGCGCCGGTTCGTGGCCGAGGGCGGGCAGGGCCTGCAGGACTTCGGCCTCTGGTGCGCGCTGCGGGAGGAGCTCGGCGAGGACGCCCCCGAGTGGGACGACGCCGCGGCGCGCCCCGACGCCCCGTACGCGGTGGAGGCGCGGACCCGGCTGTCCGACCGGATCGACTTCCACGTGTGGATGCAGTGGCTGCTGGACGAGCAGCTCGAGGCCGCCCAGCGCGCGGCGCACCTGGCCGGGATGGACATCGGCGTGATCCACGACCTCGCCGTGGGCGTGCACAAGCAGGGCGCCGACGCGTGGACGCTCCAGGACGTGCTGGCCCTGGGCGTCAGCGTGGGCGCGCCCGCGGACATGTACAACCAGAAGGGCCAGAACTGGTCCCAGCCCCCGTGGCACCCGGAGCGCCTGGCCGAGGCCGGCTACCTGCCCTGGCGGGACATGCTGCGCACGATCTTCCGGCACGCCGGCGGCATCCGGGTGGACCACGTCCTGGGCCTGTTCCGGCTGTGGTGGATCCCGGACGGCCAGGAGGCCTCGGAGGGCGCCTACGTCTACTACGACCACGAGGCGATGGTCGGCATCCTCGCGCTCGAGGCGGAGCTCGCCGGGGCCGTGGTGGTCGGGGAGGACCTGGGCACCCTCGAGCCGTGGGTGCGGGAGTACCTCGCGGAGCGCGGCGTGCTGGGCACCTCGATCCTGTGGTTCGAGGTGGACGGCGACGAGCCGCTCCCCCCGGCGCAGTACCGGGAGCTGAGCATGGCCTCGGTCAGCACCCACGACTTCCCGCCCACGGCAGGCTTCCTGCAGGGCGTGCAGGTGGACGTGCGCCAAGAGCTGGGCCTGCTGGCCCGGCCCGTGGAGGAGGAGCGGGCCGAGGCCCGCCGGCAGCTCGACACGTTCTTCGCGGCCGTCGCCGCGGACGGGCTGCTCCCCGACGGGGACGCCACGGACGAGCAGGGCCTGGTCGAGGCGCTGCACCGCTACCTCGCCCAGTCCCCGGCGCTGCTGTTCAACGTCTCCCTCGTGGACGCCGTCGGCGAGCGCCGGATGCAGAACCAGCCGGGCACGGGGGACGAGTACCCGAACTGGCGCGTGCCCCTGGCCGACTCCGCGGGCAACCCGGTGCTGATCGAGCAGCTGCCGGACAACGCCCGGGCGAACTCCCTGGTGCGCGCCGTCAACGAGTCGCTCGGCAACCGCTCCCGCCTCCGGTCCGTGGGGGAGCCGGGGCAGCCCGAGCACACCGACCGGACGGCGCCCTGACCGCGCCCTCGCGGCCCCGCCCGCAGCACCCCCCTGCCCCGAACGGAGAGAACACCGCATGACGGAGCCGACGACGCCCCGCCCGGCCGCCGTGCCGCTCGCACCGCCCATCCGCTACGTGGCCCTCGGCGACTCCATGACCGAGGGCGTGGGCGACCCCGACCCCGCACGCCCCAACGGGGTGCGCGGCTGGGCCGACCTCGTGGCCGAGCAGCTGACCGCGGCCCACCCGGACACCCGCTACGCGAACCTCGCGGTCCGGGGGCGGCTGCTCCGCGGGATCGTCGAGGAGCAGCTCGAGGCGTGCCTGGCCCTGGAGCCGACCCTGGTGAGCCTCTACGCCGGGGGCAACGACCTGCTGCGCCCCCGGGCGGACGTGGACGCCCTCATGGGGGTCTACGAGCAGGCGGTCGCCCGGCTGCGGGGCTCCGGCGCCCAGGTGGTGCTGTTCACGGCCTTCGACCCCGGCCGGGACGCCCCCACGTCCTGGACCCGCCCCCGGCAGGCGCTCTACAACGAGCACGTCCGGGAGATCGCCGACCGGCACGGGTGCCTGGTCCTCGACTACTGGCGGATGCGCACCCTGCAGGACTGGCGCTACTGGGCGGTGGACCGGCTGCACATGTCGACCGCGGGGCACACCCGCGTGGCCGCCCGGGTGCTCGAGCTGCTGGGCGTGGAGCACGCCCTGGAGCTGCCGCCCACCGACCGGCTGCCGGTCACGGCGAGCCCGGGGGTGCTGAAGGAGGACCTCCACTGGGCCCGCGAGTACCTGCTGCCCTGGGTCGGGCGGCGGCTGCGCGGGACCTCCTCCGGGGACGCGGTCGCCGCCCGCCACCCCGGGTACACGACGCTGCTCCCGCGCCCGGTGCTCCCCGCCGGTCCCGCGGCCCGCGACGAGCCGTCGGCCCCCGCCCGGTGCGGCTGATCGGGGAGTCCTCCGGTTTGCGGGGGTCCGGGGAGCCGGTAGACTGACCCGAAGCTGGTCACACCTGACGTCAGGTTGCGGGGAAGTCCGTCCGGGCCTAGACTTCAAGGCTGTCGTGTGGTGGAGTCCACCTTCCGGCACCTTGATCTTCACCGTCTTCATCGTGGCGAGGCCTTCGCCGGTTCCGGCCGCGGGCCTTACGAGAGGGCCCGGTTGGCGAACGGTGGCAATTCTGAAGGTGGCGGGACGCCCGTTGCCGCAGCTGAGTGATCAACTGTGGCACCCACTGCGTGCCGTCATTTCGTCAACATTGGAGGAGAACACTATGGCAGCGCACTGCCAGGTGACTGGAGCTCAGCCGGGCTTTGGGCACAGCATTTCGCACTCGCACCGCCGTACCAAGCGCCGGTTCGACCCGAACATCCAGAAGAAGCGGTACTGGGTGCCGTCGCTGCGCCGCAGCGTGACGCTCAACGTCAGCGCCAAGGGCATCAAGGTCATCGACGCCCGTGGCATCGATTCCGTCGTGACCGACATTCTCGCACGTGGGGAGAAGATCTAGCATGGCCAAGGACAAGGACGTTCGTCCCATCATCAAGCTGAAGTCCACCGCCGGCACCGGTTTCACCTACGTGACCCGCAAGAACCGCCGCAACGACCCGGACCGCATGGTGCTCAAGAAGTACGACCCGGTCGTCCGCAAGCACGTCGATTTCCGCGAGGAGCGCTGAATCCATGGCCAAGAAGTCCAAGATCGCCAAGAACGAGCAGCGCAAGGTCGTCGTCGAGCGCTACGCCGCGAAGCGTGCCGAGCTCAAGAAGACCCTCGTCGACGAGAACGCCACCGACGAGGCCCGCGAGGAGGCCCGCCTGGGCCTGCAGAAGCTGCCCCGGGACGCCTCCCCGGTCCGGCTGCGCAACCGGGACCAGATCGACGGCCGCCCCCGCGGCACCCTCCAGAAGTTCGGCATCTCCCGCGTCCGGTTCCGCGACATGGCTCACCGCGGCGAACTGCCCGGCATCACCAAGTCCAGCTGGTAATTTCTGACGCAGGAGCGCGATCGGTCCCCCGTGCCGCGCTTCCCCACGACCCCAAGTCCAGGAGGACATGAACATGGCTAAGAACCGCAGTGAACTCGTCGCAGAGGTCGCCGAGAAGGCCGGCACCACCAACGCCGCCGTGAACGGCGTCCTGGACGCGATGTTCCAGGTCTTCGAGGAGTCCGTCTCCGCCGGTGAGAAGATCACCATCCCGGGCTGGCTGGCTGTCGAGCGCACCGACCGTGCCGCTCGCACCGGTCGCAACCCCCAGACCGGCGAGACCATCGAGATCCCGGCCGGCCACGGCGTCAAGCTGACCGCTGGTTCCAAGCTCAAGGCGGCCGTGTCCAAGAAGTAAGGACACCCGCGGGTCCGTTCCGGACCCCGTCCCATGGCTTCGTCCGAAGGGGCGGCCCCCGCACCGGGGCCGCCCCTTCGGCGTGCCCGGGTCCCGCGCCGGGCACGCCGAAGGGGCACGCCGCGCCGCGGACGCGACCGGCCGCGCGGCCCCGGGCGCCGCAATTGGTCCGGCGCCGGGGACGGCGCGCATAATGGGACCACCGGGCCGAGCGGCCGGCGACGAGACGGGAGGTGCGGCGTGAGCCCACGTGCACGGCGCCTCGCCCGCGGCTGGGCCGGAGCGGCCATCGCCACCTCCGCCGCCGCGATCTCCCACGCGGCCGCCGGCGGACAGGCCCCGCCCGTCGTGCTCGTGCTCCTCTCGCTGGCGGTGTCCGGGCCGCTGTGCATGGCACTGGCCGGCCGGGTGCTCTCGCGGTCGTCCCTGCTGCTGGGCGTGCTGCTCAGCCAGTCCGTCCTGCACGCCCTGTTCGCGGCCTCCGGCGGTGCCGGCACGGTGGCCCACGCCGCCCACCCCTCCCTGCACCACGCCGCGCAGCACGGCGCCGCAGGGGGCGTGCCCGGCCCCGCCCTCGTGCTGGACGTCCAGCCCCACGCCGAGCACGGCGGGACCGCCATGCTCGTCTCCCACGTGCTCGCCGCACTGGCCTCCTACGTGCTCATGCGCCACGGCGAGGTCGCGGCCGTGGTCCTCCTGGAGGCGCTGCGGCTGCGCGTGCGCCGCCGGCGGCAGGTCCGGCCGGCCCCCGTGGTCGTCGGCCGCCCGCGCGCCGTGCGGGCCGGGCGCCCGCACGTGCTGACCGACCAGACGCTGCTGCGTCCCGTGCGCTCCCACCGCGGGCCGCCGCGCGCCCGCCGTCGACCCCTGCTGCCGGTCCTCCTCCCGGGACCCGCCACGCTGCCCGCCGGCTGAGCCGGACGACCGCGGGGCGCCGCCCGGGCCACCGACCTCGGCAGGACGTCCGACGGCCCGTGCCCGCCGCCCGGCCCTCCCGGCCCGGCGGCCCCGCCCACCGCCGCCCGGCCCTCCGAGGAGACCTCATGCCCACGTCCACCACCCGCCGCACCGCCGCCCTGCTGGCAGCGGCAGCCCTCACCCTCCTGCCCCTGCTGCCCGCCGCCGCGCACGACGAGCTGACCGCCGTCACGCCGGAGCCCGACTCCGTCCTGACCACCGCGCCGGAGGAGCTCGAGCTCACCTTCTCCGGCGAGATCATGGACATCGGCCACCAGATCCTGGTCACCGACTCCGAGGGGCGCTCCGTGACGGAGGGCCCGCTCGAGCCGGAGGGGAACACGGTCGTCCAGCCCCTGGCCGCGGCCGGGGCGGAGGACGAGACCTACCGCGTGGTCTGGCGCGTGGTCTCCGGCGACGGGCACCCCATCGAGGGCACGTTCAGCTACGACGTCGGCTCCGGCGGCGAGCCCTCGGCGGACCCGAGCGCCGCGGTGGAGGACGCCGCCGCGAGCGCCCAGGACGCCGCGGACCGCGCCTCGTCCGGGGACGTCCCGCTCTGGCTCGTCGCGGTCGCCGGCGCCGCCGTGGCCCTCGCCGTGCTCGGCGTGGTGAGCCTCGTCTCGAACCGGCGCCGCAAGGGCTGAGCTCCCGGGGTCCGCCCCGCTCCCGCACCGTCCGCACCTGCCGCCCGCAGCCCGCCGGGCGCCGCCGCGCCCCCGGGGGCTGCCGCCGTGCACCCTCCTGCGCGTGCCCCGCCCCGCGCACCCTCGTCATCGACTCCCAGGAGCACCCATGCCCACTTCCCTGCCCACCTCCCTGTCCACCTCTCTGCCCGCCGCGCTGCTGCGCACCAGCACCGTCCTCGCCCTCGGCGCCCTCGCGCTCACGGGCTGCGCGTCCTCCGCCCAGGAACCGGCACCGTCCGCCGCGTCCACCTCCGCCTCCGGCGCCCCCTCCCCGCACGACGCGGGGGGCGCCGCCGCGCACGAACCGCTCACCGTGGAGCAGCCCTGGGCGAAGGCGGCCCCCGCCGGAGGCATGACCGGGGTGTTCGGCACCCTCGTCAACGAGGGCGACGCCCCGGTCGTGCTCACCGGCGCGTCCGCCGAGGGCGTCGCCGGGGCGGTCGAGCTGCACGAGACCGTGCTCGACCCCGAGACCGGCAGCACGGTCATGCAGCGGATGCAGGACCCGGTCGGCATCGCGCCGGGGGAGTCCTACGCCCTCGAGCCCGGGGCGGACCACCTCATGCTCCTGGACCTGCGCTGCGGGCTCCGTGCCGGGGACGACCTCGAGCTCGTCCTGCGCTTCGAGGACGGGACCCAGCAGACGGTCACGGCGGCCGTCCGCGACTTCGCGGGCGCCCAGGAGGAGTACGCCCCGGGCCACGGCGGGAGCGAGGACGCCGGCGCCGGCGACGGCGGGGGGCACGCCGGGGGCCACGCGAGCGGGACGGGGTCGCCCTCCGGGGCCACGCCGGCGGCGGACCTGCTGGGCTGCCGTGGGTGAGGCCCGCGGCCTGGACCGGCGGCGCCTGCTCGTGGCGGGCGGCGCCGCCGGCGTCGGCGCCGCCACCGCCCTGGGCCTGGAGTCGGCCCGCCGCGCCGGGGCCCCCGCCGCGGCCCCGCAGGACACCGCCCGGGCGGCACCGCAGGGGCACGGGCAGGCCGTCGAGCCCTTCCACGGCCCCCGGCAGGCCGGGGTGGCGACCGCGCCGCAGGCGTTCGCCGCCTTCGTGGCGCTGGACCTGAACCGGGACACCACCCGGGACGCGGTGCGGCGCCTGCTGCGGGTGCTCTCCGAGGACGCCGCCGCCCTGACCCAGGGCCGGGCGCCGGTCGCCGACCAGGAGCCGTGGCTCGCCGAGCACCCCGCGCGGCTCACGGTGACCCTCGGCTTCGGGCGGCGGCTGCTCGGACTGGTCGCCCCGGACCGCGTGCCGGCCTGGCTGCGGCCCCTGCCCCCGTTCTCGATCGACCGGCTCGAGGAGCGGTGGAGCGACGGCGACCTGCTGCTGCAGATCTGCGCCGACGACCGCCTCGCGGTCTCGCACGCCCAGCGGGTGCTGCTCAAGGCCGCCCGCTCCTTCGCCGCCGTGCGCTGGGTGCAGGACGGCTTCCGGCACACCGTGGGCTCCGTCCCGGACGGGCAGAGCATGCGCAACCTCTTCGGCCAGGTGGACGGCACCGTCAACCCCCGGGGCGGCAGCGAGGAGTACGAGCGGGTGGTCCACGGCCGGGACGGCTTCGCGCCGTGGGTCCCGGACGGCACGGCCCTGGTCGTCCGCCGGATCGCCATGAACCTGGACACCTGGGACGAGGCGGACACCCCGGCGCGGGAGGACGCCGTCGGGCGGCGCCTGCGCGACGGCGCCCCGCTGACGGGCGGCGCCGAGCACGACGAGCCGGACCTCGCCGCGCGGGGGCCGCTGGGCTTCCCCGTCATCGCGGACTACGCCCACGTGCGCCGCTCCCGCTCGGAGGACCCCCTCGAGCGGATCCACCGGCGGGTCTACAACTACGACCTGCCCGTGACGGGCGCCTCGGGCACCCGGGGCCGGGGCGCGACCACCGGAGGGGTCAGCGACGCGGGGATGGTCTTCGCGGCGTACTGCGCGGACGTCGACCGCCAGTTCGTCCCGATCCAGCGCCGGCTCGACGAGCTCGACATGCTCAACGCCTGGACCACCCCGGTCGGGTCCGCGGTCTTCGCCGTGCCCCCGGGCTGCGCGGAGGGAGGGTTCGTGGGGGACGTGCTCTTCGAGGACTGAGGACCGCCCGTGTGGGATCCGGCACACGCGCACGGGCCGGTGCGCTCGGGGAGGGACAATGGAGACGGGCCGCCCCGTCGTCGTGGGGCGGATGAAGGAGACTGACCATGAGTTCGAGGACGGCCGAGCGCGCCGACCACGGCACCGCCGCCCGGCCGGGCGACCGGGGGATCGACCCCTGGTGGCTCGCGGCCGTGCCCCTCGTGGCCCTCGCGGCGCTCCTCGCGGCGATGCTGTGGACCGGCTCCGGCGCGGCCCGGCTCGCCGCCGACCCCGGGGCGCTGGTCCGCTGGGGGCTGCCCGCCGCGGAGCTCGTGCACAACGGCGCGCTGGTGGTGGTCATGGGGGCCCTGCTGTTCGCGGTGGGCGTCGTGCCGACCACCGTCGGCGGGCGCCGCCGGGGCGCCCGGGACCGCGCCGCGGCCCCCGAGCACCCGCTGTTCCGCCGCACCCTGCGCCTCGCCGAGGCCGCAGCCGTGGTCTGGACCGTGGCCGCCGTGGCCGTGCTCGTCCTGTCCTACTCCGACGTCGCGGGCGTGCCCGTGGGCGGGGACGGGACCTACACCCAGCAGCTGCTGCACTACACCACGGACATCCCCACCGGGCAGGCCCAGGCGGCGATCGTCGTGGTGGCCGCCGTCGTGACCACCCTGGTCTTCGGCATCCGGGCGCTGCTCGGGCTGCTGCTCACCCTGGCCCTGTCCTGCGCGGCCCTCGTCGCCATGGCCCTCAACGGGCACTCCGCCGGCGGCAACGACCACATGGGCGCCGTCAACTCCCTGGGCCTGCACCTGCTGGGCGCGGGGCTGTGGACGGGAGGGCTCGTGGTGCTCGCCTGGCTCTCCCCGCAGCTGAGCGCCCCGGAGGCCGGCACCGGCACGCTCCCCGAGGGCGCCGCCCGGGGCCGTCCGTCCGCCGGCCCGCGGCGGCGGGTGCCGATCGCGGCCGTGGTCCTGCGCCGCTTCTCCGCGGTCGCCCTCGGTGCCTTCCTCCTCGTCCTGCTCTCCGGGACGGTCAACGCGGCCGTGCGCATCGGCTCCTGGGAGCAGCTCTTCAGCGGCTACGGGTGGCTCGTGCTGGTCAAGTTCGTCCTCACGCTGGGCCTGGGCCTGGCGGGCCTCGCGCACCGCCGGTGGCTGGTGCCCGCGCTCGAGGCCGGTCGGCTCACGGCCCGCCGCGCCGTGTGGCAGCTCGTGCTCGGGGAGCTGCTGGTGATGGGCGCCGTCATGGGCGTCGCCGTGGCCCTGTCCCGGACCGCCCCGCCGGTGCCCGAGGAGATCGCCCCGGACGCCTCCCCGGCGCTGATCCTCACCTGGTACGAGCTGCCGCCCGAGCCCACCGCGGCCTCGTGGTTCACCACGTGGCGCGTCGACTGGCTGTGGCTCGCGGTCTGCGTGTTCCTCGCGGCCGTCTACCTGTGGGCGTTCGTGCGCGTGCGCCGGCGCCGGGACTCCTGGTCCGTGCTGCGCACCCTCTCGTGGCTCACCGGGGTCGGGGTGCTGTTCTTCATCACCTCGGGCGGGTTCGCCGTCTACGGCCGGGTCCTGTTCTCGGCGCACATGGTCGAGCACATGGCACTGACCATGGTCGTGCCGATCTTCCTGGTCCTGGGCGCGCCGGTCACCCTGCTGCTCAAGGCCCTGGAGTCCCGCCCGGACGGCACCCGCGGGCCCCGCGAGTGGATCCTGCGGCTCGTGCACTCCGGGTTCGGCAGGGTCGTGACGCACCCGATCTTCGCGGCCGTGAACTTCGCCGGCTCCATCGTGGTCTTCTACTTCACCCCGCTGTTCCACTTCACCCTGCACTACCACGTGGGCCACGTGTTCATGGTCGTGCACTTCCTGATCACCGGGTACCTGTTCATGCTGGTGCTGATCGGCACGGACCCCGTCCCGTACCGCCCCGGCCACATGATGCGCCTGGTCCTGCTGCTGGCCACGATGGTCTACCACGCCTTCGTGGGGGTCGCCCTCATGGGCTCCGACACCCTGCTGCAGGCCTCCTGGTTCGGCAACACCGGCCGGGACTGGGGCCGCTCCGCGATCGAGGACCAGCAGCTCGGCGGGGCCCTCATGTGGGGGATCGGCGAGTTCCCCACCGTCGTCGTCGCCGTCGTCGTCGCGATCATGTGGGCGATCGAGGGCACCAAAGAGAACCGCCGTGCGGACCGCAAGGCCGACCGCACGGACGACGCCGAGCTCAAGGCCTACAACGAGATGATGGCCGGGCTCGCCGAGCGCGACGACCGCGCCGCCCGGCCCTGAGCCCCGCCGCCCGTCCCGCCGCACGTCCCGCCCTGGTCCACCCCGTCCTGCTCCGCCCCGAAAGGATCCCCCTCCATGCGCCTCACCTCCCGCGTCCGCGCCTCCGAGCTGCAGGGCCGTGCCTGGCTCAACACCGGCGGCAGGGACCTCGACCTCGCCGCGCTGCGCGGCAAGGTCGTGGTCCTGGACTTCTGGTCCTTCTGCTGCATCAACTGCCTGCACGTGCTCGACGAGCTGCGCCCCCTCGAGGAGCGCTTCTCCGACGTCCTCGTCACGGTGGGCGTGCACTCCCCGAAGTTCGAGCACGAGGCCGACCCGGACGCGCTCGCGGCCGCCGTGGACCGCTACGAAGTCCACCACCCCGTGCTCGACGACCCCGAGCTGACCACCTGGGACGCCTACACGGCCCGCGCGTGGCCCACGCTCGTGGTGGTGGACCCGGAGGGCTACATCGTGGCGCACCTCTCGGGGGAGGGCCACGTCCAGGGCCTCGTCACCCTCGTGGAGGAGCTCGTGGCCGAGCACGAGGCCCGGGGCACCCTGCACCGCGGCGACGGGCCGTACGTGCCCCGGCCGGCGCCCGAGGGGGACCTCCGCTTCCCGGGCAAGGTGCTGCCGCTGCCGGACGGCTCGTTCCTGGTCTCCGACACGGGCCACCACCGCCTGGTCCAGCTCGACAACGACCTCGAGACCGTCCGCCGGGTGATCGGCGCGGGCAAGGGCCACGCGGACGGCGACCCGGGGACCGCGCGCTTCACCGAGCCCCAGGGGCTCACGCTGCTGCCCGAGGAGGTGCGCGCGGCCGCCGGCTACGACGTGGTCGTGGCGGACTCCGTCAACCACCGGCTCCGGGGCGTGGACCTCGCCACGGGGCAGGTGCGCACGGTGGCCGGCAGCGGGGTGCAGCGGCTGCTCGACGAGGAGCGCGCGCGGGGGGCGGAGCCGAACCACATCGACCCCGAGGCCGACCCGCTGGAGGTGGCGCTGTCCTCCCCGTGGGACGTCGTGTGGTCCGCCCGGGCCGACCGGCTCGTGGTGGCCATGGCGGGCACCCACCAGCTGTTCTCGTTCGACCCCCGGACCGGCCGGCTCGCCGTGCTCGCGGGCACGGGGGACGAGGGGCTCAAGGACGGGTCCGGCGCCGAGGCGTGGTTCGCGCAGTCCTCGGGGCTCGCGGAGGACCACGAGGGCAACGTGTGGATCGCCGACTCGGAGACCTCGGCCCTGCGCGTGCTCCGGTTCGACGACGACGGGGCCGTCGCGGTCGAGACCGCCGTGGGCGAGGGGCTGTTCGACTTCGGCTTCCGCGACGGAGACGCCGGCGGGGCCCGCCTGCAGCACTGCCTCGGCGTGGCCCAGCTGCCCGACGGGTCGGTGGCCGTGGCGGACACCTACAACGGCGCCGTGCGCCACTACGACCCCCGGACCCGGCAGGTGGCCACGCTGGCCCGCGGCCTGGCCGAGCCCTCCGACGTGCTGCTGGACGTCTCGGGGGAGGAGCCGCTGCTCGTCGTCGTCGAGGCCAACGCCCACCGCCTGGTGCGCGTGCCGATCCCCGCCGCCGCCCAGCGCGTCGACGAGGGGGCGTCGCGGACCCAGCGGGCCCGCACCAGGCTCGCCCCGGGCGCGCTCGCGGTCGAGGTGCGCTTCGCGGCGCCGACCGGGCAGAAGCTCGACGACCGGTGGGGGGACCCGACGCAGCTGAAGATCTCGTCCTCCCCCGAGGAGGCGCTGGCCGAGGGCGCCGGCACGGCCCAGGGCCTGCGCCGGCAGCTCGTGCTGGCGGACGGCGTCACCGAGGGCGTCCTGCACATCACCGCGCGCGCCGCGGCGTGCGACGGCGAGCCGGGCGGGGAGATCCCCGACCACGCGGCCTGCCACCTCTACCAGCAGGACTGGGGCATCCCCTTCGTGCTGGACGCCGAGGGGGAGAGCGAGCTGGTCCTGGACCTGCGCGGCGTCAACTGATCGGTCCCGGCTGAGGGTCGAGCCGGGAGGTGTCCCGGGGGATGGCCCGGGGATGTCTCCCCGGGGTGTCCCCGCGCGACGGGCTCAGCCGCGCGGGTCGACCCGCACCGTCGAGCCGTCGATGTCGAGGTCGGCGGCGACCTCGAACGGCACGGTGCGCTCGAGCCGTTCGACGTCCCCGGTGAACAGGTCGAGGGAGTCGAAGGCGATCCGCGCGGTGCCCTGCGCGGGCTCCAGGGCCCAGCCCGGGCCGCCCTCGGCGCCCACGACGATCTCCGGGTCCGGATAGGACTCGATCGTCCACTCCACGTCCCCCGAGACCCGGCCGTCGAACTCGAAGGAGAACGGGCAGCCGGACGGGAAGAGGCTGCCCTGCCCGGCGCAGCCGTCCAGATACTCCTTCATCTGCCGGTCCACCTCCTGCTCGAGGGCCTCGGTCGGCCGGGCCTCCAGGACGATCTCCGCCTGCTGGCCCGGGTCGGTCAGCACGGTGCGCACCGGGTCGGCCGCCACGAGCTCGGACGTGTAGGAGGCCGTGTAGGCGCCCGGGAAGAAGGCGGAGAACTCCGCGGAGGACTCCGGCAGGGCCACGGACATGCCGTTCACGTCGACCGAGGTGGCCCCCGGCAGACTGACCGTCACCGTGGGAAGGGGGGTCTCGTCGAACGCCCACACCGTGAAGAAGCCCCACTGGGTGTCCACGGGGTGGAGGGCGAACTCGGAGCTGTGCGGCTCGCCGTCGAGGGTGTAGTCCGCGCGGACCACGGCCCGCTCGCCGTCCTCCGAGACGGTGGAGACCTCCAGGTCCTCGAGGTCCTCGGCCGCGGCCTCGAGCGGGTCGCCGTCCAGCATCGCCGCGTTGGCCTCCGGGACGCGGGCGTTGAGCAGCCCCAGTGCCTCGCCGCCGTCCCCGTCCCGCAGGTCCTCGATGTAGGCCCGCACGTCCGTCTCCGGGCCGTACATGTACTTGTTGACCAGGGCGATGGTGACGGCGGCGGCCGCCACCCCGAGCAGCACGAGGAACAGCCAGGCCCCGAGGGCTTTCAGCACGCGGACGTTGGACTCCATCCGATCACGCTAGCCGATCGCCCCCCGGCCTGTGCGTGCACCGGGCCGGGCGAGGCCCGTCCGGGGCACGGTCCGCCCCCGGACGGGTACGCTACGTGCCGCACCCCTTCCCCCGACCGATCGTCCCCCGTCTGGAGCTGACTCCCCATGGCCGACTCCGTCCGCCAGGTCCCCGAGAAGTACGGACCCGTCCGCGCCGTGCTGCGTCCCCGGCTGAGCTCCTACGGCCGGCGCCTGCTCTCCTGCCTGGGCCCGCTGCTGGTGGTCGTGGTGCTCGTGCTGTTCCTCTGGGCGCGGCGGCCGGCCCCCGGCGTGTCGGTGGTGGTGCTCGTACTCGTGCTCGCCGCCGCCGCCGCGTGCTGGGTCCGGCTGCGTCCCGTGCTGGTCGTCCGCACGGACAGCCACGTCCTGCGCTCCCGCACCGTGGGCTTCGCCGCGACGCCGCTCACGGAGGTGGAGCACGTCGTCACGGTCGGGGCCCTGCACCGGGCGGCCGGCGCCCCGCGCTCGGCCGACCGCCCCCACCTGTGGGCGGCGGGCCGTTCGGGCCGCCGGGTCCTGGGCCTCGACGGCGCGGTGTGGGACGCCCGCGCCCTCGAGGACGTCGCCGTGGCGCTGGGGGCGCCCCGCACCCACCTCGAGCGCGCGACGGCGCGGGAGGCCGCGGCCCGCTGGCACCGGCTCGTGCCCTGGGGGCTCCGGCACCCGCGGCTGAGCTCGGCCGCGTCCTCCGCGGGCCTGCTCGCCGTCCTCGCCCTCGTGGGGTGGTTCTCGCTCGGCCTGCCGGGCACCGGCTGAGCCCCTGGGCTCGCCGGCACCTGCCGCGCCCCTGGGCTCCCGTGCACCTGTCGCGCCACTGGGCTCGCAGACACCTGCCGCGTCCTGGACGCGCGGGAGCCCGCCGCCCCGGCAGCGGGCGGCGGGCTCCTCGGGCACCGGGCGCAGCGCCCTGTGCTCAGCCGGCGGCGGCCAGCTCCTGGCGGGCCCGCTCGATCTCGGCCTTGCGCTCCTCGACGGCCTCGCGGGTCAGCTCGGCGCCGGCCTCCTCGTCCCGGGTCAGGTTCGCGCCGGTCTCGGGGTCGAAGACGTGCATCCGGCGGGTGTCGACCCAGATCCTGCCCTTCGTCCCCCCGCGGATGCGGGAGGTGGCGTCGAGGGAGACGACGATCTGCGGGTGCATCTCGTCCCCGTCCAGCTCCTGCGCCAGCTCGTCGAGCTTCGCCTTGACCGAGTCGTCCTGCCGGTAGTTGATGTAGCCGTACTGCTCGTTGCCCATCCACTCCGTGTGGGTGAACTCGGTATCGAAGACGGTGCCGCGGGACGCGATCGCCTCGTCCACGAACTTGGCGTCGTTGAAGTGCTCGGGGCGCAGGCCGAGCAGCACGATCGACCCGTCCGCGGGCAGCTTCCCGGCGGCCTTCTCGGGGACCGGGATCTCGCCCAGCGGGGTGTCGAACACGCTGCCCTTCACGTGCGCCGGGAGGAAGTTCAT
This sequence comes from Kocuria sp. GQ42, assembly GCF_059758435.1. Classification (NCBI taxonomy): domain Bacteria; kingdom Bacillati; phylum Actinomycetota; class Actinomycetes; order Micrococcales; family Micrococcaceae; genus Kocuria; species Kocuria sp. GQ42. Next base: position 47,840 of record NZ_JCAXEN010000007.1, on the reverse strand, counting down.
CGACGGGGAGCCGATGAACCCCGCCACGAACAGGTTCGCCGGCTGCTCGTAGAGCTCACGGGGCGAGGCAATCTGCTGCAGGATGCCCTTCTTGAGCACCGCCACGCGGTCGCCGAGGGTCATGGCCTCCGTCTGGTCGTGGGTCACGTAGACCGAGGTGATGCCCATCCGGCGCTGGAGCTGGGCGATCTCGGTGCGCATCTGGCCGCGCAGCTTCGCGTCCAGGTTGGACAGGGGCTCGTCGAACAGGAACGCGTCGGCGTCCCGCACGATCGCCCGGCCCATCGCCACGCGCTGGCGCTGACCGCCGGAGAGGTTGGCCGGCTTGCGCTCGAGGTGGTCGTCGAGGTCCAGGGTCGAGGACGCCGCGCGCACCTTGCGGTCGATCTCCTCGTCGGAGAACTTGCCCTTGGACAGCCGCAGCGGGAACGCGATGTTCTCGTAGACGGTCAGGTGCGGGTAGAGCGCGTAGTTCTGGAACACCATGGACAGGTTGCGCTCGCGGGGCTCCTTCTCGTTGACCCGCTGGCCGTTGATCAGGAGGTCCCCGGAGGTGATGTCCTCGAGGCCCACGATCATCCGCAGCAGCGTGGACTTGCCGCAGCCGGAGGGCCCCACGAGGATGAGGAACTCGCCGTCGGCGATGTCGATCGACACGTCGTTGACGGCCGGGAAGCCGTCGCCGTACTTCTTGACGAGGTGGTTGAGGGTGATGGATGCCATCTGGGACTCAGTCCTTCGTTCGGTTCGGAAGATGCGGGAGGCGGCGCGGGCTCAGCCCTTGACCGCGCCCTGGGTGAGGCCGGAGACGATCTGGCGCTGGAACAGCAGCACCAGCAGCACCACCGGGATGGTGACGACGATGGCCGCCGCGGAGATCGCGCCCGCCGGGTCCTCGAACTGCGAGGCGCCGGTGAAGAACGCGAGCGCCGCCGGGACGGGCCGGGCCGCCTCGGTGGAGGTGAGGCCGATGCCGTAGACGAAGTCGTTCCAGGCGATGAAGAACGCGATGATCGCCGTGGTGAAGACACCGGGCAGGGCCAGCGGCACGATGACCTTGCGGAACGCCTGCCACGTGGTGGCGCCGTCCACCTGGGCCGCCCGCTCCAGGTCCCACGGGATCTGCTGGAAGAACGCGGTCAGCGTCCAGATGGAGATCGGCAGGGTGAGCGAGAGGTAGGGGATGATCAGGCCGGGCCAGGTGTCGTACAGCCCGATCTGGCGCCACAGGTTGAACAGCGGGGTCACGATCGAGACCACGGGGAACATGGACACCGCCAGGGCGACCGTCAGGATCATCTTCTTGCCCGGGAAGTCCAGCCGGGCGATCGCGTAGGCGCAGAGCGTGGCGAGCACCACGGCCACGGCCGTGGCGATCAGGCAGATGCCGATCGAGTTGATCAGGGAGGGCACGAACAGTTCGCGGGCCTGCCCCACGAAGATCGAGGAGTAGTTCTCCCCGACCCACTGCGTGGGCAGGAACTTCCCGGAGGTCAGGTCCGCGGGCGTCTTGAAGGACGTCATGAGGATCGAGGCGACGGGGAACAGGGCGTAGACGAGGACCAGGACCGTGACGACGCCCCATCCGACCTTCTGCTTGGTGGTCATGGGTTACCTTCCCTTCCCGGCGCCGGCGAGGTCGACCTTGAACACCTTGATGGCGACGAAGGCGATCAGCAGCACGCAGACGAACAGGATCACGGAGATCGCGGAGCCGAGCCCGATCTCCAGTCGGCCGATGGAGGTGCGGTAGGCGAGCAGGGACAGGGTCTCCGTGCCGTACTGCCCCTGGGTCATGATGAAGATGTTGTCGAAGATGCGGAACGCGTCCAGGGCGCGGAACACCACGGCCACCATGATCGCGGCCTTCATGTTGGGCAGGACCACCCGGGACATCCGCTGCCACCACGTGGCGCCGTCGACCCGCGCCGCCTCGGTGTACTCGCTCGGCACCTGGGCCAGGCCGGCGAGCAGCAGGAGCGAGATGAACGGCGTGGTCTTCCAGATCTCGGAGGCCATGATCACGAACAGGGCCGGCCACTGGGACGCGAACCAGTTGAAGTCCGGGCCGATGCCCGGGACCCAGGAGAACCAGTTGTTGATGTAGCCGGTCGTGATGTCGAACGCGTAGAACCAGGCGAACGCGGAGACCACGGTGATGATGCCGTAGGGCACCAGGATCGCGGTGCGCAGCAGACCCTTGGTGTTGCGGATCGCGTTGTTCATCACGAGCGCCAGGGCGAAGCCGAGGACGAGCTCCACGACCACGGTGACGATCGTGATGAGCACCGTGATCCACAGGTCCTGCCAGAACACCCCGTCGGTGAGGACCGTGGCGTAGTTGCCGAGGAAGACGAACTCCTTCTCCCCGGGGGCGGTGAGCCGGAACGAGAAGAAGGAGTCCCACAGCGCCTGCAGGATCGGGTACATCGTGACCAGCAGCATCACGATGAACGCCGGACCGGCGAGCATCCAGCCGAGCTTGCGCTCCGACCGGGCCCGGTCGGACATCAGCGGCTTCGCGCTGCGGCGGCCGGTCACGGGGGCCGGGGAGACCTCCCGGGGCCCGGTGCCGGGGGCGTTGGGGTTGACGACGGTGCTCATAGCAGCCGCTCTCCTCTCAGGACGGACTCGATGAACTCGGCGGTGAGCCGGGGCGTGTCCTCGGTGACGGACGCCGGCGGGGTCCACTCCTGCTGGATGGCGGTGGAGACCTCGTTGTAGAACGGCGTCTGCGGGCGCGGGGCCGCGTTGTCCAGGGACTCACGGATCGTGGCGTACATCGGGTAGGCCTCCCGGACCTCCGGGTCCTCGTAGGCGGCCTCGGACGCCGCCGGGTTGCCGTTGCTCACGAAGTAGTAGGCCTGGTTCTCGGGCTGGACGATGCACTCGACCGCCTCCCACGCCAGCTCCTGGTGCTCGGACGTGGCGCCCACGCCGATGTTGATCCCGCCCAGCGGGGGAGCGGAGGGCTCGTCCGGGTCCACCCGGGGCCACAGGGCCCAGCCGATGTCCTCGTACACGGACCGGTCGACCGTCCCGCCCTCCACGGCGGCGGCGGTCGCCGCGTAGATGAAGGGCCAGTTGACCATGAAGGAGCCGTCGTCGGACTGGAACTGGATCATCGAGGCGTTCTCGTCGGCGGTCGGCAGGCCGGGACCGCCGAGCCCGTCCTGGCCGATGGTCCCGACGATCTCGGCCGCCTTCCGGCCGGCGTCGGAGTCCAGGCCGATCGAGATCTCGTCGGAGGGGGCCTCCGGGTTCTCCACGATCGAGCCTCCCGCGGACGCCACGAGGGCGTTCACCCACACGGTCATCGACTCGGCCGACGTGCCCTGCACCCCGAGGTACTTGTCCTGCTCCCGCGCGGCGTCCATGATCTGGTCCCAGGTCACCGGCTCGTCCATGTTCAGACCGGCGGCCTCCGCCACGGACTCCCGGTACCACAGCAGCTGGGTGTTGGCCCAGAACGGCACCGAGACCAGCTCGTCCTTCCACTTCGCGCCCTCCAGGGGCCCCGCCAGGACGTCCTGGGTCGTGGCCTCCTCCACGTCCCCCGGCACGGGGGACAGGAAGCCCGGCTCGGCCAGTTCGGGGATGAAGGGCGGGTCCAGGCTCATGATGTCCATCGAGCTGTCCCCGGCGGCCAGGCGCCGGGCGAGCTGCTCGCGCTGCGACGCGGCGTCGCGCGGGAGCAGCGAGGTCTCGATGTTGTATCGGCCTCCGGACTCCTCGGAGCACTGCTGCGCGAGCTCCGCCTGACCGCCGGCGTCGGGGTTGATGTACCAGGTCAGGGTGGGGGTGGCGCCGGCGTCGGCGTCACCGCACCCCGTCATGAGCAGGGCGCCCACGGCACCGAGGGCCGCGGCGGCGCTGAGCCGCCGCCTGCCCGGTGCTCTGTGGGGGTGTGAGGTGGTGGTCAACGGTCTGTTCCTCCCCTTCGGCGATGTGGCGGTCCGCGAGGGGCGTCGAGGGGATCCTGTGGGACCCGGTCGGCGGGACGGTCGGCGGCGGGTGCTGCCGGTCGACCACCCCTGCACGGAGCTTTCAGTCTATGAGTGCGCTACCTCACAGACCAGTAACCTGACGGTTTGCATCGGTGTGCCGCCGTGGGCCCGGGCGTGTCCCTGCGTGTCCCGGTGCGCCCGGTCGTTTTCGCTCGGTACGGCGCCCGGCGCGGCCCCGCGCCGGGAGGTTCTGGGGCGCGGCGGAGCGGCTCAGGAGAGCAGCAGGGCCACGACCGCCATGGTCAGCATGGCGACCACCGTGGTGACGAGCACGGTGTCCCGGCACAGCTGCTCCGCCCGGCCGTAGCGCACGGCCGCCACGTAGATGTTCTGGGCGGTGGGCAGCGCGGCCATCACCACCACGGCGTAGAGGAGGTGCCCGTCCAGGCCCAGCACGAACCGGGCGAACAGGAACGCCAGCGCCGGGTGGAGCAGCAGCTTGAGCGTGCTGGCCAGCACCACGTCCCGGCGCGGCCCGGCACCCCGCCGCAGCGGGGAGGCGCCCACCAGGGAGATGCCGAAGGCCATCAGCATCGCCGGGATGGAGGCCCCGGCCACCAGCTCCACGGGTTCGTGCACCACCTCCGGCAGCCGCCACCCGGTGACGGCGAAGAGGATCCCCAGCCCGGAGCCCACGATCATCGGGTTGGTGACCACGTTGCCCAGGACGCTGCCGAGGCTGGGACGGCGGCCGTCGGTGAGGGTGTCCATGACGGTCAGGTAGACGGGGGTGTTGAGCGCCAGCTGGAACAGGATGACGGGGACCACCTGGGACGCGTCCCCGAGCACGAAGACGGCGATCGGGATGCCGAGGTTGGCCGAGTTCACCTGGGAGGCGGCCTGGGCGCCCATCAGGGTGGTGGCCGCGTCCCGGCGCAGCACCCACCGGGCGATCCCGGCGTAGACGAGGGTGGTGGCCACGGCGGACACGGCGGCCACCAGCAGCGGCGCGGAGAGGATCTGGGCGATGTCCGCCTCGGAGATGGTGAGGAACAGCAGCGGCGGGCTGGCCACGTAGAAGGCGAACTTGCTCAGCACGAGCTGCCCCTGGGGGCCCAGCACGCCCCGTCGGCCCACGGCGTAGCCGGTCAGGATGACGGCCCAGACGATGAAGAACCCCGAGAACACTCCGGTCACGGGACCCTCCCTCGCGCTGCTGCGGGTCCGCGTCCGCGGGCCCCTACAGTTCTATCCCATCACCGGCCCGTCCGCGGTCGGGCCGGGGCGGGTCACGCGGCGGGCAGGTCGGCGCGGGCGGCGCTCAGCGTGCGGGAGTGGGGCGGGCGGGCGACGCCGTCGAGCAGGGCCTCGGCGGGATCCGACCCGAGGTCGACGATCCTGTTGTCCGCGTCCACGTGGACCACGGACGGCACGTGGGCGCGGGCCTCGGCGTCGTCCATCTGCGCGTAGCTGATGAGGATGACGAGGTCCCCGGGGTGCACGAGGTGGGCGGCGGCCCCGTTGATCCCGACGACGCCGGAGCCGCGCTCGCCGGCGATCGTGTAGGTCTCCAGCCGGGCGCCGTTGGTGACGTCCACGATGGAGACGAGCTCGCCGGGGAGGATGTCGGCGGCGTCGAGGAGGTCCTGGTCGACGGTGACCGAGCCGACGTAGTGGAGGTCGGCCTGGGTCACGACGGCACGGTGGATCTTGGCCTTGAACATGGTGCGCAGCATGACGGGAGATGTGCTCCTCGTGAGCGGGGTGCGGGTGACGGGCGCAGGGCCCGGGCGGTCGTCCCGGTGCGGATGCGGGGAACGGGGCGCGGGGACATCCTACCGCGCGGTCCCGGGAGACGACGAACGCCCCGGCCGGGTGGGCTCGGGGCGTTCGGTGCGAGAGCGGCTGACGGGAATCGAACCCGCGTATCAGGCTTGGGAAGCGTGCGCTCTACCATTGAGCTACAGCCGCGCATCCGTGGTCCGTCCGGCGCGAGCACCGGACGAGGACAGCACACACTCTACACCACCCGCCGGGACGGGGGTGGGCACGGGGCGGCGGCGCAGCGCGGTCCGGCGCCCGGCCGTGCGATACCTTGGGGACCGTGCTGATCTCTGACCGCGACATCCGCCGGGAGCTCGACGGCGGCCGGGTCGTCCTCGAGCCCTACGATCCCGCCCTGATCCAGCCCGCCAGCATCGACGTGCGGCTGGACCGCTGGTTCCGGCTCTTCGACAACCACAAGTACGCGCACATCGACCCGTCCGTGGAGCAGCCGGAGCTCACCCGGCTCGTGGAGGTCGACCCCGAGGAGGCCTTCGTGCTGCATCCGGGGGAGTTCGTGCTCGGCTCCACCTACGAGAAGGTGACCCTCCCGGACGACATCGCCGCCCGTCTCGAGGGGAAGTCCTCGCTGGGGCGCCTGGGCCTGCTGACCCACTCCACGGCGGGGTTCATCGACCCGGGCTTCTCGGGGCACGTCACGCTCGAGCTGTCCAACATGGCCACGCTGCCGATCAAGCTGTGGCCGGGCTCCAAGGTGGGCCAGCTGTGCTTCTTCCGGCTGTCCTCGCCCACGGAGCACCCGTACGGCTCCGGCGCCTACGGCAACCGGTACCAGGGGCAGCGCGGACCCACGGCCTCGCGCAGCCACCTCGGGTTCTCCCGCACCCGCATCTGACCCGACACGCTCCGGCCGCACCCGGCGGTGTGCCGGCGCCCCGCGGCCCGTGAACCGGAGGGCCCACGAACCGGCGGGCCCGCGAACCGGTGGGCTCACGAGCCGGCGGCGCCGTGGTGGGGGGCCGCCGCGGTCTTCGGGTCGCGCGCGCGCAGCAGCAGGAGCAGGCCGGCGCCGACCACCAGGAGGATCCCGAGGATCCCCCAGCGCTGCGCGCCGAGCACGGAGACGAACACCGCGAACAGGGTGGGCGCCAGGAAGCTCACGGCCCGGCCCGTGGTGGCGTAGAGGCCGAACAGGGCGCCCTCCTCGCCGGTCCGTGTGAGCCGGCCGAGGAACGTGCGGGAGGCGGACTGCGCGGGGCCCACGAACAGGCACAGCAGCAGCCCGCAGACCCAGAACGCCGCCGTGCCCTCGAGGAACAGCAGCGGGGTCCCGGCCAGCAGGATGCCGACGAGCGACGCCACGATGACGCGCTTGGGCCCCACCCGGTCGTCGAGCCGGCCGCCCACGAGGGCGCCCGCCCCGGCCGCCACGTTGCCGACGATCGCGAAGACGATGACCTCGCTCAGGGTGAAGCCGAACGTGCCGGCCGCGATGACGCCGCCGAAGGTGAACACCGCGTTGAGCCCGTCCCGGAACACGGCGGAGGAGAGCAGGAACCACAGCGTCTGCGGGGCGTCCCGGTACAGCTCCCGCAGGGTCTGCCACAGCTGGCGGTAGGAGCGGGCCACGGACGGGCGCGGTCCCCGGCGGGTGGGGCGGATCTCGGGCACCACCAGCAGGACGGGGATCGAGAACAGCGCGATCCACAGCCCCGAGAACAGGGCCACGGCCCGCACGTTGAGGGCGTCCTCCTCGGGGATGCCGAGCAGGCCCGGGGTGATGAACCCGAACAGCACGATCGTCAGGGCCACGATCCCGCCGAAGTAGCCCATCGCCCAGCCCTGGCCGCTCACCCGCCCGATGTGCTCGCGGCCCGCGATCCCCGGCAGCATCGCGTTGTAGTTGACCACCGCGAACTCGTCGAAGACGTTGGCCAGCGCCAGCAGGCCCACCCCGAGGTAGAGGAACGGCTGGTCGGGGAGGACCAGGAAGCACAGGGCCGTGAGCAGCGCCGTGAGCATCGTGTTGATCCCGAGCCACAGCTTGCGCCGCCCCGCGCCGTCGCTGCGCTGGCCCACCACGGGGGCCAGCAGGGCCACCACGACGCCGGCGGCCCCGATCCCGTAGCCCAGCACCTCCGAGGCGTGGTCCTCCCCGCCGAAGGGGTCGCTCGTGAGATAGACGGTGAACACGAACGTGGTCATCACGGCGTTGAAGGCCGCGGATCCGGCGTCCCACAGGCTCCAGGCCCACACGTGCGAGCGGCGCGGCACGAACGCCGTCGCGGGGAGGGAGGGGGCGGGGGCGGGAGGGCCGGGGGGCGTGGCGTCCATGGCAGTCATGCTAGGCCCGCGGTGCCCGTCGCGGAGGGCGGCCTCGCCGGAGGGGCGCCCCGCAATCCGGTTTCCGCCCAGGAAATCGCCCGGGAACGTACAGGTGCTGTCAGGACATGCGAGCGGGGGCGGCAACACCCCTTTGATAGGGTGGAACACCCGGGTGCGCCCCGGCCACCCCGTGCTCGCACAGGTCCTCCGTGCCCGCGTCCGGGCCCCTCGACGCCCGCCCGCCGATCTCTTCCCCGACCTCCGGAGGCGCCTGATGACCGCTGTGCTCCTGCTCCACGCAGTGGTGGCCGCGGTCGCGCCCCTGCTGTTCGCGCGGATGGGACGCAGCGCCTTCTACCTCCTGGCGGCGGTCCCGTTCGCCGGCTTCCTGTGGCTGCTGGGCTCCGGCCCGCGGGTCTACGGCCCGGAGGGCGGCTGGACCGAGGGCGGCGAGTGGATCCCGTCCCTGCACCTGGACCTGGTGCTGCGCATGGACGCCCTCTCGTGGACGATGTCCCTGCTCGTGCTCGGCGTGGGCTCCCTGGTGCTGTTCTACTGCGCCCGCTACTTCAAGTCCGGCGCGAGCGGCATCGGCGGCTTCGGCGCGCAGCTGCTCGCCTTCGCGGGCGCCATGTTCGGCCTGGTGACCGCCGACGACATGCTGGTGCTGTTCGTCTTCTGGGAGATCACCACCGTCCTGTCGTTCCTGCTCATCAGCTACAGCCGGACCCGCCTGTCCGCCCGGCGCGCGGCGCTGCAGGCCCTCGTGCTCACCACCGCCGGCGGCCTGGCCATGCTGGTCGGCATCGTGATGCTGGGCCAGGCCGCGGGCACCTACCGGATCTCCGAGGTGCTCGCGGCGGCCCCCGAGCTGGCGCAGCGCGGGACCGTGGTGGACGTGGCGGTCCTCCTGCTCCTCGTCGGCGCCGTGACGAAGTCCGCGCTGATCCCGCTGCACTTCTGGCTGCCCTCCGCGATGGCCGCGCCCACCCCGGTGTCCGCGTACCTGCACGCCGCCGCGATGGTCAAGGCCGGCATCTACCTGGTGGCCCGCTTCGCCCCGGGCTTCGCCGAGACGGCGCTGTGGCAGCCGACCATCGCGGTGCTGGGGCTGGGCACCATGCTCTTCGGCGGCTGGGCGGCCCTGAAGCAGTACGACCTGAAGCTGATCCTCGCCTACGGCACCGTCAGCCAGCTCGGCTTCCTCATGGTCATCGTGGGCCGCGGCTCCGCGGACACGGCGCAGGCGGGCATGGCCATGCTCCTCGCGCACGGACTGTTCAAGGCGACGCTGTTCCTCGTGGTCGGGATCATCGACCACCGGGCGGGCACCCGGGACATCCGCCGCCTGTCGGGGCTCGCCGGGCGCGTGCCCGTCCTGTTCGCCGTCTCGCTCGTGGCCGCGGCGTCCATGGCCGGGCTGCCCCCGCTGGCCGGCTTCGTGGCCAAGGAGTCCGTGCTGACCGCGTTCGCCCACGACGTCCAGGGCGCGGCGGGGATCGTGGTGCTCGCAGGGCTCGTGGTCGGCTCCGTGCTGACCTTCGCCTACAGTGCCCGGTTCGTGTGGGGCGGGTTCGCCCACAAGTCCGCCGAGTTCTCCGAGCTCGACGCCGGGGTCGGCGGCAGGGCCGTGGTCAGCGACATGCAGCGGGTCGAGCCCGCGTTCCTCGCCGCGCCGCTCGTGCTCTCCGTGCTCACCGTGGTGTTCGGCCTGTGGCCCCAGCCGGTCGACGCGATGCTGCAGCCCTACGTCGAGCAGTTCCCGGTCGTGGAGCACGACTTCTACCTGGCCCTCTGGCACGGGTTCACCCCGGCCCTCGGGTTCTCCGCCCTCATCGTCGCGGGCGGGATCGTGCTCCACCTGCTCCGGCGCCAGGTCGCGGACCTCCAGCGGGCCCTGCCGTCCCTGCCCCCGGGGGAGCTCGTCTACCGGCGGGTCGTCAACGTGCTGGACCTCGCCGCCGTGTGGATCACCGGCCGCACCCAGCGCGGTTCGCTGATGTTCTACCTCTCCGTCATCCTGATCACGGCCATCGTCGTGCCGCTCGTGGCGCTGATCGCCGAGGAGACCCCGCCACTGGGGGCACTGCGGGTCTCCGACGGCCCGGGCCAGCTGATCGCCGGCGCCGCCATGGTCGTCGCGGCCCTGCTGGTGCCCCTGGCCCGCAAGCGCTTCCTCGCGGTGCTGCTCGTGTCGGTCACCGGCTACGGGCTGGCCCTCATCTTCGCCCTGCAGGGCGCGCCGGACCTCGCCCTGACGCAGACGCTCGTCGAGACCGTGCTGCTCGTGGCGTTCGTGCTCGCGCTGCGCTCGCTGCCCGCGCCCCTGTGGCACCGCAACCCGGCCGGGCGCCGGCTGCTGCGCGGCACCATCGCGGTGACCTTCGGGCTGTTCATGATGGCGCTCGCGGCGTTCAGCATCTCCTCCCGCACGGCCGACCCGATCTCCCTGGAGCTGCCCCGGATGGCCTACGAGCTCGGTGACGGACAGAACGTCGTCAACGTGATCCTCGTGGACATCCGTGCGTGGGACACGTTCGGGGAGATCTCGGTGCTCGTGCTCGCCGCCACCGGCGTGGCCTCCCTGATCTTCGTCACGGGGCGCGGGGACCGCATCGTCCGCTCCGGGGACGATCCCACCACCGACCAGCTGCGGGTGATCCGGCGGCGCAACGCCGCGGCCGTCTCGCCCGGCGGCGAGCCCCTGGACGTGGGCCTCGCGCGCCGCGACGACGACCTCGAGGACCCCTACCTGCTCGCCGGGAGGACGATGGCCCCCGAGCGGCGCTCGATCGTCTTCGAGGTGGTCACCCGGCTGCTGTTCCACACGTTCATGATGGTCTCGCTCTACCTGCTGATCGCCGGGCACAACGACCCCGGCGGAGGGTTCGCGGGCGGCCTCATGGCCGGCCTCGCCCTCACCGTGCGCTACCTCGCGGGCGGGCGCTACGAGCTGGAGCTGGCCACGCCGATCAACGCGGGCACGATGCTCGGGACGGGCCTGGCGCTCGCCGCGCTCTACGCCGTCACCCCGGTGTTCTTCGGCGGGTCGGTGATGCAGAGCTACACCTTCGAGGCCGAGCTGCCGCTGTTCGGGGCGGAGAAGTTCGTGACCGCCCTGATCTTCGACATCGCGGTCTACCTCATCGTGGTGGGGCTCATCCTGGACATCCTGCGCTCGCTCGGCGGCCGGATCGACCAGCGGATCGAGGAGGACGCCGTCCGCCGGCGGCGGCGCACCCCGGGGCGCGGCACGCGCATCCGCGTCACGCGGCAGCGGAAGGTGGCCGCCGGAGCGACCGCGGTCTCGTCCGCGACGTCGCCGACCGCGATCGCCCGGATCCGCACCGACGGAGGGAACGAGCACCGATGACCGTGAACCTGACCCTGCTGGTCGTGATGGGCGTGCTCTACGCCGTGGGCGTGTACCTGCTGCTCGAGCGCTCGCTCACCCGCGTGCTGCTCGGGCTGATGCTGCTGACCAACGGCACGAACCTGCTGATCCTGCACGCCGGCGGGGCCGCCGGCTTCGCGCCCCTGTACGAGGGGTCGATCGCCGCGGAGGACTACAGCGACCCCCTGCCCCAGGCCCTCATCCTCACCGCCATCGTGATCTCCCTCGCGGTCACCGCGTTCCTCCTGGGCATGATCTACCGGTCCTGGGTCCTCGGGCGCCGGGACGAGATCCAGGACGACGTCGAGGACCGGCGCGTGGCGCGGCAGTCCTCCTACGACATGGAGGACGACGCCGACGTCCCCGCCGACACCACGGAGTTCGACGACGCCCCGCGGCCCCAGGACCCCGGTGAGTCCCTGGAGACCCCGGGTGTGCGCGGCGTCGACGAGTGGGGAGGGAAGCGGTGACCGTCAACTTCGCCCAGCTGGCCCCCCTGGCCGTCATCATCCCGTTCCTCGGCGCGGCCCTGAGCCTCCTGCTCCTGCGGCGCAACGCCCTCCAGCGGACCGTGGCCATCGGCTCGCTCGTGCTCACCCTCGCGGTCGAGGCGCTCATCCTCGGGACCACGTGGAACCTCGGCCCGCAGGCCGTCCACCTCGGCGGCTGGGAGGCGCCCTGGGGCATCGTCATGGTCGTGGACCAGCTCTCGTCCCTGATGCTCGTGGTCTCCACGGTCGTCTCCCTCGCCGTGCTCGTCTACGCGAGCGGGCAGGGCGTGGCCGACGGCGACGAGGAGGGGCCGATCTCGATCTTCCACCCCTCCTTCCTGATCCTCGTGGCGGGGGTCTCGAACGCCTTCCTCGCCGGGGACCTGTTCAACCTCTACGTGGGCTTCGAGATCCTGCTGACCGCGTCCTACGTGCTCATGACGATGGGCGGGACCGTGCAGCGGATCCGCACCGGCGTGACCTACGTGGTGGTCTCGGTGATCTCCTCCGTGCTGTTCCTGATCACCATCGCGATGATCTACGCGGCCACGGGCACCATCAACATGGCCGATCTCTCGGTCAAGCTCGAGGGCCTGCCGGTGGGGACGCAGATGCAGCTGCACCTGATGCTGCTCATCGCGTTCGGCATCAAGGCCGCGGTCTTCCCGCTGTCCTTCTGGCTCCCGGACTCCTATCCGACCGCCTCCGCGCCCGTGACCGCCGTGTTCGCCGGCCTGCTGACCAAGGTGGGCGTGTACTCGATCATCCGCACCGAGACCGTGCTCTTCCCCGGGGAGCGGCTCGACGACCTCCTGATGTGGGTCGCGCTGCTCACCATGGTGGTCGGCATCCTGGGCGCGCTCGCGCAGATCGACATCAAGCGCATGCTGTCCTTCACCCTGATCAGCCACATCGGGTACATGATCTTCGGGGTGGCCGTGGGCACCCAGGAGGCGCTCTCCGCCACGGTCTACTACGTGGCCCACCACATCGTGATCCAGACGAGCCTGTTCCTCGTGGCCGGGCTGATCGAGCGCCGCGGCGGGTCCACCAACGTGGACCGGCTGGCGGGGATGGCCAAGATCTCGCCGCTGCTCGCGCTGCTCTACCTCGTGCCCGCGCTCAATCTCGGGGGCATCCCGCCGTTCTCCGGCTTCCTGGGCAAGACCGGCCTGCTGCAGGCCGGCGTCGAGCAGGGCGACGGGCTGGCCTACACCCTCGTCGCGGGCTCCGTGGCGGTGTCCCTCCTGACCCTGCTCGCCATGATCCGGGTGTGGAACCGCGTGTTCCTGCGCGCCCCGGAGGACGCGGAGTACCCGGACCCCATCCTGCTGGCCCCGGTGCCGGCCGGCTCCCGGTTCCTGCTGACCTCGGGCGCCGTCGACGACCAGGCGGGCCGGTTCGCGGGCAAGGGCGACGTGCGCCTGATGTCCCCCTCGATGCTCGGCGGCGCCTCGGCCCTCGTCGCCGTGGGGGTGGCCCTGACCGTGTTCGCCGGGCCGCTGTTCCAGCTCGCGGACAACGCCGCGGAGAACCTCGTCCACCCCGAGCGCTACGTCGAGGCCGTGCTGGACCCCGCGTCCGCGCCGCGGCCCGTCGTGGAGGAGGCGCCGTGACCCGTCCTAAGAACTCCCTGCTCGTCGAGCTGCCGCTGCTGGTGTGGCTCGTGGTGGTGTGGGGCGCCCTCTGGGGCGACTTCGGCCCCGGCAACCTGCTCGTCGGGCTGGTCCTGGCCCTGCTCGTCACGTGGGTGCTCTACCTGCCGCCGGTGCAGCTGTCCGGCCGGTTCAACCCGTTCCAGTTCGCCCTCTTCGCCGTGACGTTCGTGTGGCAGGTCGCCAAGGCGAGCTTCGAGGTGATGCTCATCGCGATCCTCGTGGGGCCGCGCGCGCGCAACGCGGTGGTCGGCGTCCAGCTGCGCACGCGCTCCGACCTGCTCCTGACGGCCACCGGCCACACCATGACCCTGATCCCGGGCTCGCTCGTGGTGGAGGTGGACCGGGCCTCCGGCACGCTGTACTTCCACGCGCTCAACGTCCGCAGCGCCCAGGAGGCCGAGGACTTCCGCCGGTCCGCCCTGCAGGTGGAGGCCGCCTGGATCCGGATCATGGGCAGCCCGGAGGAGCTCGCCGCCCTGCGGGCCGAGCGGCGCGGCGGACGGGCCTCCGGCACGGACCGGCGGGACAGCGCCGCGCTCAGCTCCCCGGTCACGGCGAGCCAGCAGATCGTGGGTCGCCGCCGGGACGAGGTGCCCACCGGGTCCCCGGCGGACGCCCCGGGACCCACCCCCACCGACGCCCCCCAGGAGGACCGCCCGTGATGCAGATCGCCGTGGCCGTCGCGGCCGTGCTGCTCAGCGCGGCCGCCGCGGGCACCCTCTACCGCCTCGCCAAGGGGCCCTCCCTGCTGGACCGCGTGGTGGCCACGGACGTGCTGCTGGCCATCGTCGCGGCCTCCCTCGCCGTGGACATGGCCTACCACGGCCACCTCAACAACCTGATCCTCATGGTGATCGTCTCGCTGGTCGGGTTCATCGGCTCCGTGACGGTGGCGCGCTTCGCCACCCAGACCGCCGAGCACGGGCGGTGAGCGCCGTGCTGGACACCGTCCTGGACGCCGCCGCGGCCGTGTGCCTCGTGGTCGGCGCGCTCATGTCCCTCGCCGCCGCCATCGGCCTGGTCCGCTTCCCGGACCTGCTGACGCGCATGCACGCCGGCACCAAGCCCCAGGTCTTCGGGCTGCTCCTCATGCTCACGGCCGTCGCCCTCGAGAACCGCGAACCCGTCATGATCCCGCTCATCGCCCTCGGCTGGATCTTCCAGCTGCTCACCGTGCCCGTCTCGGCGCACATGGTGGGACGCTCGACGTACCGCACCAAGCACCTGAACCGGACCACGCTGACCCAGGACGACCTGCAGAAGGTCCTCAACCGCGCCGCGGAGGGCGGGGCGGAGGGCTCCGCGGAGGGCGTCGCCGCGGGACCGCCGGTGCCGAGCCCGGACGGCCGGCGGGCGGACGGACAGCAGACTGACGGATCGCCGGGGACGCGTTAGGCTGGGCAGGATCGACAGGGCGCACCCGCGTCCCCCTCGGACGACAAGGAGCAGCACTCCATGAACACCAAGGTCCTCGAACTCGTGGGCACGGGCCTCTCGCTCGGCGGCGTGGCGCTCTCGCACAAGGTGCTCGGCGCGGCGTGGACGCGCATCACCGGCGACCCGCCCCCCGCCAAGAACCCGGACCCGGACGAGGCCTGGACGGGCATCATCGTCTGGTCGCTCGTGACCGGTCTCGTGGGCACCGTCATCAAGGTCGGCATCTCCCGCCAGATCGCGAAGATGGAGAACAGGCCGCAGACCAACCCCAAGGCCTCGAGCCAGGCCGAGGTCTGAGGCCCGGCGAGCACCTCGCGCAGGGGCCCGCCCGGCCGGACACCGCACCGGTGTCCGGCCGGACGGGCCCCTGCGTCGTTCACCGGCCGTGCGCCGGCCGTGCACGGAGCGGGCGAGGGAGGGGTAGACTCGGTGCCACTGAACGACAGGGGAGCGCCCCGCCGGTGAGACCGGCGCGGCGCTGAGAGTGCGGATCGCCGCAGACCCTCGAACCTGCTCCGGCTAGCACCGGCGAAGGGAGTCGAGCATCTCAGGGGTGCTTCCCCGGGAACGCGCCACCGGCGCGGCCCGCGGAACCCCGTCCCCTCCTGGCACCGACGGCTCGCTGAGCCCAGGAGGAACCCACCGTGAACACCACCACCACCCACCGCCCCGCCCGCCGACCCGGCACGTCCCGCGCGTCGTCCTGGCGCGTCGTCGACATCGTCGTGGCCGCCGTCCTCGCCGCCGTGTGCGCCGTCGTCTTCTGGGCGTGGTCGAACCTGCTCTACCCCTTGGTCGGCACGGCCGCGGTCGCCTACCCGCCCGCCGTGGGGCTGATCGCCGGCGGCTGGCTCGTGGCCGGCGTGCTCGGCGGGCTGATCATCCGCAAGCCCGGCGCCGCGCTGTTCTGCGAGCTGCTCGCCGCCGTGATCGAGAGCTTCCTGGGCACCCACTTCGGCCTGCTGGTCGTGCTCTCCGGGCTCGTCCAGGGCATCGGCGCGGAACTGGCCTTCGCCGCCTTCCGGTACCGCCGGTTCGACGCCCTCGCGGCGGCCGTGGCGGGCGCCGTGAGCGGGATCTTCCTCGGCGTCCACGAGAACATCGTCTACAACTACGAGTGGGCGCTGAGCCACCAGGTGGTCTACGTGGTCCTGGCGGCCGTCTCCGGGGTGGTGCTCGCGGGCCTGCTCATGCAGGCCGTGGTGCGGGCCCTCGCGGCCACCGGCGTGCTGCAGGGTCTCGCGTCGGGGCGGGCCGTGCGGCGATGACGGCTCCCACGACCCCGGGCCCCGTGGTGCCCGCCACCCGCGGGGCGCGGGTCGAGGCCCGCGGCTTCGGCTGGCACCACCCCGGGCGGGACGCGGCGGCGCTGCACGGCCTCGACCTCGTGGTGGAGCCGGGGGAGCGCGTGCTCCTGCTGGGACCCAGCGGGGCGGGCAAGTCCACCCTCCTGCACGCCCTGGCAGGAGTCCTCCACGACGACGACGGGCAGTCCGCCTCCGGCGAGCTGCTGCTCGACGGCATGCCGCCGGAGCAGGCACGCGGCCGGGCCGGGCTCGTGCAGCAGGACCCCGAGTCCCAGGTGGTGCTGTCCCGGATCGGGGACGACACCGCCTTCGGCCTCGAGAACCTCGCGGTGCCCCGGGAGCAGATCTGGCCGCGGGTGCGCGCGGCGCTCGAGGACGTGGGGCTGGACCTCCCCCTCGACCACTCCACCGCGGCCCTGTCCGGCGGGCAGAAGCAGCGCCTGGCGCTCGCGGGCGCCGTGGCCATGAGCCCCGGGCTGCTGCTGCTCGACGAGCCGACCGCCAACCTGGACCCCGCCGGCGTGCGTCAGGTCCGCGACGCCGTGGTGTCCTGCCTCGACCGCAGCGGCGCCACGCTCGTGGTCGTGGAGCACCGTGTCGCCGTGTGGGCCGAGGTCGTGGACCGCGTCGTCGTGCTCGGCCGGGACGGGAGCATCACCCACGACGGCGCGCCGGGCCGGGTGCTCGGCGCCGCGGCCGACGAGCTCAGCGGCGCGGGGGTGTGGGTGCCCGGCCGGGTGCCTGCCACGCGTGCGCCCGCTCGCCCCGCCGCGGGTCCCGGCGCAGGCTCCGGTGCACATTCCGCCGGGGGTCCCGCCGGAACCCCGGGCGCCGGCTCCGGGGCGGACGGCGCACCGCTGCTGAGCGCCACCGGTCTGGGCGTCTCGCGCAGCCAGCCCTCGGCGCGGCAGCTGCGCGCCCGGCGGCGGGCGCCGCGGCGCGGCCGCCCGGTGGACGACGCCGCCGCGGGCCGCGCCCTCCCCACGGCGGTGGCCGACGTGGAGCTGACCCTGCGCCGCGGCCGCGCGCTCGCGCTGACCGGGCCCAACGGCGCCGGCAAGTCCACGCTCGCGCTGACGCTGGCGGGCCTGCTCGCCCCCGTGCGCGGCACCGTGCGGGCCCACCCGCTCCTCGACCGCGCCGCGGGCCCCGACCCGCTCGA
Source organism: Kocuria sp. GQ42 (assembly GCF_059758435.1). Lineage (NCBI taxonomy): Bacteria > Bacillati > Actinomycetota > Actinomycetes > Micrococcales > Micrococcaceae > Kocuria > Kocuria sp. GQ42. The sequence continues at coordinate 30,334 of NZ_JCAXEN010000007.1, read as the reverse complement.
GTGGAGCGGCCGGGAGCTCGTGGCCCGCGTGGGGACGGTCTTCCAGGAGCCCGAGCACCAGTTCCTGCGCGCCACCGTGCGGGCCGAGCTCGAGCTCGGCCCCCGGCTGGCCGGCACGCCGGTGGCCGAGCGGCAGCGCCGCACGGACGAACTGCTCCGCCGGCTGCGGCTCTCGCACCTGGCCGACGCCAACCCGTTCACCCTCTCCGGCGGCGAGAAGCGGCGGCTGTCCGTGGCCACGGTGCTCGCCACGGACCCGGACGTGCTGGTGCTCGACGAGCCGACGTTCGGTCAGGACGCCCTGACGTGGGCGGAGCTCGTGGACCTGCTCGTGGAGCTCGTCGACGCCGGCACGTCGGTCCTCGCCGTGACCCACGACGAGGACTTCGTGCGGGCGCTCGGCGCCGAGGTGCTGGCGCTGGACACCCCGTGCGAGCGGGGCCACGCCGCTCGCACGGCACCGGCGGCGGAAGGGGCGGCGGCCGTTCCTGCCGTGCGGTCCGCGCCTGCGGCGGGGAAGACCGCGGCTGCTCCCGTCGTGCGGTCCGCGTCCGCGGCCGCCAGCGCCCCGGCGGCGCCGGGCGCCGGCGCGGTGCGGGTCGTCCCCGCCCGGCGGGAGCCCGTCCGGTGAGCGCCACCGCGCTCGCGCCGTCGGCCCGGGCCTCCCTGCTGGGGCGGACGAACGCGGTGGTCAAGCTGGCCGGGGCGCTGCTGCTGACCGTGGTGCTGCTGCTCAGTGCGGACCCCGTGACGTCGGGGACCGTGCTGCTGGGCGAGGTGCTGCTGCTGGCGCTGGCCGGTCAGCGTCCGCTCGCGCTGCTGCGCCGGGCGTGGCCGGTGGTCGTGGCGGCGCTCGTGAGCGGGTGGGGCACGGCCCTGCTCGCCGAGGACTCCGGGCCGGTGCTGCTCGACCTGGGGGTCACCGGGATCTCGTCCGGCTCGGTGGCCGCGGGGGCGGCGATCGCCCTGCGCGGGCTGGCGCTGGCGCTGCCCGGGCTGATGCTGGTGCTCACCACGGATCCCACGGACCTCGCCGACGGCCTCGCCCAGACGCTGCGCCTGCCGGCCCGCTTCGTGCTCGCGTCCCTGGCCGCGCTGCGGCTGGTGGGGGTGATGGTCTGCGAGTGGGCCACCCTGGCGATGGCGCGGCGGGCGCGCGGGGCGGGGTCCGGGCACGGTCCGGTGGGCGCGCTGCGGGAGTTCGGCGGCCAGGCCTTCACTCTGCTGGTGCAGTCCCTGCGACGGGCCACCCGGCTGTCGGTCACCATGGAGGCCCGCGGGTTCGGTGCGGGTCCGCGCACGTGGGCCCGCGTCCCGGGGTACTCCTGGCGGGACGCCGCGGTTCTCGCGGGCTGCGCGGCGGCCGCCGCGGCGGGCCCGGCGGTGTCCGTCCTGCTCGGGACGCACCGGTTCATCTGGGCCTGAGCGAAGGATCAGGCCTGCGAGACCCAGCTCGTGACGAGCCTCGTCAGGTCCGGGTCCACCGGCAGCGGCTGGTGGTCGAGCCGGCGCACCGGCACCGCGAGCCGGACGCTGGAGACCAGCCACACGGCGTCGGCCTCCATGAGGTCCGCCGGGTACAGGGGCCCGTAGCCGAGCTCCCAGCCGTCCCGGCGGGCGGCGGCGAAGATCTTGGCCTGCGTGGTGCCGGGCAGGATCCCGTGCGAGGGCTCCGGCGTCAGCAGGGTGCGGCGGCCGGCGCGCACCCGGGCGCAGACCACGGAGGACGTCGCGCCCTCCAGGATCCTGCGCCCCTCCGTGGTGAAGACCGCCTCGTCCGCGCCGAGGGAGCGGGCGTGGCGCAGGGCGGCCATGTTGATCGCGTAGGAGAGCGTCTTGGCCCCGGGGAGCAGCCACGGGTACCCGGCGTCCTGGGCGGGGTCGTGGCCGCGCGGCAGCAGAACGGCGGTCACGCCGTCCCGGCGCTGCCGGAACGTCGTCTCCGGCACGGGAGTCACCACGATCCAGGACCACGGGCCGTCCGCCGGGGTGCCGCGGCTGATCACCACCTTGACGGCGTGCTCGGCCCCCAGGCCGCCGTCCCCGCCGGGGGCGGCGTGGGCGAGCGCCAGCTCCACCGCTCCGCGCACGTCCCGCGCCGACGGCACGGGCAGCTGCGCCAGCCGCGCGGAGGCCGACAGCCGCTGGTGGTGGGCCTCGAACTTCTGCACGAGCCCGTCGACGGCGCGCATGGTCTCGAAGACACCGTCCCCGCGGGTGAGCCCCTGGTCGTCGATCCGCACGAGCGGGACGGACGGATCGGCGAGGACGCCCTCCGGGTGGGCGGCGTCGAGGACGACGACGGTGCTGGTCACGGATCCTCCTGTCGGTGCGGTCGCGGGGCTCAGCAGACCGGGCCGGGGTGCAGGATGTTTACCTGTTCCCAGACGTGGTCCTCCGCCAGGTAGGCGTCCTCCTGGGCGGCCCAGCGGTCCCAGTGCTCGGCGTAGTAGGAGCCGTCACGGCTCAGCGCGCGGTCGTAGCGCAGGGCGGTGGGCAGCTCGACCCACACGGAGACGTCCAGCAGCTCCCGGGCCTCGGCGCTGCACGCGCCGACGCCCTCCAGGATCACGACCTCCGCCACGCGGGTCAGCCGCGGGGTCCCCGGGGAGCCGGTGACCCAGTCCCATGCGCTCCACTCGGCGTCCCGGCCCTCGTCGAGGGGCGTGAGGACCTCGTCCACGTAGGTGCGGCGGCCGGGGCCGAGCCCGTCCCAGCCCGGGTAGAGGTCCTCGAGGTGGAAGAGCGTCACGTCCCGCACCGGGCGCAGCACCGTGGCGAGCTGCTCGGCGAGGCTGGTCTTGCCGGCCCCCGAGCGCCCGTCGATGCCGATGAGGTACGGGCGGCGGGTGGGGGAGGGGAGCAGCCGCGCCAGGTTGGTGCCGGCGGGGTGGGCCGCGGCGAGCGCCGGATCCAGCTCGAGCTCGATGTCGATCACGCGCGTCCGGCGTCCTGCGCGGGGCCCGGCGCGGCTCCCCGGTCGGCGCCGAGCTCCCGGGCGACGGCGCGGACGACGCCCGGCACGGCGGCGTCGATCATGCCCCAGGTGGATTCGAAGTCCTCGGGGCCCCCGTACCAGGGGTCGTAGATCCCCAGGTCGCCGTGCTCGAGGTCCTCGACGGCGGGGTCGAACTCCCGCAGCAGCCGCACCTTGGCGGCGGCGGAGCGGTCCGGTGCGAGCGCCCGCAGGCGCTGCCAGTGCACCACGTCCAGGGCGAGCACGAGGTCCCGGTCGCCGAAGCGGACGGGGTCGAAGACCTGCGCCGCGTGCGCGGAGGCGTCGAGCCCCTCGCGGCGCAGGAGGTCGCCGGCGCGGGGGTCCACGGGGTTGCCGAGCTCCTCGTCGCTGACGCCGGCCGAGTCGATCCGCACGCGCTCGGCCAGTCCTGCGGCCTCGAAGGCGCGGCGCAGGGCGAACTCCGCCATGGGCGAGCGGCAGATGTTGCCGGTGCACACGGCCACGATCGAATACATAGCGGGCAGTCTAAGCCGTCCGGTCCCGGCACGAGAAGTGCGGCCGCCGCCCCGAGGGGCGACGGCCGCACGGCGCGGGTCCGGTCAGGGCCGGCGGACGGTCGGGTCGAGCGGTCGCTGCTCATCCGGGTCCAGTCGTTCCTGACGGGCGTCCGGGCGCTCCTGCCCCTGCTCATTCTGCTGGTCGGCGTGCGAACCGGCCTCCGCGGCGAGGTCGATCTCCTCGCCGTTCTCGTCGACCCGCCGGTACCAGTCGGTGACGTCCGGGTGGTGCGAGTCGAAGGTCTCGCCGGCGGCACGGGCGCCCGGGGCGTGCTCCACCTGGAGGGCGAAGTCGTCGCCGTGCTCCTCGATGCCGTGGATCACGGCCTTGCGCACCGCCGTGAGGGCGAACGCGTGGCGGATCGTGGCGGGGTCGCTGCGCAGGTCCTTGTAGAAGGAGACCATCAGGAAGGCGACGATCACCGCGAACGGCAGGGCCGAGACGGTCACGAGGTTCTGCATGCCGGTCAGGGCGTCGTCGCCGCCCACGAGCATCATGACCGAGGCGATGCCGCCGAGGCACAGGCCCCAGAACACGACGATCGGCCGGTTCGGCTCCGGCTGGCCCCGCTGGGACAGCGTGCCCATGACGATGGACGCGGAGTCCGCGCTGGTCACGAAGAAGATGCCGATGACGACCATGGCGAGCACCGAGGTGATCGCGCCGAAGGGCAGGGCGTCGAGCATGCCGAACAGCGCGGCCTCCTGGCCGCCCGCGGCGGCCAGGTCGGTCCCGGTGCGCTGGAGGTACATGGACGTGCCGCCGATGACCACGAACCAGAGCACGCACATCGAGGAGGGGACCACGAGCACCACGGTCACGAACTGGCGCAGCGTGCGGCCGCGGGAGATCTTCGCGATGAACATGCCGACGAACGGGGACCAGGACAGCCACCAGGCCCAGTAGAAGACGGTCCAGCCGCCCGCGAAGGCGGTCGCGTCCTCGCCCCAGCCGCCGGTCTGACCGGTCATCCAGAGGTACTCCTGCAGGTAGGTGCTGAACACGGCGGGGACCAGGTCCAGGATCAGGACGGTGGGCCCGGCCACGAACACGAACAGGGCCAGCAGGAACGCCAGCAGCAGGTTCGTGTTGGAGAGGTAGCGGATGCCGCGGGCCACGCCGGAGACCGCGGAGACCACGAAGGCGGCGGTGAGGACGGCGATGATCGCGATGAGCCCGCCGTTGCCGACCGGTCCCCACCCGGCGACGATCTCGAGGCCCCGGGAGATCTGCAGCGCGCCGATCCCGAGCGAGGCCGCGGTGCCGAAGAGGGTCGCGAAGATGGCGAACACGTCGATGAGCCGGCCCAGGCCGCCCTCGGCGCGCCGCTGGCCGATCAGCGGCACGAAGATCCGGCTGATGAGCGGGGAGCGTCCGCGGCGGTAGGCGCCGTACGCGACGGCCGCGCCGACCACGGCGTACATGGCCCAGGGGTTGAGACCCCAGTGGAAGGCCGTCTGGACGAGGGCGTAGACGGTCATCTCCTCGGAGCCGGGCTCCGCACCGAAGCCGGGCACGCCGGCGCCGAAGTGGCTCAGCGGCTCGGAGGCGCCGTAGAACATCAGGCCGATGCCCATGCCGGCGGCGAAGAGCATCGCGAGCCATGAGAAGAAGGAGTACTCGGGCTTCTCGTCGTCCATGCCCAGGGGGATCCGCCCGGTCCGGGTGAAGCCGACGACGAGCATGAACAGCACGGCGGCCGTGGACAGGGCCGTGAAGAACCACCCGGCGTTGCCGGTGACCCAGCCCAGGGCCGCGGTGGAGGCGGCGGTCAGGGACTCGGTGGAGAGCACGCCCCAGGCGATGAACCCCACGATCAGCGCGGCGGTGACGGTGAAGACCACCTTGTCCGTGCCGTAGTGCAGCTTCTGGTCCTCGACGGCGATGCCGGGGACGAGGGCGGGGTGGATGCCGTGCGGGTAGTTGATCTCGCGCAGCACCTCCCGCGGCTTCGGCCGGCGGGAGCCGTCGGCCTCACTGGACGGATGCGGCGAATGGGGTGGCGTGGTGCTCACGGTGGCTCCTGAGGTGTCGGGGTGCGTGCGGTGTCGTGTCGGTGCGTGCGGTGACGTGCGGGGCGGACCCGGGGGTGTGGCGGTGGCCCGCGGGAACGGGCTCAAACACTCCACGGTATCCGACGTCCTGCCCCGCCGGGAGAGAGTGCGCGGCGTCTCACATCACCCGGCACCCCGGGTTGAGTCGATGTGGCTCAAGTTAAGTTGACATCAGCGGCTCACGTGGCAGACTTGAGCCAGGAAAACTCAAGAACTGAGACCTCCGGGACCCCAACGGGGCCGGTACGGCCCGCCCGGTTCAGCTCGACCCGAAGGAGAACACGTCCATGTCTCGTGCAGTAGGAATCGACCTCGGCACCACCAACTCCGTGGTGTCCGTGCTGGAGGGCGGCGAGCCCACCGTCATCGCCAACGCCGAGGGCAACCGGACCACGCCGTCCGTCGTCGCCTTCTCCAAGGACGGCGAGACCCTGGTGGGCGACATCGCCAAGCGCCAGGCCGTCACCAACGTGGACCGCACGATCGCCTCGGTGAAGCGCCACATGGGCACCGGGTGGTCCACCGACATCGACGGCAAGAAGTACACGCCGCAGGAGATCTCGGCGCGCATCCTGATGAAGCTCAAGACCGACGCCGAGTCCTACCTCGGCGACAAGGTCACCGACGCCGTGATCACCGTCCCGGCGTACTTCAACGACGCCGAGCGCCAGGCCACCAAGGAGGCCGGTGAGATCGCCGGCATGAACGTGCTGCGCATCGTCAACGAGCCCACCGCCGCGGCGCTCGCCTACGGCCTGGAGAAGGGCAAGGAGGACGAGCTCATCCTGGTCTTCGACCTCGGCGGCGGCACGTTCGACGTCTCCCTGCTGGAGGTCGGCAAGGACGAGGACGACTTCTCCACCATCCAGGTCCGCTCGACCGCCGGCGACAACCGCCTCGGCGGCGACGACTGGGACCAGCGCGTGGTCGACTGGCTGCTGGCGCAGGTGAAGTCGAAGACCGGCGCGGACCTGTCCAAGGACAAGATCGCCCTGCAGCGCCTGAAGGAGACCGCGGAGCAGGCCAAGAAGGAGCTGTCCTCCGCGACCAGCACCAGCATCTCCCTGCAGTACCTGTCCGTGACCCCCGAGGGCCCGGTGCACCTGGACGAGCGCCTCACCCGCGCCAAGTTCGAGGAGCTCACCCGGGATCTGCTCGAGCGCACCGAGAAGCCGTTCAAGGACGTCATCGCCGAGGCCGGCATCTCCGTGTCCGACATCGACCACGTGGTGCTGGTGGGCGGCTCGACCCGCATGCCCGCCGTCGCGGAGACCGTTCAGCGCCTGGCCGGCAAGGAGCCCAACAAGGGCGTGAACCCGGACGAGGTCGTCGCCGTCGGCGCCGCGATCCAGGCGGGCGTGCTCAAGGGCGACCGCAAGGATGTGCTGCTGATCGACGTGACCCCGCTGTCGCTGGGCATCGAGACCAAGGGCGGCGTGATGACCAAGCTCATCGAGCGCAACACGGCCATCCCCACCAAGCGGTCCGAGACCTTCACCACCGCCGAGGACAACCAGCCGTCCGTGTCCATCCAGGTCTTCCAGGGCGAGCGCCAGTTCACCCGGGACAACAAGAACCTGGGCACCTTCGAGCTGACCGGCATCGCCCCCGCCCCGCGCGGGATGCCGCAGATCGAGGTCACCTTCGACATCGACGCCAACGGCATCGTGCACGTCTCCGCGAAGGACAAGGGCACCGGCACCGAGCAGTCGATGACCATCACGGGCGGGTCCTCCCTCTCCAAGGAGGACATCGACCGGATGGTCAAGGACGCCGAGGCCAACGCCGAAGCGGACCGGGTGCGCCGCGAGGCGGCCGACCTGCGCAACAACGCGGAGCAGCAGGCGTACTCCGTCGACAAGCTCCTGAAGGACAACGACGAGAAGCTGCCCGCGGACGTCAAGTCCGAGGTGCAGGCGGACGTCGACGCCCTGAAGAAGGCGCTCGAGGGCGAGGACGAGGACGCCGTGAAGTCGGCCTACGACAAGCTGCAGCAGTCCCAGACCAAGCTCGGCGAGGCCCTCTACGCGCAGTCGCAGACCGAGGGCGCCGAGGGCGCTCCGGGTGCGGGCGCCACCGGTGCCACCGGTGACGAGGACATCGTCGACGCCGAGGTCGTCGACGACGAGGACGAGAAGAAGTGAGCATGCCCGACCCCACGCCAGGACCCGACGAGAACGCGGACGACCACGGCGCCGGGAGCGTTCCCGGCGACCCCGCCGCGCACCCCGGCGAGCAGTCCGCACAGGACTCCGGCGCCGGCCCCCGCGAGGAGGCCGGCCCGGAGGGCCTGACGGTGGACGACATCCTCTCGACGCCCCAGTCGACGGACGCGGAGTCCGGGGACGCCGCACCGGCGCCGGCCGCCGCGGAGGAGTCCCCGGCGGCCGCCCTCGCCGAGGAGCGGCTCGAGGAGCTGCGCCGGCTGCAGGCCGAGTTCGTGAACTTCAAGCACCGCACGGCGCGCGAGAAGGAGCAGCTGCGGACCTTCGTGACGGGCGACCTCCTGCAGACGCTGCTGCCGGTGTTCGACGACATCGACGCGGCCCGGCAGGCGGGCGACCTCACCGACGGCCCGTTCGCGGCGATCGCGAACAAGCTCGAGGAGACCCTCGTGCGGCACGGGCTGGTGCGCCTCGGGGAGGTCGGGGAGAAGTTCGACCCGAACGTCCACGAGGCGGTGCTGCAGCAGCCCACGAGCGAGGTCGAGCCGGACCAGGTCTCGATGGTGCTGCGCTCCGGCTTCCGGATCGGCGAGCGCGTGGTGCGGCCGGCCCAGGTCGCCGTCGCGGTCGCCGAGTGAGGCCGGACCCGGCCTGATCCCGGCGACGTCAGGGGAGGCCCGTCCCTCGGGCCTCCCCTGACCCGTCCACCCGTCCCCGGCGCCGCGGCGCCGGGGACGACCCCCGGACCACCACCGGGTCCTGCCCCGCAGGACCCCGACCGGCCCCACAGAAAGGAGGCGTCATGGCCAGCCAGGACTGGATCGACAAGGACTTCTACAGCATTCTCGGCGTCTCCAAGGACGCGTCCGCCGCCGACGTCAAGAAGGCCTACCGCAAGCTCGCCCGCCAGTACCACCCGGACCAGAACCCGGGGGACGCGGAGGCCGAGCAGCGGTTCAAGGACATCACCGAGGCGAACTCCGTGCTCTCCGACCCCGAGGAGCGCAAGCAGTACGACGCGATCCGCGCGATGGGCTCCGGGGCGCGCTTCACCGCCGGCGGCCCCGGCGGCGCCGGGGGCTCGGCCAACTTCGAGGACCTCTTCGGCGACATCTTCGGCGGAGGCGGCGGAGGACGCCGCCGCCGCACGACCTACTCCACCGGCGGCGCGGGCGGCCCCGGCGGCCCGGGCGGGTTCGAGGACCTGTTCGCCCAGTTCGGCGGTCAGACCGGGTACGGGGCGCCGGGCGGCTACGGCGGCTACCAGGCCCCGCCGGCGCGCGGGGAGGACATCCGGACGGAGACGACCATCCCGTTCCGCTCCTCGGTGCACGGCACCACGGTCAAGCTGCGCCGGGGCAACGGCCAGGAGACCACGGTGCGGATCCCGCGCGGCGTGCGCGACGGGCAGAAGCTCAAGCTCGCCGGCAAGGGCCACTCGGGTGCCGGCGGGGCCGGCGACCTCTACGTCACCGTCCACGTGACCCCGCACCCCTTCTTCCGGCGCGTCGAGGGCACGGACGACGTCGAGGTCACCGTGCCGATCACGTTCCCCGAGGCGGCCCTGGGCGCCACGATCGAGGTGCCCGTGCTGGACGGCGGCACCGTGCGCGTGAAGGTGCCGGCGGGCACGTCCTCGGGCCGGCGCTTCCGCGTCAAGGGGCGCGGGTTCGGCACGGCGAAGGGCACCGGCAATCTGATCGTGACGGTCGAGGTGCACGTCCCGGCCGAGCTGGACGAGCAGGCGCAGGCCGCGGTCCGGGCGTTCGCCGAGGCGACCGCGGACGAGGACCCCCGGGCCCGCCTGGCCGAGAAGGCACGGGTGTGAGATGGCACTGGACGCCGACCAGCCGCTGTTCGTGATCTCCGTGGCCGCGGAGATCGCGGAGATGCACCCGCAGACGCTGCGCCAGTACGACCGGCTCGGCCTCGTCAGGCCGTCCCGCGCCCCCGGCCGCGCCCGCCGCTACTCGCAGCGCGACATCGAGAAGCTGCAGCAGATCCAGGTGCTGTCCCAGCAGGGCGTGTCCCTCGAGGGCATCCGGCGCATCCTCCAGCTGGAGAACCAGGTCGCGGCCCTGCGGTCGCGCGTGGCGGAGCTGTCCCAGGAGCTCGAGGACGCCCGGGACCGGGCCGAGGAGTCCTCGCGGATCTTCGCCGCCGGCGTCGGCGGGGACGTGGTGCGCATGGCCCGCGGCGCCCGCCCCCGGGCCCGCAAGATCTCGCAGGCCGTGGTGCTGTACCGGCCCCCGCGCCAGCAGGAGCGCTGAGCCGCACCGGTGCCCGGGCCGGGCGGTCAGCGCAGGTGCTTCTCGAAGCCCACGTCGTACACGCCGCCCGGATAGACCCGGGCGGTCCCGGGCAGCAGGACGTACCCGCTGCTGCGGTACAGGGCGGACGCCTCCGGCTGGCGGCTGCCCGTGGTGAGGTGGATGCGCCGGTAGCCCGCCGCGGCGGCGAGCCGCTCGAGCTCGGCCAGGACCCGCCGCGAGATCCCCCGCCGGCGGTGCGCCGGGGCGGTCCACACGCGCTTGAGCTCCGCCGTGGCGTCGTCGTGCCGGCGGAACGCGCCGCCGCCCACCGTCGTGCCGCCCTCGAGGAGGAGCAGGAGCGCTCCGGCGGGGGCGGTGAAGTCGTCGACGGGGTGCTCGGCCATCTCCTCCGCCCCGATCTCGGGACCGTAGCGCTCCACGTACTCGTGGTGCAGGCCCTCGAGCAGCGGCTGCGTGCGGGGATCGCCCGGGGGCACGACGACGAAGCCGTCCCGCTCCGGGCCGGGCACTGCGCGCACGCCGTTGCGCTCCGCGCCGGGGACGGCGCTCACGCCGTCCGGCGGTAGACGAGGTCGCGGGGGACGCGCCCCGCCTCCCGCGCCTTGCGCTCGAAGCTCGTGAGGACCCGTCCCTCCCAGCGCGGGGCCCACCCGGTGTCCGGGTGCTCGTCGTCGGCGAGCGGGCCCGGGTGGACGTTCTCGAACTGCGGGGACGCGTCGAGGACCTCGCGCATCACCAGGGCGTACTCCTGCCAGTCCGTGGCGAGCCGCCACAGCCCGCCCGGGACGAGCACCCGGGCGGCGAGCTCGGCGAACGCGGGGGAGACCAGGCGCCGCTTGTGGTGGCGGGTCTTGTGCCAGGGGTCCGGGAAGAACACCCACAGCTCGTCGACCGAGGCCGGGGCGAGCATGTGCTCCAGGACCTCGGGGGCGTTGGCCTGCGCCACGCGGACGTTGTCCACCCCGGCCTGGGCCGCCTTGAGCAGCAGATCCGCGATCCCGGGCTTGTACACCTCGACGGCGAGGAAGTTCCGCGCCGGGTCCTGGGCGGCGGCGTGCACGACCGCCTCGCCGAGCCCGGAGCCGACCTCCACGACCAGCGGCGCCTCGCGCCCGAAGGCCGCGGCCGCGTCGAACTCGTGGTCGGGGTGGACGGAGGTGTCCGTGCGCACGCGCGGGACGTCGAGCACCCGGGTGGGCGCCCAGTCGTCCCAGGCCTTCTGGCGGCGGGCGGTGAGGCGGTCGCCGCGGCGCACGAAGGAGTACGGCCGGCGGTGGAACGCCTCGGGGACGGGGCCCTGCGCGGGGCCCTCGGCGGGGGAAGGGGTGTGCTCGCTCATCGCCCTACATCCTAGGGGCTGGGCGGACGGCGGGCGCGTCGGCGCCGGGAACGGGCGGCTCGGACCAGCGCCGGCGGGGCGCCTCCCACGCCGCGAACCGGGCGAGCAGCTCGTCGGCGTCCTGGGCGACCACGGCGGCGTCCCGGTACTCGGGACGCACGAGACCGGCCGCGGACATCGAGGCCACCGCGTGCAGCAGGGGCCTCCAGTAGCCGGCCACGTCGAGGAACCCGACCGGCTTGGCGTGCACCCCCACCTGCAGCCAGGTCCACGCCTCGAAGATCTCCTCGAGGGTGCCCAGGCCGCCGGGCAGGGCCACGAACCCGTCGGCGAGGGCGGCCATCTCCGCCTTGCGCTCGTGCATCGTCCGGACGATGCGCAGCTCGGTCAGTCCCGGGTGGGCCGTCTCGTCGTCGACGAGCGACTGCGGCATGACCCCGACCACCTCGCCACCGGCGGCCAGCGCGGCGTCGGCGACGACGCCCATCAGACCCACGTGGCCGCCGCCGTAGACGACGCCCACGCCGCGGCGGGCGAGGGTGGTGGCGAAGGCCCGGGCGGCCTCGGGGAACAGGGGGTCGGAGCCGAGGGATGCCCCGGTGTACACGGCGAGTCTCATGAGGACATTGTCGCCGTCGCCGTCGCAGTCCCCGTCGCAGTCCCTCATCCCCGTCCTCGTCCCTCATTTCTGTCCCTCGTCCTTCTCCACGTCGCGGCGTCGATAGCATGAGGCGCGCCCCGCGCCCGCCCTGCCGACCCGTGCCGAAGGACCTCCCGTGAGCTCACCGCCGCCCGACGACCCCGTGCGCTCCCGCCTGCGTCTCTCCGGCGGCAAGGACCGGGTGGTGCTGGTGGCGGCGCTGGGGATCCTCAGCGCGGTGAGCCCGATGGCCACGGACATGTACCTGGCCTCGATGCCTGCCATGGCCGGGCACTTCGGGGCGTCGGCCTCCGCGGTGCAGCTGACGCTGACCACGTACATGGTCGGCATGGCCGTGGGGCAGTTCCTGCTCGGGCCCGTGTCCGACGTGCTGGGCCGGCACCGGCTCATGGTGGCCGGCAACGCGCTGTTCCTGCTCAGCTCCGTCGCCGTGGTCCTGGCCCCGAGCATCGGGACGGTGCTGGTCCTGCGCGCGGTGCAGGGCCTCGCCGGGGCGGCCGGCGTCGTGATCGCCCGCGCGGTGGTCTCGGACATCGCCTCCGGCCGCGGGGCCGCGAAGCTGTTCTCGATCCTCGCGACCATCACCTCCCTCGCCCCGGTGGTGGCCCCGCTCCTGGGCGGGGTGATCGCCACGGTGGCCCCGTGGCAGACCGTGTTCTGGGTGCTCGCGGCGTTCGGGCTGCTGATGCTGGCGTGCTCCGTGCTCGTGGTCCCCGAGACCCTGCCCCCGCACCGGCGGCACCGCGGCGGGGTCGGCGCCGTCGTCACCGGGTCCTGGCGGGTGCTGCGCACCCCGTCCTTCATGGCCTACGCCCTCGCCTTCGGACTCGCGTTCGGCGCCCTGTTCTCCTACATCTCCGCCTCCTCCTTCGTGCTGCAGAACGTGCTCGGCTACTCGGCGCTCGGCTACTCCGTGGTGTTCGCCGTCAACGCGGGCGGCTCCATCCTGGGCGCGGTCGTCAACACCCGCCTCGTCGACCGGGTCGAGCCCGGCACGATCCTCTGCACCGCGATCGTGGTCATGGCCGCCGTCAACGTGGTGGGTCTGGGCCTGGTGCTGGCCGGGATCACCGGGTGGACCACCCTGGCGCACCTCTTCGTGAGCCAGACCTGCATCGGCTTCGTCATGGGCAACGCCGTGGCCCTCGCCCAGGGCCGGGTCCCGGGCCGGGCCGGGGCCGGGTCGGCGGTGCTCGGACTGGTCCAGTTCCTCCTGGGCGGGCTCGTGAGCCCGCTGACCGGCCTGGCCGGTCAGCACACCGCCGTCCCGATGGCCGTGTCCATGGCGGTGTGCTCGCTGCTCGCCGCGGGAGCCGTGCTGCTCGCGCGCCGCCTCTCGCGGCGGGCGCCGGAGGGCCCCGCCGCCCCGTCCGGCCCGTAACCGGGCGGAAACGGGCCGGGGCCACACTGTGGCCGATCCATCGGTCCCTGACCGGGGGAGCAGCGGACCTGTGATTAGATGCCTTCGGCCGAGACCGAGGTCACAGTCCCGTTCCGGCCCGATTCCCGATCCACCCGACACCCACGGGAGAACACATGCTCCAAACCATCGAGACTGCCCTCGGCGAGCTGGGCGGCATCATCTGGGGGCCCTACGTCCTCATCCCCCTGCTGCTGCTCACCGGTCTGTACCTGACCGTCCGGCTGGGCGGGCTGCAGTTCCACAAGCTGGGCTCCGCGCTGCGACTGGCCCTGTTCGACCGCAAGGACGCGGACGCCCGCGGCGGCGACGTCTCCCAGTTCCAGGCGCTGACCACGGCGCTCGCGGCCACCGTGGGCACCGGCAACATCGTGGGCGTGGCCACCGCGATCTCGATCGGCGGGCCCGGCGCACTGTTCTGGATGTGGGTCACCGGTCTGCTCGGCATGGCCTCCAAGTACTCCGAGGCGTTCCTGGCCGTGCGGTTCCGCACCACGGACGCCAAGGGTGAGATCTCCGGCGGCCCGCAGTACTACCTGGAGCGCGGCATCCGCAACGGGTTCGGGAAGTTCCTGGCGATCTTCTTCGCCGTCGCCGCCGCGCTGGCCGCGTTCGGCATCGGCAACATGACCCAGGGCAACTCCATCGCCTCCAACCTGGAGAGCTCGTTCAGCGTCCCCACCTGGATCACCGGTGTGGTGCTCGCCGTGCTGACGCTCGCCGTGCTCGTGGGCGGGATCAAGTCCATCGGGAAGGTCACGGCGGGCTTCGTCCCCGTCATGATCCTCTTCTACGTCCTGGGCGCCCTGTTCATCCTCGTCGTCAACGTCGCGGCCATCCCGCAGGCGGTCGTCCTGATCTTCACCGATGCCTTCTCCGGCACGGCGGCCGTCGGCGGGTTCGCCGGATCGGCCATCATGCTGGCCGTGCAGATGGGCGTGGCCCGCGGCATCTTCTCCAACGAGTCCGGCATGGGATCGGCCGCGATCGCAGCGGCCGCGGCCCAGACCACCCACCCGGTCCGCCAGGGGCTGGTCTCCATGACCCAGACCTTCATCGACACCATCATCGTGGTGACCTGCACGGGTCTCGTGCTCATCACCACCGGGGTCTGGGAGCAGGGGGCGGACTTCGCCGCGACCATGACCGGCGACGCCTTCAGCCAGGGCCTGCCCGGGCAGTGGGGCCACTACGTGGTCACCATCGGGCTCGTGATGTTCGCCTACTCGACGATCCTCGGGTGGGCCTACTACGGCGAGCGCTGCATGGAGCGGCTCTTCGGCCGGCCGGCCGTGATGCCCTACCGGGTCGTGTTCTCCCTGGTCGTGTTCGTGGGCTGCACCGTGCCGCTGGCGGTGGTGTGGAACTTCGCCGACGTGATGAACGGCCTCATGGCCCTGCCCAACCTCCTCGGGCTGCTGCTCCTCTCCGGGCTGGTCGTCCGCGAGACCAGGCACTACCTGGACCACGACCCCAAGCTGCGGGCGGACCGCCGCCAGGTCGACGCGTTCATGGAGGGCCATCCCGGAGCGATCGACTCGTACGAGCGCACCGGCGTCTGACGGCTGTCGGCGCACGAGGGCCCGGCCTCCTGACGGGGACCGGGCCCTCGGTCTAGCCTGAGGGGCATGAGCGAACTCCCCGAGCCCCGCCTGTTCTCCTGCGCGGACGCCACCGGCGCCGTCCACGACCAGGGCGCGCACGTGATCGACTGGATCCCCACGGGCCACGCCCCGGTGCTGTGGCTGTCCCCGAGCACCGCGCTCGAGACGGGCAAGCCCGTGCGCGGGGGTGTCCCGATCTGCTTCCCCTGGTTCGCGGACGGGGCGGAGGGCGGGCGCGAGCCCAAGCACGGCTTCGCCCGCACGCTCCCGTGGCACGTCGAGTCGCGCGAGTCCTCGGACCACGAGGCGATGATCGTCTACCGGCTCTCGGACGCGGACGTCACCGATCCCGCGCACCGGGAACAGTTCCCGTACCAGTTCGAGGCCTACTGCGTGGTGCGCTTCGGCACCGAGCTGTCCCTCGAGCTGAGCGTCACCAACACGGGTGAGCGCCCGT
Organism: Kocuria sp. GQ42; assembly: GCF_059758435.1. Taxonomy (NCBI): domain Bacteria; kingdom Bacillati; phylum Actinomycetota; class Actinomycetes; order Micrococcales; family Micrococcaceae; genus Kocuria; species Kocuria sp. GQ42. Next base: position 14,844 of record NZ_JCAXEN010000007.1, on the reverse strand, counting down.
TCGACTTCGAGGAGGCCCTGCACGCCTACCTGGTGGTGGGGGACGTGCGGAAGATCCGGGTCGAGGGGCTGGACGGGGCGTCCTACCGCGACAAGGTCCTGGACCGGGAGGACCGCGTCCAGGAGGGGGACCTCCGGTTCGACGGCGAGACCGACCGGGTGTACCGCTCGACCGGCGACGTCGCCGTGGTGGACCCCGTGCTGGGGCGGGTGCTGCGGATCCGGAAGAAGAACTCCGGCACCACCGTGGTGTGGAACCCCGGGGCGGAGATGGCGGCGGCGATGCCCGACGTGGGGCCGGACGGCTGGACGGACTTCGTGTGCGTGGAGGGCGCCAACACCCACGCCGACGCCGTGCACCTCGAGCCCGAGGAGACCCACAGCATGGGCTACCGCCTGTCGGTGGAGACCACGGCGGAGGACCCGGGCCGCCCACCCGCCTGATCCTCGGGACCGTCCGGGGATCAGAAGGGGGGAGGGTCTGCGTCCTCGGGCACGGAGCTGCCCCGCCCCCCGACGTCCGGGACCGGTCCGCCCGATGTGGCACCGCCCGACGTGGCACCGGCCGAGGGGTCCGGCACGGTCCGGTAGGTCCGTCCGGCCGGTGAGGTCCACTCGAGCACTCCGCCGGCGGGCGCCGGCCCCGGCTGCCGCACCGACCAGCAGCCGAGGGCACCGCGGCGGTGCTTGACGAGGTGGTGGTGGCGGCACAGGTGGGCCAGGTTGTCCGCGGCGGTCCGGCCGCCGTCCTGCCACGCCACCGTGTGGTCGAGGTCGCAGCGCTCGGCCCGCCGCCGGCACCCCGGAAAACGACAGGTCCCGTCGCGCAGCCGCAGCCGGCGGCGCAGATCCGCGGGCACGGCGTAGGTGGTGCGGTCGTGGTCGAGGACGGCGCCGGTGACGGGGTGCGTCAGCACGCGCTGCCACGAGGCCGCACCGGCGGCCAGCTCCCGGGCGACGTCCGCGCTGATCGGGCCGTGACCCTCGAGCACCGGGGCGTCCGCGGGCACGCCGGCGGCCGGGCCGCCGGGACGGCACCCCAGCAGCGTGAGCACGGGGACCGTCACGCAGACCCGGCCGTGCACACCGCGCGGGAACGCGGGGTCGTCGGGGAGCTCCCCCTCCAGCAGGAGATCAGTGAGGACGTCCGCCCGCAGCTGCGCCTCCGTCCGGGCAGTCCTGGCACCCGGCTCGAACCCGTCCGGGCCGCCCTCCTCCGGACCGCACTGCACTGGACCGCACTGCGCCGGGCCGCACCGGTCCGGTTCTCGCCCCGTCCCCGCGCGGGCGGTCTCCTCCACGGGCTCCAGGAGCGACGCGAGCGTGTCGAGCCGGTCCTGGACCGCGAGCGCCGTGGGCGCGTCCAGCAGGGCGTGCAGCCACGCCATGCCGTCCTCACCGTGCTCGACCCACACGCGGCGTCCGGCCCGGGCCGCCCGGTGCCTCGCCTCCTGCGTCTCGGCCAGCAGCGCCGCGCGCCGGCGCCGGGCCCACGCGCGCAGCTGCGCCACCGTGCAGTGCGGAGCCCGCTCCACCAGTTCGGCGGCGAGCCGCTGCACGACGGCGGACGGTGCCTCCTGGCCCGCCGGGACGTCCTCGACCAGCTCGCGCCACTGGTCGGCGATCACCGAGGCGTGCCGGGCGCTGAAGAGGCCCGCCTCCAGCGCCTCGAGGACCTCGGGCAGGTGCAGTCCGAGCACGAGGGCCTCGCGGACGCGCCCGAGGGCCGTGCCCGCGGGCAGGTGCAACGCCGGGCCGATCTCGTCGGCGAGGTCACGCACCATCTGGTCCTCGGTCTCGAGGAGGGAGCAGACGAGCTCATCGGCCTCGTAGGGCATCAGCCCGGCCGTGGAGACCCAGTCGATCTCTCGGTCCTCCCAGGCCAGCAGCCACAGCCGGACGATGCAGCGCAGCTGGTGCCCCGCCTCCCGCGCCTGTGCGGCCGCCGAGTCCACGAGCTCCCCGACGACCGCCCGCACCTCGGCCCGGACGCCGGCGTCCAGCACCCGCTCCCCGGCGGGAGCGGCTCGGTGCGGACCCGGAGCAGGACGGGCCCGGCGGTGCGCCGTCGTCGTCATGGCCCCATTCTCCCGGGCACGTCGGACGTCCTAAAACTCCGGAAAGGCCACCGGGAATGCAGAACGGGTGCCGCCCGTCCGTGCGGACGAGCGGCACCCGTGGGGTCCTGCGGGGCCGTGCCTACTTGGAGACGACGAGGGCCGCGGCGATCGCGGCCAGGAAGGCGTCCTTCGAGAGGCCCGTGCCGGCCTCGGACGGGCGGACGCCGTCCTCCTGGGTCATCTCGGGGTTGCGGAAGTACATCGCGAGCAGCCCGGCGGAGAACGCGCCCAGGGCCAGGCCCGCGAGGCGCTTGTTGACGAACGGGGTCAGCAGGGCGGCGCCGATGCCGATCTCCGAGTACGCCACGAACTTGCCGAAGGTGTCGGCGTCCCACTCCTCGAACTGGGGGACGCCGGTGGCGGCGAACTGCTGGAGACCCGCGGCGGCCTCCGTGGGGAGGTCCTTCTTGCCGTAGCCGGACTGCAGCAGGTAGGCGCCGGAGACGCCGCGCAGGATCGCGTTGGAGAGGCTCATGGTCGGTCCTTTCAGGAGGGCGAACAGGGTCATTGAGTCGTCAACGACCCTATCAGGGGAGGACTCGCGCCCTCCGTGCAGGAGGGGCCGGGAGCGAACACCGTCCCCGGGAGCGGCCCCCGCCGCCTAGGCTGGCCACCCGCTCGCAGGACGCCCTCCGCGTCCCGCCACCCGACGGAAGGACAGACATGGACATCGAGACCATGAAGAAGGTTCTGCTCGTTCTCACCAGCCACGACACCCTCGGCGACACCGGGGAGCCCACCGGCTACTTCGTGGGGGAGGCGGCCCACCCGTGGAAGGTGTTCCGGGACGCCGGCTACTTCGTCGACTTCGCCTCGATCGCCGGCGGGCAGCCCCCGCAGGACGGCAAGGACGAGGAGGACGAGGTGCAGCGGCAGTACCTCGAGGACGAGACCGTGCGGGCCTCCCTCTACAACACCCCGCGGATCAGCGTGGTCGACCCGGCCCAGTACGACGCGGTCTACCTCGTCGGCGGGCACGGCACCATGTGGGACTTCGCGGGCAACGCGGACCTGCAGGCGCTGGTGGCCGCCGTGCACGACGCCGGGGGAGTCGTCGGCGCCGTCTGCCACGGACCCTCCGGGCTCGTGGACGTCGAGCTCGCCAACGGTCTGCGCATCGTCGAGGGGCGCCGGGTGGCCGCGTTCACCAACGCCGAGGAGGACGAGGTCGGCAAGTCGGACGTCGTCCCGTTCCTGCTCGAGGACAAGCTCGTCGAACAGGGCGCGGACGTGCGGACCGCGCCGAACTGGACCGAGAACGTCGTCGTGGACGACCGCCTCGTCACCGGGCAGAACCCGCAGTCCGCGGCCGGTGTGGCCAAGGAGATGACCAAGCTCCTGACCGAGGTGGTGCGCGAGCAGAAGGCCGCCCAGGAGGCGGACTCCGCCGCGCTGCGCCAGGCGCACGACGCCGAGAAGTCCGAGGACGCCGAGGGCTGAGCCTCCGTCCGGTGCGAGGGGCGGCACGGCCGGCGGCGCCCGTGCCACCCCTCGCGGGCCCCGGCGTTTCCGGACAGACTGGGAGCGTCGGGCCGTCCGGCCCGGCCCAGCGGACACACGGCAGGAGAACCACATGGCTGACCTCAGGGACAAGGTCGCGCTCGTCACCGGCGCCGCCTCCGGCATCGGCGAGGCCTGCGCGAAGGACCTCGCGGCGCAGGGCGCCAAGGTCGTCGTCACGGACATCGACACCCGGCGGATCGACGACGTCGTCCAGGCGATCATGGCCGCCGGCGGCGACGCCGCCGGCTTCCGGCAGGACGTGGCGAAGCCCGAGGACTGCGAGGCCGCGGTCGAGTTCGCCCAGCAGACCTACGGCGCCCTGCACCTGGCGGTGAACAACGCCGGGGTCGGCGGCGCGGCGGACGCGGTGGGGGAGTCGGACCTCGACGCGTGGGTGCGCACCGTGCAGATCGACCTGCACTCCGTCATGTTCGGCATGCGCTACCAGCTGCCCGCCATCGAGCAGGCCGGCGGCGGGGCGATCGTCAACATGGCCTCCGTGCACGGCACCGTGGCCGTGGCAACGGGCAACAGCGCCTACACCGCCGCCAAGCACGGTGTGGTCGGGCTCACCAAGCAGGCCGGTGTGGAGTACGGCGGGCGCGGGGTGCGGATCAACGCCGTCGGCCCCGGCTACATCGACACCCCGCTGCTCAGGACCGCGCCGGCGTCCGTCCTCGAGGGACTCACCGCCAAGCACCCGCTCGGCCGGCTGGGCCGCGCCGAAGAGGTCGCCGCCCTGACCACGTTCCTCCTCTCGGAGCAGGCCTCCTTCATGACGGGCGGGTACTACCTGGTCGACGGCGGCTACACCGCGCTGTAGCCCCCGCACCGCGGACTCACCGCACCGGCCCCGGATGCGTGCACGCGTCACCGCACCCCGCACCGGCGCGGTGGGTCCGGCGCCGTCAGGGCGCGGCCGTGCCCTCCGCCACATCCGGGTGGTGGCGTGCCGCCGGTGCTGTAGGGTGAGGCGTATTGCATATGGCACTGCTCCCCGTTCCCGGGTGAGCAGGCAGGCGTCGAGCACCCCGTTCTTCTTCCAGCGTGGCACCGTTCCAGACGGTCTCAGCCCGCTCGCAGGGGCTCCAGGAGTCATTCGGCGCAACCCGGCGCGCTACCCCCTTGCCGGGACATCCGATCGAAAGACGTATCCCAGTTTTGGCTACTTTCACCGACCTTGGCGTGCCCAAGGCCCTTTCCGCCGTCCTCGCCCAGCAGGGCATCGAGCAGGCGTTCCCCATCCAGGAGAAGACCCTCCCCGACTCGCTGGCCGGCCGTGACGTGCTCGGCCGCGGCAAGACCGGCTCGGGCAAGACCGTGGCGTTCGCGCTGCCGCTCGTGTCCCGGCTCGCCGGACTGACCGGCAACGGCGCCCGCGCCGCCCGGCGGGCCAACCGGCCCACCGGCCTGGTCCTCGCCCCCACCCGCGAGCTGGCCACCCAGATCGACCGCGCGATCGCCCCGCTGGCCGAGGCCGCCGGGCAGACGACCACCGTCATCTTCGGCGGGGTCTCCCAGCGCAACCAGGAGAAGGCGCTCGCCAAGGGCGCCGACATCGTCATCGCCTGCCCCGGCCGGCTCGAGGACCTGCTGAAGCAGAACGTCCTCACGCTCGACGACGTCCGCGTGACGGTCATCGACGAGGCCGACCACATGGCCGACATGGGCTTCCTGCCCGTGGTGACCCGCATCCTCAAGCGCACCCCCCAGGGCGGCCAGCGGCTGCTCTTCTCCGCGACGCTCGACGGCGGCGTGGACAAGCTCGTCAAGCAGTTCCTGTCCAACCCGGTCAAGCACTCCGTGGACGCCCCGCAGGCGTCCGTGTCCACCATGGACCACCACGTGCTCGTCGTGGACGCGGACGAGAAGCAGGAGCTCATCGAGGCCCTGGCCTCCGGCACCGGCCGCCGCGTGATGTTCACGCGCACCAAGCACCGCGCCAAGAAGATGGCCCGCAAGCTCAGCCAGATGGGCATCCCCGCCGTGGACCTGCACGGCAACCTGTCCCAGAACGCCCGCGACCGCAACCTGGCCCAGTTCTCCGCCGGTGACGTGCGCGTGCTCGTCGCCACCGACGTCGCCGCACGCGGCGTGCACGTGGACGAGGTCGAGCTGGTCGTGCACATCGACCCGCCCACCGAGCACAAGTCCTACCTGCACCGCTCCGGGCGCACCGCCCGCGCCGGCGCCTCCGGCTCCGTGGTCACGGTGGCCACCAAGGAGGAGCGCCGCGAGGTCACGCAGCTCATGAAGGCCGCGGGCGTCACCGCGAACTTCGACACCGTGACCGTCGGCTCCCCGGCCGTCACGGCGCTCGTGGGCGAGCTCGCCGACAAGGTCGCCTACGTGGCGCCGCCCGTCCAGGCGCAGGGCCGCCCGGCGAGCGGTCAGCGCTCCGGCGCCGGCCGTTCCGGTGGCCGTGCCGGCTCCGGCGGCAACCGCGGCCGCGGCGGACAGAACCGTTCCGAGCAGCCGCGCAGCGCCTCCCGCGACCAGCGTGGCGAGACCGGCGGCCGCGGCGGCTCCCGCCCCGGCAACGGTTCGGCCTCCCGCTCGGCGGCACCGGCCCGCTCGGCCGCGCCCAGCCGTTCCGCGGCGCCCGCGTACTCGACCGAGTCCGCGCCGGACCGCTCCACCCAGGCCGCGGCCCGTCGCCGCACCCGGAGCCCGCGCCGCGCGTCCTCCCCCCAGGGCACCGCGACCCGCTGAGCCCCGGCACCTCGCTCGAGGGCCCGTTCCCTGCCGTCCCGCATCGCGCGGACCGGCCGGGAACGGGCCCTCGTCGTCGTGGTGGCCCTCGTCAGGCGGTCGGACCCAGCCCGCGCAGGAACTCCAGGGTGACGTCCGTGTGGGCGTCCACGAGCACCAGGCCGGGGGCGGCATCCACGGGCAGCTCCCCGGGCACCACCACCACCGGCATCCCGGCGGCCGCCGCGCTCGCGGCCCCCGTCTGCGAGTCCTCGACCGCCACGCACCGTGCCGGGTCCACGCCCAGCCGCCGCGCCGCGAGCAGGTAGGGCTCCGGGTGCGGCTTGGCGTGCTCCACGTCCTCCTGCGAGACCACCACCCGCAGCACCTCGGGCGCCCCGGACGCGGTGCCCTCCGCGACCACGGTCAGGGCGTTCGTCACCACCGCGCCGGGGATGCCGGCCCGCTCGAGCTCGGTCAGCAGCTCGCGCATGCCGGGCAGGAACGGGACCTCGCCCGTGAGCGAGGCCGCGACCTCCCGCCCGAGCTCGGCGGTGATGGCCTCGACGGTCCCCTCGGCGCCGCGCTCGACCATCAGCCGCGCCGACGCGGGCACCGTCCGGCCCAGCGTGGCGAGGTCGTCCTCGGTGCTCCAGCCGACGCCGTACCGGCCGGCCACCGCCCGCTTGGCCACGGCCCACTGGGGTTCGGAGTTCACGAGGGTGCCGTCGTGGTCGAACAGGACGGCGGCGGGGAAGTCGGGGGCGCTCACGGGCGGGTCTCCTGCACGGGGTGGAAGGGCGACGACGGGGACTGCGGGTCCAGCGAGCGCAGCAGCTCCAGGGTCAGCTCCCGGTGGGATCCCAGGTGCAGCAGCCCGGGGCCGCGCTCGACCTCCAGCTCGCCGGGGACGACCACCGTGGGGATGCCCGCCGCGACGCCCGCGGCGGCCCCGGCGGGGGAGTCCTCGACCACGACGCACCGGTGGGGGTCGACCCGGAGGCGGCGCGCCGCCGTGAGGTAGGCGTCCGGGTCCGGCTTGGGGCGGACCCCCTGCGCGTACTCGTCCGTGCCGATGACGACCCGGAACAGATCCTCCGGAGCGGTGGCCGCGGTGTGGTGGCCCATCGCCGAGCTCGCGTTGGTGACGATCGCCGCGGGGATCCCCGCGGCCGAAAGCTCCTCGAGGAGCTCCTCGATCCCCTCGATGAAGGTCAGTTCGGTGTCCTCCAGGACGCGGATGCTGTGCTCGAAGACCGCCCGGAACAGCTCGTCCGGACCGAGCGGCACGCCGACCCGCTGCAGCCGGTCGATCGTCGCGGCGACCGGCCGGCCCAGGGTCGCGAGCGAGTCCTCGGGGGTCCAGAGCCGTCCGTGCTCGGCGGCGAGGTTCTGCTTGGCGCGGTCCCAGAGCGGCTCGGTGTCGACGAGGGTCCCGTCGTGGTCGAAGAGGACGGCGTGCGGAAATCCGGGGGAGGGCATGCGCTCCAGCCTACCGGGGCGCCCGCGGGCGGGTCTTTGGCGGGAGGCCCGTCGATAGACTGGCGGGCGTGGAAACAGCCCTCGACCGCGTGCCGCACCGTCCCGCCGTCCTGCAGCGCGCCGTGCCCGTCCTCGGGATCCCCGCGGCCCTGCTGCTCGGGGTGTGGGTGGCCGTGGGCCGCGGTCTGGCCGGCGCCGCCGGTGACCTGGTGCTGCTCCACACGCTGACGCTGGCCCTTCCGCTGACCGCGCTGCTCGTGGTGGCCGGGGTCCTGCTGCGCCGGGACGCCCGCGCCCACGTCCCGCCCGGGGTGTCCCTGCGGTCCTCGCTGACGGTGCTCGCCGCGTGGGCCGTGCTCCTCGGCTTCGGCGCCGTTCTCCCGGACCGTGTGGACGGCGCCGGCGCCTCCGTGCTGACCCGGGCCACCGACCCCGTCCACCTGGGCCTGTCCGCGGGGTTCGCCAACACCCTCGGCATCCTCTCGTTCGTCCTGGCGACCGCCGCCGTGGTGCTTGCCGCGACCGACCTGCGCCGGACCCGCCGGGTCCAGCGCGGGGAGCCGCTCGACGAGGACGAGATCCTGGACCGGCAGGGGCTGTGACCCGCCCGGCCCGCCCGGCCCGCCCCGTCCGCCGCGGGACCTCGCCGCACCCGGTGGGCCCGGGTACATTGGCCGCATGACCACCGAGCGCCCCGGAACCCCCGACACCTCCCCGGTCCCTCCGGAGACCAAGGACTGGACCGTGGTGCTCGACCGGGGCTGTCCCGACTGCGGGTTCGACCCGGACTACGACGTCACGAGCACGGGGGAGCGGGCGCGGGCCACGGTCGAGCGCTGGGCGGCGGTCCTCGACCGTCTGGGCATGACGGACCGGCCCGGCTCGGGGACGTGGTCCCCGCTGGAATACGCCTGCCACGTCCGGGACCTCTGCCGGGTCTTCCGCGAGCGGCTGCGGCTCATGCTCGACGAGCAGGACCCGGTCTTCGCGGACTGGGACCAGGACGCCGCGGCGGTCGAGGGACAGTACAACCTGCAGGACCCCTACGAGGTCTCCGGGGAGCTCGCGCAGGAGGTCCGCGCCACCGCGGACGCCTTCGACGCCGTGACCGGGGAGCAGTGGGCCCGGACCGGCCGGCGCGGGGACGGCAAGGACTTCACCGTGGCGAGCTTCGCGGCGTACTTCCTGCACGACGTCGAGCACCACCTGCGCGTCGACGTCCGCGGCTGAGCCGGCCCCGGCCGCACCTCCCGGCGCGGACGGGCCGGGCGGGGACGGGCCGGGCGAGCTGGTTCAGCCGAGGTGCACGGTCCCGTCGTCGTCGATCCGCCACCCCGGGTTGTGCGCGATCTCCCACACCACGCCGTTGGGATCGGCGACGTGCGCGTGGAAGACGCCCCCGAAGGCGCCCGGCCGCGGGCTCGTGAGCACGGTCCCGCCCGCGGCGCTCATCGCGTCGACCCTCGCGCGCACCGCGGCCTCGCCGTCCACGTTGTGCGCGAGCGTCACGCCCTGCGCCGGGGTGGCCGACGGGAGGCCCAGGTCCTCGGCGAACTTCCCGGCGTCGAAGAGACCCAGTACCGTCCCCGGGGCGATCTGGAAGAAGAGGATCTCGCCCGGGACGTCGAGCAGCGGCTCCCAGCCGAGACCCCGCGCGTAGAACTCGCGGGCGGCGTCGAGGTCCGGGGTGGACAGGGTGAGGAAGTGCACGCGAGGATCCACAGCGGTCCTTCGGTCGGGTCCGGCCCCGGTGAGCGGGGCGGACGGGGTGGCGCGCCCGGTGTCGGGCCGAGGACGCGCACCGGGTCGCGGCCCACCGGACGAGGGTGCACGGCGTGCGCCGGCGGAACCGTTGCGGGCGGACCGACGACCGGCGACGAGGCTCCCGTCCCATTCTGCCCGGGCGGCCCGTGCGCGGCCAGGGACCGTGCCGGCCCTCGCGCCGGGCGGCGTCATCTCCCGGGTCGCCCGGCGCCGACGGGATAGTCTCGAGGGCAGCACCGACGGGCGCGGACCGTTCGCCCGGGAGCGCCGGAGGACGGGACGAGGCACATGGCACAGCAGCACCAGGACGCGGTCGAGCCGGCGGAGTCGCCGTACTACGACCGGGTGCTCACGGTGCCCAACGTGGTCTCGGTGGTGCGTTTCGCGCTCATCGTCCCGGCCGTGCTGGCCGTCCTCGACATCGACGAGCGGCCGGTGCGCGCGCTGGTCCTCGTCGCCCTCTTCTCCCTGACGGACTGGGTCGACGGCACCCTGGCCCGGGCGCTCCGGCAGCGCAGCCGGGTCGGGGAGGTCATGGACCCCATCGCCGACCGGCTGGGGACCGTGGCGATCGCCGTGGCCGCGAGCATCGTCGGGCTGTTCCCCTGGTGGGTGCTGGTCGTCATCGCGGTCGTCGACGTCGTGGTGGGGATCGCCACCCTGGTCCGGCGGTCCCTCGGCACCCTGCGGGTCACGACGGTCGGCAAGGCGAAGACCGCTCTGCTCATGATGGGGACCGTGCTCGTCCTGGCGGGGCCCGCCTGGTCCACCCCCGAGGTGACGGACGTCGGCCGGGTCATGGTCCAGGTGGCGGCCGTCCTGCACGTCCTGGCGGGCGTGCAGTACTTCCGTCAGGCCCTCCGGGGTCAGGCCGACGCCGGCGGCACGGCGAGGTAGGCGTGCCGGGCGGCGCCGATGATGCCCGCCGCGTTGCGCAGCTCGGCCGGGACGACGCGTGTGTCCAGGCGCAGACGGGGCAGGAAGTCCTCGTGCCGGGCGGAGATCCCGCCGCCGACCACGATCAGGTCCGGTGAGAAGAGGAACTCCAGGTGCGCGAAGTACTGCTGGAGACGCTCGGCGTAGTCCGGCCAGTCCAGTCCATCCCGCTCCCGGGCCACCGCCGAGGCCCGCACCTCGGCGTCGACCCCGCCGAGCTCCAGGTGGCCCAGTTCGACGTTGGGCACCAGCTTCCCGTCCACGAACAGCGCCGAGCCGATGCCGGTGCCCAGGGTGATGACCAGGACGGTGCCGCTGGTCCCGCGCCCGGCGCCGTAGCGGAGCTCGGCCAGGCCCGCGGCGTCGGCGTCGTTGAGGACGTGGACGGTGCGTCCCAGCCGCTCCGTGAGGAACCGGTGGACGTCCAGGCCGATCCACGCGTCGTCGATGTTCGCGGCGGAGCGCGCCACGCCGTGGCGGATGATCGCGGGGAGCGCCACTCCCACACTGGCCTCCGGGTGCGGGGCCTGGGGGCTCGCGGCGAGCTCCTGCACGATGAGCACGAGCTGCTCGGCCAGGGCCTCCGGTGTGGCAGGGAGGGGCGTGGGGCGCTGGAGGACCGGGGTGGTCAGCTCGCCGTCGGCCATGTCCACGGCCGCGTACTTGATCAGGGTGCCGCCGACGTCCACCCCGATGTGGTGCCGGTGCAGGGTCGACCAGCCGGCCGGCGCGGGGGGTGGGACGGGGCGGGGCGAGAGGTTGGCCATCCGACATCCTAGGGTCGAGGTGGGGGCACGGGGCGACGACGGGCGCGCTGCGTCCGGCTCGCTGCGCCCGACCGGGTGCGGGCCGTCGTCGGGGCCGGCACCCCGGACCATTGTGCCACCGCGGCCGCCGGGGCCGTGGAGGTGGCGCCGCGCCCGAGGCACGGTCCGGGGGGCTCCGAGGAGGATCCGTCGCGGTGGCGGTGCCGGCTCAGGCGCGCGGCCAGAGGCCCGGCGCGCTGCCGCGGTCCTGCGGGCCCGCGTCGTCCCGGGAGCCCGCGTCGATCTCCCACGAGAACGGGACCCGGGCGACGGGCGCGTCCCGGACGAGTCCGTTGACCGCGCGGGCGAGCAGGTCGCGGTGGGCGGCCGGCAGTCTCAGGCACCCGTGCAGGTACGCGTCGACCTCCAGCATCCCGGCCTCGCCGCCGAGCTGGAAGCAGTGCCACCAGACCCGGGTCGCGTCGAGACCGGCGCGCTCGACGGCGTGCCGGGCGAGGCGTGCCTGCACGGCTCCGATCCTGTCGTCGTCCACGGTCCCCCCACTGTGGTGCGTCGGTCCGAGGACGGTCCCGGACCGGGCGCGACGCTGCGCAGCGGTCCGGGACCGTCCGTGGCGGCGCGGTGGCGCCGCCGCCCCCATCATGGTTCCGGGTGGGCCGCGGGGTCACCACACGGAGCCCGGGCGCGTGCGTTTTCCGGACCGTCGGTGCTTCCTCCGGACGCCCGGGTCCGGAGGAAGCACCGACGGGGTCGGGTGGAGCGGGGTGCGGGGGTGCCGGCGGACGGGGCCGGCACACAGAAGGGGAGCGGGGCGGCCCCCCAGCCGGCCCCGCTCCCTGCTGCTCCCGCGCCCGGACCCGATGCGGGTGACGCCCCCCGGAGTCCGGAGGCGGCGCGCTGTCGGTCGACGGTGCGGGAGCCGGGGGATGATCCTTGGCGGACCACAGAATCCCCTGGTGAGAAGCAACAATGCTCGATCCTGCGGCGTACGGCAAGGCCTTTCGTGTGACCCAGTTCACATGCAGACACAAAGGGTTGTGATCGCAAATGCACGGGTCGGCAGAGCGTGCTCAAGCGCCGTGCCGCGGCTCGACCCGTCGGGCCGGTGCGCCGGGTCAGTGCTCGGAGTTGAGCAATCCGCCCAGGCGCACCCGCATCCGGCGGCTGGCCTGGTTGAGCCCGACGATCGCCACGTCCTTGCCGTAGTGGGCGTACTTGTCCGTCACGGAGTCCAGGGCGGCGACGGTGGAGGCGTCCCAGAGGTGGGAGTCGGAGAAGTCGATGACCACGTGCTGGGGATCCCCGGCGTAGTCGAACATCGTGTAGAGGTCGTTGGAGGAGGCGAAGAACAGCTCCCCGTGCACGGTGTAGACCGCCGTCTCCCGGCCGTCGCGCCGCTCGAGCGCACGGTCGACGGTGACGAAGTGGGCCACCCGGCGGGCGAAGGCGACCATCGCCACGAGCACCCCCACGATCACGCCGAGGGCGAGGTTGTGGGTCCACACGGTCACGGCCACGGTGGAGAGCATCACCAGGGTCTCCGGGAGGGGCATCCGCGCCAGGGTCGAGGGGCGGACCGAGTGCCAGTCGAACGTCGCCCAGGACACGAAGATCATGATGGCCACCAGGGCGGCCATCGGGATGACCGCCACGACCTCGCCGAGGGTCACGACGAGGAGGAGCAGGAAGATCCCGGCCAGGAAGGTGGAGATGCGGGTGCGGGCCCCGGAGGCGCGCACGTTGATCATCGTCTGGCCGATCATCGCGCACCCGCCCATCCCGCCGAAGAAGCCGGTCACGATGTTGGCCGCGCCCTGCGCCCAGGACTCGCGGGTCTTGTTCGAGCGAGTGTCCGTGATGTCGTCGACGAGCTTGGCCGTCATCAGCGACTCGAGCAGGCCCACCAGCGCCATGGTCAGGGCGAACGGGGCGATGATCCGGAAGGTCTCCAGGTCCAGCGGGACGTCGGGGAAGAACAGCGACGGCAGGGACTCGGGCAGCTCGCCCTTGTCGCCGACGCTCGGCACGTCCATGCCCATCGGCACCACGATCGCGGTGATCACCACGATGGCCACCAGCGGGGCGGGGACCGCGCCGGTCAGCCGGGGGAACAGGAACACGATGGCCAGGCCCAGGGCCGTCAGCGGATAGACGGCCCAGGGCACCCCGATCAGCTCGGGGATCTGGGAGCTGAAGATCAGGATGGCCAGGGCGTTGACGAAGCCCACCATGACGGAGCGCGGGATGAAGCGCATCAGCCGCGCCGCGCCGATCAGGGCCAGGACCACCTGGAAGACCCCGGCCAGGATCACCGCGGCGATGAAGTAGTCCAGCCCGTGGGAGGCCACCAGCGGGGCGATCACCAGGGCCACCGCGCCGGTGGCCGCGGAGATCATCGCGGGCCGGCCGCCCAGCACGGCGGTGGTCACGGCCATGGTGAAGGACGCGAACAGGCCCAGGCGGGGATCCACCCCGGCGATGATCGAGAAGGCGATCGCCTCCGGGATGAGCGCCAGGGCCACCACGAGCCCGGCGAGGACCTCGGTCTTGAGGTGGCGGGGGGACCGGAGGGTCAGGCGCACCGACTGGCGCTGCTCGGGGGTGAGGTCGGCCGCGGGGCCGGCTGTCGTCGTGGCCAAGGAGGCTCCGTTCGCAGGGGAGGAGGACGGGGGAGGGCTGGGCGGAAGGGCTGGAGTCGTCCCGGGTGGCGTGCACGCGGGTGGACACGGCGCTGCGCGGGAGGTGCGGCGTCCGGGCGCGGAGGCGCGCCGGCGGAGACCGCGTCGTCACTCGATCCTAACGTGAGGGTAGGGTCCTCCGCCGCGGGGCAGGGGAGAGGTGGCTCACGTCCGGTCGAGGGCGTCCAGCAGGCGCTCCTCGACGTCGGGCACCAGCGTCTCTCCGTAGCTGGAGGTGACGTGGTCGAGGTCGCGGTAGACCATGATGTTGCCGATCACCCCGGGGCAGGTGGTCCCGGTGCACAGCCGGTCGGTGAGATCGATGCTGTGCAGGTCCTCGTGCCGGGCGGCCAGCTCCTCCAGCGGGTTGACGGGGAGCAGCGACTCGGAGCGGGGGACGTTGCAGCGGTCCCGGTCGGGCCCATAGGTCTCCACGCACTCGAACATGTCGTAGGGGAAGCGCGGGTTGTCGCGGAAGGCCACCACCGGGATGCCGGCGTCCAGGAAGGGCCGCACACCGGCTTCGTAGCCCTCGACGAGCTTCTCGTGCGGGGCCTCGGGCAGGCTCAGGGTGCCGACGGTCAGCACCGCGTCGGGCTCGTCCTCTAGGACCGCCTCCCGGGCGGCGGTGTTGAAGTCGTTGCACTCGGCCTGGTAGTTCTCCGACTCGCTCGTGTAGCGGCAGGCCATCCGCAGGTAGGAGACCACCGTCCAGCCCTGGGCGTCGGCGACCCGGTGGATCGGCGTGAGCAACTGCCGGGCGTGGGAGTCCCCGAGCACCACCAGGGTCAGCCCGGGCTCGGTGCCGCGGGGATCGGTGCCACCGGCGGGGTCGGGGGTGATGATCCAGCACTCGCCCAGCTCGGCGATGCCCGCCGGGGTCTGGTCGGGGGGACAGGGGTCC
>NZ_JCAXEN010000006.1:0-295779 GCF_059758435.1 Kocuria sp. GQ42 | reverse complement strand
GAGCGCTTCGCTCCCCCCCAGCTGATGCGGGACATGGTGGCCCGCGGCGAGCTCGGCCGCAAGACCGGCAAGGGCTTCTTCGACTACGACCGGTAGCACCCGCCCCCTGCCGTCCCGCCCTCCCGGGCGCGGGCGGGCGGGACGCGCCGTCGGACGCGGGTCCTAGGGTGGGGGCATGCACGCACAGCCCGGGACCCCCGCCGCGTGGGACGGCGCGCTCAACG
Organism: Kocuria sp. GQ42; assembly: GCF_059758435.1. NCBI lineage: Bacteria > Bacillati > Actinomycetota > Actinomycetes > Micrococcales > Micrococcaceae > Kocuria > Kocuria sp. GQ42. The sequence continues at coordinate 295,555 of NZ_JCAXEN010000006.1, read as the reverse complement.
CCCGGCGCCTGGCCGGCGACGTGTGGCGGATGGGCCGCTCCGAGCGGCTGAGCCCCTCGGGGTGGCGCGCCGCCGCGGCGGACGGGGTGCGCACGGTCGTGGACCTGCGCAACGCGGACGAGCGGCGGCGCCGGCCCACGGACCCCGCGGACGACCCGGCCGCCCGCGCCGGCATCACGGTGCTGCACCGCCCCACCGAGGACCCCGCCCATCCGCAGTTCCCGCTGGTGGGCACGCCCTATCTGCACCACCCGCGCGGCTACCGCGACTACCTGCGGCTGTTCCCGGCCTTCCTGGCCGAGGCGGTGCGGACGGTGGCGACCGCCGAGGGCGCCGTGGTGGTGCACTGCTCGGCCGGCCGCGACCGCACGGGGGTGCTCGCGCTGCTGCTCCTGGGGCTGGCCGGAGCGCCCCCGGAGCGCCTCGTCGCGGAGGACGAGGCCGCCGCGCGCGGGATCAACGAGTGGCACCGCGTCTCGCCCGTCCCCCACCCGGTCGAGCGCCACCACCCCGAGCACGAGCTCGCCCCGCTGCTCGCGGGGCGCCGCGCGGCCCTCGAGGAGCTGCTGGACGGGTTCGACGCCGAGCGCTGGCTCGTGGACGCCGGGCTGTCGCCCGAGGAGCTGGCCGCCCTGCGCCGGCGGCTCCACGGCCCGTCCTGATCCGCCCCCGTCCGGCGTCCCGGCCCGCCGGCCGGCGGATCCTCGGGCCTGGTTCCCGGTCTAGCCCTCGGCGGCGTTCGTGGCCGGCTGCGGCTTGTCCTTGAGGAAGTTGGTGATCCGCACGGTGCACAGCCGGGCGCCGTCCTCGTGCTCGAGGACCACCTCGTGGCACGTGAGGGAGCGCCCGAGCTGCAGGGCGGTGGCCGTGGCGGTCACGGTGCCCGTGCGGGACGACCGGTGGTGGGTGGCGTTGACGTCCACGCCCACGGCGACCTTGCCCATCGTGGAGGCGTGGATCACCGCGGCCCAGGAACCGACGGCCTCGCCGAGGGCCACCATGGCGCCGCCGTGGAGCAGGCCCAGGGACTGGCGGTTGCCCTCGACGGGCATGGAGGCGACCACCCGCTCCGCCGACTCCTCGAGGACGGTGACGCCCATCTTCTCGTCGAGCTCGCCCAGGACGATGCGCCAGGGCTCGTGGGTCTCGGTCGTGGTCATGGCACTCCTCGGGCGCTCGGCGACGGGGCAGGACCACCGTGGGGCAGTGGTCCCGGGGTGTGACGTAGGTTATCGTGGTCATAATACCGAACGATCGGTCAGGATGCGGGTGACGGACCGGCCGCCCGCACGCACCCGAGCGAAAGGACCACGCACCGTGGCAGCACAGACCCAGACCATCCTCCCCAGCTACCTGAGGGGCCGGTGGTGGTCGCCGGAGAACCCGCAGAAGGTGACGGAGGTGGCCGACGCCTCGACCGGCGAGGTCGTGGCGCGCGTGTCCACGGACGGCATCGACATCGCCTCCGCCGTGGACTACGGCCGGACCGTGGGGCAGCGCTCCCTCGGGGAGCTCACCATCCACGAGCGGGCGCTCAAGCTCAAGGAGCTCGCCCAGTACCTCACCGAGCACAAGCAGGAGCTCTACGACGTCTCCTACTCGACCGGGGCCACGCTGAAGGACCACTTCTTCGACGTGGACGGCGGCATCGGCACCCTCTTCACGTTCTCCTCCAAGGGCCGGCGCGAGCTGCCCAACGCCAACGTCGTCGTGGACGGGGCGGTGGAGCAGCTCTCCAAGGACGGGTCCTTCCTGGGCGAGCACATCTACACCCGCATGCCCGGCGTCGCCGTGCAGATCAACGCGTTCAACTTCCCGGTGTGGGGCATGCTCGAGAAGTTCGCCCCCGCCTTCATCGCCGGCATGCCGACCCTGGTGAAGCCGGCCACGCCGACCGGCTACGTCACGGCCGCCTGCGTGCGCCTGATGATCGACTCCGGCATCCTGCCGGAGGGCTCCCTGCAGCTGGTCTCCGGCTCCGCCCGGGACCTGCTCGACCACCTGGACTACCGCGACCACGTGGCCTTCACCGGCTCCGCCGGCACCGCGCAGTCGCTGCGCCACCACGACAACGTCATCGACGGCGGAGTGCGCTTCACCGCCGAGACGGACTCCCTCAACGCCGCGATCCTCGGCCCCGACGCCACCCCGGAGACCCCGGAGTTCGACGCCTTCGTGAAGGCCGTCTTCGTCGAGATCACCTCCAAGGCCGGGCAGAAGTGCACGGCCATCCGGCGCGTCATCGTCCCGCAGGACCGCGTGGAGGACGTCGTGGCCGCCGTCGCCGAGCGCGTGCAGCAGCGCGTGGTCATCGGCGACCCCCGCACCGAGGGCGTCACCATGGGCGCCCTGGCCTCCAAGGAGCAGCAGGGCGAGGTCCGCAGGGCCGTGGAGCGCCTGGTCGCCGCCGGCGGCACCGTCCGCCTGGGCGGCCCGGACGCCCCCGTCGGCGACGCCGACACCGGGGCGGGCGCCTTCTTCCCCGTCACGGTGCTGTCCTTCGACGACCCGGACACCCCGGAGGTGCACTTCGTCGAGGCCTTCGGCCCCGTCACCTCCGTGCTCGGCTACACCGACGTCGACGACGCCGTGCGGCTCGCCGCGCTCGGCGGCGGCTCGCTCGTGGCGACCGTGTGCACGAACGACGGCGCGACCGCCGCCCGGTTCACCGCGGGCATCGGCTCGCACCACGGGCGCGTGCACTTCCTCAACCGCCAGGACGCGAAGACCTCCACCGGCCACGGCTCCCCCATGCCGCACCTGGTCCACGGCGGCCCCGGCCGCGCCGGCGGCGGCGAGGAGCTGGGCGGCGTGCGCGGCGTCAAGCACTACATGCAGCGCACCGCGATCCAGGGGCCCCCGGACATCCTCACGGCGGTGACCGGGGTCTGGCACCGGGGCGCCGCGGCGAACACCGTGACCCGCGAGGCGGTCGAGAACGGCACCGGCGAGCACCCGTTCCGCAAGTCCCTGGAGACGCTGCGGATCGGCGACCAGTTCGCCTCCGAGCTGCGCACCGTGACCCTCGAGGACATCACCGAGTTCGCCGAGAAGACCGGCGACACCTTCTACGCGCACACCGACGAGGAGGCCGCCACGGCCAACCCGTTCTTCCCGCGCCGGGTGGCCCACGGCTACCTGCTGGTCTCCTGGGCGGCCGGGCTGTTCGTGGAGCCGGCCCCCGGCCCCGTCCTGGCGAACTACGGCCTGGAGCACCTGCGCTTCATCACGCCGGTGACCTACGACGACCACATCCGGGTGACCCTCACCGCCAAGCAGATCACCCCTCGGGTCACCGACGAGTACGGCGAGGTCTGCTGGGACGCGATCCTGCACAACCAGCACGACGAGATCGTGGCGACCTACGACGTGCTGACCCTGGTCGCGAAGACCTGGCCCACCGCCTGACCACGGCCCGGCACGCCGAGCCCCCACGGTGCCCGCCATCCCCCACGCCACGGCATGGGGGATGGCGCTGTTCCTGGGGACTCGGCGATCGCCAGGGCGGCCTGTTCGCGGCGGGGCGCCCGGTGCTAGCCTGACCAGCACGCTGCCCAGACCCTCGCGCGTGCCGGCGCCCCGCCGCGCAGGACCGCCGTCGGACGCCACGGCCGGAGGAGACGCGATGCGCCGGATCTCGAACCCCGCCCACCGGACGGCCACCGTCGCGCTGTCCCTCCTGCTCGGGCTCACCGCGTGCACGCCCGCCACGGAGGGCGGCGGGGCGGACGGCGCGGGGACCGTGCCGGGTCCGGCCGGCACCGCGGCCTCGGCGCCGGTGTCCCCGGACGGCACCGCAGGAGCAGCGCCGGGCTCCGGCACGGCGCCCGCCCCGGGCGCCACCGAGGACCCCGCCCCGCACGTCCAGGCGGTGGTGTCCTCGCACGAGCTGGCCACCGCCGCGGGCGCGGAGATCCTCGAGGCCGGCGGCACCGCCGCCGACGCCTCCGTCGCGGTCGCCGCCGTGCTGAGCGTGGTGGAGCCCTACTACTCGAGCGTGCTCGGCGGCGGCACGTGGGCGCTGTACTACGACGCGGACAGCGACGACGTGACGAGCCTGAACGGTGTGGGCCCGGTCGGGAGCGCCGCGACGCTCGACGACTACCGTCCGCGCGCCGGCGACTTCGGCATGCACCAGGCCATCCTCCCCGGCGCCTGGGACGGGTGGATGCTCTGGCTCGACGAGTACGGCGAGCTGGGACTGGGCGAGGTCCTCGCGCCGGCGATCGCCGTGGCCCGCGAGGGGTACCCCGCGAGCTCCGAGATGGTCTACTGGCTGACCCGGGAGGAGGCGAACATCCGGCAGAGCCCGGTCATGACGGAGCTCTACACCCGCGGCGGCGCCCTGCTGGAGGCGGGCGACACCGTGCGCCAGCCGGACATGGCCGGCACCTTCGAGGACCTGGTGGCCGCCTACGACGGCGAGGCCGACGACGGGGCCGACCGCGCCGCGGGGATCCGGGCGGCCCGGGACCACTTCTACCGCGGGCCGGTCGCGGAGGCCGTCGTGGCCTTCTCGGAGCAGGACGGCGGATACCTCACCCTGGAGGACTTCAGCGGCTATGCGGCGCAGATCGTCGAGCCGATCTCCCTCGACTACGGCGAGGACGTGACGGTTTACCAGAACCCGCCCAACAGCCAGGGCATCGCGATGCTGCAGGCACTCCACATCCTGGCGGAGGACGACTTCTCCGGCCGCTCCCCCGACGATCCCGACGTGGTGCACCGGCAGGTCGAGGCCGTCAAGCTCGCCTTCGCCGACCGGTACGCGCACGTGGGGGATCCCGAGCGCACCGACGTGCCGGTGGCGGAGCTGCTGTCGGACGAGTACGCCCGGGCGCAGCGGGCGCGCATCGACGACGACCGGGCCGCGCGGTGGCCGATCGGCAGCGGGATCGACCGGCAGGCCTCCGACACCACCACGTTCCACCTCACCGACTCCTCGGGCAACGCCGCCGCCGTGACCACGAGCCTGGGCGGGCAGTTCCTGGTGGTGGGCGACACTGGAATCCACATCAACGAGCGGATGAGCTTCCTGTCCCTCGACGAGGGCAACGTCAACGCGGTGGCGCCCGGGGCCACGGTGCGGCACACCTCCGCGCCCTTCATGGCCCTGCGCGACGGCCGGCCGTACCTGCTGGGCGGCAACACCGGGATCGACACCCAGCCCCAGGGTCAGCTGCAGCAGTTCATGAACGTGGTCGACTTCGGCATGACGCCCCAGCAGGCGGTGGCGCAGCCGCGCTTCGTCAGCACGGCCTTCCCCGCGTCCAACCACCCCCACGAGGTCGGCAACACCCTCCAGGTGGAGGCGGACTTCTCGCCCGCCGCGGTCCAGGACCTGCGCCGCCGGGGCCACGACGTCGCGGTGGGAGCGGGGATCTTCGGCACGGCGAACATGCTCGCCGTGGACGCGGACGGAACGGGGGCCCGGCTGGGCGTGGAGCCGCGGAACGAGACCGCCCGCGGGACAGTGCTCCCCTCGCCGCAGGACCGGTAGCACCCTCCCGGGCCGGTGACGGCCCGGACCGGTGGGCCCTCGGAGGCATCCGCCGGGACGGGCGTCCGGCTCAGGAGGCCCGCAGCCCCGAGAAGGCGAGCGCGACCACGGTGTCGGCCAGCCCGTCGTCGGCCTTGTCCGGGTCCGGCCGGTACCAGTCGACGATCGAGTTGATCATGCCCAGGAGCAGCCGCGAGGCGGACCGGCCGCTGAGGTCGCGGCGCAGGTCGCCCTCCGCCTGCGCCTGTTCGATGAGCGCGCCGACCCGGCGGGTGACCGTGCGGCGGCGCTCGAGCGCCCTCGTCTCGACCTCCGAGTTGCCCCGCAGCCGCAGCAGCAGGGTCACGTACGGCATCTGCTCCACGAGCACGTGCACGGTCCCGCGGATCACCTGCTCGAGCCGCTCGACCGCCGGGGCCTGCGTCCGCTCGGCGGCGGCCAGGACCTCCTCGAGCGCGTCGAGGGCCCGGCTGAGCGCCTGCTCGAGGATCTCCTCCTTGGACTCCACGTGGTGGTAGATCGCGGACTTGGAGATCCCCAGGTGCTTGGACAGCGTCCCCATGGACGTGGCGTCGTAGCCGTGCACGTTGAAGACCTCCACGCACACGGCGAGCAGCGTCTCGCGGTCGTAGCCGGGCCGGCCCCGGCGCGGGGCCGCGCCGTCCGGAGGGGCGGGCGCCGGTGCGTGCGTCATGGGGACCTCGATCTCGGTGGGGACGGGCAGGACAACGATCTTATGCCGCGGCGGGCCCCCGGACCGCCCCGGGGGCCCGCCGCGGCACGGGTCGGCGTCGGGGCGTCACGCGTCCTTGCGGTGGTCGTAGACGCGGCGCAGCTTGCCGGAGGACCGGGCGAGGGTCCCCGGCTCGGCGATCCGGATCGAGGCCGAGGAGCCGATCTTCGTCTTGATGGCGTGCAGGAGCTTCTGGCCGCCCGCCTCGGCGGCCTCGACGGTCACCTGCTCGCGCCGCTCGATGTTGATGGTCATCTGGTCCATCCGGTGCGGGCGGGTGATCTCGAGCGTGAAGTGCGGGCTCAGCTCCGGCACCTGCAGGGCGAGCTCCTCGATCTGGGAGGGGAACAGGTTGACCCCGCGCAGGATGATCATGTCGTCGGAGCGGCCCGTGATCCGGCCCATCCGCCGGTGCCCGGGCCGGTCCGTGCCGGGCAGCAGTCGGGTCAGGTCGTGGGTGCGGTAGCGGATGATCGGCAGGGCCTCCTTGGTGAGCGCCGTGAACACGAGCTCGCCGGGCCGGCCGGTGTCCTGGACCTCGTCCGTGAACGGGTCGATGATCTCGGGGCGGAAGTGGTCCTCCCAGATGTGCGAGCCGTCCTTGGACGCGGCGGACTCGCCGGCCACGCCGGGGCCCATGACCTCGGAGAGCCCGTAGATGTCGCACGCGTCGACGTCGAAGGCCGTCTCGATCTCCCGGCGCATCTCCTCGGTCCAGGGCTCCGCCCCGAGCACCGCGGTGCGCAGCGACGTCTCCCGCGGGTCCAGGCCGAGCTTCTTGAAGCCGTCGGCGATGGTCAGCAGGTAGGTGGGGGTCGAGAGGATGGCCTCGGGCTCGAAGTCCCGGATCATCTGGACCTGCTTCTCGGTCTGCCCGCCGGACATCGGGATGACGGCGCAGCCCAGGCGCTCGGCGCCGTAGTGGGCACCGAGCCCGCCCGTGAACAGCCCGTAGCCGTAGGCGTTGTGCACCTTGTCCCCGGGCCGCACGCCCGAGAGCCGGAAGCAGCGGGCCACGAGGCCCGCCCAGGTGTCGATGTCGTTCTGCGTGTACGCCACCACGGTGGGCTGCCCGGTGGTGCCGGAGGAGGCGTGGATCCGCCGGACCTCGCTCATCGGCACCGCGAGGGACTTGAACGGATACGCCTTCCGCAGGAACTCCTTGTCCGTGTACGGGAAGAGCCGGAGGTCCTCGAGCTCCTTGAAGTCGCCGGGGTGCACGCCGTGCCCGTCGAAGAGCTCCGTGTAGGCGGCGACGTTCTCGTAGGCGTGGTGCAGGGTCCAGCGCAGCCGCTCGACCTGCAGGGACTCGACCTGGTCCCGGCTCATCGTCTCCTCGGGGTCCGGCTGCGACCGGTCCGCCGGGGCGGGGGCGGGGGTGTAGGGGTTCGGGACGGAGCACTCGGTCATGTCAGACTTCCTCGGGCTGCGGGGCGGACGGCTGGGCGGACTGCAGGACGGGCTGCGCGGCCGGGTCCCCGGCCGGGCGCTCCGCGGGCGTCGCCGCGCGGAGGGCGGGGTTGGGGATGGTGCGGCTGCGGCCCCGGAACTCGGCGATGAGCCGGCCGTCGGCCAGGACCTGGATGTCGTAGACGCCGCTGCGCCCCGCCTGGGCGCGCACGGTCCCCACGGCGGTGAGCTCCTGCCCGCGGTAGGCCGAGGCGAGGAAGTTGATGTCCACTCCCGCGGCCACCGTGATGGTGGTGCCGTCCCCGGCGGGGTCGTTGCAGGCGAGGGCGAAGCAGGTGTCCGCGAAGGCGAAGACCATGCCGCCGTGGGCGATGCCGAACCCGTTGAGCATCTCCTCCCGCAGCGTCATGCGGATCTGGGCGTGGCCGTACTCGGCACGGTCCACGGTGATGCCCATCCAGCGCGAGGTGTGGTCCCCCGCGAGGATCGGATGGCCCTGGGACATGTAACTCTCCTCACAGTTCACGACCGAATGTTCAGTAGACAATCCCACTCCGCCGCCCGTGTCAACCCGTGCCGTCCCGGAGGAGCGCGGGAGCACGCCATGGGTGCCACCTGTTGACGCCACCCCCGGGGGCTTATATTCTGAACGAACGGTCAGTTAGTCGCGTGCGGCCCTCCCGCCCCGCGGCGCCATCTCGTCGGAAGAGGGACACCATGACTACGCAGAACACGGGGCTCCACGCCGTGCCCGCCGCGGACGCGGCCGAGCAGGCGGAGCTGGACCGCGCGGGCGAGGAGCACTTCGACCGCATCATCGCCGAGGACTCCCGGATCGAGCCGCGCGACTGGATGCCCGCCGCCTACCGCAAGACCCTGGTGCGCCAGGTCTCGCAGCACGCCCACTCCGAGATCATCGGCATGCAGCCGGAGGGCAACTGGATCTCCCGGGCGCCGTCCCTCAAGCGCAAGGCCATCCTCATGGCCAAGGTGCAGGACGAGGCCGGCCACGGGCTGTACCTCTACTCCGCCGCCGAGACCCTGGGCACCCCCCGCTCCGAGCTCAACCAGCAGCTGCTGGACGGCCGGGCCAAGTACTCCTCGATCTTCAACTACCCCGCGCGCACCTGGGCCGACATGGGCGCCATCGGCTGGCTCGTGGACGGCGCGGCGATCGCCAACCAGGTCCCGCTGTGCCGGGCCTCCTACGGCCCCTACGGCCGGGCCATGGTCCGCATCTGCAAGGAGGAGTCCTTCCACCAGCGCCAGGGCTGGGAGATCCTCTACGAGCTCTCCCACGGCACGCCCGCCCAGAAGCAGATGGCCCAGGACGCCGTGAACCGCTTCTACGGCCCCTCGCTGCAGATGTTCGGCCCCCCGGACGACGACTCGCCCAACTCGAAGCAGTCCATGGCGTGGAACATCAAGCGCTTCTCCAACGACGAGCTGCGCCAGCGCTTCGTGGACATGATCGTGGAGCAGGCCGCTGCACTGGACCTGACCCTGCCGGACCCGGACCTCAAGTGGAACGAGGAGCGCGGCCACTACGACTACGGACCGCTGGACTGGGACGAGTTCAAGGCCGTCGTCGGCGGCCGGGGCCCGTGCAACCTCCAGCGCATGCAGCGCCGCCGCACGGCGCACGAGGACGGCGCCTGGGTCCGCGAGGCCGCCGCCGCCTACGCCCGCAAGACCGCCGCGGAGCGCGCCTCCGCCGAACTCATCGGAGCCTGAGCATGAGCGAGAACACCGTGAGCCCGATCGGCGCGCCCTCGGACGAGTGGCCCCTGTGGGAGGTGTTCGTGCGGTCCTCGCGCGGGCTCTCCCACGTCCACGCCGGATCCCTGCACGCCCCGGACGCCACGATGGCCGTGCGCAACGCCCGGGACCTCTACACCCGCCGCAACGAGGGGACCTCCGTGTGGGTGGTGCCCTCCGCGGCCATCACCGCCTCGGACCCCGACTCCAAGGGCGGGTTCTTCGAGTCCGCCCAGGGCAAGAGCTACCGCCACGCCACGTACTACACCAAGAGCGAAGGGGTGAAGCACCTGTGAGCTTCGCATCCCACGAGTCCGCGACCCGGCAGAGCGCGGGCGACGCCATCACCGCGGAGGACATCCGGGCCGGCGGCGCGAAGGCCCCCGAGGACGTGGCCCGCTACGCCCTGTACCTGGGCGACGACGCCCTGATGCTCGCCCAGCGCCTCGGCTGGTGGATCGCCCGGGCCCCGGAGCTCGAGGAGGACATCGCGCTGGCCAACATCGCCCTTGACCTGCTCGGGCACGCCCGCTTCCTCCTCACCTACGCGGGCACCGCGTGGGGGAAGACCGAGGACGACCTCGCCTACTTCCGCGACGAGGAGGAGTTCCGCTCCTGCCGCCTCGTGGAGCAGGAGAACGGCGACTTCGGGCAGACCATCGCCCGGCAGCTGATCTTCTCCTACTACCAGTACGAGCTCTACCGCCGCCTCGTCCGCTCCACCGACCCGACGCTCGCGGCCATCGCGGACAAGGCGCTCAAGGAGGTCGAGTACCACCAGGACCACGCGAGCCAGTGGATCCTGCGCCTGGGCCTCGGCACGGAGGAGTCCAAGCGCCGCGTCCAGGCCGGCCTCACCTACATGTGGCCCTACGTGGACGAGCTGTTCCACGACGACGAGCTCGTCGAGTCCCTCGGGGACGTCGCCGTGCTCCCGTCCTCCCTGCGCGCCGACTTCGACCGCCGGATCACGGCGATCCTCGACGAGGCGGGGCTGTCCGTCCCCGAGGTCCTGGGCGCCTGGGGCGGCGACCGCTCGGGGCAGTTCAGCGAGCAGCGCGGCCACATCCTCGCCGAGATGCAGGTGCTGGCCCGCCGGCACCCCGGCGCCACCTGGTGAGGAGGCGATGACGATGACCGGCTCCGAGCAGACGGGCGCCACGCAGGTGACCGGCCGGGAGCTGCGCCCCCGGGACGAGGCCGCCGGCCGCGTCTGGGACATCGCCGCCACGGTGAACGACCCGGAGGTCCCCGTGCTCTCCATCGCCGACCTCGGCATCCTGCGGGACGCCCGGCTGGAGGGCGCGCGCGCCGTCGTCGTCATCACCCCGACCTACTCCGGGTGCCCCGCGATGGAGACCATCACCACGGACGTCACCCGGGCGCTCAACGCCGAGGGCTACGACGACGTGCGGGTCGACCTCGTGCTGCAGCCGGCGTGGACCACGGACTGGATGAGCGACGAGGGCAGGCGCAAGCTCGACGAGTACGGCATCGCCCCGCCCAGCGGCCGGGCCGCCGCCGGCCCCGTCCGGCTGGGGCTCACCGTCAAGTGCCCGCGCTGCCACTCCCTGAACACCCGCGAGCTGACCCGCTTCGGGTCCACCGCCTGCAAGGCGCTCCACGTCTGCAACGAGTGCCTGGAACCCTTCGACTACTTCAAGGTGCACTGATGACCGAGATCACCGCCCCCGCCCGGCGCCGGGCCACGTTCAACACCCTCGAGGTCTCCCAGGTCCGCAAGCTCACCGCGGACTCCGTCGAGGTGGCCTTCACGGTGCCCCCGGAGCTCGTGGACGACTACGACTACCTGCCCGGGCAGTACGTGGCGCTGCGCGCCCGGATCGACGGGCAGGAGGTCCGCCGGTCCTACTCGATCTGCGCGGAGCCGCGGCCGGGCGAGATCCGGGTGGCGATCAAGCAGGACATCGGCGGGGTCTTCTCCACCTGGGCCAACAGCTCCCTGAGGGCCGGCGACACGCTCGACGTCATGAACCCCCAGGGCGCGTTCATCTCCAAGCTCGGGCTCACCAGCATGAACGACCCCGAGCGGCTCGCCGCCGAGGAGGTCGCGAAGAACGCCTCGGTGCACCTCGTGGCCTTCGCCGCGGGCTCGGGGATCACCCCGATCATGGCGATCGCCAAGGCCGTGCTGCGCGCCTCGGAGTCCTCCACGTTCGACCTCGTCTACGCGAACCGCTCCGCGATGGAGGTCATGTTCGCCGAGGAGCTCGGGGACCTCAAGGACAAGTACCCGTCCCGCCTGGCGGTCCACCACGTGCTCTCCCGCGAGCAGCGGATCAGCCCGCTGATGTCCGGGCGGATCGACGCCGACAAGCTCCAGGACATCCTGGACGAGGTGCTCCAGGTGGACCGGACGGACGAGTGGTTCCTGTGCGGGCCGTTCGAGCTCGTCCAGCTGTGCCGGGACACCCTCGCGGAGCGCGGCGTGCCGGAGGAGAAGATCCGCTTCGAGCTCTTCAGCACCGGCCGCCCCGAGAACCCCCAGGGGCAGCAGGGACGCGTGGTCCCGGCGGACCCCTCGGGCGAGAGCTACGACATCACGTTCAACCTGGACGGCCTGTCCAGCTCGATCGAGTCCCCGAAGAACGCGCAGGAGACGGTCCTCAACGCCGCGCTCCGGGTCCGCCCCGACGTCCCGTTCGCGTGCGCCGGCGGGGTGTGCGGCACGTGCCGCGCGAAGGTCGTCTCCGGGGAGTTCGTGATGGAGGAGAACTACGCCCTCGAGAAGGACGAGATCGAGAAGGGCTACGTGCTCACCTGCCAGACCCGCCCCACCTCCAAGGAGCTCGTCGTCGACTTCGACGCCTGAGCCGCGCGCTCCGGGGGCCCGGCACCGTGCAGGTGCCGGGCCCCCGGGCCGTCCCGCCCCCAGTCCCCGACCTCACCGAGGAGCAGCAGTGATCGACCTGACCATCGACGGATCCGTGGCCGAAGTGGTGCTGAACGCGCCCGGGAGGATGAACGCCCTCGACGAGGCCGCGCTCGCCGAGCTCGGCGACGCCTACGCCGAGGCGGCGCAGGCGGGCGTCCGCGCCCTCGTGCTGCGCGGCGAGGGCCGCGGCTTCTGCGCCGGCCGGGACATCTCCGCCGTGGACCCCGCGACCGACGACGCCCACGGCTACCTGGCCGGGAAGGTCACCCCGCTGCTGCGCGCCATGACCCGATTCCCCGCCCCGACGTTCGCCGCCGTGCAGGGCCCGTGCCTGGGCGTGGGGCTCGGCCTGGCGATCGCCACGGACGTGGTCTACGTCGCGGACAGCGCGAAGATCGGCTCCCCCTTCGCCAGCCTCGGGGCGACCCTCGACTCGGGCGGGCACGCCCTGTTCACCGAGCGGCTCGGCGCCCACCGGACCCTGGACCTCATCTACACGGCCGAGCTGATGAGCGGCCAGGAGGCCGTGCGCTCCGGTCTGTTCAGCCGTTCGGTGCCCGCCGACGAGCTGCTCGAGCTCACCCGGGCCAAGGCGGCGGCCGTGGCCGAGGGCGCGACCGGCGCGTTCCTCGCCTCCCGCGAGCTCGTGGCCCAGATCCGCGACGAGCGGCTGGGGCTGTGGGAGTCCGTGGAGAACGAGAACCGGGTGCAGGGCGAGCTGTGCCGCAGCGCCGACTACGCCGAGGGCTTCGCCGCGTTCCAGCAGAAGCGCCCGCCGCGGTTCACCGGCGGCCGGTCCTGACCCGGGAGGACGGTCCCGCCGGGTCCGGCTCCGGGGCGGACACGGGCCGGACCCGGGACGAACCGGGTTAAGCGGTCGGGGAACAGCCCGCCCGCGCCGCCGGGAGCCGGTTAACGTGGTGGGCATGACATCCACGGTGACCTCTTCGGTGTTCGACCTCTCCGGCTTCGACCGCTCCGTCCGCCCCCAGGACGACCTCTACCGCCACGTCAACGGCACCTGGCAGCGCCGGACCGAGATCCCCGACGACAAGCCGTCCGTGGGCGCGTTCATCGAGCTGCGGGACCAGGCGGAGGCCGCCGTGCGCGAGCTCATCACCCGGGCCCGCGCCGGGGACCCGGAGGCCGTGGAGTCCAAGATCGCGAACCTCTACGCGTCCTTCATGGACGAGGAGCGGATCGAGGCGCTCGGCACCTCCCCCCTCGCCCCGGACCTCGCGGAGGTCGACGCCGTGGCGGACGTCCCCGGCCTGGTGCGCCACCTGGGCCGGATGATCCGCCGCGGTGCGGGCGGCCTGGTCGGCGTGGACGTCGACGCCGACCCGGGCGACCCCGAGCGCCAGCTCGTGTTCGTGGGGCAGTCGGGGCTGGGCCTGCCCGACGAGGAGTACTACCGGGACGACCAGCACGCCGCGATCCGCGGGAAGTACCTGGAGCACGTGCGGACCATGCTGTCCCTGGCCGGGGTCGAGGACGCCGAGGAGCAGGCCCGCGCCGTGGTGGACCTCGAGACGCGGATCGCCTCCCACCACTGGGACAAGGTCACGGTCCGCGACCTCACCAAGATGTACAACCCCATGGGCTTCGAGGAGCTCGCGGCCTCCACCACCGTCCTCGACTGGCGGCTCCTGGCCGAGGGCGCGGAGCTGCCCGGGACGGCGCTGCGCACCGTGGTCAACGCCCAGCCGAGCTTCTTCACCGGGGTCGAGGAGCTGCTCGTCGAAGAGCTGCTGCCGGCGTGGCGGTCCTGGGCCCGCTGGCACCTGGTCTCCGCGCGCGCCTCCTACCTGTCCTCCGCGTTCGTCGAGGAGGACTTCGCCTTCTACGGCACCGTGCTCTCGGGGACCCCGCGGCTCAAGGACCGCTGGAAGCGCGGGGTCGAGCTCGTCAACGGGGTCCTCGGCGAGGCCGTGGGCGAGCTCTACGTCGCCGCGCACTTCTCCCCCACCGCCAAGGAGCGGATGGACGAGCTCGTGGCCAACCTCCTGGAGGCCTACCGCGTCTCGATCACGGGCCTGGACTGGATGACCGAGGAGACCCGCCAGGAGGCGCTGAAGAAGCTCTCCCAGTTCACCCCGAAGATCGGCTACCCGGAGCAGTGGAAGGACTACTCCTCCCTGCGGATCGACCCCGAGGACCTCGTGGGCAACCGGATCCGCACCACGGAGTTCCGGCTCGCCGAGCTCGTCCGCAAGGCGGGCCAACCGGTGGAGAAGCACGAGTGGCTCATGACCCCGCAGACGGTCAACGCCTACTACCACCCGCTGCGCAACGAGATCGTCTTCCCGGCCGCGATCCTGCAGCCCCCGTTCTTCGACGAGGACGCCGACGACGCCGTGAACTACGGCGCGATCGGCTCCGTGATCGGCCACGAGATCGGCCACGGCTTCGACGACAAGGGCTCGACCTGCGACGGCGACGGCCGGTTGCGCAACTGGTGGACCGACGCCGACCGGCAGGCCTTCGAGGAGCGCACGGCGGAGCTGGTGCGCCAGTACGACCGCCTGGTCCCGGAGCAGCTGGCGGAGGAGGGCACGCACGTGAACGGCGAGCTCACCCTCGGGGAGAACATCGGGGACCTGGGCGGGCTCACGATCGCCCACCAGGCGTGGCGGATGTCCCGGGAGACCGGCAGCGCCTTCGGCCCCGGGGAGCTGATCGACGGCTACAGCCCCGAGCAGCGCCTCTTCCTGTCCTGGGCCTACGTGTGGCAGCAGAAGTCCCGCGACGAGGCGCTGCGCCACCGCATCGCCACCGACCCGCACTCCCCCAACGAGTTCCGGGCCAACCAGGTGGTCCGCAACGTCCCCGCGTTCTACGAGGCGTTCGGGGTGCGGGAGACGGACGCGCTGTGGCTGCCCGAGGTGGAGCGCGTGCGCATCTGGTGACCGGGGGCCGGGATCCGTCCCGGCCCCCGGCTCAGACGCTGCCGCCGGAGCTGATCAGGAACACGACGGCGACCAGCCACAGGACGAGGAACAGCACCAGGACGCCGAGCAGGACGGTGCCGACCCAGCCGAGCACCCGCCCGGGAACGGCGGGGGTGCCGAGCTTCTCGGCCTCGCGCGCCTGCCAGATCGCGAAGGGACCCAGCAGGGGCAGCACCACCACGCTCAGGATGCCGAGGATCAGCGCGGTGTCGGCGTGGCTGCGGCCCACGGCGAAGCGCTCCGCCTGCCACGGCGGGGGCGGGCCCCACGGGGTCGTCGGGCCACCCGGGGTCGTAGGGCCGCCGCCGGCGTGCCCGGAGCCGCCGGGGCCGTCCGGGCGCAGCGGGGCATCGGAGCGGTCGTCGTCCACGGGATCCTCCAGGGGTCGTCGGTGCGGTCTGTCAGGGCCGTCGGTCGGTGCGGTCGGTCGGGGCGGCGGCCGTCTCAGCCCTCGTCGGAGGGCAGCAGCTCCGCCGGGCCGAACCGGCGGTTCGCGAGCACGGGCACGGTCTCGCGCACCTCGGCGATGCGCTCGCGCGTGACGTCGGCGGTCAGCACCGTCTCGTCCTCCCCGGCCTCGGCGACCACCACGCCGAGCGGGTCGAGCACCGCGGAGCGGCCCACCGTGTGCTCGGAGCAGGTGTCCGCGGCCGCGACCCAGACGGTGTTCTCGATCGCGCGGGCCTTGAGCAGCGCCTGCCAGTGGTCCACCTTGTGCTCGCCGGCGAACCAGGCCGCGGGCACGGTGAGCAGCTCCGCCCCGGCGTCGACCACGGCGCGGCAGATCTCGGGGAAGCGCAGGTCGTAGCAGGTGATCATGCCGACCGCGAGCTCCCCGATCCGCACCACCGTGACGCCCTTGTCCCCCGGCCGGATCCGGTCGGACTCCCGGTGGCTGAAGGCGTCGTAGAGGTGGAGCTTGCGGTACGTGCCGAGGATCGCGCCCTGCGCGTCCACGGCCACGAGCGTGTTGTAGGGGCGCCCGTCGGCGGAGCCCTCGTAGCCGCCCGCGATCACGGCGACACCGGTCTGCGCGGCCAGGAAGGACAGCTGCTGGACGAACCCGGACCAGCCGCGCAGGACCAGCTCCTCGAAGTCCTCCCCGAGGAGCCGCTCGGAGAACATGGCCTCCTCCGGGAACACCACCAGCTGCGCCCCGCCGGTCACGGCCTGCTCGGCGAGCCGGCGCATGGTCCGCAGGTTCTCGGCCGTGTCGGCGGTGGGTGCGAACTGTCCGACGGCGATCTTCACGGGTGTCCTCCTCGGCGGGTCGCGGCTGGAGCTCCCACTGTATCCGCGACCGGTGCATCCGCGACCGGCCTGTGCCCCCGCCCGTGGAACAGTTCGCGGCACGGCCCGTGGCAGGATGGGGCCGACACGACCGTGCGAGCGAAGGGCAGGCGATGGGCGAGCAGTCCGAGACCCCGGGGCGACGCCGGTTGTCCGAGCGCGTGCTCGGCGGCGGGACCGCCCCCGACCCCCGGTTCACGCTGGCCAACGAGCGCACGTTCCTCGCCTGGATCCGGACCGCGCTCGCGTTCCTGGCCGGCGGGATCGCCATCGAGGCGTTCACCGCGGACCTGTTCGACGACGGCGTGCGGAAGTTCCTCGCGATCGTGCTGCTGGTGCTGAGCATGCTCCTCAGCGCGGGCGCCACGTTCCGCTGGATCGGGGTGGAGCGGAGCATGCGGCGCCAGGTCCCGCTGCCCCTGCCCCTGATCGCACCGGTGCTCGCGGTGGGCGGGGCGATCGCGGCGGGAGTGCTCGTCGTCGTCGTCCTGCAGGGCTGACATGCCCCGCCCGCAGCTCCGCCGCCCTCCGGGGCCCCCGGACCCCCCGCGGCCGCCGCACGGGGACCCCGGGCTGCAGCCGGAGCGCACCACGATGGCCTGGGGCCGGACCCTGATGTCCTTCGTGGTGGTCTCGGCGATCTTCCTGCGCTGGCTGCCGCACCACGGGCCGTTCGTGCTGGTGCTGTTCGGCCTGGCGGTCCTCACGGCGGCGGCGATCTACGTCACGCAGCGCCCCCGCTACGTCCGCAGCGCCCGCGGCATCGTCGAGGAGGGCACCGAGCCGGAGGTCGGCGCCGTGCTGGCGACCTCGGCCGCGATGCTCGCCCTCGGCGCCCTCGGCATCTGGGTGGTCCTGGTCCTCGTCTGACCCCTCCCGGGGAATCCCCGCGGGGCGCGAGATCGCACGTGCCGGCGACCGGCGGCGCGCCCGTCGCCGGCACATGCGACCTCGGGGACGGGATCAGTTGATGAGGTCGCGCACCACGATGGTGTCGTCGCGGTCCGGGCCCACGCCGATCGCGGACATCCGGGTGCCGCTCATCGACTCGAGCGCCTCGACGTAGGCCCGGGCGTTCGCCGGCAGGTCCTCCAGGGTGCGGCAGCCGGTGATGTTCTCCTCCCACCCGGCGAAGTGCTCGAAGATCGGCTTCGCGTGGTGGAACTCGGTCTGGGTCATCGGCATCTCGTCGTGCCGGGCACCGTCGACGTCGTAGGCCACGCACACCGGGATCTGCTCGATGCCCGTGAGGACGTCGAGCTTGGTGAGGAAGTAGTCGGTGAAGCCGTTGATCCGGGAGGCGTGGCGGGCCATCACGGCGTCGTACCAGCCGGTGCGGCGGGGACGGCCCGTGTTGACGCCGAACTCGCCGCCGGTGGTGCGCAGCTGCTCGCCCATCTCGTCGAAGAGCTCGGTGGGGAACGGCCCGGCGCCCACGCGGGTGGTGTAGGCCTTGATGATGCCGATCGCCCGGGTGATGCGGGTCGGCCCGATGCCCGAGCCCACGGACGCGCCGCCCGCGGTGGGGTTGGAGGACGTCACGAACGGGTAGGTGCCGTGGTCGACGTCGAGGAAGGTCGCCTGGCCGCCCTCCATGAGCACCACCTTGTCCTCGTCGAGCGCCTGGTTGAGCAGGTAGGTCGAGTCCACGATCATCGGGGCGAGCCGGTCGGCGTAGCCCAGGAAGTACTGCACGACCTCCTCGACGTCGATGTCCCGGCGGTTGTAGAGCTTCACGAGCAGCTCGTTCTTCTGCCGCAGCGCGCCCTCGATCTTCTGCCGCAGGATCGACTCGTCCAGGACGTCCTGGACGCGGATGCCGAGCCGGCCGACCTTGTCCATGTAGGCGGGCCCGATGCCGCGGCCCGTGGTGCCGATCGCCCGCTTGCCGAGGAAGCGCTCCGAGACCTGGTCCATCGTCTGGTGGTACGGGGCCACGAGGTGGGCGTTCGCGGAGACGCGCAGCCGGGAGGTGTCCGCCCCGCGCGCCTCGAGGCCGTCGATCTCCTCGAAGAGGGCCTGGGGATTGACGACGACGCCGTTGCCGATCACGGGGACGGCGTTGGGGCTCAGGATGCCCGCCGGCAGGAGCTTGAGCTCGAACTTGTCGCCGCCCACCACCACGGTGTGCCCCGCGTTGTTGCCGCCGTTGGGCTTGACCACGTAGTCCACGCGGCCTCCCAGCAGGTCGGTGGCCTTGCCCTTGCCCTCGTCGCCCCACTGGGCGCCGACGATCACGATTGCTGGCATTGAACGACTCTCCTGCCTGGATGGAACGGGACTTCTCCCGCGGGCCCCGGCGGAGGCTCGCACCGGCCGGGCACGACAACGCCCCTGCGTCGGCCCGCTCCCACCCGCGCGCCGGGGACGGCGCGACGCCGGCAGGAGAAGACCCAGGGGCTCGTACCGTGCAAGTCTAGCGGGCCGTGACCCGGGACCGGCATCCGCCGCCCCGTCCGGCGGCCGCCGCGGTCCGATACCCTCGATGCTCATGAGTTCCCCTTCCACGTGGACCCCGGCCGGGTCCCCGTCCTCCGCGCCCGCGGCCGCCCCGGGCACCCACCTCAAGGCCCGGCACCTCGTGATGATGGCCCTGGGCAGCGCGATCGGCACCGGCCTGTTCATCGGCACGGGCGCCGCGATCCGCACCGCCGGGCCGGCGGTGCTGCTGTCCTTCCTGGTGGCGTGCGTGCTGCTCGTGCTCGTGATGCGGGCGCTGGGCGAGATGGCCGCCGCGGACCCGTCCCCCGGCGCGTTCTCGACCTACGCCGAGAAGGCCATGGGCCGCACCGTGGGACGCACCCTCGGCTGGCTGTGGTGGGCGCAGATCGTGGTGGTGGTCGCGGCGGAGGCCACGGCCGCGGCCCAGCTGCTCACGGAGCTGTGGCCGGTGGCCGAGCAGTGGGTGCTGGCGCTGCTGTTCATGGTGGTGTTCACGGCGATCAACCTGGTGCGGGTGCGCACGCTCGGGGAGACCGAGTTCTGGTTCGCGCTGATGAAGGTGCTCGCGGTGCTGGCCTTCCTCGCGGTCGGGGTCGCCGTGCTCCTGGGCCTGACCGAGGAGCCCTCCCCGGGGCTCGCGAACCTCACCGCCCACGGCGGCTTCCTGCCCCACGGCCCCACCGGGGTGGCCGCCGCGCTGCTCGTGGTGGTCTTCGCGTTCGGCGGCACGGAGCTCGTGACCATCGCCGCCGCGGAGACCGAGGACCCGCAGCGCAACGTGGCCCGCGCCGTGCGCACCATCCTGGTCCGGATCCTCGTCTTCTACGTGGGCGCCGTGACCGTCATGGTCCTGGTGCTGCCGTGGAACGACGAGCAGCTCTCGGTCAGCCCGTTCGTGGCCGTGCTGGAGACCGCCGGGGTGCCCGGCGCGGACGTGCTGATGGCCGTGGTCATCATCCTGGCGCTGCTCTCGGCCCTCAACGCGAACATCTACGGCGCGTCCCGGATGCTCTGGTCGCTGGCCCGCCGCGGCTCGGCGCCGCGGGCCTTCGCCGACGTCTCCGACCGCGGGGTCCCCCGGAGCGCGGTGGTCGTCTCCGTGCTCTTCGGCTTCGCCGCCGTGGTGCTCAACTACCTGTGGCCCGAGACCGTGCTGCTGTGGATGCTCAACACCGTGGGCGCGACCTGCCTGGTCGTCTGGGGGCTCGCGCTGGTCTCGCAGATCGTCCTGCGCCGCCGCGCGGACCGGGACGGCACCGAGCTGCCCCTGCGGATGTGGGCCTTCCCGTGGCTGTCGTACCTGGCGCTGGCGCTCCTCGCCGGGATCGTCCTGCTCGGGCTGCTCGACGACGCCGTGCGGGGCCAGCTCCTGCTCACGGCCGGGCTGGTGCTGCTCATCGCACTGGCCTCGCGCACCCTCGGCCGGCGGCCGGAGCACCCCGAGCGTCCGCCCGGCGGTCAGGCCCCGCCCTGCGCGGTCGGCCCGCCCAGCAGCTCCTCGAGCCGCTCGTAGCCCTCGGCCATCCCCTTCTCCATGCCGGATCCGACCATCCCGTCGCGGGCCTCCTGGGACGCGTGGACGGTGTGCCCGCGCAGCCGGCACCGGCCGTCGCCCAGGTCCTCGAAGTGCAGGTACTCCAGGTCCACGGCGTCGGGCCAGCCCTCGTACTCGAAGGTCTGGACCACGAGCTCGTTCTCGCGCACCGTGTGGAAGACGCCGCGGAAGGCGTACTCCTCGGCGCTGTCCTCGCCGCGCTGGACGAACCGGTAGGCGCCGCCGGGGCGGAACTCGAAGCCGTCGATCCGGGTCCGCAGCCCGCGCGGCCCGATCCACTGCCGGAACAGCTCGGGGTCGGCGTGGGCGCGGAAGACGTCGGCCACGGGGTGGTCGAACTCGCGCTCGAAGTCGATGAAGGGCAGGCCGTCGGGGACGGTCAGGTGCAGTGCGTGTCCCATGGTTCAGTCCTGGGTGTGCTCGCCGCGGTCCGCGGCTCGGGTGTCGAGCACGGCGTCGAGGCGGCGGAACTGCTCCTCCCGGACCAGCCGGTACCGGTCGATCCACGCGGTGAGCGCCTCGAGCCGTGCGGGGTCCAGGTGGACGGGCCGGCGCTGGGCGTCACGGGTGCGCGTGACGAGCTGCGCCTGCTCGAGGACCTGGATGTGCTTCGAGACCGCCTGGAGGGAGATCGCGAAGGGTTCCGCCAGTTCGGTGACCGTGGCCGGTCCGCGGCTGAGCCGGGCGACGATGCGGCGGCGGACCGGGTCGGCCAGGGCCAGGAAGGCCCTGTCGAGCTCGTCGTCGCCGGGGTCCACGGTGTTTGTCAACTGATTCCTTGATCAACCTGTTGGTTGTCAAAGACTAGGCCGCCCGCCCGGGCCCGGCAAGACCCGAGACCGGATCGTGACGGACCCGGACCTGCGCTCCTCTCGGGCCTCACCGCCGGTGCGTCGTCGCGCGTCCGTGTTGCGTCCTGTGACGCCGCGGTCGTCACAGTCGGCGCACCGGCGTCTTCTGGGCGCCCGCACTTGGCAGCGCGGCGGGGCACCCGCTGGAATGGGTCCTGCATCTATCCAGAGCGGCCGAGAGACCTGGCTCGTCGACGCCGCAGCAACCATCCGCGCCCCCGCCACCGGGTGCGCGGAACGGTGCTCCCGCCAGGACCGATGGAGCTGTCGCAGCCTCCCGGGTCCACTCCGGGACGGCTGCTGCCCTCCCTCGGGGTGACCCTTGGAGGAAGAACGTGACACCACGCCCGACCGCCCGGCCGGCGCCGCCGTCCCTGTCCTACGAGCTCTATCCGCCGCGCAGCGCGGCGAGCGCCGACACGCTGCTGCGGACCATCGAGGAGCTCGAGCCCACCCGTCCCGACCACGTCTCGGTGACGTACAGCGGGGACGAGCAGCGCCGGGACAGCTCGCTCGCCCTGCTCGACCACCTCCTGGCGCGCACGAGCCTGCGGCCCCTGGCCCACCTGACGTGCGTCGGCAGCACCCGGGCCGAGCTGGAGCAGACCGTGGCCGCCCTGGTTCGCCGCGGCGTCCGGGGCGTCCTGGCCCTGCGCGGCGACCTCGACCCCGGTGCCGAGCCGGGCGAGCTGCGGCACGCCGGCGAGCTCGTGGAGCTCGTGCGCGAGGTCGAGCAGCGCCACACCGCGGCCCTGGCGGCCGGCCGGCTCGCCGTGGGCGTGGCCGCCTACCCGACCCGGCACCCGGAGTCGCCCTCGTTCCGGCACGACGTCGAGGTGCTGCTGGCCAAGCAGCGCTCCGGGGCGGACTTCGCGATCACGCAGGTCTACTTCCGCCCGCAGCGCTACGAGCGCCTGGTCGCGGCGGCGCGGGCGGCCGGGGTGACGATCCCGATCGTCCCGGGGATCATGCCGGTCACCGACCCGCGGCGGCTCCGGACGCTGTGCCGGCTGGCGGGCCTGGCGCCCCACCCGGGCCTGGCCGCCGCGCTGGAGGACGCGCCCGGTCCTGCCGAGCGGCACCGCGCCGGCGTGGCCTTCGCGGCGCGGCTGGCCCGCGCCGCCCTGGACGCCGGCGCCCCCGGGCTGCACCTCTACACCTTCAACGAGCACCGGGCCGCGCTCGACCTGCTGGAGCACGTGGACCTCCCGCGCGTCCCGCACGTGCCCGTCGCGCTCGACGACCTCCTGCTCCCCGCCTGAGCACGCACCGACCCACCGTTCCGCACGACCCCTCGACACCTCTTCAGGAGACCACCATGACCACTGTCCCGTTCCCCGCCGCCACCATCACCGGCTACCCCCGGATCGGCCGCCGCCGCGAGCTGAAGAAGGCCCTGGAGGCCTACTGGGCCGGGCGCTCGACCCGCGAGGAGCTGGAGTCGGCGGCCGCCGACCTGCAGCTGGCGACCCACCGCCGGCTCGTGGAGCTGGGCCTCGGCGCCCGGGACTCGTCCCTGCCCGCGGCGTTCCCCCTCTACGACCAGGTCCTGGACACCACCGTGGCCCTCGGGGCGGTGCCGACCCGCTTCGCCGACCTCGCCGACGCCGAGGGCCGGCTCGGCCTCGACGCGAGCTTCGTGCTGGCCCGCGGCGACGCCGGGCGCGCTCCGCTCGAGCTGACCAAGTGGTTCGACACCAACTACCACTACCTCGTGCCCGAGATCGGCCCGGAAACCCCGTTCCGCGCCACCGCCGACCGGCTCGTGGCCGACGTCCGCCGCGCCGCCGCGCACGGCTTCACCGTCCGCCCGGTCCTCGTGGGCCCCGTGTCCTTCCTCCTCCTCGCCAAGGCCGACGACGACGCCCCCGCGGGCTTCGACCCGCTGCAGCGGCTCCCCGAGCTGCTGCCCGTGTACGCGCGGCTGCTCCAGGAGCTCGCCGCCGCCGGCGCGGACTGGGTGCAGCTGGAGGAGCCGGCCCTCGTGGCGGACCAGGACGTCCCCGCCGAGCAGCTCGCCGCGTCCGTGTGGGACGCCTACACGGGCCTGACCGCCGTGACCGGGCGCCCGCAGCTGTTCGTCACCACGTCCTACGGCTCCCCCGGACCGCTGCTGCACCCGCTGGCCTGCTCCGGCGTGGAGGCCGTGCACCTCGACCTCGTCAAGGGCGCCGCCCCCACCGCCGAGGAGCTGGAGTTCTTCCGGGGCGAGGACTCCGCCGTGCTCGTGGCCGGCGCCGTGGACGGGCACAACGTGTGGCGGGCCGACCTCGCCGGCCGGCTCGACCAGCTCGCGGAGCTGGCCCGCGGGGGCGCCCAGGTGTCCGTGGCCTCCTCCACGTCCCTGTTCCACGTCCCGCACGACGTGGCCGAGGAGACCCGGCTGGACCCGCAGCTGCGGAGCTGGCTCGCCTTCGCCGACCAGAAGGTCGGCGAGATCGTCACCCTGGCCCGCGGTCTCGCCGCCGGGACGGAGGCGGTCGCGCCGGAGCTGGCCGAGGCGGCCGAGGCCCGCCGCACCCGGCAGGACGCCGCGGGGGTCCGGGACGCGGCCGTGCGCGAGCGCGCCGGGTCGCTGACCGCCGCGGACATCGGACGGTCGGCCGCGGAGGTCCGCCGGAGCGCCCAGGAGGGCCTGTCCTTCACGGCGTCCGGGCCCCTGCCCCCGCTGCCCACCACCACGATCGGCTCCTTCCCCCAGACCGCGGAGGTCCGCGCTGCCCGCGCCCGGCACCGCGCCGGAGCCCTGACGGACGCGCAGTACGACGCCTTCCTGCGGGAGGAGATCGAGCGGGTCGTGCGGCTGCAGGAGGAGCTGGGCCTGGACGTGCTGGTGCACGGCGAGCCGGAGCGCAACGACATGGTCCAGTACTTCGCCGAGCACCTCGACGGCTTCGCGACCACCGTCCACGGCTGGGTCCAGTCCTACGGCTCCCGCTGCACCCGCCCGTCGATCCTGTGGGGCGACGTCAGCCGGGAGGGTCAGGGCCTGCGCGGCGAGGCGTTCACGGTGCCGTGGATCGGCCACGCCCAGTCCCTCACCGACAAGCCGGTCAAGGGCATGCTGACGGGCCCGGTGACGATCCTCGCGTGGTCCTTCGTGCGCGACGACCAGCCGCTCGGCGAGACGGCGAACCAGGTGGCGCTCGCGCTGCGGGACGAGGTCGCGGACCTCGAGGCCGCCGGGATCGGGATCATCCAGGTGGACGAGCCGGCGCTGCGGGAGCTGCTGCCGCTGCGCCGCGCGGACCAGCCCGCCTACCTCGGCTGGTCGGTGGACGCGTTCCGCCTGGCCACCTCGGGGGTGCGGGACGAGACCCAGATCCACACCCACCTGTGCTACTCGGAGTTCGGCGAGGTGGTGGGGGCGATCGACGGCCTGGACGCCGACGTCACGAGCATCGAGGCGGCCCGGTCCCGGATGGAGGTGCTGACCGACCTCGAGGCCGCCGGCTTCTCCCGGGGCATCGGGCCGGGCGTGTGGGACATCCACTCCCCGCGCGTGCCCTCCCAGGAGGAGATCGAGCAGCTGCTCGAGCGGGCCCTCGAGCACGTCCCGGCGCGGACCCTGTGGGTCAACCCGGACTGCGGCCTGAAGACCCGCGGCTACGAGGAGACGAGGGCGTCGCTGGAGCACCTCGTGGCCGCGGCCCGGACGGCGCGCGAGCGGGTGGCGCAGCCCGCCGGCCGGCCGCTGATCGTCCAGCACGGCACGCGCGGCTGACCCCGAGCGCGCCGGCCGACCCGCGGGAGCCCGCGTGACCACGGATGTTCGTGGTCACGCGGGCTCCCGCGGGTCACGAGGCGGCGTCACGGGCGGCGGCCGCGCGCCGGCCGGCGTCGTCGTCACGGGCGGTCCGGGCGGCCAGCAGGGCGAACGGGCCGCCGGCCGCGCGCAGCTCCTGCGGCGCGCCCCGCTCGACGATGCGGCCGCCCTCGAGCACCACGACCTGGTCGGCGTTCTCGACCGTGGAGAGCCGGTGCGCGATGGTCAGGGTCGTGCGGCCGGCGGCCAGCCGGTCGAGGGCCTCCTGGACCTGCGCCTCGGTGGTGTTGTCCAGCGCGCTGGTGGCCTCGTCGAGGACCAGCACGGGCGGGTTGCGCAGCACGGTCCGGGCGATGGCCAGGCGCTGCTGCTCCCCGCCGGAGAAGCGGTGGCCGCGCGCGCCGACCACGGTGTCCAGGCCCTCCGGCAGCCCGGCGACGGTGTCGGCGATGCGCGCGGTGCCCAGGGCGCGCCACAGCTCGGCGTCGGAGGCGTCCGGATCGGCCAGCAGGAGGTTCGCGCGCACCGTGGCGTGCACCAGGTAGGTCTCCTGGGAGACGACGCCCACGATCCGGGCGAGGTCCGCCGGATCGATCTCCCGCACGTCGACGCCGTCGATCGTCACCCTGCCGTGGGCGACGTCGTTGAGCCGCGGCAGCAGGGAGCCGAGGGTGCTCTTGCCCGAGCCGGTGGGCCCGACCACCGCCGTGGTGGTGCCCGCCGGCAGCACCAGGTCGAGCTCGTGCAGGACGTCGGCCCCGTCGTCGTAGGCGTAGCGCACGCCCTCGAACCGGACCTCGCCGCGCACGGCGGCAGGGTCCAGCCGGACGGGCGCGGCGGGCGGGACGATCTGCGGCTCGAGGTCGAGGTACTCGAAGATCCTGCTGAAGAAGGCCAGCGCGGACACCCACTGCACGCCGATGTTCAGCAGACCCATGACGGGCCGGAAGATGGTCCCCTGCAGGGCGGTGAACGCCACGAGGGTGCCGATGGTCATGCCGCCGCTGGTGGCCGGGAACCCGGCGGCCAGGTAGATCACCGCGGGGATGGCGGCGAAGACGATCTGCATGGTGGCCATCCGCCAGCGCCCGGCCAGCTGGCTGCGCAGCTCCAGGCCCACGAGCCGGTCGGAGCGCTCGGTGAAGCGCTCCGCGTCCCGCGCGGTGGTGCCCAGGGTCTTGGCCAGCCGGACCCCCGAGACGGACAGCCCCTCCTCCACCTGGGTGTGGAGCGCGGCGAGCTCCCGCTGACGCTCGTCGGTGACGTCCCGGCGGATCAGGGCCACGCGGCGGGAGAGCCAGATCGCCGGTGGCAGCACCACCAGGGAGACGAGGCTCATCGCCGGGGACAGCGCCACCATGGCCACGGCCGTCGCCACGGCGGTGGTGAGGTTGGACGCCACGCCCGTGGCGGAGCTGGTGACCACGGACTGCATCCCCGCGATGTCGTGCGTGAGCCGCGACTGCACCTCCCCGCCCCGGGTCCGGGTGAAGAACCCCAGCGACTGGGCCTGCAGGTGGGTGAAGAGCTGCACGCGCAGCGCGTGCATCACCTGCTGGCCCATGGCGGTGGCCATCCAGGTCTGGACCACGCCGATCACGGAGGTGAGCGCCGCGACCCCGACCATCGAGGCAGTCAGCAGCACCAGCAGGCGGGTGTCGCCGCTCGGCAGGGCGTCGTCGATCACGCCGCGGACCAGGAACGGCTGGGCGAGATTGACGACCGAGGACGCGGTGATGAGCACGACGACGAGCGCGATCGTGCCCCGGTGCGGGGCGAACAGCGCCGCGATCCGGCGCGGGCTGACGGGGTGCCGGGCGAGCTGCGTCCGGTCCGCGGGGTTCTGGCGCGCAGGCCGACCTCCGCCCCCGCCGCCTCCGGGACCGGCACCGGGCAGGACGCCCGGGCTGTCGGCCGGGGTGCCTCCGCCGTCGTGCGCCGGGGTGCGGACGCGCGCGGGGTGATGGGTCGTCGCCATGGGATCCTCCTCGGGAACTATCAAGGAGGTTACCTCTCTATGAGGTAGCCCGCAACGGGGATAGGATGACGCCATGCCCTACGACGCTCCCGATCCGGCCCGCCTGGGGGACCTGCTGCACGCCGTCTTCCGCCGGCTGCGCCGCCGGTGGGCCGAGCAGCTGGCCCCCTTCGGACTGACCCCGCACCAGTTCCGGGCGCTCGACGCCCTCGCCGGGTGCGCCGGCGGGCCGGGGCACCGGCACGGCCCGGCCGGGACCTGCCGCCACGGCGGCGGGTCCGCCAGCCTGCGGGTGAAGGACCTCGCCGAGGCCCTGCGCATCGCCCCGCGGTCCGCCACGGAGGTGGTGGACCTGCTCGAGCAGAAGGGGCTCGTGGAACGGGTCCCGGACCCGTCCGACCGGCGGGCCACGCTCGTGGCGCTGACGCCCCGGGGCACCGGCCTGCGCGAGCGGGTCCGGGAGGACCGGCGCCGGGAGTCCGAGGAGTACTTCTCACGGCTGGCCCCGGAGGACCGGGTCGAGCTGGAGCGGCTGCTCCGCCTGCTCACGGCGGACGGCCCGGCGCCGGACTGAGCCCCGGCGGGACGTCCGCCGGGACTCAGTCCAGCTGCGCGGGCAGGTCCGCGAAGGCCTCCGCCACCCCGGCGTGCCGGATCCTGCCGGCGGCCGTGTTGAGCCCGGCCGCGAACTCCGGATCGGCGGCCAGGGCCTGCTCCGGGCCGCGGGCCAGGCGCCGCAGATAGGGCGTGGTGGCGTTGGCGAGGGCCCGGGTCGCGGTGCGCGGCACGGCGCCGGGCATGTTCGCCACGCAGTAGTGGGTGATGCCGTCCACCTCGAACGTCGGGTCGTCGTAGGTGGTCGGGTGGGAGGTCTCGAAGCACCCGCCCTGGTCGATGGCGACGTCCACGAGCAGGGCGTGGTCGTGCAGCACCGCGAGGTGCTCGCGGCGCACGAGCTTGGGGGCCGCCGCCCCCGGGACGAGCACCGCCCCGATCACCACGTCCGCCCCGGAGATCTCCTCCTCGAGCACGTGCTCGTCGCTCATCAGCACGCGGGCCCGGTGCCCGAGCAGGTCGGTGAGCTCGCGGATCCGCACGCCGTTGGCGTCGAGCACCGTGACGTCGGCCATCAGCCCCGAGGCCATCAGGGCGGCCTGCGTGCCCACGACCCCGCCGCCGACCACCACGACCTTGGCCGCGGCGACGCCGGGGACCCCGCCCATCAGGAGCCCGGGGCCGCCGGCGTTGGACTGCAGGTGGTGGGCGGCGGACTGCGCGGCGAGCCGGCCCGCGATCTCGGACATCGGCTGGAGCAGGGGCAGGGTCCGGCCGGCGCGCACGGTC
This sequence comes from Kocuria sp. GQ42, assembly GCF_059758435.1. Classification (NCBI taxonomy): domain Bacteria; kingdom Bacillati; phylum Actinomycetota; class Actinomycetes; order Micrococcales; family Micrococcaceae; genus Kocuria; species Kocuria sp. GQ42. The sequence goes on along the minus strand of NZ_JCAXEN010000006.1, from coordinate 267,081 downwards.
TCGAAGGCGACGGCGGTGGTGCCCGCCTCCAGCAGCGCCTCGGTGAGCGGGCGGTCGGCGGCCAGGTGCAGGTACGCGAAGAGCGTGAGGTCGGGGCGCAGGAAGCCGTACTCCTCGGCCACCGGCTCCTTCACCTTGACCAGCAGCTCCGCCCGCTCCCACACGGTGGACCGGTCGACCACCTCGGCCCCCGCGGCGGTGTAGGCGTCGTCGTCGAACCCGGAGCCCTCCCCCGCGCCGGTCTCCACGAGCACCTCGTGGCCGTCCCGCACGAGCTGGGTCACCCCGGCGGGCACGAGACCCACCCGCCGCTCGGCCGGCTTGATCTCTCTGGGAACTGCTACGCGCATGGTCCGTGCTCTCCTCTCGTCGTGGCCCGCCGGCACGGGACCCGCGGCGCCGTCGCCGGCGGTCCCGCCGCCCCCTCACCGGGAGCGGACGTAGCCGGCGTCCTTGTCCACCTGGTCGACCAGCCGCTCCCCGGCCGTCCAGCGCCGGAGGTTGTCCTCGAACTGGGCGGCGAGCTCGTCCCGCCACCCCTCCACGTCCCCGCACATGTGCGCGGACACGTGCACATTGTCCATCGCCCAGAAGGGGTGGTCCCGCGGAAGGGGCTCCGTGTCGAAGACGTCCAGGGTCGCGGCGGCCGGACGCCCCGCCCGAAGGGCCTCCAGCAGCGCGTCCTCGTCCACCAGCGCGCCCCGGCCCACGTTCACGAGGTGGGCGTGCGGGGACATCGCCGCGAGCACCCGGGGGCCCACGATCCCGTGCGTCCGCCCGGTCAGCGGGGCAGCGAGCACCACGTGGTCCGCCCACCCGGCGTGCTCGGCCAGCTCGGCGGCGGGGACGACGGTCCCGAAGTCCGGGTCCTCCGCCCGCGCCGTGCGCCCGGCGCCGCGGACCTCCATCCCCACCGCCCGCAGCAGGCGGGCGGTGGCGCGGCCGATCCCCCCGGTGCCCACGACGAGGGCCGTGGAGCCCCGGGTGCGCCGCAGCTCGCGGTGCACCCACCGGTGCTCGCGCTGCAGCCGCGCGCTCCGGTGCAGCTGCTTGTCGTGGGCCAGGACCGCGGCGAGGACGAACTCGGCGATGGGCCGGTCGAAGACGCCGTGCGCGTTGGTCAGCAGCACCTCCGAGGAGCGCAGCGCCGGGAACAGCACGGCGTCCACGCCGGCGGCCGCGACGTGCACCCAGCGCAGCCCCGTCGCGGCGTCCCACGCGCCGGCGAGCGCGTCCGAGAAGAAGTCCCACAGCAGCAGCACCTCGGCCGGGCGCCGCCCGCCGGTCCCCGCGAGGGCGTCGGCGAGGCCCTCGCGCGTCACCACCGTGACGTCGGCGAGGGCTCGGAGGGCGTCCTCGTTGCCGGGCGGTGGCGTGCCCTCGGCGGTCAGCACGACGACACGGGGCGGCTCGCGCACGGTGCTCATGGGGCCACCCTACGGGGGCGGTCCGATTGTTGACAATCTGCACGGGCTGTTCCCATGATGAGCCATGACCTCACTGAGTCCGCTCCTGAAGCAGGCGACCCCGGTCGTCGTCGACTCCGCCCGGGGCTGCTGGATCTCCGGCACGGACGGGCGCGAGTACCTGGACTTCACCACCGGGATCGGGGTGACCAGCACGGGCCACTGCCACCCCCGGGTGGTCGAGGCGGCCCGCGAGCAGGTCGGCCGGGTCATCCACGCCCAGTACACGACCGTGCTGCACCCCCCGCTGCTCGAGCTCACCGAGAAGCTGGGCGAGGTCCTGCCGCCGGGCCTGGACTCCGTGTTCTACGCCAACTCCGGCTCCGAGGCGGTCGAGGCCGCGGTGCGGCTGGCGCGGATGGCCACGGGCCGGCCCAACGTGGTGGTCTTCCAGGGCGGCTTCCACGGCCGCACGGTGGCCGCGGCGACGCTCACCACCGCCGGCACCCGGTTCTCCGCCGGCTTCTCCCCGCTCATGGGCGGGGTGCACATGGCCCCGTTCCCCTACGCCCACCGCTACGGGTGGGACGAGCGGACGGCGGTCGACTTCGCCCTGCGGGAGCTGGACTACCTCCTGGTGACCCGGACGGCGCCCGAGGACACCGCGGCCCTCCTCATCGAGCCCGTGCTCGGCGACGGCGGCTACCTGCCCACCCCGCCGGCCTTCCTCGAGGGGCTGCGGGAGCGGGCGGACCGGCACGGGATCCTGCTGGTGCTGGACGAGGTGCAGGCCGGGGTGGGGCGGACCGGGAGGTTCTGGGGCCACCAGTTCGCGGACGTGGTCCCGGACGTGCTGATCACCGCGAAGGGCCTCGCCTCGGGCTTCCCGATCTCGGCGATCGCGGCGCCGACCGCGCTGATGGAGCGGGGCTGGCCCGGCTCGCAGGGCGGGACCTACGGCGGCAACGCCGTGGCCGCCGCGGCGGCCTGCGCCACCCTGGACGTGGTCCGCGACGAGGGACTGGTGGAGAACGCGCGGGTCCGCGGGGACCAGCTGCAGGCGGGGCTGCGGCCCCTGCAGCAGCGCTACCCCGGGATCAGCGACGTCCGCGGCCGCGGGCTGATGCAGGGCGTCGAGTTCGCGCAGGAGGACGGCTCCCCGGACGCCGCCGCCGCGCTCGCGGTGCAGCAGGCCACCACCGGCCACGGGCTGCTCACCCTGACCTGCGGGCCGGCCGGCAACGTGGTCCGGCTGATCCCCGCGCTGGTGGTCTCCGAGCAGGAGGTCCGCACGGGCCTCGAGCGCTTCGAGGCCGCCCTGGCCGAGGTCCTCGCCGGGGCGGCGGCGACCGCATGAGCCCCGCCCCGTCCCGCACCGCGCCCGGACGCACCGGATCCCGCCTCGGACCCCGCCCCGCACCCGGCGCCGATCCCGACCGGAAGGACACCCCGTGACCGACTCCGCCGCCCCCGCTCCCGTCACCGCCTCCGGGGACGTCCTGCGCCGGTCCCGGGAGGCCGTCGCCGGGGTCAGCACCGGGGTCTTCGTCGACGGCGAGTGGGCCGAGGCCGCCTCCGGGCGCCGCTTCGACGTGGTGGACCCGGCCACCGAGGAGGTCGTCGCCACGGTGGCGGACGGCGGCCCGGAGGACGCCGCCCGGGCGATCGAGGCCGCGGGGCGGGCCCAGAAGGACTGGGCGCGGACCGCGCCCCGCGAGCGCGGGGAGATCCTGCGCCGCTCCCACGACCTGATCATGGCCCGCCGGGACGAGCTCGCGCTGGTGATGTCCACGGAGATGGGCAAGCCCCTCGCCGAGGCCCGCGGGGAGGTCGCCTACGCCGCCGAGTTCTTCCGCTGGTTCTCCGAGGAGGCCGTGCGGATCGGCGGGGACATGACCCTCTCGGGCGACGGGAGGACCCGGATCCTGGTCTCCAAGGAGCCGGTGGGGCCCTGCGTGCTGGTCACCCCGTGGAACTTCCCGCTGGCCATGGGCACCCGCAAGATCGGCCCGGCCGTCGCGGCCGGCTGCACGATGGTCTTCAAGCCCGCGAACCTCACGCCGCTGTCCTCCCTGGCCCTCGTGGACGTCCTGGTGGAGGCCGGGCTGCCGGCGGGGGTGCTCAACGTCGTGTGCACCTCGAGGGCCTCGTCGGTGGTCGGTCCCTGGATGTCCTCGGGGATCGCCCGCAAGATCTCCTTCACCGGCTCCACCGAGGTGGGGGTGCGGCTGCTCGAGCAGGCGGCCCAGCACGTCATGCGCTCGTCCATGGAGCTGGGCGGAAACGCCCCCTTCATCGTGTTCGAGGACGCCGACCTCGACGTGGCGGTCGAGGCCGCGATGACCGCGAAGATGCGCAACATGGGCGAGGCCTGCACGGCGGCCAACCGCCTGTTCGTCCACCGCTCCGTGGCCGGGGAGTTCTCCGCACGCCTCGCGGAGCGCATGGGCTCCCTCACCGTGGGCCACGGCGTGGCCGAGGGCACCCAGGTGGGCCCCCTCGTCGAGGAGAAGGCCCTGGCCAAGGTGGAGGAGCTCGTGGACGACGCCCTGGCCCGGGGGGCGTCCGTGCTGTGCGGGGGACGCCGGGCCGGGGGCCGGGGCTGGTTCTACGCCCCCACCGTGCTGTCCGGGGTCAGCCCCGAGGCCGCGCTCATGTCCCAGGAGATCTTCGGGCCGGTGGCACCCGTGGTGGCGTTCGACTCCGAGGAGCAGGTGCTCGGGTGGGCCAACGACACCCCGTGGGGGCTCGTGGGGTACCTCTTCACCCGCGACGTGGACCGCAGCTTCCGCGTCAGCGAGGCCCTCGAGGTCGGCATGGTCGGGATCAACACGGGGCTGGTCTCCAACCCGGCGGCGCCCTTCGGCGGGGTCAAGGCCTCGGGCCTCGGGCGCGAGGGCGGCCGCACGGGGATCGAGGAGTTCCTCGAGACGAAGTACACGGCGGTGCCCCGTGGCCGATGACACCGTGGCCGATCCGGACGTCCGCCCCGCGCTGTTCCCCGACGCGGAGTACGCCGCCCGGCTGCGCGCGGTGCGGGAGCGGATGGCGGAGCAGGGCCTGGGCGCGCTGGTGGTGACCGACCCCGCGAACCTGTTCTACCTGACGGGCTACGACGCCTGGTCCTTCTACACCCCGCAGCTGCTGTTCGTGCCGGCGGAGGGCGAGCTGCTGCTGTTCCTGCGGGAGATGGACGCCAACGGCGCGTTCCGCACGGCCCGGCTCGACCCCGGGCAGATCGTCGGCTACCCCGAGCGCTACGTGCACCGCCCGCACCTGCACCCCTTCGACTGGGTGGCCTTCGCCCTGCGCCGCCGCGGCCAGGTCGCCCCGGCCGCCCGGGGGTGCGTGGGCCTGGAGATGGACTCCCACTTCTTCTCCCCCAAGGGCTACCGCTCGCTCGTCAACGCTCTCCCGGAGTGGACCCTGGTGGACGCCTTCGACCTCGTGAGCTGGGTGCGTGCCGTGAAGTCCCCGGCGGAGATCCAGTACCTGCGCACGGCCGCCCGCGTCACGACGGCCGCGATGCAGGCCGCGATCGACACGATCGAGCCCGGGGTCCCGCAGCACCTCGTCGCGGCGCAGATCGCCAGGGCCCAGGTCGAGGGGGTCGACGACGCGTGGGGGGACTTCCCGGCCATGGTCCCGATGCTGCCCACCGGGGCCTCCGCCGACACCCCGCACCTCACGTGGTCGGACCGGGTGCTGCGGGAGGGCGACGCCGTGGTGGTGGAGCTCGCCGGGGTGCACCGGCGCTACCACGTGCCGCTGGCCCGCACGGTGATGCTCGGCCCGCCCACGGCCGAGCTGGGCCTGCTCGAGGAGGCCGTGGCCACGGGGCTCGAGGCCGTGCTGGACGTCACCGCCGCGGGCGTCCCGGTGCGCGAGCTCGCGAGCACCTGGAACTGGGCGCTCGCGGAGTTCGGGCTCGAGAAACCCAGCCGGCTCGGCTACTCCGTGGGCATCGGCTATCCCCCCGACTGGGGCGAGCGCACCATCAGCATCCGCTCGGAGGACGAGAGCGTGCTCGCCGAGAACATGACGTTCCACCTCATCTGCGGCATGTGGATGACCGGGTACGGCTACGAGGTCTCCGAGTCGATCCGCATCACCGCCACCGGGACGGAGGCCCTGACCTCCTTCCCCCGAGCCCTCATCAGGAAGTGATCCCATGACCACCACCGCCGCCTCCCTCACCACCGTGGCCGGCCTGCGCACCACCCCCACCGCGGGGGTGGGCGGCGACCCCGCCCGGGGTCTGCTGCCCCTGGCCCGCCGGGCGGACGGGCTAGTGGGGTCGGTCATCGACTCCTCGACGTCCCTGCTCGCTGCCCAGACCCACGACATCGTCCGCTTCGCGATGGGCGCCCCGGCCGCCGAGGTGATCCCCACGGAGCAGTTCCGGCGGATCGCCGCCGAGGTCCTCGGCGCCGGCTCGTTCACGTACGGGGCCACGGAGGGCGAGCCCGGTCTGCTCGAGACCGTCGTGGCCCACCACTCCACGACCCCGGAGCCGACCCGGCCCGAACGGCTCGTCATCACCTCCGGCGGCATGCAGGGCCTCGACCTCGCGTTCAAGCTCTTCGTGGACCCGGGCGACCTCGTGGTGGTCGAGTCCCCCACCTACACGAACGGCTCCGGCACCGCCCTCAGCTACGGCGCGGACCTGCTCGAGGTCCCCGTCGACGAGGACGGCATGGACGTGGACGCGCTCGAGACGCTGGTCGCCGAGACGGGGCGCACCCCGCGGGCGGTCTACACGATCCCGAACTTCCAGAACCCCTCCGGCACCACGCTGAGCGAGCCGCGCCGGCGGCGCCTCCTGGACCTCGCCCACCGGTGGGGCTCCGTGATCATCGACGACGACCCGTACGGGGGCCTGCGCTTCGCCGGCGAGGACGTCCCCGGGTTCCGGGAGATCAGCCCGGACGACCCGCTCGTGTTCTCGGTGCGGACCTTCTCCAAGGTCCTCGCCCCGGGGCTGCGCGTGGGGTGGGTGGACGCCGACCCGCGGCTGCGGAGGCTGCTGATCGCCGGCAAGCAGGCCATGGACACCTGCACGAACGTCCCCGGTCAGCACATCGTGGAGCGGTTCGTGCGCCAGGGCGGCTACGACGACCACCTGGCCGGCCTGCGCACGGAGTACCGGCGGCGCAAGCAGGCCATGGACGCCTCGATCGCCCGTCACCTGGGCTCCCGGGTGGTCACGACCGACCCCGAGGGCGGCTTCTTCCTGTGGGTGACCCTGCAGGGCGACGACGCGGCCGTGGCCACCCCCCGGCTGTTCGAGATCGCCCTCGCCGAGGGGGTCGCCTTCATCCCCGGTCCCGCCCTGTCCCCCTCGGGCCGGTTCCAGGAGGCCTTCCGGCTGTGCTTCGCCTCCACGAGTCCGGAGCGCACTGAGGTGGGCGTGCAGCGCCTGGCCCGGGCCCTGGACCTCGCCCGGGCGGAGCTGACGGGACGGTAGCACCGGGCCGGCCCGGGACCCGGCGGCCACCGGCCGGGACGACCGCGGCCCGCCCGGACGCCGGCCTCAGTCCGCCCCGGCGTCCTCGTAGGGGTAGGCGGCGATGACCTCCCGGACGCGGTCCAGGGCCGGCCCGTCCAGACCGTGGTCCGGCAGGACGGCGGCCCACGCGTCCACGGCGACGTCCCCGTAGTTGTGCCCGTGGCCGGCCGGGACGGCCTCGCCCAGGACCATGTCCACGGCCAGCTGGAGGTAGGTCAGGAGCGGGATCCACACCATCGCGTCGCTCACGTCGGCGGCGCGCCCGCCCTCGGCCTGCGATCCCGCCAGCCACTCCGGCCGCTGCCAGATCACGGCGGGGTCCAGCCAGGTGATGGGGTCCGTGGCGTGCTGGAGGTAGGCGATCCGCGGGCGCTCCCACGGCCCGGGCACGGCGTCGAAGTCCCCGGGGACGGAGAGCCAGCGCACGGTCCGGCCCTGGTCCAGGACCGGCTGCCACACGGGGCTGCCCGGGTCGCGTCCCTCCTGCAGGCTCCGCCAGGGCTGGGCGTTGTTCGGCGGGCCGGTGAACACGGCGCCGTCCGTGCGGCGGGTCATCTCCGGGACGTCGGCGAACACGGACTGCATCCCGGAGGCGCCGAGGCTCAGCCCGTACACCACCAGCCGGGGGCGGTCCCCCGCCGGCATCCGCGCCCACTCGGCGTGCACGGCGTCGAACAGCGCCCGGCTCGACGCGCGGGGCAGCTCCGGGGCGAAGAGGAAGGAGACCCAGCTGGGCTGGTAGGAGTACTGCGTCGCCACGATCGCCGTGCGTCCCGCGTTGAGGTACTCCACGGTGTCCACGGACTGGCGCTCGAGCCAGCCCGACCCGGTGGGCGCGGCGACCACCAGCACCTCCCGCTCGAAGCCGCCGGTGCGGCGCAGCTCGTCCACGGCCAGGGCGGCGCGCTCCTCGGCCGTCGCGGCCTGGTCCAGCCCCACGTAGATCCGCACCGGCTCCGCCGCGGGACGGCCCGTCACCTCCTCGATCTGCGCCGGGGTGGGCCCGCCGCCGACGAAGGCGCGGCCCTGCATGCCGAGCGCCTCCCAGCGCACCGGCGAGTCCTCGCCCGCCGAGCGCCACCGGGAGCCGGGCTCGACGACGCCCTCGGGGGTCGTCGCGTCCCGTGCCGCGTAGACCCGGTCCGCCGCGGCCAGCACGCCGAGCACCATGACCAGGACGGCCAGGAGGACGGCTGTGCCCGCGGCGGCCAGGGCGACGGCCGAGGCCGCACCGGCACCGGCGCCGCGGCGGCGGGCGAGGTCGCGGGCGCGCCGCCGCACGGCGCCCAGCGCGCCCAGGAGCCCCAGTCCCGCCGCGGAGGTCAGTGCCCAGGACAGCAGGAACGGGCCCAGCCCGGCGGCGGCCCGAGGGGGCATGTCCACGTTCGCGCGGACGTCGTTCTGCCACTCGACCACCAGGGCGGACAGGGCCAGCGAGCCCAGGACCACGAGGACGGCGGCCACCGCCCACTCCCGCACGGCGGTCCGGCGGGAGTCGCGCCCGGAGTCCCGGGCCGGCGGGGGTCCGCCGGTGCGGCGGGCGGCGACAGCCCGGAGCACGAGCCCCGCGAGCAGGACCCCCAGGCCGTAGCCGAGCGTGAAGCCGACCCCGGCGAGAAAGCCCTGGAAGACGGGCGGCCGCGGCAGCAGGGAGGGCGTCACCGCCGCCACGGAGAGGCCGAGTCCGAGCACGAGACCGACCGAGCGCGCCACGGCGGGGGCGCCGGAACCGGGGTCCATGGCACGAGCGTAGTCGCCGCCCCTCCCGGCGCCTGCAGGGCGCCTCACCCGCGGGTGGCGGGGGCCGGACCGGTGCGCTGGGCGCGCGCTGCCAGGAGCCGGTCGGCCACCAGGGACAGCACGGCGGCGAAGACCGAGATGAGCAGCGCCGCCAGCGCGGCGACGAGCAGCCCGGAGACGGCCAGCAGGCCCGTCAGGGCGGAGAAGACCCAGATGAGCACCGCGTTCACCGCCAGGGTGAGCAGCGCCAGCAGCACGACGGACGCGGGCTGGGGCAGCCGTGCGGTGACGAGCGGCACGAGCACGTTGCAGAGGCCGATGAACAGCGCCACCACCAGGTGGGAGAGCAGACCGCCCTCGATGGAGAAGCCCGGGAGCACCCACGCGGTGAGCTCGACCGCCCCCGCCAGCACCGCCCACCGCACGAGAAGCGACACGACCATGGCTGTCTCCTGTCCTGCTGCGCCCCGCTGCCTGCCGGACGGTGCTCCCACTGTCGCGCCCACGGCCCGGCCCCGCATCACCCGCGACGGGTGATGCGGCGGGCCGGCCGGACACGGTTCCGGCATCCGGGCTCCTGGAGTAGCCTCCAAGCATGACGGGCGAACGGAGCGGGGCTCGTCCACCGCCGCCGGAACCGCTGTCCGCCACGCGCTCCTCGATCCCCCGGGTGCCCGCCAGGACGGTGCGCCGCCCGCGTCTCGAGCGGATGCTCGACGCCGGGGTGGCCGCCGGCACCGTGGTCGTCTCCGCCCCGGCGGGGGCGGGCAAGACGCTGCTCCTGTCGGGGTGGGCCGCGCCGCGCCACCCGCCCGTGGCCTGGCTGTCGGTGGAGCCCGAGGACCGGGACCCCCAGCAGCTCTGGGCCCGCGTCCTGGCGTCCCTGCAGGCCGCGCCCGACGTCGGCCCCGGGAGCGCCCTGGCCGGTCTGCGCGCCCCGCCGACCCACGACCCCCGCTTCGTCGACCTGCTGGTGGAGGCCTGCGGGCTGCTCCCGGCGCCGCGGGTGCTCGTGCTCGACGACCTGCACCGCATCGCGGGCTCGCCCGCCGAGGAGACCCTGGCGGCGGCGGCCCGGAAGGACCTCGGCGCCCTCCGCCCGGTGATCGCCACCCGCAGCGACCCGGACCTGCCGCTGCAGCGGCTGCGGCTGAGCGGCCGGCTGACGGAGCTCCGCGCCGAGGACCTCTGCTTCGACCCCGCCGAGGCCCTGGAGCTCCTCGCCGCCCACGCGGTCGCCCCCACACCGCCGCAGCTCGCCGTGCTGCTGACGAGGACGGAGGGCTGGGCGGCAGGACTCCGTCTCGCCGCGCTGGCCCTCGAGGGCGCCGAGGACGTGGACGCGGCCGTCCGCGGACTGGCCGGGGACCAGCGCGGTCCCGCCGACTACTTCACCGAGGAGGTCCTCGCGCAGCAGGAGCCCGCGCTGACCCGGTTCCTGCTCGACACCTGCGTGGTCCGGCGCGTCTCGGGCGAGCTCGCCGACACCCTGACGGGCCGCAGCGACGGCCAGCGGCTGCTGGCCAGGCTCGAGCGCGAGAACCTCTTCGTGGTCGCCCTCGACGACCGGCGGGAGTGGTACCGCTACCACCACCTCTTCGCCGACCTGCTGCGCCACCGGCTCAGGGCGGAGGACCCCGCGCGGCAGGCCGTCCTGCACCGGCGCGCCGCGGGCTGGTTCGCGGCCCACGGGGAGCTGCTCGAAGCGGCCCGGCACCTGCGCGCGGCGCAGGACTGGCCGGCGCTGGCCCGGTTCGTCCTGCGCAGCGCCGGCGCGGAGGTCCTGGGCACGGACCGCGCGGCCGTCGTCGCGCTGCTCAGCGGCGTGCCGGACGAGCTGGTCGCCCGGGACTGCGAGGTGGCCGCCGCGGTCGCCGCCGTGCGCTACGCCGCCTACGACCCGGTGGGGGTCGCCTCCCACGCCGCGCGCGCCCGCGAGCTGCTGCCCGGGCTGTCCGCGCAGGACGCCCGGCTGACCACGGTGGTGCTCTCCACGCTCGACGCCGTTCTGGCGTGGATGCACGCGGACGCCACCGAGCAGGTCCGCTGTTCCAGGACCGCGATCCGGCAGCTGGACGAGGTGCTCCCCGAGGAGCTCCCGGCCGCCCCCGTGTACCGCATCGCCACGGCCACGGTGCTGGCCATGGGGCTCCTGTGGACCGGTGAGCTCGGCGCCGCCGAGACCACCCTCACCCGGACGGTGGCGGCCCTCGCGGACCGCTCCGCCATGACCCCGGTGCTCGCGCTGCACCTGCACGGGAACCTCGCCGCCCTGAAGGCGATGCGCGGCCGGCTGCGGGAGGCGCGCCGCGAAGTGGACGTCGCACTGGCCGTCGCGGAGGAGTCCGGCTGGACCTTCCTCCCGCTGACGGCCACGGCGTTCCTGGCGGAGGCGGTGATCCGGCTCCTGGAGCACGACGTCGGGGCCTGCGCCGCCGCCCTCGACCGCGGGAGGGCGTGCGTGGGCCGGGTGCCGGACCGCTACGCGGAGACCGGCCTGGCCCTGGTGGGCGTGCGGCTCGAGCTCTCGAAGGGGGACGTGACCGCGGCCCGGCACCTCTTGGGGCGGCTGCGCGGGAGCACGCAGGACTGGGCGATGCCGGACTTCCTCGCCCAGTGGTGCGAGCTGGTCCGGGCCGAGATCCTCCTGGCGGAGGGACGGCCCGCCGCCGTCCCGGCGCTGCTCGGCGACCCGCCCGTCACCACCCCGTCCCGGGGGCGCCCGCACGGGCACCGGATCGTCCTGCGGGCCCGGGCCCTGCTGGAGACCAACGACCCCGCGCAGTGCCTGCGGCAGCTGCAGCACCTGTTCCGGGAGTCCGAGGTCGACGGAGGACCCGCCGTCGAGGCCTGGCTGCTGGCGGCCCTCGCCCACGACCGGCTCCGCGACGAGGTGCAGGCCCACGCCTGCCTCGGGCGTTGTCTGGCCGTGGCGGCCCCCGAGCACATCGTGCGCCCCTTCCTGCTCGTGGACGGGCAGCGGGTCAGGAGACTGCTGGAGCTGCACCGGCGAGCGGTGGGCACGCACCGGGAGTTCGTCGGGACCGTCCTGGACCTCCTCGGCGGCAGCACCCCCGCCCGCGCACCGGCCGTGCTGGAGTCGCTGACCAGCCGCGAGCGCAGCGTGCTCCTGCTGCTGCCGACGATGATGAGCAACACGGAGGTCGGCGCCGAGCTGTACCTGTCGGTGAACACCGTCAAGGCGCACCTGAAGTCCCTGTACCGCAAGCTCGGCGTCAGCACCCGGCGGGAGGCCGTGCTCCGCGCCCGAACGCTGGGCCTCCTGGAGCACACGACCCTCGACGGGTCCCCCGGATCACCCGCGCCGGGTGAGGCCGAGCCCGCGGCGCAGCGGGACCCTGGAGGTGGGCCCGGGGACGCCGAGAGCCCTGCCGGACCGGGGAGGACCTCATGAACTTCTGGGAGTTTCTGTGGCTGCTGGTGATCTGGACACCGCTGGCCCTGCTCTGGGGCGTGGCGCTGGTCGACATCACCCGCCGTGAGGACATCAGGGGCGGGACGAAGGTGCTGTGGGCGCTCGTGATCGTCCTGCTGCCGTTCGTGGGACCGCTGGTCTATCTCCTCACCCGGTCCGTCGGCGCCGCCGAGGAGCAGCGCCTCGCGGCGGCCCGGGCGCGTCCGGGGCCGGGTGACGGGGGCCGTGCCCACCAGCTGACGCTCCTGGCGGACCTCCGGGACCGCGGCGCGCTGACCGCCGGGGAGTTCGAGGCCGAGAAGGCCCGGCTCCTGGGCGACGGCTCCCCGGCCGTCGGCGGCACGACCGCAGCGCCGTCGTCGTCGACGGGTGTCGGCGCGGAGGACGGTGCGGAGGACGACGCCGCGGGCCGGGCGGCGGCGCGGACGGCCTGAGGCCGCCCCGCACCGCCGACGGCGCCCGGGTAGGCTTCGCGGATGAGAACTCCTCGTTCCTCCGGACCCCGCCTGCTCCGTTCGTTCGCCGTCCGCTCCGCCCTGGGCATGGTGGCCGTGCAGGCGGCGGTGGTGGCCACCCTGGTGGCCACCGACGCGATCAAGCGCCGGAGCCGCTCGCGGCGCTCCGGGTTCCCGCGCCCGGGCACGTTCGAGCACACGGTCGCGGAGACCGGCACCACGATCTACACCTACGGCGAGGACCTCTACCGGGACATGCTCGCCGCGATCCGCGGCGCCCGGCACCGGGTGCTGCTGGAGACCTTCATCTGGAAGGACGACGAGGTCGGGCGCGAGTTCCTGGACGCCGTCAACGACGCCGCCGCCCGCGGTGTCGAGGTGCACGTCATGTACGACGGCTTCGGCAACCTCGTGGTGCCCCGCGGCTTCTACCGCTTCCACCCGGACGTGCACGTCTTCCGGTTCCCCGTCCTGCGCCCGCGCCTGCTGCTGAGCCCCCTGCAGGCGACCGGGCTGACCCACCGCAAGCTGCTGGTGGTCGACGACGAGGTCGGGTTCGTGGGCGGCTACAACCTCGGCTCGCTCTACGCCACGCAGTGGCGGGACACCCACGTGCGGCTCACCGGCCCCGCCGCCTTCGAGCTGGGCCACTCCTTCGCCGCGGTGTGGAACCACCCCTCGGCGCGGCGGCCGAAGCTCCCGCACGTGAACCCGGGCTCCTGGGACTCGCGGGTGCGCGCGATCAACAACATCCCGGCCAGCCTCGTGTACCCGATCCGCAGCGTCTACCTCGACGCGATCCACCGGGCTACGGACCACATCTACCTGACCACCGCCTACTTCATCCCCGACCAGCAGATCCTCTCCGCCCTGATCGAGGCGTCCCGGCGGGGCGTGGACGTGCGCGTCATCCTGCCCGAGGACTCCAACCACGTGCTCGCCGACTGGCTCTCCCGCGGCTTCTACTCGACCCTGCTGGCCGCGGACATCACCGTGCTGCTCTACCGCCACGCCATGATCCACGCCAAGACCGCGACGATCGACGGGCAGTGGTCGATCGTCGGCACCGCCAACATCGACCGGCTGAGCCTGGGCTTCAACTACGAGACGAACCTCGAGATCCACGACCGGGACGTCGCCGCGGACATGGAGGCGGTCTTCGCCGCCGACAGCGAGAACTGCCGGGAGCTGACCGCGGGCCGGTGGGACGAGCGGTCCCCCGCGGCCTGGTTCGCCGAGACCGTCCTGGTGCCGCTGCGCCCCTTCCTGTGACACCGTGGCCCACCGGGGCCGCTCAGGCCTGCGCGTCCGGCTCGTCCCCGGCCGGGGCGGGCCCGTCGTGCGGCCTCCCGCGGGCGTCGTGCTCCGTGGCCCCGAGCCGGCCGCCGGGGCGGTGCTGGTAGCGCATCCGCTGGTACTTCCACCGCTCGGCCATGCTCGCCTTGGACCGGGCGGTGTCCTGGGGGTCGAGCGGGTCCGGTCCCAGCACCGGGTCCTCCCCCGCCTGGTACCGGTCGCTCCACACCTGGATCACGGCCCAGCCCACCGCGGTGATCGGCACGGCGAGGATGGCCCCGAAGATCCCGCCGACGATGGTGCCCACCGTGAGGGCCAGGAGCACGACGATGGCGTGCAGGCTCAGGGTCCGGCCCATCACCACGGGCTGGAGGAGGTCGCCCTCGATCTGGTTGACGACGACGACGACGCCGGCCACGATCAGGGCGGTCCACGGGCCGTTGGTCACGAGCGCGACCAGTGCGGCCAGGATCCCCGCGGCCGTGGCGCCGACGATCGGGACGAACCCGCCGATGAACACGATGACGGCCAGCGGCAGCGCCAGCGGCACCCCGAGCAGGGCCAGGGGCACCCCGATGAACACCGCGTCGACGGCGGCGACGACCGCGGTGCCGCGCACGTAGCCGCCGAGCACCTGGACCGCCCGGTCCCCGGACTCGGCGAGCCGCGCCCGGGTCCCGCCGTGGAACCAGCGCAGCGTGAAGTTCCACATCTTCGCGCCGTCCTTCAGGAAGAAGAACAGGACGACGGTCATGAGCACCACGCCGGCGAGGAACTCGGTGGCGGCCGTGAGCCCGCTGATGGCTCCCCCGGCGAAGGCGCTGGACGTGAGGAAGTCGGTGGCCCGCTGGAGCAGCGCGTCCAGGGAGGCGGTGTCCACGGGCAGGGGCCCGGACATGATCACGCGCTGCAGCTCCTCCCACCCCTCCACGGCCGAGGCCGAGAGGTTGTCCCACTCGCTGCGGACCGCCAGGACGATGCCCGTCACCACCCCGCCCACCAGGGCGAGGATGCCCAGGAACGCCGCCGCGGTGGCCAACAGGGGCGACCAGCCCCGGCCCGTCAGCCAGCGCACGAGGGGGCTCACGGCCGAGGCCAGGATGAGGGCCACGAGCACGGAGATCACCACCAGCGACACGCGGAGCAGGATCCACGTCAGCCCGGCGAGCACGGCGGCGACGAGCAGGACCTGGGCGGAGCGGGAGCCCGCCCGTCCCAGGGGGTCCGACCACGGGCCCACGGCGGGGAGCACGGCCCGGGCCACGCCCCCGGGGTCCGCGCCCGGCCCGTCCGGCGGACCGCCGGAGGGGGCGGATGCCGCGCGCGCTCCGGGCACGTCCGAGTCCGCTCCGGCGGATCCCGTCCCGGGCAGCGGGGAGGGTCGGTCGGGGGTGGGTGAGGTGCTCATGGGACGACTCCTGGTGGTGGGCCCGGCCGTTCCGTTCGAGCGGCCGGCGCTGGACGGCGTGCGGGTGCTCCCGCGTCCAGTAGAGCACCGCGGCCCGGGGCGCGGGAGACGGTGCTACCCTCGGGCGTCGGCGTGACGCGGGAGAGGCGGTGGTGGTCGTGGTGGCCGTGGAGGATCTCGACCCGAGCGCGGCCTTCGACGCCGTCGACCTGCTCGGCGTGCTGACCAACGGCGTCCTGGGCGGGGTGGTGGCGCGCCAGCTGAAGATGGACCCCGTCGGCTTCGCGTTCCTGGCCGTCGTCTCCGCGCTCGGCGGGGGGCTGCTGCGCGACACCCTCCTGCAGGTCGGCTTCCCCGTGGCCCTGACGAACCCCGCGTACCTGATCACGGCGATCGCCGGCGCCACCATCGCGTTCTTCCTGCAGTTCCGGGGGAAGTGGACCAACCGCGTGCTGGTGGTGGCCGACGCCCTGGCCCTGGGCTGCTGGGCGGCGACGGGCACGGGCAAGGCCCTCGACGTGGGACTGACCTGGCTGCCGGCCGTCATGATCGGGGTGATCACCGCCGTGGGCGGCGGGATGATCCGCGACATCGCGGTGGGGCGGGTGCCGATGATCTTCGGCGGCAACACCCTCTACGCGACCGGGGCGGTGATCGGCAGCGCCGAGATGGCGGTGCTGCACGGCCTGGGCTACCCCAACTGGGGCATGGCCGCGGCGATCCTCACCGCCGCCACGGTCACCGTGGTGGCCCGGCGCCGGGGGTGGCGGCTGCCCGGGGCGGGCGAGTGGAACGTGCGCCTGCCCCGCCGGGACTGGCCCCGCCCGACGTGGCGTCCGCGCCGGCCCGGCGGTCCCGGCCGCGGCGAGGAGCCCGGCGCGTCCTGACGGATCACCGTCCGCCGCGCGGGCAGGGGCGCGGCCCGGTCAGGCGCCCAGGACCCGCTCGAGGCCGTCCTGCATGTGGGCCCGCAGCAGCGTGTCCGCACGGTCCGCGTCCTGCGCGTCGAGCGCCCCGGCGATCTCGGCGTGCTCCCGGAGGCGGGCGTCGGCGGAGTCGTAGGTCCCCTGCATGCCGGTCAGGGACATCCGGATCTGGGTGAGCAGCGTCCGGTGCATGCCGAGCAGCCGGGGGCTGCCGGCGAGCTCCACGAGCAGCTCGTGGAAGTGCAGGTCCGCCTCCGACATCGCGCGCCCGTTCGGCTCCGGGGCGGCGGCCCGCATCTCGGCCAGCGGCACGGCCAGCGCCTCGGCGGCCCGGGGCCCGGTGCCCGTGGCCACGATCCGGCGCACGGCCGCGCACTCCACGGCCTCCCGGGCGAGGTACATGTCCCGGACCGCGTCCTCGGTCAGCTCCATCACGAACAGCCCGCGGTTGCGGTGGCCCACCAGCAGGCCCTCCTGCGTGAGCCGCTGCATGGCCTCGCGCAGGGGTCCCCGGCTCACGTTGAGTTCCCTGGCCAGCTCCTGCTCCACGAGCTGGCTCCCGGGCGGGAATCGGCCGTCGGCGATGGCCTCCCGCAGGATCCTGGCGATGAGCGCAGGGGTCGACTCCTGGACCACGGGGGGAAGGGCCGACCGGGCTGCCATGCTGCTCTCCATCTCTCGTCCGGCCCGGGGCGGGGCGCCCGGGCCGAGGATCCATCCTAGTTCGCGCCGTGCCGGCCGGCTCAGGGCTCCTCCGCGCGGGCGAACCGCAGGGTCTCGCCCCGGGCCCCGCCCATCCACACGTCCTGGCACGCGGCGGCCAGCTCGTCGAGGCCGTCCTCGATCGTGGCGAAGACGTTGCCCGGCACCCACCCCACGTCGCCGTTGAGCAACAGGTTGTTCCGGCCGTAGAAGACGGCGAGGTCGATGAGCAGGCGGTGCTCGGAGGTCCCGGAGGAGGCGTCGTAGCCGTAGGCGGGGTTCTCGAGCACCCCGTCGAAGCTGAAGTAGCAGAGGTCCCCCGGGATGGGCGTCACGGTCTGGTTCTCGGGCCCCGGCTCCTCGGGCGCGAACGCCGGGACCAGGGCGTAGATCTCGTTGCGGGCGAACTTCCCGTGGAAGACCTGGCCGGCGAGGGGCAGCGCCCGCCAGACGGCCTCGGCGGTCCGGGGCGCCTCGCGGTCCAGGAGCCGGGCGCGGGCGGTGACGGCGCGCCGCTCCAGGCCGACGGTGAGGTAGCGGGTCACGGGGTGCTCCGCACCGGCACCGTGGCGGAGGACCGGGCCGCGGCCGGTGGGCGGAGGGCGCCGTGGCCGGCCGCGGCCTCGTAGGCGGCCGCGGCGTCCAGCACCCGCTGGTCGCCGTGGCGCGGGCCCACGATCTGCAGGCCGACGGGCAGCCCCTCCGCGGAGAGCCCGCACGGGACGGTGACCGCGGGCTGCTGGGTGAGGTTGAAGGGGTAGGAGTAGGGCGTCCAGCTGGTCCAGTCCTGGCTCGGGGACCCGGCCGGGACGTCCGTGCCGGCCTCGAAGGCCGTCCGGGGCAGGGTGGGCGTCACGAGGACGTCGTAGCGCTCGTGCAGCAGGCCCATCCGGCGGCCCCATGCCATGCGGCAGGCCGTGGCGTCGAGGTAGTCCTGGGCGGTGAAGCCGTGGTGCCGCTCGAGCGCGGCGCGCAGGGAGGGGTCGATCCGTTCGAGCGCGCCCGCCCCGCAGCCGGCCACCACGGCCGCCGCGCCGCTGAACCAGAGCACGTGGTAGGCCCACACGGGATCCTCCTGGCCCAGCTCCACCTCCTCGACCACCGCGCCGAGCTCGGCCAGCACCCCGACGGCCGCCCGCACGGAGCGCTCCACCCCGGGGTCGTTGACGCCGTAGCCGAGGTCCGGGCTGAAGGCCACCCGCAGGCCGGCCGCCCGCTCCGGGCCGGCCAGCCGGCCGAGGAAGCTCCCGGTGGGGGTGGGCAGCGCGGACCAGTCGCGGGGGTCGTACCCGGACAGGGCGTCGAGCATCGCGGCGGCGTCGGCCACGGTGCGGGTCAGCGGCCCGGCGTGGGCCAGCGTGCCGAAGGGGCTCGCCGGGTACAGGGGCACCAGCCCGTAGGTCGGCTTGAGCCCCACGATCCCGCAGAAGGAGGCCGGGATGCGGACGGACCCCCCGCCGTCGGTGCCCACCGACAGGGCGCCGAGCCGGGCCGCCACGGCGGCGGCCGAGCCGCCCGAGGAGCCGCCGGGGGTCCGGGCGGTGTCCCAGGGGTTGACCGTGACACCGGTGCGGGGGCTGTCCGTGACGCCCTTCCAGCCGAACTCCGGGGTGGTCGTCCTGCCCACGAGCACCGCGCCGGCCTCCCGGAGCCGGGCCACCGACGGGGCGTCCTCGTCCCACGGCCCGGCGTCGTCGATGAGCAGGGAGCCCCGCAGGGTGGGCCGGCCGCGGGCCAGGAGCAGGTCCTTGACCGTGGTGGGCACCCCGTCCAGCGGCCCGCGCCCCTCCCCGCGGGCCCAGCGCTCCTGCGAGTCCCGGGCCCCGCGCAGCGCCTCGTCGCCCTCCACGAGGCAGAAGGCGTTGAGGACCGGGTCCACGGCCTCGATCGCGCGCAGCGTCGCCTCGACGACCTCGACCGGCGACAGCTCGCCCGCGGCGTAGGCCGCCGTCAGCTGCAGCGCGGACAGCTCCAGCACGTCCTGCACGGGACCCCCTCCGGCCGCTACGATTGTCGACAATCAAACTGTAGGCTTTTCGCCGGTCCCGTCCAACCCTCCCGGGAGGAGGCGCCCCGACGTGCACACCGTGGTCATGCTCTATCCGGGGCACAGCGCGGAGGACGACTACGCGGTGCTGGAGCGCCTCGTGCCGGACGCCGCCTTCCCCGTGGTGCACACCTGGGAGGGCGGCACCGCGCACGACGTCGGGGCGCTGCTCGACCTCGGCGCCCGCCGGCACCTGGAGCCCGCCGCGCGGCGGGCGCGCGCCCACGCCCCGGACGCCGTGCTGTGGGCCTGCACGTCGGGCGGCTTCGTGCACGGCCGGGAGGGCGCGCTCGTCCAGGCCCGCTGGGTGGCCGAGGCCGGCGGCGCTCCCGCCTCCTCGACGTCCTGGGCGTTCTCGGCGGCGGTCCGGCACCTGGGGGCCCGCCGGGTCGCGGTGGCGGCGACGTACCCGGCGGACGTCGCGGCCCGCTTCACGGCCTTCCTGGCCGGGGACGGCATCACGGTCACGGCGCTGTCCGCCCACGGCGTCCCCAGCGGCGAGGACGCCGGGCGCCTCGACGCCGAGTGGCTGCTCGGGGCCGCGCGTGCCGCGGACGTCCGGGGTGCTGAGTGCCTGCTCGTCCCGGACACGGCCCTGCACACGGTGACCGCCCTGCCGGAGCTCGAGCGGGCGCTCGGGCTGCCCGTGCTGACCGCCAACCAGGTGACGGCGTGGCACGGGCTGCGGCTGGCCGGGCACCCCGCCCGCGCCGACCGGCTCGGCGCCCTCTTCCGGGCCTGACCCGGGCCCGCTCAGCGCAGCTCGGCCTCGCGGGACGGCAGGGCGCACAGGCGCTGCCCCGGGCCCTCCGGAGTCAGGCCCAGCCGGCGCAGGCCCGCCCACAGCGTGACCTGGTTGGCGGTCAGCACCGGCTTGCCCAGCTCCTGCTCGAGGGGCGCGATGAGGTCGTAGGTGGGCAGGTTGGTGCAGGCGACGAAGACGGCCCGGGCCTCCTGCCGGTCCGCCCGGCGGACGAGGTCCGCCGTCACGGCGTAGGGGACGTGCCAGATGAGCCGGTCCAGCCCCAGGCCCGCGCAGGCGACGACGTCCCTGCCATCCTCCGCGAGGAAGTCCTCCAGCCGCTGCGTGAGCCGCTCGACGTAGGGGGTGGCGATCGCGAGGGCGGTCGTGCCCAGGGCGTCGAGCGCCTCGAGCAGCGCCTCGGAGGTGGTGAGGGCCGGGACACCGGTCTCCTCGGCGATCGTCCGGGAGATCCGCCGGGCCCCTCGCCGGCCGTGCACGAAGCTGCCGGACGTGCAGGCGTAGACCACGGCCTCCGGGCCCACGGCCGCCAGGGAGCGGGCCGCCGCCCTGATCTCGGCGTCGTCGCCGATCCGCGCGGCCATGAGCTCGTCCACGACCAGGGGGTGGTACGGCGTGCGCGCCACCGCCAGGGACGTCGTCGCGGGCATCCACCGCCACATCTCGCGGTCGAGGGCCATGTCGTAGGGGTTCACCACGCCGAGCACGCGCTGGACGCCGGGGCCCTCCGGGAGGGGCGTCTGCGGGGCTGCCATGCCTCCATGCTGGCACCGCTCCGGCCGGCCGACAACGGTCGTGACCGGACACGACGAGGGCCCGGGAGCCGTCCTCCGACGTCCCCCGGGCCCTGGCGGCCGCCGGGTCAGCGCTGCAGCTGCTCCGCGGCGGTGGGGTCCGAGTCGTTGAGGAACTTCTGGATCCGCTCGGCCTCGTCGAACTCGCCGATGGCCGCGGCGGCCCGGCCCAGGGCCGCGAGCGCCCGCAGGAAGCCGCGGTTGGGCTCGTGGGAGAACGGGACGGGCCCGTGGCCCTTCCACCCGTGGCCGCGCAGGGCGTCGAGGCCGCGGTGGTAGCCCACGCGGGCGAAGGCGTAGCCCTCGAGGACGCGGCCCTCGGCGAGGGCGTCCTCGGCGCACATGGCCCACGCGAGGGAGGCCTTCGGGAAGCGCGCGGCGAGGTCCTCCGCCTCGTCGCCCGCCTCGATGCGCTCGACCAGGCCCGGGTCCTCGGTGAGGTAGGTGGGCTCGGGGCCGCCGAGCAGGTTCTTGCCGGTGAGGCTCATGGGGGACGTGGTCCTTTCGGTGCGCGGGACTGCGGGGGCGTGCGGGACGGGCGCGGGAACGACGGCGGCGCCCCGCTCGGGCAGGACGCCGCCGTCGTGCTCCGCGACCGCGGAGGGGCGGCTACTTGACGGAGGTCCCGGCGGAGCCGAGGTTCTGGCAGGCCTCGACCACGCGGGCGGCCATGGACTCCTCGGCCAGGGCCCCCCACACGCGCGGGTCGTACTTCTTCTTGTTGCCGACCTCGCCGTCGATCTTCAGGACGCCGTCGTAGTTGGCGAACATGAACCCGGCGATGGGGCGGGTGAAGGCGTACTGGGTGTCGGTGTCCACGTTCATCTTGACCACGCCGTAGGAGACGGCGTCGGCGATCTCCTGCGCGGAGGAGCCGGAGCCGCCGTGGAAGACGAGGTCGAACGGGCGGTCCTGGCCGAGCTTCTTGCCGACCTCCGCCTGGATCTGCTGCAGCAGCTCGGGGCGCAGCTTGACGCCGCCGGGCTTGTACACGCCGTGCACGTTGCCGAAGGTCAGGGCGGTGAGGTAGCGGCCGTTCTCGCCGGCGCCGAGGGCCTCGACCGTGGCGAGACCGTCCTCGACGGTGGAGTACAGCTTCTCGTTGATCTCGTTCTCGACGCCGTCCTCCTCGCCGCCGACCGCGCCGATCTCGACCTCGAGGATGATCTTGGCCTTGTTCGTGCGGGCCAGCAGGTCCTGGGCGATCCTGAGGTTCTCGTCGAGCTCGATGGCGGAGCCGTCCCACATGTGGGACTGGAAGATCGGGTCCTCGCCGCGGGCCACGGCCTTCTCCGACTCCTCCAGCAGCGGCAGCACGAAGCCGTCGAGCTTGTCCTGCGGGCAGTGGTCGGTGTGCAGGGCGATGTTGACGTCGTAGTTCTTCGCGACCTCGCGGGCGAAGGCGGCCATCGCGAGCGAGCCGTTGACCATGTCCTTGACGGAGGCCCCGGACCAGTAGGCGGCGCCGCCGGTGGAGGCCTGGATGATGCCGTCCGAGCCGGCCTCGGCGAAGCCGCGGATGGCGGCGTTGAGGGTCTGGGAGGAGGTGACGTTGATCGCCGGGTAGGCGAAACCCTTCTCCTTGGCCCGGTCGATCATCTCGGCGTAGACATCAGGGGTTGCGATGGGCATGCTGGCTCCTTCGGTTCGGGTGTGGCCTGGCTCCCACTCTAGCCAAAGCCGCGCCGCGGGACGACGGGGGAACGGCGGGTGGACGCGGCGGGTCGCCCGTCAGGCGACCGGCTGGCCGAAGACGTGGCGCCGGATCCAGGCGTGCATCGCCACCGCGGCCGCGGCGGAGGCGTTGATGGAGCGGGTCGAGCCGAACTGGGCGATGGACAGGGTGGCCCCGGCCGCGGCGTGCATCTCGGGGCTCAGCCCCGGCCCCTCCTGGCCGAGCACCAGCACGCAGCGCTCGGGCAGGTCGTAGGTCTCGAGCTGCTGCGAGTCGGGGAAGTTGTCGATCCCGATCACCTGAAGGCCCTCGGCGTCCGCCCAGGCCGCGAACTCCTCGACGCTCGCGTGGTGGCGCAGGTGCTGGTACCGGTCGGTGACCATCGCGCCCCTGCGGTTCCAGCGCCGTCTGCCGACGATGTGCACCTCCCGGGCGAGGAACGCGTTGGCGGTGCGCACCACGGAGCCGATGTTCAGGTCGTGCTGCCAGTTCTCGACCGCCACGTGGAACCCGTGCCGGCGGGTGTCCAGATCGGCCACGATCGCGTCCATCGTCCAGTACCGGTAGGCGTCCACGACGTTGCGCCGGTCCCCGTGCTCGAGCAGCTCCGGGTCCCACTGCTCCCCCTCGGGCCACGGGCCCGCCCAGGGGCCGACGCCCACCGCGGGGGCCGGTCCCGCGGCGCCGGTCCCGTCGACGGGGTCAGTCAAGCCCGAGCTCGTCCTTCGTGAAGGCGTAGAGGCACGGCACGCCCGCCGTCTCCTCGATGCGCTCCTTGGCGCCGGTCCGCCGGTCCACGATGATCGCCACGGCGACCACGTTGGCGCCGGCCCGCTGCAGGGCCTCCACCGCGGTGAGCGCGGACCCGCCGGTCGTGGAGGTGTCCTCCACGACGACGACGTCGCGGCCCTGCACCGGGGGGCCCTCGACCTGGCGGCCCATCCCGTAGCTCTTCTGGGCCTTGCGGACCACGAACGTGTCGACGGCCCGGCCCTGGTCCCCCGCCGTGCGCATGATCGCGTGGCCCACGGGGTCCGCGCCCATGGTCAGCCCGCCCACGGCGGCGCAGGAGATCCCGGCCTCGTCGAGCAGCGCCAGCATCACCTGGCCCACGTAGCGGGACGCCTCGTGGTGGAGGGTCACGCGGCGCAGGTCCACGTAGTAGTCGGCCTCGATGCCGCTGGCGAGCGTGACCCGGCCCCGCACCACGGCGAGGTCGATGATCAGCTGGCGGAGGCGGTCGCGGGCCGTCGCGAGGTCGACGGGCGAGAAGTCGGTGGTCATGGGCCCCAGTCTATGGGTCGGGCTCTCAGCGGGGCGCCATGCGCAGCGCCCCGTCCATCCGGACGGTGGTGCCGTTGAGGTAGTCGTTGTCGAGGAACGCCGCCACGAGCTGGGCGAACTCCCCGGGGCGGCCGAGCCGGCGCGGGAACGGCACGCCCGCGGCGAGCCCGGCCCGGAACTCGTCGCTCACCGCCGCGAGCATGGGCGTCTCGATCACGCCGGGGGCGATGGTGTTCACCCGGATGCCGGCGCTCGCGAGGTCCCGGGCCGCGGTGAGCCCTAAGCTGTGCACCCCGCCCTTCGACGCCGCGTAGGCGGCCTGCCCCACCTGCCCCTCGAACGCGGCGACGGAGGCGGTGTTGACGACCAGCCCGCGCTGGCCGTCGTCGTCGACGGGGTCGGTCGCGGCGATCCGCTCCGCGGCCAGGGCGAGGACCGTGAAGGTGCCGAGGAGGTTCACGCGCAGCACGGTCTCGAACAGGTCGAGGTCGTGCACGCCCTGCCGGCCCAGCACCCGGGCCGAGGGGCCGATGCCGGCGCAGTTGACCACGGTGCGCAGGGGCCCGGCGGCGGCCGCGGCCGCCACGGCCTCGCGCACCTGCTCCCGGTCGGTGACGTCGGCGGGGACGAGGCGGACGCCGGGGACGTCGGGGGCGTTCTCGAGCGCGGCCGGGAGGTCCACGCCGAAGACCCGCACGCCGCGCCCGGCGAGCATCGTGGCGGTGGCCGCGCCGAGGCCCGAGGCGGCGCCGGTGACGAGGGCGGAGGTGTCGGTGACGTCCATGCGGGGTCCTTCCGGAGGAGCTGCTCGGGGCGGTGGGGGCGGACGGTGGTGCGGGGACCGCACTCAGACGAACGCGGAGACGCCGGTGACGGCGCGGCCCACGATGAGGGCGTTGATCTCGTAGGTGCCCTCGTAGGTGTAGAGGATCTCGACGTCGTTGAAGAGCTTGGCCATCTCGTGGTCGGTGACCACGCCGTTGCCGCCGAGCAGGTTCCGGCCCAGGGCCGCGGACTCGCGGGCCAGGGACGTGGTGGTGGCCTTGGCCAGCGCGGCGTGGGGCATGTCGAAGCCGCCGTCCTCCTGGAGCCGGGCGATCTGGGCCATGAGGCCCAGGGCGGCCGTGGCGTTGCCGAGGATCCGGGCGAGGGGCTCCTGGACGAGCTGGAACTTCGCGAGCGGGCGGCCGAACTGCCGCCGGGTCAGGGCGTAGTCGCGGGCGACGTCGAAGATCGCCAGCTGGACCCCGGCGCTCTGCCAGCCCACCCAGGCGCGGGAGTTGCGCAGCATCACGTTGGCCGCGGCGAAGTCCTGCGCCCCGGGCAGGGCGCCGGCGGCGGGGATCCGGACCTCGTCCAGGACGATGTCGGCGTTCTGCATGATCCGCAGCCCGATCTTGTGCTCGATCTTGGTGGCGGACCAGCCCGGACGGTCGGTCTCCACGAGGAAGCCCTTGACCTTCCCGTCGGCGGTGTCCCGGGCCCAGACGATCGCGACGTCGGCGATCGTGCCGGCGCCGATCCAGCGCTTGGTCCCGGTGAGCACCCACTCGTCCCCGTCCCGGGTCGCGGTGGTGGCCAGGCCGCCGGCGATGTCGGAGCCGTGCTCGGGCTCGGTGAGGGCGAAGGCGCCGAGGGCCCGGAAGCGGCGCAGGTCGGGCAGCCAGCGGGCCTTCTGCTCCGCCGAGCCCAGGGCGGCGATCAGGTCGACGATGAGCTCGTTGTGGATCCCCACGAGGGCGCTCAGCGACACGTCGGCCCGGGCGACCTCGGCGTAGGCCAGGCCCCGGTAGAGCCGGCTCGCCCCGGAGAGCTCGAGCTCGCCGAGCCCGTGGGCGGCCAGCGCCGGGAGCAGGTGGGACGGGAACTCCTCGCGGTTCCAGTAGGGCGTGACCACGGGGCGGACCTGCTCCTGGAGGAAGGTGTGCAGGTCGGCCAGCCGGGCGCGCTCCTCCGGGGGGAGCAGGGCGGCGAAGCAGAAGAGGTCGGCGTCCGGGAAGGGGATGCCGGGGTGCTGCTCCACGGACGGGGATTCGCCGCGCAGGACGGGAGTCATGGGTGGTCCTCTCGTCGGCCCGTCACGACGGGGTGGGTCGTGTGAGCCGGGTCATACGAAAACGGTGGTGGTCCCGATCGTACTGCGCGGACCGGGGAGGCGCCGGAGCGCTCCGGCGCGGTGCTCAGCCCGCCGCGACCCGGCCGTGCTCGAGCACCACGACGTGCTCGGCGAGGGCGGCGGCGTCCCCGGGGTCGTGGCTGATGACCAGGGCCGTGCGCTCCGCCAGCACCCGGACGAGCAGCTCGCGGACGAGGGGCCGGGCGGCCGCGTCCAGGGCGGAGAACGGCTCGTCCAGCAGCAGCAGCCGCGGCTCGGCCGCCAGGGCCCGGGCGATCGCCACGCGCTGCGCCTGGCCGCCGGAGAGCTGGGCCGGGCGGCGGTCGGCGAACTGCTCGGCGCCTACCTCGGCGAGCCAGTGCCGGGCGGCGGTCCGCGACCGGGCGCGGCCCGCCCCGCGGCTGCGCGGGCCGAACGCCACGTTCTCGAGCACGCTCAGGTGCGGGAACAGCAGCGGCTCCTGCGCCATGAGCGCGATGCCGCGCTCGTGCGGGGGCACCCAGCGCCCGCGCCCCGTGGCGTCGAGGTCGAAGAGCACGGTCCCGCCGAGGGTGCACCGGCCGGTGTCCGGCACGAGCAGCCCGGCGAGGACGGCGAAGAGGGTGGACTTCCCCGCGCCGTTGTGACCGGTCACCGCCACGGTGGCCCCCGGCGGGACGCTCAGCGAGAGGTCCACGTCCCGGGCGGCCAGCCGGGCGGTCACGGACAGCCCCTCCGTCGTCGCCGGCCCGGTCACCGCCGGCCCGCCGTCCGGCGCACGGGGGCGGAGAGCCCCACGACCAGGACCGCCACGACCACGAGCACGAGCGAGAGGGCGACGGCGGCGTCCGGGTCCGTCTCCCGCAGCAGGTAGATCTCCAGGGGCAGGGTCCGGGTGGTCCCCTGCAGGCTGCCGGCGAAGGTCAGGGTGGCCCCGAACTCGCCCAGGCAGCGGGCGAAGGAGAGCACCGCGCCCGAGGCCAGCCCCGGCAGCACCAGCGGGAGGGTGACCCGGCGCAGCACGGTGGTGGGCCGGGCGCCGAGCGTGGCCGCGACCTCCTCGTAGCCCGCCGCCGCGCTGCGCAGCGCCCCCTCGAGGCTGACCACGAGGAACGGCAGCGCCACGAACGTCTGGGCGAGCACCACGGCCACGGTGGTGAAAGCGATGCTGATCCCGGCCAGCTCGAGGTGGCGCCCCACGAGCCCGTGGCGCCCGAAGGTGTGGAGCAGGGCGATCCCGCCGACCACGGGCGGCAGCACGAGCGGCAGCAGCACCAGCGCCCGCAGCAGCCGCGCCCCGGGCAGCCGGGCGCGGGCCAGCACCAGGGCCAGCGGGGCGCCCAGGAGCACGCACAGCGCGGTGGAGACGGTCGCGGTGCGCAGGCTCAGCCACAGCGCGGCGCGGGAGGACTCGGAGGTGATCAGCCCGAGGAAGCCGCCCCCGTCCACCCGGGCGAGCATCCCGAGGACCGGCAGGACCACCACCAGGGCGCCCAGGGCCGCCGGGATCCACACCCAGCCGGGGACGGTGCTGAACCCGCGGGGACGACGCCGGGTCACGGCGCCCCGAACCCCGCCCCGGCCAGGACCTCCCGGCCGCGGTCGCCGGCGACGAGCTCGGTGAACTGCCGGGCGAGCTCCGGCTCGTCCGAGTCCGTGAGCGCGGCGACGGGGGAACGGGTGACGGCCTGCGCCGCCTGCGGGACCTCGACGACCTCGACCGCGTCCCCGGCCGAGCGTGCGTCCGTGGCGTAGACCAGGCCGGCGTCCGCCTGGCCCGAGACGACCTTGCCGAGCACGTCCGTCACGGAGCCCTCCTCGCTCACCGGGCTCAGCCGCACGCCCGAGGACTCCTGGGCCCGCTCGCCGGCGGCGCCGCACGGCACCTGCGGCGCGCACACCACGACCTGCACGCCCGGCTCCGCCAGGTCCCGGAAGGACGCGACGCCGGCGGGGTTGCCGGCGGGCACGACCACGGTCAGGACGTTGGTCGCGAAGACCTCGGGCTCGCCGTCGACCAAGCCGGCCGCCACGGCCCCGGCCATGCTGCGCTCGTCCGCGGTGGCGAGGACGTCGGCGGGCGCTCCCTCCGTGAGCTGCTGGACCAGGGTGGAGGACCCGGCGAAGCTCAGCGACACCTCGACCCCCGGGTGCTGCGCCTCGAACTGCTCGGCGAGCTCGGTGAAGGTGCCGGTGAGGGAGGCGGCGGCGTGGACGTCGAGAACGGTCGCGGGGTCCCCGCCGGCCCCGCACCCGGTGGCGCCGAGGCCGAGGGCGGCGAGGAGGACGGCCGCGGCGGGGGCCGTGGTGCGCACCGCCGCCTCACGTCCCGGGGGTCTCGACGACGACACTGGTCGACTTGACGACGGCCGTGGCCACGCGGCCCGGCTCCAGGCCCAGGTCCCGGACGGCCTCGGTGCTCATGAGCGAGACCACCCGGTGCGGGCCGCACTGCAGCTCCACCTGGGACATCACGGTGTCCGAGACGACCTCGGTGACCAGTCCCACGAACCGGTTGCGCGCCGAGCTGGCGACGTGCGCGGGGTCCTCGGGCCGGACGGCGCGCTCCTTGAGCAGGCGGGCCAGCTCCAGCCCGTCCACCACGGTCTGGCCGGTCGCGCTCCGGGTGCTGTGCAGCGCGCCCTGGTCGATCCAGCGCCGGACGGTGTCGTCGCTGACGCCGAGGAAGCGGGCGGCCTCGGCGATCCTGAGCTCGGTCATGGCGCCATGCTATCCGCACCTGCGGTCATTCGCCCGGCACGGCACCCGCAGGTGCGGATCCTCAGGCGTCGGCGACGACCTGGCGGACGGCCTCGCCGTAGCGCTCGAGCTTGGCGTCGCCGACGCCGGAGATGCCGCGCAGCTCCCCCAGCGAGCTCGGCCGGGCCTGGGCGATCGCGGCGAGGGTCGCGTCGTTGAAGACGACGTACGCCGGCACGCCCTGCTCCTTCGCCACGGCCGAGCGCCAGGCCCGCAGCTGCTGGAAGAGCTCCTGCTGGGGCTGGTCGAGGACCGGCGGCGCGGCGCCGGTCCTCGGCGTGCGGACGGTCCTGGCCCGCTCCGGCTCGCGCCGCAGGCGCACCTCCCGCTGCCCGCGCAACACCTCCCCTGCGGCCTCGGTGAGCGCCAGGACGCCGTACTCGCCCTGCACCTGGAGCAGGCCCTGGGCGAGCAGCTGGCGCACCACCCCGCGCCACTCCTGGTCGCTCAGCTCGGTGCCGATGCCGAACGTGGTGAGCTCGGTGTGGCGCATCCGCACCACCCGCTCGGTCTCCCGGCCGAGCAGGATGTCCACCAGGTGCCCGGCGCCGAACTGCTGGCCCCGCTCCCGCTGCAGCCGCACGATCGTGGACATGAGCTTCTGCGCCGGGACCGTGCCGTCGAAGGCCTCGGGCGGGTCCAGGCACGTGTCGCAGTTGCCGCACGGCTCGCTCGCCTCGCCGAAGTAGCGCAGCAGCTGCCGGCGGCGGCACTGCACCGTCTCGCACAGCGCGAGCATCGCGTCCAGGTGCAGCGTCTGGGCGCGCTTGCGCTGCCGGTCCCCCTCGCCGTCCTCGATCATCCGGCGCTGCTGGACGACGTCCTGCAGCCCGTAGGCCAGCCACGCCGTCGACGGCAGCCCGTCGCGCCCGGCGCGCCCGGTCTCCTGGTAGTACCCCTCGACGCTCTTGGGCAGGTCGAGGTGGGCGACGAAGCGCACGTCGGGCTTGTCGATCCCCATGCCGAAGGCGATGGTCGCGACCATGACGACGCCGTCCTCGCGCAGGAAGCGGGTCTGGTGCTGCGAGCGCACATCGGCGGGCAGGCCGGCGTGGTACGGCAGCGCGGTGACGCCCTGGCCGGCCAGCCACTCCGCGGTGCGCTCGACCGAGGCGCGGCTGAGGCAGTAGACGATGCCGGCCTCGCCGTCGTGCTCGGTCCGGATGAGCTGGAGCAGCTGCCGGCGGGCGTCCTTCTTGGGCCCGACCCGGTACTGGATGTTGGGCCGGTCGAAGCTGGAGACGAAGACCCGGGCGTCGTCCAGGCGGAGGTTGCGGACGATCTCCTCGCGCGTCTCCGCGGTCGCGGTGGCGGTGAGGGCGATGCGCGGGACCCCGGGCCAGCGGTCGTGGAGGATCGTCAGCCCGAGGTAGTCGGGGCGGAAGTCGTGGCCCCACTGGGCCACGCAGTGCGCCTCGTCGACGGCGAAGAGCGCGATGCGGGCGCGGTCGAGCAGATCGGCCGCGACCGGGAGGCGCTCGGGGGCGAGGTAGAGCAGGTCGAGCTCGCCGGTCAGGAGTCGGCGCTCCACGGCGCGGCGCTCCTCGACGGTCTGGGTGGAGTTGAGGTACGCGGCGCGCACGCCGACCTGCTCGAGGGCGTCGACCTGGTCGTGCATGAGTGCGATGAGCGGGCTGATGACCACCCCGGTGCCCTCCCGGACGAGCGCCGGGATCTGGTAGCACAGGCTCTTGCCGCCGCCGGTGGGCATGAGCACGAGGGCGTCCTCGCCGCCGGTGACCGCGTCGATGATCTCGGCCTGCTGCCCGCGGAAGGCGTCGTAGCCCCAGACGCGGGTGAGCACCTCGAGGGGCGCGGGGCGCGTCACGGCGTGCGGGGGGCGCGCGGGGCGCGTCCCGGGGGCTGGCGCGGGGCGGGGGTGGGCGGGTGCGGCGTGTGCAGCGGCGCCGTCGCGGGGCGGTCGGCCGTGACGGTCAGGGCCTGGCCGTCGATCCGCAGCACCACCTCGCCGGCGTCCCCGTCCAGGACCCGCACGGTCGTGCCCGAGCGGGTGATCTCCACGCCGAGCCGGCGGCCGTGCCACCGGAGGCGGAAGGCGATCCGGTGCAGGCGCTCCGGGAGCCGGGGGGCCAGGCGCAGCTCGCCCCCGTCCGTGTCCAGTCCTCCGAACCCGCAGACCACGGCCAGCCAGGACCCGGCGGCGGAGGCAAGGTGCAGCCCCTGCTCGGCGTCCTGCTGGATGTCCCGCAGGTCCACGAGGGCGGACTCGCGCAGGTGCTCGAGGGCGAGGTCCAGGTGGCCCACGCGGGCGCAGACCACGGCCTGGACGCAGGCCGAGAGGGACGAGTCGCGGACGGTGCGCTGCTCGTAGTAGTCCAGGTCCCGGGCGGTCTGCTCCGGGGTGAACGCCTCGGCGCACCACCACAGGGCGAGGACCAGGTCCGCCTGCTTGACGATCTGGCGGCGGTAGATCTTGGCGTAGTGGAAGTGCTCCTCCACGGGGTAGCCGTCCCGCTTGGCCTCGAAGTCCCACTCGCGGTAGGTCGTGAACCCCTCGTTGGCGGGGTGCACGCCGCGCACGGCGTCGTAGGGGACGTGGAGCGCGTCCGCCAGGGCCCGCCACCGCTGGAGCTCGTCCGCCGTCACGGAGAGCCGCCCCACGTGCTCGGGGTGCTCCTCGCACGCGTCGACGGCCGCCCGGAGGTTGCGCCGGGCCATGAGGTTGGTGAAGACGTTGTCGTCCACCACGCCGGTGTACTCGTCCGGCCCGGTCATGCCGAGGAGGTGGATGCCGCCCTCGTGGTCCTCGTGCACCATGGCCGCCCACACGCGCGCCGTCTCCACCAGGACGTCGACCCCGCCGACCTCGGTGAGGTCCTCGCCGGTGGCGTCGGCCCACCAGCGGAAGGCCCGCGCGATGTCGGCGTTGACGTGCATGGCCGCGGTGCTGGCCGGCCAGTACGCCGACGTCTCGTGCCCGTCGATGGTGCGCCACGGGAAGGAGGCGCCGCCCAGGTCCAGGACCTGCGCCCGCTCCCGGGCCCGGTCCAGGGTCGAGGAGCGCCACTGCAGGAGCCGGGCGGCGTCCCGGGGGCGCAGCAGCGCCAGGGCCGGCAGCACGAAGCCCTCGATGTCCCAGAAGGTGTGCCCGCTGTACCCGCCCCCCGTCAGCCCCTTCGCCCCGACCGGGGCGCGGCTGACGCAGGCCGCCGCCTGCAGGAGCTGGAACAGGTCGAAGCGGATCGCCAGCTGCAGCTCGGGGTCGCTGTCGATCTCCACCTCGGCGCCGTCCCAGTACTCGTCCAGCTCCGCCCGCTGGTCGGCGAGCAGCCCGTCCCAGCCGCGCCGCCGCGCCCCGGTCATCGCGGCGAGCACCCGCTCCCGCAGGTCGGCCGAGGGGTCCGCGTCCGAGGACGCGTGGCAGAGGTACTTGACGAAGCCCACCCGCTGGCCGGGCCGGAGGTCGGTCACGAGGGTGGTGACCACCTGGTCGTCGTCGCACTGCGTGCTCACGGCGCCGCCGGCCGGCAGGTCGACCTCGTGCTCGACCGCCGCGGCCACCCCGATCCCGCTCCCGTGGGTGCGGTGGACCAGGACGCCGCCGGTCTCGTGGCAGCGGCTGAGGCGGGCGCGGAACGGCTGCTCCAGGACCGCGGCCACGCGCGGGTCCTCGTTCTCCACCTTGGGCGGGGTGCCGTTGACGACCAGGTCGGAGCGCAGCACCGCCGGGACCGTGCGGTCCAGCGCCTCGACCTCGTAGCGGATCGCCGTGACGGAGCGCTGGGTCAGCGAGACCAGGCGGGTGGACGTCAGGCGCATCCGGGCGCCGCGCGGGGTGACCCACTCCGTCTCGCGGCGCAGCGTGCCCGCGCGCAGGTCGAGCACGCGGTCGTGCTGCTCCGGCGGGGACTCCCGGACGTCCAGCGGCACCCCGTCCACCTGCAGGCGCACGGTGCTCCCGTCGGCCACGCCGATGATGGCCTGCCCGTGCTCCGGGTGCCCGTAGCCGCCCTCGGGGTAGGACAGCGGGTGGTACTCGTAGACCCCGGCCAGGAAGGTCCCGCGGGAGGCGCTGGGCTGCGCCTCGTCCAGCGTGCCCCGGACGCCGACGTACCCGTTGGACAGGGCGAAGACGGACTCCAGGGCGCCGTGCGCGCCGGGGTCGAGAGCGGACTCGCGGACCTGCCAGGCGGAGGCATCGTTCGACGGTTGAGGCATGGCACCACGTTAGCCTCCGCGGCCGGGCGACACCCGGCCGCGGCGGGGGTTCAGCGGTGCGTGAACCGCGGCTCGCGCTTCTCCGCGAACGCGGCCATGCCCTCCTTCTGGTCCTCGGTGGCGAACAGCGCGTGGAAGAGCCGCCGCTCGAGGTGCACGCCCTGCGCGAGGGTGGTCTCGAACGCGGTGTCCACGGCCTCCTTGGCCGCGAGGACCGAGGGCAGGGACTTCGCCGCGATGGTCGCGGCGACGTCCAGGGCCTCCGCCAGCAGATCCGCGGCGGGCACCACGCGGGAGACGAGACCCGCCCGCTCCGCCTCCGCGGCGTCGAGGTGCCGGCCGGTGAGGACCATGTCCATGGCCTTGGCCTTGCCCACCGCACGGGCCAGGCGCTGGGAGCCGCCCATCCCGGGGATCACCCCGAGGTTGATCTCGGGCTGCCCGAAGCGGGCCGTGTCCGCGGCGATCAGCAGGTCGCACATCATCGCGAGCTCGCACCCCCCGCCCAGGGCGTAGCCCGAGACCGCGGCGACCACGGGGGTGCGCACCCGGGTGAAGGCGTCCCAGCCCGCGAACCAGTCCGCGAGGTACATCTCCGGGGCGCTGCGCCCCGCCATCTCCTTGATGTCGGCGCCGGCGGCGAAGGCCTTCTCCGAGCCGGTGAGGACGATCGCCCCGATCCCGGGGTCGGCGTCCAGGGCGGTGGACGCGGCGACGACCTCCTGCAGGGTCGCGGCGTCGAGGGCGTTGAGCGCCCGCGGCCGGTTCAGGGTGATGATCCCGACCCTCCCGCGGGTCTCGACCAGGATGTTCTCGTGCGTGCTCCCCGAGGCGTTCCGGGAGGTGTTCTCGGAGGTGTTCCCCGGGGTGTCCTCGGGGGTGTCCTCGGGGGTGTCCTCGGGGGTGTCCTCGGGGGTGTTCCGGCGGTCGGTCCCGTGCTGCTCGCTCATGCTGCGCTCCTGGTTCGCTCGGTCGGTCGGATCCCGGTGCTCCCGGTGCTCCCGGTGCTCCCGAGTGCGGCTCCGGTGCGGGGGCATGGCCCGCATCCTACGCAAGGGCCCCGCCGTTCCGGGACCGCGCTCCCCTTGCCCTCCCGGGCGCGGCCCGCACTAGCATGGGCCCATGCGGACACTGCAGGCAGCAATCATCGAAGAGATGGGCGTGAAGCCCGAGATCGACCCCGAGCAGGAGATCGAGGCGCGCGTCGGCTTCCTCTGCGACTACCTGCGGGCCAGCGGCACGAAGGGCTTCGTGCTCGGCATCAGCGGGGGCCTCGACTCCACGCTGGCCGGCCGGCTCGCCCAACTGGCGGTCGAGCGGGTGCGCGCCGAGGGCGGCGAGGCGGAGTTCGTGGGCGTGCGCCTGCCCCACCGGAAGCAGCACGACGAGGAGGACGCCCAGGCGGCCCTGCGCTTCGTCGCCGCCGACCGCACCATCACCTACGACATCGCCCCGGCGGTGGACGGCTTCGAGCACGGCTTCGAGGGCGCCACGGACCGGGAGATCTCCGACTTCAACAAGGGCAACATCAAGGCCCGGATGCGGATGATCGCGCAGTACGCGATCGCCGGGGAGCACAACTACCTGGTGATCGGCACCGACCACGGCGCCGAGTCCGTGACCGGGTTCTTCACCAAGTACGGCGACGGCGGGGCGGACGTGCTGCCGCTGTTCGGACTCGACAAGCGGCAGAACCGTCTCCTCGCGAGGACCCTCGGCGCCGAGGAGCGGCTGTGGGCGAAGGCCCCCACCGCCGACCTGCTCGACGACGCCCCGGGCCAGACCGACGAGGCGGAGCTCGGGCTGTCCTACGACGACATCGACGACTACCTCGAGGGCCGCGAGGTCGCCGACGCCGTGGCCGAGCAGATCGAGCACCGCTGGCGCATCACCCGGCACAAGCGCACGACCCCCGCCACGATCCTCGACGACTGGTGGCGCTCCTGACCCCCGGAGCACCCGCACCACCACGGAGCCGCGCACCCCGATCGGGGTGCGCGGCTCCGTCGGTGGATCACTACTTAGCGCGTCGGGGGTGCTGGGGAGAATGGTTCCATGACGGCGACGGCGCAGCGGCGGACCCGGACCCCGGTGGCCGGGGTGCAGTCTCCGGCGCGGCCGGTGCTCCCCCCGGTCGCCTGGCCCGGACCGCGGAGCGCCGAGGTGCACGACACCGCGGTGCAGGACGCCCCGAGGCGTGCCGCCGAGGTGCGGGCTGCCGCGGCAGGCCTGGTGGAGGCCGCGGCGGCGGAGGCTCGGGCCGTGGGCGCGCAAGTGCGCTGCATCCACCGGTTGTGGCTGGCCGGGCAGGCGGCGCGCACGGCGGCCCGGTTCCAGGCGATGGCGCAGGCCGAGGTCGAGATGTCCGTGCACGGGTTCCTCCGCCCGGACCCGCTGAGCCCGCTGGCCGAGGCGGAGCACCAGCTGCTCGTGGACGTCGCGGCCGAGGTCGGTCCGGCCCTGCGACTGCCGGCGGGCACGGCCCGGCGGCGGGTGGAGGACGCCGTGCTGCTGGCCGAGATGCTCCCGGAGGTCCTCACCGCCCTGGAGGAGGGCCGGATCGGCCGGCCCCAGGCCGCGGTGCTCCTCGAGCAGTGGCGCGAGCTGATCACCCAGGCCCCGACCTGGGCCCCCGGCCGGTGCGACCCGCCGCCGGTGGCGGCCGTCGGCCGGCTGATCGCCGAGCTGCTGGACCGGGCCCCGCACGCCACCGCCGCGCAGCTGCGCGCGACCGCCCGCACCCGGCGGGCCGTGCTCGTGGCCGGCGCCGAGGAACGCGCCCGCCGCGCCGCGCGCAGGACCCGGGCGGTGTGGGTGGAGCCGGCCGCCGACGGCACGGCCTGGCTGCACGCGCTGCTGGAGGCCCCGGTGGCCCTGGCCGTGCACGACCGGCTCGAGGACCTGGCCCGGCTGCTGGGCCAGGACGTCCCGGCCCCCGCGCACCCCGTACAGCCAGGGCGTCCCCGGCGGCCGGGACCGCAGGAGCGGGAGGAGGCCGTGCCGCGCTCGGTGTCGGAGCTGCGGGCCGACGTGCTGGCGGACCTGCTGCTGGACGGGGTCCTGCCGGAGGAGCCGGGCTTTCCGCGCGGGGTGCGGGCCCGGGTGAGCGTGCTGGTGCCGGTGTCGGTGCTGACGTGCGCCGGCACGGACGGCGGCGGGGCGGCCGGGGGCGGGGTCCCGGTGCTGTCGGGCTACGGGCCCATCAGCGCGGAGGTGGCCCGTCAGCTGGCCGCCGGGGCCGGGGCGTGGCACCGGGTGCTGACCCACCCCGTGACCGGCGTGGTCCTCGACCACGACCGGACCGTCTACGCCGTGCCCCGGGACCTGCGCCGGCTGGTCGAGCTGCGCGACGGGACCTGTCGCTTCCCCGGGTGCCGGCGCCGGTCCGAGACCTGCGATCTCGACCACACGGTGGCCTGGGCCCGGGGCGGGCCCACGGCCGAGCACAACCTGGCCGCCCTGTGCCGCCACCACCACCGGGTCAAGCACCGCCACGGCCACCTCGGAGCCTGGTCGGTGCGGCGGATCACCCCCGGCCCGCATGAAAGCACCGCCCCGGGCACGGACGGCAGCCCGCCCGGGGGCACGGCCGGGCACGCCGCGGTCCTGGAGTGGACCTCACCGGGCGGGCTCGTGCACCGCACCGCACCCGAGCACACCGCTGCCCGTCCCGCACCCGAGCACACCGTTGCCGGCACCGCACCCGACCGCCGGAGCGCCCCGGCCACCGGCCGGCCGCCCGGCAACCCTCCGCCCGTGGGTCCGGCCGCTGATCCTCCGCCCGACGGCCTCCGATCCGACGATCTCCCGCCCGACGATCCCCCGCCGTTCTGAGACCGGCGAGCCCGCGTCCTCCTGAGCCCGGCTCCCCGAGGCCGGTGTCGTGGTGAGGTGATCCGGACCGGCCGCGCGGGCGCGCCTGTTGCCCACGGCCGGGAACGACCCGCAGCCGTTTTCCCTGAGCATCCCCTCAGGTCACCGGGGCAGGAACCGCGGTGGAACCGCCGGACGAATCGGCGAACCGTGCTCGCACCACGTCGGAACACCCCCGGCTCGGCCGATCCCACCGCACGGAGAGACCGGCCTCGACGGCTTCGGGCTCAGCGGGTGACCCGGGTGCGTCCCGCGGTGTAGTGGACGGTGACGCCCTTCGAGAAGCGCTGGCGCACCTCGGCGCCGTAGCGGTACTCGTCGGTGACGGGGAAGCCCCAGCCGCGCTCGGAGCCGGCGGCCTTCCAGGCCCGCCCGATGGCCCCGTACTGCTTGACCGCGCGGGAGCCCGTGCCGGGACTCCACAGGAGCATGGTGGAGCGACCGTCGCGGCGGAAGACCTGGTACGCCCCACCGGTGGCCGGGCGCTCGTCCGTGACGGGCAGGCCGAAGTGGTGCTCCCGGCCGGCCGCGACCCACCGGCCGCCGATGGATCCGTAGTTCTTCACGGCCATCGCGCCGTAGCCGGGGGCCCAGTAGACGGTGGTGGTGCGGGTGCCCTTCCGGAACTGCTGGTAGACGCCGCCCTCGATCAGGCCGCCGCGCTCGTTCATGGTGGGCTCCCCGAGCACGGTCGCCCCGCCCAGACGGTGGTACTTGGTGCCGATCGCCCCCCGGACGGCGTAGGACGGCGCCGTCACCGGCGGTGCGGTCACCGGCGGCACGAACCCCTGCGCCGGGCTCGCGACCGTCCCGGGCACGACCTGCCCGGCCGGATAGGCGTAGTAGTAGATCGTCAGGTAGGTCTCCCACCCGGGGCCGCCCGAGCCCGACGTGGCGACGTGACTCACCCCGATTCCGAGGTGGGTCAGGTCCCGGGCGAACTGGTCGGTCCCGTTGCGGGGGAAGAAGTCCAGCAGGTAGTGCGCGAGCGCCTCGACCGCCTCGACGCCCTCGAAGGGGCCGGTGAAGACGCCCTTCCCGTAGTACTGGTCCATCCGGATCCCGCCGGCGGGGGCGCCCGCCCAGGGGTCCGGGTTGCGCGACTCCTTGCGGGCCCCGGCCATGGTCTCCGCCCACTGCTGGGCGTTGCGGGACAGCGCGGTGTTGTAGACCAGCGGGGCGCGCCTCGCCTGGCCGCGGTGGTCGTTGACGATCTTGAAGGCCTCGGTGATGTCCTCGACCGTGGTCGGGTGGGCACCGGCCGACGCCGCCCCGGCCAGGCCGCCGGCGGCCGGGTCCTCCGCGGCCGCCGGCGCCGGCGCCCCGGCCGGGGCGGCGTCGGTGCCCGAGCCCCCGTGCAGGCTCAGGGCGGGCGCGCCCACGGTGCCGGCCGGCTCGGCCGGACCGGACAGCTCGGGCAGATCGGCCGGAGGAGTCGGGGCTGCGAGCGCCGCCGGGACTCCGCCGAGGAGGAGGGCGAAGGTGGTGGACACGACGAGCGCGGTCCGTGCGAGGTTCATGGGGGTCTCTCCCTGCTGGGGGCGGCGCCGCCGGGGGCACGGGCCAGCAGGAAATTAGCATGTGCAACCACTGGGGGGAAGGGTGCGCGGGGAAACCCCTGGTCCCCCGGCGCGGCGGCGCTCGCCGCGCCGGGGTGCTCAGCGGACGGAGACCCGGCGGTACAGGCCCCAGCCCAGCAGCGCGAGCAGCACGGGCGCCGCCGCGGCCAGGAGCACGAGTCCCGCCGGGACTCCTGCGACCCCCGCGCCGACGGCTGCGGCGGAGCCCCCCGCTCCGGTCGCGGCGGCCCACACCAGCACGGCCAGGGTCGTCACGACGGTCCCGATGATGGACAGCGTCAGCGCCACGGGGCCGCCCCGGACGTACACCGTGGCGAAGACCGCCCCGACCAGCTGCGCCCCGAGGTAGACCAGGAAGGCCACGAGGAGGGCCCACGCCGGGGAGCCTCCGGCGAAGAGGTGGACGTCGAAGGCGGGCAGGCCCAGGAACCAGCCGCCGGTGGCGCGCTCCAGGAGCAGGAACACGGTGAGGACGGCCGCGGCCAGCAGGGCGTGGAGCACGAATGTCAGCACCGAGCCCCACCACATCGACCGGCGGGTGGCCCCCAGCGCCAGGGCGAGGGGCGTGCTCGTGCCGATCACCTGGGCGGCGTGGACGAGCAGGGCGATCCCGGGCCACCAGAGCAGGACCTGGTTGTAGCGCAGGCCCTCGGCCACAGCGCCCACCGGGGCGCCCAGGACCACGTGCAGCACGACCCCGGCGAGCAGGCTGAGCAGCCCGGACACCGTGATCACGCCCACGACCATCCAGACCCCGGCGGACCGGTTGACGGTGTTGAGCTTGAGGACAGGGGTGAGTCGTGACATGGCGGAGGTCCTCTCAGGCGTTCTGGAGCTGGTCGGCGGGCACCGGGACGAGCCCGTGGGCGGCCACGGCCGACTGCAGGGAGACGGCGTCGATCTCGATCCCGTGGCGCGCGGCGGCCGCCCGGGCGTCGTCGTCGTGGGGCGCCGCCACGGTCACGGTGCGCAGCGCCCCGATCCGCTGCTCGCGGGAGACCTGCTGCTCGAGGCGCCGCTCGGCCAGGTAGCCGGCGACGTCGGCGGCGGGCCCCGCGACCGTGTGGGCGCTGGCGCGGGCGGCCTCGAGACCGGCGTCCAGGACGAGCCGCCCGCGGTCGAGGAGCAGGACGTGGTCGAGGAGGTTGGCGACCTCGTCGACCAGGTGCGTGGAGATCACCACGGTGCGCGGGTGCCGCGCGAAGTCCTCGAGGAGCCGGTCGTAGAACAGCTCCCGGGCCACCGGGTCCAGCCCGCCGTAGGGCTCGTCCAGCATCGTGAGCTCCGCGCGGGACGCGAGGCCCAGGACGATGCCGAGGGCCGTGTGCTGACCCGTGGAGAGCTTCTTGATCCTGGTCCGCGACGGGAGCCGGAGGTCCTCGGCGAGACCGCGGGCGAGCTCCTCGTCCCAGCCGGGGTAGAACGCCGGCGCGGCGTCGAGGACGTGGCGGACCCGGAACTCCTCGGGGTAGCGCTGCCGGTCCCGCAGCAGCACCGTGCGGGAGAGGGCCTCGGGGTTCTCCCACCCGGGGCGGCCGAACAGCTCGACCCGCCCGCCCCGGTCCGGGCGGACCTGCTGGCCGATCACGGACAGCAGGGTGGTCTTGCCGGAGCCGTTGCGCCCCACGAGTCCGTAGATCCGGTCCGGGGCGAGGTCGAGGTCGACGCCGTCGAGGGCCCGGGTCTCCCGGTAGGTGCGGGAGACGCCGCGCAGGGCGACGACGGGGGCTGGCGTGCCGTTCATGGGGTGGACTCCTGACGGGTCGGTGCGGCGGCCTCGGACCGGCCGAGGGCGGAGCGGACGAGGTCGAGGACGTCCCCCGGCGGCAGCCGGAGGGAGTGCGCCTCGGTGACGAGCGGTGCCACGTAGCGGTCGGCGAACTCCTGCCGCCGCTGCTCGAGGAGCCGTTCCCGGGCGCCGGCGGCGACGAACATGCCGATGCCGCGGCGCTTGTAGAGGATCCCCCGGTCCACGAGCCGGTTGACGCCCTTGCCGGCGGTGGCCGGGTTGATCCGGTAGAAGGCGGCGAACTCGTTGGTGGACGGGACCTGGGTCTCCTCCGGATAGGCGCCCGCGAGGATGTCGGCGCAGATCCGTTCGGCGATCTGCTGGAAGATCGGGCGGTCGTCGGCGATCACGGCCATCCCCCTCACTGGTTCATTAGTTATGTAACTAACCATGGCACCTGGACCGGTGCTGCGCAAGGGGTGCTGCGAATTCCCGTCCGGGGCAGCCGGTAACGTGGGGCCCATGAGGATCGCCACCTGGAACGTGAACTCCGTCCGCGCCCGCGCCGACCGCGTGGAGGCGTGGCTGCAGCGCTCGGACGTGGACGTCCTGGCCATGCAGGAGACCAAGGCGAAGGACGACAACTTCCCCTGGGAGCTCTTCGAGTACATGGGCTACGACGTCGCCCACTTCGGCCTCAGCCAGTGGAACGGCGTGGCGATCGCCTCCCGGGTGGGCCTCGAGGACGTCGAGCGCACCTTCCCGGACCAGCCCGCCTTCGGCAAGCCCGGTGAGGAGCCCGTGCAGGAGGCCCGGGCGATCGGCGCCACGTGCGCCGGCGTGCGCGTCTGGTCCCTCTACGTCCCCAACGGCCGCGGCCTGGAGGACCCGCACATGCCCTACAAGCTGGAGTGGCTGCGCGTGCTCAAGGACCACGCCAAGCAGTGGGTCGACGAGGACCCGCAGGCACAGGTCGCCCTGGTGGGCGACTGGAACGTGGCCCCGCAGGACGAGGACGTGTGGGACATGCAGTTCTTCCTCGACAACGGCCTGACCCACGTCAGCGCGCCCGAGCGCGCCGCCTTCCGCGCCTTCCTCGAGGAGGCCGGCTACCAGGACGTGGTCCGCCCCCGGCACCCCGGCCCGGGCGTCTACACGTACTGGGACTACAAGGGCCTGCGCTTCCCGAAGAAGGAGGGCATGCGCATCGACTTCCAGCTCTACTCCCCCGCCCTGGCCGGCCGCGTCACCGACGCGTCGATCGACCGCGAGGAGCGCAAGGGCAAGGGCGCCTCGGACCACGCCCCCGTCGTCGTCGAGATCGCCTGAGCCGCCGTGGCCCAGCTGCTGCAGGTCGGCCGGACGTTCCGCTCGGCCACCGGGATCCCCCACCAGTTCGCCCTGCGGGTGTACGTGCCCGCCGAGGAGCTCGACGCCGTGTACGCCCCGCTGGTGCCCCGGGCGCTGTCCCCCGAGGAGGCCGGGGTCAACGAGCTGACCGAGCAGCTCGCCCGCCTGGCTGAGCCGGGCCAGGAGCCCCTGCCCCCGGCCGTGGAGCCGCTGTGGACCCTGCCGTTCTCCGCGGCGCCCCGGGGCCGGGACATGCTCGCGGCCGGGGTCGGGGACTTCCCCGTCTACCACCCCCCGCAGCGGCTGCGGCGCTCGCTGCGGCTCGTGGCGCTCGCCGAGGAGGAGGGCGGCCAGCCCCTGCCCAACCTGCTCATCCCCGAGGACGCCGTCCGGGCCGCGGGCGATCGCGTGAGCCGGGAGCACTTCGTGCCCGTCCACGCGCGCCAGTCGGCGTTCACCGTCCCCATGGCGTGGTTCTCCCTCTTCACCGCCCAGGACCACACCGAGAGCTTCCACCACGGCAACCGCGTGCACCGGTGCGCGGTGCCGGTGGACCTCGCGACCCGTCGCGTGGTGCGCGCCGCACAGGTGGTGGAGGACGCGGGCGGCGAGGACCTCGAGGACCTCGCCGAGGACCTCACGCACCTGGGGCGGTGGCTCGGGGCGTTCTCCGCCAATTCCCTCGTGGTCCTGCACTACGGTTCGCTCGCGGACCCGTTCCAGCCGGACGAGAGCCCGCAGGACTTCTCGGACGCCGTCGAGCTGCTGGCCGCGCGGGACACCCACGGTGCCGCCGTGGCGTTCCGCCGGCTCATGCACCGCTGGCTGCGCCTCGCGCACCTGGAGAGCGCCAGCTGACACCGGACTAGGGCCGGGCGGTGTCCTGCGCGGCGTGCGCCGGCCCGACCGGGTCGAGGCGTGCCGTGCTGCTGCGCACGACGACGCGGGTGGGCAGCCTCTGCGCCAGGTCCGGCTCCTCCCCGCGCAGCAGGGCCAGCAGCAGGCGCCCGGCCCGCAGCCCCTGGTCCCGGACGGGCTGGCGCACGGTGGTGAG
Organism: Kocuria sp. GQ42; assembly: GCF_059758435.1. Classification (NCBI taxonomy): domain Bacteria; kingdom Bacillati; phylum Actinomycetota; class Actinomycetes; order Micrococcales; family Micrococcaceae; genus Kocuria; species Kocuria sp. GQ42. Next base: position 225,020 of record NZ_JCAXEN010000006.1, on the reverse strand, counting down.
GTCGACCAGCTCCGCCAGGGGGTGGTCGTCGATGCCGATGACGGAGACGTCCTCGGGCACGCGCAGACCGGCGCGCCGGATGGTGCGCATCGCACCCAGTGCCATCTCGTCGGAGTGGGCCAGGACGGCAGTGGGGAGGTCGCGGACGCTGAGCAGCCGCTCCATGGCCTCGGCCGCCGGGACCCCGCCCCACGCGGTGGTGACGACCAGCTCCTCGTCGACCGGGACGTCGGCGCGGGCCATGGCCTCGTAGAAGCCCCGGGTGCGTCCGCGGTGGACCGGCTGGTCGGTGCGGTCCGGATCGACGGCGGTGATCATGGCGATCCGGCGGTGGCCGAGGCGCAGCAGGTGCTCCGTGGCCTGGCGCACGGCGGCGGCGTCGTCGATGGAGACGTAGGGGTAGGTCGCGTCCTGGCCGCCGGCGGCGACGATGGTGACGCCCATCAGCTCCAGGCGGCGCCGTTCGTGGTCGGTGACCGGAACGGCGACCACCACGACCGCGTCGACCTTCCGGCGGGCGGGCAGGTGCTCGAAGAACGCGTGCCGACCCTCGGGCTCGCCCACGTGGTACAGCAGCACGTCGTGGCCGGCCTCCCGCAGCACCTCCTCGAGACCGCTGACCATCTCCCCGAAGTACCAGCGGTCCAGGTGGGGGACGACCAGGGCCACGCTGCGGGTGGCGCCGGTGGCCAGGCGCGAGGCCTCCGGGGAGGCGACGTACTCCAGCCGGCGGGCGACCTCGGCGACCCGTTCCCTGGTGGTCGCGGCGACCCCGTAGGCGCTGTTGAGCGCTCGGGAGGCGGTGGCCAGGGAGACGCCGGCCTCGCGGGCGACATCGGCCAGACCGACGGACTTCGAGGAGTTCATAGCCCCAGTGTAGATGTTTAGGAAGCGCTTTCTACATGTCGCCGCGAACGACCCGCCGCACCTTTCCGCACGGGAGCGCTTTCCCGTGCGGCGTCGCTTTTGAGGGGTTGACAGCCCTCCGGTATGACATGGATCATATTCGGAAGCGCTTCCGAAAAGGGGAGGCGCAGCCACCCTTCCGGAGGAGGAAGTCCCATGACCGATCGACCGGTCGCCCAGGATTCTGCCCGTCTGACCCGCACGAGGCTGCGCGTGCTGGGAGCGGGCGCCTGCGCGCTGTTCGCCCTGGCGGCCTGCGCGCCTCCCGGGGCCGGCTCGGCCCCGGCCGCTCCCGAGGCGGCCCCCACGGACGTCTCCACCGACCTGGGCGAGGAGCCCGTCGAGCTGACCCTCTACGACGGCGCGGGGCTGAGGGCCAAGGACGAGGCGCTGATCGAGGCCTTCACCGAGAAGCACCCCAACGTGACCATCACCGGCCGGTACGACCCCGACGACGTGCAGGCCCAGAACTCCCCGCGCGTGCTGGCCTCGGACGACCCGCCGGACATCGCCCGGGTGATCGCCCTGTCCGACGTGGCCGGCGACGGGCTGCTGACCGACCTGGATGCCTACGCCGACGCCTACGGCTGGGACGAGCTGCCGGAGGGCCAGCTGGCCCAGTACCGGGTGGACGAGGACGGGGTCCGCGGCGAGGGCTCCCAGTACACGCTGGCCGACGGCTTCACCGTGACCGGCTTCTACTACAACAAGGATCTGGCCGAGCAGCTGGGCATGACCACCCCGCCGCAGACCGTGGACGAGCTCGAGGACCTGCTGGCCCGGGCCGAGGAGTCCGGCACCGTGCCGATCATGGCCGGCAACCAGACCGGCCAGGTGATGACCACCACCCAGATGCTCCTCAACAACGCCCTGGGTGCCGAGGCGGTCAACGAGTGGGTCTTCCACGCCCCGGAGGCCTCGATCGACACCCCCGAGGCCGCCGAGGCCCTGGCCGCGGTCCAGGACTGGGCCGAGGCCGGGTACTTCCCCGCGGACACCAACGGCACCGACGCCACCGGGGCGCTGGGGCGCTTCGCCAGCGGCGAGGCCCTGTTCTACGCCTCCGGGAACTGGGACGCCGCCGCCCTGGACGAGCAGATGGGCGAGAACGTCGGGTTCTTCCTCCCCCCGGCCCCCGAGGGCGGCGAACCGGCGACGATGTCGGACCCGGCCTCCAACTTCGCCATCCCGGCCGGCGCCGACGACAAGGACGCCGCCGCCGCGTTCCTGGACTTCCTGCGCAGCGAGGAGGCCCGCCAGGTCGTCGCCGACGCCGGCTTCGCCCCCTCCGGCGTGGGCGAGGTCCCGGCCACCGAGGAGGGGTCGGTCAAGGCCCAGATCCAGGAGGCCTTCGCACAGCTGGTGGAGGCCGACGGGCAGGTGCAGTTCGTGCAGAACGCCACCAACGGCCTGACCACCACCTGGAACTCCGAGGCCCAGCGCCTGGTCGAGGGCGCCACGAGCCCGGAGGACATGCTGGCCGCGGTCCAGCGCCAGTACGAGAGCGAGCTGGGTCGATGAGCTCCCTCGACGGCTCCACCGGCCCCCTGCAGGGCATGGTCCTGCCCACCCCCGCCCCGGCGGAGGACACCGGGCGGCAGGACCGGGTCGAGCAGGCGGGCCGCCCGCGGCGACGGCGGCGGCGGAACTGGGGCGGCTGGCTGTTCGCCGCACCGGCGGCGCTCATGTACGCGGTGTTCGTGCTGCGCCCGCTGGCCGCCTCGGTCCAGTACTCCTTCTACGACTGGGACGGCATCACCGTGGCCACGTTCGTGGGCCTGGAGAACTACGTGCAGGTCTTCACCGACCCGCAGCTGCTGTCCTCGATCTGGCACGCGTTCTTCCTGATCCTCTTCTTCACCGTCATTCCCGTCACGGTGGCGCTGCTGGTGGCCGGGCTGATCCGGGAGCTGCGCAGCAAGGGCCTGGGCAAGCTGGCCCAGACCCTGCTGTTCATCCCCTACGTCATCCCCGCCGCCGCGGCGGCGATCGCCTGGAGCTGGATGTACGCGACCACAGGGGCGGTGAACCAGCTGCTCTCGGCCGTCGGCCTGGAGTCCGTGACCCGCGCCTGGTTCGGGGACTTCACCTGGGCGCTGCCGGCGGTGGGTCTGATCGGGACCTGGATCAACCTGGGGTTCTGCACCATCCTGCTCATGTCCGGCATCGGCAAGATCGACACCTCCCTCTACGAGGCCGCCAAGCTGGACGGAGCAGGGTTCCTCCAGACCTTCCGGGCGATCACCCTGCCCGGGCTGCGCCAGGAGATCGGGGTGTGCGTGACCATCACGATCATCGCCGCCCTGGCCAGCTTCGACATCGTCTTCATGGCCACCCAGGGCGGGCCCGGCTACGCCACCATGGTGCCCGGTGTGCAGGTGTACCAGCTCGGTTTCACCGAGTCCCGCATCGGCCTGGCCTCCGCCCTCGCCCTGGTCCTCAGCGCCCTCGTGCTGGCCGTCATCCTGCCCCTCCAACGACTGTTCCGGGAGAAGTGAGCATGCGTACCTCCAAGAGCACCCAGATCCCCGGTGTGGCCCTGCTGCTGCTGGCGATGGCCTTCTCGATCTTCCCGCTGCTGAGCATGTTCTCCACCGCCCTGCAGCCCCAGGGCTCCGTGCCCGTGGGCCTGAGCTGGCCCAGCGATCCGCAGTGGCACAACTTCGTCGACGCCTGGGACGTCGCCGACATCACCACCCTGGCCGGCTCCAGCTTCCTGCTCGTGCTCGGCGTGGTGCCCCTCGGGGTGCTGCTGGCCACGATGGCCGGCTACGCCCTGGGCCAGTTGCGCATCCCCGGGGGGCCGGTCCTCTTCGTCCTGCTGCTGCTGGGGCTGACCCTGCCCTTCGAGGTCACGATCGTCCCGCTGTACTACCAGATCCGCGAGATGGGCCTGCTCAACACCCGGCTGGGGCTGATCCTGCCGCTGATCGGGCTGAACATGCCGTTCGCCGTGTTCTGGATGCGCGCCCACTTCCTCAACGCGCCCCAGGAGCTCTCCGAGGCCTCGAGCATGGACGGGGCCAACGCCTGGCAGTCCTTCCGCGCCGTCCACCTGCCCCTGGCCCTGCCCTCGATCGCGTCCCTGGCGCTGCTGATGTTCATCTCCACCTGGAACCAGTTCCTGCTGGCGATCGTGCTGATGGACGACCCCGCCAAGCGCACCATGGCCGGCGCCCTGCAGAACTTCGTCGGCCAGTACTCCACCGACGTGGTCCTGCTCAACGCCGGGTCCCTGCTGATCATGGCCCCGATGATCCTGGTGTTCCTCTTCTTCCAGCGCCACATCGTCAAGGCCATGCTCGCCGGCTCCGTGAAGGGCTGAGCCGGCCCACCCCTGCGCCACCGGCGGCGGCGCCGTGCCCGTGCCGCCGGCGGCCGCCCACCCTGCCGGGGCCCGCGCGCCCCTCCCCCGACCCTCTTCCACGGACGGAGCCCTCGTGCCCTCTTCTGCCCTCCCGCCCATCCTCGCCGCCGATCCGGACTGGTGGCGCACCGCGGTCGTCTACCAGGTCTACCCCCGGTCCTTCGCCGACTCCGACGGCGACGGCGTCGGGGACCTGGGCGGGCTGCTCTCCCGCCTGCCGTACCTGGCCGAGCTGGGGGTCGACGCGATCTGGCTCAGCCCCTTCTACCCCTCCCCGCTGGCCGACGGCGGCTACGACATCAGCGACTACCGCGATGTCGACCCGCGCCTGGGCACCCTGGACGACTTCGACCGGGTCGTGGCCGCCGCCCACGGACTCGGGGTCAGGATCATCGTCGACATCGTCCCCAACCACACCTCCGACCAGCACCCCTGGTTCCAGGAGGCCCTCGCCGCCCCGAAGGGCTCGGCGGCCCGGGACCGCTACATCTTCCGGGACGGCACCGGCGACGACGGGGCGTGCCCGCCGGCGAACTGGGTCTCGCACTTCGGCGGTCCCGCCTGGGAGCGGCTGGTGGACGGCCAGTGGTACTGCCACCTGTTCGCCAAGGAGCAGCCCGACCTGAACTGGGACCACCCCGAGGTGCGCCAGTACTTCGAGGACACCCTGCGGTTCTGGGCCGACCGCGGCGTGGACGGCTTCCGCATCGACGTGGCCCACTCCCTGGCGAAGGACCTGTCCCACCCGCTGCGCGACCAGCCCACGCTGGACCGCATGCTCCCGATGGACGGCACCGACCCCCTCTACGACCGGGAGGAGGTGCACACGATCTACCAGGAGTGGCGCCGGGTCTTCGACGAGTACGACCCGCCGCGGATGGCGGTCGCCGAGACGTGGCACCCGGTCAACGAGCGGACCTATCTCTACGCCCGCCCCACCGAGCTCGGGCAGGTCTTCGACTTCTCCCTGCTGAAGTCCCCGTGGGGCGCCGACCGCTTCCGGGCCGTGATCGACCAGGCCATGGCCGGCCACACCGGCGCCGGCGGCGGCCTCACCTGGGTGCTGTCCAACCACGACGTCCCCCGCCATGCCTCCCGCCTGGCGCTGCCGCACGACGCGGACCTCGACGAGTGGCTGCTGGCCGACGGGCGCCACCCGGTGCTCGACCCGCGGCGGGGCCTGGACCGGGCGCGGGCGGCGACCCTGATGATGCTGGCCCTGCCCGGCTCCCCGTACCTGTACCAGGGCGAGGAGCTCGGCCTGCCCGAGGTCCCCGACCTCCCCCGCGAGGCCCTGCAGGACCCCGTGTGGGAACGCACCGGCCACACGCTCAAGGGACGCGACGGCGCCCGCGTCCCCCTGCCCTGGAACCGCACCGGCACCTCCTTCGGTTTCGGCGACGGCGGCGCCTGGCTCCCCCAGCCGGAGAGCTTCGGGGAGCTGTCGGTCGAGGCCCAGGACGGGGTGGACGGCTCGACCCTCGAGCTGTACCGGGCGGCCCTGCGGATCCGCCGGGCCCACCCCGGGCTCGGCACCGCCGGATTCGCCTGGGCGGAGGCGCCGGCCCGGTGCCTGGCCTTCGACCGGGGGCCTGGCTTCCGGTGCCTGGTGAACCTCTCCGACGAGTGCGTCCCGCTGCCCGAGGACGCCGAGGTGCTGCTGGCCAGCGCCCCGGTCCCGGGCGGGGAGCTGCCGCCCGACCACACCGTCTGGCTGGCGGTCGCCTGAGCCCTCCGGGCACCGCCGGGGCCCGATCCGGGCCCCTCCGCGGTGCGACGAGGATCACGCCCGAGACGCCGCACTTCGCCGGAACGCGCGGGGACTCGACAGTTGCCCATGTCGTAGGGGTACACTCTGGTCCTTCCGTGCAGGGCATCCTCTGCACAGCACCACCCCGTTCCAGGAGGACGCACCACATCATGGCCACCGATTACGACGCCCCGCGCACCCGGCCCGAGGACGAGCCGGCCAACGAGTCCCTGGAGGCGATCCAGGTCCAGCGCAGCGCCACCACCCAGACCGCGGTCATCGACGCCGAGGACTTCGACACCGCCGAGGGCATCGACCTGCCCGGCGCCGACCTCTCCCACGAAGAGCTCACCGTGGCCGTCATCCCGGAACAGGTCGACGAGTTCACCTGCGCCTCCTGCTTCCTGGTCCGGCACCGCTCCCAGCTGGCCCGCCAGTCCGGCGAGACGCGGTACTGCACCGACTGCGAGGGCTGAGCGGACCGCTCCGTCCGGCCCGCGCCCCGGTGCCGCCGCACCCCGTGATAGAACAGGCCGGTGCGCCCGTCCACCCCGCCCCCTGACCGTTCCGCCGCCCCGCCCCGCGTGCCGGGGTGGCTGGTGGTGCTCGCGGTGGCGGTCGTGGCGGTCAATCTCCGCCCCGGGGCCACCTCCGTGGGGCCCGTGCTCGCGGAGGTGCAGCAGGGACTGGGGCTGAGCCCCACGATGGCCGGGGTGCTGACCGCCCTGCCCGGGCTCACGTTCGCCGCGGCGGGGGCGTGCGCGGCCGCGCTCTCGCGCAGGACCGGCATCAGCGGCGCCGTCACCGCCGGTCTGGTCCTGGTCGCCGCCGGGCTGCTGGCCCGGTCGGTCACGGGATCGGTGCCGGTGTTCCTGCTCCTGTCCGTGCTGGGCTTCGCCGGCATGGCCGTCGGCAACATCCTGGTGCCGGCGTTCATCAAGCGCCACGGGGGCCGGCGCACGGCGGCGCTGAACTCCCTCTACACGACCGGCCTGGCCGTCGGCGCCACGCTGCCCCTGCTGGCGGCCGGGCCGCTGGCCGCGAGCGGGCCCGACGGGTGGCGTGCCGCACTGGGCCTCTGGGGCCTCGTGGCCCTGGCCGCCGTGGTCCCCTGGGCCCTGGTCACCGTCCGCGACCGGCGCGAGCCCGCCACGACCCCCGGCCGCGCCCTGCATCCGGGCCGCGGCACCTCGATCCTCCGCTCCCGCACCGCCGTGGCGCTGTGCGTCTACTTCGGCGTCCAGTCGATGCACGCCTACGTCCAGTTCGGCTGGGTGGCCCAGATCTACCGCGACGGCGGCCTGGGCCAGGCCCAGGCCGGGCTGATGGCCGCCCTCATCGCCGCCATGGGCATCCCGGGAGGGCTCCTCATGCCCGTCCTGGTGGCCCGCTCACCGCACCTGCGGCGGTGGATCGTGGGCCTGGGCGCCTGCATGGTCGCCGGCTACTCCGGCCTGCTGCTGGCGCCCGCCACCACCCCCTGGGCCTGGGCCCTGCTCCTGGGGGTGGGCGGCTTCGCGTTCCCCACCGCCCTGGCCCTGCTCACAGCCCGCTCCCGGGACCCCCGGGTGACCGCGCAGCTGTCCGGGTTCACCCAGCCGGTGGGCTACCTGCTCGCGGCGGCCGGGCCCTTCGCCGTCGGCGCCCTGCACGAGGCCACCGGCAGCTGGACCGCTCCCCTGCTGCTGCTGATGGGCACCGCGGTGCTCCTCGTCGTCGCCGGCGGCGTCGCGGCCGCGCCCCGCTTCGTCGACGACGAGATCGCGGGCCCGGACGGGCCGTAGCGGCCCGGTGCGGCCCGGTGCCAGGGGCTATCGTGACCGCATGACTGATCAGGGTGCAGGACGAGTGCTCACCGCCGGACTCGTCGGATACGGCATGGCCGGGCGGGACTTCCACGGGGACCTGCTGCGGCGGGCCGGCGGGCGGGTCACCGACGTCGTCACCGGCGACCCGGAGCGGGCCGCCCGCGCGGGCGCCGACTGGCCCGGGGTGCAGGTGCACCGGGACCTGCCCGGGCTGCTGGAGCGCTCGCGGCCCGACGTGCTGGTCGTCGCCTCGCCCACGGGGCTGCACGTGGAGCACGCGCTGGCCGGTCTGGAGGCCGGGATCCCCGTGGTGGTCGACAAGCCGCTGGCCATGGACCACGAGGGCGCGGTGGCCGTGGTCCGCCGCGCCGAGGAGACCGGGATCCCGCTGACGGTCTTCCACAACCGGCGCTGGGACAGTGAGCAGCTGACCCTGGCCCGGGTGCTCGCCGAGGGGCACCTCGGGGACGTGCACCGGTTCGAGCGCCGCTGGGAGCGGTGGCGCCCGGTGCCCAAGGACCGGTGGCGGGAGAACGCGGTCGGCCGGGGCGGCGGGCTGCTGCTCGACCTCGGTCCGCACCTCGTGGACGCGGCGATCCAGCTGTTCGGGCCGGTGGCCGCGGTGCGGGCCGAGCTGCGCGCGCTGACGACCCCGGCCGAGGACGACGTCTTCCTGGCCCTGGACCACGCCTCGGGCACGATCAGCCACCTGTGGGCCGGGAGCCTCGTGGGGGCGCCGGGGCCCCGGACCCGGGTGCTCGGCTCGGCCGGCGCCTACCTCGTGGCCGGGCACGCCGACAGCCCCAGCCCCTTCGACCCGCTGGACCCCGGGGAGGGCATGACGGGTCTGCTCGTCCGGGGCACCGGGACCGACTCCGTGCCCACCGCCCCCGGCGAGCCCGCCGACTTCTACCGGGCAGTGGCCCGGTGGCTCCTCGGCGACGGCGAGGCCCCCGTGGACCCGTGGGACGCCGTGGCCGTCGCCGCGGTGCTGGACGCGGCCCGGCGCAGCGCCCGCACGGGGGCGCGGGAGGTGCCCGCGGCGCCCTGAGCGCGTCGCACGGCGCCGAGGACACAGCCGAGGACGCGCTCGAGGGGCCGTGCACCCGTGGCCGCGCGGTAGCGCAGGACGCCGGGGACCGCTCCGGCGTCCGCCAGCGGCTCGCCGCGGGCGAAGCCGGCCCACAGCCCCCGGAGGCGCCGGCCGTGGGCCTGGACGTCCTCCCACGGGGCCCCGGCGAGCAGCCCGGTGCCGGCCCACGCGGTCTCGTCGCCGAACAGGAGCGGGAGGTCGACCGTGTGGGCGGATCCGTACGGGCTGCCCGGCGCGCTCCAGGTGAGCAGGTAGGTGTGGGCGCTGCCACCGGCCCGGGCGTGCCGGGCGGCGAACCGGCGGACGGCCCGGGCGTGGACGGCCGCGGTCACGTGCCCCACGACGGCGCGGCGGAGCACGGGGCCGAGCAGCGGGACGCGGGTGACCCGGTGGAGGACGGGCAGCGTGGGCAGGTAGAGCCGGGCCTCCTCGGCGGTGTGGCCGATGAGCACGTCGATGTGCGGGGCCACGCGGTCCCAGGCCGCCTCGACGCCCTCCTCGGCGGGCAGGGGGTGGTGGCCGTACTGGGTGCCGAACGGCATCCGGCCCCGGAGCCCGAAGGAGGACGCGCCGGCTTCGACCTCGGCCTGCAGCGCCACCACCTCCGCGGCCGGCGTTCCCGCGGTGACGGCACCGGCCGCGGCCGCCATCGCCGCGGTCATCGCCGCCCGGCCGCGGGCGATGCCCAGCGGAGGGCTCTGCAGGATGGCCCGGCGGAACAGCAGCTCCGCGCCCGGGACGGCCATGAGGTGGGCCACGGCGTCGCCCCCGGCGGACTGGCCGAACACGGTCACCCGGTCCGGGTCGCCGCCGAAGGCCGCGATGTTGCGCCGCACCCAGCGCAGCGCCTCGAGCTGGTCGAGCAGACCGAGGTTGGCGGGGCGGTCCCGGCCCGCGCCGAGGTAGCCGAACAGTCCCAGCCGGTAGGTGACGCTCACGACCACGACCCGCTGCTCGGCGACCAGAGGACGGGGATCCATGATCGGGGCGTCCCCGGCCCCGGTGGTGTAGGAGCCGCCGTGGATCCAGACCATCACCGGCAGCCGTTCCGCCGCCCCCTGTTCGAGGGGCAGGGTCACCGACAGCCGCTGGCAGTGCTCGTCCCGCGGGAGCCCGGCGAGGGTGTCGCCGAGTACCCCGGTGAGGAAGGGCGAGTGCGCCTGGGGGCAGGCCGGGGCCGGGCGGGTGGCGTCGAACGGCTCCTCCCGGTCCGCGACCGGGACGGGCGCGGCGAACCGGTCCGCCGTGGCGTACGGGATCCCGGTCGCCCGGACGACGTCGCCGTCGACCCGGCCGCGCACCGGACCGCAGGGAGGCGCGAACGCGCGCGTCGGAGTGGTCATGCCCTCTTCTACCACGCGGCCCGCCCGGGACGGGGGCGGGCCGGCTGCCGCGAGCGCCGGCTGCGCCCGGCGCACCGTGCTCGGGGCGCCCGTCGCCCGCCCTGGGTAGATTGGACCGTCGACCGACAGGAGCCCGCCCATGACCGCACATCCGCAACGCCCGGCGCCGCCCCGCGTCCGCGCGCACGACGACCACCGACGTGCCGGTCGCACCGTGAGCGGCACCGCGAGCGGCACCGTGAGCCGCGCTGTGGGGCGCACGGGGCACCACGCCGGCCTCGGCGTCGCGGCCATCCTGCTCACCGCGGTCCTGTGGGGCACGACCGGGACCGCGGCGACCTTCGCCCCCGGCGCGGGGCCGCTGGCGATCGGGGCCGCCGCCCTGGGCGTGGGCGGACTGCTGCAGGCGGCGATCGCCCTGCCCGCCCTGCGCCGCTCGCGGCGGGCGCTGCGCTCGCACGCCGGGCTGGTGGCGGCCGGGGCCGCGGCCGTGGCCGTCTATCCGCTGGCGTTCTACAGCTCGATGCACCTGGGCGGCGTCGCGATCGGCACGGTCGTCTCCCTGGCCTCCGCGCCGCTGGCCTCGGGCGTCCTGGAGCGCGTCCTCGAGCGCCGCCCCCTGAGCCGGTGGTGGATGACCGCCGCGCTGCTGGGCGTCCTCGGCAGCGGCCTGCTGTGCCTGTCGAGGGCCGGCGGGTCCGGGGCCTCGGCCGCGGACACCGCCGCCGGCATCGGGCTCGGACTGGTGGCCGGGGCGACGTACGCGCTCTACTCGTGGGTGGTGCACCGGCTGATGGGCCACGGGGTGGGGCGCGCGGCCTCGATGGGCGCCGTCTTCGGCGCCGGCGGGGCGCTCCTGCTCCCGGTCCTCGCCCTCACGGGAGCGCCCCTGCTGGCCTCGGGGCAGGCGTTCGCCGTGGCCGCGTACATGGCGCTGGTGCCGATGTTCCTCGGGTACTTCCTGTTCGGCCTGGGACTCGCACGGGTGCGCCCGAGCACGGCGACGACCCTCACCCTGACCGAACCGGCCGTCGCGGCGGTCCTGGCCGTCGTCGTCGTCGGCGAACGGCTGACGGGCGCCGGCTGGACCGGGCTGGCGGTCCTCGCCGCCGCGCTCGTCGTCCTGGCCCTCGCCCCCACCAACGTGGTCGCGCACCGGCCGGGCGGCCCCGGCCGGACACCGGCCGCCCCAGCGGCCGCCGCCCCAGCGCCGGCCGCCGTGACACCGCGCCCGGGGACTGACTAGGTTGGGGACGCCCCCGCACCGGTCGCCGCCGCACCGGAGACCCCCGACGAAGCACCCGAGGAGCACCCCCATGACGCAGCAGGTCAGCCAGTCCCCCGCAACCGAGGAGAGTGAGTGGTGGCGCTCCGCGGTGATCTACCAGATCTATCCCCGCTCCTTCAACGACTCCGACGGTGACGGCCTGGGCGACCTCCCCGGGATCGTGGACCGGCTGGACTACCTCGCGGACCTCGGCGTGGACGCCCTGTGGCTGTCCCCGTTCTACGTCTCGCCGCAGCACGACGCCGGCTACGACGTCTCCGACTACCGGGACGTGGACCCCCGCTTCGGCACCCTGGAGGACTTCGACCGGATGCGCGCCCGGATGGCGGAGCTCGGGATGCGGCTGATCGTGGACCTGGTGCCCAACCACACCTCGAGCGAGCACGAGTGGTTCCGGGCCGCCGTGGCCGCCGGGCCCGGCAGCCCCGAGCGGGACCGGTACATGTTCCGGGACGGCCGGGGCGAGCACGGGGAGCTGCCGCCGAACAACTGGCGCTCCGTGTTCGGCGGCGAGGCCTGGACCCGGCTGCCGGACGGGCAGTGGTACCTGCACCTGTTCGACAGCACCCAGCCGGACCTCAACTGGGAGAACCCGGAGGTGTGGGAGGAGTTCCGCCCCGTCCTGCGCTTCTGACTGGACCGGGGCGCGGACGGCTTCCGCGTGGATGTGGCCCACGGCCTCGTGAAGGCCGAGGGGCTGCCGGACTGGGACCACCAGGTGCACATGGTCGAGGGCGAGCACGACGCGCGGGAGCACGACGCCCCGGACACCCCGCTGAGCACCGGCAGCCCCTACTTCGACCAGGACGGCGTGCACGAGGTCTACCGCGACTGGCACCGGGTGCTCGCCGAGTACGACGGCGACCGGATGCTGGTGGCGGAGGCGTGGGTCGAGCCGGCGCACCGGCTGGCGATGTACGTCCGCTCCGACGAGATGCACCAGGCGTTCAACTTCGACTTCCTGGTGGCCGGGTGGGACTGGGCCCGGATGTCCCGGGCCATCGAGGACTCCCTGGCGGAGTCGGCCAACGTCGGCGCGCCCACCACCTGGGTGCTGTCCAACCACGACACCGTCCGCCACGTCTCCCGCTTCGGGCTCACGGACCCCATCGCCTACCCCAAGGGGATCGACGCGGACGGCGAGCAGCCGGACCACGAGCAGGGCCTCGCCCGCGGCCGCGCCGCCGCGCTGGTGGAGCTGGCCCTGCCCGGCTCCGCCTACCTGTACCAGGGGGACGAGCTGGGCCTGCCCGACCACACGCGCCTGCCCGCCGAGCTGCGCCAGGACCCGGCGTTCGCCCGGACCGGGGGCGAGGAGATCGGCCGCGACGGCTGCCGGGTCCCGCTGCCCTGGGCCGCGGGAGAGCCCGGCCACGGCTTCGGGGCCGACCCGTGGCTGCCGCAGCCCGAGGAGTTCGCGCAGCTCGCGGCGGACCGGCAGGTGGGGATCCCCGACTCCACGCACACGGTGTACCGCACGGCACTGCGGGTGCGCCGGGAGCTCGGTCTCGGCCGCGGCTCCTTCGCGTGGCACGCGAGCCATGACCCCGCGACGGGCCTGCTGTCCTTCGTGAACACCACCGGCGCCGGGGAGCGAGTCCTCGTGGCGGCGAACCTGGGCGGCGCCCCCGTTCCCCTGCCCGCCGGAGAGCCGCTCGTGCTCAGCCGCGGGGACGCCGTGCAGGACGGCGTCCTGCGGCCCGAGCGGGCCGTGTGGTGGCGTCTGGCCTCCTGAGCCGTCCTGCCGGCCCTCGGTGCTCAGTCCGTGCTGCTCCAGGTCACGGTCGAGCTCGGCGCCGGGCCGGGCCACCTGCCCTCCAGTCCAGACAGGCTGCTGCTCAGTTCGAGGGGGTGGGCTCCGCGCACGCCCGGCGGAGCCAGTCGCCGACCGGCGCGAGCGTCCGCTGCAGATCGGCCAGCTCGGCGGGCTGCACGGACGGGCCCGCGGCGTCCAGGGCGGCCACGGCGTCCTCGAACGCGGGGCGCAGCTCGGCGGGCAGCCGGGAGGTGAGGTCCCGCACGGAGGCGGCCGCCCCCTGCGGGCGGAAGTGGGGGTCCGGCTCGTCGCCGGACAGCGGCACGAGGGTCAGCGCCGTGTAGGCGCTCGCCACGTCGAAGCAGGCCTCCGGTTCCGCGGTGGGCCCGGCCGGCACCGGGGCGGGCGAGCCCGCGGTCGGCTCGAGGACGAGGCCGGAGGACTGCGGGCCGGCGCCGCAGCCCGTGAGCGCCAGCAGGCTCAGGGCGGTCAGCGCGGCCGCTGCTGCCCCGCGGGGGCTCGGGCGACGGGGATACCGGATCACGGCTCCCAGGGTAGGGAGCGAACCTCCGTGTCCGCTGGCAGCGGGCGGCAGGACCCCCGGCACGAAGAAACCGCCGGCCCCTCGAGGGGACCGGCGGTTTCCGCGGTGGCTCCGACCGGCGTCGATCCGGTGACCTTACGATTTTCAGTCGTACGCTCTACCAACTGAGCTACAGAGCCCCGGCACATCCGCAGCGGATATGCCGCGACGGCGCCGCATCGAATCGATGAACGCCGTCTGAGCGACCCTGACGGGACTTGAACCCGCGACCTCCGCCGTGACAGGGCGGCACGCTAACCAGCTGCGCTACAGGGCCTTGCTGTTTCCAACGAGGACTGATCTTACCAGCATTCCTCGGCGGTTGTGCAAATCGGTGGGCGGACCCTCCGATCGCGTACCCCCAACGGGATTCGAACCCGTGTCGCCGCCGTGAAAGGGCGGTGTCCTAGGCCACTAGACGATGGGGGCCGGACACCCGCGTCGACGACCACGACCTCGGCGACCGAGGACCGTGACACGGGAGAAACCGAGTACAGCTTAGAGGCTCGCGCGGATCCCGCACAATTCCCGCACTACCCCCGGGGGACCCAGCCGGTGCCCGGGCTCGTGGGGTAGGAAGGGGAGTGTGATCGAGATGACCCGCGAGGAGTTCGACGGTGCCGTCGACGACGCCATCGACCTGATCCCGGACGCGCTGTTCCGGGCGATGGACAACGTGGTGATCCTGGTCGAGGAGGAGCCGCCGGAGCACTCCCCCGGGCTGCTCGGCCTCTACGAGGGCGTGCCCCTGACCGCCCGGGACGGCGGGTGGGGCGCCGGCTCCCTGCCGGACCGGATCTTCGTCTACCGGGGTCCGCTGCAGCGCATGTGCGCGGAGCGCGAGGAGCTCGTGGAGGAGATCACGGTGACCGTCATCCACGAGGTCGCCCACCACTTCGGCATCGACGACGAGCGCCTGCACGAACTGGGGTGGGGCTGAGCCGGCCCGCTCAGGCGTCCCAGGGGCGGATGTCGTCGGAGTCGAAGTCCTTGCGGGTCTCGATCCGCTCGTCGTAGCGGTCCGGGACGATCAGCACGGGTCCTGCGGCGTTGTGCAGCACACCCTGCGAGGTGGAGCCCAGGAGCATCCCCGCGAAGCCGCCCCGGCCGCGCGTGCCCATCACCACCAGGCCGTTGCGCCGGGTCTGCTCGACCAGTACCTGCACCGGCGCGCCGTCCGCGAGCTCCGAGCCGATCTCCAGGTCGGGGAACCAGCTCTCGAGCCAGGCGACGCCGCCGTTGAGCGCCCGCGCGACGTCGTCGTACATCACCTCGAAGTCCACCGCCGTGGGCATCCACGCGAGCGCCCCGCTCACGGGCGGGAGCGCGCACAGCACCGTCAGGGGGACGCCGAGCAGGCGCGCCTCCTCCGCGGCGTAGAGCATGGCCGCCCGGGCCTGGGTGGAGCCGTCCGAGCCGACGACCACGCGGTCCACGAGGGCCCGGGTGCTCGTGAGCTCCTCCGCGCCCAGGTGCTGCTGCGCCCACGGCAGGGGGACCACGCCCGTGGGGCACTTGGAGTGCGCCGGCACCGCCGTGGAGACCGTGCCGAGCAGCCGGCCCAGCAGACCGCCCCGGCCGCGGGAGCCGAGGACCAGCAGCTCCGCCGTGCGGCTCAGCTCGAGCAGGGCCCCGGAGGGGTCCCCGGTCTCGACGGTCGCCCGCAGCTCGACCCCCACGTCACGGACCTGGTCCGCCGCGTGGTTCAGCAGCTCCTCGACGCCCTGGGTGAGGGCGGCCTCGTCCACGGTGGCGTAGCCGGTGTCGAACCCCGAGCCGGAGAACACCGGCAGGCTGTACGCGGTGACCAGCCGCACCGGACGACCGCGGCGGCGGGCCTCCCGGGCCGCCCACCGCAGCGCCCCGAGGCTCTGCTCGGAGCCGTCGATGCCAACGACGATCTCCCCCGTGGCGTCGAGGGACCGGCTCTGCCCGCCGCCCGAGGGGACGCGGTCGCGCACCGCCTCCTCGCCCAGCGTGGTCTCGTGGGGCTCCTCGCGCTCCCGGTCCGGGGACGGGTGGTCGGTCATGGTGCTGCCTCCTGTGCGCGTCCTCGGTCCGCGGTGCTCCGGATCCCGCCGCGGGCTTCGCCTCCGATGGTACGCGCGGCGGGGCCGCAGGACGGGGTCATCGAGGGCGCCGGAGCGCCCCCCGGGATGACATGATGAGGGCGCACTGTGCACCTGCCTGCGAGGAAGGACGGTCCCGCCGATGAGCGAGGTCTCGTTGCCCGACGCCCTGCCCGGCGAGACCGGGACGGGAGAGTGGGCCACGTGGGGCAGGACGCACTCCGTCACCCCCCGGCACGTGCTGCGCCCCACCTCCGTCCCGGAGCTCGCGGAGGGCGTCGCCGCCGCCGTGCGCCGCGGACTGGGCGTGCGCGCGGTGGGCTCCGGGTGCAGCTTCTCGGCGCTGCCCCTGGCCCCCGACGTCATGGTCGACCTCTCCGGGCTGTCCGGGCTGCCGGCCGTCGACCGGGAGAACCAGCGGGTCACGGTCCTCGCGGGCACCACGATCCGTGACCTGAACCAGGAGCTGGACGCCCACGGGCTGGCCGTGACCAACCTGCCGGACAGCGACTGGCAGACGGTCGCCGGCGCTGTCTCGACCGGCACCCACGGGACCGGCCTGGCCTTCGGTTCCCTCTCCCAGCAGGTGGTGGCCCTGAGCCTGGTCACGGCCGACGGCGAGCTGGTGGAGTGCTCCGCCGAGCAGCGCCCCGAGCTGTTCCAGGCCGCGCGCGTGGGCCTGGGCGCCATGGGGGTCCTCGCGAGCGTCACCCTGGTGTGCGAGCCGACGTTCCGGCTGCACGCGGCGGAGCTCAAGGAGCCCCTCGGCCAGCTCGTGGACACCCTGGGCAGCCGGATGGCCGGGGCCGACCACTTCGAGTTCTTCTGGACGCCGGGCACCGCCACCGCCCAGACCCGGATACTCACGCGCCTGCACAAGCTCCCGGACTCCTACACCCGGCCCGGCTCCCCCGTGGCCCGCACCGTCCGCCGGCTCGACGACGCCCTGCTGCGCAACACCCTCACCGCGGGGCTCAACCAGCTGGCCACGGCCCTGCCGCGCTCCACGCCGGGGCTCAACCGGCTCGACGCCCTCACGAACAGCCCGCGGCAGTACAGCGACCTGTCCTTCCGGGTGTTCACCGTGCCGCGCCGGACCCGGTTCGTCTCCTCCGAGTACGCCCTGCCGGTCGAGGAGCTCGTCGTGGCCTTCCGGGAGCTGCAGACGCTCATCGAGCGGCGCGACTACTCGTTCTCGCTCCCGGTGGACGTGCGCTGCGCCGCGGCCGAGGACGCCTGGCTCGCCCCCGCCCACGGCCGGGAGACCGGCTGGATCGCGCTGCGGCAGTACTGGCGCCGGTACGACCCGAAGGTGTTCGCCGCGGCCGAGGAGATCTTCGTGGCCCACGGCGGCCGCCCCCACTGGGGCACCGTGCACACGCAGGACGCCGAGTACCTGCGCTCCGTGTACCCGCGGTTCCAGGACTTCCTCGACGCCCGGGCGTCCGTGGACCCGGACGGGGTGTTCCTCAACGACCACGTCCGCGGGCTGCTGGGCCTGTAGGCCCGGGGTCCAGCGGCGCGAGGGATCCGGCAACACGAGGGGCCGCGTCCGGCAGGACGCGGCCCCTCGCGGCCCGGCACGGCGGTGCGGTGCGCGGTGCGGTGCGGCGGCTCAGACGGGCGAGGAGACCGGCTCCGCCACGCCCTCGCGGGACACGCTGACCATCTCCTCGCGCTCGACCACCTTGACGCGCTCGCGCGGGTTGCCCTCGGCGTCGTGCGAGGACTGGCCGAGGCCCTGCTCGTACTCGTCGAGGGCCAGCCATCCCTCCCAGGTGGTGTACTCGACGCCGCGGGCCTCGAGCACGTCGTTGACGGACCCGGGGTCCGGGCGGGTGGCGCCCGGCAGCACGGCGCGGTCCTCCAGGAGGTGGGTGACCGTCTCGAGGGCGTCGGACTTGGTGGCGCCGATCAGTCCGACCGGACCGCGCTTGATCCACCCGGTCGCGTAGAGGCCGTGCAGCACGGTCCCGTCCTCGGCCAGCACGCGGCCCTCGGCGTTGGGGATCACGCCGCGGCCGTCGTCGAACGGCAGCTCGGGCAGGCGGGAGCCGAGGTAGCCGACCGCGTGGTAGACGGCCTGCACCGGGTAGTCGATGTGCTCGCCGGTCCCGGACACGGAGCCGTCGCCGTTGAGGCGCGTCCGCTCCATGCGCAGCCCCGTGACCCGGCCGTCCTCCCCCAGCACCTCGCGGGGGCTCTGCAAGAAGTGCAGGTGCAGCCGGCGGGAGGCGGTCTTCGGGGAGTCGTCGGCCCGCCACTTCTCGAGCGTCTTGACCATGACCTTGACCTGGTTGTTCTCGGCGATCGTCAGCTCGGAGCCCTCGTCGTACTGGAAGTCCTCGTCGTAGACGACGATGTCGACGTCCCGCGACTTGGCGAGCTCCCGCAGCTCGAGGGGGGTGAACTTCACCTGGGCGGGACCGCGGCGGCCGAAGATGTGCACGTCCGTGACCGGGGACGCCTTGAGCCCCTGGTAGACGTTGCCGGGGATCTCGGTGAGGAGCATGTCGTCGGCGTGCTTGGACAGCACGCGGGCGACGTCGAGGGCCACGTTGCCGTTGCCGATGACCGCGATCTCGCGGGCCTCGAGCGGCCAGGTGCGCGGGAAGTCCGGGTGGCCGTCGTACCAGGCCACGAATTCGGCGGCCCCGTGCACGCCCTGGAGGTCGTTGCCGGGGATGTTCAGCGGGGCGTCGTAGACGGCGCCGGTGGCGAAGATCACGGCGTCGTAGTGGGCGCCGAAGTCGGCGAGGGTCAGGTCCCGGCCGAACTCCACGTTGCCGAAGAAGCGGATGTCGCCGCGCCCCAGGATGGCGCGCAGCGCGGTGATGATGCCCTTGATCCGGGGGTGGTCGGGGGCCACGCCGTAGCGGATGAGACCGAACGGGGTCGGGTAGCGGTCGAACAGGTCGATGCTGACCTCGAGCTCCCCGTTCTTCACGGGCTCGGACTTGGTGAGCATGTCCGCGGCGTAGATGCCGGCCGGACCGGCGCCGATGATGGCGACGCGCAGGGGGCGGGTGGTGGTGTCAGCCACGTGGCTTCCTTTCGATTGCGCGCACGGCGTCCGCCGCGCGCATCGTAGACCGGGTACAAGGGTAGTGAATCCGGCGCAGAATCTCCTGGGTGCGGAGGCTCACGAGCGGTGGCCGAGCAGCCCCCGCCCGCGCAGCAGGCGCCGTTCCACGGGGTTGAAGAACAGCAGCTCCACGAGGATGCCCACGGCGAGGATCGCGAGCACCGCGACCATCACCACGGCCATGTTCGACACGGTCCTGCCCTGGGCGAGCAGGGAGCCGAGGCCGAAGCCGATGGAGCCGCCGATCGCGATGAGCTCGGCGCCCATGAGCGAGCGCCACGAGAACGCCCAGCCCTGCTTGAGACCGGCGACGTAGCCGGGCAGGGCCGCGGGCAGCACGATCCGGCTCGCCATCGTCCAGCCCGACGCCCCGAGGACGTGCCCGGCGCGGCGCAGCTGCGGGGGGATCTGGTCCACGCCCGCGAGCATCCCGTTGACGATGGAGGGGACCGCGCCCATGAGCACCACGAAGTACACGGTGGCGTCGGACAGGCCGAACCAGATGATCGCGGCGGGCACCCACGCCACGGAGGGCAGCACCTGCAGCCCGGAGATGAGCGGGCCGACGGCGTTGCGCAGCCCCTGCCACTGGGCCACCAGCAGGCCCAGCGGGGTGGCGACGGCCACCGCGATCAGGAACCCGCTGATTCCGCGCCACAGGCTGGTGCCCAGGGCGCCCAGGACCGTGCCGTCGGAGAGCAGCACGGCGACCTGGCGGGCGACGTCGAGCGGGCCCGGCACCACGTCCGGGCGGGGCCCGAGGACGGCGACGAGCAGCTGCCACAGGAGCAGGGCGAACAGCAGGGCCACCAGCGGCGGGGCCACCTTGGTGCGCAGCACCTCAGCCCCTGACGTGCGGCGGGTGCGCTCGGTCTGCAGGGCGTCGAGCCCGGCGAGCTCGTCCCCGGCGGGGCTCGGGCGGGCGCCGGACGGGGCCGGCGGGGGCGCTGCGGCGGGGCGCGCCACGGCGGGCCGGGCCGGGACGGAGGGTGCGGCGGTCTCAGGCGGCATGGCGGCTGATCTCCTCCCGGAGTCGTGCGGTGATCGTGCGGGTCAGTTCTCCGAGGGTGTCGTCGAGGGACTGGGCGTTGCCCTCGAAGCCGTAGGCGTCGGGGCCCTTCCAGGGGCGGGTGTCCCACTCCTGGACGATCCGTCCCGGCCGGGAGGACATGAGCAGCACCCGCTGGCCCAGGCGCACGGCCTCGCCGACGTTGTGCGTGATGAACACGATCGTGCGGCCGGTGGCGCGCCAGATCCGCAGCAGCTCCTCGTGCAGCAGGTCCCGGGTGATGGCGTCCAGCGCGGAGAACGGCTCGTCCATGAGCAGCACCTCCCGCTCCTGGGCGAGCGCCCGGGCCAGGGCCACGCGCTGGCGCATCCCGCCGGAGAGCTCGTGCGGGCGCTTGTCAGCGGCGTGGCCGAGCCGGACGAGCTCGAGCAGCTCGCGCGCCCGCTCGGGGCGCTCGGCCCGCGGCATGCCGCGCAGCTCGAGGGCGAGCTCCACGTTGCGGCGGGCGCTCAGCCACGGGAAGAGGGCGGCGTCCTGGAACATCAGGGCCGCGCCCTCGGCCGGGACGGTCACGGAGCCGCCGGTCGGCTCCTCGAGCCCCGCCACGATGTTGAGCAGCGTGGACTTGCCGCAGCCGGAGGCGCCGAGCAGCGCCACGAACTGACCGCGCTCCACCTCCAGGTCCACGTCCTCCAGGACGGGACCGTCCGCGGGGCCGAAGCTTTTGCTCAGCCCGTCGAGCCGGATCGCGGTCACGGTGCCTCCTCCCCCGCCGGCGCGGACGGGCGGGCCCGCTCCAGGAACCGCTCGTCCACGAGCCCCTCGAGCGGGGCGTCCTGGGTGGTGCCGGCCGCGACGCCGTCGGCGAGCAGCGCGGGGTAGGTCCCGGTGAGCGGGTCGACCGTCCACTCGAGCGCTCCGAGCGCGTCGATCAGGGTGGCCTGCGGCAGGGCCTCGGTGCCGGCCTCCACGAGCCCGGCGTTGAGGGTGCCGGCCACCGTCACGGGGTCGTCCTCGTGGGCGTCGAGCCAGTCCACGGACCGCTCCAGACCGCGGACGAGGCGCTCGACGGTCTGCGGGTGCCGCGCGAGGTAGTCCTGGCGGACCACGAGCACCGTGGTGGGGAACCGGCCGTCGGCCCAGAGGTCCCGCTCGTCCACGAGGACGCGGGCACCCTCCTCCTGGACGGCGCGGGTGGCCCAGGGCTGGGGCAGCCAGCCGCCGTCGATCTGGCCCTGCCGCAGCATCTGCAGCGCCTGCCCGTTGGGCATGGGGGTGATCGCGACGGAGCGCTCCCCGTCGCCGTCGACCCCGTAGCCCTGCCCGGCGAGCCAGGTGCGCAGGGCCACGTCCTGCGTGCCCCCGAACTCGGGGGTCGCCAGGGTGGTCCCCGCGAGGTCGCCCTCGTCCGCGACGTCGCCGGTCACCACGAACTGGGCGCCGCCGGAGGCCGCGCCCGCCACGATCACGAGGGACTCCCCGCCGGACTGCGCGTAGGAGTTGATGGCCGGGCTCGGACCCACGAACGCGGCGTCCAAGGTCCCGGCGTTCATGGCCTCCACGGCGGTGGGCCCGCTGCCGAAGACCTGGGGGGACAGCGCGGTCCCGCCCAGCTCCCGGGCGAGCAGGTCCTCCTCCAGACCCACCAGGGCGGGGCCGTGGGTGAGGTTGCCGAAGTAGCCCAGCCGCAGCTCGGCGGCGTCGGAGGTCTCCGCCGAGGCCTGCTCCCACGCCTCGAGGGTCCCGTCGGCGCGCAGCCACGTGGCGGCCGCCGTGAGAGCGGTCAGGAGCACGAGCGCGGTCAGCACCAGCGGCCAGCCGGGGCGGCGGGACGCGGCGGGACGCCCGCCGCTGCCGGCCGTCACCGTGACGAGGGCCGGCGGCTGCTGCCCGCCCACCTCAGGCTTCCCGCACGAGCCCGGCGGCGAGCGTGTTGCCCGTGGCCGGGTCGACGACCAGGAAGGCGCCGGTGCGCCGCAGACGGTCGTAGGGGTCGACGGGCAGCGGGGAGGCCAGCCGCAGCCGGACCCGCCCGATGTCGTTGAGCTCGAGGGTTCCGGCGTCCCGCAGCACCAGCTCCTCGAGGTCCAGCCGTCCCTCGAGCTCGACGACCATGGCCTGGACCGTGGCGGCGCCGTGCTTGACGAGCACGCGGGCGCGGGGCTGCAGGGGCCGCTCGCCGAGCCAGGCCACCGAGGCGACGAGGTCCCGGACTGGCTCCGGCAGCTCGTCGTCGGCGCTCGCGACGAGGTCGCCGCGGGCGATGTCGATGTCGTCGGCCAGCCGCAGCGTCACGGACAGCGGCGCCGCGGCCTCCGTGAGCTGCTCGCCGGGCAGGGGCGCTCCGGGGGCGGGCGCGGTGCCCGCCACGTCGATGCCGGTGACCGTGGTGCGCCGGCCCGCGGGCAGGACCACGACCTCGTCCCCGACCGCCACGGTGCCCGAGGCGATCTGGCCCGCGTAGCCGCGGTAGTCCCGCAGCCGCTCGGCGTCCGCGCCCGGCGCCGTGCCGCCCTGCGGGCGGATGACGTACTGGACGGGGAAGCGGAAGGGGCGGGCGGTGCCGCGGCCGGACTCGTCCACCGTGGGCAGCTCCTCGAGCACCCGCAGCAGCGGCCGCCCGGAGTACCAGGGGGTTCGCGCCGAGGGCTCCACCACGTTGTCGCCCTCGAGGGCGGAGACGGGCACCACGTGCACGTCCTCGACCCCCAGCCGGGCGGCGATGCCCGTGGCGTCCGCCGCGACCCGGTCGAAGACCTCCTGGTCGTAGTCGACGAGGTCGATCTTGTTCACGGCGACCACCACGTGCGGCACGCGCAGCAGGGACACGACGGCCAGGTGCCGCCGGGTCTGCTCGACCACGCCGTGCCGGGCGTCCACGAGGAGCACGACGGCGTCGGCCGTCGAGGCGCCCGTGACCGTGTTCTTCGTGTACTGCACGTGGCCGGGGCAGTCCGCGAGGATGAAGGAGCGGCGGTCCGTGGCGAAGTAGCGGTAGGCCACGTCGATCGTGATCCCCTGCTCCCGCTCGGCGCGCAGGCCGTCGGTGAGCAGGGCGAGGTCGAGCCGGCCCGTGCCGCCGCCGAAGCCGCGCTCGGCGGAGGTCCGACCCACGGCCTCGAGCTGGTCGGCGAGGATCGCCTTGGCGTCGTGCAGCAGCCGGCCCACCAGGGTGGACTTGCCGTCGTCGACGGAGCCGGCGGTCGCGAAGCGGAACAGCGAGCCGGGGTCGATCGTGGGGACGTGCTCGGCCGCTGGGGCGTGCCCGGTCACGGTGCTGGGGGAAGTCATGTCTAGAAGTACCCGTCCTTCTTGCGGTCCTCCATGGCGGCCTCGGAGATCCTGTCGTCCGCGCGGGTGGCCCCGCGCTCGGTGAGCGTGGACACGGCGACCTCGGCCACCACGTCGGCCACGGTGCGCGCCCCGGAGAGCACGGCGCCGGTGCAGGACATGTCCCCCACGGTGCGGTAGCGCACGGTCTGCCGCTCCACGGCCTCGGCCCCGGCCGGCGCCGAGAACTCGCCCACGGCCATCCACATCCCGTCCCGGCGGAAGACGTCCCGCTCGTGGGCGTAGTAGATGGGCGGCAGCTCGATGTTCTCGCGCTCGATGTAGCGCCAGATGTCCAGCTCGGTCCAGTTGCTGATGGGGAACGCCCGCACGTGCTGGCCGGGGGTGTGCCGGCCGTTGTAGAGGTTCCACAGCTCGGGGCGCTGGTTGCGCGGGTCCCACTGGCCGAACTCGTCGCGCAGGGACAGGATCCGCTCCTTCGCGCGGGCCTTGTCCTCGTCGCGGCGGCCGCCGCCGAACACGGCGTCGAACCGGTGCTCCGCGATGGCGTCCAGCAGCGGGAGGGTCTGCAGCGGGTTGCGGGTGCCGTCGGCGCGCTCGAGCAGCCGCCCGTCGTCGAGGTAGTCCTGCACGCTCGCCACGACCAACCGCAGGCCGAGCCGCTCCACGGTGCGGTCCCGGAACTCCAGCACCTCCGGGAAGTTGTGGCCCGTGTCCACGTGCAGCACAGGGAACGGGATCCGCCCGGGCCAGAAGGCCTTGGCGGCCAGGTGCAGCATGACCACCGAGTCCTTGCCGCCGGAGAACAGCATGGCCGGGCGGTCGAACTCCGCCACGACCTCGCGCAGGATGTGGATGGACTCGGCCTCGAGCGCGTCGAGGCTGCTGTGCACGCCGGCCTCCGCGGGGGCCGGGGCGGTGGTGGGGGTGGTCACGTTCGCCTCCGTCGTGGTGGGTGCGCTCACAGGTGGATACCGCACTCGATCTTGTCCTGGCCGGCCCAGCGGCCCGCGCGCGGGTCCTCGCCCGGGGCGGTGGGCCGCGTGCAGGGGGCGCAGCCGATGGAGAGGTAGCCCTCCGCCATCAGCGGGTTCGTCGGCACGCCGTGGTCCTGCGACCACTCGACGAGGTCGTCGAGGCTCCAGCGCACCATGGGGTTGACCTTGACGAGCTTGTGGGTCTCGTCGAAGGTCACCATCGGGGCGTTAGTGCGGGTCCAGGACTCGTCCCGGCGCACGCCGGTGAACCACACCTCGTAGCCCTCCAGGGACTTCTTGAGCGGGGCCACCTTGCGGATCGCGCAGCACAGGCCGGGGTCGCGGGCGAAGAGGTCCTTGCCGTGCTTCTCGTCCTGCTCGGCCACGGTCAGCTCCGGGAGAGCGTCGACCACGGTGATGTCGAGCATGTGCGCCACGGCGTCCCGGGTGCCGATGGTCTCCGGGAAGTGGTAGCCGGTCTCGAGGAACAGCACGTCCACGCCGGGCAGCTGCTCGGCGACCAGGGCCGGGAGCACGGCGTCGGCCATCGAGCAGGCCACGGTGACGCTGCGCAGGTCGAAGTTCTCCGCGACCCAGCGGATGGCCTCCTCCGTGGAGGCCTCCCCCTCGGCCGGGACCCGGCCCTCGGCGTCGAGCTCCGCATGCAGGGCCGCGGCGCCGGCCGCCGCGAGGTCGCGCAGCTGCTGCTCGTCGCGCAGCGCGGGGCGGGTGCCCGTTCCGGTGCCGGTCATGCCAGGTCACTCTCCTCGACCCGGTGGGTCCACTCGGCGAAGCTCTCGTCCTCGGTGCGCTGGGCCAGGAAGCGTCGGACCAGCCGCTCCACGTAGTCGGCCAGGTCGTCCTGGAACACCTTCAGCCCGCGCACGGTCCGGCCCAGGCCGGCCTCCGCGCGGTCGTCGGCGGCGAGCCCGCCGCCCAGGTGGACCTGGTAGCCGGGCTTCTGCCCGCCGTCCTCGGTGGGCAGCAGCTGGCCCTTGAGCCCGATGTCCGCGGTCTGGATGCGGGCGCACGAGTTGGGGCAGCCGTTGACGTGCATCGAGATGGGGTGGGGCAGCTCCACGCCGTCGAGCCGCCGCTCGAGCTCGTCGATGGTGTCCGAGGCGGTCTGCTTGGTCTCGACGATCGCGAGCTTGCAGTACTCGATGCCGGTGCACGCCACGGTCGAGCGGCGGAACGCGGAGGGCCTCGCCTGCAGGTCCAGGGCGTCGAGGTCGGCGACGGCGTTCTCGACGTCGGCCTCCTCGATGTCGAGCAGCACCAGCTTCTGGTGCGGGGTGGTGCGTAGCCGGTCGGATCCGTACTTCGCCATCACGTCGGCGAGGGCCAGCAGCTTCGCCCCGGAGACGCGGCCCACGCGCGGGGCCACACCGATGTAGAACCGGCCGTCCTTCTGCCGGTGCACGCCGATGTGGTCGCCGGGCCCGGCCGCCTTCTCCGGCGCGGGGCCGTCCGCGAGCGCGTAGCCGAGGTACTCGTCCTGGAGCACCTGCCGGAACTTCTCCGGGCCCCAGTCCTGGACCAGGAACTTCAGCCGGGCGCGGTTGCGCAGCCGCCGGTAGCCGTAGTCGCGGAAGATGCTCGTGACGCCCTTCCACACCTCGGGGGCCTGCTCCTCGGTCACGAACGCGCCGAGGCGCTTGCCGAGGAACGGCACCACGGACAGGGCGCCGCCGACCCACAGGTCGTAGCCGGGGCCGAGCTCGGGGTGGACCACGCCCACGAGGGCGCAGTCGTTGATCTCGTGCACCACGTCCAGGGACGGGTGGCCGGTGATCGCGGTCTTGTACTTGCGCGGCAGGTTGGAGAACTCCGGGGAGCCGATCCAGGTGGACTTGATCCGCTCGATCACCGGGGTGGGGTCGATGATCTCGTCCTCGGCGATCCCGGCGAGCGGGGAGCCCAGGATCACGCGCGGCACGTCCCCGCACGCCTCGACGGTGTCCAGGCCCGCGTCCTCGAGCCGGCGCCAGATCTCGGGGACGTCCTCCACCCGGATCCAGTGGTACTGGATGTTCTGCCGGTCCGTGATGTCGGCCGAGTCCCGCGCGAAGTCCGCGGAGATCTGCCCGAGCACCCGCAGCTGCTCGCGGGTCAGGGCCCCGCCGTCGAGCCGGACGCGCATCATGAAGTACTCGTCCTCGATCTCGGCGTCGGACAGCGAGCCCGTGCGCCCGCCGTCGATGCCCGGCCGGCGCTGGGTGTAGAGGCCCCACCAGCGGAAGCGCCCGTGCAGGTCCTGGGGGTCGATCGAGGCGAAGCCGTGCTTCGAGTAGACCTCCTCGATCCGGGTGCGCACGTTGAGCCCGTCGTCGGCCTGCTTGAAGACCTCGTTCGGGTTCAGAGGGTCCCGGCCGTCGACCTTCCACTGCCCCTCGGGCTTCGGCTTCCGGGCAGCGCGGGGCGCGCGCGTCGTCTGTGTCATGCGCTCGATTGTTCGCGCGTCCCGCTGGACAGTCACGCCGGTCGTCACAAACCGCCACGAACCGTCGTGACGGGACACAGGGGTGGACACGGGGCCCGGCGTGTGCAAGGACACCGGGTCCGCGGCCCGGCGTCGCCCCGGCGGCGTCCCGTTCCGGCGGGGACGGGCCCCGGCGCGCCCGGACGCGGGGAGGTAGTGTCGTCCCGGTGGCACGCCGGTGCCGCCGTCAGCCCGGGAGCGTCCCCTGTGGAGTCGTGCTCCCTCCCGTCGAGTGCCTGAAGGACCGCCATGGCATCCTCCGCTTCCGTCTCCACCGAGACTCCCTCCGGTCCGCCGCGCAACGGCCTGGACCGCTTCTTCAAGATCAGCGAGCGCGGCTCCTCGGTGGCGAGCGAGGTCCGCGGCGGCGTGGCGACGTTCATCGCGATGAGCTACATCGTGGTCCTCAACCCGCTGATCCTCGGCTACGGCCCGGACGGCGCCGGCAACGTCCTGGGCGGCGAGCGCGTCGCCGCCGTGACGGCGCTCGTCGCCGGGGTGCTGACGATCCTCATGGGCGTCGTGGCACGCGCCCCCTTCGCGATCGCCACGGGCCTGGGCGTCAACGCGTTCCTCGCCGTGACGATCGTGACCACCCCGGAGCTCACGTGGCCCCAGGTGATGGGGCTGGTCGTGTGGGCGGGCCTGATCATGTTCGTCCTGGTGCTCACCGGCTTCCGCACCGCCGTGTTCAACGCCGTGCCGGCGTCCCTGAAGACCGCCATCGTGGTGGGCATCGGCCTGTTCATCGCCCTGATCGGCTTCGTGAACGCCGGCTTCGTGCGCCGCATCCCGGACGCCGCCGGCACCACCGTGCCCGTGCAGCTCGGCGACGGCGGGACGCTGCTGGGCTGGCCCATGCTCACGTTCGTGGTCGGCCTGCTCCTGACCGTGGCCCTCATCGTCCGCAACGTCCGCGGCGCGATCCTGATCGCCGTGGTCGCCACCACGATCCTCGCCCACGTGCTCGAGGCGGTCGTCCCGTCCGGCTCCTCCGTGGACGCCCCCACCGGGTGGTCGCTCGTGGTGCCCGCGGCCCCCACCTCCTTCGTGGCGCTGCCGGACCTCTCCCTCGTGGGCTCGGCCGCCCCGCTCGAGGCGTTCCGGAGCCTCGGGGCGCTGGCCGCGGCGCTGCTGATCTTCACGATCCTGCTCTCCATCTTCTTCGACGCGATGGGCACGATGGTCGGGCTCTCCCAGCAGGCCGGGCTCGTGGGCCGCAACGGGCAGATCCAGAACGTGGACAAGATCCTGCTGGTGGACGCCGCCGGCGCGATCGCCGGCGGCGCGGGCTCCGTGTCCTCCAACCAGATCTTCGTGGAGTCCTCCACCGGCATCGCCGACGGCGCCCGCACCGGCCTGGCCAACGTGGTCACCGGCGTGCTGTTCCTGCTCGCCATGTTCATCACCCCGCTGGTCAACGTGGTGCCGTTCGAGGCCGTGGCCCCGGCCATGGTCGTGGTGGGCTTCCTCATGGCCAAGCAGGTCGTGCGCATCGAGTGGGACGACTGGGGCCTGTCCGTGCCGTCCTTCCTGACGTTCGCCGTCATGCCGTTCACCTACTCGATCGCGGACGGCATCGGCGCGGGCTTCGTCTCCTACGTCTTCATCCGCCTCGTGCAGGGCCGCGGCAAGGAGGTCCACCCGCTCATGTACGTGGTGGCGGCGGCCTTCGTGGTGTTCTTCGGCAAGGGCGTGGTCGAGGGCTGGATGGCGTGATCGACGACGACGCCCGCTGCCCCTGCGGCACCGGCGAGACCTACGGCGCGTGCTGCGGGCGCTTCCACGGCGGCCGCCCGGCGCCCACGGCCGAGCTGCTGATGCGCTCGCGGTTCAGCGCCTTCGCCGCCGGGGACGAGGCCTATCTGCTGGCCACGTGGCACCCGGGCACCCGCCCGGGGTCCGTGGACCTGGACCCCGGGCTGCGCTGGACCCGGCTCGACGTCCACGGGGTGACGGGCGGCGGCCCCTTCGACGACGAGGGGTGGGTGGACTTCACCGCGCACCGGCGCGGCCCGGACGGGGCCCGGGGTGCCCAGCGGGAGAACTCCCGGTTCCGGCGCGAGGACGGCCGGTGGTACTACGTGGACGGCGTGCTCGCCTGAGCCCGCCGGCTCAGTCCTCCTCGAGGCCGGAGAGCACGCAGAACTCGTTGCCCTCCGGGTCGGCCAGCACCACCCAGGTCACCTCGGACCCCTGCCCCACGTCCACGCGGCGGGCGCCGAGGAACTCCAGGCGGGCGACCTCGGAGTCCCGGTCGGTGTCCACGGCCCGCAGGTCGAGGTGCAGCCGGTTCTTGACGGTCCGGGGCTCGGGGACGACCACGAAGTCGAGGTGCGGGCCGCCGCCCTCCGCGGGCACGATGCCCACGAACCCCTCGGCCTCCGCGTGGACGACGTAGCCCAGGGCGGCGCACCAGAAGCGGGCGAGGATCTCGGGGTCGCGGCAGTCGACGACGACGGCGGACAGCGTGCTGGTCATGCGCTCAGCCTAGGCCCGGCGCCACCGCCCGGGAAGACGCCGCAGGACCCGGGGCGCGTGCCGCAGGACCGGCCAGTAGGAGCCCGGGAGGACTCGCGCCACGAGGTCCGGCAGCACGGCGCTGGGCGCCACGAGCAGCCGGTTCCGGCGCCGCTCCACCGCCCCCAGGATGTCGGTGGCCGCCCGCTCCGCCGGATAGCTCAGCAGCGCCGCGAAGTCCTCCCGGTCCTTCCGCGCCCGCTCCGCGGACACCCCGGCCGGGGTGCGGGCGGTCTCGGCGATCCTGGTCCGGACCCCGCCCGGGTGCACCACGGTGACCCCCACCCGGCCCGCCAGCTCGTGGCGCAGGCCCTCGGAGAACCCGCGCAGGGCGTACTTGCTCGCGGAGTACGCCACCTGCCCGGGCGGGGCGATGAGGCCGAACAGGCTGGAGAGGTTGACCAGGTGGCTGCCGGGGGCGGCGAGCAGGGCGGGCAGCAGCTCGCGGGTGAGCACCACCGGCGCCCGGAAGTTGATGTCCATGAGCCAGTCGAACTCCTCGGCGGAGACCTGCTCGAAGGTCCCGCCCAGGCCCACCCCCGCGTTGTTGACCAGCAGGTCGATCCGCGGGTGCTCGGCCCGGATCCGCTCGGCCACGCCCGGCAGCGCGGACAGCTCGGCGAGGTCGGCCACGACCGTGCGCACCGGCAGGTCCGGGTGCCCCGCGCGGATCGCCCCGGCGACGGTCTCGAGTCCCGCGGCGTCCCGGTCGAGGAGCACCAGGTGGGTGCCGCGGGCGGCGAGGCCGTGGGCCAGCTGCTCGCCGATGCCGGAGGCGGCGCCGGTGAGCACCGCGGTGGCGCCGGCGAAGCGGAAGGGTGCGGACGGGGACACGGGCTGCTCCTGGGGTCGGGGTCGTGGATCGGGGCCTGCTGTCCAGTGTGCGGGCGGGCACCGGTCACCGCTTGACCCTCCGCGACAGGAAGTTGACGCGCGGCGACAGCCTCAGCCGGCCGGGACGCCCCGGCGGCGGACGTCCCGCGGCGGGGCGCCCCACCAGCGGCGGGCGCACCGGGTGAG
This sequence comes from Kocuria sp. GQ42, assembly GCF_059758435.1. Classification (NCBI taxonomy): domain Bacteria; kingdom Bacillati; phylum Actinomycetota; class Actinomycetes; order Micrococcales; family Micrococcaceae; genus Kocuria; species Kocuria sp. GQ42. The sequence goes on along the minus strand of NZ_JCAXEN010000006.1, from coordinate 194,673 downwards.
CGCCGAGGACTCCGAGAGCCCCACGAGCCCGGCGATCTGGCCGAGGGGGACGTCGGTGGTGGTGAGCCAGCGCAGGGCCGCGCTGCGCCGGGCCTCGTCCAGGACGGCGCCGAAGGTGGTGCCCTCCTCGGCGAGCCGGCGCTGCAGGGTGCGGGGGTGCAGGTCCAGCACCCGGGCCACGGCCTCGATCTCCGGGGCCGCGGTGCCGAGCAGCTGCACCAGCACGCCCCGGACCCGGGGCGCCCACGCGGAGCCGGGCCCGGGGAGCTGGGTGTCCAGGAAGGCGAGCGCCACCTGCCGGACCCCGGCGTCCCCGTGCAGCGGGCGGGCGAGCGTGCTGGTGGGGATCCGCAGGAGGACGTCGGGGCGGCCGGTGCGCACGGGTGCCCCGAAGAACTCCTCGTAGACCCGCAGCGGCGCCGCCGGCCGGTGGGCCAGCTCGACCGTGCGCAGCCCGTAGCGGCCGCCCACCAGGGAGCTCAGGGCCCGGTGCAGCAGGCCCAGGCCCAGGTCGGTGCCCTGCGGGCTGCCGCGCCCGGGGTCCCGGGCGGCCGCGGAGGAGCCGCCGTAGCGCACCGCCGTCACCCCGCGGGCCCCGTAGGGGTCCGGCACCAGCGCCAGCTCGAGGGACGGGGCGTGGACGAAGAGGTAGCGGGAGGTGCACTCGAGGGCGTCGCGCACCGTCTCCGAGTGGCGGGCGGCGAGCGCGAGCGGGCCGAGCACGCCCGGGTCCTGCCGGGCGGCGACCCGCAGCCCCAGGTCGGGGCAGGCCAGCTCCCGTGCGGCGGTCTCGAGCACCCGCGCGACGGCCCGCTCGGGGACCAGGAGGTCGTCGGTGTCCAGGGCCGACCGGGGCAGGCCGGCGGCGTCGGCCAGGGCCTCGGCGTTCCCGCCGAGCTCCGCGACCGCGGCGCGGAAGCCGCGCAGACCCGCGGACCGGATGACCGTCATGTCGCCCAGGGTCAAGCAATCGTCGCGCAGCGTCAAGTCTTGGCGGGCGCGCCGGGCGATCCTGGAAGCATGCCAGCACCTTCCACCGCCAGCGAGCCGCTCCGCGAGATCCCCGGCGGGACCGACCACCGGGACGTCGTCGTCGTCGGAGCCGGCCTGTCCGGCATCGGCGCGGCCTACCGCCTGCAGACCGAGCGCCCCGAGCTGTCCTACGCCGTGCTGGAGGCCCGGGACGACCTCGGCGGGACCTGGGACCTGTTCCGCTACCCGGGCGTGCGCTCCGACTCGGACATGTTCACGCTCGGCTACTCCTTCAAGCCGTGGCGGGACCCGCAGGCGCTCGCGGACGGCCCGTCGATCCTCGCGTACATCCACGAGACGGCGGAGGAGTTCGGCATCGACCGGCACCTCCGGCTCCGCACCCGGGTGGTCTCGGCCGACTGGTCCGGCGCCGAGCAGCGCTGGAGCCTGGGCCTCGAGGTGCGGGACGAGGACGGTGCCGTCCACCGGCGCAGCATGACGTGCTCGTTCCTGTACTCGTGCGCCGGCTACTACGACTACGACCGCGGCCACGACGCCGCGCTGCCCGGCCTGGAGGACTTCGGCGGCCGGGTGGTGCACCCGCAGTTCTGGCCCGAGGACCTGGACTGGACGGGCCGGCGCGTGCTGGTGGTCGGCAGCGGCGCCACCGCCGTGACCCTCGTGCCGGCCATGGCGCGGACCGCCGCGGGCGTGACCATGCTGCAGCGCTCCCCCACGTGGATCAGCGCCGTGCCCGGCCGGGACAGGCGGGCCGACGCGCTGCGCCGACTCCTGCCCGCGGGGCTCGCCCACCGGGTCATCCGCGCCAAGAACATCCTGTTCAGCACGGCCGTGTACCAGTTCTGCCGCCGCCGCCCGGCCGCGGCCCGGGCGTTCTTCACGTCCCGGGCCGCGCGCATCCTCGGCTCCGAGGAGCTCGTGGCCGAGCACTTCACCCCGTCCTACGACCCCTGGGACCAGCGGTTGTGCGCCGTTCCGGACGCGGACCTGTTCAAGGCGCTGAAGCGGGGGCGGGCCGAGGTTGTCACCGGCACGATCGACACGTTCGTGCCCGAGGGGGTCCGGCTGAGCGGGGGCCGGGTCCTCGAGGCCGACCTCGTGGTCACCGCCACGGGTCTGCGGCTGCTCCCCTTCGGCGGGATCGTCCTGACCGTGGACGGGACGCCGGTGGAGCTCTCCGAGCAGTTCGTGTGGAACGGGGCGATGCTGACCGGCGTGCCGAACTTCGCGCTGTGCATCGGCTACACCAACGCGTCCTGGACCCTGCGCGCTGACCTCACCCACCGGCTGGTGTGCAGGGTGCTGCGGCACCTGGAGCGCCACGACGCCGGAGCCGTGGTGCCGCGCGCCCCCCGGGGCATGGCCGAGCAGCCGCTGCTGGACCTCAGCTCCGGCTACGTCCGGCGCGCCATCGGCGCCTTCCCGCGCCAGGGCGACCGGCACCCGTGGCGGGTGCGGCAGAACTACCTGCTGGACTCCGCGACCACCCTGCGCACCCCGCTCTCCCGCACCCTCGACCTGATCCCCCGCACCGCGGCCCGCCGCGGCGCCCGCCCGCAGGAGGCCCACGCATGACCGACCAGCACACCCCCGTCCCCGCCGCGGACTCCCCCGCCCACACCCCGGGGGCCACGACGACGACGGTGGAGGTCGCCGGCCGGCCCGTGCGCATCCGCCGCTCCGGGCCCGCGCAGGCGCCGCCGGTCGTGCTGCTGCACGGCATCGGCCGGAGCCTCGAGGACTGGTCGGCCGCCCACGACCTGCTGGCGCGGGACCACTGCGTGCTGAGCATGGACCTCCCCGGCTTCGGGCTCACCCCCGCCGGCGCGGACCGGCCGGGGCTCGGGACGTTCGCCCGCGCCGTGGTCGGCGTGCTCGACGCGCTCGGCGAGCAGCGGCCGGTGCACCTCATGGGCAACTCCCTGGGCGGCGCCGTGGCCATGACCGTGGCCGCCGAGCACCCCGGGCGGGTCGCGGGGCTGCTGCTCGCCGACAGCGCCGGGTTCGGCCGGGAAGCCAACGTCTCCCCCCTGCCCATGGTGTGGGCGGGGCTCTCCCGGCTGCCCGTGGTGGGCCGCCGGTTCCGGCCGCTGGCGCGGGCCGCCGCGGTGCGGTCGAACCAGAACTGCTTCTTCGACCCGGCCCTGGCCACCCCGGAGCTGCTGCGGCACGCGGCGCGGGTGGGCGCCCAGCCGGACTTCCGGGCCACGTTCCTGGGCACCTACCGGAGCATCGGGCTGCCGGTGATCGGCGTCCTGCCCGGCTGGCGGAGGGCCCTGCTGGAGAAGGTGCGGGCCTCGGGCCTGCCCGTGCTCGTGGTGTGGGGCGAGGCCGACGCCGTGCTGCCGGCCCACCACGCCGAGGCCGCGGCCGCCGCCCTGCCCGGCGCCCGGCTGCACGTCTTCCCGGACACCGGGCACATGCCGCAGATCGAGCGCACCCAGGAGCTGGTGGAGCTGGCCCGGGAGTTCGTGGCGTCGGTCGAGGCCTCGCGCGCCTCCCGCTGATCCCCGAGCTCACCGGAACGCCGCCGCGGGGTCGCCTCCGCGCCCAGCACACGCAGCGGGTCGCGTTCCGGTGCTCAGCACACGCGGCGGGTCGCGTACCGGTGCTCAGCACACGCAGCGGGTCGCGTACCGGTGCTCAGCACACGCAGCGGGTCGCGTTCTGGTGCTCAGCGCGGCTCGTTCTCGCCGATGGCGACCCCTCGGCCACAGGGGGGGCGACGACGGGTGGGCGCCGCAGCTGGCGGGCACGGCGGCCGACAGCACGGCGCTGCTCGCACTGCAGGACTGACCCAGGACGCGCGCGGCACCGGTGCGAGCGGCTCGCACCGGTGCCGCGCCGTGCGCGTGCCGCAGCCGCGGATCAGCGCTCGGGGACGGCGGCGTGCCGGTCGGCCGCCCAGGATCCGAGCAGCCGGAGCCGCTCGGCCGAGGGCGAGCCCGGTTCGGCGGTGTAGATCATCAGCACCTGCCCGGGGTCGGCGGTGACGGCCAGCTCCTCGTAGGCCAGCGTCAGCTCCCCCACCACCGGGTGGCGGAATCGCTTGGTGCCGGTGCCGTGGGTGCGCACGTCGTGGGCGGCCCACAGGGTGCGGAAGGTCTCGCTGCGGGTGGACAGCTCCCCGACCAGGTCCTGCATCGCCCGGTCGTGCGGGTCGCGGCCGGCCTCGGCGCGCATGATCGCCACGCACATGCCCGCGAACACCTCCCAGTCCGGGTAGAACTCCCGGGAGGCCGGATCCAGGAACTGGAACCGGGCCAGGTTGGGGGTGCGTCCGCCGTCGCCGAGCAGCGGGGCGTAGAAGGCGCGCCCCAGGGCGTTGGTGGCCAGCAGGTCCTGGTGCTGGTTCCGCACGAACGCCACCCCGCCGGTGATCGCCTCCAGCGCCCACTGCAGCCCCGGCCGGGAGCTCGCCTGCCGCGACGCCCGGCGGCGCGGGCGCCGTGCGGCGGACACGCCGTCGGCCGCCCGCGCCAGGTCGAGCAGGTGCGCCCGCTCGGTCTCGTCCAGGCGCAGGGCGGCGGCGACCGACTCCAGGACCGAGGCCGAGGCCCCGGCGACCGCCCCGCGCTCGAGCTTGGCGTAGTACTCCACGCTCACCCCGGCCAGGGCCGCCACCTCGGAGCGGCGCAGCCCCGGCACCCGGCGGTTGCCCCCGGCCGGCAGACCGGCCTGGGCCGGGGTGAGCTTGGCCCGGCGCGAGACGAGGAAGTCCCGGACCTCGGTGCGGTTGTCCATCCCGCCAGGATAGGGCGCGGCCGGAGCCGGAGGGGTGCCCTGCCGGTACACCCCCCGGCAGGGCCTTCCCCGCGGCGGGAGCCGGGGGTTGACTGGGCATCATGCCCCGTTCTGCGCAACGGCCCTCCGGCCGGCGCAGCTCTTGCCCGACCGTCCGCACGACGCACCACCGCACCAGAAGGAGGACACCACCATGCGTGGAGTCATCATGCACGCCCCCGGCGACGTCCGGGTCGAGGACCGCCCGGACCCGGAGATCGTCGAGCCCACGGACGCGATCGTCCGGCTGAGCGCGACCTGCATCTGCGGCTCCGACCTGTGGCCCTACCGCGGCGTCGAGGACGTCGACCACACCCTGATGGGCCACGAGTACGTCGGGGTGGTCGAGGAGATCGGCGCCGAGGTCAAGACCCTGAAGGTCGGCGACTTCGTCGTCGGGTCCTTCGTCATCTCCGACAACACCTGCGAGATCTGCCGGGCCGGGTTCCAGTCCAAGTGCGTCCACGCCGAGTTCGTCGCCGGCACCATCGGCACCCAGGCGCAGAAGGCCCGCATCCCGCACGCCGACGGCACCCTCGTGGCCACCCCGGGACAGCCGGACCCCGAGCTGATCCCCTCGCTGCTGGCCGCCTCCGACGTGCTGGGCACCGGCTGGTTCGCCGCCGTGGCCGCCGAGGCCGGACCCGGCAAGACCGTCGCGGTCGTCGGCGACGGCGCCGTCGGGCTCATGGCGGTCCTCGCCGCCAGGGAGCTCGGGGCGGAGCGCATCATCGCGATGTCCCGGCACCCGCAGCGCCAGGAGCTCGCCCGCTTCTACGGCGCCACCGACATCGTCGAGGAGCGCGGCGAGGAGGGCATGGCAAGGATCAAGGAGCTCACCAATGGGCTCGGCGCGCACTCGGTGATCGAGGCCGTGGGCACCCAGGAGTCCTTCATGCAGGCCGTGGGCGCCACCCGCGGCGGCGGCCACCTGGGCTACGTGGGCGTCAACCACGACGTGCAGATCCCCGGCATAGAGCTGTTCTTCGCCGGCATCCACACCCTCGGCGGGCCCGCCCCGGTGCGCCGGTTCCTGCCCGAGCTGATCCAGCTCATCTGGGACCGGAAGATCGACCCCGGCAAGGTCTTCGACCTCACCCTGCCCCTGGAGCAGGCCGCCGAGGGCTACCGGGCCATGGACGAACGCCGCGCCACCAAGGTCCTGCTCACCCTCTGAGCCCCGGGGCGTCGGCGCTCCGCGCCGGCGGGCCGCGCGCGGAGCGCCGACGGCGCCGTCAGCCCACCGACCTCCGGACCAGCTCGCCGATCGCCGCCTCCCCGGCCTCGCTCAGCTCGGTCAGGGCGTAGGACGTCGGCCACAGGCCCCCGGCGTCGTCGAGGTGCGCCTCCGTGCTGAAGCCGAACGTGGAGTAGCGCTCCTTGTCCTGGTGGCCGCTGCGGAAGAAGCACACCACCTTCCCGGACCGCGCCCAGGCGGGCTGGCCGTACCAGAGCTTCGGCGCCAGCTCGGGGGCGGCCGCGGTGACGACGGCGTGCACGCGCTCGGCCAGCTCCCGGTCCGGCGGCGCCATCCCGGCGATCGCCGCGAGCACCGCCGCCTCGTCGGCGGCCGCCTTCTTCGCGCCACGGCCCCCGCGCGACCCGGCCCGCACCTCCGCGGCGCGCGCCCTCATGGCGGCACGCTCCTCCGCGGAGAACCCCTCCGCCGAGGACGTCGTCCGGTCCTGCTGCTCGTCGTTGCGCGCGGTGCCGCTCATGGTGCTCCGTTCGTGATCGATCGCGGGGACAGGTGTGCTTCCACGCTAGCCGCCACGACGGCCCGGAGTCCGTCCGGCAGGGCCCGGCCGGATGGACGTGCCGCAGACAGGGCCTGCGGACGTGCCGGCGGTGGAGCGTGGCGGTCTCAGGGACGCAGCTGCGCGGCGGCGGCCTCCCGGTGCCCCGGTTCCCCGGACGCCAGGGCGAAGAGGGCGTAGTTGAGGGGTCCTGCGGCCACGAGGGCCTGGCAGCGGTCGGCGAGGCGGGGTTCGTGGCGGCCGGTGAGCTCCTCGTAGCCGCGGACGGTCGCCGCGAAGGACTCGGGCGGGGCGATCAGGTGCTGGTACATGAGGTCCAGGGCCGGGTCGCCGACGCCGGCCGTCGTCCAGTCCAGGACGGACAGGATGCGGCTGCTGTCGTCGAGCAGCAGGTGGGCGGGATAGAGCTCGCCGTGCGTGAGGACGGTGCGGCGCGGCCACAGCCCGTCGTCGTCGAGCCAGGCCCGCCACCGGGCCGCGAGCTCAGCGGCGACGTCGAACTCCCCGAGCACCCGCTCGAGGTCGGCCGCCCACCGCCGGCGCACCTGCTCGGGGGTCTCGGCGGGGATCCCCGCCGCGGCGGCGGGGTCGAGGCGGTGGAGGGACGCGACGACCTCCGCCAGGGACCGGGCGTACTCCGGGGAGGCGGTGTCGTAGTGCCAGACCGGCTGCCCCGCGGCGTCGAGGGTGAGGCCGGGCCGGCCGGGCAGCAGCGGATAGGCGACGAGCTCCGGCCCCGCGATCCGCCAGTCCGGCACGGCGACCGGGAGCCGCGGGCGCACGAAGTCCAGGATCCGCCGCTCGTCGGCCACCTTCGCCGCGACGTCGGGGCGGCGCGGGATCCGCAGCACCCACTGCTCGCCGGTCCCGGAGGCGGCGGCGAACGCCACCCGGTAGTCCAGCCCCGCCTCCTCGAACCGGACGGTGCCCGGTTCCAGGTCCAGGCCGTGCCGCCGGGCGAGGGCGCGCACGTCCTGCTCGGTCGCGGGCTCAGGCGCCATCGCGCTCCCCCTCGGCGACCGGGTCGTGGCGCGGCGGGGTGCCGCCCACGAAGGAGCGCACCCACGCCTCGTCCTTGTACTGGGCGGGCACCGCGCCGCCGAGCAGCTCCCGGCCGAGCGCGGCCGCCCCGGGCGAGCCCTCCAGCGGCAGCGGCGCGGAGGAGGCGGCCAGCACGATGTTGCCGTAGCGCCGGCCCTTGAGCATCGCCGGGTCCGCCACGGCGGCGACGTGCTCGAACACCTCGGACAGCGCGGCGAGCTCGGCGCGCGCCCCGGCGAGGTCCCGGGTGTCGCCGCAGTTGAGCACGTACAGCCCGCCGGGGGCCAGGACGCGCTGCACGTGCCGGGCGAACTCCACCGTGGTGAGCGGCTCGGGGGTCACGGCGCCGGCGAAGACGTCGCGGACCACGACGTCCCGGGTGTCCGGGCTCAGCGACTCCGTGACGGCGCGGGCCTCCCCCACCCGGATCCGCAGCAGGGGGGCGCGCGGGAGGTCGAACCACTCCCGGACCAGCTCGGCGAGCCGCCCGTCGAGCTCGACGACGACCTGCCGCGCCGCCGGGTGCGCGTGGGCGAGGTAGCGGGCGAGCGAGCAGGCGCCGCCGCCGAGGTGCAGCACCCGCAGCCGCTCCGGGTCCGGGCGGGCGGCGAGGTGGGCGTCCACGACCGCGGCGATCCAGCGCATGTACTCGAAGTCCAGCCGCTCGGGGTGCTCCGGGTCCACGTGGGAGGAGGGGACGCCGTTGACGTGCAGCACCCAGGAGCCGGGGGCGTAGGCGTCCGGGACGAGCTCGGCGGTGCCGGTCGAGATCTCGTAGCTCCCGGCCGCGGGGCCGGCGGACCCGGCGGGCGCCGGCGCCGTGCGCGAGCGGCGGGACGCCCGGCTCACGCGGTCCCCGTCCGCAGCATGCGGTGCATGCGCTGCCCGGTCCAGGGCCCGCCGGCGGGGAAGGACTCCGCCAGGGCCCGGAAGCCGTGCCTGGCGTAGAAGCGCTCCGCGCGGGCGTTGCCGTCCATGATCCACAGGTACGCGTCCGCGGAGCCGATCGCGGCCTCCTGCAGGGCGGCGCCGAGGCCCGTGCCGTGGGCGGCCCGCAGCACGTAGAGCTGGAACAGCTGCAGCGGGACGAGCGGGGCGGGCACCCCGGCCCGCCCCTCCCACGCGGCGGGGGCCGGACCGGCGGAGACCAGCCCGAGGGCGGCCCCGTCGTCGTCGACCGCGAGGAGGGTGCGCACGTGCGGGTCCGCGAGGAGGGCGAGGTCGTAGCCGGCGGTGCGCTCGGCCGCGGCCTGCTGCCGGTCGGCGAAGGCGTCCCCGAAGAGCGGACGGTAGGTCTCGTCGAGGCAGCGCAGGTGCAGGGCAGACCAGGCCCCGGCGTCGGACGGTCCTGCGGTCCGCAGGCGGACCGCCACGGGGGCAGCGCTCAGGACTCGATCGCCTGCCGCTGGATCGCGGCCTCGAGGCGCTCGACCTTGCCCTGCAGCTCGCCGGTGTGGCCGGGGCGGATGTCGGCCTTGAGCACGAGCGAGACCCGGGGCCCGTAGCGGCCCACGGCCTCGGTGGCGCGCTTGACGACGTCCATGACCTCGTCCCACTCGCCCTCGATCGTGGTGAACATGGCGTCGGTCTCGTGTGGCAGTCCGGACTCGCGGACCACGCGGACGGCGGCGGCGACGGCGTCGTGGACGGAACCGCTCGGGTTCTCGCCGCCGGACGGGGAGACGGAGAAGGCAACCAGCATGCCCCCATCCTCCCACCCGGCGGCGTCCGGGTGAACCCCGGGAACGACGACGGCCCCGCCGCCACGCGAACGGCGTGGCGGCGGGGCCGTCGGATCAGTCCGCAGGGTCGGCCCGGCGGATCACTGGGCGGCGAGCTGCTCCAGCACGGCGTCCTTGGAGGGATCCTTGGCGCCCTGGTTCCAGGGCATCTTCGAGAGCACGTTGGCCATGGCGCAGGTGTTGGACAGCGCGGAGTACGCGAGCCCGCCACCGACGCCCGCGGCGACGGCGCGCAGCTTCGGGGAGACCAGCTGCCCGCCCACCACGCTCGCCAGCACGAGCGAGCCGGCGACCATGCGGACCTGGCGGTCCATGGCCCAGGTCGAGGCGCCGCGGACGACCGCGCCGCCGGCCTTCTCGAAGTCGTCGACGGTGCCGTCGACGACGTAGGCGTTCTCGGTGCCGGCCGAGGAGAGGATGTCCTGGGCGCGGGTGGCCCGGGCGCCGGAGCGGCAGATCAGGGCGACCTTGCCGCCGAGGGCCGCGGCGATGTCCTGCGCGTGGTCGGCCACGAGGTCGACGGGGACGTTGTAGGCGCCGTCGATGTGCTCGGCGGCGAACTCGGCGGCGGAGCGCACGTCGAGGACGGCGACCTCCTCTCCGGACTCGATCCAGGACTTCAGCTCGGCGGGGGCGACTTTCGAGGTCATGCGGCAGTTCCTTCCGGGGTGGCGGTGGGTGTGACTCCATGATGCATCATACCCCCCTGGGTATGCAAGATCCCCCTGGGGGTATAGAATCGACGGAGCAACCACCACACCCAGGAGCGCCCCGTGCAACTCGACCCCCAGGACCTCACCCCCACCATCAACCGGCTCAAGCGGGCCCAGGGCCAGCTCGGCGCCGTCATCCGCATGCTCGAGGAGAGCCGCGAGTGCAAGGACGTGGTGACGCAGCTCTCCGCGGTCTCCCGCGCCCTCGACAAGGCCGGCTTCTCCATCATCGCCACGGGCCTGGACCAGTGCCTGCGCTCGGAGGACCCGAGCCTCGACAAGGCCGAGCTGGAGAAGATGTTCCTCTCCCTGGCCTGAGCGGCCCCGCACCCGGTCCTCCGGCGGGCGGGCCCTAGACTGGGCACGGACCCAGCCCGACCGTCGGAGGACCCCGCCACCATGACCCAAGGCATCTACGTCAGCGCCATGACGCCGCAGTCCGGCAAGTCGCTCGTGGCCCTCGGCCTGGCCGACTCGCTGTTCCGCAAGACGGACCGCCTGGGCTACTTCCGGCCCGTCCACCTCGGGGAGACCCCGGCGGAGGACCCGATGGTGCAGCTGATGAAGCGCAACTTCGACCTCCCGGACGAGCGCTGCCGCGGCGGCATCTCCCTGGCGCGCACCCGGGAGCTGCTCGCCGCGGGGGACCACGACGAGCTCGACGCGATGGCCGTGACCGTCTACGGCGAGATGGCCCGGCACTGCGACGTGATCGTGGTGGACGGCACCGACCTCCTGGCGCACAACGCGGCCACCGCCGAGTTCGACATGAACGCCCGGATGGCCAACAACCTGGGCGCCTCCGTGCTGGCCGTGATCGGCGCCGACGAGTCCGAGAGCCCCGAGGACGTGCTCAACGCGGTCGAGGTCACCCGGGCCGAGCTGAACCAGGTGCGGTGCGACATCTTCGCGGTCATCGTCAACCGCGCCCGCCCCGACTGGGTGGAGCAGATCGAGCACAACGCCGCCCGCGGCGTGCGGGGCCTGCCCGTGTACGTCATCGCCGAGAACGAGGCGGTGGCCGCGCCGACCGTCGCCGAGCTGCGGGACCGGCACGGGTTCGGGGACGGCCCGTCCGCGGTCTCCCTGGACCGGGACGTCAAGGGCGTGAAGATCGCCGCGATGACCGTGGGCCACTACCTCGAGCAGCTCGCCGACGGCGACTTCGTCATCACGCCGGGGGACCGCTCCGACATCGTCGTCGCCTCCCTGGCCTCCGCCCTCTCCCCCGCCCTGCCCGTCCCCTCCGGGATGCTGCTGACGGGCGGCTTCGAGACCGAGGGGCGGATCCGGGAGCTCACCGCCGCGGCGCCGTTCCCCGTGCTGACCACCGGACTGGACACCTACCGGGCCGCCCGGGAGGTGTCCCGGACCCGGGGCACCCTCTCCGGGGCGCACCCGCGCAAGGTCGCGGCCGCGCTCGGCGAGTGGGCCCGGCGGGTGGACGGCGAGGAGCTCGTGAGCCGGCTCGACCTGCCGCGCCCGGCCAAGCGCACGCCCCTGCGCTTCCTGCACGAGCTCGTCGAGACGGCCCGGGCGGACCGGAAGAACATCGTGCTGCCCGAGGGGGAGGATCCCCGCATCCTGCGGGCCGCCGAGATGATCCACCGCCGCAACTTCTGCGACCTCACGGTCCTGGGCGACCCCGGGCGGATCGCGCAGCTGTGCCAGACGGAGGGCATCAACCTCGACTTCGCCGAGGACGGGCTGACCCTCGTGGACTTCGAGCACGACGACGCGCTGCGCGAGAAGTACGCCGGGGAGTACGTGCGGCTGCGCGCCCACAAGGGCGTGCAGCCGGAGACGGCACTGGAGCGGATGCTCGACGGCTCCTACTTCGGCACCATGATGGTGCAGATGGGGGACGTGGACGGCATGGTCTCCGGCGCCGCGCACACCACCGCCAACACGATCCGCCCCGCCCTGGAGTTCGTGAAGACCTCCGAGGGCGTGAAGATCGTCTCCTCCGTGTTCTTCATGCTCCTCGAGGACCGCGTCCTGGTCTACGGCGACTGCGCCGTGAACCCCAACCCGGACGCGCAGCAGCTCGCGGACATCGCGCTCGCCTCCGCCCGCACCGCCCGCCAGTTCGGGGTGGAGCCCAGGGTGGCGATGCTGTCCTACTCGACCGGCGGGTCCGGCTCCGGCGAGGACGTGGACAAGGTCCGGGCGGCCACCGAGATCGTGCGCGGCGCGGACCCGGGGCTCGAGGTGGAGGGCCCCATCCAGTACGACGCCGCGGTGGACGCCTCGATCGCGGCCTCCAAGCTGCCGGGCTCCGCCGTGGCCGGCCGGGCGACCGTGTTCGTCTTCCCGGACCTCAACACCGGCAACAACACCTACAAGGCCGTCCAGCAGTCGGCCGGCGCCGTGGCCGTGGGCCCGGTGCTGCAGGGGCTGCGCAAGCCCGTCAACGACCTCTCGCGCGGGTGCACCGTGGACGACATCGTCAACACGGTCGCGATCACCGCGATCCAGGCGCAGGGCATGTGACCCATCGGCCCACCGCTCGCACCGTCCCCGTCCCCGTCCCCACGCCCGTCGCCACAGCCCCAGGGAGTCCTCCATGCTCGTGCTCGTCGTCAACTGCGGCTCGTCCTCGCTCAAGTACCAGGTCCGGGAGCTCGAGGCCGGTGCGGACGGCGGGACGGTGCTGGCCTCCGGGCTGATCGAGAACATCGGCAGCTCGCGGATCGCGGACCACACGCAGGCGCTCGAGCTGCTCGCGGAGCGCCTCGAGACCGAGCTGGAGGGGCGCACGATCGACGCCGCGGGTCACCGCGTGGTCCACGGCGGCGAGCGCTTCTCCGCGCCGGTGCTCGCGACCAACGAGATCATCCGCGACATCGAGCGGCTGGTCCCGCTGGCTCCCCTGCACAACCCCGCCGCCGTCCTGGGCCTGCGGGCCGTGCAGAAGACGTGGCCGCACCTGCCGCAGATCTGCGTGTTCGACACCGCGTTCCACCGCACCATGCCCGAGCACGTGTGGCGCTACGCCGTGCCGGAGGAGTTCTACGAGCGATGGGGGATCCGCCGCTACGGGTTCCACGGCACGTCCCACGACTGGGTGACGGGTCAGGCGGCGCAGTTCCTGGACGTCCCGCGCGAACGGTTCAGCTGCGTGGTGGCGCACCTGGGCAACGGCGCGTCGGTGACGGCGGTCAAGGACGGCGCCTCCTACGACACGTCGATGGGCTACACCCCCCTGGCGGGCCTGGTGATGGGCACCCGCACCGGGGACCTGGACCCGTCCGTGGTCACGGCCGTCCTGCGCCGTGACCCGGGGATGACCCCCGAGCGGCTCGACGCCGTGCTCAACAAGGAGTCCGGTCTGCGGGCGATCGCCGGCGACCACGACATGCGCGCTGTCCAGGAGGCCGCCGACCGCGGCGACCAGCGCGCCGAGCTGGCCCTGGAGATGGCCGCCCACCGCCTGGCGAAGTACGTGGGCGGCTACCACGTGGCCGTGGACGGCGCGCAGGCGCTGGTCTTCACAGCCGGGATCGGGGAGAACGCCTCGGCCTTCCGCGCCCGCGTCTGCGGGCGGCTGGGCGCCCTCGGGGTCGTGCTCGACGACGACGCCAACGCCGCCCGCTCGCGGGAGGTCCGCCGGATCTCCGCGCCGGGATCGGCGCTGGAGGTGCTCGTGGTGCCCACCGACGAGGAGCAGGCGATCGCGGCGGCGACCGCGGCGCTCGTCGCGGCCGGGACCTCCCCCGTCTGAGCGGGTCCGGGCGTCATGCGCCGCCGCACGGGGGCCGCGGGGCCGCCGAGTGTTCGCGAATGCGATTCCGGCGGATAGGTTCGGTGCTGGGCCCTGCGCAGGGCCCTCCCCGTGTCAGGCCCGTGCGTCAGGAGGCACCGCCGATGTCCCAGCAGCCCTACCAGCCCCGGGGCCACGGCGGCCCGCCGCCGCCCGGCGCTCCTCCCTATGCGAAGGCCCGCCCGCCCCGGCCGCCGGTGACGGCCGACCTGCGGCTGCTGCTCCGGCTCACCGTGGCGTCCTTCGTGGTCGCGGTCCTCGGCAGCGCGGTGGGGTACCTGGCGGCGCCCGAGCAGTACACCGGCCTGTCCGCAGGGACGTTCGGGACGGTCGTCCTCGCCATCTCGCTCCTGTTCGGCCTCGGGTTCACCGCCGGGCTCTACGCCCTGGTGTACTTCCCGCTGCGCGAGCAGCGGCAGTGGGCGTGGATCCTCGGCATCGTCTTCGCGTCCATGGCGCTCCTGACCACCGTGGCCAACGCCGTGCTGCTGCTCGTGGTCCCGGCGGGCACGTCGATCGGGCTCGTGACGGGCGCGCTCAAGGCCGTCGTGGACGTGGCCTGGCTCGTGGTGGCCGCCCGGCCGGGCGTGCGGGCCGCGCTGCGCTGAGCCCGCGGACCGGGACGCCGCAGCCCCGCCCTCAGGCCAGCCGGCGGGCCAGCCGGTCCATGACGGCGGCCAGCCGGTCGGCGTCGTCGCCCTCGAGCGCACGGAGGAACAGCTCCTCGACGTCGCGGGCGTGGGCGGGCCGCAGGCGCCGGAAGGCGCGCAGCCCCTCCTCCGTGAGCTCGGCCTCGAGGCCGCGCGCGTCCTCGGCGCAGCGACGGCGCCGCACCCAGCCGCGCTTCTCGAGCACGCCGATCTGGTAGCTGAGCCGGCTCGGGGAGAAGACCAGCCGCTGGGCCAGCTCCCCCATCCGCAGCCGGTGGTCCTCGGCGTTGCGCAGCAGCAGGAGCACCTGGTAGTCCATGAGCGAGCAGCCGTGCTCCTTGAGCCGCGCCTCGATCTCCGTGGTCAGCCGGGCGGTGGTCTCGAAGAACAGCTGCCACACGTCCCACGGGCGGGCGGTGGGCTCCGGCGCGGCCGCCGGCCGGTCGGTCACCGGCCGGCCCGGGCGAGCAGGTCCGCGAAGTCGGGGACCCCTTCGAACCCGCCGTCCCGCTCGGGCCCGGCCGCACCGGCCGGGACCTCGCCGGCCGCCCGTCCCGCCGGCTGCGCTCCCGGCTCGATCGAGCGCGCCAGCTGCGCGCCGGCCCGCCGGATGCGCGAGTCGAGCGATCCGCCGGCCCAGTCCTCGGTGGCGGCGTAGACCCCCAGGGGCAGCACCAGCGCCTTGAGGTGGGTGAACAGGGGGCGCATGGCGGTGTCGAGCATCAGGGAGTGGCGTGCCGTGCCCCCGGTCGCGGCCACCAGCACGGGCACGTCCTCCAGCGCGGCGTCGTCGACGAGGTCGAAGAAGGACTTGAACAGCCCCGAGTAGGAGGCCTTGTACGTCGGGGTGGCCGCGATCAGGGCGTCCGCCCCGGTGACCGTGTCCAGGGCGGTCCGCAGCTCCGGACCGGGGAACCCGGTGAGCAGGTGGTCGGCGATGGCGTGGGCCAGCGGGCGCAGGTCCACGCGCTCGATCCGCACCGGCGTCCCGTCCAGTCCGTCCCGGGCGGCCTCGGCGAGCCGGTCGGCCAGCAGCGAGGTGGAGGAGCCGTCGGACATCCCCGCCGACACCACGGCCACAGTGAGCGGGCGCGCCGCGGCGGGGTCCGGCGTCGTCGTCCCGGTGGGGTTCCGGACGCTCATCGCCGGGCCCTCTCCGTGGTCCGCCCCGTGGTCGGCTCCGCGGCCTGGGCGGCGCGGGCCCGCCCGGCGGGCGAGTCCTCGGTGCCGCCGGGGACCGGGTCCTGGCCGGCGCGGTGGCGTTCCAGCAGCGAGGCGTGGGTCGGGGCCTCCGGCACGTGGGCGGGCTTGAGCGCGGCGAACTCCTTGCGCAGCACCGGCACGACCTCCTCGCCCAGCAGGTCGAGCTGCTCCAGGACGGTCTTGAGCGGCAGGCCGGCGTGGTCCATCAGGAACAGCTGGCGCTGGTAGTCGCCCGCGTAGTCGCGGAACCCGAGGGTCTTCTCGATGACCTGCTGCGGGGAGCCCACGGTCAGCGGCGTCTGCGTGGTGAAGTCCTCCAGGGACGGCCCGTGCCCGTAGACGGGGGCGTTGTCGAAGTAGGGGCGGAACTCCCGCACGGCGTCCTGGGAGTTCCGGCGCATGAACACCTGGCCGCCGAGGCCCACGATCGCCTGGTCGGCCGAGCCGTGGCCGTAGTGCTCGAAGCGGGTCCGGTAGAACTCCACCATCCGCCGGGTGTGCTCGGCGGGCCAGAAGATGTTGTTGTGGAAGAACCCGTCGCCGTAGTAGGCGGCCTGCTCCGGGATCTCGGGGGAGCGGATCGAGCCGTGCCACACGAAGGGGGCCACGCCGTCGAGCGGGCGCGGGGTCGAGGTGAAGCCCTGCAGGGCGCCGCGGAACCGGCCCTGCCAGTTGACCACGTCCTCCCGCCACAGCCGGTGGAGCAGGCTGTAGTGCTCGATCGCCAGCGGGATGCCCTGGCGGATGTCCTGGCCGAACCACGGATAGACCGGGCCGGTGTTGCCCCGCCCCATGGTGAGGTCCACGCGGCCGTCGGTCAGGTGCTGCAGGTAGGCGTAGTCCTCCGCGATGCGCACCGGGTCGGTGGTGGTGATCAGGGTGGTGGCCGTGGACAGCTGCAGCCGCTCGGTCTGCGCCGCGATGCTCGCCAGCAGGACGGGCGGGTTCCCCGGCGCCACGAACGGCGGGTTGTGGTGCTGGCCCGTGGCGAAGACGTCCAGGCCCACCTCCTCCGCCTTCTTCGCGATCTCGACGGTGGCCCTGATCCGCTCGTGCTCGGTGGGGGTGCGTCCCGTGACGGGGTCCTCGGTGACGTCCCCGATGGTGAAGATGCCGAACTGCATGTGGTCCTCCTGCTCCGCGGCGGCGTCCGGCCGGACGAGCCGCCCTGTTCTTTCAAATTTGAACTACTACCGTCAAGCGGCGCCCGTCCCGGATTATTCCCGCCCCGGTCCGCCTAGGGTGGACGCATGCCCCTCCCCCACTTCCGTCCCACCGGCACCGGCACCGTGGACCCGGGCGCCGTCGTCACCGGCGAGCACTACCGCATCAGCGTGCTGAGCCCCGGGCTGCTGCGCCTGGAGTACAGTCCCGCCGGCCGCTTCGAGGACCGCCCGTCCGCGTTCGCCGTCGACCGCCGGTTCCCGGTGCCGGACTTCCGGGTGCGGCACACGGCGGCCGGGCTCGAGCTGAGCACGGAGCGGATCCACCTCAGCTACGACGAGCGGGCCTTCAGCCCGACGGGACTGTCCGCGCAGATCCGCGGCGGCGTGACCAGCTACCACAGCGTGTGGCGCTACGGCGTCCCCGCCCCCACCCTGGGCGGGACCGCGCGCACCCTGGACGAGGCCGACGGCCCGATCCCGCTCGAACCGGGCATCACGTCCCGCGAGGGCTTCGGGGTGATCGACGACTCCACCTCGGTGCTGCTCACGGACGACGGCTGGTACGCGCCGCGCGCCGGCGAGGAGGGCGCCGTGGACCTCTACCTCTTCGGCTGGGGCCACGACCACCGGCAGGCGCTGCGCGACCTCTACGCCCTGTCCGGGCCGCAGCCCGTCCTGCCGCGCTGGGCGCTCGGCAACTGGTGGAGCCGGTACCACGCCTACGACGAGGCCGAGTACCGGGAGCTGGTCGCCGAGTTCGACCGGCGCCGCCTGCCGTTCTCCGTGCTGGTGGTGGACATGGACTGGCACCTCACGGACGAGCACGTGGAGCGCCGGCACGGCTCGGGCTGGACGGGCTACACCTGGAACCGGGAGCTGTTCCCGGACCCGCGGGGCTTCCTCGCGTGGGCGCACGAGCGCGGCTACCGGGTCACGCTCAACCTGCACCCGGCCGACGGGGTGCGCTCCTTCGAGGACGCGCACCCCGCGATGCTCGAGGCCCTGGGGCGCGAGCCGGGCTCGGAGGAGCCCGTGGCCTTCGACGTCACCGACCGGGACTTCGTGGCCGCGTACTTCGAGGTCCTGCACCGCGGCCTGGAGACCGACGGCGTGGACTTCTGGTGGGTCGACTGGCAGTCCGGGCCGCACTCGCGGCTGCCCGGGGTGGACCCCCTGTGGGTGCTCAACCACTACCACTTCCTGGACTCGGGCGCGGACGGGTCCCGTCCGCTGACGCTCTCCCGCTACGCCGGGCCCGGCAGCCACCGCTACCCGGTCGGCTTCTCCGGCGACACCGTCATCTCCTGGGCCTCGCTGGCGTTCCAGCCGTACTTCACGGCGACGGCGGCGAACATCGGCTTCGGCTGGTGGAGCCACGACATCGGCGGGCACATCTTCGGCGCCCGCGACGACGAGCTGGCCACCCGCTGGCTGCAGTTCGGGGTGTTCTCCCCGATCCTGCGCCTGCACTCGGGCGACAACGACTTCATCGCCAAGGAGCCGTGGCGCTACCGCTCCCCCTACGCGGAGGCCATGGAGCGCGGTCTCCGGCTGCGGCACCGGCTGGTCCCCTACCTGCACACCGCCAACCGGGCCGCCGCCGTGGAGGGCGTCCCCCTGGTCCGGCCCCTGTACCACGAGCACCCGGAGGCGGAGCAGGCCTACCGGTACGGCCACCAGTACCTGTTCGGGCCCGAGCTGATGGTCGCCCCGGTCACCTCCCCCGCGGACCCCGTGGTCACCCGTGCGGCCGTGCCGGTGTGGTTGCCGGAGGGGTCCTGGACGGACCTGTTCACGGGCACCGTCTACGACGGCGGGCGGGAGCTCGTGCTGCACCGGGGCCTCGACGACGTGCCCGTCCTGGCCCGCGCCGGCGCGATCGTGCCCCTCGCGGGGTCCGACGACGACGCCGCGCCGGGCCCCGGCAATCCCGGGGAGCTGGAGGTCCTGGTGGTCACCGGCGCCTCGCACCGCACCGTCCTGGACGAGGACGACGACAGCGGCGACGGCCTCGACCCGGCCCGCTGGGCGCGCACCCCGCTCACCCTCGACGCCGCCGCCGGGGAGTTCACGGTCGGCCCGGCGCAGGGCCACCTCGGCTGCCTGCCGGCGGCGCGCACCTGGACCCTCACCTTCATCGGCCTCGAGGAGCCGGCGGAGCCGACCGTGACCGTGGACGGGAGGACCGTCCCGGCCCGCACCGACCGGCGGGGGAACGGCGTACGCGGGCAGCGCACCTCGGTCACCGTCGAGGGGGTCGCCCCCGGGGCGCGCATCGTGGTGCGGTCGGCGGGACTGGGCGACGTGGCCGCCCAGGATCCCGCGGACCGCGTCTTCGACCTGCTCAACGACGCCCAGATCGGCTACGAGGTCAAGCGGCGGGTGCACGAGGCCGTGCGGCGCGACCCCGTGGGGGCGCTCGGACAGGCGTCCGCCCTGGGCGTGGAGGGGCCGCTGCTCAGCGCGCTCACGGAGCTGGTGCTGGCGACGCGGACCTGACCCTGGTCGCCGGAGATCGACCCGTCGCGGCGTGCCCCGCGCACCCGGCCACCGCCCGCGGCGGAGAGCTCACCCGGGGCAGGGGCCCTCCTCGTCCAGGCCCAGCTCGATGACCAGGATGGGCAGCCTCAGCCGTTCCGCGGTGAAGGACACCACGCGGGCGTGCGGGATGCCCTTCTCCCGGACGAAGCGGCAGGCAACCAGTCCGTGGTCACGGTTCTGGCCGATCATCAGCACCCAGTTCCGGCCCGCGGCGTCCAGCGCGTGCGCCTGGCGCTCCAGGTCCCTACCCGCCGGGTCCTTCTCGGTGCTGCGCCGGGCGAAACGGGCCGCGTAGGCCCTCATGTCCTCCTCGGTGCGCAGCAGCCCGGCGGCGACCCGCCGCGCGTCCTGGACCCTCAGCACGGGCGCGATCTGCTCCTCGCGGATCTCGCCGGCCCGGTCCCCTGCCTCCTCGTCGGCGGGCCGGCGCGCGGCGTGGATGATGCGCTCGATCCGGCGCAGGCGGGCGTCGTCCTGGTGCAGTTGCCGGTAGTCGGCGATCAGCGCCTCGAGCTCGGCGTCCAGGTGGTTCCGCTCGGGCTCCTCGGGCTCCTCGGGCTCGTGGCCGTCGTGCGCCGGTCGTGATGGGGACAAGCCGGCCTCCTGGACGCTGGACGGTGACGTTCCCACGTCAACGGTGACGCCCGCAGCGCCTATTCCGCCGGACCCGGGGCGGTGCCGGGGCCGCCGATGCGAGCGGGGTTGGCATCATGGGTGCATGAGTGAGATCAACGACCCCGCCCCGCGTTCCGTCGAGCTGACCCGCACCGCCACCGGCCACTACACCGCCCGCAACGCCGAGGGGGCCGAGATCGCCTTCGGCCGAGGTGAGGGTCTGCTGTCCCCCGTGGAGCTCCTGCTGGCCGCCATCGCCGGGTGCTCGGCCATCGACGTGGACGTCGCGACCTCCCGCAGCTCGGAGCCCTCGGAGTTCCGCGTCGAGGCGACCGGACAGAAGATCCTCGAGGAGAACGGCGCGAACCGCCTGGAGGACCTGCACCTCTCCTTCCACCTCGCGTTCCCCGACGACGCCGCCGGCCGCAAGGCCGCCGGCATGGTCCAACGCCTCGTCACCCTCTCCCACGACAAGTACTGCACGGTCTCGCGGACGGTGGAGCACGGCACCGCCGTCGGCCACGACGTCAGCGTCGACATCGACCGTGCCGCGGGCGAGGCCCCGTAGCCGACCGCACGGGATTCTGCACGGTCGGCCCCGGGCGGGGCAGGAGGACCGATCCCCTGGTGTTCACCGGGCGGTCATGTGCCCGCCGTCCGGGCGGGTCAGGATGACCACGCCTACACTGCGCTCAAGAGACCCTGACCGGAGAGGAACGGCCGATGCCCGACGGAAAACGGCAGTGGATGCCCGCCGACCAGTGGGCCGTGCGGGAGAACCTGCGGGAGTTCATCGACCACCTCACGCAGATGGGCTACACCGTGCCCCACGGGCACGAGGAGGACCCGGACCTGATCGACCCGGGGGGCTCGGCCGTGGAGACCTGGCGGGAGGACCACCCCTACGACGAGCTGATGAGCCGGGAGGAGTACGAGCTGGAGAAGTACAAGCTCCAGATCGAGCTGCTGAAGTTCCAGTACTGGGGCCAGGACCACGACCTCCAGCACGTCATCGTGTTCGAGGGCCGGGACGCCGCCGGCAAGGGCGGGACGATCAAACGGTTCACCGAGTACCTCAACCCGCGCGCCGCCCGGGTCGTGGCCCTGACCAAGCCCTCGGACCGCGAGGCCGGGCAGTGGTACTTCCAGCGCTACATCCGCCACCTGCCCACCGCCGGGGAGATGGTGCTCTTCGACCGCTCCTGGTACAACCGCGCGGTGGTGGAACCGGTGATGGGCTTCTGCACCCCGCAGGACTACGCGTGGTTCATGGACCAGGCCCCGGTGTTCGAGAAGATGCTCGTGGACTCCGGCATCCACCTCACCAAGCTCTGGTTCTCCGTGACCCAGCAGGAGCAGCGGACCCGGTTCGCGATCCGTCAGATCGACCCCGTGCGCCGGTGGAAGCTCTCCCCGCAGGACCTCGCCTCCCTGGACCGGTGGGAGGACTACACCGAGGCCAAGGAGGAGATGTTCCTGCGCACGGACACCGACCACGCCCCGTGGACCACGGTGAAGTCCAACGACAAGAAGCGGGCGAGGATCAACGCGCTGCGCTTCTTCCTGGACCAGTTCGACTACGAGGACAAGGACCCGTCCGTGGTCCACCCGGCCGATCCGCTGATCGTGCGCCGCGGCCGCGACGCCGTCGGCGACTGAGCCCGGGACGACACACCCGGACCGGGCCGGCGGGGGCGTGCCGCCGGCCCGGGCCGGTCAGCCGGTGTTGCGCAGGCCGGCGGCCACCCCGTTGATGGTGATGAGCAGGGCCCGCTGCAGGCCCTCGTCGACCTCCCGGCCCTCGGCGTCCTGCTCCCGGATCCGGCGGAGCAGCTCCACCTGCAGGTAGGAGATGGGGTCGAGGTACTGGTCCCGCACCTCGAGCGTCTGCTTCAGGGTGGGGTTGCCGTCCAGCAGCTCCGCCTGCCCGGTGAGCCGGGCGAGCTCGTCGAGGGTGAGCTCGTACTCGCGGCGGATCACCTCGAACACGTGCTGGAGCCGCTCGGGCACCAGCGCCCGGACGTAGTGGGCGGCGATCTCCAGGTCGGTCTTCGCCACGGTCATCTCCACGTTGGAGATCACCGAGCTGAAGAAGTGCCAGCGCTCCAGCATGGTGCGCAGGTCCCCCTCCATCCCCGCCTCGCGGGCGGCGCGCAGGCCCGAGCCCACCCCGAACCAGCCGGGCACGATCTGGCGGGACTGCGTCCAGCCGAAGACCCACGGGATGGCCCGCAGCCCGGACAGGCCCTTGTCCGACGACGGGCGCTTGGCCGGGCGGGAGCCGATGTTCAGCGCGCCCAGCTGCTCCACCGGGGTGGCGGACAGGAAGTACTCCGGCAGGTCGGGGTCCTCGACCAGGCCCGTGTAGGAGGCGAAGGCGGCGTCGCTGACCACGTCCATGACCTCGCCCCACCGGTCCAGCTCCTCCTCGGTGGACCGCGGGTCCTGGTGCAGCGCCGTGGCGCGCAGCACGGCGGCCAGGGACAGCTCGAGGTTCTCCCGGGCCAGGGCGGGGAGGGAGAACTTGTCGCTGATCACCTCGCCCTGCTCGGTGAACTTGATCTCGCCTGCGAGGACGCCGCTGGGCTGGGCGAGGATCGCGTCGTGGGTGGGACCGCCGCCGCGGCCCACGGAGCCGCCGCGGCCGTGGAAGAGCCGCAGCCGCACGCCGTGCCGGGCGGCGACGTCGCGCAGCCGGCGCTCGGTCCGGTGGATCTCCCACCGGCTGGTCATCACCCCGGACTCCTTGTTGGAGTCGGAGTAGCCGAGCATGACCTCCTGGATGTTCCCGCGCGCCGCGACCACCCGCCGGTAGGCCGGGTCGGAGAGCAGCTCGTCGATGACCTCCGCGGAGCGGCGCAGCTCCCCGACGGTCTCCAGCAGCGGCGCGAAGCCGAGGGTGGCGCGGTCCTGCTCGCCGGTGAGATCCACCAGCCCGGCCTCGCGGGCCAGGATCACGGGGGCCAGGATGTCGTCCGCGTCGCGGGTCATGGACACGATGTAGGTCTCGACGATCTCCTCGCCGTAGGTCTCCTGGGCCCGGGCGATCTCCCGGAAGACCGCGAACGTCCGGTCCGCGTCGCCGTCGAGGTGCACGGCGCCTGTGGACAGCCCCGGCGGGGCGAGCGGGCGGCGGCCGGCGAGCTCTCCGGCGAGCACCGCGGCGCGCGCGCCCCGGTCCATGTCCGCGTACGGCTGGTCCAGCTCGCCCAGCCGGTCGAGCAGCTGCCCCACGGCCTCGTGGTGGGCGTCGGCGTGCTCGCGGACGTCCAGGGTGGCCAGGCCCAGGCCGAAGCCGGCGATGGTGCGGGTCGCCGCGGCGAGGGAGCCGTCGGCGGCGAGCGCGCCCGCGTGGTGCCGCAGCGAGCGGGCCACCACGTCGAGGTCGGCCACGAGCTCCGCGGTGGTCCGGTAGTCCCGGCCCGGCTCGTGGACGGTCTCCTCCGCGAACCGGCGGCGGGTGTTGATCAGCTTGGCCTTGATGCAGGTGAGCTTGAGCCGGTACGGCTCCTGCGCGTTGAGCTCCAGGACCCGCGGGTCCAGGCCGGGCAGGTGGGCCACGTCCCGCTCCACGGACTCGCGGAGCTCGGGGTCGACCTCGACGATGGCGGTGGAGGGGGACAGCCGGGAGACCAGCACGTCCAGGAAGCTCAGGGCGATGTCGACGGCCGCCTGCCCCTGCAACTGGAGGACCCGGCGGGTCATCTCGGGGGTGACGTTGGGGTTGCCGTCCCGGTCCCCGCCGATCCAGGACCCGAAGCGCAGCGGCGGGGGGCCGGCCGGCAGGTGCACGTCGTGCTGCGACAGCTGGTCCTCGAGGTCCGCGAGCAGCACGGGCATGGTCTCGGTGAGGACCTCCCGCAGGTAGTACAGGGCGTTGCGGGCCTCGTCGAGCGGAGTGGGGCGGTTCTGGCGCAGTTCGTCGGTCTGCCAGAGGAGCTCGATCAGCTCGGCGAGGCGCCGGTCCTGGCTGCGGCGCGCGGCGGAGCCCTCGGCGGTCTCGCGGGCCAGGATGTCGGAGAGGTGCCGGATCTTGGTCAGCACGGAGCGCCGGGAGGCCTCGGTGGGGTGCGCGGTGAACACCGGCCGGACGTCCAGGCTGCCCACCGCCTCGCGCAGGGCGTCGGGACCGGCTTCGGCGGCGACGTCGGTGACCGCCGCGGCGAGCCACCCCTCGTCCTCGGGGCGGCGGCCGAGCACGCGCACGCGGTGCACCTGTTCGGCGGCGTTGGCCAGGTGGAAGTAGTGGGCGAAGGCCCGCACCAGGTCCGTCGCCCGGTCCAGGGGCAGGGAGCCGAGCAGGTCGCGGACCTGGCCCGCGGCGTCGTCGGCCCCGGAGGCCTTGGCGTCCTTCGCGTCCTTGGTGAGCCGGCGGACCTGCTCGACCAGCTCCAGCAGCTCCTCGCCGCGCTGGCGGGCCAGGGTCTCCCCCAGCAGGGTCGTGATGCGGCGGACGTCCGCGCGCAGCGGGGCGTCGATCACCTCGGCGCGGTGGCGGTCGGGGGCGGCGGTCCGGTCGTGCTGAGTCGTCATGTCGCGGCTGCTCCTGGCTGGTCGGTCGTCACGGGTGCGCGCACGACCGACGAGCGGTCGCGCCGTCGGTGCCTACCGTGCCAGCCTACCCCGGGTGATCCACGTCGCACGGGCCGCCCCGGGGAGGTCCGTGTGGGACGATCCCTGGAAACCCGTGCCGGACGGGGCAGGGAGCGGTAGGTTCGGCGGTGAGCACACCTCGCGCGCGCCAGGAGGCACAGGCCATGAGCCAGCACCCGCACGGTCCCGGTGGCCCGCACCGTCCGGGCGGCGGGCCGCCCCCGCGGCTCCCCGGCGGACCGGGTCCCGGCACGGTCCCGCCCGGGCCGCCGATGACGGCCCGGCTGCGCCTGCTGCTGCGGCTCACCCTGCTCTCGTTCGCGGTGAACGTGACGGACACGTTCGTGCAGACGGTCGCGGGGCCCAGCGCCCAGCTCCCCGGCATGGAGGACCTGGTGCGGGTGCCGGGGCTCCCCGGCGCCGGGCTGTCCGCCGCGCTGGCGCTCCTCGGCGTGGTGCTGACGACGGCCCTCTACGCGCTGGTCTGGTTCCCGCTGCGCGAGCAGCTGCAGTGGGGCTGGATCCTCGGCATCGTCTTCTGCTCCCTGGCCGTGCTCGGCGACCTCTTCGACCTGGCGGTGTTCCTCCTGGGCGGGCACCTGTTGCCTGGGCTCAGCACCACCGTCCTCGTCGCGGTCAACGTCGTGTGGCTCGTGGTGGCGGGCCACCCCGGG
Organism: Kocuria sp. GQ42; assembly: GCF_059758435.1. Lineage (NCBI taxonomy): Bacteria > Bacillati > Actinomycetota > Actinomycetes > Micrococcales > Micrococcaceae > Kocuria > Kocuria sp. GQ42. The sequence goes on along the minus strand of NZ_JCAXEN010000006.1, from coordinate 169,439 downwards.
GTGCGGGCGGCGCTGCGCTGACCGGATGAGGAGCGGCCCGGGCGGGACGCGGCCCGGGGCGGTCAGGCGCCGGCGGTGACCGGCGGGGCGGCCGACCAGGGGAAGACGATCCAGTCGTCGGTGGCCTTCCACAGGTAGTCGGGCCGGATCACGGAGCGGGGCTTGCCGTAGATGACGGCGGATCGCGCCTCCGCGCCCAGGCCGCGCAGCAGCTCCAGCACCAGGGCGAGGGTCCGCCCGGAGTCCGCCACGTCGTCGACGACGAGCAGCTTCCGGCCCACGATGGACTCGGTGTCCAGCATCGGGGCGAGCAGGACGGGGTCCGGCAGGGTCTGGTGGACGTCGGTGTAGAACTCCACGTTGATCGCGTCCGAGAGCTTGACCCCCATCGCGTAGGACAGCGCACCGGCCGGGAGCAGCCCGCCGCGGGCCACCGCGATGATGATGTCCGGCAGAAAGCCGCTGTCCACGACGCTCTGGGCGAGCTCCTGGGTCGCTTCGCCGAAGCGTTCCCACGTGAGGATCTCCTTGCCCTCGAGCTCGAGGGCGTCCGCGTGATAGGCCATGCGCCCCAGGCTACCGGAGCCCGGAACGGGTGGAGCCGCACGCCCATTGGTAGTAAGTTCACTGATCAGATCCGTTGTCCACGGGAGACGCCGCGGGGCGCTCCCCCACCGGAGAGGACGCCATGACCCAGTACCCGACGCAGGGCCGCACCGCCCTGCTCGTCATCGACATGCAGAACTCGTACTTCGACTTCCCCGAGCTCGAGGAGCAGCGGGAGTCCGTGACGGAGAAGGTCAACGAGCTGATCCGGGCGGCCCGCGACGGCGGCTGCCCGATCGTGCTGATCCGCACCCAGCACGAGCGGGACGGCTCCACGTGGACCGTCAACATGCAGGACGACGGGCAGGGCTTCGCGTTCCCCGGCACGGAGCAGTCCGAGTACGTGGCCGGTCTCGACACCGAGGGCGGGGCGGGGCTGGTCAAGACCCGGGACAGCGCGTTCTTCGACACGGACCTCGCGGCCCGGCTGCGCAACCTGGGCGCCACCCACCTGATGCTCTGCGGGATCTCCACGCACAGCTGCGTGGCCCAGACCGCGATCGACGCGTTCGCCCACAACTTCCGGGCCGCGGTGGCCCGGGACGCCGTGGCCTCCGAGAACTCGGAGCTCTCCCGCGCGCTGCTGGCCTTCCTCGAGGACGAGATGCGCCAGGACATCCTGCACCAGGACGACGCCGTGGCCCGGCTGCGGGGCTGAGCGCAGCCCCTCCACCGGGCCCGTCATGACGTCGCGCGTCGGGCCCTCCCCCCTCCCGTTCCGCGGCGACCCCGGTCCGGGCCCGGTGCCACAGGGTTTTCTCAAGTGCGCTTTTGCATATTCGCGCTATCAGCACCGCCGCTACTTGAGGAGACATCATGAGCACCTCCACCGGGCCCCGCGAAGTGCTGCGGGACCCGCCACAGCATCCCCGCGGCCGCCGCACGGCCGCCGCCGCCGCCGCGCTCCTGCTCGGCGCCACCGGCATCAGCGCCTCGACCGCCGCCACCGAGGTCGTCCAGCGCAACCCGGGCGGCCTGACCGCCGTGGGACCCGTGAACACCGAGCACGGGTTCCCGGCCTGGTACGAGGACAGCAGCAAGGTCCGCACGGAACTGTGCCTGGACGGCGACAACCCGCTGTGCGCCTTCCCGCCGGGAGACGTCCCCGATCCGCTGAAGCCCATCTCCTTCCCGGACAACTTCCCCGGCGAGGCCTTCTACATGCTCGCCGGCTCCGAGGTCCAGATCCCCGGCGGTGGGGACGCGGTCCTCACCCTCGCCCTGGAGGCAGCCTTCGCCAACGAGAACCCGGTCCCCGGGGACCAGGTCGTCTTCTCCCGCCAGCGCATCGACGTGGACGACGCCGCGCCCAACACCACCCTGACGTTCACGCACCCCTACGGCACCGTGACGGTCGACACCGACGAGCGGGGCCGCGGGCGCCTGGTGGAGGACGTCTCCCCGGCCGTCGGCAACTTCCAGACACCGCTCAAGGGGGACATCGGCCCCTTCCTGCAGTGGGACAGCGGGGCCCCCGAGGGCTACCTGGGCAACCCCGACGTGGAGCACACCGTGACGGGCAGCCCGCTCGGCACGAACTTCTTCGAGGTCACGACCTCGGACGGCGGCACCGCCCGCAACGACCAGTTCTCCGTGATGGGCAAGATCTCCACCAACACGGGGGTGCAGGCCGACCGGGCCGTCGTCGGCGGGGGCCACCTCGACGTCTTCGCCACCAGCCGCGGGGACCAGCTCGAGGTGGTCGGCCAGGACGGCGTGTTCAGCACCACGCCCATGGAGAAGGACGAGGGCGACTCGGAGCGCGCCTACGCCCGCATCTCGTACACGGGCGCCGCTCCGGCGACCGTGACGGTCCGGAACCTCGGGGACAAGCCCGTCAGCAGCGCCGAGGTCGCCGTCACCGACGTCTCGGTCGCCACGGCCGCGACCTACGACGGCACCGCGCTGACCGTCGAGGCGACGTCCGCCTCCGGGACCGCCCCGGAGGTCGCCGGCTTCGGGGCGCTCGCCGCCACCGGCACCGCGAACGTCTACAAGGGCTCGTTCCCCACGCTCGCTCCCCCGGTCGAGGCCACGGTCTCCACCTCCGGGACGAGCCGGACCACCGTGCCCGTGGTCGTCACCGGCGGGGAGGCCTCCCCGGTCGGCGAGGACCCGGTCGATCCCGCCCCGGACCCCGGCCCGGTCACGGACGGCACCACCCCGGACAACCCGGATGTCGAGCAGCCCGCGGCCACCGCGGCCGTCGCGGCACTGCCCGGCTCGGTGGCCCGGGGGATGGCCACGGAGCTGGACGGCAGCGGCTCCGCCAACGCGGCCTCCTACGAATGGTCCCAGCTGAGCGGACCCGAGGTGGCGTTCAGCAGCAAGACCGTGGCCAAGCCGAAGGTCGTGGTGCCGTTCTTCACCACGGTCTCCGCCACGGCGCCCGCCGCCGCCGACCAGGACCCGGTCCTCCAGCTGGTGGTCAGGAACGCCGCCGGGGTCGCGAGCTCCCCCGCGACGATCACGCTGAAGAGCGATGACGTGGTGACCGTCGCGGCGGCCTCACGCCACCGGGTCGGCAAGGAGCTGCGGCTCACCGGCACGGCGCTCGTGCCCGGTGCACCGTCCCTGCTGAACCCGGCGACGTCGGTGAACATCTACAACACGACCTCGGGCACGCCGGTCAAGGTCGCCTCCGCCCCGGTGGACTCGCTCGGCAACTGGGAGTACCGGGCCAAGCCCGGCCCTGGCCAGCGCATCTCGAGCGTGCTCGTGCAGTCCACGCGCGGCGGAGAGGCGAGGGGGGTGGTGGGCACCGGATGAGCATCTGAGACAGCACTCCCTCCAGCCGGCCCGTGCTCCGACCCCCTCGGAGCACGGGCCGGTCCCTGTGTGCGCTCTCGCCCGGACGGGGGCCGGCCGCCCGCAGGGACCGGCGGCCGGGGGGTCAGGGGGCGCAGCAGGAGCAGCCGGGGCCGCACGCGTCGGCGCACCCGTCGCCGTTCTCGTCCTCACCGACGAGCCCCGCCGCCGGAGTGCAGCAGGCGTCCCCCCGCCAGGCCTCCAGCCCCTCCTTCACGGCGAACCCGGCGATGACCAGGGCGGCCAGCGGGTCGGCCCAGGACCAGCCCAGGGTGCTGTTGAGCAGCAGTCCGACCAGCAGCACGGCCGAGAGGTAGCTGCAGATCAGGGTCTGCTTGGAATCGGCCACCGCCGACGCCGAGCCCAGCTCCCGGCCGGTGCGCCGCTCGAACCAGGACAGCAGCGGCATGATCACCAGGCTCACGGCGGCCAGTCCGATGCCGACCGGGGAGTGCTCGGGCTCCGCGGCCCCGAGCAGGGTGCGCAGCGCATCGACGGTGACGAAGGCGGCCAGTCCGAGGAAGGAGAACGCGATCACCCGCAAGGCCACCTTCTCCCGGCGGTGCGGGTCGGGAGCGGCGAACTGCCAGGCGACCGCCGCCGCCGAGAGGACCTCGACGACGGAGTCCAGCCCGAAGCCGATCAGCGCGGCGGAGGAGGCGATGGTGCCGGCGGTCAGGGCGACGACGGCCTCGAGGACGTTGTAGGTGATGGTGCCGGCCACGATCAGGCGCACCCGCCGGTGCAGGACCGCCCGGCGTGCCGAGGTGAGGGGGCCGGGCCCCAGCGTGCGGGAGCTCATGCGCAGGTGCATCCGGCCGGGGAGCAGCAGGTGGGGTCCACGGTCACCACCAGCTCCAGCAGGTCCCCCAGCGCCGTGCCGAGGCGGGGATCGGTCAGCCGGTACCAGGTGCTGCGCCCCTCGGCGGAGGCCGTCACGAGCCCGCATCCGCGCAGGCAGGCGAGCTGGTTGGACATCACCTGCTTGGACACGCCGAGGGCCCGCGCCAGCTCCGAGGGGCGGCCCGGGGCGTCGCGCAGGGCCAGCAGGATCTGGAGGCGCGTCTCGTCGGAGAGGGCGGCACCCAGCCGGGACAGCGCCGAGGTGTGGGTGGGGGCGACGGAGGACATGCCCTCACGGTACACGTGTTCGTGTACTCACGGCAGGCGGGTCAGGCGCCCCCGGGGTCCTCGTCCTCGGGAAGCTCGTCCTCGGGATCCTCCTCCTCCGGCAGCTCGACCTCCGGGTCCTCGGCCTCGGAGCCGGCGGGCATGTTCGCGAGGGCACCCGCCATCTCGAGGAAGTCGCCGCACTCGAACGGTGTCCTCGCAGGTACCCATCCGGTGGGGGCGTTGAGGAACGAGGAGCGGTCCAGGGAGAGGATGCCGAGGATGACCTCCGCGATGATCCTCCCGCCGACGGGGCCCAGCGTCCTGCCGCCGAGCAGCTCCGCCTCCTTCAGGATGTAGTACCAGAGCGGTGCCCGGCCGTTCCAGCCGGGGTCCGTAAGCCCGAGCCTGTCGTTGGGGATCGGTGCCACGCCCATGGCCTTGGCGACGTCCTGGCCGGCCGGCAGGCCGAGCCGCTTGCCCCGCACCAGGTTCCGGTGGGCCAGGGAGAGGATGGCGCCGTCGACGTGCTGCACCACGGTCGGCGGGAGCTCGTTGAGCGGGAGCGCCAGCTTGGTGTCGATCAGCCGTGTCATGTTGCGGTCGTCCGGCTCGCTCATCCCGGGGACGTCGAAGAAGTAGTTCCAGTCGGCCCGTGCGATGGTCGGCAGCGGACGGGAGCCGCGGAGGTCGTTCGCGGGGTGCCCGAAGAAGGGAATGGTGACCGCGTCGTGCATCTCGTACTCGGCGCGGATCATGCTGTGGCCGAACCGATAGGCGGCCACCGAGTACTCGATGGGCATCATGGGCCGGGCGGGATTGCCGGGTTTGTAGAATCTGCAGTCCACCCCGGTCGGTCCGCCCCTGCGCGGCTTGAGCATGCCGGCCACCAGCCCCTTGCCCACCATGCGGGGCAGGAAGTCGTGCACGATCAGCCACTGGTAGTGCCACCGGGTCATCTGCTGCGCCTGCTGGAACGTCCTGCCCTCGTCCACGAACCTGTTGTGCAGCTGCAGGAAGGTGAGGTGGAACTGGGCGACGATCAGGTTCTCGTCGTTGCGGTGGTCCCCGATGATCGCGGTGCCGTCCGCGTTGCGCGGCAGGTCCGGGAAACCGTCGTGGTTCTGCCCGATGCGCATCCGGCGCCGATCGGCCGGGTCGTAGAGCTGGGGATCGGCGGCCGGCCCCCTGCCGTAGACGGAGCCCAGCTCGAAGAAGGGGGTGTCGAAGTTGGTGAGCCCCTTCGGGTCCATGTTCTGCTGCGGCATGGGCGTCTTGTCGAGCGTCATGTCATGGTCGATGAACTGCCCCAGATAGGCGTAGCCGGCAGGAATGTCCGGGTTGTCGAACCCGTCGTTGCTCAGCGAGACGTCGGCCAGCGGCGGGGTGCGGTCGACCATCTGCTGCGCGAGGTCCGCCAGCAGGTCGTCGCTCGGGGCGAAGGCCGGGAGTTTCTTGAACATGACCCCGAAGCGTCCCTCCTTGGTCCGCCCCGCGGTGACCGCGATGTCGGAGCCGCGCGGTGCCCCCGTACCGTGGCCGGACCGGGCCGCGCTCAGCACGCGAGCCGCAGCAGGGGCCGTGGATGCGGGAGCCTTGGGCGCGGCATGGGCCTGCCCTGTGACCGGCAGCGCGGCCAGGCCGGCCATCACGCCGGTGAGGACGCCTCTGCGCGAGACGCCCTCCGCCGCCGTCTCCTCCGGCACGCGGATCCTCTTCGTGGTTTTCATCGGATGCCCTTCCCCCCCCTAGCTGGTGCATGTGCAAACAGACAACGGTGCGGGTCTTGGAAATACCTTGCAGATGCCCCGTTCATGACCTGAAGGAGCGGGCCCGGGACGAGGGGAGTGGCGAGTCCCGGGCCCGCTGGTGCGGTTGCCGCCGAGCGGCGGCGGGCTCAGGGCCGGGGCAGCAGGACCGTGGCTTCCAGGTCGTCTGCGGGAACGGTGCCGAAGTGCCGGGAGTCGACCGACACCCCCCGGTTGTCGCCCATGACGAAGACGTGTCCGTCGGGGACGGTGACCGGGCCGAAGTAGGTGCCGTCGATCCGGCTGTGGTCGACGAAGGGCTCGTCGACCGTCCTGCCGTCGACGACGAGGAGGGAGTCCTCGATCGCCACGGTCTGTCCGCCGGTGGCCACCACCCGCTTCACGGTCATGCTGCCGTCGTCGGGGTGGGGGAAGACGACCGCGGTGCCCGCGGACACCGCGGCGGGATCGGGATCGAGCTTCAGCAGCAGCGCCACGCTCTTCTGCCCCATCGTGGGCTCCATGCTGTCCGAGGCGACGACCACGGGTTCGATCAACCAGGCCCGGGTGGCCAGGACCAGGGCCAGGCCCAGCAGCACCGCCCAGACCGTCCGCCGCCCGATGGGCCGGTGACGTGTCCGGTCCGGCTTCTGCCGGGTCGGGACGGGGGCCGGTCTCAGCTGCACCATGTCAGCTCATCCTCTCTTCTCGGGACAGCGGGTCCGCTGCGCCCGGGCGGCTGGTACGACAGGTACACGTCATCTGCCGGCACGCGGATCCTTGGTCTGCCCCTTCTTCCCGGACTTCTTGGTGGGCGTGGGCGACGGCGAGACGGACGGCGACGGCGAGGGCGAGGGCGAGGGCGAGACGGACGGCGACGGCGTGGCCGACGGCGAGGGCGAGATGGACGGCGACGGCGTGGCCGACGGCGAGACGGACGGCGCGGGCGAGGCCGACGGCGAGGGGGAAGGAGTGGTGCTGCTCGTTCCCGCCGGCACCGCCGGGTCCGCCGTCATCGGATCGTTGGGGTCCGGGTCCACGGACTCGCCGACCTGGTACTGCGCCATCATGTCGTGGTCCTCGTGGACGAGGTTGTGGCAGTGCACCATGTACCGGCCCTTGTGGGGTCCGAACTTCATGAGCAGCCGGACGGTCTCCCCCTCGCCCACGTAGACGGTGTCCTTCGGCCCCTTCTCGTAGGCGAACGGAGCCCGGCCGTTGCGTCCGATGATCTTGAAGTCGATGAGGTGGATGTGCATGGGGTGGAACCACCCGCCCGAGGAGTTCTCGAACTCCCAAATCTCCGTGGCCCCCAGCTCGACCTCCGCCATCACCTTGCGGTAGTTGCTGGCGATCACGTCCGCCCACGTCTCCCCGTCGATCGTCCAGGTGCTGTCGTCGCGCTTCACCCGGAAGTGTCGTCTCCTCGTCGACTGGCTCTCCTGCAGATCCATCACCTCGCTGCCGACGAGAGCGGTGGGAATCCGGTTCCAGGTGGGGTCGGACGTGTCCACGGGCTCGTCCACGACGTCGAAGGCCATGATCTTGTTCGTGAAGTCGTAGTCGACGTTGTTGTCGTTGGACAGGTTCTGCAGTTCGATCCGCTGTCCCGTCCTGTACTTGCTGAAGTCGACGAGGAACTCGTAGCGCTCGGCGCTGGCGTGCCGGTACTCGCGGACCGACTGGGCGCTCGGCATCAGCCCGCCGTCCGTGGCGACCATGACGAGCGGGTCCCCCGTGCTGAGCCGGGGCCGGAAGGACCGGGAGATGCAGCAGTTGAGGAAACGGAACCGGTAGACCCGCTTCTGCACCTTCATGACGGGCCAGGGCCTGCCGTTCACGAGGATGACGTCCCCCCACAGCCCCGACCGGCTGTTGTCGTCGTAGCCGAGAGCTCCGTTGGCGGCGAACATGGCGTCGGAGACGGTGAGCGCGACGTCGTACTTCCCCCGCGGCAGGAGCCGCTCCGAGTTGGCATCGTGCATGTGGTACTGCCCCGCCAGCCCCGAATAGGCGTTGAGCGCGGTGTGGTGGACCCCGTGGTCGTGGTACCACAGGGTCCTGGCGCCCTGGAAGTTCGGGTACTTGTACGTCTTCTGGAATCCCGGGCGCGTGATGTCGCTGGCATAGCCGTCGTACTGGGGCAGCGACGCGGAACCGTGCAGGTGGGTGGACGTGTCCAGGCTGTGACCGTCCAGGGCGTGCTGGCGCGGCAGCTTGTTGACCACGGTCAGCTCGACCTTCGTGCCCTGGTAGACGTCGATCGTGGGGCCCGGGAAGATGCCGTTGTAGCCGAGAATGGGCGTCAGGAGACCCGCCTTCGGCAGGATCTGGGCTGAGGCGGCCTGCTCCGTGACCGTGTAGTACTTGATGGGCTTCCCGTCGACGGGATCGATCGTGGGCCGGCCGAGCGGGTCGTCAGCACCGAGAACGGGCGCCTGGGCGAACTCGGTCCGGAACGGCCTCGGCATCAGGGAGTCGGCGAGCGCGCTCGCCGACTTGGCGTTGACCGCTGTCGTCGGCACGCCCAGAGCCGCCCCTGCGACTCCCAGCCCGCCCAGCAGCAGGACGTTTCTTCTCGAGACGGCCATGATGTTGCTCCCCCTTGGATCGGGACCGTTGCGCTCCGCGCGGTCCCGCGTTCTGGTCATGACATGTGGTGGAACGACCTGCCCCCCGACCGGGTCGTTCCGTGCGGTCAGCGTCCTCTGCTGCCGCTGTGGTGTTCGGTACCCATCGAGAGGCGCACGTCGCCGGCTCCGGCGAGCGTCAGTTCGAGGGCTTTGTCGGGCACCTCGAAGACCAGCTCCGCCTGCACGGTCTCGTTCTGCGCGAGCGGAGCCTCGGAGGGCGACGCCCAGACCACCTGCGACGTGCGGCCCCCGAGCCGTTCCACCACGTAGTCGTCGGCGTTGAAGTCCAGGCCTTCGGGCTCCATCGCGGTGAGCTCCAGCAGGACGATCACCAGGTGGGCGCCGCTCGGAACGTCTCCGCTGAGCTCCGCAGGCACGTCCCGTCCCTCCTGGGCGACGAACTGCGTGTACGGCATGACCCCGTTGAGACGCGCGAGCCCTCCGGGCACGGACCCGGAGGCTCCGAGCATGGTGCCCGGCTCCTTCTCCGCGGAGAGGGCACCGTGCGCCAGCACCAGAAGGACCGCCAGCAGGAACAGCGCCGGCGGCATCCAGCGGTGGCGTCCCCGCCGGACCGGCGGGGTGTCGATGACGGCTGTTGAGTCCTGAGTGGTCATGACCCCACGGTCGGCACGGAACCTTGGAGAAACGTTGCGGTGCGGACCGATCTCCTCCGCACGTCGTCAGGTCGGGGGACAGTCGCCCCGTGTTCATGACGTTCCATGTCGCAGACCGGTGCCGGTGAAGGCTGCGGTCGGGCCCGTCCGGCCCTCTGGGCGGGCTGCTTCCAGGCGGTCGAGGCCCGGACTCCCGGGGCCCGGCGCCCTGTGCGCCGGTCGTTCCCTTTGGCACACCCCTCAGATGGGGGGTGCCCTACCCCCCATCCGGTGCTGTTGGCCGAGGGGGGCCGCCCGCCACAGTGGAGGCACTTCGGGGGGAGTGATCACGATGGATGTTTCTACTGTCGACGTTCGAACCGCAGCCAGTGCCACGGGGGCCAGGCTGTCGGTGCAGGTCATCGGTCCGTTGGTGGTCCGGTGCGGGAGCCGGACCCTGACGTCCAAGGAGCTGGGGGGTCCCCGGCAGCGGCGGATCCTCGAGATCCTTCTCCTGCACCTGGGGACACGGGTGTCGAAGCAACGACTCGTCGATCTGCTGTGGGGGGACGACGCACCCGCGGCGGCTTCCGCGAACCTGGAGAGCTACGTCAGCGTTCTGCGCCGGCACCTCCAGCCCGGGCAGGGCAGGAACGGTCCGCTGAGGACCACGAACGGCGGCTACGTCATCGACGCCGCCCTGGTGGATCTGGACCTGCCCCGCTTCGAGCGACTGCTGGAGACTGCGATGCGCTCCTCCGCCCGTGAGGCGGATCTGCTGCTGCACCGCGCGCTGGGCATGGCCTCGGGCTCCTTGCTGGAGGACGAGCAGGACTGCGAGTGGATCGAGTCCCAGCGCAGCGCCTTCGCGGCTCGAGTGACCGAGGCCCGTGTACTGCTGGCCGAGGCAGACCTCGAGCTGGGCCGCTGCGAGGAAGCCGTGGCCCAGGCCCGGAAGGTGGTCGCGGCCGACCCGTTGAACGAACGAGCCTGGACCGTGCTCGTGCTCGGGCTCGAAGGGGCTGGGCGCTCGGTCGAGGGCCTGCAGGCCTACGAGCAGTGCCGGCGGACCCTGGACCACGAGCTGGGATGCGCTCCGTCCGGGGTGCTGCAGTTGGCCTACACCCGCATGCTGCAGGCCACGGCCGCGACCGGCGACGAGCTGGGCCAGGCCCTGACGGCCCTGCTGGTGCTCCACAGCCGGGCCGGCGACCCCGACTGGATCCCTGGCGCCCGCGTCCCGCTCGCCAGGCAGGAGGCGGTCTCGGTGCTCCAGGCCTTCCTGGGCCGCAGCCTGAGCACGGCCGCATAGGGGGTGGAGGCGTGAGCTGGTGCAGCCGACGGCGTTTACGAACCGAATGCCGCCTTGTCAACCCCCAAACAGATGACACCCGCCCGCTTGGTTTCCATGATTTGCAATCGGCATACTACCCACACGTAGTACAGGGGTTGCCGGGGGGCTGGTCCGACATGGACGCTGACATTGCGGAGGGGCGCGCGGCGCGCACCTCGATCCTGGTGGTGGACGACCACACCACCTTCGCGGAGCTGCTGACCGGCGCGCTGGGCCAGGAGCCGGACCTGTGCAGCGTCGGCGTGGCCGACGACGTCGAGTCGAGCGTCCGCCTGTGCGCGGCGCTGCGGCCCGATGTGGTGGTCATGGACTACCACCTCGCCGGCGGCAACGGGGTGACCGCCTCCGCCCGGATCCTCCGGGACCGGCCGGGGACACGGATCGTCATGCTCACCGGTGACCCCACCCAGCACGTGCTGGAGGCCGCCGCGAGCACCGGGATCTGCGCGTTCCTGCCGAAGGACGGCTCGCTCGCGACCCTGCTGGAGACCATCCGCAGCGCCCGCTGCGGCACGATGGCGGTCCACCCCTCACTACTCGCGGCCACGGATCCGGCCCGCCGGCCGGACCCCGGGGTGCCGGCGCTCACCCGGCGCGAGCTGCAGGTCCTGCGCCTGATGGCCGAGGGGCACAGCGTGGGCGCGAACGCACGACTGCTGAACATCACCCCGAACACCTGCCGCGGCTACGTGAAGACGATCCTCGTCAAGCTGGGGGCCCACTCCCAGCTGGAGGCGGTCGCCGTGGCCTCGAGGCTCGGCCTGCTGACGGTCCGGTCATGAGACGCCTGCTCTCGCGCGCGGACCGCGCCGACCCGGGGGCCGCGGTCGTCTTCGACGACTGGCCGATGCCCCCGCCGGCCCCGCCGACCGACCGGTCCGAGGTGCGGGCCGCCGTGCGCAGGTTCCTGCTCACGGGACTCGTGGTGCTGCTCGTCGCCGCCGTGCCCACCACCTGGTGGATCCGGGCCGTGGCCGAGGAGCACGCCGTCGACAGCGTTCTGCGCATCACCCAGCGGCTGGCCACCTACGCCGTGGCGCCGCTGATCACCGACGACCTGCTCGCGGGCGACGCGGCCGCCACGGCCCAGCTGGACGTGCGGATGCAGCCCTGGCTGAACGACGGGACGATCCACCGGATCAAGATCTGGGACGAGGAGGGCACGATCGTCTACTCCGACGAGCACGAGCTCGTGGGGCAGAACTACGGCCCGCCCTCGTGGGACGAGGACCTCGTGGCCCGGGGCGAGGGGGTCGCCACCATCGAGCACCAGCAGGCGGCGGAGAACTCCCACGAGTCCGGCGCCGGGCAGCTGGTCGAGGTCTACGTGGGGTTCGTCCCCGCCGGCGGCGAGCAGCTGGTCTTCGAGGCGTACTACGACGACTCGATCGTGCGGGACGAGCAGCGCTCGGTGCTCATGGGCATGGCGCCGGCGCTGCTGCTGACCCTGGCGCTGTTCCAGCTGGCGCAGCTCGCCCCGGCGGTGGGTCTGGCCCGCCGGATCCAGGCCCACCGGACGGCCCGCGCACAGCTGCTCCAGCACGCCGTGGACGCCGCCGAGCTGGAGCGGGTGCGGGTCGCCCGGGACCTGCACGACGACGTGATCCAGGACCTGGCCGGCCTGTCCTACTCCCTGGAGGCCCAGGAGATGACGGCCGACGTCCCGGAGCAGCGCAGTGCGCTGGGCCGGTCCCGGACGATCCTGCAGGGCAGCCTCCGCACCCTGCGCGGGATCACCACCGCCCTGTACTCCCCGGACCTGCTCACCCTGGGGCTGCCGAAGGCCCTGGCCCGGCTCGCGGACCCGCTGACCCAGCGGGGGATCGACACGTCCGTGCAGATCGGTCCCGCGGTGTTCCTCACCCCCGAGCAGGAGGGCATGTTCCTGAAGGTGGCGCGGGAGGCGTTCGCGAACATCTCCAAGCACGCCCACGCGTCCACGGTGAGCCTGCGCCTCGGCGTGGAGCACGGCGCCACGGTGCTGACGATCAGCGACGACGGCACCGGCTTCGACGACTCCCGGGGCTCCCCGGAGGGCCATCTGGGCCTGCGGATCATGCGGGACATCGCCGACGCCGCGGGGGCCGCGCTCGAGGTCCGGTCGCAGCCGGGCGTCGGCACCACGGTGCTGGTCACCCTGCCCCACGACGCGGTCACGACGCGGCTCTGAGCGGCCCGCCCGGGGGTCCGGCCGCCGGGGCGGGGCTACGCGGCGGTGCCCGCGGGCAGGTCGGCGGTCATGTCCTCGACGTAGCGGCGCACCTCGGTGCCGAAGAGCTCGATGCTGCGCCGCATCCGGGCGTGGTCCAGGGTGCCCACCGCGTACTTGAGGTCGAAGCGCGAGGCGCCGAGCGCCGCCGAGGACCGGACGATCTTGCGGGCGACCGTCTCCGGGGAGCCCACGAAGTAGGCGCCCTCCGGCCCGCACATCGCGTCGAACTCCGCGCGGGTCAGCGGGCCCCAGCCGCGCTCCCTGCCGATCCGGGCGTGCGTGTACGCCTGGTGCGGGAAGAACTCCTCGCGGGCCTGCTCGTCGGTCTCCGCGACATAGCCCGGGGAGTGGAAGGCCACCGGCTGCGGCTCCTTCTCGAAGTGCTCGAGGGCCTGGCGGTAGTAGTCGGCGAAGGGCGCGAAGGCCGAGGGGCTGCCGCCGATGATCGCGAAGATGACGGGCAGCCCGTAGTGGGCGGCGCGGACCACCGAGTTGGGCGAGCCGCCCACGGCGATCCACGTGCGCAGCGCGCCGGCCTCGGTCTTGGGGTAGACCTCCAGGCCCTGGATGGGCGCGCGCAGCCGGCCCTGCCAGTCGATCCGGCCCTCGGTGCGGAGCCGGTCGAACAGCTGCAGCTTCTCCTCGAACAGCGCCTCGTACTCGTCCAGCGGGTAGCCGAACAGCGGGAAGGACTCGGTGAAGGAGCCGCGGCCCAGGATGACGTCGGCGCGGCCGGAGGAGAGGGCGTCCACGGTGGCGAAGCGCTGGTAGACCCGCACCGGGTCGTCGGAGCTGAGCACGGTCACCGCGGAGCCCAGGCGGATCCGCTCCGTGACCGTGGCGATGCCGGCGAGCACCGTCTCCGGCGAGGAGACCGCGAAGTCCTCCCGGTGGTGCTCGCCGATGCCGAAGAAGTCCAGTCCCACCTGGTCGGCCAGCACCGCCTCGGCCACGACGTTGCGGATCACCTGAGCCCCGCCGAGCATCCGCCCGTCCGGCCCGGGGTAGAGGTCGCCGAAGGTGTTCAGGCCGAGCTGGATGGTCATGCGGGGCTCCTCGTCGCAGATTTTGTGGATGCATCCATAAAAGTCGTCGGCGGGCCGGCTTATTCCGGTGCCGCTGCGGCCGGGGTCCGGCTCACCGGGTGAGCCACTCCCAGGCGGTGTGCTTCTCGGGGCCGGGGACGCCGCTGACGATCCACGCGATGTCGTCGGTGGGGAGGGGGAACGGGGGCTCCCCCTCCTGGTCGGCGGGCTCGAGCTCGTCCACGTGCTCGAGGCTCCACAGCTCGGCGAACACCTGGGTGGGACCGCGCCGGTCCACCAGCCGCTCACGGACGTCCTCGGCGAGCTCGTCCAGGTGGTCCTGCAGGAACCCGGCGAGCTCCGCCGCGAACCCCTCCGTCCCCTCCTCCGCGGGGTCGATCTCCCACGTCTGCCGCACGACCGCCAGGACCTCGTCGTCGCCCAGGGGAGCGCCGTCCCGGCGGGGGTCGGGTGCCCCGGCCGGGGCCGGCTCGCCGGCGGCGACGGCCAGGAAGCGCTCCTGGAGGACGAACAGCGCGGCGACGGTCATCAGGTCGTGCACCCGCCGGCCGACGGCGTCGTCGTCGCCCTCCGGCCCGGCGGCCGCGCCGTCGAGGCCCTCCCAGGCGTGGCGCACCCAGGCGCGGACGCGGTCGGGCTCGCCCGAGCGGATCGAGGACGGGCGGATCGAGGACGGGCGCCACCCGGCCGTGGCCGCCCGCCACCGGTCGTCCAGGGCGGGGTCCCCCGGCACGACGGGCTCGGAGGGGCCGGGGCGGTCGGCGGGCGGGTGGCTGAACACGGTGCGGCTCCTGGGTCGGACGGACTTGGCGCGGGACGCGCGGCCCGGACCCAGCCTAGGACGTGTTCCGGCGGTCCCCGGGCCCCGTCCGCGGCGGACGGGGCCCGGGGCTTCGGCGACAGGTCAGCGACAGGTCAGCGGCAGGGCGGCATCACGGCTCGGGGTGCACCACCATGGCGGAGCCGCCGTAGCCGCGCTCGGTCTCGGCCGCCGCCTCGAAGCGGCCGTCGCCGAGGATCCGGATGGCGGAGGCGTTGCCGATCCAGCGGCGCGGGGGCGGGACCAGCTCGTGACCCAGATCGCTCAGCTGACGGCCGACCTCGGACTCGGCCAGGCCGAGGTCCACCTCCTCCGGCCCGTTGCGGGAGCTCAGCCGGGGCGCGGCCACGGCGTCGACGAGGGCGAGGTCCCGGTCGATGTGCCCGGTGAGGATCTGCGCCACGGTGGTGATGATCGTGGCACCGCCGGGGGTGCCCACCGACATCCACGGCTCCCCGTCCCGGAGCACGATCGTGGGGCTCATCGACGAGCGGGGCCGCTTGCCCGGGCCGGGCAGGTTCGGGTCCGGCACGCCCTCGGTGACGGGCGCGAAGTTGAAGTCGGTCAGCTCGTTGTTGAGCAGGAAGCCGTGGTCCGGGACCGTGATCCCGGAGCCGCCGGTCTGCTCGATGGTGAGGGTGTAGGAGACCACGTCGCCCCACCGGTCGGCCACGTTGAGGTGGGTGGTCGAGACGCCGCCGACGGGCTCGGGCTGACGGTCCCCGGGAGTCCCGCAGGCGGCGTAGTCCCCGTCCGGCTCGCCGAAGGGGATCGGGCGCTCCTGGGCCGCGGCGGGGTCGAAGAGGCAGGCGCGCTCGTCGGCGAACTCCTGGCTCGTGAGCTCCTCGACGGGCACGCCCTCCACGTCCCCGATCCACCGGTTGCGGTCGGCGAAGGCGGTAGCCGTGGCCTCCGAGAAGCGGTGCAGGTACTGGCTCTCGGAGACCTCGGAGAGGCCGGCCCCGGTGCGCTCGTCGTAGGCCTCCAGGAGGTTCAGGGTCTCGGCCACCGTGATGCCGCCGGAGCTGGGCAGGCCCATGCCGTAGACCTCCAGGCCGCGGTACTCGGTGGAGACCGGGTCCTTGAGCAGGGCCTCGTAGGACCCCACGTCCTCGAGGGTCAGCTCCCCGGGGAGCACCTCCACGCCCTCGGCGGTGGCGGGCTCCCGGCTCGCGTCGACGATCGCCGCCCCGATCGACCCGTCGTAGAAGGCGCCGGTGCCCTCGTGCCGGATGGTGCGGTAGGTGCGGGCGAGGTCGGGGTTGCGGAACACGGTGCCGACCGCGGGCGCCTCGCCGTCGCGCAGGAACAGCTCCGCGGTCTCGGGGAACCTCCCGAAGCGCTCGGCGTTCTGGGCGGTCTGCTCCTGGAAGTTCTCGTCCACCACGAAGCCGCGGGCGGCGATCCGCTCCGCGGGCCGCAGCAGCCGGTGCAGGTCCATCGTGCCGAACTCCTCGGCCGCGGTCTCCCACGTGGCCAGGGTGCCGGGCACGCCCACGGACTTCCCGGAGCTGACCACGGCGGCGAAGTCGAGGGGCTCGCCGTCCTCGCCCAGGAACTCGTCCTCCGTGAACGTGGCCGGGGCCGTCTCACGCCCGTCGATCGTGCGGACCTCGCCGGTCTCCGCGCTGTAGTGCACGAAGAACCCGCCGCCGCCGATGCCCGCGGAGTACGGCTCGGTGACGCCCAGGGCCGCGGCCACGGCCACGGCGGCGTCGGCGGCGTTGCCGCCCCGCTCGAGCACGTCGATGCCGACCTGGCTCGCGAGCGGGTCCACGGAGGAGACCGCGCCGCCGCCGCCGGTCATGACGGGGACCTTCGGCAGCTCGGCGGTGACCGGCGAGCCCCGGCCCCCGTGCTGCCGATCGTCGTGCGCGACGGCCGCGGAGCCGCCGAGAACGGTGCCGGAGACGCCGAGCGCTCCGGCCAGACCCAGTGCGAGGTACCTCAGGGATGCGCGCATGGGCTCAGCCTCGCACCGGCGCCTCGTTCCCACCAGGGCCGACGCCTAGATGTCGACCGGCGGCGCCGGGGTGCCCAGGCCCGGTGAGGACGCGATCAGCCGGTGCACCACCGACTCGGCGTCCGTCGAGGGGTTCCCGAAGCGGTGCATCGTCACGGACACGGCCTGCTCCGCGAGCAGCGGGAGCATCTCCACGCGGGAGGCGCCGACCACCGGCCCGGTGAGCAGCGCGACCTCGGGCCGCTCGGCGAGCGCCTCGGCCAGACCGGGCGCGGTGCCCACCACCCGGATCCGTCCGGACCCGCTCGGATCGGACCAGTCGGCGGCGACCCGGGCGAAGGCCTCGTCCCCGCAGGGGTCCAGCACCGAGCGGAAGAGCTCCTGCACCTCCGCGGGGACCTCCTCCGCGGGGACGAGGACCGCGCGGGCGCCGGAGCGCACGGCGGCGAGCCCCACCCGGATCACGTCCGTGAGCGGGGCGTCCTCGGCCGCGCGCACGACGACGTCGCGCGGGCGGTAGCGGAACAGGTTGGCCTCGGATTGCAGGCCGGTGGGGTCGTGGGCGCGGCCGAACTCCCGGTCCCACCACACCTGGTCCTGCTCGGCGCAGGCCGTCAGCCAGGCGGCGTCCGGCTCGGGCACGAGGGGGCGGAGCTCCGCGAGGTGGTGGGCGACGGGCGCGGAGAGCTCGGTGCCGGCCTGCTCGGCCGGGACCTCCCCGAAGGGGGCCTTCTGCCACGAGCCGAGCTGGACCAGGTAGTTCGGTCCGCCGGCCTTGGCGCCCAGGCCCACCGAGGACCGCTTCCAGCCGCCGAAGGGCTGGCGCTGGACGATCGCCCCGGTGATGCCGCGGTTGACGTAGAGGTTGCCCGCCGCGACGAGCTCCACCCACGTGCTGACCTCGTCGGGGTCCAGGGAGTGCAGCCCGGCGGTCAGCCCGTACTCGACGGCGTTCTGCAGCTCGATCGCCTCCTGCAGGTCCGCGGCCTCCATCAGTCCCAGGACGGGGCCGAAGCACTCGGTGCGGTGGAAGAAGGAGCCGGGGGCCACCCCCGTTCTGATCCCGGGCCGCCACAGCCGCCCGGTGTCGTCGAGCTGCCGCGGCTCGAGCAGCCACTGCTCCCCCGGGTCGAGGCGGGTCAGGGCGCGGTGCAGCTTGTCACCGGGTTCGGCGATCACCGGGCCCACCGAGGCCTGCAGGTTCTGCGGCCAGTCCACGACCATCGAGGACGCGGCGTCCAGCAGCTGCCGGCGGAACCGCTCGGACCGCGCCACGCTGCCCACGAGGATCCCGAGGGAGGCCGCCGAGCACTTCTGCCCGGCGTGGCCGAACGCGCTGGTCACGAGGTCCCACACGGCCCGGTCCCGGTCCGCACCGGGAGTGATGACCAGGGCGTTCTTGCCCGAGGTCTCCGCGGTCATCGGCCGCCCCGCCCGCCAGGACTGGAAGAGCCGGGCCGTCTCGTAGGCGCCGGTGAGGACGATGCGGTCCACCCCGGGGTGGGAGACGAGGGCCTGCCCCACCTCCCCCTCCACGGAGTCGACGAGCTGGAGCACGTCCCGTGGCACGCCGGCCTCCCACAGCGCCTCGACCACGGCGGCCGAGCAGCGCCGGGCCTCCGGAGCGGGCTTGTGCAGCACGGCGGCGCCGGCGGCCAGGGCCGCGACCGTGGAGCCGGTGGGGATCGCCAGCGGGAAGTTCCACGGCGGGGTGACCAGCACGAGCCGGTCCGGGACGAACCGGGCGCCGTCCACGGTCTCGAGCTCGAGGGCGCGGCGGGCGTACCAGCGGCAGAAGTCGATCGCCTCCGAGACCTCCGGGTCCGACTGGCCCAGGGTCTTGCCCGCCTCCGCGCCGGCCACGGCCAGCAGGTGCCCGCGGCGGGCGGCCAGGACGTCGGCCGCCCGGTTGAGGACCTCCGCCCGCTCGCGGGCGCCGCGGCCGTGCCATCCCTCGGCGGCGTCCCGTCCCGTGCGCACGAGCCGCTCGACGTCCTGCGCGCCGACGGGGTCGGGCACGGCCAGGGCCTCGTACCAGGAGCGGTCCGTGATCCGGGCCGCGATCCCGTCCGTCCACGCCTGGTTCGCGGGGACGGAGACGTCGGTGTCCGGCTCGTTGCGGAAGGGCTCCTCCAGCGGCAGGTGCGCGGACCCGGCGCCGGGCGCGGTGCGGTCCTGGACGCGGGCGGGGGCCGGGGCGGTGTCCTGCCGCGGGTCCAGCGCCTCGAGGGCGGCCCGGAAGCGCTGCTCCTCCCGCGCGAAGACCTCGTTGTCCGGGGCCAGCTCGAAGATCCCGGACATGAAGTTCTCGTGCGAGGCGTTCTCCTCGAGCCGGCGCACGAGGTAGGACACGGCCACGTCGAACTCGGCCGGGCGCACGGCGGGCACGTAGAGCAGCAGCTGCCCGACGTCGGCGCTCACGGCCCTCGCCTGCTCGACCGCCATGCCCTGGAGCATCTCGAACTCGATCCGCTCCGTCACGCCGCGGCGCTCGGCGAGCAGGTGGGCGAAGGCGATGTCGAAGAGGTTGTGCCCGGCCACCCCCAGCCGCAGCCCCGTCATCCGGCCGGGCACGAACAGCCAGTCGAGGACCCGCTTGTAGTTGGTGTCGGTCTCCTGCTTGCTGCTCCACGTGGCCAGGGGCCAGCCGTGGAGCTCGGCGTCCACGCGCTCCATGGGGAGGTTCGCGCCCTTCACGAGCCGCACCTTGATCCCCGCGCCCCCGCCCTCGACCCGCGCGGCGGACCACGCCGAGAGCCGCCGCACCACCGCGAGCGCGTCCGGCAGGTAGGCCTGGACCACGATCCCCGCCTCGAGGCCCCGCAGCTCCGGGTGCTCCAGGAGACGGGTGAACACCTCGGTGGTCAGGTGCAGGTCGGAGTAGACCTCCATGTCGAGGTTGATGAACTTGCTCCCGGCCGGGGCCTGGGCGGCGGCGCGGTAGACGGGCAGCAGCCGCTCGACGACCTTCGCCACGGTCCCCTCGAAGCCCCAGTGGGACAGCTGCGGGACCACGGAGGAGACCTTGACGGACACGTAGTCGACGTCGTCCCGGTCCAGCAGCGCCGCGGCGTCGGCGAGGTGCTTGTCCGCCTCCTCCACGCCGAGGACCTCCTCGCCCAGCAGGTTGATGTTGAGCCGGTGGCCCTGGGCCGTCAGCTTCTTCACGGCCTGCCCGAACGGCCGGGGGCGGGCGTCGACGATCATGTGGCCCACGAGCTGGCGGAGCCGGGTGCGGGCGGCGGGGACGACCACCTGGGGCGCCGAGGCCGAGAGCGCGGCCCCGAGCCGGATCTGGGCGCGGTCCGCCGCGGACATGGTGCGGGGCACGATCTCGGCGAGCGCGTGCAGGGCCCGCCCGGCGGCCCGCACGTCCTCGGTGCGCACCACCCGGTCCACGAAGCCGACGGTGAACTCGAGCCCGTGCGGGTCCTGGAGGACGGTGGCGAGCCGGTCGGCGGCGCCGTCGCGGTGCCGGCGGCCCTCGGCGGCGCGCACGAGCCACTCGCGGACCAGGGCGACGGCCTCGTCGGCCAGGGCACGGGAGTCGGGGACGGACGGGGCGTCGGCGGTCATGGCGGCACTCTCCTGGAGGCTCCGCCCGGCAGCGGTGCCGAGGCACTCCCTCGGCCGCCGGCCGCGTCCACCGGGCGTCACGGTGGCCGGTGAGTCCACGCTACGGCCGGAGCGGCCGGGGCGGAAGAGCCCTAACCGCCCGCCTGCCGCAGGATGTCCGTGGCGAGCCGGCCCAGGACGGCCTTGTGCGGGGCGAGCATGGCGTACCAGTATGCCCGGCCGGCCGGGCCCGACGGGCGGAACACCGTGGTCTGGCGGTAGACGAGCGTGCCGTCCGGTCCCGGTTCCAGGCAGATGTCCAGCCAGGCGTCCCCCGGCATCCGCACGATGGACCGCAGCCGCAGCCGCCGCGGCGGCTCGAGGGCCTCGACCGTCCACCAGTCCAGGCGCTCCCCGGCCGCCAGGCGGTTCGGGTGCTCGCGATGGCGCAGCCGCCCGGGCGGGAGGTTCAGCCGGTTGGCCGTGGCGCGGGCGGCCCAGAGGCGGTCGGTGCTGTACCAGCCGCGCTCGCCGCCGATGCCCTCGACGACCGCCCAGACCGCGTCCCGGTCCGCCGTGGTGGTGCGCTCCACGGTGTCGACGTAGAAACCCCGCGTCTGTGCCATGCCCCTATCCAAGCACGCGCTCCGGGCCCGGACGAGAGGCCGGGCCCGCGGGTCTCAGGCCGGGCGGATCCCGAACCGTGCGAGGTGCTCCAGCAGGCCGTCGGTGGTCTCGAGCCCCGGCAGCTCCGCCGGGGCCACCCAGCGCACGGCGTCTGCGTCGTCGCCGGGGCGCAGCACACCGCCGAGGTAGGTCGCGGCGACGTCGTGCACCTCGTACACGAGGTCTGGTCCCCCGGGGACGTGCACCACTCCCAGCTCGCGCTCCGCGCGGACTCGGGCGCCGGTCTCCTCGAAGGCCTCCCGGACGGCGGCCTCGGCCACGGTCTCGCCCGGCTCCAGCTTGCCGCCCGGCACGCTCCAGCGCCCGCGCTGGGGCTCCCGGCCCCGGCGGACCAGCAGCAGCCGGCCGTCCTCCCCGACGACCACCGCCGCGGCGGCCCGGACGATGCGCATGCCCCGAGCCTATCGACGGCCCGGGCCGGGCGGTCCCGGGCTGGGCCGCCCCGGACCCGGTCCGGGTCCGGACTGCCCCGGCGGGGGCGCGAGTAGAGTGCGAGTGCCGCCCGGCACACCGCCGATCCACCGGAAGGGCCCCCCGTGACCGACTCCGTCCTGTCCCGCCTGCACGACCCCGCCCGGAAGGGCTTCGCCAGCGACAACCACGCGGGCGTCCACCCCGAGGTGCTCCAGGCCCTGGCGACCGCCAACGGCGGTCACGTGGGGGCCTACGGCGCGGACCCCTACACCGAGGCGCTGCAGGACGTGGTCCGCCGGCACTTCGGCGAGCAGGCGGAGTGCTATCCCCTGTTCAACGGCACGGGGGCGAACGTCGTGGCGCTCGCGGCGATGACCGACCGCTGGGACGCCGCGATCTGCACCGCCACGGCCCACGCGCACGTGGACGAGTGCGGCGCCCCTGAGAAGGTCGCGGGCGTGAAGATGCTGGCGGTGCCCACCCCGGATGGGAAGCTCACCCCGGAGCTGATCGACCGGGAGGCGCACGGCTTCGGCTTCGAGCACCACGCCCAGCCCCGCGTCGTCACCGTCACCCAGTCCACCGAGCTCGGCACGGTCTACACGCCCGAGGAGCTGCGGGCGGTCTGCGAGCACGCGCACGGCCTGGGCCTGACGGTCCACCTGGACGGCGCCCGTCTCGCCAACGCCGCCGCCGCCCTGGACGTCCCGCTGCGGGCGCTGACCACCGACGCGGGCGTGGACGTGGTCTCGTGGGGCGGGACCAAGAACGGTCTGATGGGCGCGGAGGCCGTCGTGGTGCTCACCCCGGACGCCGTGCGCCAGCCCCGGTTCGTGCGCAAGCTCTCGACCCAGCTGGCCTCGAAGATGCGCTTCGTGTCCGCGCAGCTGCTGGCGTTGCACACGGGGGACCTGTGGTTCGAGGCGGCCCGCCGCGCCAACGCGATGGCCGGGCGGCTGGCGGCCGGGATCGCAGAGGTCCCCGGCGCCCGGGTGACGCAGACCCCCCAGGCCAATGCGGTCTTCGCCGTGCTCCCGGCGGGGACCACCACCCGGCTGCAGGAGCGCTGGCCGTTCTACGTGTGGGACCCGGCCGTCGGCGAGGTCCGCCTGATGTGCTCGTGGGACACCACCGAGGAGGACGTGGACGGGTTCGTGGCGGCGCTGCGGGAGGACCTGGTCGCCGCCGCCCGCTGACCGGGCGCCGCTCGCGCGACCGCGGGGTGCCGCCGCCCGGGCTCCCCGGGTGCGGCGCAGGCCCCGCGGCACGGGCCCGGCGCGTCAGGCGATCCCGGTGATGATGTCGTCCACGACCCGCTCCGCCCAGCGGTCGATCCGGTCGGAGCTCTGCCCGCGCAGGGGGCCGTGGACCACCAGCTCCGCGAAGCCGTGCACGGCGCTCCAGCAGGCCCACTCCGCGCCGTCCCGCCGCTCGCGCGAGAGCGCGCCTGCCTCGACCATGCCGTCGAGCGCCTCCACCAGCAGCGCGAACGGCGGCGGCAGGGGGTCGTGGGGGTCGTGGAGCACGTCGCCCGGCCCGAAGAAGGCCGTCGCGAACCACCCCGGCTCGGCCACGGCGAAGGCGATGTAGCCGAGCCCCACCCCGCGCAGCCGGAGCCGCGCCCGGTCCTGCGGATCGAGATCCCCCGCCACGGGCATCCGTGCCCGCATCTGCTCGGCCATCCGGTCCTGGATCTCGCGCGCGACCGCCGCCAGGAGGGCCTGCCGGTCCGCGAAGTGCCGGTACGCGGCGTTCGGCGAGACCCCCACCTGCCGGGTGACCTCGCGCAGCCCCAGGGCCGCCGCCGCCCGCGCCCGCGTCGCGGTGAGGCCGGCGTCCACCAGGGCTCTGCGGAGATCGCCGTGGTGGTAGGAATCCCGTGTGCGCGGCACTCTTGACCCTTCTCCCGGTGGGTGTGTACGGTGTCCACACTCTACGTGTTCACGGTGTCCACTTGGTGGCGGCACGCCATCCGGGCACGGACGGAGGAGTCCCGGCATGCGGTCCCTGGTCGTCACCCGGAACAGCCCCCTCGACGGCGCGGTCGAGATGCTCGACGCGCCGTCGTTCGGGTCCGGGGTCACCTGCGCCGCCCACCAGCCGGCCTGAGGCCGGACCCGAGGAGGAGCTGCCATGACCAGCACAGGACGGCCCCGTGTCGTCGACCAGGAGACCTGGCAGCGGGAGCTCGACGCGCTGCGCGTCCGGGAGAAGGCCGCCACCCGGGAGCTGGACGCGATCGCGGCGCAGCGCCGCCGGCTGCCCATGGTGGAGCTGCCGGACTACACGCTGGAGGGCGAGGACGGGCCGGTGCGGCTCGTCGACGTCTTCGACGGGAGGCGGCAGCTCATCACCTACCACCACATGTGGTTCCCCGGCGAGACCTGGCAGTGCGGAGGGTGCACGAGCTTCACCTCGCAGTTCACCCGCCTTGACTTCCTCGACCGCTACGACGCCCGGTTCGTGGTCGTGACCCAGGGCCCGATCGACGAGGCGCTCGCCTACCGCCGCCGCGTCGGCAACCGCATGACCTGGTACTCCACCGCCGGCAGCCCGTTCGGCGCCGACGTCGGGGCTCCTCCGGGCGGAGAGTTCGCCCTGAACGTGTTCTTCCGGGACGGGGACACCGTCCACCGCACCTGGCACAGCAGCGGCCGCGGTGTCGAACAGGTCAGCCACACCTTCCCGCTCATCGACCTGCTGCCCTGGGGGCGCCAGGAGGAGTGGCAGGACTCCCCCGAGGGCTGGCCGCAGTCGCCCACCTTCAGCGGGTGGCTCGGCTCCGAGGAGGTCGCCGCCCTCTACGGCGAAGAGCCCGTGAACCGCCCTGCCGCCCCCGCCGGCTGACCACGGGGAGCCCGGCTGACCACGTCACGGCGGGGTCACACCGGGGTGACGTAGGCCCCGGAGATCCCCCCGTCCACCAGGAACGTGGCGGCGTTGACGAACGAGGCGTCGTCGCTGGCCAGGAACGCGACCGCCGCGGCGATCTCCTCCGGCTCCGCGAAGCGCCCGGCCGGCACGTGCACGAGCCGGCGCTGGGCCTGCTCGGGGTCCGCGGCGAACAGCTCCTGCAGCAGCGGCGTGTTGACCGGGCCCGGGCACAGCGCGTTGACCCGGATCCCCTCCCGGGCGAACTGCACGCCCAGCTCCCGGCTCATCGAGAGCACGCCGCCCTTCGAGGCGCTGTAGGAGATCTGCGAGGTGGCCGCGCCCATGACGGCCACGAAGGACGCGGTGTTGATGATCGAGCCCCTCCCCTGCTCGCGCATGTAGGGCAGCGCGTGCTTGCAGCAGTGGAACACACTGGTGAGGTTGACCTCCTGCACCCTCCGCCACGCGTCGATCCCGGTGTCCAGGATCGAGCCGTCGTCGGTCGGGTTGATTCCGGCGTTGTTGAAGGCGACGTCCACCGACCCGTAGGCCTCGTAGGTCGCCGCGTAGAGCGCGATCACGTCGGCCTCGTCCGCCACGTCGGTGCGCACGAACAGCCCCCCGACCTCCTCGGCGGCGGCCTCCCCGGCCGCGGGGTTCAGGTCCGCGACGACGACGTGCGCGCCCTCGGCGGCGAGGCGGCGGGCCGCGGCGAGACCGATGCCGCTGGCCCCTCCCGTGATGACGGCGCTGCGGCCGACCAGACGGCGGGCGTTGACCTCCATGGGTCCTCCTTCGGTGGTGGGGGTTCCCGTGGGACGGGACGAGTGGCGGTGCGGCGGCGTCAGTCGGTGGCGAGGAACACGTTCTTGGTCTCGGTGAACGCCTGCGGGGCGTCCGGGCCGAGCTCCCGGCCGAAGCCGGACTGCTTGAAGCCGCCGAAGGGCGTCCAGTAGCGCACCGAGGCGTGCGAGTTGACGGAGAGGTTCCCGGCGTCGACGGCGCGGGACACCCGCAGCGCGCGGCCGACGTCCCGGGTCCAGATGGACCCGGAGAGCCCGTACTCGGTGTCGTTGGCGATCCGGACGGCGTCCGCCTCGTCCTCGAACGGCACCACGGCGAGCACGGGGCCGAAGATCTCCTCCCGGAACACCCGGGAGTCCGGGGACGGGGTGAGCACGGTCGGCGGGAACCACCAGCCGGGGCCCTCGGGGGTGGTCCCGCGGAAGGCGACCCGGGCGTCGTCGTCGGCGAGGAAGCCGGCCACGGAGTCCCGGTGCGCGGCGGAGACCAGCGGGCCCATCCGCGTGCCCTCGTCCCACGGGTCCCCGCAGGCGAAGTCCCGCACGGCGGGCTCCAGCAGCTCCAGGAACCTCTCCAGCACGGAGCGCTGGACCAGCACGCGGGAACGGGCGCAGCAGTCCTGGCCCGCGTTGTCGAGGGCGCCGGCGGGGGCGGACGCGGCGGCCTGCTCCAGGTCGGCGTCCGCGAAGACGATGTTGGAGTTCTTCCCGCCCAGCTCGAGGGTCAGGCGCTTGACCTGTTCCGCGCAGCCGGCCATGATCCGCCGGCCCACCTCGGTGGAGCCGGTGAACACGACCTTGCGGACGGCGGGGTGGGTCACGAAGCGCTCCCCCACCACCGAGCCCCTGCCCGGCAGCACGGTGAGCACACCCTCGGGCAGCCCCGCCTCCAGCGCCAGCTCCCCGAGCCGGATCGCGGTCAGCGGGGTGAGCTCGGCCGGTTTGAGCACCACCGTGTTGCCGGCGGCGAGGGCCGGGGCGAAGCCCCACGCGGCGATCGGCATGGGGAAGTTCCACGGCACGATCACGCCCACCACGCCCAGGGGCTCGTGGAAGGTGAGGTTGACCCCGCCCTGCACGGGGATCTGCCGCCCCGAGAGCCGCTCGGGCGCCCCGGAGTAGTAGGTCAGCACGTCCCGGACGTTGCCCGCCTCCCATCGGGCGTTGCCGATGGGGTGCCCCGCGTTGCGGACCTCCAGGGCCGCGAGGTGCTCGAGGTCGGCGTCCACCGCGTCGGCGAAGCGGCGCAGCAGCCGGGCGCGGTCGGCGGGGGCGACGGTCCGCCAGGTCTCGAAGGCCCGCCGGGCCCGTTCGATCGCCGCGTCCGTCTGCTCCAGGGACGTCAGCTCGACGGTGCCGAAGACCTCCTCCGTGGCGGGGTCGATGATCTGCGTGGTGGTCATGGGATGCGGGTGTCCTCTCGCTGTGGGGCGTGCTCTGCCCGGCCGGTCCCCCCGGGGCTGTCGTGCCGGGCGCTGTCGTGCCGGGCGCGGTCCTGCGCGTAGCCGTGGGCCACGCGGACGAACCCCTCGAAGAGCCGGGAGTCCTTCCGGTTCTCCTCGGGGTGGAACTGCACGCCGAGCGTCCAGCCGCCCCCGGTGGTCTCCACGGCCTCGACCGTCCCGTCCTCGGCACGGGCGGTCACCACCAGGCCCTCGGCCACCGTCTCCAGGGCCTGGTGGTGGTAGCAGGGGGACCACGCCGTCTCGCCCAGCAGCTCGCGGCAGCGGCTGCCCGGCTCGGTGGCGAACTCGACCTCGCCGTACCGGCCCGGTCCGGGCTGGTAGCGCGCGGCGTTCTCGTTGACGTCCGGCAGGTGCTGGATCAGCGTGCCGCCGAGCGCCACGTTGAGGATCTGGGCGCCGCGGCAGATCGCGAACAGGGGCACCCCGCGCTCCAGGGCCGCCCGGGTCAGGGCGAGGTCGTGCTCGTCGCGGGAGGGCTGGGACGAGGTCAGCTCGTGCCGCTCGGCGCCGTAGAACCGCGGGTCCACGTCCACGCCGCCGATGACGACCAGCCCGTCCACGAGCTCGAGCACCCCCGGGTCCGTGCCCACCGGGGGCAGCAGCAGGGGCGTGCCCCCGGCCGCCGCGACGGCCTCCACGTAGGCGCCCGGCACGATCGCCGCCACGGAGTTCCAGACCCCCCAGGAGCCCTCCTGGTAGTAGGTGGTCAGGGCGATCCGCGGCCGGTACCCGGCGCCGCCCGGCTCAGAGGCGCTCGAAGCCACGGCGCAGCTCCCAGTCGGTGACGGCGGCCTCGAAGGCCGCCAGCTCCACGTCGGCGTAGTGCACGTAGTGCTCGACGACGTCCTCGCCGAACAGCTCCCGCGCGAGCTCCGAGCCGGCCAGCAGGTCCCGGGCCTCGCGCATGGTCGAGGGCACCACGGGGGCGTCGGACTCGTAGGCGTTGCCCTCGGTCATCGGCTCCAGCTCGAGCTCCTGCTCCACGCCGTGCAGCCCGGAGGCCAGCATCGCGGCCAGCGCCAGGTACGGGTTCACGTCCCCGCCGGGGAGCCGGTTCTCCATCCGGGCGGACTGCCCGCTGCCCACGAGGCGCACGGCGCAGGACCGGTTGTCCACGCCCCAGGCCACCGAGGTGGGGGCGAAGCTGCCCTCGACGAAGCGCTTGTACGAGTTGATGGTGGGGGCGTAGAACAGCGTGAACTCGCGCATGGTCCGCAGCACCCCGGCGATGAAGTGCTCGTAGGTGCGGGACCGGGCGTTCCGCTCGCGGTCCCAGAAGACCAGTTCGCCGTCCGGCCCGCGCAGGGACATGTGGATGTGGCAGGAGCTGCCCTCGCGCTCGTTGGGCTTGGCCATGAAGGTGATGGACTTCCCCTGCTGATGGGCGATCTGCTTCGAGGCCAGCTTGTAGACCACGTGGTTGTCCGCGGTGACCATGCCCTCGTCGTAGCGGAACGCGATCTCGTGCTGGCCCAGGTTGCACTCGCCCTTCGCGGACTCCACGGTCAGCCCGGCCGCGTACATGGCGTTGCGGATCTCCCGCAGCAGCGGCTCGACCCGCTGGGAGCCCAGCACGGAGTAGTCCACGTTGTACTGGTTGGCCGGGACCAGGTTCCGGTAGCCGGCGTCCCAGGCGTCCTCGTAGCTCGTGTTGTAGACGCAGAACTCCAGCTCGGTGCCGGTGACCATGGTGAAGCCCATGTCCCGGGCGCGGTCGAGCTGGCGGCGGAGCATGGACCGCGGCGACATCGGGATGGGCTGCCCGCCGTGGCCGGTGAGGTCGCACTGGATGAGGACCTGGCCGGGGTTGTGCGGCATCAGCCGGATCGTGTCGAGGTCCATGGCGAACTCCATGTCCCCGTAGCCCGAGGACCAGCTGCTGATCGAGTACCCGCTCACGGTGTTCATCTCCGTGTCCACGGCCAGCAGGTAGTTGCAGCCCTCGGCGCCCTCGTCGAGCACCGAGTCGAGGAAGAACTGCGCGTGGTTGAGCTTGCCCTGGAGCCGGCCCTGCATGTCGGTGAAGGCCAGGACCACGGTGTCCACGAGCCCGTCGGCCACGTGCTGCCGCAGCTGCTCGACGGTGAGCATCCGGTCGTTGCGCGGGTGCTGGGGAGTCTCGGTCATGGGTCCGGTCCTTCGTCGCTGGGATCGCTGGGGTGCTGGGGTGCTGGGGTCACTGGGCGGGGAGTCGGGCGGGGCGGGGTCAGTGCAGGTCCGCCTCGGCGGTGCGGATCTGCGCGAACTCCTCCTCGGGGGCGTGGCCCACGAGGCGGTGGCGGCTGTAGAACCAGTAGTAGGCGAGGAAGACGACGAACACGAGGGCGGTGATGGACGCGGCGAGCACGTCGACCAGGAACGTGGCGACCACGGCCACGAGCGCCAGTACCAGGGCGATGCCGGTGGTGACCACGCCGCCCGGGGTGCGGTAGCCGCGCGGGAGGTCCGGCTCGCGCAGCCGCAGCACGATGTGGGAGAGGTTCAGCAGCACGTAGGAGACGGTGGCGCCGAAGACCGCGATGTTGATGAGCAGTCCGCCGTCGCCGGTCACGGCGGCGAGCACGAAGCCCACGGTGCCGGGCACGATGAGGGCGACCCACGGGGTCCGGCGCTTGCCGGTCAGCGAGAGGAACCGGGGCAGGTACCCCGCCCGGGAGAGCGCGAACAGCTGCCGGGAGTAGGCGAACATGATGGAGAAGAAGCTCGCGACCAGCCCGGCCAGGCCCGCGTAGTTGACGATGTCGGCCATGACGCTGTCCGCCCCGGCGACCGTGCGGATGGCCTCCGGCAGCGGGTTGTCCGAGGTGCTCATCGCCTCCGACCCGGCCGCCCCGGGCACCAGGACCAGCATGAGCGCCCCGGAGACCAGCAGGAAGGCCATGGCCACGATGATCCCGCGCGGCATGTCCCGGCGGGGGTCGGCGGTCTCCTCGGCGGCCAGCGGCACGCCCTCGATCGCCAGGAAGAACCAGATCCCGTAGACCAGGGCCGCCATCGCCCCCGCGTAGCCCATGGGCAGGAACGCGCTCGCCCCCACGGCGTCGTTCGGGACGATGTCGAAGAGGTTGGCGGCGTCGAAGTGCGGCACGAGCGCGACAACGGTCACCCCCAGCGCGAGGACCGCGACCACGGTGATCCCGAACATCAGCTTGAGCGCCTCGCCCACCCCGTACATGTGGATGCCCATGAACACCAGGTAGGTCACGAGGTACACGGGCCAGGAGTTGGTGATCCCGAACAGGCCCAGCGCCTCGATGTAGCCGCCGATGAACGTGGCGATCGCCGCCGGGGCCACGGCGTACTCGATGAGCACGGCCATCCCGGTGGCGAAGCCGCCGAGGGGGCCGAGGGCCCGGCGGGCGAACCCGTACCCGGCGCCCGCCGTGGGGAGGGTCGAGGAGAGCTCGGCGAGGCCGAAGACCATGCAGGTGTACATGATGCCCATGAGCACGAAGGCGATGAGCAGCCCGCCCCACCCTCCCTCGGAGAGCCCGATGTTCCAGCCGGAGAAGTCCCCGGAGATGACGTAGGCGATGCCCAGGCCCGCGAGCAGGACCCACCCGGCGGCCCCGGAGCGGAGCTGGCGGTGCTGGAAGTACTCGTCGGTGCGGGTGGGCTGTGCTGGGGATTCGGGCATGGGACGATCCCTCCGGGATTCCACAAAGGTCTGAAAACAGACGTTTGGCGCGAGTGGTCACAGTCTGTGGGCTGCCCCGTGCCCCGTCAAGACCCCGCGGCGGGCGCACGGGCGGCCGCCGGGCCGGGCACGGGACCGCGTCGCGGTGGAGCCGGCCCCCCGGATGCCGCAGAATGGTGGGCATGAACCAGACCACGTCCTCAGCCACTGACCGCCCCGGCCGCGCCCGCTCCTGGGCCCTCATCGCCATCACGGCGGGCTTCCTCGTCTCCGCCGCCCTGATCATCGCGGTGGGCGTGGTCGCCATCGATCTCACCCACTAGGACCTCGGCCGGCCGTCCCGGCCGGAGGCAGCGGCGCGCCGTCCGGACCGGGCGGCGCGCCGCTGCTGCTCGTGGCCCCGCCCGGCGCGGTGGTCGGGGTCCCGCCGGAGGCGGTCCCCGGGGACCGTGACACCATGGGCGCACGTCGCACCGCAGGGAGGAGCGCCACCGTGAGCGATCCCGTCCAGCACCCCCGCATCCGGCCCGTGCGCCAGGGCAACGCCTTCGAGGAGGCCGTGGAGCGGATCCTCGACTCGATCCGGCTCGGCCTGTTCCGCCGGGGCGAGCGGCTCCCGCCCGAGCGGGAGACCGCGGCGATGCTCGGCATCTCCCGCGCCACGCTCCGCGAGGCCCTGCACGAGCTCCAGGTCGCCGGGGTGCTGGAGGTGGTGCGGGGCCGGTACGGCGGGACCTTCGTGACCGGTCGCACCGCCCTGCCGGACGAGGCCCTCCCCCCGGTGGACCCCGCGGACGTCGAGGACGTGCTCGTGTTCCGCGCGGTGGTCGAGCCCGCCGCGGCGGAGCTGGCCGCGGCGGCGTCCCTCAGCGCGGCCGCCCGGGAGCACCTGCTCGCGTGCCTGCGGCAGGTCGAGGAGAGCGTCCCGGAGGACTACCGCCCCGCCGACGCACGCTTCCACATCGCGGTGGCCGAGCTGGGCGGCTGTCCCAGCCTGGTCCGCGCCGTCGCGGAGGTGCGCTCGCGGGCCAGCGACCTGCTGGACCGGATCCCCCTCCTGCCGGTCAACCTCGAGCACTCCGACCGTCAGCACCGCGAGCTCACCGACGCCGTCCTGGCCGGTGACGCCCCCGCCGCCCGGGCCGCCTCCCTCGCGCACCTGGAGGGCACGGCCGCGCTGTTGCGCGGTTTCCTCGGGCACGCCGGGCAGTCCGACGACGCCCCCGGGGACGACCGCGGCCCGGTGTGACCCGCCGCCGTGCGAAGAACGGGCCGGCCTCCGCGACCGGTGCTTATACTCGTCCGCAGTGACACGGGGTGCCGGCGCCGCACGACGAGCCGGCTGAGATGACACCCGTCGAACCTGATCCAGTTAGGACTGGCGAAGGGATGTCCTGCCGGGACCGGCCGTGGCCGGCCCGCGTCTCCTCGCCCTGACCCCAGGGAGACCCATGCAGATCGCAGAACAGATCGTCCTCGTCACCGGCGGAGCACGAGGGCTGGGCCGCAGCGTCGTCGAGGCCTTCGCCGCCCAGGGCGCGAGGGTCGTGGTCAACTACCGCGCGTCCCGGACGGCCGCGGAGGAGCTCGTCGACCGGTACGGCCACGAACGGGCGGTGGCCCTGCCCGCCGACGTGACCGACCCCGCGCAAGTGGCCGAGATGCTGCGCGCGGCCCGGGAGCACTTCGGCTCCCCCGTCACCACCGTGGTCAACAACGCGCTGGCGGACTTCTCCTTCAACGGCGACGCCCGCTCCTCCGCGGAGGACATCCGCTGGGAGGAGTTCCACGCCCAGTTCGCCGGCAGCGTCCGCGGGGCGCTCAACACCGTGCAGCAGGCCCTGCCCGGCATGCGGGAGCGGGGTTTCGGCCGGGTCGTCAACGTCGGCACCAACCTGTTCCAGAACCCCGTGGTCCCGTACCACGACTACACGGCGGCGAAGGCCGCGCTGCTGTCCCTGACCCGCACCCTCGCCAAGGACCTCGGCGAGCACAACGTCACGGTCAACATGGTCTCCGGAGGTCTGCTGCGCACCACCGACGCGAGCGCCGCCACCCCGGACGAGGTCTTCGACTACATCGCCTCCGCCACGCCCCTGGGCCGGGTCACCACCCCGGCCGAGTTCGCCGACGCCATGCTGTTCTTCGCCTCGCCGTGGGCGCGCTCGGTCACCGGGCAGAACCTGGTGGTCGACGGCGGGCTGGTCCTCGACTGATGGGGGCCGCCGTGATCGCGCCGCGACAGCTGCACCTCAACGCCTTCCTCTTCGGCGCGGGCCACCACCAGGCGGCCTGGCGGCACCCGGACTCCCCGCTGGAGCGGCTCGGGGACATCGCCCACTGGGAGCGCCTCGCCCGCACCGCCGAGCGCGGCCTCCTCGACGCCGTGTTCTTCGCCGACGGGCACAGCGCCGGTGACGTGGCGGACGGACCCCGGTGGTTCCTCGAACCGCTCACGGCCCTGTCCGCGATGGCGCGGGCCACGGAGCGGATCGGGCTGGTCAGCACGGTCTCGACGACCTTCTGGACACCGTTCCACGCCGCCCGCCTGCTGGCCTCGCTCGACCACATCAGCCGCGGGCGGGCCGGCTGGAACGTGGTCACCTCCATGTTCGACGCCGAGGCGCGCAACCACGGCCTCCCGGGAATGCCACCGCACGCTCAGCGCTACGCGCGGGCGGCAGAGTTCATCGACGTGACCCATCGGCTGTGGGACTCGTGGTCCGACGACGCCCTGGTCGGCGACCGGCAGGGCCTGCACGCCGACCCCGAGCGGGTGCGCCGGATCGACCACGCCGGCGAGCACTTCCGCGTGGACGGCCCGCTGACCGTGCCGCGCCCGCCCCAGGGGCGTCCGGTCCTGTTCCAGGCGGGCGCCTCCGGGCCGGGCCGGGACCTGGCCGCCCGGCACGCCGAAGGGGTCTACGCCGTGGCCTACGACCTCGAGAGCGCGCGGGAGTACCGCGCCGATCTGAGGCAGCGCATCACCGCGGCCGGACGGGACCCGGAGGGCGTGGTCGTCATGCCCGGCCTGGTCGCCTACGTGGGCTCCACGGAGGAGGAGGCCCGGGCCAAGCGGGCGGAGGTGGACGCCCTGCTGCCCTCGGAGCAGTCCCTGACCCAGCTGTCCGCCTTCGTCCAGCAGGACTGCAGCGCCTGGGAGCTGGACGCCCCGGTCCCGGAGCTGCCGCCGCTCGAGGGCTTCACCGGACCCGAGGGCCGGTACGCCACGATCCTGCGGATCGTGGCGGTCGAGCGGCCCACGGTGCGGCAGCTGCTGGGCCGGCTGGCCGCCGGGGGCGGGCACTGCACGGTGGTCGGCACCCCGGAGGCCGTCGCGGACCGGATGGAGCGCTGGTTCCGCTCGGGCGCGGCCGACGGCTTCAACCTCATGCCGCCCCGGCTGCCGGACTCCCTCGACGACTTCGTGGACCACGTGGTCCCCGTACTCCAGCGCCGAGGCCTCTTCCGCACCCGGTACACCTCGTCCACGCTGCGCGGGCACCTGGGGCTGCCGCGGCCCGGCGGCACTCAGTGACGTGCTGCGGCGCCTGTTGCGGCGGACGACCCCGACGCCCCGGGACGGTCGGTCAGCACGTCGTGGACCGGTCGGCGCAGGCTGTAGGGGAGCTTCGGACCGTGGCCCGCCTGTGTCCTGTCCGCCGGTCAGACGAACAGTGCGGTCACCCGCGTGAGGGTCATCGTCACTCCGTAGGCGAGCGGGACCCCGACGAGGACCCAGCCCAGTGCCAGTCGTGCACGGCTCATGTCATGCCTCCTTCGGGGAGAGCTCGGTGTCGGACGTGCGCGAGGACTCGGTGCCGGCCTTCCCGGAGGCCTCGGGGCCGGACGCCGCGGTCCGGCGCTCGGGCTCGTGGTACTTGGCGTCCACGGGCTTGACCAGGAGGTTGGCGACGAAGCCGACGACCAGCAGGCCGACCATGGTCAGCAGCGCCGGCTGGTACGCCTGCGCGGTGAGCTCCCCGGGGGTGCCCTGGGCGTCGAGGAACGCGTTGACGATGAGGGGTCCGGCGATGCCCGCGGCGGCCCACGCCGTGAGCAGGCGGCCGTGGATGGCCCCCACTTGGAAGGTCCCGAAGAGGTCCCGCAGATAGGCCGGCACCGTGGCGAAGCCGCCGCCGTAGAACGAGATGATGACGAAGGCCAGCAGCACGAACAGCAGCGTGGAGGTCGAGCCGAACAGCGCCAGCACGGTGTAGAGGACCGCCCCGACGCCGAGGTAGACCATGTAGATGCGCTTGCGGCCCAGGACGTCCGAGGTGGTGGACCACACGAAGCGCCCGCCCATGTTGCCGATGGACAGCAGGCCCACGAAACCGCCGGCCACGGCCGCCGTCACGAGGGAGGCGCCGTCCGCCTGGCGGAAGAAGTCCTGGATCATGGGGGCGGCCTGCTCGAGGATGCCGATGCCGGCCGTCACGTTGCAGAACAGCACGATCCACACCAGCCAGAACTGCCGGGTGCGGATGGCGTTGCGGGCCGAGACGTGGTTCTTGGTGACGAGGGCTTTCGACTCGACCTTCGAGGGGTCGAACCCCTCGGGCTTCCAGTCCTCGGCGGGAACCTTGATCGTGAACGCGCCGAAGAGCATGTAGGCGAGGTAGACGACGGCGAGGGTCAGGAACAGCTTGCCGACGGCGTCCCCGCTCGCCACCCAGCCCTCGGTACCGGAGTTCGGGTCGTAGAAGTTGAGCAGGGCCGCGGAGAGGGGGCTGGCGATCAGCGCGCCGCCGCCGAAGCCCATGATCGCCATGCCCGTGGCGAGGCCGGGGCGGTCGGGGAACCACTTGATCAGGGTGGAGACGGGCGAGATGTAGCCGATGCCCAGGCCGATGCCGCCGATGACCCCGTAGCCCAGGTAGACGAGCCAGAGCTGCTCGGTGAAGATGCCGAGCGCGCCGACCAGGAACCCGCCGGACCACAGCAGCGCCGCGGTGAACATGGCCCGGCGCGGCCCGCCGGTGTCCACCCACGTGCCGAAGACGGCGGCGGACAGGCCCAGCATGACGATGGCGATGGAGAAGATGACGCCGATCTGGGTCAGGCTCGCGTCGAAGTGCGCCACCAGCGCGTTCTTGTACACGCTGGTGGCGTAGGCCTGACCGATGCACAGGTGCACCGCGAGGGCGGCCGGCGGTATGAGCCAGCGGTTGAATCCCGGTGGTGCCACCGAGTGCTGCCGATCAAGCCATCCCATGCCCCGACTCCTCATCTGGTGCGGACACTGCGCGAAGGGCGCGTCCGGGACGGAATTCGCACGTCCCGGCCCGGCGCCCAAGGGTGAAGCATGTCACACGGACGGGAGAACTGGAAAGCAACCTGCCGACCGGCCGCGCCGGAGCGGGCCGCTCATCCTCCGCGCAGGGACCGCCACACACGCCGCCAGAAGGCGCGGAAGCCCTTCTCCGCCACGACCTGCTCGAGCCGTTCGATCTGCCGGGTCTGGGCGCGGACCACGTCCAGGAGCTCGTGCGCGAGCTCCTCGGCGGCGTCCAGCCTCCGGTGCAGGGCGCCGGCCTCCTCCGCCGCGGCCCGCCGCAGGTAGAGCGGCAGGCCGATCCCGTGCTCCGCGCTCCACCGCCTGAGGTGGCGCTCGCGCACCGCCGCCTCGCCCCGCGCCGCGGCGAACCCGTCGGTCCGGTCCAGCTGGGCGGTCGGGCGCGCGGGGAGCAGGCCCACGGTGAACGTCTCCAGGAAGCGGAGCACGAACTCCCAGCGCTCCGCGGCGCCGATGGTCTCGTCGTAGTCGCCCAGCACCCCGTGCACCGCGCGCCGGTACAGGAACGGCGCGTCGACCGCGGTGCGGTCGCCGTCCAGCACGTCGGTGAGGGTGAGTGCCTCCCGGTCCGTCCGCACGAGATCCCGTCCCGGCCGACCGGCCGGTACGTCTCGGCCGGCCCCGGGCGGGTTCTCGGTCGGCACCACGACCCCGTCGTCGGTCACGAGGGGATTCTCGAGGTGGGCCACAGCGCGCTGCAGGAGCTCGGGCGGCCAGGGCTCCGAGCCGTCGTGCAGGACGACGAGCTCCGACTCCCCTGCCCGCAGCCCACGGTTGGCAGCCGCCGCGGGACCGAGGGCCCTGCGGTGGTGGAGGACCGTCGCGCGCCCCGCGAGCTCGTCCCGGCGCGGCGCCAGGACCGCGTCCACCTCGGCGGGGTCCCCACCGTCGTCCACGAGGACCAGTCGCCAGTCGGTGAACGTCTGCGCCAGGAGGCCGTCGACGGCCCGGCCCAGGCGCGCCGGGGCGTCGTGGTGCCGCAGCAGGACCGCGACGGTGGGCCGCTCGGGCGGCACCGCGGGAACGGTGTACCGGCGGCGGAGGGCACGCACCACCGGGGCACCGACCCCGCGCGGCGCCGCCACCGTTCCCACCGCGGGCCGGGGATCCTGACCGCGGAGCGCCCCGGCCACGTCGTCCCACCACCGGGCCGCCGCTTCCCGGACCGCCGGCTCGGCGTCCGCCAGCGCGGCGCGCACCGCCCCCCGGTGCTCCACGGCCTCCGCCGCCCACTGCTGGAGGGCCGCGCGGGTGTCCCACGCCACGTCGCCGGGGGTGAGCAGCGCCGCCAGGGGAACGACGGCACCTTCCAGCCCCCAGCGGCTCAGCACGCAGTTCATGCCGTCCATGGAATATTTGTCCGGACCCACCGGGAGGACGACGGCCCGCGCCGCGAGGCCGAGGGCCGCCCCGCGGGAGCAGGTGGTCAGGACCCAGTCCGCCCGGAGCGCCTCCGCGTCGGCCTCTCCCGGATCCGCGCGCACCCGGTGGACGTCGTCCGGCAGCAGCGCGGCCACGTCCGCCGCGAACTCCTCGTCGGCCGGGGCGCCGCCGCATGTCAGGAGCGTGACCGCTGCGCCCGTCCGGTGCACCAGGGCGTCCAGCAGGGCGGCGAGCACCGGGGCGACCCGCTCCGGCGGTAAGGGACCGGCAGGCCGCCGCACCGCGGCAAGGATCCGCGGCGGCCCCGCGGGCACCCCCGGCTCCCGCGGCTCCTCCGCCGACCCGCCCAGCTCGTCCTGGCGCTCGGTCCGCCCGTCCGGGTCCGCCGACTCCGCGGCCGACCTGTCCCGCTCCTCCTGCTCACGCCCGGCCGGGGCGCTCCGCTCTCCTGGGCGACGTGTCGGCCCGTCCTGCTCGAGCGGTCGCGCCGGGGCGGCGGGACGCGGGAGGAGGAGCGCGTCCTCCCAGCCGACGCGCAGGCCGGGGTGCTCGGGGCACAGCCGGCGGGCCACCGCCAGGGACGTCTCGTCCCGCAGCCCCACGAGGGAGGCGACCGGGAGGAGCCGGCGCACGGCCTCCTCCGGGACGGCATCGGGGTCGAGGGCCAGGCCGGTGACGACGACCGGCCGGCCCGCCGCCGCAGCGGCCCTCGCCCGGTCGAACCAGAGGAGCAGCCCGGTGTCGTCC
This sequence comes from Kocuria sp. GQ42, assembly GCF_059758435.1. Lineage (NCBI taxonomy): Bacteria > Bacillati > Actinomycetota > Actinomycetes > Micrococcales > Micrococcaceae > Kocuria > Kocuria sp. GQ42. The sequence continues at coordinate 131,678 of NZ_JCAXEN010000006.1, read as the reverse complement.
ACGGGAGCATCCGACCCGAGACCGACCAGCAGGAGCGCCTCCGCCTCGGACCGCGGTGCGGGAACGCCGCCTGCGGGTCCGTGCTCCCGGAGACCCTCCTCCCCGGCGATCGTGAGCACCGGATCTGCCCCCGGATCGAGGAGCCGGGGGGCGAGGCCGCGCAGGGAGAGCTCCTCGAGGAGTCCGTGGAGCTCGCGAGCCGCTCCCAGCCTGAGGTCCTGCCCGCCCGATCCCGGGAGAACGTCGATGTGCATGACGGTACGGACCTTTCCTCGACCGGTGCGGGCTCCCCCATTCTTCCAGCCGCACCGCTTCCGCCGGCCCCGCGCGAGCAGGAGAGGACATCTCACCGCCGGCCCCCGGCACGGCCCGTCGGACGGCGTGCGGTGTGCGAAGTTGCAGGTCCGCACGGAATCGCCTTGCCCGCGCGCGGGCGGGTCCGCCACTGTGGAGGAACACACTGCACCATCTCCGCCGGCGGCGCCCGCCCGGAGGACCCCCTGCCCCGATGGCCCCCGCCCCACCGCCGTATATGCCACAAAGGACATATGGGCGTTCGGCGCCGGTCCCGCCGCAGGACACGGCCCTCCCGCTGCCGGAGCGGACCGGCGATCCCCGGCCGCGGAGATCCCGCCCACCTCACAGCGGGAGACGTCGAGGAGCCCCACCATGTTGAACGCTGCCGTGATCAGCCCCCAGCCCATGACGCGCATCGCGATGCAGCGCGAGGCCGTCGAGCACCCCGAGCACGGCGTGCGCGTGAGCGCGGTGGCGGGCAGCGTCCCGGAGTTCCTGGCCGAGAACCCGGCCGAGGAGATGGTGGTCCTGCTGAGCCTGAACACCCTGGACGGCCGCAACCTCGTGCAGAACGTCACGGACCTCACCGCACAGGAGCACACCGTGGTGGTGCTGGTGCCCCCGGACGACCTCGCCCGGGTCCGGTCCGCCTTCACCTGCGGGGCGGCCGGCGCCGTGGGCAAGTGGGAGCCCATCCGGACCGTCTTCCGCACCATGCGGCTCTCCCGGCAGCTGGGTCACTTCGTGAGCGACGTGCTCCAGTCGGCTCTGGCCGAGCTGCCCAGCAGAGCTCCCGCAAAGCTCTCCGCCCGGGAGCGCCAGGTGCTCGCGCTCTACGTGGACGGACTCCAGGAGCAGGAGGTGGCCGCGCTGCTGGAGATCGCCGAGTCCACGGTGGAGGAGCACCTCAAGCGGATCCGCCGCAAGTACGCCGCGGTGGAACGGCCGGCCCGCACCAAGCTCGAGCTCTACAAGCGGGCCATCGAGGACGGGATCATTCCCCCGGTGCTGCCGCTCGCCTGAGCGCCGGATCGGACGTTCCCCGCGTTCACGGGCCGTCCCGTCCGGTTCACGCCCGGCCGAACGGTGCCCGGACAGGTGCGCCCGGACCGTTGTGCCCGGACCGTTGTGCCCGGACCGTTGTGCGCGGACCGTTGTGCCGGGCCGGGGACGCTCCTACCCTGGAGACAGCACCACTGCGCGCCGTTCCGCATCCCCCCGCACCGGAACTCCAGCCCCGGCGGGGCCGAGCGCCCGGACCGCTCCGAGTCCGCCCGTGACCCTTCCGGCATCGCCGACGACGGTCCGCGCACCGCCGCCGAGCACGAGCAGCAGCCCGGGGGCGCGCGCCCCCGCCCACAGGAAGCCAGCCCCATGAATGCCGTGGACCGCGGGGAGCACGACCAGGAGATCGCCCGAGAGCTCGAGAAGCTGCGCACCCATCTCACCGGGACGCTGGTCGAGCCCGACGACCCGCTCTACGACGAGGCGAGACGGGTCTGGAACGGCATGGTCGACGTGCGGCCCCGCGCGGTCGTGCAGGCCGGCGCCGTGTCCGACATCGACCCGGTGCTGGCCGCCGCGCAGCACACGGGCCTGCCGCTGGCGGTCCGCGGCGGCGGGCACAACGTGGCCGGCCACGGCACCGTGGAGGGCGGGCTCGTCCTGGACCTCGGCGCGCTGCGGCGGGTCGAGGTGGACCCGGGGACCCGGCGCGTGACCGTGGAGCCGGGCGCCACCCTGGCCGACGTCGACCGCGCGACCGTCCCGCACGGGCTCGCGGTGCCCCTCGGCGTGGTGAGCGCCACCGGGGTCGCGGGCCTGACCGTGGGCGGGGGCGTCGGCTGGCTGACGCGCAGCAACGGCCTGAGCCTCGACAACCTCGTGGACGCCGAGGTGATCACCGGGACCCGGGAGCACCTGCACGCCAACGCGGAGCACAACCCGGACCTGTTCTGGGGGATCCGCGGCGGCGGGGGGAACTTCGGCGTCGTGACGTCCTTCACGTTCCGGGCCAGGGAGCTGCCCGCGTCCGTGCTGGGCGGGAACCTGTTCTACCGGCGCGAGCACTGGCGCGCGGCCCTGCAGGCCTTCGCCCGCTGGACCGACGACCTGCCGGACGAGATGAACGGCATCATCTCGATCCTCCGGCTGCCGCCCAGCTTCGAGATGGGCGACGAGCCCTGGCTGATCATCGCCTTCGCCTGGATGTTGCCCGACCACGCCGAGGGCCTGCGCCTGGTCGACCGGCTGCGGGCCGACGCCCCGCCGGACGAGGAGGAGGTCGGCCCGGTGCAGTGGACCGAGTGGCAGTCGGCCATGGACGAGCTCTTCCCGAAGGGGGCCCGCGGCTACTGGAAGAACGCCTCGTTCTCCCGTCTCGACGACGAGGTGGTCGACGCCCTGCTCGGCGCGGCCTCGGAGATCACCTGGTTCGGCACGGGCATCGACATCCACCACATGGAGGGGTTCTTCGGGCGGGTGCCCGCCGGCGCCACCGCCTTCCCCAACCGGTCCGCGCGGTACTGGCTCAACGTCTACGGCTACTGGCCGGACGCCGCCGACGACGCCCGCCTCACGGCGTTCGCCCGGAAGGCCCACGCCGCCGTGGAACCGTTCGCCGACGCCGGCCTGTACGTGAACTTCCTCGGCGCCGAGCACGGCCCCGTCACGCCCGAGACCGCCCGTCAGGCCTACGGGGAGCGGACGCACCGGCGTCTGGTCGAGCTGAAGAACCGCTACGACCCGGGCAACCTGTTCCGGCTCAACCACAACATCCTGCCGAGCGTCGCCTGACGGGAGGCGTGGTACGCCGGCCACACCGGCGGCGTCGGGGGCAGCGGTCGAACGCCGGGGCCCCCGCAGCGAGGCGTCAGGGCGCGCCGAGCAGCCGGAGCACGGCCGCCGCGACCGCCCCCAGCACCACCACCAGCAGGAACGGGGCCCGCAGCATCAGGGCCGCTCCCGCCACGAGCAGCGCGCCCAGCCGGGCGTCCAGCACCAGCTCCTGGCCGGAGCCGAACGCGTTCATGACCACGAGCGCGGCGAGCAGGCCCACGGTGACGGTGCCGGCCATGCGCCCGACGCGCGGGTCGTCCAGCACCCGGTCCGGCACGAGGTAGCCGACGAGCTTCAGTGCGTAGGCGAGCGCGCACGCCCCGAGCACCCAGAACCACATGCTCACGCCCCCGCCCCCTTGGCGCCGGGGCCGGATGCCGCACCGGACGGGGCCGGCCCGGGACCGCGGGAGCGGCCCAGGAACGCCGCGACCACGGCGGCCACGAGGATCGGCAGGCCCGCCGGCAGCACGGGGATCGTCAGGGCCGTGACGAGGCCGCAGACCACCGCGACCACCACGGGCTCCCGGGCGCTCAGCCGCGGCCACAGCAGGCCCAGGAACGCCGCCACCGCGGCGCCGTCCAGGCCCCACCGCGCGGGATCGCCGAGGGCGTTGCCCAGCAGGGCGCCCAGCACGGTGAACAGGTTCCAGAGCACGAACACGCCCAGGCCCGCGGTCCAGAAGCCCCGCCGCTCCTCGACGGGGTGGACCTGGGAGGACGCGGCCGCGTTGGACTCGTCGATGGTCACGTGCGCGGCGAGGAGCCGGCGCCAGCCCCGCGGGCGGACGAGGGCGTTCATGCTCATCCCGTAGACGGCGTTGCGGATCCCGAGCAGCGTGGCCGCGCCCAGCGCCGAGGCCCCTGCCCCTCCGCCCGAGACCACGCCGATGAAGGCGAACTGGGAGCCGCCCGTGAACATGAGCGCGGACAGGGCGACGGTCTGCCAGAAGGTCAGTCCCGCCGCCACGGACAGGGCGCCGAAGGAGATGCCGTACAGCCCGGTGGCCGCGGACACGGACAGCCCGATCCGGACCGCCGGCGAGGACCGCCAGTCGACGGGAGCCGCGTGGCTCACGAGGCGCCGCCGGCGACGGCGGACGACCCGCCCGTGCCCGCCCCGGCCGCATCCGGGGTCTCGGCCGGGCTCTCGTGCGGCGCCGCCGGGGCGCGGCGCCCCTGCGCGGCGTCGAGGGCGTCCAGGGCCTGGACGAGGGCGAGGTGGGTGAAGGTCTGCGGGAAGTTGCCGGTCATCCGCCGCTGCTCGGGCGACCACTCGGTGGAGAGCAGCCCGAGGTCGTTGGCGCGGGACAGCACGGAGTCCACGAGCTTCCGGGCACTGTCCAGGCGGCCCGAGCGCGCGTACTGGGTTGCGAGCCACAGGGACGCGCCGAGGTGCGGGTTGTCCTGGCCCGGGAAGCCGTCCACCCCGATGACCCCGGCGTACGCGTCGGGGTCCTCGGGGTCCACCGGGCCCAGGACGTTGCGGTAGCGGTGGATGAGCCCGCTGGGGTGCCGCAGCTCCTCCTCGATCCGCCGCACGGTGCCGAGCATCCGCTCGTCGTCGTAGGCCACGAACCCCACCTGCGGCAGCTGGAGCAGGGAGGCGTCCACGGTCTTCGCCCCGTAGTACTGCACGAAGGAGCCGACCTCGGGGTCGTAGCCGCTGGTCCAGATCTCCTCCGCGAGCGCGTCCCGCAGCTGCTCCCACAGCTGCGCGTCGCCGGGCAGGCCGTGCACGCGCACGGCGTCCACGCCGCACTGGAGCGCCGCCCACATCAGCACGCGCGAGTGCGTGTAGTACTGCCGTTCGCCCCGCATCTCCCAGAGGCCCTGGTCCGTGACCTCGTAGTTCTCCACGACCGAGCGCAGCATCGCCTGCTGCAGGGGCCAGGAGAGGTGGTCCTCCACGGCGCCGCGCCGGCGGAGCTTCTCGAACACCACCATGACGTGCCCCACGGCGTCCGCCTGGTGCTGGCCCGCGGCGCCGTTGCCCTCGCGGACCGGCCGGGAGCGCTCGTAGCCGGGCAGGTCGAGCTGGTGCTCGCGCCCGCGGCGCTCCCCCGCGACCCCGTAGATGTTCTGCAGGTCGTGCGGGTCGCCCGCCACGGCGCGCAGCAGCCAGTTGCGCAGCTGGGCGGCCTCGCGGTCGTGGTCGTGGTCGAGCATGACCTCGAGGGCCATCGCGGCGTCCCGTAGCCAGGCGAAGCGGTGGTCCCAGTTGCGCTCCCCGCCCACCACGTCCGGCAGGGACGTGGTGGGGGCGGCCACGAGCCCGCCCGTCTCCTGGTGCATCAGCGCCCGCACCACGAGCAGCGAGCGCCGGACCACGTCCGAGCGCCGGGCCACGGCGTGGCCGCGGACCGGGACGATGTGCACCGGCTCGTCCTCCCCGACGGCCGGCGGGGAGTACAGCCCGGACCAGTCCTGCCACAGCTCCACGGTCCGGGTCAGCTGCTCGTTGACGTCGACCGGCGCCGGGGGCGTGCGGTGGGACGGGAAGTGCGTGAGGACGAAGTCCCGTGCCTGGCCGGCGGAGACGGTGAAGGTCCCGCGGTGGCGGCGCTCGTCGTCGTCGTCCGTGGACTCGGGGAGGGGCTCACCGCGCAGGACGAGGGCGTCCGGGCCCGCCATGGCCACGAGCATGGGGGGCGCGGGGTCGCCGCCGCCGGGGTCCTCCTCCCCCTCGAAGCGGCTGACCCAGGGGACCACGGCGCCGTAGCCGAAGCGCACCCGCAGCTCGTGGTACATCTCGACCTCGCCGGTGAGGCCCTCGACGCGGCGGACCACGTCCGTGCGGGAGGTCAGCGGGAGGAAGTCGGTCACGCGCACGGACCCCGAATCGGTGACCCACACGGTCTGCAGCACGAACGTGTTCTCCACGTAGAACCGCTCGGCGACCTGTGCGCCGCTGTCCTCCTCGTCGAGGACCTCGCCATCGGCCCCCTCCGCGACCGTGCACGCGGGGGCGAGCAGCCACCGCCCGTGGTCGGGCTCCCCGAGCAGGGCGCCGAAGACCGAGGGGGAGTCGAACCGGGGCGCGCACAACCAGTCGATGGACCCGGTGCGGGAGACGAGCGGACCCGTGCGCATGTTCGAGAGCAGGGCGTAGTCCTCGATCAGTGAAGCCATGCCTCAAGATTGGCACATCGCCGGACCGCGGCGGACCGGCCGCTTGAGCTATACCCCCAAGGGGTATACAGTGACTGCAGGACGACCGAGGAGGACCCATGACCCAGACCCCGCCGCACGGGTACACCCAGGACAAGGACGCGTACCTCAAGCGCCTGCGGCGCATCGAGGGCCAGGTCCGGGGCATCCACCGGATGGTCGAGGAGGACAAGTACTGCATCGACGTCCTCACCCAGATCTCCGCAATCCAGTCGGCCCTCAAGGCCGTGAGCCTGGGCCTGCTGGACGAGCACCTGAGCCACTGCGTCGTGGGCGCCGTCGAGGCCGCCCAGGAGTCCGGGGACGTCACGAGCGTCGACGACAAGCTCCAGGAGGCGTCCGCGGCCATCGCGCGCCTGCTCAAGAGCTGACCCACCCCGCTGAACCACCCCACCGAAACCCCGAGGAGCCCATCGTGCAGACCACCGTCAACGTTTCCGGAATGACCTGCGGCCACTGCGTCAGGTCCGTCACCGAGGAGCTCACCGAGCTGGAGGGCGTCGAGTCCGTCGACGTCGACCTCGTGGCCGGCGGGGTCTCCCCCGTGGTCGTGACGTCCACCCGCGAGCTGTCGGCGGCCGAGATCGAGGAGGCCGTCGAGGAAGCGGGGTACACCGTTGCCTGAGACCCGCACGCCCGTCCCCACCGAGGTCGCCGGGCCCCTGCGCACCCTCGAGCTCGAGATCACGGGCATGACGTGCTCCTCGTGCGTCAGCCGGGTCGAGAAGAAGCTGGGCAGGCTCGACGGCGTCGACGCCTCCGTCAACCTCGCCCTCGAGACCGCCACCGTCCACGTCCCCGCGGGCGTGAGCGACGAGCAGGTCGTCGAGACGGTCGAGAAGGCCGGGTACGGGGCCGTTCTCAAGAACGCGCCCGGGGTCGACGACGCCGGTGGTCCGGACGGCTCCGACGCCATGACCCGGGTCGCCGGGCGCGAGGCGTCCTCGCTGCGCTCGCCCGAGTCCCTGCGCCGGCGTCTCCTCGTGGCGGCCGCGCTCTCCCTCCCGGTGTTCGTGATCTCGATGCTGCCCGGCTTCCAGTTCCCGCACTGGGGCTGGGTGGTCGCGGTCCTGAGCCTGCCGGTCGTGACGTGGGCGGCGTGGCCGTTCCACCGCTCGGCGGCGGTCAACGCCCGGCACCTGACCTCCACCATGGACACCCTCGTGTCCCTGGGCGTGTCCGCCGCGTACCTGTTCTCGCTGTGGAACCTGCTGCGCGAGCCCGGCATGACGGCCGGCGCGATGCTCGGCCACGCGATGGACATGAGCGGGCACCAGCTCTACTTCGAGACCGGCGCCCTGGTCACCGCGTTCCTGCTGCTGGGCCGCTACCTGGAGGCCCGGGCGAAGGCCCGCTCCGGCGAGGCGCTGCGCGCGCTGCTGGAGCTCGGCGCGAAGGACGCGGTGGTCCTGCGGGACGGCGTGGAGACGAACGTGCCCGCGGAGCACCTGCGCCCCGGGGACCTGGTCGTCGTGCGCCCCGGCGAGAAGATCGCCGCCGACGGCGTGGTCGTGGACGGCCGCTCGGCCGTGGACACGTCCCTGCTCACCGGCGAGTCCCTCCCGGTGGAGGTGGAGGTCGGCGACACCGTCACCGGCGCCACGATCAACACCAACGGCCGGCTGCTGGTCGAGGCGACCCGAGTGGGCGCCGACACCACCCTGGCCCAGATGGGCCGGATGGTGTCCCGGGCGCAGGCGAGCAAGGCCCCCGTGGCACGGCTGGCCGACCGGATCTCCGGGGTCTTCGTCCCGGTCGTCCTGGTGATCGCCCTCGCCACGCTGGCCGGCTGGCTCCTGCTGACCGGGGACGTGAACGCGTCCTTCGTGGCCGCGGTCTCCGTGCTCGTGATCGCCTGCCCCTGTGCCCTCGGCCTGGCCACCCCCACGGCCCTGCTCACCGGCACGGGGCGCGGCGCGCAGCTGGGCATCCTGATCAAGGGCGCCGAGGTGCTCGAGGACACCCGCACCGTGGACACCGTGGTGCTGGACAAGACGGGCACCGTCACGAGCGGGCAGCTCTCCGTGGCGGCCGTGACGCCCGTGTCCGGGTACTCCCGGGACCAGGTGCTGGACCTCGCGGCCACCGTGGAGCAGCACTCCGAGCACCCCATCGCGCGGGCGGTGGCCGCGGCCACCCCGCACCGGTTCCCGGTCTCCGGGTTCGTCTCGGCCCCCGGCGGCGGCGTCCGCGCGCACGTGGCGGACGGGATGCACTCCCGCTCGGTGGTGGTCGGGCGCACCACGTGGCTGTCCGAGAACGGCGTGCGCCTGGACGGCGCCCAGCTCGACGCGCTGCGCCGCGCCCAGGAGGGCGGGTTCACCACGATCCTCGTGGCCGTCGACGGGGCCCTCGTCGGCTTCGTCGACCTGCGCGACACCGTCAAGGACGACGCCCGCGAGGCGGTCGCCCGGCTCAAGGAGCTGGGTCTGCGGCCCATGCTGCTGACCGGCGACAACGAGCCCGTGGCCCGGGCCGTCGCAGCGGAGGCCGGCATCGCCGCCGAGGACGTCATCGCCGACGTCAGCCCGGAGGGCAAGGTCGCGGTGGTCCGCGACCTCCAGGACGACGGCCGCGTGGTCGCCATGGTGGGCGACGGGGTCAACGACGCCGCGGCCCTGGCGCAGGCCGACCTCGGGATCGCGATGGGCGCCGGCACGGACGCGGCGATCGAGGCCGCGGACATCACGGTGGTGCGCAGCGACGTCGGGTCGGTGCCCACGGCCATCGCCCTGTCCCGCCGGACCCTGTCGATCATCAAGTCGAACCTGTTCTGGGCCTTCGCCTACAACACGGTGGCCATCCCCGTGGCCGCCGCGGGACTGCTCAACCCCGTGATCGCGGGTGCCGCCATGGCCTTCAGCTCCGTGTTCGTGGTGCTGAACTCCCTGCGGCTGCGGAGCTTCGGCCGCTGAGCTCACCGGACGCGACGACGCCCCGGGAAGGACCCTTGGCCCTTCCCGGGGCGTCGTGCGTTCCGTCAGGCGCTGCTCCGGGGTCAGACGGAGCCCGGGTCGACCGGGCTCTCCTCGTTCTCCTCGAGCTCGGGCACCTCGGACTTGTGGTCCTCCTGGGCCACGTCCGTGGGGTCCTGGTCGGTGCCGTCCTCCTGCTGGTCGGCCATCCGCTGCTGGACCTTGCGCTCGAACTCCTCGTCGCCCTCGGTGGGCGGTTCCGGCTGCTGGCTCATGCTGGTTCCCGTCGTCCGGTCTCGAGCAGGGCGCGGGTTCGGGCCCTGCTGCTCAGGTGCCGTCCCAATCTACCCAGCGCCCGGCCGGACGCGACAGGGCTGTCCACCGGAGCGGGTCCCTCCTGGGAGCGGGCGCGGAGCGCACAGGGCCCGGGAACGAGCGGGACCCCCGAACGAGCGGGGGTCCGGCTCGTTCCGGGGCCTCGGGCGGGCGGGATGCTCAGGCGCGCGGGGCGGGGCCGTCGTCGTCCGGGCCGTCCGCCGGGGCGGGGCCGTCGGCGGGGCGGCGGCCGTCGGCGGGGCGGCGGCCGTCGGCGGGGCGGCGGCCGAGGAGGTCCTCGCCCTCGGTGTCGGGCCGGACGCGCTGGCCGAACTCGGCCTCGCCGGGGGGCCGCGCGGCGGCCTGCCGCCGGGCCCGGGCCTCGGCGTAGAGCTTGGCCGAGGAGCGGTTGACGCCCGTGCCCGCGCCGAGGTGGGGGTCGTTGGGCTTCTCGACGATCATCAGCGTGGCGCTGATCACGAGCGTCACGATGAACGCGATGCCGGCGGCGATGAAGGCGAGGTCCAGGCGCAGGGCGTTGTCCGTGCCGCCGCTGGCGAAGATGCCCACGGCGACGAACGCGATCGCCGCGAGCACGGCGGACAGGATCAGGGGGCCCTTGACGTCGGCCCGGAAGCCGCCTCTCGAGCCCTTGCGCTGTGCCACTGGTCCTCCTCGTGAGCTGATGTCCCCGGCGGGCCGGGGCCTGCCGTGCGGTAGCCCAGTCTACGCGGTCCCGGCGGGGGCCCGTCCCCGGCGGTCCTCGTGCCGGAGCGTGAGGGCGGCCAGCAGGTGGGTGACGCCGATGACCACCGCGGCGGCCCCCACCACCCCGAAGAGCGCCTTGGGGCCGAGGTCCACCACGAGCACGAGACCGGTGGCGGCGAGGACCGTGACCAGCCCGGCGATGGTCCAGTCGCGGCCCAGCGGGAAGGTCGTGCGGAACTTCAGCCCGAGCGCCAGCTCCGTGAGCCCGGCCAGGCCCATGATGGACGCCGCGTAGACCACGAGCCACGCGGGGGTGTCGGCGCCGAGGATCGTGAAGACCCCGCCCAGGAGGTACAGCACGCCGTAGGACTGCGGGATCTGCCGGGTGGGGCCCATGTCCACGTGGTCGTTGCCGTTGAGGCGCAGCTGCAGGAGCACGCTCGCCGCGCCCGTGAGCACGAGGTACAGCCCCACACCCCAGGCCACCACGGGCAGCGTCGGCTCCTGCCAGAACACGGTCACGGCGCCGAACACCAGCGCCACGAGCGCGCGCAGCAGCGTGGGCGCGAACAGGTCGCGGTGGATGCCGGTGCTCGGGTCGGGGTTCACGGTGCGCCTTTCGGGAACGTGCTCGCGGGAGGGCCCCGGCGGGGAGGCCCGCGGGGCACCGGCCAGTCTAGCGACCGTGTGCGTGGCCGGGCGCGGAGAGCACCCGGGCCAGGACCGCGAGGGCGTCCGGCAGGGCATCCCCCTCCGGGGCCGCACCGGTGGCACCGAAGCCGACGACGACGCCGCGGCGGCCGCCCCCCGCGCCGTGCGCCCAGTACGAGCCCAGCGCCGCCACCCGCACACCCGCGGCCGCGGCCCGGTCCACGACGTCCTGCTCCGCCAGCGGCACCTCCCCGGTGAACTCGAGGACGGCGTGCAGCCCACCGTCCATGGGCACGGCCCGCACCCCGTGGACCCCGGCGAGGGCGGCGGTGAGCAGGTCCCGCCGGCGCCGGTACTCCCGCCGCATCCGGGCGGTGTGCCGGCGCAGGCCGCCCTCGGCCAGGAAGCGGGCCATGGCGTCCTGGGCGACCGCGGAAGCCGGGTTGCCGAGGTCCGTGCGCAGCCGCAGCAGGTCCTCCCGGAGGGCGGGCGGGGCCAGCAGGTAGCCGACCCCCAACCCGGGCGCGAGGACCTTGGTGAACGAGCCCAGCGTGGCCACGTGGCCGCCGGCGCCGAGCAGCCGGCCGGGGGCGGGGGGCTCCGGGACGGCGCCCGGGGCGTGGTCGAGGGAGGACAGCGCGGGCAGCGGCTCGCCCACGTAGCGCAGCTCGGAGTCGTAGTCGTCCTCCACGATCAGTGCGTCGTGGGCGCGCGCCCAGCCGAGCAGCTCGAGCCTGCGGGCGGCGGGCATCGACGCCCCGAGGGGGTACTGGTGGCTGGGGGTGACGATCACGGCGTCCGGGGGCCGCTCGATCTCCCACTCCCCCGGGCCGGCCCACGCCCCGGACGGCAGCCGGGCGGGGTCGAGGCCCTGGTCGTCGATCGGCACCGGCAGCACCTCGTGGCCGAGCCGCTCCGGCACCCGGCGCAGCGAGGGGTAGCCGGGGTCCTCGACGGCGACGCGCAGTCCGCGGCCCGCGTGGCCGCCGAGCACCGCGAGCAGCAGCTGGAGCCCGTCCCGGGCGCCCGCCGTGACGAAGAGGTCCTCGGGGTCCCGGACCACGCCGCGCATCAGCCGCAGGTGCTCGGCGATCTGCTCGCGCAGCGGCTCCGAGCCCTGGGGCGGGGGCGCCCCCGTGCCGGCGGCGGCCGCGGCGTCCCGCCACGCGGCGCGCCACTGCGGGGTGGCCAGCCGTCCGGTGTCGGGCCGGCCGGGCGTGAGGTCGATCATGGGCCGCTCCCGGGTCCGGCGCCGCGGCGCCGCGGCCGGGCGGGGGCCGGGCCGGGCCGCCGGGGGCTCCGTGCGGGAGCGGGCCAGGTCGGGGTGGACCACGGTGGCCCCGTTGGTGGCGTGCAGATAGCCCTCGCCGTGGAGCTGGTCGTAGGCGGTGACCACGGAACCGCGCGAGATCCCCAGCCGGGCGGCGAGCCCGCGCGTGGAGGGCAGCGCGTCCCCCGGGCGCAGGGCCCCGGAGACCACCAGGTCCCGCAGCTGCTGGACGAGCTGGGCGGGCAGCGGGGCGGGATCGGCCCGGTCCACGTGCACGGGCAGCTCGACGTCGTGGGGGTGCCGCACGGTCCGCTCCTCTCCCCGGAATTCCTGTGGTCCAACAGATTCTATCGATGGTGGACCTGTCGGTGGACCACTTCCGGCCGCAGGATGGACTCCATGACCGATCTGCAGACCGCCCATGCCCAGAACCCCGCCGGCGGCGCCACCCGCCCCACCGCCTCGGACGCGACCCCGCTGACCGGCTCCCCGCTCGTCAAGCGCGGCCTCGCCGACATGCTCAAGGGCGGCGTCATCATGGACGTCGTCACCGCCGAGCAGGCCCGCATCGCCGAGGACGCCGGCGCCGTGGCCGTGATGGCCCTCGAGCGCGTGCCGGCCGACATCCGCGCGCAGGGCGGCGTGGCCCGCATGTCCGACCCCGACCTGATCGAGGGCATCCAGGCCGCCGTCTCCATCCCCGTCATGGCGAAGGTGCGCATCGGCCACTTCGTGGAGGCGCAGGTGCTCGAGCACCTGAAGGTCGACTACATCGACGAGTCGGAGGTCCTCTCCCCCGCCGACTACGTCAACCACATCGACAAGCAGCGCTTCACCGTCCCGTTCGTGTGCGGGGCCACCAACCTGGGCGAGGCCCTGCGCCGGCTCGCCGAGGGCGCCGCGATGATCCGCTCGAAGGGTGAGGCCGGCACCGGCGACGTCTCCGAGGCCACCAAGCACATCCGCACCATCCGCGGGCAGATCGCCGAGCTGCAGGCCCTCTACCGGATCTCCCCCGACGCCCTCTACGTGAAGGCGAAGGAGCTCGCGGCCTCCTACGACATCGTCCTCGAGGTCGCCCGCACCGGGAAGCTGCCGGTCGTGCTGTTCACCGCCGGCGGCGTGGCCACCCCCGCGGACGCCGCCATGATGATGCAGCTCGGCGCCGACGGCGTGTTCGTGGGCTCCGGGATCTTCAAGTCCGGCAACCCCGCGGCCCGGGCGCAGGCCATCGTGAAGGCCACCGCCTACTTCGACGACCCCGAGAAGATCGCCGAGGCCTCCCGCGGGCTCGGCGAGGCGATGGTCGGCATCAACGTGGGCGACCTCCCGGCCCCGCACCGGCTCGCGGAGCGCGGCTGGTGAGTTCCGCGCCCCGCGTGGGCGTCCTCGCCCTCCAGGGCGGGGTCGCCGAGCACGCCGCGATGCTGCGGGAGCTGGGCGCCGAGCCCGTGCTCGTGAAGACGGCCGAGCAGCTCGCCGGGCTGGACGCGATCGTCCTGCCCGGCGGGGAGTCCTCCACCGTGGACCGGCTGCTGCGCCTGTTCGGGCTGCGGGAGCCGCTGCGGGACGCCGTGCTCGGCGGCCTGCCCACGCTGGGCACGTGCGCCGGCCTCATCCTGCTCGCGTCCGGCATCGAGGACCCCGCCCCCGGCCAGCAGACCCTCGAGGTCCTGGACGTCACCGTGGCCCGCAACGCGTTCGGACCCCAGACGGCCTCCGAGGAGGTCGTGCTCGCGTGGGGCCGCGGCGGGGACGTGGTGCGCGCGGCCTTCATCCGCGCCCCCGCGGTGACCCGCGTCGGCGAGGGCGTCGAGGTCCTCGCCCGGCACCGCGGCGAGGTGGTCGCGGTGGCGAGCGGCGCCGTCGTCGGCATCTCGTTCCATCCCGAGCTGACCGGGGAGACCACGGTGCACCGGCACCTGCTCTCCCTCGTGGCCGCCCGGCGCGGCCTCCCCGCCTGAGCCGCCCCGCCCCGTGCGGGGCGGCTCAGTAGCTGCCGGACGCCCCGCCGCCGGTGAAGCCGCCGCCCCCGCCGAACGAGGAGCCGCCCTGCCCGTCACCGCTCGTGCCTCCGCCCGAGCCGCCGGAGTACAGCCCCGGGTTGGCCAGGTAGAGCGGGAGCCACACGGCCGGGTTCGTGACGGCATCCGGCTTGCGGTGGTGGTAGCGGTACGTCCGGTACGCCGCGTGCTGCGCCTCGGTGAGCCGCAGCTCCGGGTCGCGCTGCCGGGCCGCCCGCAGCTCCTCGTCGGCGATCCGGCGCCGGCGGCGGAGGTCCGCGGCGATCCACCACGCCACCAGCACGCCGACCAGGCCGAAGCCGCCCGCGACCCAGCCGAGCAGGGCCCAGTCGAAGGGCTCCTGCGGCGGCTCCCCGCCCTGCGCGTAGACGTGGATCTGCTCGACGGCCTCGCCGAGTCCCTGCGCGTAGCGCTCGTCCGCGAAGGCCGGCGCCAGCACGTCCTCCACCACGCGTTCCGCCTCGTCGTCCGAGAACCGCTCGCGCACCCCGTCCGCGGTCTCGATCCGCAGCTCCCGGTCCCCGGTGGCGGCGACCACGAGCACGCCGTTGTCCGCCCCGGCGTCGCCCACCTCCCAGGCGGTGGCGACCTCGCGGGCGTAGTCCTCGATCGACCCGGTAGCCTCCTCCACCGTGAGCACGGCGACGCGTGCGGCGTCCGTGCCGGCACCGCGGTCCTCGATCAGGGCGTCGAGCTCCTGCTCCTGCGCGTCCGTCAGGACGCCGGCGGAGTCCAGGACGTTGGACCCGGCCGGCCGGGCGGGGACCTCCACCGGGTCCGCCGCCCCGCCCGAGCACCCGGTGAGCGCGGCGAGGGCCAGGGCGGTCGCGGTGAGTGCTCTGCGGTCCACGGTGTGCTCCCGTCCGCCCGCGGGCGCTCCGCGGGCTCCTCCCCAGGATGGCCCGCCGGCACCGGTCGGCGGATCCGCCCACAGGAGGAGCCCCCGGTCCTGGACGGCCGGGGGCTCCTCCTGCGGGCGGACGGGTCAGCTCTTCCGGCGGGTCGGGACCACCATCACGGGGCCCTCGCCCTCCTGCAGCACGGCCTGGGAGACGGAGCCCATGAGCAGCCCGCGGAACCCGCCGTAGCCGCGGCTGCCGACCACCACGAGCTCCGCCGACCGCCCGGCCTCCACGAGCTGGTCCGCCGGCTGGCCGGAGAAGACGAACGTCTCGACGTCCAGCTCCGGGTGGTCCTCCCGGACCGACTCCGCCACCTGGTCCACGAGGGACCGGGCGGGCCCGGTGAGCTGCTCGCGCACGGCCCGGTCCAGGTCCGCGGAGCCCGTCGGCATGCTCAGCGCCTCCGGCACCACGGTGACCAGCGCCAGGCCCGCGCCGTGCCGTGCGGCGTACCGCCCGGCCGCCAGGACGGCCGGGTTGTCCCGGCCGAGCCGGTCCACGCCGACCACCACGCGGCCCGCGAAGGGGCCGGTCGCGCCGCGGGCGCCCCGTTCCCGCGGGTCCCAGCGGTCCGGGAGGACGATCACGGGGCACTTCGCGTGCGCCGCCGCCGCGGCGGTGACCGATCCGAGGCGGCCGCGCACCCCGCGCCGGCCCCGGCGGCCGAGCACCAGGGACGCGGCGTCCTCCGACTCGTGCACCAGCACCCCGGCCGCGTCACCGCGCTCGACGACTGCGACCGCGGTGACGCCGGCGTCCCGGGCCCGGGTGACGGCGGCGGCGGCGACCTTGTCCGCCTCCTCCTCGATCGCCTCCAGGAACGGCCCGTAGAGACTGGGGTCCACGGCGACGGGCCGGCCCATGGAGACCACCACCCTGAGCTCGCCGGCGAGGGTGCCGGCCTCCTGGATCGCCCAGTCCAGGGCCCGTTCGCTGTTCTCGGAGCCGTCGTAGCCGACGACGATCTGTTCCGTCACGGGGTGCTGCCTCCTGGTCTCGCCGTGGGGGTGGGGTGCTCAGGGGCGGTGCGCGGGCACCACCATGACCGGGCCGGTGGCATTCTCCAGCACCGCTTGGGAGACCGAGCCGAGCAGCAGCCCCCGGAAGCCGCCGATGCCGCGGGAGCCCACCACGACCATGTCCGCGGAGTGCGTGGCGTTCATCAGGATGCGGGCGGGTCGGCCCACGAAGATGTGGTGCTCGACCGTCAGCTCGGGGTGCTGCGCGGCGATCTCGTCGGAGATCTGGGTGAGCTTCTGGTCCGCCTCGTGGAAGTACCGGGCCTGGTTGAACTCGTCCTGGAACCAGGAGGGCGTGCCGGAGAGGGCGCCGTTCACGGAGACCAGCGCGAGGGCCTTGCCGTGCTCCTGGGCGTAGGCCACGGCCTTGCCCAGCGCCGGGCTGCGGGAGCCGAGGGCGTCCAGGCCCACGACCACCCGGCCGGTGAAGTCGATCTGGTCGGCCTTGACCGGCCCGTCGGCCTCGAGCGCGAAGTCGCCCGCGCTGCCGCCGCGCCGCTCGGGGTGCCGTTCGGGGCTCCGGCTCTCGGCGGCCTCGGGGACGATGATGACCGGGCACTTCGCGTGCGCGGCGACCGCCGCGGACACCGAGCCCAGCCGGCCGCGCAGCGCGCCGCCGCGACCGCGCTTGCCCATGACCACGAGCGCGGCCTCGCCCGACTGCTCCACGACGGCCTTGGCGGCGTCCCCGCCCGCCTCCACGACCTCGACGGGCAGTCCCGCCTGCTCCACGGTCTGCCGGGCCTCGGCCAGGTGGCCGGCGTTCTCCTTCATCACGGCCTCGGTGAACCGCATCTCGAGGCCGGGGTCCCCGACCCCGATGACCGGGTAGGCGCCGAGCAGGCGCACGGTCAGGTCCTGAACGCGGGCCTCCTCGAGGGCGCGCTCGAGAGCGTGGCGGGCCTGGTCGGATCCGTCGATGCCGACGAGCACGACGTTGTGCCCGGAGTCGGCGGTGGGCTGGTTCTCTGCGCGAGGATCACTGTTCATGTCTGCATCGTAGGTGATCCACCCCACAACACCGGGTGCGCTCCGGGTTGTTACCGTGCGTTCCGGAGCAGCCAGGAGTCGCCGCGGGCCCGCAGCCCCAGGGTCAGGGCCCGGGCGCCCAGGTAGCCGCCAGCGTAGGCGGTCCACAGCCACACGAACCCTCCGGTCCCCGTCCCGGCGGAGTGCGCCACGAGCAGCAGCAGCGGGGCGTAGACCGCCAGGTTGAGCACCCCGGCCACCGCCAGGTAGCGGGCGTCCCCGGCCCCGATGAGCACCCCGTCCAGGACGAAGACGTACGCGGCCAGCGGCTGGCCGACCGCCACCACCAGCAGGGCCGCCGCGAACAGGGCCTGCACCGCGGGATCGGGGCTGAGCAGGAACCCCAGTCGCGTGCCGACCAGGGCCACCAGGAGGCCCGTGACCACGCCGAAGCCGAGCCCCCACAGGACCAGCCGGTTCATGAGGGCCCGGACCGCCCGCCGCTGCACGGGATCGGTCACGTCCCGCGCCCCCATGTCCCGGCCCAGCAGTGCCTGCGCCGCGATGGCGAGGGCGTCGAGGGCGTAGGCCAGGAAGTTGAAGAACGTCATCACGAGCTGGTGCGCGGCGAGGTTCTGGGCGCCCTGTCCCGTGACCACCAGGACGGTCGCGAGGATCGCGACCCGCAGGGAGACGGTGCGCAGCATGAGCCAGGAGCCCACGGTGAGGTGCGAGCGCAGCCGGGGCCACGTGGTCGCGGGCCCCACGCCGTGCTCGCGGGCGAGCCGGCGGAGGATCCGCAGGTACGCCAGGGCCATGGCCCACTGCACGGCGCTCGTGCCGATCGCCGCGCCGACCACCCCCAGGCCCGCCCCGTGCACGAGCAGGAGGTTGAGCCCCGCGTTGGCCGCGGCCCCGACCCCGGCGATGAGCAGCGGGGTCCTGGTGTCCTGGAGGCCGCGGAGCACACCGGTGGCCGCGAGCACCAGGAGCATGGCGGTCAGTCCGGGCAGGGACCAGTGCAGGTAGACGACGGCGTGCTCCAGGACCTCGCCACGCGCGCCCATCAGCGCCAGCAGCGGCCGGCCCAGCGCCCAGCCCGCCGCGGACAGGAGCAGGCCGAACCCCGCGGCCACCCACAGCCCGTCCCGGCCCACCGCCACGGCCTCCTGGAGCCGGCCCGCCCCGAGGTGCCGGGCCACCGCAGGGGTGGTGCTGTAGGCGAGGAAGACCATGAGCCCCACGACCGTCTGCAGGACGGCCGCGGCCACGCCCACGCCGGCGAGCTGGGGGGTGCCGAGGTGGCCGACGATCGCGGAGTCCGCCAGCAGGAACAGCGGCTCGGCCACGAGCGCCCCGAAGGCGGGGACGGCCAGGGCCAGGATCTGCCGGTTGAGGCCGCGGGGGCGGGAGGTCGTCGTCACCGGTCCAGGCTACCGACGACCTCCCGCCCCCGCGGCCTCAACCGGACGGGGCGCGGCCCGGGATCAGCGGTGCTCAGAAGGGGTAGTGCGGGACGTCCGGGCTGATCGTGATCCACTGCGTCTCGGTGAACGCGTCGATGTTGGCGGTCGGCCCGCCGAACCGGGAGCCGGTGCCGGAGGCGCCCATGCCGCCGAAGGGGGCGTTGGCCTCGTCGGCGACCGTCATCTCGTTGATGTGGATCTTGCCGGAGCGGATCCTGTCGGCGATCTTCATGGCCTCGCCGACGTCCCCGACGATGGACACCGAGAGCCCGTACTCGGAGGCGTTGGCGAACTCCACCGCCTCCTCCGCGCTGGACACCTTCATCACGGGCGCCACCGGCCCGAAGATCTCGTCCTTCCAGGCCGTCATCTCGTGGGTCAGCTCGGAGAGCACCGTGGGCCGGTAGAACAGGCCCTCGTGGGACCCCCCGGCCACCACCCGGGCGCCGGCGATGGCGGTCTCCTGCACGATCGCGTCGATGGCCTTGAGCTGGCGCTCGTCGATGATCGGGCCGAGGTGCACGGGTCCGCCGGAGGGGTCCCCGACCACCAGGGCCTCCGCCTTCGCCGCGAGCTTGTCCACGTACTCGTCGTGCAGGTCCTCGTGCACCAGGTGGCGCCCGGTGGTCATGCAGATCTGTCCCTGGTGGAAGAAGGAGCCCATCGCCCCGACCCCCGCGGCCAGGTCCACGTCCGCGCCGGGCAGGACGATGACCACGTTGTTGCCGCCCAGCTCGAGGTGGGCGCGCTTGAGGTGCTGCGCCGCCGCGGCGCCCACGTGCCGGCCGGCGGCCGTGGACCCGGTGAAGGACACGACGCTCACGTGCGGGGCCTCGACCGTGGCGGCCCCGACGTCACCGCCGCCGGGCAGCAGCTGCAGGACGCCGGGCGGCAGCCCGGCCTCCTCGAAGACGCGCATGATGAGCGCGCCGCCGGTGACCGAGGTGCGGGGGTCCGGCTTGAGCAGCACCGCGTTGCCCAGGGCCAGGGCGGGGGCCACGGAGCGGATCGAGAGGATCAGCGGGAAGTTGAACGGCGAGATCACCGAGACCACCCCGACCGGCACCCGGCGGGACAGCGACCAGTGCGGGGCGTCGGAGGGGAGGTACTCCCCGTGCGGGTGGCTCGGCAGCGCCGAGGACTCGTAGCACTCCGCGGCCGCGACCGAGGCCTCCAGCCCGGCCTTGGGCTGGATCGCCCCGGTCTCCCGGACCACCCAGTCCATGACCTCCTCGGCGTGCTCCTCGAACAGCAGGCCGGCGCGGCGCAGCACCGCGGCGCGCTCGGAGGGCTTCAGCGCCGCCCACTCCTTCTGGGCCGCCGCGGCCTTCTCGGCCGCCTCGTACACGTCCTCGGGGGAGGCGAAGCCGATCTGCCCCAGCGTCTCATCCGTCGACGGGTTCGTGACGTCCTCGGTGCCGCCGCGGCCGTCGCGCCATCCGTTGACGTAGATCTTTCCGGTCCACACCGTTGTGTCCAGCAGTGCCATGGGTCGAACTCCTCGGGTTCCGGCCGCGGGTCGGACCGCCGGACGGCGGGGTGACCCACGGCACACGTGCAGTGCGGATTATTCTGCGCCTTCCTGGGAGCGCGCACGGAACGCCGCGCGGGCGCCGTCACAGCCCCCGGAGGCGGTCCATCTCCCGGCGGTCCTTCTTGGTGGGCCGCCCGGTGCCGCGGTCCCGCCGCGGGACCGCGGCGTGCAGCGCCGGGGGCGGGGGCGGGCTGTGGTCGACGTAGGCCTTCGCGGCGACCGGCGCCCCGACGCGCTTGGTCAGCAGCTGCACCACCTCCAGGACCTGTTCGTGACCGGGACGGCGCACGGCCACCCGCTGGCCGGGCCGCACCGGCTGGGCGGCCTTGACCGAGGTGCCGTCGATCTTCACGTGGCCGGCACGGCACGCGGCCGTGGCGGCGGAGCGGGTCTTGAACACGCGCACCGCCCACAGCCACACGTCCACGCGCACGCTCGCGGGGGCCTGCGGCGCGGTCATCGCGCGCCCCGGTCGCTGCGGCACTGGTCCTCGGTGCGGGTCATGGGGCCATTGTGCCGAATCCGCCGAGCACGGCCGACGCCGGCCGGCTCCGCCGCGGCCGCCCGGGCGCGCCGCACCGGAGGTGTCGCCCGGAGTGGGGACAATGAATTGACTACCGACCAGTGGTGTGCAACATCCCGGCAACGCGCGAACACCTACACTGAGGCACATTCACCGGCGGGCCGTGCACCGGGCACGACGCCGTGCAGCCGACGGCGGCCCGCCACCTCCCGAGGGAAGGACAGATCCATGAAGAGCAGGTTCCACGGGGCAGCGACCCTGTCCGTGCTGGCCGTCTCCGCGCTGGCCCTGAGCGCGTGCACGAGCACCGACGACGGCGGGGACGCCGCCGGCGAGGGCGAGCTGAGCCTGATCAGCTCCGGCACCCTCACGGTCTGCTCGGACATCCCCTACGCCCCCTTCGAGTACGTCGAGAACGGCGAGACCGTGGGCTTCGACATCGACCTGGTCGACCGGATCGCGCAGGACCTCGGTGTGGAGTCGAACGTCATCACCACGCCCTTCGAGGCCATCGAGACGGGCTCCGCGCTGGACACCGACCAGTGCGACCTCGCCGCGTCCGGCATGACGATCACCGAGGAGCGCGAGTCGGTGATGGACTTCTCCGAGCCGTACCTCGACGACAACCTCGCCCTCCTGGTCGCGCCCGGCTCGGACATCCGCTCCGTGGCGGACATCGCGGGCAAGCGCATCGGCGTGCAGCAGGCCACCACCGGGGAGGCCTACGCCCAGGACAACGGCGCGGACGTGGTCCAGTACGAGACCTCCTCGCTGATGATCCAGGGGCTCAACACCGACGACGTCGAGGCCGCGCTCGGCAACATCTCCGTGACCGGCCCCGCGATCGAGGACAACCCCGAGCTGCAGCTGGTCGAGGAGATCGAGACCGGGGAGCAGCTGGGCCTGGCGGTCAAGACCGGCAACACGGCCCTGCTGGACCAGGTCAACGAGACGCTGGCGGCCATGCAGGAGGACGGCTCCCTCGAGGAGCTCGAGGCCGAGTGGCTGGGCGCCGACGAGGCGGCAGGGTCCGCGAGCCCGGAGCCGGCCGCGAGCTGACCCGTCGTCGCCCCCGGTCCACGGGTGTGACGAGCAGCACGGACGCCGTGGCCCGCGCGAAGCGGGCCACGGCGCCGTCGTCCGTAGGCTGGAGCCGGGCGGACGCCCCCGCGCCCTCCGCCCCGCCACGACGACAGGGGAAGCTCCCGTGACCACCGCCTCCGGCCTCGAGCTGCAGCACGTCCATCCCGGCGTCCGCCCGCAGGACGACCTGTACCGCCACGTCAACGGCGGCTGGATCGAGGCGCACGAGCTGCCGGACGACCGCGCGTTCGACGGCGCCTCCGCGATCCTCACCGACCGGAACACGCAGCGGGTGCACGAGATCGTGCAGGAGGCGCCCCCCGGGTCGCGGATGGGGGCGCTGTACCGGTCCTTCCTCGACGAGGCGCAGATCGAGCGCCGCGGCCTGGCCGCCCTGGCCCCGGACCTCGCGGTGCTCGACGCCGCCCGGGGCCGGGAGGGGCTCGCCCGCGCCTCGGCCGCCCTGCACCGCACCGGCGTGGACGGGCCGCTGTCCTTCTTCGTGGAGAACGACTCCCGGGACTCCTCCCGCTACTCCTTCTTCCTGCGCCAGGACGGGCTGTCCCTGCCCACGGACAGCTACTACACGGACCCGCAGCACGAGCGGCTGCGCACGGCGTTCACCGCCCACGTCGCGGCGATGCTCGAGCTCGCGGGCCTGCCGGCCCGCTGGGGCGTTCCCGCCGGGGACGCCGCGGCGACCGTGCTCGCCATGGAGACGCAGCTCGCCGCCGCCCACTGGGACACCGTCTCCGCACGGGACGTCGAGGAGATGTACAACCCTGTGGACGTGGCCGGCCTGGAGGCCATGGCACCCGGCTTCCCGTGGACGGCGTGGCTCGAGGGCACCGCCCCGGAGCGCGGCGCGGGGATCTTCGACCGGGTCATCGTGCGCCAGCCCTCCTTCGTGGCGCAGCTGGGCCGGCTGTGGCAGGAGTGGTCCGAGGAGCAGATCCGGATCTGGCAGTCGTGGCGGATCGTGTCCAAGCGCGCCCCGTTCCTGCCCCGGCCGTTCGTCGAGGAGAACTTCCGCTTCTACAGCACCGCCCTGTCCGGGATCACCCGCCCCCGTGAGCGCTGGAAGCGGGCCGAGTTCCTGGTCACCCGGATCCTCGGCGACGACGTGGCGCGCGAGTACGTGGCCCGGTGGTTCCCGCCGGCGCACAAGGCCCGGGTGGAGCAGCTCGTGGCGCACCTGCTGGCCGCGTACCGGGAGCGGATCTCGCGGCTCGAGTGGATGTCGGAGGCCACCCGGGCCCGCGCCCTGGAGAAGCTGTCCACGTTCACGGTCAAGGTCGGCTACCCGGAGACCTGGCGGGACTACTCCTCCCTGGAGCCGGACCCCGAGGACCTGCTCGGCAACGTGCGGGCGGGGCTGGCGCTGGAGCACGACCGCACCGTCGGGAAGATGGGCACCCCCGTGGACCGCGGCGAGTGGTTCCTCTACCCCCACTGGGTCAACGCCTACTTCCACCCCGTGCTCAACGAGGTGGTCTTCCCCGCCGGCATCCTGCAGCCGCCGTTCTTCGACATCGAGGCCGACGACGCCGTGTGCTACGGCGCGATCGGCTCCGTGATCGGCCACGAGATCGGCCACGGCTTCGACGACCAGGGCGCCAAGTACGACGCCCGGGGCCACCTGGAGAACTGGTGGACGGACGAGGACCGGGCGGAGTTCGCCCGGCGCACCGCCGCGCTCGTCGCCCAGTACGACGGCTGCACGCCGCGCGGACTGGACCCGGCCCGGCACCGCGTCAGCGGGGCCTTCACGGTGGGCGAGAACATCGGGGACCTGGGCGGGCTGGAGATCGCCCTGGTGGCCTACCGGATGTCCCTGGCCGAGCGGGGCCTGGACCAGGACAGCGCGCCGGTGCTCGACGGCCTGACCGGCGCGGAGCGCTTCTTCTACGCCTACGCGGCGCTGTGGCGCTCGACCGCCCGGGAGCAGGAGCTGGTCAACCGGCTGGCCACCGACCCGCACGCCCCGGACGAGTTCCGCTGCAACCGGGTGGTGCAGAACATGTTCGCGTTCCACGACACCTTCGGCACCCGCCCCGGCGACGGCCTGTGGCTGCCCGCGGAGGAGCGCGTCAACATCTGGTGACCGGCCCCTCCCCCGCCGCGAGGCTGCACGTGCCGGCGACCGGAGCGAGCTGGGTCGCCGACACGTGCCACCTCGCGGGCCGGGAAGGGGCGGAGAGAGCGGCTAGTCCAGGACCGGCAGCTCGGTGGTCTCGAAGCGCTCCCGGAAGAAGGCCGGGTTGCGCCGGTACTGGACGAGCATCATCGCGACGCCGAGCAGCAGGATGCCCACGCCCAGGAGGAACACGAGGCCCACGCCGCCGATCTGCGAGCCGGAGCCGTAGTCCGGGTCCATCGAGTCGTAGGCCGTCTGCCCGAAGAACACGAGCAGCAGGATCCCCCCGAGCAGCGGCGCGAGGAACTTGGTGAACGCGTTCTTCGGCCCCCGGAAGGCCTCGCGGCGGAAGTACCAGACGCAGGCCAGGGCGGTGACGCCGTAGTAGAAGCAGACCATCATGCCGAGGGTCGTGATGGTGTCCCAGAGGACGTTCTCGGAGACCACGCGCATCACGGCGTAGAAGCCGGCGGAGATCACGGCCGCCGCGACCGTCGCGTAGCCCGGGGTCTGGAACCGCGGGGTGACCCGGGCGAACTTCCCCGGCAGCGCGCCGTAGTAGCCCATGGCCAGCATCGTGCGGGCCGGGGAGACGAACGTGGACTGCAGGGACGCCGCCGACGAGGAGAGCACCGCGAGGGACATCAGGATCGCGAAGGGGCCCATCACGGGCCCCGCGAGGGCCGCGAAGATGTTCTCCTGGATCTCCTCGTTGCCCATCCCCAGCCCCTGGTCGGAGACCCCGGAGAACGTGAGCACCGCGAGGGCGATGGTCATGTAGAGGGCCACGATCACGAAGATGGTGGTCAGGGCGGCCCTGCCCGGGGTGGTCGCCGAACCCTTGGTCTCCTCGTTGATGGTGAGCACCACGTCCCAGCCCCAGTAGATGAACACGGACAGGGACACGCCCGCCGCGAACGCGGAGAAGGACTCCACGCCGAACGGGTTGAACCACTCGGCGCGCACGGTCAGCCCCTCGTAGGCGGTGCCGGCGGCCACGTGGCCGAAGGCCGCGATCGAGAACCACAGGAGCACGATCGCCTGGAACGCCACGAGCACGTACTGGAACGCCTTGGTGGTCTCCATCCCGCGGTACGAGATCCAGGCGGCCAGGGCCACGAACACGAGGCACGTGGCCACGTTGACGGGCACGTTGCGCGTGAGCTCGGCGATGGCGTCGTTGCCGGTGATCTGGGCGAGGGCGAGGTAGAGGAAGTCCACGGCCACGCCGGCGAGGTTGGAGAGCACCAGGATGGTGGCGGCCAGCAGCCCCCAGCCGCCCATCCAGCCCAGCCACGGCCCGAAGGCCTTGGAGCCCCAGGTGAAGGTGGTGCCCGAGTCCGGCATGGCCCGGTTGAGCTGCTGGTAGCCGAAGGCCACGAGCAGCATGGGGATGAAGCCCACCAGGAAGATCGCCGGCAGCGAGGTGCCGACCTCCGCGGCGGTGGGGCCCAGGGCGGCGGAGAGGGTGTAGGCCGGGGCGATGCAGGAGACGCCGATGACCACGGAGCCGAGCAGCCCCACGGCGCCCTTGCTGAGGCCCTTGTCGGTGCCGGAGCGCGCCGGCGCCTCGATGTCGGAAGCGCTCATGATCAGTTCTCCTCCGTGCGGGCGGGCCGTGGGACCACGACCATCGGGACCGGGACGTGCTTGAGCAGCCGTGCTGCGGTGGTGCCCAGGAAGGTCTGCCGCCCCTGGGCCAGGCGGGACGAGCCGATGAGCAGGAGGCCGCCGGGAGCCCAGTCGACGTCCTGCGCGGCCTTCTTGAGGGTCCGCCCGGAGGCGACCCGCACGGTCACGGGCCCGGTCCGGCGGGCCTCGGCCGCTGCGGCCTCCAGGTGCTCCTCGACGCGCCGGCGGGCCTGCTCGGTGGCGCCCGGGTCCGCGGCCTCGCCCTCGAGGAACGAGAGGAGCTCCAGCTCCAGGCCGGAGCGCTCGACCGCCTCGGCGGCCTCCCGGATGACCTGGTGCGCCCCGGGGCGGGTGCCCACGGCGGCGTAGACCCGGGTCAGCGGCTCGTCCCCGGAATACCGGCGCGGGGCGAGCGCCACGGGGACCGGCGAGCTGTGCAGCAGCGCGTTCACCACGGAGCCCAGGGTGAAGCGGCCGCCGCCCGTCCCGGCGCCGACCACGATCATCGCGGCCCCCAGCTCGGTGGCGGCCTCGACCAGGCCGGTGGGCACGGACCGCGCCTCCCGCACGTGGGTGCGGGCCGTGATCCCCTCGGGCACCAGGGCTGCGGCCTCGCGCAGCCACTGGCGGGCCTGCCGGCGGAGCACGGGCGAGATGTCCCCCACCGGCGGGTAGACCTGCTGGTACGGGTCGTCCGCGCGCAGCACGAGGACGATCTCGAGCTCGGCGCCCACGTCGCGCGCGAGCGCGGCGCCCAGCCGCACGGCGTCCCGGCTGCGCCGGTCGCCGCTGTAGCCGACCACGTAGCGCGGCACCCCGGCGGTGGTCATCGCTCCGCGCCCGTCAGCGAGCCGGCGCCGAGGACCTCGGCCGCGGCGAGCCGGCCCTGCCGCAGGGCGCCGTCGACGTGCTGGTAGCCCTCGGCCGCGAGGTCGGAGCAGGCCCAGCGGATCGGGCCCACCGGGGTGCGCTGGTGGGCGCCGTAGCGGTGCAGGCCGCCGAGGTCGTAGCTGGCGGCGTAGGCGCCGCGGGTCCACTCCTCGGAGCCGAAGTCGGACTCGTAGTAGACCACCGGGTGCAGGGCCTCCTCCCCCAGGTAGTGGGAGAGGGACTCGAGGATCAGCCGGCGGCGCTCCTCGGCGGGCAGGCCGAAGAGCTCGTCGGCCCGCTCGTCCGAGACGAAGCCGACCAAGGTGCCGCGCGGGTCCCCGTGGTTGGTGTTGTCGTAGACCTCCTGGGAGAGCTCGTGGGCGCCGAAGCCGGTGCCGGAGAGGCCCTTGTCCCGCCAGAAGGGCGTCTCGTAGACGGCGTGCACCTTGATCACGAGGCCCAGCGACTGGTGCTGGTGCATCTGGTGCTGCAGCCGCGGCAGGGGCGGCTCGAAGGAGATCCGGGAGTAGAGGTTGGGCGGGACGGCCACGACCACGTCCTTCGCCCGCACCGTGAGCCGGTCGGACCACACGGTCACCGGGGTGCCCGGGACGTGCTCGGCGTAGGTCCCGTCCGCGCCGGCCCAGCGGATCGTGCGCACCGGGGTGTCCAGGAAGACGACGTCCTCGCCCAGCTCCGCCGCCATGGTCTCCGAGACGGACTGCATGCCGCCGACCACGCGCCGGTCGAGGATGAAGTCCTCGTCCACGAGGTTCGAGAAGGACCCGGCGGAGGCGGCCATGAGCACGGCCTGCAGCACGGAGAACGCGTGCGCCGGCTTGGTGAGCATCCCGCCGGCCACGAAGATCCCGATGTTGCTGCAGGCGGCCTCGTCGTCGGAGTGCTGCCGCAGCCAGTGGTGGAAGGAGATGGTGTCCAGCTCCCGGGCCGCCGGGTGCGCCCACGGCTCGGTGGCGCCGATCTCGGCCACGAGCCCGTCCAGGAGCGCGACGAGCTTCTCCATCTCCGCGATCGTGGACTCCCCCGCCGGGAACATCGAGCCGGTGTAGGTGTGGCGGGTCCCGTCCGGCGCCAGGTACACGGACTCGCCCTCGCGGTAGCGCTGGTAGGTCTCCAGGCCGAGCTCGTCGACCAGCGCCAGCAGCTCGGTCTGGTCGGGGGAGATCCACTGCCCGCCGATCTCCAGGAACGCGCCGTCCACGGTCTTCGACCAGGTCCGCCCGCCCACGCGGTCGCGGGCCTCGAGGACCGCCACGGTCCGCCCGGCGGCCACGAGCGCGCGGGCGGCCATGAGCCCGGCGGGGCCGGCTCCCACGACGACGACGTCGCGCTCGATCGCGGTCTCGCTGCCCAGGGTGCGTTGATCGGTCACTGTGCTCTCCTTCACACTAAAATGAATTAGGTTCATTAAATGGGCTCCGGCCCGTGCTCGTCAAGAGCCGTCACCAACTCGTTGCACCTAGACTCAGGAGGAAGCGCCACATGCCCCGACTGCAGGAGGATCTGCTCATGGCTCCCGCCGGCCCCGCCCCTCGGCGTCGCGGTCGCCCGCGCCATCCGGTGCTCTCCGAGGATCGGATCACGAAGGCCGCGATCAAGATCGTGGCCACCCGGGGCTACCGGCACCTGACGATGACCGAGCTCGCGCGGGAGCTGAAGGTCTCCACCTCGGCTCTCTACAACCACACGCCGTCGAAGCGCGAGGTGCTGATCCGGGTCCAGGACTCGATCAACCAGGGCATCGACTGCTCCGCCTTCGGCACCGTCCCGTGGGACCGGGCCCTCGAGAGCTGGGCGCGGTCCTACCGGGACTGCTACGCCCAGCACACGGCCATGATCCCGATCATGGCCGTCCAGCCGGTCGCCGACTCACCGCACACCCTGCAGATGTACGAGACCGTGGCCTCCGGGCTCGCGGACGCGGGCTGGGAGCGCGCCAGCATCGTGGACGTGATCGTCTCGATCGAGTCGCTCGTCTTCGGCGCCGCGTACGACGCGACGGCCCCCGCCGACATCTTCGACCCCGGGGAGCGCGCGGACCTCGCCCCGGTGTTCGCCGACGCCGTGCAGGCACGGCCGGCGGACGCCACCGCCGCGGCGGACGCGGCCTTCGACGCGGCCCTCACCGCCATGCTGGAGGGCTTCCGGCTGCGCCTGGCGGCCGCCCGGGACCGGGCCGGTCGGCAGGACGGATCCGCCGGCCAGGACGGATCCGCCGGTCAGGACTGAGCCCCGGCCGCGCCGGCTCAGGCGTCCAGGGCGTGCATCACGTGCTTGACCTGGGTGTACTCCTCGACCGAGTAGAGCGAGAGGTCCTTGCCGTAGCCGGAGTCCTTGAACCCGCCGTGCGGCATCTCGGAGACCAGCATGACGTGGGTGTTGACCCAGACGCACCCGAACTCGAGCTCGCGGGAGACCCGCATGGCCGTGCCGTGGTCGGTGGTCCACACGCTCGAGGCGAGGGCGTAGTCGACGTCGTTGGCCAGCTCGAGCGCCTCCTCCTCCGTGGCGAAGGGCTGCACGGTGAGCACCGGGCCGAAGGTCTCCTCCTGGACGAGGGCGTCGTCCTGGCGCACCCCGGACACCACGGTGGGCTCGAAGAAGTAGCCGGGCGAGCCCGCCACCGGCTTCCCGCCGGTGACCACGCTCGCGTGCTCGGGCAGCTCGGCGAGCTTGCGGCACACGTCCTCGAAGTGGCGGGCGTTGTTGAGCGGGCCGTAGAAGTTCCTGGACTCGTCCGGGTCGCCCGTCACGATGTCCCGGGCGGCCGCGGCGAGCAGGCGCACGAACTCGTCGTGGGCGCTGTCCTGGACCAGGACGCGCGTCACCGCGGTGCAGTCCTGGCCGGCGTTGAAGGTGCCGAACTCCACGAGCGCCTTGGCCGCGGCGGGCAGGTCGGCGTCCGCGAAGACGACCGCCGGCGCCTTGCCGCCGAGCTCCAGGTGCCCGCGCGTCAGGTTCTGCGCCGCGGCGAGGGCCACGGCGCGGCCGGCACGGACGGACCCGGTGATCGAGACCATGGCCGGGGTCCGGTGCCCGGTCATGAGCGCGCCCGTGGAGCCGTCCCCGAGCAGCACGTTGACCACGCCGGCCGGGAAGATCCCGTCGATGAGCCGGGCCAGGACGAGGGTGGACTCGGGGGTGGTGTCCGAGGGCTTGAGGACCACCGTGTTGCCGGCGGCCAGTGCGGGGCCGAGCTTCCAGATCGCCATCAGCAGCGGGTAGTTCCACGGCGTCACCTGCGCCACGACGCCGACCGGCTCGCGCCGCACGTAGGAGGTGTGCCCGCCCAGGTACTCCGCCGCGGCCTTGCCCTCGAGGGTTCGGGCGGCGCCGGCGAAGAAGCGCAGGTTGTCGGCGCCGGCGGCGATCTCCTCGTCGGCGATCATCTGCCGCGGCTGGCCGGTGTTGCGGTGCTGGGCCTCGACGAGCTCGTCACTGTGCGCCTCGAGCGCGTCCGCGAGCCGGAGCAGCAGGAGCTGCCGCTCGCTCGGCGTGGTGCGCTTCCAGCTCCGGAACGCCGCGCGGGCGGCGGCGAAGGCCTGGTCCACGTCCGTGGCGTCGGAGACCGGCGAGACGGCGACCGTGGTGCCGGTGGTGGGGTCGACCACGTCGATCCGGCCGGTGCCGTGGGCGTCGACGAAGGCGCCGTCGACGTAGTTCTGCAGGACGTCGCTCATGGTGGTTCCTCTCTGCGGGCGAGAACGCGGTGCCTGCCACTCTAAATGATCAGCGTTCATTTTAGTAGGGTCCGGTGTGACCGGGACCACCGACGACGACGGACCCCCGCGTCCGAGGATGCTCGGTCGCGGGGGTCCGCCGCTGCGTGGGACTGCCGGGGATCAGGCCTTCTGCACGGTGATCGACCACTCGGCCGCACCGCGCTTGCTGAACTGCGTGACGGGGTAGCCGTTCTCGGCCGCCCAGCGCGGGATGGCCTCGGTGCCCTGGGTGCAGTCGAAGTTGATGACGAGCTCGTCGCCGGCGGGCATCTCGGCCATCGCGGCCTTCGCCTCGACCACGGGGAACGGGCAGACGAGACCGTCGGTCTCGAGGATGTGCTGTGCCATGGGTGGTGCCTCCTGGGACTGGGGGTCGGTGGGTCAGACGCCGGCCGGGACGCGGCCCGGGGCGGCGGACGTCTTGCGGGGGGCGATGAAGAGCTTGGCGGCCGCGCCGGTGCCGAGGATCATGACGGCGAAGCTGACCCAGCCCTGCCACTCGAACGCGGCGGTGGCGACCAGGGCGTTGCCGATGGTGCAGCCCCCGGCCCACGCCGCGCCGACGCCCATGAGGGCGCCGCCGCCGATGGAGCGGACGATGGTCTGCGCGTCGGGGACGCGGAGCTTGAACTCGCCCGAGCCCTTGGCCGCGATGAACGAGCCGATCAGGATGCCCAGGACCAGGAACACGCCCCAGTCGACGAGCTCGACGTCACCCGTGGTCAGGTAGCTCGCGATGTTGGCGGACGGGGTGGTGATGCCGAGGCCCGACTCGCGGCCGGTGGCCCAGCTGGCGGGCCAGGCGATGATCGCGATGACGCCGATGACCACGGCGGTGGCGAACGGGTTCCAGGCCTTCTCGAACAGCAGGTGGTTCAGGCCGGTCCGCTCCGGCGGGAGCGTGGCCATCTTCATCCGCGGCTTGGTGAGGTGGTGGCGGGCCCACAGGGCGGTGACGGCGACGAGGGCCAGCACGAGCACCCACGGGGAGACGCCGAGGGTCTCGTGGATCGAGCCCTGGGTCCCGACCGTCACGCCGCGCATGGCCTCGGTGGTCCCGGCCAGCGGGCCGTACTTGGAGATGGTCGCGAACAGCGCGTAGAAGATGAGCGCGAACCAGGAGCCGACGAGGCCCTCGGAGGCGCGGTAGTAGGTGCCGGTGGCGCAGCCGCCGGCGAGGACGATGCCGAAGCCGAAGACGAAGCCGCCCACGATCGTGGCCAGCCACGGGAAGGCCGAGGCCTCGAGGGTGATGACGCCGAGGGCGTTCAGCACCCAGATGCCGACCGCCTGGACGGCGATGGCCACGAAGAAGGCGGACAGCCACCACGTGTTCTTCGCGATCCAGACGTCGCGGAACGCGCCGGTGACGCAGAAGCGGCCGCGCTGGAGGACGAATCCGAGGGCGGCGCCGATGAGGAGGCCTGAGATGAGCATCCCCGCACGTTATCCATTCCACGGCAAGCACTCCAGCGCACCGTCACCCGCCGTAGCATTGTGATGAGGACGACACGTCCGGCGGGTCCCCGGCGGATCCGCCGGCACCCGAGACCTCGAGAGGGCGGCTGATGAGACGACCCCGGCCCGAGACCCCCGGCCCCGGCCAGGAGTCCGTGTGGGACTACCCGAGACCGCCCCGGACCGAGCCCACCCGGGAGCACGTGGAGGTGTGGCTGGGCGGCGAGCGCATCGCCTCCACCACGGCCGCGCTGCGGGTGCTCGAGACCAGCCACCCGCCCACCTACTACCTGCCCCGCGAGGCCTTCGCCGAGGACGCCCTGGTCCCGTGCGAGGGCAGCTCGTGGTGCGAGTGGAAGGGCGCGGCGGCGTACTTCGACGTCCGGGGCGGGACCCGCACCGCGCCCCGGGCGGCCTGGACCTACCCCTCCCCCGCGCCGGGCTTCGCGTCCCTGCGCGGGCACGTGGCGCTGATGCCCGGGATGATGGACCGCTGCCTCGTCGCCGGGGAGCAGGTGCTCCCGCAGGAGGGCGGTTTCTACGGGGGCTGGATCACCTCGCGGGTGGTCGGTCCGTTCAAAGGCGCTCCGGGGACCCGGGGCTGGTGAGCCCCGGCCGCCCGCCGGCCGCGCCCGCGGCGGACGCGGCGGCGGACTCCTCGGCGGACTCCTCGTAGGGGCGCAGCCGGACGAGGGCCAGGGCCGCGAGGGCGACGACGACCGCCACGCCGACGTAGAGCTGCGTGGGGGTCCAGCCGGTGTCCAGCAGCGCGCCGACCGCGATGGGGGCGAGGATCGCCCCGGCCCGGCCGACCCCGATGCCCCAGCCCACGCCGGTGGTCCGGATGCCGGGCTCGTAGGTCATGGGCGCCACGGTGTAGAGCCCGGCGATGCAGCCGTTGATGAGCATGCCGACCACCACGCCGGAGGAGAACGCCAGCAGGGGCACGGACGTGGTGGTGATGAACAGCACGAGGGTCACCGCGGAGAGCACCGTGAAGGCCATCAGGGTCAGCCGCTCGTCCCACCGGGTGGTCAGCGCGCCGTAGAGCAGGGACCCGAAGGTGCCGCCCATCGTGAGCATGAGCCCGCCGACGATGCCCTGCTGCTCGGTCATCCCGGTCTCCACGAGGAGCCGGGGCGTCCAGGAGTTGGCGAAGTAGAAGCCGAACATGATGACGAAGAAGGCCGCCCACAGCAGGAGGGTCGCGGTGCGGTAGCGGCCGCTGAGCAGCAGGCCCACGCTGCTCCGCCGCTCGCCGGCGCCGGCCGGGACGGGGCCGAGCTCGACCTCCCCCTCGAGGCGCAGGCGCCGGGCGATGCGGTCGAGCTTCTGCACGGCGCCCGCCGGCCGCCGGGTGCGGAGGTAGTCGACGGACTCGGGCAGCACGGCCAGCACGAGCGCGATCGCCACGAGGGTGAGCAGACCGCCGGTGAGGAACACGGAGCGCCAGCCGAAGGCGGGGATCAGCTGGGTCGCACCCATGCCGCCGAGGGTGGCGCCCACGCCGTAGCCCGCGGTGAAGATGCTCACGGCCATGCCGCGGTGGCGGGCGCTGGCGTACTCGCTGGTGATCACCGTGGCGGAGGCGAGGATGCCGCCCACGCCCAGGCCGGTGACGACGCGCCACAGCCCGAGCTCGAGCACGGACCCGGCCGTGGTGGACAGGAACAGGCCGAGGGCGTTGACGGCGAGGGCCAGCACAAGGATCCTCCGCCGGCCGTACCGGTCCGCGAAGGGCCCGAGGACGAGGGAGCCCACGGCCATGCCGATGAGCCCGGCGCTGAGCAGCCAGCCCAGCTGGGAGCCGGAGAGCCCGAACTCCTCGGTCACGGAGGTGGCCGTGAACGCCATGGCGAGCACGTCGTAGCCGTCGAGGGCGTTGAGGAACGTGGTCACCGCGATGATGAGCCACTGGTACGACGACATCCTGGATGCGTCGATCTGGTGTCGGATGTCCATGGGGAGCCTCTCAGGGGACGTCGATGGTGAGGACGGCGGCCGGGCGCTCGCCGGGATCGGCCGCCGGTGCGGCGGAGACCACCCGCGAGACGCAGCAGCACATGGACGTGCCGGTCTGCCTCTGCCGGTCCGAGTAGAACACGTCGCGGTGGTCGATCCGCCCGGCCAGGCCGAGGACCTTGACCTGGCAGAGCCCGCACTCGCCCTTGCGGCAGTCGGACATCATGTCGAGGCCCTCCCGCTCGAGGGCCTCGAGCAGGGACTCGTCGGGGCCGACGACGGTCTCGGCGCCCAGCCGGGGGACGCGGACCACGAACGGTTCGGCCTCGAACCAGCCGCTGTTGCCGAAGGTCTCGTAGCGCAGGCCGGTCGGGTCCAGCCCCCGCTCGGCCCAGGCGCGGCGCACCGCGTCCATGAGCCGGATGGGGCCGCACATGTAGAGCTCGGCGCCCTCCGGCACGCCGGCCACGAGGGCCGGGACGTCGAGCGAGCCGCCCTCGTCGTCGACGTGCGCCTCGAGCCGCTCCCCGTGCAGGGTGCGCAGGTCGTCGAGGTAGGCCATGGCGGCGCGGGAGCGGGCGACGTAGACGAGGCGGTAGTCCGCGCCGAGCCGGCGCAGCAGCGCCGCCATCCCGGCGATCGCGGTGATGCCGATCCCGCCGGCCAGCAGGACGTAGGACGGGGCCCCCACGCGCAGCGGGAAGTTCTGCAGCGGCTGG
This sequence comes from Kocuria sp. GQ42, assembly GCF_059758435.1. Taxonomy (NCBI): domain Bacteria; kingdom Bacillati; phylum Actinomycetota; class Actinomycetes; order Micrococcales; family Micrococcaceae; genus Kocuria; species Kocuria sp. GQ42. The sequence goes on along the minus strand of NZ_JCAXEN010000006.1, from coordinate 97,473 downwards.
GTGATCTCGAGGACCTGCCCGGGCTCGAGGCCGTGCATGAAGATCGAGCCGCCGCGGGAGGTGGGGGTGCGGAAGACGCTGACGGCGAGCTGCGCGCCGTCGTCGTCGGCGTCGACCACGGAGTAGGAGCGCACTTGCTCCTCGCCGTGGACGAGGACGCGGACGTCCACGTGCTCGCCCGGCCGCACCGGGTGCGGCTGGTCGGGGCGCAGGACGACGCGCCGGATGCCGGCGGCGACGTCCTCGACGGCGACGACGGCGGCGCGCTGCCAGACCTCGTGCTGGGAATCGGCCACGGCCCCTCCTCAGGCCCCGGCGGGAGCGGCCGGGGCGGCGGCGGGGCGGCCCTCGGCCTCGAGCGCCCGCTCGAGGAGCCGGCGCACCCACATCCCGCCCATGTCGATGTTGAGGTTGTAGAACTCGTGCTCGGGGTTGGCGTCGATGGCCGCCTGCTGGGCCTGGAGCATGGCCTCGTCCTCCCCGAACACCCCGTGCACGCCGTTGCGCAGCTCGGTGGTGATGAGCTGGCTCTCCAGGCGGTAGTTGCGCATGAAGGCCCAGAAGTAGTGGCAGGAGCGGTCCGTCTCCGGGGTGATCGTGTTCATCACGTAGCCGTTGACCCCGCGGGAGCGGTCCCCCTCGGGCGCCCCGGTGCCGGCCTCGGCGACGCCGACGTCGATGCAGATGGTGGAGGGGAAGGTGTAGTGGATGATCTGCCAGCGGTCCACCCTGCCCTCGAAGCCCGGGAACTTGTCCCGCATGTTCTTGAGCCAGAAGGGCGGGGGGTCGATGTTGCGCATCCAGCGGGTCACGGTCACGGAGCGCTCGTCGTGGGTGGTCTCGAACTCCGACTCGGAGAGCTCCTCCTGGCCGATGCTGGAGGAGTGCACGAACTCCTCGTGCGTGAGGTCCATGAGGTTGTCGAGGACCAGCTGGTAGTTGCAGGGGGCGTGGATGGTCTCGCCGTCGCCGGCCCACTCGGGGCTGTCCATCTGGTGCATGTCGGGCAGCAGGGCGGGGTCCGCCCGCGTGGGGTCGCCGAGCCAGACCCACACGTAGCGGTGGCGCTCGAGCACCGGGTAGGAGGGCACGGTGGCGGAGGGGTTCAGCGTCTCCTGGGCGGGCATCGAGGTGCACCGCCCCGCGGCGTTGTAGCGCAGCCCGTGGTACGGGCACTGGATCTCGTCGCGGCCCACGAGCCGGCCCTGGGAGAGCGGCGCGAGCCGGTGCCAGCAGGCGTCCGCCAGGGCCACGGGACGGCCGTCCTCGGTCCGGTACAGGGCCAGCGGGCGTCCCGCCACGGTGCGGGAGAGGATGCCCTTCCCGGTGATCTCGTGGTCCCACCCGGCGACGTACCAGGCGTCGAGCGGGTGGGACAGGAGCTTGGCGGTGGAGGTGGTCCTCGTGGCGGCGACGGTCATGGTGCGGTCCTCTGCTGGGCGGTCCGGGGCGAGCACGATCCACTCACTATCTCGATAGATAGTCGTGGCGCAGGACACACAATACCTATGTCCATAGTGAGTGACAAGGGTCACGGGCCCGGCTCCCGGCTAGGCTCAGCAGGACGACCCCTGCTGCGACGGAAGGAACCGCCCGTGAGCCTCCGCTCGGCCCTGCTGGCACTGCTCTCCTCGGGGCCGCTGACGGGCTACGACGTGGTCAAGCAGTTCAGCTCCTCCGTGGGCCACGTGTGGCACGCCCCCGACTCGCAGATCTACCCGGAGCTGCGCAAGATGCACGCGGAGGGGCTGCTCACGAGCCGGCCCGTCCCGTGGGGCTCGCGCGGGGCCACCAAGACGGAGTACTCGATCACGCCCGAGGGCGAGCGCGCCCTGCGGCAGTGGCAGGACCAGCCGCTCGGCTACGTCCGGGAGCGGGACCCCGCCCACCTGCGGGCCGCCTACTTCGAGTGGGCCTCCCCCGGCGCCGCGGCCGCGCAGCTGCACGCCCACATCGAGCACTACCGGGACCAGCGCGCGCAGGCCCTCCAGCAGATCAGGGCGCTCCAGGACCGCACGAGCCCCACGCTGGCGCGCCGGCTGGCGGCCAACCCCGAGGAGCAGTGGGAGCGGATCACCCGGTTCAAGGTCTTCGCCTACGAGGGGCAGGTGGCCCGCGCCGACCAGGAGATCGCCTGGGCCGAGCGCGGCCTGCGGCTGCTCGAGGAGCTGGGCGAACTGGGCGGGCCCGGGGAGCCCGGCACCGCCTGAGGTCCGGCGGGCCACCGGGTCCCGGGCCGCCCGGGTCGCCGCGTGACGCACCCGCGCCGCGGCCGGCACCGTTCCGGGTCCTGTTCCCGCCCGGCGCACCGGCCGGTGCGTAGGCTGGGCGGACCCCCCTGCCCCCGGCCCCAGGACAGACCATGACCCGCTCGCCGCTGCCCCGCCCCCTCGTCCCGGCCCTGTGCGCCGCGCTCCTCCTGACCGGCTGCGCCCAGGGCGCCGGCAGCGGCTCGGCGGCGACACCGGCGGCGGACGCGTCGCCGTCGTCGGCCGCCCCCTCCCCGACCCCCGTGCCCGAGGAGCCCGCGGAGCTGATCGGCGGGGGCACCGAGGTGTTCCCCGACCGGCGGATGGTGGCCCTCTACGGCCGCCCCGGGACCCCGGCGCTGGGCGTGCTCGGGGAGCAGGGCCCCGAGGAGTCGGCCGTCCGGGCGAAGGAGCTCGCCGCCCAGTACGAGCCCTTCAGCGACGTGCCGGTGGTCCCCGCGTTCGAGATCATCGCGACCACGGCTTCCGCGGGCCCCGGCGAGGACGGGGACTACTCCGAGGAGCTCCCGGTCGAGGAGCTGCGCCCGTACGTGGAGGCCGCGGCGGAGCACGACGTCTACGTGGTGCTGGACCTCCAGCCCGGCCGGCAGGACTTCCTGAGCCAGGCGCAGCAGTACCAGGAGCTGCTCGAGCTCCCCAACGTGGGCCTGGCCCTGGACCCGGAGTGGCGGCTGGGACCGGACCAGGTGCACATGGTGCAGATCGGCTCGGTGGACGCCGCGGAGATCAACGCGACCACGGCGTGGCTCGCAGGCCTGACCCGGGACCACGACCTGCCGCAGAAGGTGGTGGTCCTGCACCAGTTCGCGGAGTCGATGATCACGAACCGCCACCTCGTGGACGCCTCCCGCCCGGAGCTCGCGCTGGTCCTGCACGCCGACGGCCACGGCACCCCGGCGCTGAAGACGGGCACGTGGGAGCGGCTGCAGCAGGGCCTGCCGGAGGGGATCCGGATGGCGTGGAAGAACTTCTACGACGAGGACACGCCCACCTTCACGCCGGAGGAGACGTCCGCGATCGAGCCGCAGCCATGGTTCGTCTCCTACCAGTGAGTCCTGCCGGACCGGGATCCTCGCGCCTACGATGAGGACGGGCGGCCCGGCAGCCCGCCGGACCGGCGACCGAGGAGGACCCCATGAAGGCACTCGTCTACCACGGACCGGGCCGCAAGGCCTGGGAGGAGGTCCCGGACCCGACCCTCCAGGACCCCACCGACGTCATCGCGAAGGTCGACACGACCACCATCTGCGGCACCGACCTGCACATCCTCAAGGGCGACGTCCCCGCGGTCGTCGACGGCCGGGTCCTCGGCCACGAGGCGGTCGGCACGATCACCGAGGTCGGGGACGCCGTGACCGGGCTGAGGCCCGGCGACCGCATCATCATCCCCGCGGTCACCAACTGCGGGAAGTGCTCCTACTGCAGGAACAACCAGCCCTCCCACTGCCAGACCCTGGGCGGCGTCGGATGGGTGTTCGGGCACCTCATCGACGGCACGCAGGCCGAGTACGTGCGCGTGCCGTTCGCGGAGACCTCCGTGCACAAGGTCCCGGAGGGCCTCGACGACGAGGACGTCCTGTTCCTGACCGACGCCCTGCCCACGGGCTTCGAGATCGGCATCCTCAACGGCAACACGAAGCCCGGCGACACGGTCGCGATCGTGGGCGCGGGGCCGGTGGGCCTGGGCGCGGTCATGACGGCGAACCTCTGCGGCGCCGGGCGCGTCATCACCGTGGACCTCGACGAGAACCGGATGGACAAGGCCCTCGAGCTCGGGGCCACGGACAAGGTCAACGCCGGGGACCCGGACGCCGTCGAGCGGATCAGGGCGCTGTCCCCGGACGGTCTCGGCGTGGACGTGGCCATCGAGGCCGTGGGCGTGCCCCAGACCTTCCGGACCTGCCTGGACGTGGTCCGGCCCTACGGCACGGTGGCCAACGCCGGCGTGCACGGCAAGCCGGTGGAGCTGCCCCTGGACCGGATGTGGATCTCCAACGTCCGCATCAACATGGGGCTCGTGGACTGCCGCACCGTGGGCAGCCTGCTCAACATGGTCCGGTCCGGCCGGCTGGACGCGAAGGCGATGGCCACCCACCGCTTCACCATGTCCCAGATGGAGGAGGCCTACGAGCTGTTCGGCAACGCCGCGCAGCACCGGGCGGTGAAGGTGGTCATCACGGCGGACTGAGCGGCCGGCCCGGCGCTTGCTAGCGTGTGGCCGTGCGGACCGACAGACTCCAGAGCCCCCGGCAGCGCAGGACCATCGACCGGCTGGCCCGGTGGCTCGTCCGCGCCCACGGGACCGAGCCGGGATGGGACGCGCTCGTGCTGGACGTCCTGAGCGTGGGCCGGGACCTGCGCCTGCAGGTGCGGGAGGTCCGCGGGGACCGCACGACCCGCCGCCCCGTGGACGCCGAGGGCCTGCGCAGCACCCCGCGCCGGCTGGCCCGGGCCCTCCAGGAGGACTACGCCGACCTCGTGGACGGGTCATGGCTGTCCGCCACGCTGATCGTCACCGTGGCCGGGCGGCGCTGGCAGCGCCCCGGTGTGGAGCTCGTGCTCAACTACGACGACGACCCCGCCCTCCCGGCGCACGCCCCGCACCCGGTCGCCGCGGAGGACTGGCGCCGGCACCTCGGGCGCTACCGGAGGATGGACCGCAGGATCCCGGCCTGGCTGCGCGAGCGCCTGACCGCGGCCGGCCTCGACGTCCCGGAGCGCTGAGCGGCCGCTGTTCGCCCTGGGGGGAATGACCCCTTCCGGGGCGCCCCGCCTGTTCCCTCAGCATGCTGAGGGGTCTACGCTGGAAGCACCTGTTCACCGACCGGAGGGAGAGCCCATGGGACTCGGAGACAAGATCAGCAACGCCGCGGAGAAGGCGAGCGGCACCGCGAAGGAAAAGGTCGGCGACGCCACCGACAACCGCGACCTCCAGGCCGAGGGCCAGGCGGACAAGCTGTCCGGCAGCGCCAAGCAGGCCGGCGAGAACGTCAAGGACGCGGGCAAGAACTTCAAGGACGGAATGTAGCAGCACGGTTCAGCCGTCGAACCACCCGGAGGGCCCCGGTGTCGCAGTCGACACCGGGGCCCTTCGCCGCGCTCCGCCTCCCCCGCCGCCGCGAGGGGTCCCGTTCCGCCTCCTCCCACCGCGAGGGGTCGCGTCCCGTCGGAATGCGCCGCTCGTACCGGCAGATGCCGACCCGCCGGCACGAGGGGGTCGCGGATCGCGCCTCGTCACGCGACGGCGCACCGCCTCCCGGTTGCGATGGCACATCCTGGGTAGCCTGGGGCCATGCCGCAGACCTTCCCGGAGTCCCCGGAGTTCCCGCCCGGCTTCGAGGCGGAGCAGTGCGTCTGGGAGGCGCTGCGGGCGCAGCTCCCCGAGGACGCGGTGCTGATCTCGGGGCAGCGCATCACCGGGGACGAGGTCGAGGCGGAGCTGGACCTTCTCGTGCTGTGGCCGGGTGTGGGCAACGCGGTGATCGAGGTGAAGGGCGGGGAGGTCTCGGTCCGGAACGGGCAGTGGCACCAGTCAGGCCGGGGTGGGGCGCACCGGCTGAAGCGGTCGCCGCTGGAGCAGGCCCGGTCCGGGATGCACGCCCTCCTGGACTACCTGGCGCCGCGGCTGTCCCGTGGGGGCGGGCGGACCACGTTCTTCGCTGCCCTGCCCTACACGCGCCTGCCCGGGGACTGGGACGTCCCCGACGCCCCGCGGGACCGGCTGTTCGACCGCACCGACCTGGACGGCATCGCCGGACGGCTGAACCAGGTGCTGCGCCGCAGCACGCAGGCCTACCGCCCACCGGATGCGATCACCGTGGAGCTGATCGTCAAGAACCTGCGCCGCACCCACCTGTCCCTGTGCAACGTACAGGACCTCGCCCGGGAGCTCGAGGACTCCGGCAACCAGCTCACCCGGGAGCAGGAGCGCACCCTGTCCCTGCTGCGGTGGCAGCACCGCGCGCAGATCACCGGAGGCGCCGGTTCCGGCAAGACCCACCTGGCCATGCTCAAGGCCCGCCGGTTGACCCGCGACGGGCATCGCACAGCGCTCGTGTGCTACTCCCGGGGGCTCGCGCGGTACTTCGAGCTGATGTCCCGCGCGTGGCCGGAGGAGGAGCGCCCGGCGTACATCGGGCTGTTCCACCGGCTGCCCGTCGAATGGGGTGCGGAGCCCGGCGAGGACGACGACCCCGACTACTGGGAGCACCGGCTCCCCCAGCGGCTGCGGGAGCTGGCCGCCGCCCGTCCGGACGGGGACCGGTTCGACGCGATCGTCGTGGACGAGGGACAGGACTTCGGGGAGCTGTGGTGGGAGGCGCTGGTCCAGTGCCTCGAGGACCCGGACCAGGGCGTGCTGTTCGTGTTCACCGACGAGCACCAGCGCATCTTCGACCGGGACGGGCACGCCCCCATCGACCTCAACCCGTTCCCGCTGGACGACAACCTGCGCAACACCGCCACCATTGCCCGGGCCTTCGCCCCGCTGGCCCGGGAGCCGCAGCGGTGCCGGAACGGGGAGGGCCCGGCGGTGCGGTTCGTCGACGTCGAGCCGGGGGCGGTCCTGGAGCTTGCCGACGACTCCGTGGTCGCCCTCCAGGACGAGGGGTGGGACCCGGGCCGCATCGCGCTGCTGACCACCGGCAGGCGCCACCCGGTGCAGCGGGAGATCGTGGACACGGAGGGCTTCGGAGCCTACTGGGACGGCCACTTCGCGGAGGAGGACGTCTTCTACGGGCACGTCCTGGGCTTCAAGGGCCTCGAACCCTCGGCCGTGGTCCTGGCGGTCAACGGCTTCCAGGACATGGCCCGGGCCCAGCACATGGTCTACGTGGGCATGTCCCGCGCGAGGTCGCTGCTCGTCGTCGTCGGCCCCCGCGAGGTCGTGGAGGAGGCCGCCGGCCCGCGCCTGATGGCCGCGCTCGACGCGGGCGAGGCATGGCGCCCGCCCGCGGGCTGACCCGGAGCCGCCCCTGCCGGCGAGCCGGTCAGGTCAGGTCGCTGATCAGCCGCGCCAGGATGTCGTTCATCGCCAGCAGCCCGATGAGCTCGTTGCCCTGGACCACCACCAGGCGGTTGAACCGGAAGCGGGTCATCAGCGCCGCGGCCTGGTTCACGGACAGGTCCTCGCCGACCGTGACCACCGGCTTGACCGCGGCGTCGTAGACGTTGAGGAGGTCCACGTCCCCCTCCTCCGCCACGATGGCCTGCAGCAGCTCGCTGTAGCTGAGCAGCCCGTAGCCGTCGTGGGGGTGCTGCGGCTCCACCACCAGGCTCTTGACCTGGCGGGTGCTCATGGTCGACAGCGCCTCCCGCAGGGTGCTGTAGGGGGAGATGGTGATGACGTCGCGCACCATGACGTCCTTGACGGTCAGCACGGGGTTCCTCCTGGGAATCTCGGACGGTGGGAATCTCGGACGGAGTTCGTTCGGGGCTCGAACGGGCGTCGGGTCAGGCGCCCTCGCGGCGCATGTGCTCCTCGAACCGGGCGACCTGCTGCATGTCGATGCCCGTGAGGTGGTCGATGGGGATGCTGAAGGCGATGCCGCGGGAGCCGCCGCCGCCGCCGACGAGCAGGTCGTGCATCACCTTGAGGATGGGCGTGGCCAGGTGCGTGCCCACGACCATCAGGAGCACGGTCTGGGCGCCCTCGAACGTCAGGCCGAAGAAGGTGCGCTTGGTCTCGCCCCCGATGCCCTTGCCCGGGAGGATGGTCACCCCCGTGGCCCCGGCGCGCTGGGCCTGCTCGATGACGGTGTCCTCGAGCTCGTCGGGGGCGATGACCACCACGGCGGTGAACTTCATGTCGGCTCCTTCTGCAGGCGGGGGATCCTCTCCAGGATCATGGCGTACCCGAGCACCGAGATGATCGGGAAGATGGACGCGAAGGCGATCAGGCCGAAGCCGTCGATCAGCACGTCCCGGCCCTCGATCGCGCCCGCGAGCCCGATCCCGAGGGCGGTCACGAGGGGCACGGTGACCTCCGAGGTGGTGACGCCGCCGAGGTCGAAGGCGAGGGCCACGATGTGCTTCGGCGCCAGCAGGACCAGGACGATGACCACGGCGTAGGCAGCCATGATCACGTAGTGCAGCGGTGCTCCCACGAGGATGCGGTACACGCCCAGGGTGATGCCGACCGCCACGCCGACGGCCACGACGAGCCGGATGGCGGAACCGCTGATCCGACCCGGCGAGGCCGCCTCGGCCTGCTCGCCGATGGCCACCAGGGCCGGCTCGGCCATGGTCGTGGCGAAGCCGATGAGCAGGGCGAAGAGCAGGATGAGGGCGGGCGCTCCGCGCTCGATCAGCTGCTCCGCCATGATCGTCCCGATGGGGAAGAGCCCCATCTTGAGGCCGACGACGAACGCGTACAGCCCCACGAGGACCATCACGAAGCCCACGGCCACGCGCAGCGGGTGGGCCACGCCGCGCCGCAGCACCACGTACTGGAAGAACAGGACCACGAGCACCATGGGCAGCACGTCCCGGACCATCTCCGCGAGCCCCAGCACGTGCTCGAGGGCCCAGTGCACCGGGGCGCCCCCGGACCCGGCGGCGCCGACGGCCTCGGCGTCGGCGAACGTGTAGACCCAGATCCCGTACAGCTGCACGCCGATCATCGGCACCATGACGCACAGGGCCACGAGGCCGAAGCCGTCCGAGAGCGCGCTGCGGCCCCGGATCGAGTTGGCGAGACCGATCCCGATGGCGGCGATCAGCGGCACGGTGACGATGTTCGTGGTGACGCCGCCGGAGTCGTAGGCAAGCCCCACGATCTCCGGCGGGGCGACGTACGTGGCGACCAGGACGAGCACGTAGCCGGGCAGCAGCAGCCTCTGCACCGCCCAGCCCCGCAGGATGCGCAGGATGCCGAGGACGAGCACCGCGCCCACGGACACGGCGATGACGAGGCGCAGCACGAGGGCGCTGATCCGTCCCTCGCTGACGAGCTCGGCCTGCTCGGCCACGGCGATCAGCGCGGGCTCGGCGACCACGGCGGCGAAGCCGATGGCGAAGCCGAACGGGAGCAGCAGCCCCAGGGCGCCGCGGCGGGCGAACTGGTTGGCCAGGTTCTTGCCGACCGGGAACACGCTGAGGTCGAGGCCCTGCAGGAACAGGGCGATGCCGACGCCCACGACCAGCAGCCCGGCGACGAGCCGCAGGGGCTGCTCCGGGACCTCCCGGAACACGGCCAGCTGGAACACCACGACCACCACCACGATGGGCAGCAGACTCCGCAGGGCCTTCAGGAACTCCCGGGAGAAGTGCGTGAGGTGCTCCATGGGCGCTGCCGGACCTCCTCCGGGGGAGCCGCGGGCGGGGTGTCTCCCGCCAGTCTGTCGCGGCCGGCCCGGGGCCGTCTACCGGGTGCTGTCGGTGGCCTCGTCGGCGTCGTCGCCGGACTCGACGCCGGCGAGCTCCTCCTGGGAGCCGTGCCCGGTGCGCGCCCGGGTGCGGGCGTCGACGGCCAGCAGGGCGAGGACGACGACGCAGCCGGCCGCCGCCGCGAGCAGCTGGACCCACCAGTCCCCCTCGGGGGAGAGCAGCGTGCGGTCCTCGAGCTGCCAGGGCCACAGCGTGCGCAGGGCGCCGAGCATGAGCCCGGTGAGCGCCAGCATGGTGACGCGGTGGTGGTGGTCGAGGAGCCACTGCAGGCCCTTGACGATGACCACCATGCCCAGGGCCGCCCCGAGGAAGAACAGGGACAGGTAGCCGAGGTCGAGCTCGTCGACGGCCCGCAGCGTCGGCTGGTAGAGCCCGATCGTCAGGAGCAGGAAGGAGCCGGAGAGCCCGGGGAGCAGCAGCGCGGACACCGCGACCATGGCCGCGAGCACGATGAGCAGCGGCGCGGGGGCCACCGTGGTGGGCGGCACGGACACGAGCACGAACGCGAGCACGGCCGCGAGCGCCACGACGGCGGCGTCCCGGGCCCGCAGGGCCCCGCCCGCCAGACGGAGGGGCACTCCGATGGAGGCCAGGACCATGCCGAAGAACAGCGCCCGCATGGTGACGGGGTACTCCTCGACGAGGTGGCTCATGGGCCCGGCCACGGTGAGCAGGGCCGCGACCATGCCGATCACCACGGGCACCACGATCCGCCAGTGGACCCGGGCCAGGTGGTGCCGCACCCCGGCGGCGCGGTCGGGCCCGAGCAGCGCCCGCCTGCCGGCGGAGACCACGTGCCCGGCGGAGTTGATGAGCTCGTCGTAGATGCCGACCACGAGGGCCACGGTGCCGCCGCTGACCCCGGGGACGGTCTCGACCACGCCGATGAGCGCGCCGCGCACCACGTTGCCCGGGATGCTGCGGCGGACCTCCCCGCCGGGGGTGGTCGTGGCGGTGGTCGTGGTGGCCGGCGGTGTCGAGGGACGGTCCGGGGGCGACGAGGGCGTCACAGGTGCTCCTGGGCAGGGGAAGAGGGGACGCCTGCCAGGGTACCGGGGCGGGCGCCCGCCCCGGCGGCCCCGGGTGTGCCGCCGGACACGCGTGCGTAGACTGGCCCGACCGCACGAGCCTTCGACCCAGGAGCCCGCCATGAGCCCCAACCACGTCGGTTTCGCCCTGATCCTGCTGGCAGCGCTGTTCCTCGTGGGGAAGTGGTTGCGGGTCCGGGTGCGGTGGATCCAGAAGATCTTCCTGCCCAGCTCCATCATCGCGGGCTTCCTCGCCCTGCTCGCCGGCCCCCAGGTCCTGGGCCGGGTCGGGGAGGCCGCCGGGGTCGGCTGGCTCGCGGACGGGGGCGTGTTCACCCCGGAGATCCTCGAGGTCTGGGCCGCCCTGCCCAGCCTGCTCATCAGCGTGGTCTTCGCGACGCTCTTCCTCGGGGCGTCCATCCCCGGTCCGCGGCGCGTCGCCCGGCTCGCCGGCCCGCAGCTGTCGGTGGGTCTCGCCTTCGGCTCCGGCCAGTACGTCGTCGGCCTGCTGCTGGTGATCGCGGTCCTCGGTCCCCTGTTCGGGATCTCCCCCATGGCCGGGGCCCTCATCGAGATCGGCTTCGAGGGCGGCCACGGCACCGCGGCCGGGATGCGCCCCGTGATGGAGGAGCTCGGCTTCGAGGAGGGCGCGGACCTGGCCCTGGGCATGGCCACGATCGGCCTGGTGGGCGGCATCGTCATCGGGATCGCCGTCATCAACTGGGGTGTGCGCACCGGCCGCACCAAGGTGCTCAAGGGCAACGTGGAGCAGTCCGTCGAGGAGCAGAAGGGCCTCTACCGCCGGGACGAGAACATCCCCGCGGCCATGATGACCTCCCGGCCGGCCTCGATCGAGCCGCTGACCCTGCACGTGGCCGTGGTGGGCATCGCGATCCTCATCGGCTACCTCATCCTCACGGCCCTGCAGTGGGTCGAGCAGGCCCTCTGGGCGGACACCGTGGAGCTGCTCGCGTTCGTGCCCCTGTTCCCGCTCGCCATGCTGGGCGGCGTGGTGGTGCAGCTGGTGATGGACTGGCGGGGCATCGGCCACCTGCTGGACCACCAGATGATGCTGCGCATCCAGGGGCTCGCCCTCGACTTCCTGATCCTCGCCGCGATCGCGACCCTGTCCCTCACCGCGATCGCCGCGAACTGGGAGGTCTTCCTGGTCCTGTCCGTCGCCGGCGTCGTCTTCTGCACCGGCTTCCTGCTCCTCTTCGTGCCCAAGGTCATCCCCGACTACTGGCTCGAGCGCGGCATCGCGGACTTCGGCCAGTCCATGGGCGTCACCGCCACCGGCCTCATCCTGATGCGCATCGCCGACCCGCACGACGAGAGCCCGGCGATGGAGGCCTTCGGCTACAAGCAGCTGTTCTTCGAGCCGTTCTTCGGCGGCGGGCTGATCACCGCCGCCTCGGTGCCGCTGATCTACCAGTTCGGCCCGTGGCCGCTGCTCGTCGTGATGTCGGTGCTGTTCGTGGTGGCGCTGGTCGGCGGCATGGCCTACCGCCGCCGGCTCGTGGCGGCCGGCTCCGCCGACGCCGTGCACGCCCGGCAGGCCTGACGGGCCATGAGCGACGTCCTCGTGGCCACCGGTCACGGGCAGATGCCCGTCCACGTGGCGGTGCCCGACGGCCCGGGGCCCTGGCCCGGGGTGGTGCTCGTGCACGACTTCACCGGGATGAGCCAGGACCTGCGCCACCAGGCGGACTGGCTGGCGGGCGAGGGGTTCCTCGCCGTGGCCCCGGACCTCTTCCACTGGGGCGGCCGGCTCCGCTGCCTGCGCACGATCATGAAGGACATCGGCGCCCGCCGGGGACGCACGTTCGACGACGTCGAGGCGGCGCGGTCCTGGCTCGCCGCGCGCCCCGAGTGCACGGGCCGGATCGGGGTCGTCGGCTTCTGCATGGGCGGCGGCTACGCGCTCGCCCTCGCCGTGGAGCACGGGTTCTCGGCCGCGAGCACGAACTACGGCGGGTGCCCCGAGGGCGCCGAGCAGTGGCTCCCGGACGCCTGCCCCATCGTGGGCAGCTACGGCGGGGCGGACACCACGCCCCTGGGCGCCGACGCCGGCCGCCGCCTGGAGGGCATCCTCACCGAGACCGAGGTGGCGCACGACATCAGGATCTACCCCGGGGTGGGCCACGGCTTCATGAACGACCACGACCCCGAGGACCTCTCGCCGATGCTGCGCGTGCTCGGCCGGTTCAGCCGCACGGCCTACGACGACCCGGCCACCCAGGACGCCCGGCGCCGGATCGTCGCGTTCTTCGACCGGCACCTGCGGGAGCCGGCCGGTCCGGGCGGAGCGCAGGACTCCGAGGGCTGAGCACCCGGCGCGAGGACGCGCACGACACGGATGACGGTGTGCGACGACGAATTCGTGACGTGTTGTTGTTCACGCGCCCGGTCGGGACGGCCGTCACAGAACGCCGCCCTCGGGACCCCTCGGGCAACCGTTGCAGGTTGCCGACCGGACGGGGGTGTGACCAAGCTCAAGACCCGCGGGCCGTTTGTCAAATCGGGGTCGCTGCGCAGGTCGCCGCGGACAGTGCACCATGGAAGCACACACGAACGAAGACTTGATGGGAGGTGGCGGAATGACCGCTGCTGAGAAGTGGATGACCGACCTGAGCCAGATCCAGCCCGGTGACCGGCTCGAGATCTGGGACGAGTTCTACGAGAGCTGCGTCGGCACCGTGGGGCAGGTCTCGCACCCCCTGGGCGTTCTGTGGGTCCTCGAGGCCGGCACCGGCGTCCGCCGGCTGTTCTCCTTCGAGGACTGCCGCCTGCGCCCCGCACCCCTGGCCCTCGCGGCCTGACCGGACACGGTCCACGACGCCCGATCGGGCCGGTTCGCACCGGCGCCCGGTCGGGCGTCGTCGTGCCCTGGGCCCACCCGGCCGCGCACGGCAGGATGGACCCATGAGCATCCTCATCGGCCTGGACATCGGCGGCACCACGACCCACGGCCTGCGGGCCGAGGACGGCCGCCCGGTGCAGGAGGCCGTCGGCGGCAGCGCCAACGTGCAGAACATCAGCCCCGCCCAGGCCTCCCGCGCCCTCGCCGGCGTCCTCGGTGAGCTGGGCGCCTCCGCCGCGGACGTGGTCGTGGCGGGGGCGGGCGGCGTCGACACGCCCGCGGACGCCGAGGCGCTGCGCGCGCTCATCGCCCCGCACACGGGTGCGGCGCGGATCGTCGTCGTGCACGACACCCGGCTGGTCCTGGCCGCCGGCGGGTGCAGCACCGGCATCGCGGTCATCGCCGGCACCGGCTCCGCCGCCTGGGGCGCCGCCCCGGACGGCCGGGAGGCCCGGGCCGGCGGCTGGGGGCACCTGCTGGGCGACGAGGGCAGCGGCTACTGGCTCGGCCGGGAGCTCGTGCGCCGCGCCCTCGCCCGGCTCGACGACGGGCTGCGGCCCGACGCCCTGGACCGGGCGGTGCTGGCGCACTGCGGGATCCCCGAGCCCGGTCAGCTCATCGAACGCTTCCACAGCGGCGCGGACCGCGGGTTCTGGGCCGGGCTCTCCCGGGTCGCCTTCGAGGCCGCCGCGCACGACGACGACGCCCTGCAACTGGTGGACCGCGCGGCCGGGGCGCTGGCCGACCTCGCCGCCACCGTGTCCCGGCGGCTCGAGCTGACCGGCCCGGTGGTGGTGGGCGGTGGCCTGGCACGGCACCAGCCGCTGCTGCGGGACCGGCTGCAGCAGGCCGCCGCGGCCCGTGGTCTCGGGGAGCTGCGGGTGCTCGAGCGCGATCCCGTGCACGGCGCCCTGCGTCTCGGCGAGCGCCGGTGACGGCAGAGCCGCCGGGGAGCCCTACCCTGAACGGGTGACCACCCTCGCTCCCGCCCGCGGCCCCCGGCTGCGCCCGACCCTCTACGTGCTGGCCGCCGTCGTCTCCGTCCAGTTCGGCGGGGCCCTCGCCGCCGTCCTGGTGCCCCTGATCGGGGCGTCCGCCACCGTGACCATGCGGCTGCTCATCAGCGCCGCGATCATGCTGGCCGTCATCCGGCCGCGGCTGCGCGGCCGGAGCCGGGAGGCGTGGCGGTCCGGCCTGTTCTTCGGAGCGGCCCTGGCCGGCATGAACTTCGCGTTCTACCAGTCCCTGGCCACCCTCCCGCTGGGCGTGGCCGTGACCATCGAGTTCCTGGGCCCCCTCGCCCTGTCCGCCGTGCTCTCCCGCCGCGGCCGGGACGTCCTCGCCGTGGCGGCGGCCCTGGGCGGGATCGTGCTCATCTCCCAGGCCCTCACCGTGCCGTGGGCGGAGCTCGACCTCGCCGGCATCGCCTGGGCGGCGCTGGCCGGGGCGGGCTGGGCCGCCTACATCCTGGGCAGCCGGTCCGCGGGCCGGCACTTCGACCAGCTGGACGGTCTCGCCGTGGCCCTGGTCGTGGCGGCGGTCCTGGTCACCCCGGTGGGCGTCCTCACGGCGCACGTCCCCGCCCTGACGTGGGGCGTGCTGGGCGCGGGGGTGGGGATCGCGATGCTCTCCTCCGTGGTCCCCTACTCCCTCGAGCTGCTCGCGCTGCGGGCCATCCCGCCCAAGGTCTTCGGGATCCTGCTGAGCCTGGAGCCCGCAGTCGCGGCCCTCGCCGGGCTGCTGGTGCTCGGGCAGGCGCTCACGGGCCTGCAGCTCGTGGGCATGGGCCTGGTCGTGACCGCGAGCGCCGTGGTCATGGTGGGCGGGAGCTCCCCCGAGCTCGCCGCGGACGCCGCGGCGGACCCGGCGGCCCGCGAGAACTGATCAGTCCCCTGTTCAATGTCGGACGGCCGTGATGGGATGGAGACCATGGAAGCCAACGAGATCATGGACCGCATCCGCTCCGCCCGGGACCACGCCCTGGAGCAGGAGCGCGAGGAGCGCAGCAACATCGAGAACGCCGACACCGCGGACAAGCAGGGCGCGGCGAGCGTGCGCCTGGCCACCCGGCAGGCCGTGCGGGAGGCCTTCGACGACATCCTCGGCGAGAGCACCGACCCCGGGCAGGACAGCTGAGCGCCCGGACGGCCGCGCGCCCGGCCGGCGTGACGAGCGTCCCCGGAGTCCTCCGGTGACCCGCACGGCCGTGGTCGGCGCGGGCATCGTGGGCCTGGCCGCCGCCCACGCCCTGCGGGCGCGCGGCACCGACGTGACCCTGTACGAGTCCGGGCCGCCCGGCGGCGGGCAGTCCGCCGGGCAGGGCCGGATCTTCCGGCACGCCCACGAGGACCCCCGGCTGGTGGCGCTGGTCGCCCGCAGCCGGGCCCTGTGGCGGGAGTGGGAGCAGGAGTTCGGCGTCGAGCTGGTCTCCCCCGACGGCGCCGTGGCGATCGGGGACGGCGTCGAGGACAAGCTCCGCACCCTGGAGCCGTTCGAGGACGTCCCCGTGCGGGGCCTGTCGCCCGAGGAGCTGCACGAGCGGCTGCCGCTGCTGGCCGACTGGGCCGGTCCGGCGATGCTCGACGTCCGCGGCGGTGCCATCCGCACCCTCGCCGCCGTCGCGGCGCTGTCGCGCCGGCTCGAGGAGTCGATGCTGCGCGAGCACGTGCTCGCTCTCCGGCGCACGGGCACGGGGTCGGTGGAGGTGCGCACCGGGACCACCTGCGAGACCTACGACCACGTGGTGCTGTGCGCCGGCCGGGGCACCGCTCCGCTGGCCCGCGGCGCCGGGCTCGACCTGCCCGTGGAGGTGGGCGCCCACGTCCGCCTCACGTTCGCCCTGGCTCCGGACGGACCGGCCCTTCACAGTTCGGTCCCGGACGGAGCGCCCTCCGGTGCCGCCCGAGGCCTGCCGACCTTCCAGGACGGCAGCGGGGCCTTCGGCGAGACCGGCGTGTACGCCGCGCCGTATCCGGACGGCCGCCACTTCTCGGTGGGCCTCAGCGCCGACACGCCCGCCCACCCGGACGGCGGCCTCGCCGATCCCGCGGCGCTCGCCGCCCTGGCCGACCGGACCGTGTCCTACGTGCGGCGCGCCCTGCCCGGCCTGGACCCGCGCCCGGTGGACCACGTGCACTGCTGGGTCACCCGGCTGCCCTGGGGCGACGACGGCGTGGGGATCTGGTCCGAGGACGGGCTCACCGCCCTCGCCGGGCACAACCTGTTCAAGCAGGCCCCCGCGCTCGGCGAGGCGCTCGCCGGGACCGTGCTGACCGGCACGGTCCCCGGCCACCTCCACCACGGGGAGCGGCTGGGCCGCTCGGCCGGCTGAGCGGGTCCGTTAGCGCGTCCGAGCGGGCGCCTAGCCTGGAACGTGTCGGAGGTCACACCGCGCCGTGTCCGGGTCCCGGACGCCGTGGCGGGCCCCCGGCGGCACCGCTGCACCCGCTCCCCGGAAGGACCCTCGCCATGACCACGCACACCGAACCCTGGCCGGCTGGCACGCCCTGCTGGGTGGACCTGATGGCCTCCGACCTGGGCCGCACCCAGGCCTTCTACCGCGACGTGCTCGGCTGGACCTACTCCGAGTCCCAGCCCGAGTACGGCGGCTACTGCAACGCGCTGCTCGGCGGGCGGGCCGTCGCCGGGCTCTCCCCCACCATGGAGGGCATGGAGGACGCCCCGCACGTCTGGTCGGTCTATCTGGCCACCGAGGACATCTCCGCCCACGCCGCCCGGGCGGTCGAGGCCGGGGCCACCCCGGTGTTCGAGCCCATGGAGGTCGGGGCCTTCGGCTCCATGGGGATGTGGGTCGACCGCACCGGGGCGGCCTTCGGCATGTGGCAGGCCCGCGAGCACACCGGCTTCGGGGCGTACGGGGAGCCCGGCGCGGTGGTCTGGTGCGATCTCATGACCGGTGATCCCGCCGCCGCCCAGGGCTTCTACGCCGCGGTCTTCGGCTACGCCTACCAGGACATCGGCGACGACCGGATGCCCTACGCCCTGTTCACCGTTCCCGGCGGGCAGATGCCCGCCGGCGGCATCGGCGGTCTCGACCCCGCGGCCGGTGACGCCCGGCCCGGATGGTCGGTCGCGTTCCAGGTCGAGGACGTCGACGCCGCCGTGCGCCGCGTGCGCGAGGCCGGGGGGTCGGTCACCCAGGAGCCCTCCGACTTCGAGTACGGGCGGATGGCGGCCGTCGCGGGACCCGACCGGGAGGTCTTCGTGCTGATGACCCCGAAGGAGGAGATGTAACCCCCCTGCCGGGGCGCCTCAGCCCCGGTCGAGGCGTCCCAGCGCCGCGGCGACCGGGCGGGCGCCGGCCAGACCGGGCAGCGCGGCAAGGTGCTCGTCGATCACCAGCAGGTCGGCATGGGCGGCCGGGTCCGCGTACAGCCGGCTGACCCACGCCCGGTGCGGCCCGGGGTCGCCGTAGCGGGTGCCGGGCCACCGCCACCGGACCGCCCCGGAGCGGGCGAGCCGGCGCGCGCTCGCGCTGCGGGCCAGTCGCGCTCCGGCCTCCTCGGCGAAGAACGCCAGGTGCCGCTCCTTCAGCCGCACGATCTCCCGGACCGTGCCGGCCAGCCGGGGCTCGACGGCCCCCAGCCGCCGATAGACCGCGGCGAGCACGGCGGTGTCGAGTCCTCCGGTGACCATCTGGGCGCCGGTGGTCTCGGCGCCCAGCAGGTTGCTGGAGACCGCCCCGAGCGCGGGCCGGGCCCGTTCGTCCCAGGTCCGCCGGGCCCGGCCGAGGGGCGTGTCGGCGGGCTCCCGGGCCGTGCGGCCGTTGGCGGCCAGGACCGCTCCCAGGGTCTCGGCGAGCCAGTGCTGCTCGTAGGCCCATGCGGTGAGGAAGGCCGTCACCCGGGCCTCGGCGTGGGTGGGGGTGACCAGCAGGTCCCGCAGCCGGTCCAGCAGGCCGCGCTCGACGCACCACAGGTGCGCCAGCACCTCCAGGGCCCCGGGGGCGAGGTCGCTCAGGGCCTGGAGGTCGAGGTCGGCCGGGCGCAGCGCGTGCGGGTCGCGCGCGTAGGCGCGCACGTCGAACCGGGGCGCGCGCACATCGGACCGGGGGCCGTCCACCGCGGAGGTGCTGCTCGCGCTCACGCGGCCACGCCCCGGGCGTCCAGGGCGTCGGCCACCACCGTCAGTCCCTCCATGCCGGGCAGCTTCGCGATCTGGCGGTCGATGGCGTCGACCTCCCGGCGGCCCTCGGCCCCGGCGAAGAGGTGGCCCATGACGTGGGTGACCTCCTCCTCGGGCGAGACCCCGGAGCCGACCGGCTGCCAGGCGGTGCGCAGGGCCAGGCGGGCGAGCTTCTGCGCCTTCGGGTTGTCCTGCAGCCGGGCCCGGGCCTGGGTGGTGTAGAACGCGATGTGCTTGGTCTCCTGCGCGGCGATGCGCCGCAGCAGCGGGGCGAGCACGGGGTGGTCCTCGAGCGCGGCCAGGCGCCGGTAGGCGGCGGCCGCGGACCGCTCGTTCACCGCGCCCCAGAGCATGTGCACGGCGACGAAGTCGGTGCCCACGATGTTGGACAGCAGCGACTGCTTCACCGGGTTGATGCGGTCACGCCAGCCGAGCTTGACCCGCTTGGCCTTGAGCTCGTCGAAGGCCACGGTGATCCCGTGCAGGGACAGCACGTGGGCGAGGGCCTCCCCGTGCCAGAACTCCTCCCGGTTCCACATGGTCATGAAGGTGCTGACCTCGGGGTCCTTGCGGGAGGGGCTGACGAGCATGTCCCGCAGGTAGCAGACGGTGTGGAACTCGACGTCGCACATGTACCGCAGCGTGCGCAGCGTCTCCGGGGGCAGTGGGTCCTCGCGCAGGGCCTCGAGCCCCAGGTCCTCCCAGTGCAGACTGGTGGACTCCTCGGCGAACCGGTCGATGTCGAAGGCCATGACGCCTCTTTCTCCTCCTCGATGGGGTGGTCTCGTGAGGATGTTCGGCGCCGGGGCGGCATCGGATGGGTGGGGCCCTCCACGGCGTGGACCTCGAGGTCCGGGTCGGGGAGGTGCCCTGGATGGAGCGGATCTCCCCTTCCACTGGTACATCGGCGCCGAACCGCTGACCACCGGTGTCGACTGGTCCGGTCTGAGGCTGCTGGCCGCGCCGGCGGTCCTGGCGGCGCTCGGCGGCGCCGTCGCCTTCGACCGGCGCGACCTCATGGCCTGATCCACGGGCCGGTCCCGGCGCGCCTCCGGGCGTTCGGACCGGCACGACATCCCCGCAGCCCCGCGCGCAGGGACGTCTCCGCCGTCAGGCCAGGGGAACCCGTGCCCGGACGTCGCCCAGCCCACGGGCGAGCACGAGCTCCCCGCCCCCGGCCAGGGGTGCCCAGGTGCCGGCGGCGTCGTCCCAGCGGCGGAGCAGCCGGTCGTCGCAGCGCACCCTGACGACGGCCGTGGCCCCGCTGGGGAGGTCCACCCCCTGGTAGCCGATCAGGCGGATCGGCTGGTCGTCCTCGGCCGGGTCCAGGTAGACCTGCACGGTCTCCCGCGACGCCCGGGACGAGGTGTTCGTGAGCTCGACGTCCACCACCGGCCCGTCCTCGCCCGCCCGGGCCCGGACGGTCCCGTACTCCCAGGTGCCGTAGCCCAGGCCGTGCCCGAACCAGAACAGCGGGGCGGGGGCGTGCCCGGCGTGGTAGCCGCGGTGGCCGATGAACGTGCCGTCCTCGTAGCTCAGTGCCCGGTCGCCGTCCGGGACCACGTCCCACGCCGGGGCCGCCCCGTCCGCGGCGGGCCAGGAGGTGACCAGTCGCCCGGTGGGCTCGAGCGCGCCGGTCAGGGCGGCGGCCACGGCGTGTCCTCCCTCCTGGCCCGGCAGCCCGGCCACCAGCACCGCGTCCACCTGGTCCAGCCAGGGCATGAGCACGGGGGTGGCGGCGTTGACGACGACCACGGTCCGCTCGGCGGCGGCGGCCACGCGTCGCACGAGCTCGTCCTGGCGCCCGGGCAGGGCGAGGGTCGTCTTGTCGGCGGCCTCGGTCTCCTGCTCCTCGGTCAGGCCGACGACGACGACGGCGGTGCCGGCGGCGGTCGCCGCGGTCTCGGCGGCGGCGAGCAGGTCGTCGTCGGGGCGCGGGGCCGGGGCGGCCACCAGGGCCGTCATGCCCGCCGTGGTCATCTGCAGCAGGTGGCTCTCCTCGGTCAGTCCCAGGCCCGGATCGCCCAGGAGCACCTCCCGCCAGTCGACCGGGGCCGGCGCCACGGTGGCCGTGAGGATGGCCGCGGCCGGCAGCTCCACGGTCTCGGCGAAGGCCGGCGGGCGCAGCATCGCCTCGCCCGGGTCCTGCCCCTCGAGGCGCAGCTCGGCCGACAGCTCCTGCCCCTCCGCCACCAGGTCCCAGCGCCCGGTGCCGACGGCGCCCAGCCGCACCGGTCCCGCGTCGTTGGCCAGGACGGTGGTGAGCACCGCGGTGGCCGGGACCTCGCCGAGGTCGTCGTGCCCGTCGAGCGAGATCGCCGGGGAGTCGGAGTGGTACCGGGTGAGCTCGGTGCCGCCGGCGCCGAGCAGCACCACCTGCATCCCGGGGGTTCCGGTCGCCGGATCCGTGAGGAAGGCGGGGTCCGCGGGGACCGGGCGGGTCCGCACGGCCGGTCCGTCGGCCACGTGCACGCGGTCCCCGAGCAGCGCGGCCAGCCCCTCGGCGATCGTGGACAGGTAGGGCGGGTTCACGACCGCCGAGCCCCCTCCCATGTCCACGGTGTCGATCGCGTGCCGTCCGATCAGCGCCACGTCCTGGCCGGCATCCCCCTCCACGGCCAGGGGGAGGACGCCGTCGTTCGCCACGACCGTCATGCCCCGGGCGGCGATCCGGCGCAGCTGTTCCTTCCGTTGCGGGGAGTCCACCGCGGGCAGGTCCTGCGCCCACGGGCGGGGCTGCCGCCCCGGCGGGGTGAGCCCGCCGACCCTCTCGGCCAGGCGCAGCAGCCGCAGCACGTGGTCGTCGATCGTCTCCTCGGCGACCTCACCGGCCCGGACCGCGGTCACGAGGCGCTCGCCCCAGGGCCCGCCGGGGCCGGGCATGACGAGGTCCAGGCCGCCGTCGACGGAGGCGGCGGTGCGCTTGGTGGCGAACCAGTCGCTCATGATCAGCCCGTCCCAGCCCCACTCGCCCTTGACGATCCCGTTCTGGACGTGGTCGTGCTCCGTGGCCGCCACCCCGTTGACGTCGTTGTAGGCGGCCATCATCGACCAGGCGCCCGCGTCCTGGACCGCCATCTCGAAGGGCAGCAGGTACAGCTCGCGCAGTGCGGTCTCCGGGACCCGGGAGTCCATGAAGTTGCGCAGCGTCTCGGACTCGTTGGCCACCAGGTGCTTCAGGCAGGCGGCGGTCCCGCGCTCCTGCATGCCGCGCACGTAGGCGCTCGCTGTGCGCCCGGTGAGGTACGGGTCCTCGGAGTAGGCCTCGAACAGCCGCCCGCCCAGCGGGGTCCGGTGCAGGTTGATCGTGGGACCGAGGACCACGTGGATGTGCTGGCGCTGGGCCTCCTCGGCCAGCATCCGCCCCACCTCCTCGGCGATCCCGTCGTCGAAGGCCCCGGCGATCAGGGTCGCGCTGGGGAAGAGGGCCACGGCGTCCCCACCGACGAAGGTCAGCCCTCGGACGCCGGTGGGACCGTCCGAGAAGGCCAGGGCTGCCAGGCCGATCCTCTCGTTGCCGGGCAGGGTGAAGGCGGTCTCACCGGTGAGCAGGTGGACCTTCTCCGCCAGGGAGAGCCGGTCGACGAGCTCCGTGAGGCGGGTGGCCCGGTCGGAGGTCCGGGTGGCGTCGGTCATGGTGGTGTCGCTTTCTCCCGGGGTGTCCTCCTCACCGTGCCACAGATCGTTCACGACCGGCGGGCGGGGCTGAGCAACCGCGGCTCGTAGCGGACGGGGTCGAACGTCCGGGCCACGAGGTCCCGCAGGGCCTCCAGGGTGCCGGAGAGGATGCCGGCGGCCCGCAGCTGGACCAGGACGTTGCCGATCGCGGTGGCCTCCACGGGACCGGCGTGCACGGTGCGGCCGGTGCGATCGGCGGTGAGCTGGCACAGCAGCGCGTTCTGCGACCCGCCGCCCACCACGTGCACGGTGCGGATGCTCCGCCCGGACAGCCGCTCGGCCTGCTCGATCGTGGTGGCGTAGGCCGCGGCCAGGGACTCCAGGATCGAGCGCACCACCTCGGCGCGGCCGCGCGGGGGCTCGACGTCGTGCTCCCGGCACCAGGCGGTGATGCGGGCGGGCATGTCCCCCGGGGCGGTGAAGCGGTCGTCGGTGGCGTCGAAGACGGCCACCGGACGGGTCACGGCGGCGGCCTCGGCGAGCAGGGCCGCGAGGTCGCTGCTGCGCTGGGCGTCGGTGGCGCCGGGCCCGTCCCAGGTGCGCATGGACTCGGTGAGCAGCCACAGCCCCGAGACGTTCTTCAGGTAGCGGACCCGCCCGTCCACCCCGCCCTCGTTGGTGAAGTTCGCCGCCCGGCTCTCCTCGCCGAGCACCGGGGCCTCCAGCTCGATGCCGACCAGCGACCAGGTCCCGGAGGAGATGAAGGCAGCGTCCTCGGCGGTGCTCGGCACGGCGGCCACGGCGGAGGCGGTGTCGTGGGAGCCGACGGCGGTGACCGGCAGGCCCGGGCCCGCGCCGAGCTCGGCCGCCACCGCCGGCAGCAGCTCGCCGATCGTGGTGCCGGGGGCGACGACGGGGGCGAGCAGCTCCCGGGCGAAGCCGAGCTCGTCCAGCAGCCCGGTGTCCCACTGCCCGGTGCGGGCGTCGAGCAGGCCGGTGGTGGAGGCGTTGGTGGCCTCGGCGACCTGCTGCCCGGTGAGCCAGTAGGCGACGAGGTCGGGGATCAGCAGGGCCCGGTCGGCCACGGCCAGGTCCCCGGCGAGCCGGTCGGCGGCGAGCTGGTAGACCGTGTTGAACGGCAGGTGCTGCAGCCCGTTGCGCCGGTACAGCTCCTCCCGCCCCACCCGGGCGTGCACGTCCGCCACCCCGGCGGCGGTGCGCTCGTCCCGGTAGTGGTAGGGCACCCCGAGCATCCGCCCGTGGCGCAGCAGCGCGTAGTCCACCGCCCAGGAGTCGACGCCGACGGAGACGACGTCGTCCTCCTGGCGGAGGGCCCGGGCCAGCCCGGCGGTCAGGGACCGGTGGAGCTCGGTGATGTTCCAGTGCAGCCCGGCCCGGTCCCCCTCGTGCAGGCGCACGGGCTGGTTGGGGAAGCGGGCCACGTGGCGCATCCGGAGCCGCCCGTCCACGAGGCCGCCGAGGATCACGCGCCCGCTGGTGGCCCCGAGGTCGACGGCGGCGACCGCCGCGGTGGTGCGCACCGGGCTCACCGGAGGAAGGCGGCGGCCACGCCGGCGTCGACGGGCACGTGCAGGCCGGTGGTGTGGGAGAAGTCGGCGGTGCACAGGGCGAAGACCGCGTTGGCGACGTTCTCGGGCAGCACCTCCCGCTTGAGCAGGGTGCGCTGGGCGTAGTACGCGCCCAGCTCCTCCTCCGGCACGCCGTAGACCGCGGCGCGCTTGGCGCCCCAGCCGCCGGCGAAGATCCCGGAGCCGCGCACCACGCCGTCGGGGTTGATGCCGTTGACCTTGATCCCGTGCTCGCCCAGCTCGGCGGCGAGCAGCCGGACCTGGTGGGCCTGGTCGGCCTTGGTGGCGGAGTAGGCGATGTTGTTGGGCCCGGCGAAGATCGAGTTCTTCGAGGAGATGTAGACGATGTCCCCGCCCAGCCCCTGGGCGATGAGCACGCGGGCCGCGTTCTTGGAGACCAGGAAGGAGCCCTTGGCCATCACGTCGTGCTGCAGGTCCCAGTCCTTCTCGGTGGTCTCCAGCAACGGCTTGGACAGCGACAGGCCGGCGTTGTTGACCACCAGGTCCAGCCCGCCGAAGGCCAGGACGGCGTCGGCGATCGCGGCCTGCACGGCGGCCTCGTCCGAGACGTCGACGGCGACGCCGACGGCCACGTCGGTCCCGCCGAGCTCCGCGGCCGCGGCGCGGGCCTTCTCGGCGTCCAGGTCGGCGATGACCACGCAGGCGCCCTCGGCGGCCAGGCGGGTGGCGATGGCCCTGCCGATGCCCGAGGCCGCCCCGGTGACCAGGGCGATCCGGGTGGCCAGCGGCTGGGGCGCGGGCATGCGCCGGAGCTTGGCCTCCTCCAGGGCCCAGTACTCGATGCGGAACTTCTCGGCCTCGTCGATCGGGGCGTAGGCGGAGATGCCCTCGGCCCCGCGCATGACGTTGATCGCGTTGAGGTAGAACTCCCCGGCCACCCGGGCGGTCTGCTTGTCCTTGCCGAAGGAGAACATGCCCACCCCGGGGACGAGCACGATCGCCGGGTCCGCCCCGCGGATCGCGGGCGAGTCCGGGCCGGCGTGGCGGTCGTAGTAGGCCTGGTAGTCGGCGCGGTAGGCCTCGTGCAGCTCCTTCAGCCGAGCGACGCAGTCCTCGACCGGGGCGCCGGCGGGCAGGTCCAGGACCAGGGGCTTGACCTTGGTGCGCAGGAAGTGGTCCGGGCAGGAGGTGCCCAGTGCGGCCAGGCGCGGGTGCTCGGCGGCGGCGAGGAACTCCAGCACCCGGGCGTCGTCGGTGAAGTGGCCCACCTGCGGGCGGTCGGCGGAGGCCAGCCCTCGGATCACGGGGGCCAGGGCCGCGGCCTTGGCCCGGCGCTGCTCCTCCGGCAGCGCCCGGTAGCCGTCCAGGACCGGCCCGAAGGGCTCGGCCGGGGAGTGGGCGTCGATGTAGGCCTCGGCGGTGTCGATGATCCACCCGGAGTGGGTCTCGGCCTCCTCCGAGGTCTCGCCCCAGGCGGTGATGCCGTGCCCGCCGAGGATGCACCCGATCGCCTCCGGGTTCGCGTCCTTGATCGCCGCGATGTCCAGGCCCAGCTGGAAGCCGGGGCGGCGCCAGGGCACCCACACGACCTTCCCGCCGAAGATCTCGCCGGTGAGCCGCTCCCCGTCGGCGGCGGTGGCGACCGCGATGCCGGAGTCGGGGTGCAGGTGGTCCACGTGCGCGGCCTCGACCAGCCCGTGCATGGCCGTGTCGATGGACGGCGCCGCCCCGCCCGCCCCGTGCAGGCAGTAGTCGAAGGCCGCGACCATCTCGTCCTCGTGCTCGACCCCGCGGTAGACACCGGTCAGCGCGCGGACCCGGTCCAGCCGCAACGCGGCGAGGCCCTTCTCCGTGAGGGTGCCGAGGTCCCCGCCGGAGCCCTTGACCCACAGCAGCTCGACGCCCTCGCCCGTGACGGGATCGGTCGCGGTGCCCTTGGCGGAGGTGTTCCCACCGGCGTAGTTGGTGTTCTTCGGGTCCGCGCCGAGCCGGTTGGAGCGGGCGATCAGGTCGGCGACGACGGAGTGCGTGGTGGTCTGCATGATCAGGTGTCTCTCTGCGAGGTGGTGTGCAGGGGGGTGAGGTCAGGAGGCCCAGGAGGCCTGGGTGCCGCCGACGCGCTCGGCGGCCAGGCGCTGCTGGTGCCCGGAGGCGGCGTAGGCGGCCATCGGGTCCGCCGGCAGGCCGCGGGCCTCGCGCCATTCCGCCAGGGCGGGGCGGACGTCGGTGTAGAAGGCGTCCATCAGGACCTGGTGGGCGCCGAGCACGTCGCCGGCCTCCTGGGCGGCGGTCAGGGCCACCCGGTCCAGCAGCAGGGCGCGGGCGGTCATCTCCTGGACGTTGAGCACCGAGCGGATCTGGCCGGGGATCTTCTCCTCCACGTTGTGGCACTGGTCGAGCATGAAGGCCACGCCCGAGTCCGGGTCCAGGGCCCCGCCGCGGATCACCTCGACCATGATGCGGAAGAGCTGGAACGGGTCCGCCGCGCCCACGATGAGGTCGTCGTCGGCGTAGTTGCGGGAGTTGAAGTCGAAGGAGCCGAGCTTCCCGAGCCGCAGCAGCTGCATCACGATGAACTCGATGTTGGTGCCCGGCGCGTGGTGGCCGGTGTCCAGGCAGACCAGCGCCCGCTCCCCGAGGGCGGTGACCTGGGCGCAGGCCGTCCCCCAGTCCGGCACGTCGGTGTGGTAGAACGCCGGCTCGAAGAACTTGTACTCCAGCACCAGCCGCTGCTCCGCCCCGACCTGGGCGTAGATCTCGGCCAGCGACTCCGCCAGCCGGTCCTGGCGTCCGCGCAGGTCCTGCTGGCCGGCGTAGTTGGAGCCGTCGGCCAGCCAGATCTTCAGGTCCCGCGAGCCGGTCCCGGTCATGATCTCGAGGCACCGCAGGTGGTGGTCGACGGCCTTCCGGCGCACCGCGGGGTCCGAGTGGGTCAGGGAGCCGAACTTGTAGGCGTCGTCCTGGAAGGTGTTGGAGTTGACCGTGCCCAGGGCCACCCCCTGGTCGGCCGCGTACCGGGCCAGGGCCCCGTAGTCGTCCACCTGGTCCCACGGGATGTGCAGGGCGACGGTCGGGGCCAGTCCGGTGAACCGGTGCACCGTGGCGGCGTCGGCGATCTTCTCCTCGACCGTGCGCGGGGTGCCCGGGGTGGAGAAGACCTTGAATCGGGTCCCCGAGTTGCCGAACGCCCACGAGGGCAGCTCGATGGCCTGGGCGGCCAGCTGGGGCGCGATGTCGTCGAATGCAGTCATGGGCTTCACATCTTCCGTGCGGGGATCGGGGGCGCGACCGGGACGGCGGCATGGGAACGTATTGAATCGTTTCATGACGATAAGCGGTGATCCGTGTCACGTCAAGGCCCATCAAAAGGGATGGTGGCGAGCCCCTGCTCCTTCACGCAAGGTATCACCGGAGAAAACTGCGACGAAAGTATTGAAACGACTCAAACTGTGACTACGATGGCCCGGTACTGAGAGGCACCTCACATGCCGCGGTCGGCCGGACGTCAGCTCTGCCCCGCGGAGCATCACCGCCTCTCGTCCCCGGCCGGCCGTTCCCACGGCCCCACCACGAAGGAGTCCCGCATGGGCGCCCACCCGTCCGCCGTGACGCTGCAGGAGCTGATCGAGCTGCCCGAGGAGATCACCCGCACCCGCCGGTGCTTCCTCCTCCACGTCCGCCCCGAGAAGCTCGCCGAGTACGTCGAGGTGCACCAGCAGGTCTGGCCCACGATGCTCGCCGCCCTCCGGGAGACCGGCTGGCGCAACTACTCCCTGTTCCTGCACCCGGAGGACGGGCTTGTCGTGGGCTGCTTCGAGGCCGACGACGTCGCGGCCGCCCAGGCGCTCATGGACGACCACCCGGTCAACGCGCGCTGGCAGGCCGAGATGGCCCAGTACTTCGTCGAGGGATCGCACCCCGAACCGCTCCTCCAGTACTTCCACCTGGCCTGAGCCGGGACCACCCGCACGGCACCGCCGTCACCGTCACCGTCACCGTCACCGTCACCGTCACCGAAGGATCACCCATGACCACCACGAAGCTCGGGGGCTGGAAGGCCACCATCGCGGTCTCCATGTCCAACTACATCGAAGCCGGGTCCATCATCGCGCTGGCCACCAGCCTGAGCCTGTGGCAGGAGTACTTCGGCTTCACGAACCTCGCCGTCGGCCTCGTGGCCGCGCTCAGCGCCAACGCCTTCGGCGCGGCCCTCGGCGCGCTGATCGGCGGGCCGCTCGGCGACCGGTACGGGCGCAAGTTCATCTACACCTACGATCTGATCCTGTACATGATCGGCACCGCCTTCGTGATCTTCGCCGTGGCGCCGTGGATGCTGGTGCTCGGCGTGGTCCTGACCGGCATCGCCGTGGGCGCCGGCGTCCCCGTGGCCTGGACCTACATCGCCGAGGAGGCGCCGTCCGAGGCCCGGGCGAAGCACGTGGGCACCGCCCAGTTCGCGTGGTCCCTGGCCCCGGCGCTGGTGTTCCTGTTCGCCACCTTCGTGGTGCCGCTGGGACTGCTGGGCACCCGCATCGTCTTCGCCCACCTGTTCGTGGTCGCCTTCGTCACCTGGTGGGTCCGCCGGGGCCTCTCCGAGTCCCACACCTGGAAGAAGTCCGACGAGGAGCGGCGCGCCTCGGAGGCCACCGGGATCAAGCGGCGCAACTACCGCGAGCTGCTCACCAACCGCACCAACCTCAAGGCGCTGCTCTTCCTCGTGGGCGTGTACGCGCTGTGGAACCTCGTCGCGGGGCAGATGGGCATCTTCATGCCGCGGGTGTACGAGACCGCCGGCGTCGAGTCGGCCACCCAGCAGAACCTGCTCCAGGTGCTGCTGTGGAGCTTCACGGTGCTGGCCACCTGGTTCGGCTTCATGCGCTACGGCGACCGGGTCGACCGGCGCCTGCTCTACGGCATCGGGGCGCTCCTGGGGATCGCCGCCTGGGTGCTGCTGGTCTTCGCCCACGTCACCATGCCGGTGCTGATCCTCTTCGCCGTGCTCTGGGGCGTGTCCGCCGGCATCGGCGCCCAGGCGTTCTACGCCCTGTGGGCCGCGGAGATGTTCGCGACCCGCTACCGTGCCAGCGCGCAGGGCGTGCTGTTCTTCGTCGCCCGCATCGTCGTGGGCCTGCTCAGCTACTGGTTCCCCACCCTGCTCGCCGAGCACGGCGTGCCCTTCGTGGGCATGATCATGATCGGCGCCCTGCTGGTCGCGCTGCTCGTCGGCGTGATCGGCGCCCCGGACACCCGCGGCAAGAGCCTGGAGCAGATCGAGGAGGACCGCTACGGGACGCCCGCCTCCCGGCCGGCCCAGCCGGTGGGCTGAGACCGGCGCACCCCAGCGACACCACCGCGCCGAGGGACCGCGGCCCACCCGCGCGCCGGGCACGCCGGGCGGCCGGATCGGTAGAATCGGGGACCTGGACAGTTCCGAGGGAAAGTGACGACGTGACCCCTGCGCGACCGGCGGTGAGCATCAAGGAGGTGGCCCGGGAGGCCGGGGTGTCCATCGGCACCGTCTCCAACGTCCTCAACCGACCCGAGGTGGTCTCCGAGGACCGCCGCCGCCGCGTGCTCCGGGTCATCGAGGACCTGGGCTACGTCCGCAACGACGTCGCGCGCCAGCTCAAGGCCGGCCGCTCGCGCACCGTGGGGCTCGTGGTGCAGGACTCGGCCAACCCGTTCTACAACGAGATCGCCCTGGGCGCGGAGACGGCCGCCGAGCGTCTGGGCCAGGCCGTGATCATCGGCAACGCGGGGCTCTCCCCCGAGCGGGAGAGCCTGTACCTGGACCTGTTCGAGGAGCAGCGGGTCCGGGGCGTGCTCGTCACCCCCCAGACCCCGGAGCGGGCCCGCGTCGACGTCCTGCGCTCCCGCGGCACCCCGGTGGTGCTGGTGGACGAGCACGCGGCTCCCAGCGAGTACTGCTCGCTGGCCGTGGACGACGTCGAGGGCGGGCGCGCGGCCGTGGCGCACCTGCTGGGGACGAGCCGTCGACGGATCGCCTACGTGGGCGGCCCCGACTCCCTGCACCAGGTCCGCGACCGCCGGGCGGGGGCGCAGCGGGCGGCCGAGGCCGTGCCCGGCGCGTCCCTGGAGTCCTTCGGCACCACCGCCCTGACGGTGCTGGAGGGACGCCGGGTCGGCGAGCAGATCCTCGAGCTCCCACCGGGGCGACGCCCCGAGGCCGTGTTCGCCGCCAACGACCTGCTGGCGCTCGGGCTGCTGCAGGCCTTCGCGTTCACCCACCGCGTCCGGGTGCCCGAGGACATCGCGCTCATCGGCTACGACGACATCGACTTCGCGACCTCGGCGATCGTCCCGCTCTCCTCGATCCGCCAGCCCGCCCGGCTGATCGGGCGCACGGCCGTGGAGCTGCTGGAGGACGAGATCACCGACCCCGGTCACCACCACCGCCACGTGAGCTTCCAGCCCGAGCTCGTCGTCCGGGACTCCACCCGTCCTACGGCCTGAGCCGCCGAGCGCCCCGCCCGGGCCCCTGGAGCCGCGTGGGCCCAGGAGTCACGCGGGCGCGAGCCGGTGCCGCAGCATCTCTGCTCCGTCTCCCGTCAGCCGGTCCAGCCCGGCGCGGCGGCCCGTGAGCAGGAGCAGCAGCGCGGCGGCCGGTCCCCGGATCTCGGGGCCCTCGCCCGCGACCCAGGAGACGTCGGTGGCGACGAGCCGGAAGCCCTCCAGCGGCAGGTGCCGGAACACCCGCGCCGTGCGCGTGCCCCCGGTGGACCGCACGCGCTCCGCGGCGACGGCCGCGGCCTCCGGGGGCATCTCGAGCTCCAGGCCCAGCGGCACGGCGATGTCCTGGCCGTGCACCAGGATGTCGGTCAGCGTCTCGAGGCTGGTCACACCCACGTTGTGCCGCCGGGAGCCCACCGTGGCGCGGATTCCCGCGACCAGGCGGTCCGCCGGACGGCGGGCACGGTCACGGGCGGACTCGAGGATGACGTGGTTGAGGCCGCCCGGGTGCCGCAGCCCGGACAGCAGCGCGGCGCCGAGGCCCCGCTGCTGCAGCGTCAGGTGGGCGGCGACGTCCCGCACCGTCCATCCCTCGCACAGCGACGTGTGGTCCCACTGCTCCCTGGAGAGCCCGGCGAGCAGGTCCGCCGTGCGCCGGCGCTGAAGATCGATCACGGCCCAGACGTCGTCGTCGCTCATCGGGCCGGTCGTGCTGTTCTTCCGGACCGTGCTCATGGTCCTGCCTCCTCACCCGCGGACGGGGCCGCCACCGGGCCCCTCGTGTCCACCGGATGACCCGATTATAGTTCGTTCATAGGACTATTTCGAGGGGCGGGCATGACAGGACAGCTCAACATCGGGGTGCTCATGTTCATCGCGCACCGTTCGGCGGAGAACCGGATCGTGGAGGCGGTGCGTCGGGCCGGCTACACGGACCTCACCGTGCCGCAGGCGCGCATCCTGGCGCGGATCGGCCCGGACGGGACCCGCCTGTCCGAGCTGGCCGAGCAGGCGCAGGTGGCCAAGCAGACGGCCACGGTGCTGGTGGACCGGCTCGAGCGCGCGGGCTACGTGGAGCGCACGGTCGACCCCCGCGACGCCCGGGCCCGGTTGGTGCGGATCGCGGGCCGGGGAATGGAGCTCGTGCCGATCGTCCGTGCGGAGGAGGCCCGGATCGAGGCGGAGTGGAGTGCGCACCTGGGCGGACGGAGGATGCGCCAGCTGCGCGAGGCGCTCACAGCACTGCGCGAGATCACCGACCCGCACGCGGGGCCGGAGGCGCAGGGGTGAGGCTCAGGCCTCCTTGGGGATGATGATCCACAGGGCGATGTAGACCAGCTCCCCCACGCCCACCAGGCCGAAGACGATGAAGCCCAGCCGCAGGAGGAACTTCGGCAGTCCGAAGCGGGCCGCCAGGGCCGCGCAGACGCCGGCGATGAGCTTGCCGTTGCGGGGGCGGACCAGAGAAGTGTTCATGCCCGGATCCTACCAACGCACCCCGGGACACGCCCGGGGGCGGGACCGTCCGGTCCGGGCGGAACGGACGGCCCCGGGCCGGCGTCAGAGGTCGACGACGCCCTTGTCGCCCTTGATCGTGTCGCCGGTGACCTTGGACTTCACGAGGTTGGCCACCTGGGTGACCTTGCCGCCGCCGGGGGTGTCCCAGTACTCGGCGGAGCGGCCGGTGACCTCGATGAGGATGTTGTTCGGGTTCTCCGGCCCGCCCTCGAGCCAGGAGCCGGTGAAGCTGTCCCACAGCTCCTTGAGCTTGGCCTCGTCGTTGAGCACCAGCGCCGTCCCGGTCAGCGAGACCCAGGCGCCGTCCCCGGCGTAGGCGACGTTCACGGCCGGCCGCTGCTGCAGGTCCTGGACCTGGTCCGAGGTGCGCTCGGCGATGAAGTACACGGTGCCGTCGAAGTCCACGTCCTGCGTGGCCATCGGCTTGGAGATCAGGTTCCCGTGCTCGTCCGCGTGGGTGAGCATGGCGATCCGGGTGTCCTTGATGAGCTGGCGCACCTTGGCGGTGCCGTTGTCCTGGTCGGTCATGGGGAGGTCCCTTCTTCGGTGGACTGCTGACGGTGTTCGACTGCTGAACTGCGGTCCGCGGCGCGGAGGGCCAGTCTATGAACCCGGGGCGCGTCGCACGAGGGGCGGGCCGGCGAACGGCCCCGGCCGGGCCGCGAGGAGGACCGCCGCTGCGACCCTTCCTACCGGCCCTCCGGCGCCTCGGCGGCGGCCGGGACCACCGCGTTGCGCGCGGTGGAGACCGGCAGGTTCACGGGGCACGCCATCTGCCCGGCGAGGCGGTGGACCACGGCGAACGCGCTCAGGGCGAGCGCCAGCACCCCCAGCCACGGCTGGACGGGCGCGAACCACGTCAGGGCCCCGGTGGAGCCGAGGGCCAGCAGCGCGAGCTTGTTGCAGACCGGGCAGCCCACGGCGAACCAGGCGGCGAACGTGCCGACCGCGCCCAGCCGGGCGCTGCGGCGCTCGCCGGACTCGACGGCCCGGGCCACGGTGGCTGCGGCGACGTCGTCGTCCCCGGGAAGCGGGGTGCCGCCGGCCACGGGGGACACGTAGGAGGCCACGAGGACACCGGTGAGCGCCGAGGTGGCGATCCAGACGGGGTAGTTCCACCACACGGGCGGGATCTCGCGGCTGAAGACGCCGTTGGGGATGAGCACGGTGGCGAGCCCCAGGACCAGGGCGGTGGCGAGCCCCGCGAGCACCGCGACGCCCCACTGGCGCGGACCCCACAGTCGGAGGGCCTGGGTGGCGGGGCGGAGGCGCTGCGTCATGGGCGGGGTGCCTTTCGGTGGGACGGGATGGTGCCCCCACTGTGTCGCGGATCGCGGTCCCGCACCAGCGCGGGGACCAGCCGCACCAGCACCACCATCCCCACCAGCTCGACCAGGGTCTGGGTGACGACGACGAACGGCGTCAGCGCGAGCCGCTCCGGCAGCGCCAGGGCCAGGGGGAGCACCACGAGGGAGTTGCGGGTGACCCCGCCGAAGACCAGGGCCCGGGAGACCGGCACGTCCAGGCGGGCGAGGCGGGCGGCCAGGATCCCGATCGGGACCATGAGCACCAGGAAGCCGGCGTAGAGCGGCACGACCGCCGCGAGGTCGGCCAGCTGCTCCCCCACCCCGCGCACCTGCGAGGCGATCACGGTGAACAGGGTCAGCGCCATGAGCGGCACCATCGCCGCGCCCGTCGCGGACTCCAGCCGCCGGGCCGCGGCGGAGCGGGACGCCGCCCGCTGCACGGCCGCCGCCGCGGCCAGGGGCAGCAGGATCAGGAGCACGAACGCCTCCGCGAAGGGGCCGAGCTCCACCAGGGCCACCGCCTCCGGGCCGGCGAGGAGCAGCAGGTGGACAGGCAGGAGCAGCATCTGCGCGAGCATCAGCAGCGGGGCGGCCGCCAGCAGCCGGTCGGCGGCGCCCCCGGCGAGGCCGGCGAAGACGATGACGTAGTCCACGCAGGGGGCCAGCAGCACGAGCAGCACGCCCAGCAGCAGGGCCTCGTGCCCGGCGACCGGCCGGGACAGCCCGAGGACCACGACCGGGACGACCACGAAGTTCACCACCAGCAGCGCCGCGAGGAAGCGGAGGTCCCCGAAGGCCCGGCCCAGTGCGGCGAACGGGACGGCCAGGAACGTGGCGAACAGCAGCAGCCCCAGGACCGGGGTGATGGCCGGGGCGAGCGCCGGCGCGCCGGGCACCGTCCAGCCCACGAGGACCGCGGCCGCGATGGCCACCAGGTACACGGCCACCTGGTGGCGCTCGGCCCGTGCGGCGGCTGTCGGTGCGTTCACCCGCCCAGCCTAGGGGCAGACCCTCCGGGGGGCGGCGGCCGTCGCCGGCCCGCACCCCCGATAGCCTGGTGGCATGCAAACGCACACGGCCCGCACGGAGGCCGCCCGGGTCGATGCCCTGCACGCCTTGAAGATCCTGGACACCCCCCGGGAGGAGCGCTACGACCGTGTGGTGCGCCTGGCCCAGGACGTCTTCGGGGTGAAGGCAGCGGCCGTGAACCTCATCGACGCCGACCGGCAGTTCACCAAGGCCGAGGCGGGACTGGACGGACTCGTCCACGCCACCCGCAGCGACTCGCTGTGTGCGCGCACGGTCGACCGGGACGCCCCGCTGATCGTCGCCGACGCGATGACCGAGCAGTGCTTCGCCGGCAGCTCGTTCGTCAGCGGGGACGACCCGGTGCGCTTCTACGCCGGCCACCCGCTGCACGCCCCCGGCGGTGAGCCGGTCGGGTCCCTGTGCCTGGTCGACAGCGTCCCGCGCGAGCTGGACGAGCGGGAGCGGCGCATCCTGGCGGAGATGGCCGGGTGGGTGGAGCGCGAGCTCGCGGCCCAGATGGAGCTGGACCGGGCCGAACAGATCCAGCAGATGCTCATGCCCCGCACCGGGCTGGTCACCCCCGCGGTCGAGGCCGCCGGCCGATGCCTGCCGGCGCGGTCCATCGGCGGGGACTTCTACGACTGGATGGTCCTGGGCGACGAGGTGCAGGCGATGGTCACCGACGTGATGGGCAAGGGCATCCCCGCCGCCCTGATGTCCGCCTCCGCGCGCGCCGTGCTGCGCGGGACGTTCCAGTACAACCCCCCTGCGGAGGCCATGAAGCGGGCGGCCGGGGCGCTGACCCCGCTGCTGGAGGAGGCGGGGGCGTTCATCACCGCCTTCATCGCCCGGGTGCACACCGGGACCGGGGAGACGAGCTACATCGACGCCGGCCACGGCCTGGCGCTGATCCTGTCCCCGGACGGCGCCCACCGCCGGCTGATCTCCTCGGGCCCGCCCCTGGGGGTCGTGGCCGAGTGGATCTGGGACGTGCACACCACCACGCTGCTGCCCGGGCAGACCCTGCTGGTGGTCTCCGACGGCTACCTGGACTTCTTCGACGACCTCGAGGCGGCCATCGAGACCGCCGCAGCCCTCAACACACTGGCCGGCACCGCCGAAGAGCTCGTGATGCTGTGCAGCGACTACGCCGGCACCTCCGGCGCCGATGACGACACGACCGTCCTCGCGCTCCGGCGCACCGCCTGAGCACCCACCGGCCGCTGTGCCCGGTCCGAGGGCTCACCCCACGTGCCGGCAGGCGGGCTCGCTCGTGTAGGTGAGGACCACCTCGTCGTCCTCGGGGCGTTCCCGGGAGGAGCGGTGGCTGACGGCGGTCAGCACCGCGGTGATGACCTCCTCGTCGTCCTCGGGGCGTTCCCGCTCCGAACTGCGGCTGCCGGGGGGACGCCCGGCGCTATCGGCCGGTGCGGCGCCGCGCCGGGGCTGCTCCCGGGGCAGGACCTGGAACCCTCGAACGCTGGTCCCGATCGTCTGCGGTGCGGGCGGTGCGGGCGGTGTCGATCCGGAGTGGATGCTGGTCGTCGTGGTCATCGCGCTTCCCTACTTCGTCGTAGTGGTGTGCTCGGTGGTGTCGTGCTGTGCCCGGCCGGTGTCCGCCCATGCTGGGCGTGGCGCTTCCGGTGGAGTGCCCCGCTTCCCGGACGCCCTGGACCGTCGCGGGGCCCGCGGATCCCGGCGGTCCGGGTGGAACCGGGCGCGCCGGTGGACGCCGAGGAGTCCGGGAGTCGCAGACGGCGCGCTGGTGGGGATTCGCCTCTGCCCGCAGGTGGACCTGAGACTAGCGACCCGGACCACGGACCGGAACCGCTCGGCGAAATATGTCGACGCATGGGGCGCGCGAAGGGCGAGAGCGCGCCGGGCGACCCGGGAGGACCGGTCAGGGGTTCCCGTCCGTCACCGGCCGGTGAGCCCGGTGAACCGGGCGAGAACCGACTCGGGCGCCCCGGTGGCGTCCACGACGGTCCAGCCCAGAGCCCCGGCGAGCTCCAGATAGGCCGCCCGGGCCGCGCGCAGGTACTCCAGCGACTCGTGGTCCTGCCCTCGGGCGAGGATCCGCGCACGGGCGGTCTCGGCCGGGACGTCGAGAACCACCACCACGGCCCCGCGCAGCGCCCTGACCGCCAGCCACGGCAGGACCCGGCCCGGCGGCAGACCCCGGACCTGCCGCAGCACCGACTGGCACACCAGGTGGCGATCGATCACCACCAGACCGTCCCGGTGTGCGGCACGCACCTGGGAGACCAGGACGTTGGCGGTGCGCACCACGGTCTCGAACCGGTCCGCCCACCGCAGCGGCACCTCCACCCCCCACCGCGCCGAGGTGCGTGCCAGCCAGCGGCGACCGGACCGGTTGCGCAGCACGACCGCCTCCCGCCCCGCCTCTTCCTCCGCCGCCACCAGTGCCGCGGCGGTGGTCGTCTTCCCGGCCCCGTCGACGCCCAGCAGCACCACGGTCCGTGCTCGGCGAGCCGGCAGGGCCCCGGGCCGCCGCCCCCTCCGGACCGCAGCGGGACGACCCCGGGTCCCCGTCATCGGACTGCTCCCGGTGCTGCTGGACAAGACACGGCGCACGGCCTTCCTGACCGTCGGAGGCTTCGCGGACGTCCCGCGGCGCGGCACGGGGACAGAAGCCTGGAGGTCCCCATCCAACCAGTCCCGGGAACCGGTGGGCTGATCGGTGCCCGCGTGGGGACAGCGTCCGCCGCCGCGCGGGCATCGTGGGGTGGACGCAGCGGGCTTCGGGGGTCGCCGGAGCGGCCCTCACGCTGACGTGCGATCGCCCTCCGTCAGCGTTCGCAGGAGGGGCTGGACGCGGTAGGGGATCTGCTCGCTGAGGGCCAGGGACGTCTCGGCGCGGAGGACTCCCCGGATCCGCAGGATCGAACGCAGGACGGCGTGCAGATCACGGGTCTCCCGCGCCGCCACCCGGCACCAGACGTCCCCGCGCCCCGAGATCTCGTGCACCTCCAGGACGTTGTCGATGCCGCGCAGGGCGGTGACGACGGCGTCGAGCTCCCGGTGGGTGACCTCGAGGGTGAGGAACGCCAGGACGTCGAAGCCCACGGAGGCCAGGTCGACGTCTCGACCGCCGGAGCGCAGCACCTCCCGGCGCTCGAGCCGGCGCATCCGCGAGACCACGGTGTTGCGGGCGACCCCGAGTGCGGCCGCCACCTCCCCGATCTGCGCCCGGGGGTACCGCAGGAGGTGCAGCAGCAGCCCGATGTCGACGGCGTCCAGTGTGGTCACGGTGGTCTCCCTGTCAGTGGTCCGCCTCCAACTTTTGATCAGCGTGATCAGTTCCGCAAGCATCTCGGTGGTGCCGGACTCAGTCTCCGGCAGACTGCGTGAGCACACTGCGCCGGCCACCCACGGCACAGCCCCGCAATCGCCGATCCCACCGGAAGGCCCGCGATGACCGTGTTCAACGAGCTGACCATGCGCTCCGGCGCCGGCGACGCAGGCCGGGGATGGAACGCGGGATCGCGCTCCCGCCTGGTGCTGACCATGTCCACGACGGCACTGCTGCTGGTGGGCGCCAACCTGGCCACCCCGCTGTACCCCGCGCTGCAGGAGCGCCTGGGGCTCGGCCCCTTCGCGGTGACGGTGGCGTTCTCCTCCTACGTCCTGGCCCTCATTGCCGGTCTCGTCCTCTACGGGCACTGGTCGGACCACATCGGGCGGCGCACTGCCCTGGTGCTGTCGGTCCTCGTGGGACTGGCCGGTGAGATCGTCTTCGCGACCGCCGGGGGTCTCGCCGGTCTCGTGACCGGTCGGGTCCTGCAGGGCGCAGCCGTCGCGATGGTGACCGGCGCCAGCAGCGCGGCGCTCCGGGAGCTCCTGCCCCACCGCCCGGAGTGGGCCGGCCGCTTCACCCTCCTGGCGTCGGCGGGCGGAGTGGCGGCAGGCCCCCTCCTGGGCGGGGCCCTGGGGCAGCTGCCCCACCCGACGACGACTCCCTTCGCCGTCCACTGCACCATGCTGATCGCCGTCCTGGTGCCGCTGTGGACCCTGCACGCCCGGCCGGCCATCGCCCCGGCCCCGGGATCGGCGGCCTTCAAGGCCCTGCGGCCGCGCCGTCTCCGCCTGCCGCCCGGGGTCCGCACGCGGTTCCAGCAGGCGGCCGCGGTCGGTTTCCTCAGCTTTGCGCTCTTCGGCTTCAGTCTCTCGCTGGCTCCGGGCTACTTCGCCCGAACGCTCGGGGTGAGCTCCCCGGCCGGGATCGGGGCGCTGGCGGCCCTCGTGCTCATCGGGTCCGCCGCGGCGCAGCTGGTGGGACGCCCCCGCGTCCAGGCCCTGCCCGGGGCGCTGGTGGGGATGGCCCTGGGCACGGCGCTGATCGGGGTGGCGGGCGCGCTGTCCAGCCTGCCGCTGCTGCTCCTCGCCGCCCTGTTCGCCGGGGCGGCCCAGGGCGTCGCGTTCCGCACGGCGTTCAACGAGCTGTCCGTGGCCGTTCCGGCCGCCGACAACGCCCGGGTGGTCAGCGCGGTCTACGTCGTGACCTATCTGGGCAGTGCCGTGCCGGTCCTGGGCCTCGGGGTCCTGGCCGGCGCGGTGGGCGTCCCCTCCTCCGTCCACTGGTTCGCGGGCACCCTGGCGGGCGCATGCCTGCTGCTGGCGGGAACCGTCCGGCTCCGGGCCCGTCTCGGCCCGCGGCGCGGACAGCGGGCCTGACCGGTCGGGGCACGAGGGACAGCACGCGGGGGACCGCCGTCAGGCGATGAGCACCGGCGGCGGCCGCAGGCGGCTCTTTCCTCGGGCGCGCCGAGCAGTCATCATCGTGGGACGACGGAGTCGCCGAGTGCGAAGGAGCACCAGCCATGTCACGGGCCCGCGTCCACAACTTCTCCATCTCCCTCGACGGCTTCGGCACCGGTGCAGGTCTGAGCCAGGACGCCCCCTTCGGGCACGCCGGACAGAGGCTGCACGAATGGATGATCGCCACCCGGTGGTGGGATCCCGGCGGCAGCGGTGGCGTGGACGACGCCTTCGCCCAGCTGCACGGTGTGGGGATCGGCGCCGAGATCATGGGGGCGGGGAAGTTCGGTCCTCCCGGGTGGCACGAGGACCCCGGGTGGAAGGGCTGGTGGGGTCCCAACCCCCCGTTCCACACGCCCGTCTTCGTCCTCACCCACTCCCCGCGCCCCTCGATCGAGATGGAGGGCGGCACCGCGTTCCACTTCATCGACGCCTCGCCCGCAGAGGCGCTCGAGACGGCGCGCACGGCCGCCGACGGCCAGGACGTGCGCATCGGCGGGGGCCCCACCACGGTCCGCGACTTCCTGGCGGCCGGGCTCGTCGACCATCTGCACGTGGTGGTGGTCCCGATCCTGCTGGGCCGCGGCGTGGGCCTGTGGGAGGGGCTCGAGGGCCTGGAGGCGGACTACCGGGTCGAGGCCACCTCCTCGCCCCGTGGAGTCACCCACGTGACCTTCACCCGGACGAGCGCCTGAACCGCCCCGGCCGGCCCAGCGTGGTGATGACCGGCGTGTCGCCCGGGGCGGACCGATGGATCAGTGAGCGGGGAGTGCCCTGCCGATCTGCGGGTCGGGGCCGCGCCCGAGCCATCGGGCCACGGGGATGAGCACGATCAGGGCGAGGAAGCCGGCCAGCACCACCGTGGGCACGGCCAGGGAGTCCTCGAAGTTGGCGACCACCACCACGGTGGCAGCGCCCATGTTGCGCTGGGACGCCGAAATGCCCAGGACGGCCCCGGTTCCTGCCCTCCACGCTCCCAGGATCCATCCGAGGCCGAAGTTCAGGGCGATGAACGCCAGAATCGCCGCGATGGTTCCGGTGCCGACCAGCCCGGCCAGCTCGCGGTGGTCGGCGAGGAACTGGTTGGCCAGCATCACGACCATGGCGGCGAGGCTCAACCGCCCGACGGGCCGCTGGGCCAGGCTCGCAGCCGTCGGGGTGAACTGGCGCAGCAGCACCGCCCCGACCAGGGGCAGGAACATGGTCAGCAGCAGCACCGCGGCGATGGCTCCAGGAGCGACCTCGACTCCAGGGAGCAGCACGGGCAGCGCGACGGGCATGTAGCCGATGGTGGCCAGCAGCATGACCGCCAGCAACGACGAGGACACGGCCATGTCCGCACGCGCGAGCTTCGACAGTTTGAGCACGAAGGGCGCCCCCGCGGCGCAGGCCAGGACCATCAGGCCGATGCGGGCCTCCTGCGGGATGCCGAAGACCGTGATGACGGCGAAGGCCACGGCCGGAGC
Organism: Kocuria sp. GQ42; assembly: GCF_059758435.1. Lineage (NCBI taxonomy): Bacteria > Bacillati > Actinomycetota > Actinomycetes > Micrococcales > Micrococcaceae > Kocuria > Kocuria sp. GQ42. The sequence goes on along the minus strand of NZ_JCAXEN010000006.1, from coordinate 57,043 downwards.
GATCACGAAATTGGCCGCCAGCCCCGCCAGCACCAGACGAGCATCCCTGAGGGGTGTGAGGAACTGCCGGACCGTGTGCCCCAGACCCACGGCGGCCATGCTGGTGACCGCGAAGAGCGGGACCGCCACGGCGGCCACGGCGTCGGTGACGGTCTGCAGGTCCATACCGCTCATTGTGAAGAGGAACCGCAGTGGAGTATTTTCAGATTTCCACCCAGTGGAAGAGGAGATCATGGCCGGCAACGCGACCACCCCGGGGCGTTCCGTTGCTTCTCGGGTCCTGGAGGTCCTGGGGTCCTTCGATCCCACACACACCAGACAGAGCCTGTCCCAGATCTCCCGGCGCAGCGGGATTCCGGTGGCCACCTGTCACCGGCTCTTGAAGGAGCTGTCGGGGTGGGGGGCGGTGAGCCGTCAGTCGGACGGCACGTACACGGTGGGTCCTCGCCTGGCCAAGCTGGGGATGCTCGCCCCGATCCAACGAGGGCTCCGTCAGGTGGCGGCTCCCTACATGCAGGATGTCCTCTTCGCCACGCGTCAGGTGGTCAACCTCTTCGTGCTGGACGGGACGGAGGCGCTGCTGCTGGATCGGATCGCGGGCACTCATGTCGGCTCCCCGATCGCCCGCCCCGGCGACAAGCTGCCGTTGCACACCAGCGCCGGCGGGAAAGTGCTGCTGGCCTACGGGCCCGCCGAGCTGTGGGAGACCTGCACCCAGGCGCTCGTGCGGGAGACCTCACGCAGCATCGTGGACATGCCTCGGCTGGAGCAGGAGATGGCCGCGGTGCGGGGACGCGGGTATGCCACGACCGACGGGGAGCACTCCCTCGGCGCGCACGGGCTCGCGGTGCCGATCCGGGACGTCGAAGGCGAGGTGATCGCCGCTCTGGGCATCGTCACCCTGGCGAGGATCAAGGACTCTCAGCGCATTGTTCCGGCGCTGCAGGTGGCCTCCGCGGCGATCACCCGTTCGCTGGGAGTCCCCGCCTGACCTTCCCGCTCGCCGGATCAGGCGGGACTGGCTGCGGGGGCTTCCGCGGGAACGACGGCGTAGACCTCACCGGGACGTGCCACGCTGACGGGTCCGGCGTACTCGGCTGCGACACCGGCGGTCCACTCCGCGTCGGTGGCGACACCGGCCAGATGGGACAGCACGACCCTGGCAACCCCGGCCCGGGCAGCGACTCGGCCCACCCCGGCGGGAGTGGTGTGCGAGATCTCCTGGTGGTTGAGGAACTCCGGGCCGAAATCCCGTGCCCGGTAGAAGTCGAGGTTGACGGCTTCGTGCACCAACAGGTCCGCCCCGCCGGCCAGGGTGGACGTGTTGAGGCACTCCGTCGTGTCCCCCGAGACCACCACCGATCCGTAGGCGGTGTCGAAGCGGAAGGCGAAGGCCGGGAAGATCGGCGGGTGCTCCACGAGAATGGCGCTCACCCGCACGACCTCGTCCTCGTAGACCAGGAACGGGTCCATCCGGGGGGTGTGCTCCCCGTCGGCCCCCGCCGCGGAGGCCGGCAGCCCGATCTCCTCGACCTGCACGAGGTCGTACAGAGGCGGACGCCCCTCGTCGACGATCCGGACGTCGATGTCGTAGGAGTAGGCGCGCAGCACGTGCTCCACAAGACCCGCGACGCCGACCCCTCCGGCTCGGGGGTCGGCCGGGCCGGGGCCCAGGAGCTGCACCGGTTCGGTGAAGCCCTGCACCGGCCGGCCCCAGTTCCACAGCAGGTAGGCGGGGATCTCGGCCACGTGGTCCGAGTGCAGGTGGGTCACGAAGCAGGCCTTCAGGTTCTCCCCGCGCAGACCGGCCGCATGGGCGGCCCGGGTGACTCCGAGACCGAAGTCCACGAGGTAGAACCGGCCGTCGACGACGATGGCGGTCGCGATCCCAGGACACTCGGAGCGGATCGCGGGGCCGGCGGCGGTCCCGAGCGTGACCACGTGCAGCCCGCGGGCCTGGTCGAGGGGGGCGTCGAGGGCAACGCGGTCAGTCATGGGTGGGCCTTCCGATCGGACGCGGCCTGCACGGGCAGGCAGGTGAAGTGCTCCTACTCTGCCCGCGCCTCCCGGTCGGGAGAACGCGTGATTTTCACTGGCCGGAAAACGTCCTATGTGCTCCAGTTCACAGACTCCTAGATTCGCTGAGACACTTCACCACGGCCCGCACTCGCCGAGAGTGCACGACGGGAGCTCACCGCCATGACCACCACAGCCGTACCCCAATCCGCTCAGCCCGTTCCGCCGGGATCGGGCATCGATCCCAAGGACCCGCACCACTGGAGCAGCAGGAAGCGTTCCCGCTACGCCTGGATGCTGACCTTCTTGCTGCTGTTCCTCATGATGCTCAGCTGGGCCGACAAGGCTGTTCTGGGCCTGGCCGCGGTGCCGTTGATGGAGGAGCTGGACATCACCCCGGAACAGTTCGGACTGGTCGCCAGTGCCATGTTCCTCACCTTCGGACTGGCACAGCTGGTGGCGGCCCCGCTGGCCAACAAGTTCCGGGCGAAGACCATCCTGCTGGTGCTGTGCCTGATCTGGTCGCTGTCGGTGATGCCGGTCGTGGTCTTCGCCACCCTGCCGGCGCTGTGGGTGTCCCGGCTGGCGCTGGGCGCCGGTGAGGGCCCGCTCGCCCCGGTGCTCATGCACGCGGTCTACAAGTGGTTCCCCTCGAAGAAGGGAGCGACCCCGGCCGCGGTGGCTTCCTCCGGAGTGACACTGGGCATCGTGGCCTTCGCCCCGGTGCTCGCCTGGGTCATCGCCCAGCACGGGTGGCGCACGGCGTTCGTCGTCCTGGCCGTGGTCGGGGTGCTGTGGTGCGCGGCCTGGATGATCCTCGGCAAGGAAGGGCCGTACACCTCGCTGGCGGCCGAGCGCGAGATCGAGGGCACCGAGATCGCCGTCTCCGCCCCCGGGGCCTCCCGGGTCAACGAGGAGAAGGTCCCCTTCTTCCGCAGCATCATGAACCCGACCTGGATCTTCGCCGTCATGGCATCGTTCTTCGCCTACTGGACCTTCACGCTGGCCATGTCCTGGGGCCCGGCGTACTTCCAGAACGTCATGGGCTTCAGCGGGCAGCAGGCCGGCTCTCTCATCGCCCTGCCTGCCGCGTGGGGCGTCGTCGCCACGATCGGTCTGAGCATCCTGATCCAGCGGATGGATCAGCGGGGCGTGCCCAGCCGCCGTTCGCGCGGGTGGACCCTGGGCCTGGCCGGGGCCGGTGCCGGCACCGCCCTGCTGGCCTCCACGTTCGTCTCATCGCCGGTCCTCGGGGTGGCGCTGATGAGCCTCGGGTTCGGCACCGCCCCGGCCATGTTCGCCATCACCTACCTCATCGTGGGCGAGCTGACCACGATCTCCCAGCGCGGTGGGCACCTCAACGTGGCCAACGCCGTACTCACCACCGGCGGCGTGTTCGCCCCGGCCGTCGGCGGCTTCCTGATCGGCGGAGCCCCCACACCGGCCGACGGGTACCGGCTGGCCTTCCAGGTCACCGCCATCCTGCTGGTGACCTTCGGCGTGCTCGCCCTGGCGTTCGTCAACCAGCAGAAGCAGCGACTCCGCCTGGGCATCGAGGCCTGAGCGGCTCGTCCGGGCCGACGAAGGGGCCCCGCACCGTTCCCGGTGCGGGGCCCCTTCGCCGTCCGTGCCGCCGGCGTCAGCCGGTGTGCGGGCGGGCGTTGACGGTGCGGGGCTCCAGGTACTCCCCCAGCCCCCACCGGCCGCGCTCACGCCCCAGTCCGGAGCCCTTCCACCCTCCGAACGGGGCGTCCAGCTCCACGACGGTGTGCTGGTTGATCCAGGCCGTGCCGACCTCCAGCCGGGCAGCCACCTCGTGGGCCCGTTCCAGGTCCGGGGACCAGACCGAGGCGCCCAGGCCGAACTCCTGGGCGTTGAGCTCCTCCACGGTGGCGTCCAGGTCGTCATAGGCCACGACCGGCAACGCCGCACCGAACTGCTCGCACGCCACCAGATCCGTGTGGTGCGGAGCGTCGGCGACGACGGTCGGCTCCAGGAAGTGTCCCGGCAGGTCTGTGCCGTGCTCCCCGCCGTGGGCGATGCGTCCGCCCTCGGCCACGGCCCGCGCCACGTAGTCCTTCACCAGCTGCTGCTGTCCGCTGGTGTGCATCGGCCCCATGGTGGTGCCCTCGGCCACGCCGTGGCCGATCCGCAGCGCGGAGACGGCTTCCACCAGGGCCTCCGTCAGCGCCGCCGACCGGTCACGCGGGACGTAGACCCGCTTGACCGCCATGCACACCTGGCCGGCGTTGCGGAAGGCGGAGCCGGCGATCCGGGCGGCCGTGAACTCGAGGTCCGCATCCGGCAGCACGATCGCCGGATCGTTGCCGCCCAGCTCCAGCGTCACCTTCTTCACGGTCGGTGCGGCCTGGGCCATGATGGCAGCCCCGATCTCCGTGGACCCGGTGAACGAGATCTTCCGCACGCCCGGCATCTCGGACAGCGCCTTGGCGAGGACACCGCGGCCGGTGACGACCTGCAGCACGTTCTCGGGCAGGAACCGGTTGAGCACCTCGGCCAGCGCACGGGTGGACATCGGGGTGGACGGGGACGGCTTGGCGATCACGGTGCACCCGGCCACCAGCGCCGGGGCCAGCTTCACCGCCAGCAGGGAGATCGGGAAGTTCCAGGGCGTGATGGCGCCCACCAGTCCGACGGGGGCGTACTGGACCTGGACGGAGCGCTCGCCGCGGGCGGGCAGCGTCTCGACCAGGTCCCAGTCGAGGTCGGCGTAGTGGCGCAGCAGCCCGGCCGCGACCGTGAACTCCTGGGTGGCCTCGGCCCAGACCTTGCCCTGCTCCAGCGACAGGATCCGGCCGAGGCCCTCGGCCTCGGCCAGCACCGCCTCGGAGGCCTGGCGCAGCGCCGTCCGGCGGGCTTCACGGTCCGCGGCCCAGTGGCGGGCGACCGCGGCCGCGGCGGCAATCGCCCGCTCGACGTCCTCTGGTTGGTGCAACGGAACTTCTCCGACCGGGTCCAGCGTGGCCGGGTCGATGACTTCGTAGGTGGCAGGCACCGGATCTCCTTGTCGCTCATGTTCCGGAAGTGCCCACCGACCGGTGGGCGGACTTCCCCTGTTCCCAGCTTCGAGCTCCCCTGTGACCGGACCCACGCCATCTTCCACCCAGTGAAAAGGAGAGATGAACCGGGAGTGCGCCAGGCCACATAGTGGAGTCGAACCAGCCGAACCGCACGCGGAGGATCCATTCGAGCGTGCAGGGGCCACTCTTCTGGAAGGACCACGTCCATGACCCTCGACGGACAGACATTCGTCGTCACCGGTGCCGCCTCCGGCATCGGTGCTGCCACCGCAGCTCTCCTGCGCGATGCCGACGCGGAGGTGATCGGCGTGGACCGCAACACGCCCGCGGAGTTCCCGGGGGCCTTCGTCCAGGCGGACCTCTCCACGGCCGAGGGTGTGGCCGCGGCCGCCGGACGGATCCCGGAGGGAATCGACGGGCTGCTCAACATCGCCGGCGTTCCCGGCACAGCCCCCTGGCGTCTGGTGCTGTCCGTCAACGTCTTCGGCGTCCGGGATCTGACCCGGGCTCTGCTGCCCAAGCTCGTCCGGGGCGGCGTGGTCGTCAACCTGGCCTCCAACGTGGCCAGTGGCTGGACCGAGCGCCGCGAGCAGATCGTCGCGTTCACCTCCGTCGAGAACCGGGAGACGGCCCTGGACCTGGCCGGTGCGGATCCTGAGGTCACGGGGAACTCCTACCGGTTCTCGAAGGAGTGTGTCCGCTGGTTGAGCCTGGAGGCCGCCGCCTCCTCCCTGGGGAGGGCGCGCGTCGTCTCGGTCAGCCCCGGCCCCGTCCAGACCCCCATCCTCGAGGACTTCAAGATGGACCACGGCCGCGACAAGGTCGAGGGCGCCGTCGCCCTGCTGGGCCGCGCAGGGCAGCCGGACGACATCGCACAGGCCATCGGCTTCCTCGTCAGCCCGGAGGCCGCCTGGATCAACGGCACCGACGTGTGCGTCGACGGCGGCCTGAGCGCTCACCGCGCTGTGGCCGCATCCTTGTCCGTGACCGCCTGAGTGGAGGGACCATGACCACCGTGAACACCGTTCCCACCCCCGCCGTCGGGAACCAGACCACGAACGGCTACCGGCACGAGGTCGAGGAAGTCCTCGTCGACCGGCTCGAGACCGTGGCCGAGGGCGTTCGCCGGGTGACCCTGCGCATGCCCGACGGTTCCGACTTCCCGCAGTGGGAGCCGGGCTCGCACATCGATCTGATCCTGCCCCACCACATGCGCCAGTACTCCCTGTGCTCGCCCCTGGCCGACCGCAGCCGGATCCAGGTGTCGGTGCTGCGCACCCGCGATTCCCGTGGTGGTTCCGCCTACGTGCACGAGAGCCTGGCCGAGGGCGACACGGTCCACATCAACGGGCCCCGCAACAACTTCCCCTACGTCGACTCCCGGAAGTACCTGTTCGTGGCCGGCGGCATCGGCATCACTCCGATCCTGCCGATGATCGAGGCCGCGGAAGCCGCCGGCCGCGAGTGGCGCCTGGCCTACGGCGGACGCAGCCGGGCCTCGATGGCCTTCGCGGACGAGCTCGTGGCCGCCTACGGGGACCGCGTCCTCCTCTACCCGGAGGACGAGGTGGGGCGCATCGATCTCGAGGGTCTGCTGGCCCTGCCCCGGGCGAAGATGCTGGTCTACGCGTGCGGACCCGAACCGTTGCTGCGCGTGATCGAGGACTACTGCATGGGCTGGCCCCCCGGTGCGCTGCACCTGGAGCGCTTCGTCGCGGCCAACCTCGACGCCGGGGCGAGCGCCGAGCCCTTCGAGGTGGAGCTGACCGATACGGGCACCACCGTCACCGTCCCCCCGGACCGCACCATCCTGGACGTGGTGGAGGAGCACGGAGTGCGTGTGCTCTCCTCCTGCCGCGCGGGAGTGTGCGGCACGTGCGAGACCCGCGTGGTGGCAGGGGAGGTCGAGCACCGGGACGCCATCCTCAACGAGGAGGAGAAGCACTCGGGCGACGCCATGATGATCTGCGTCTCCCGCGCCGCGGCCGGGTGCCGCAAGCTCACCCTGGAACTCTGAACCACCGACCCAGCACAGGAGTCACCATGACTGTCACCGCCACGAGGCCTGAGGCCGTGTCCTTGCCCGACGATCCCTTCTCCGTCGAGAACATCTCGAATCCCTACCCGTTGCACGAGAAGCTCCGGGAAGCCGGACCCGTGGTGTGGCTGGAGAAGCACGGCTGCTACGCCGTGACCCGCTACGAGTGGGTCTACGAGATCCTCACCGACTTCGAGTCCTACTGCTCCAGCGGTGGCCTCGGCCCCAAGGACATCCGCAAGGAACCCGAGTGGCGCCCGCCCTCGATCCTGGAGTCCGATCCGCCCACGCACACCGTGATGCGCCGGGGCCTGGCCGGGGTCATCTCCCCGTCCACCATGCGCCGGCTGCGGGAGCAGTTCGCCCCCTTCGCGGAGGAACTGGCCGAGCGGGTGGTGGCCCAGGGGGACGTCGACGCCATCAAGGACATCGCCGAGCCCTACCCCCTGAAGGTGTTCCCCGACGCGGTGGGCCTGCGCCCGGGAGGCCGGGAAAACCTGCTCCCCTACGGTGCGATGGCCTTCAACGCCTTCGGCGCCGACAACGAGATCCGGGCCGAGGCCTTCACCGAGGGCGAGAAGGTCGCCGCGTGGATCATGGACAGCTGCGCCCGTGAGAACCTGTCGATCACCGGCCTGGGCGCCGACATCTGGAAGGTCGCCGAGGAGGGGCGCATCGCCCCTGAACAGGCCACCCTGCTGGTGCGCGCCCTGCTCTCCGCGGGGGTGGACACCACGATCTTCGGCATCGGGAACACGCTCTACAGCCTCGCTCGGCACCCCGAGCAGTGGGAGAAGCTCAAGGCCGACCCGAAGCTGGCCAAGTTCGCGGTCGACGAAGCGCTGCGCGTCGAGTCGCCGTTCCAGATGTTCCACCGCACCTCCACGGTCGACACCGAGATCGGAGGCGTCCGGATCCCCGCGGACTCGAAGATCCTGCTGTTCATGGGCGCGGCCAACCGGGACCCCCGCAAGTGGGGCGGGAACGCCGACGTCTTCGACCTCGACCGCAGCGCCTCCGGTCACGTGGCCTTCGGCATGGGCCTGCACCAGTGCGTGGGGCAGCCCATCGCCCGGATCGAGATCGAGCTCGTCCTGCAGGCGCTGGCCAGGCGCGTGGACCGGATCGAGCTCACCGGCGAGCCGAGCCCGTGGATCCACAACGTGCTGCGCGGCTTCGCCCGCATGCCCCTGCGCCTGACACCACTGAGCCGAACGAACTGATGCTCCGGAGCACCGCCTCGACCCCACCGGTGTGCACGTCCCGTGCGGCACGGTGCCCCGGGACCGCCAGGGAGGCGATCCATGGATGAGTCCATGCCCGCACCGGACCGCAACCGCCTCTCGGCGCGCGTGCTGGGCGGTGGGACGGAACCGGATCCGCGGTTCACCCTGGCCAACGAACGCACCTTTCTGGCCTGGATCCGCACCTCCCTGGCGTTCCTGGCCGGCGGCATCGCGGTGGAAGCCTTCACCGATGATCTCTTCCCCGAGCCGGTGCGCACCTTCCTGGCCGTGGTCCTGCTGCTGCTCGGGGTGCTCATCAGCGGCGGCGCCGCCTGGCGCTGGGTGGGTGTGGAACGCAGCCTGCGGCGCAAGGCGCCACTGCCGCTGCCGCTGATCACCCCCCTGCTGGGCATCGGCGGAGCCATTACCTCCGGGGCCCTGGTCGTGTTCGTCCTGCAGACCTGACCGAGACCGCCCGATGAACGCCTCCTCCCGACGACCTCCGGGAACCCGGACACCGCCTCCGGCGCATGACGACCCTGGTCTGCAGCCCGAACGGACCACGCTGGCCTGGGGACGCACGGTGCTGGCACTGATCACCGCCGCCGCCGTCTGCCTGCGCTGGATCTCCCACCACGGGCCGTTCGTCCTGGCGCTCCTCGCCGTCACCGTCGTCACCGGCACGGCGATCTGCCTGACCCAACGGGCCCGCTACACCCGCAGCTCCAGCGGGATCACCGCCGAACGCGTCGCCGCCGACGTCCACGGGGTGCTCGGCCTCGCTGCGGCCACCGTCGTTCTCGGTTCCCTGGGCATCCACGTCGTCGTCGTGCTCGCCTGATCCCTCTCGGGGCCGGGGCGGACCGGCCGACGACTCGGACGCCTGCGCCCCCGGTCCCCCAAAGAGCGGGGCTGCGACACCCGGGGTCTGCGGCCTCCACGATGTCGCGGCATGGGATCGTTCACACAAGTGAACTGCCGCGCCGAGGGCGGTGGGACGCCAGAACTCCGAGGAGTGGAGAGCAGGAAGCCATGTTCTACATCGTCACGGCCATCGTCCTGGCCTTTGTCACCGTGATCTCGATCGTCGGCTGGATGATGTCCCCGAAGGAGACCGTCCGGAAGGACGCGAGCGGCGAGCACGTCCACCCCAGCGCCACGAGGAAGGCGGCCGGACTCACCGCCGTCAGCGCCCTGGTGCTCCTGCTGCTCGTCACGGCCGGGACGACTCTCGCCCGAGTGGGCGCACGTGAAGTGGGGATCGAGACCAGCCTCGGCAAGTACTCCCGGACGCTGCAGGCGGGATGGCAGATCAAGGCGCCCTGGGCCGAGGTGGAGACCTTCTCCACCCAGTTGCAGCGCTCGGAGATGGACGCCCCGATAGCCTTCGCCGGCGGCGGCTCCGGCACCCAGCACATGACCGTGCAGTGGACCATCACAGGAGAACAGGCCCAGGAGCTGTGGTCCCGGTACCGGCAGTTCGAGAACGTCGACGGCATGCTCGTCCAGCCGGCAGCCAGGGAGGCGGTCGCGACCGTCCTGGCGTCCTACACCCCGGCGGAGGCCCGCGCCGAGGGCAAGGTGGAAGAGGTGCGCGAGGCAGTGGAGAAGGCCCTGACCGAACGCCTGTCCCCCTACGGGGTGCAACTGGATTCCGTCGCGCTGCCGCCGGCGGCGCTCGACCAGACCGCCCAGGACGCGCTGAACCGGGTCGTGGAGGCCGAGGCGAACGTGGACCGCGCCCAGTCCCGTCTCGAGCAGGCCAGGATCGATGCCGAGGCGGACCGGGAACGCAACAAGAACGTCACGGCGGAGAACCTGGTCCTCGAGTGCCTGACCATCACGAACAACTGGAACGTCGAGGAGAACGGGCCTCTGCCGGCCACCTGGAACTGCTTCGGTGGGGACGCCGCGGACGTCCTCGTGAACACGAACCGGTAGCGCGGCCTCGGCCCGCCCGCACACCGCGACCGTCAGCCCGTTGGCATCAGCACTGACCGTGACCCAAGATGAGGGATGACCACGACTCCACCCCTTCCCCGGACACGCGTCGCCGGCGGGACCATGACGGCGGTCGTCACCACCGGTGTCGGCGGCTACGACCGTCTCGTGCTCTCCCGAGTGCCCATCCCCGAGCCGGGCGAGGGTGAGGTGCTGGTTCGCGTCCTGGCGGCCGGCATGAACAACACCGAGATCAACACCAGGCTCGGTTGGTACTCGTCGTCGGTGACGGCGGGAACGAACGATGTGTCCGAGGACGTCGTCGGAGACGCCTCGACGAGACCGGACGGGGGCTGGAACGCGGCAACCCCGTTCCCGCTGATCCAGGGCGCGGACTGCTGCGGGCGGATCGCGGCCGTCGGTCGTGGGGGCGACGAGTCCGCCCTCGGGGCACGGGTGCTGATCCGCGCCTGCATGCGCACCAAGGGTTTCTCCTCCTGGGACACGACCTGGCTGGGCTCCGACGTCGACGGAGCCTTTGCGCAGTTCGTCGCCGTCCCGGCGCACGAGGTCTTCCCGGTGGACTGCGACTGGAGCGACGCGGAGCTGGCAACCATCCCGTGCGCCTACGGGACGGCGGAGAACATGGTCCGCCGCGCCGGCATCACCACGGGGGCACGGGTCCTGGTGACCGGCGCCTCCGGCGGCGTCGGATCGGCCGTGGTGCAGCTCGCCAAGCGGCGCGGCGCCCACGTCGTCGCCATGGCCGGCGACGCCAAACGGGACCAGGTCCGCGCCCTCGGCGCCGACGAGGTCATCGGGCGGGACGACCCGCGGAACGTGCTGGGCGCGGACAGCGTCGACGTCGTGATCGACAACGTCGCCGGGCCCGGCTTCCCGGCAGTGCTGGGCCTCCTCAGGAGGGGCGGGACGTACGTCTCCTCCGGTGCCATCGGCGGCCCCCTCGTCGAACTCGACATGCGCACCCTCTATCTGAAGGACCTCACCCTGATCGGGTGCACGGCGTGGGACGAAGAGGTGTTCCCCGACGTCGTCTCCTACATCGAGCGCGGAGAGATCCGACCTCTCCTGGCGAGGGTGTTCCCGCTCGAGCAGATCGCGGCCGCCCAATGGGAGTTCCTCGAGAAGACGCACGTCGGGAAGTTCGCCCTGATCCCGCCCGATCCCGCACCCTGAGCCACCGTTGCCGGACCCGACACACCCTGGGAGGACCATGCCGATCCCCGACCGACACTGCACCACACCCGTCACCGACGAGCTCCTCCACGGCGTCCTGGAGCTGGAGCGCACGGACGACGGAGTGATCCCGCACCGCCTCCCCGCGTGGGCCAGGAACCAGGCCAGCGACCCGCAGCTCGCCATGGCCGAGTCCCAGCCCTCGGGTGCGCGGCTGCTCTTCACGACCGAGGCGAGCCGCATCGAGCTCCGCGGGCGCGCCACACGCTTCCGGTACGAGGGCGCACCACCGCGCCCGGCCGGCGTCTTCGACCTGCTGGTCGACGGCCGGCGCACCCGGCAGGCCGGCCTCGAGGCCGCGACCGTGGTGAGCATCGACATGACCACCGGCGACCGGCAGGTCACGCAGGACGGGATCGGCGGCGTCGTCTTCGACGATCTGCCCCGGGGCCCCAAGACGGTCGAGCTCTGGCTGCCGCACAACGAGACCGTGGAACTGGCCGAGATCCGCTCCGACGCCCCCCTCCTGCCGGTGCAGGACCCGCGCCCGGTGTGGGTGCACCACGGCAGTTCGATCAGCCACGGCTCGAACGCGGTGCATCCCACCGGCACGTGGCCGGCGGTCGCCGCGAGGCGGGCCGACCTCAACCTGCTCAACCTCGGCTTCGGGGGCAGCGCGCTGCTCGACCCGTTCACCGCACGCACCATCCGGGACACCCCGGCCGGGCTGATCAGCGTCAAGCTCGGCATCAACCTGGTCAACCTCGATCTGATGCGGCTGCGGGCCTTCGGACCCGCAGTGCACGGCTTCCTCGACACGATCCGCGACGGCCACCCCCACACCCCGCTGCTGGTGATCTCCCCGATCCTGTGCCCGATCCACGAACACACCCCGGGACCCGGCGCCTTCGACCCGGACGCCCTCGCCCGGGGTGAGATGCGGTTCCGGGCGACCGGCGACCCCGGCGAGGTCGCCGCCGGCAAGCTCACCCTGACGGTCATCCGTGCTGAGCTGGCACGGATCGTCAAGGAGCGGGCGCACGACGATCCGCATCTGTTCCACCTCGACGGACGTGAGCTCTACGGGGAGTCCGACGCCCGGGAACTCCCCCTGCCCGACGCCCTCCACCCCGACGCGACCACGCACCTGCGGATCGGCGAGCGCTTCGCCGAGTTCGCCCTCGGCCACGGTTTCCTGCCGGCCGGCGAAGGGGTGTGACATCTTCGGTGGTTGGGTAACGATCCGGGGCAGGTCGGCCGGCCGGCCCGGAGGGCCGTCCTACGCTGGGGGCACCGCCTGTCCCATGACTTCGCCGGGGCCGGTGCGTGATCCGGGGCCGTGGACCGGCCCGTCATCTCATCGATTCCACGGCCCGTGCGTGCTGTCGGGATGTGCCTTCGCGGTGGAGTGCGGCGCAGGGGTCGACATCGTCGCCCATGACGACTGCGCCTGAAGCACTGTTCTCCGGGTGCAGGCCCTCCCCGGAAGCGGCCTGCACCGATCGAGAAGGAAACGAAGATGTCCGCACCTGCACGCTCCACGCGCCGCACGTTCGCCGCCACGGTTGCGGTGCTCCTCCTCGGGACCACCGGCGGGGCAGCCGCCGTGCCGCCCTCCCCTGCCGGGCCGGCGGCCACTCCGGCCGCCGCGGCGGCACCGTCGGCTCCGGCCACGGACTCCGAGGCCTGCGTCACCGATGTCGACGACGTCCTCACCCGAGAACCCTCCGCGCAGATGTCCGAGCCGTTGCCCGAGGAACTGGCGACGACGTTGGACGCCGCCGCCCGGGCCTCGTTCGCCCAGGCCTCCACCCCCGGTGCGGTGGTGGGGGTCTCCTCCCCGGAGGGCACCTGGACGGCCGCCTACGGGGTGGCCGACCCGGCCTCCGGGGAGCCCATGGAGGTGGGGGTGCACACCCGCGTCGGATCGGTCACCAAGCCCTTCACCGCCACCCTGGTCCTGCAGCTGGCGGAGGAGGGTGAGCTCTCCCTGGAGGACCCCATCGCCGACTACATCGACGGCATCCCCAACGGAGAGCAGATCACCCTGCGCCGGCTGGCGGACATGACCAGCGGTGTGGCCAGCTATACCCGCAGCACCCAGTTCACGGACCGCTTCTTCGCGGATCCGCAGCAGGTCTTCACCCCGGAGGAGCTGGTTGCCGTCGGCGTCTCGGAATCCCCGCTGTTCGCCCCCGGTGCGCAGTTCGACTACTCCAACACCAACTACATCCTGCTGGGCCTGGTCGTCGAACAGGTCACCGGCCAGCCGGTCGGGGAGGTCCTGGAGGAGCAGATCTTCGACCCGCTGGGACTCGACGAGACCGTCTGGCCCGGGGACTCCACCGAGATGCCGGAACCCTACGCGCAGGGTTTCACGCTCCAGGGCGACACCGCGACGCCGGAGGCGCCGGCCGACGCCACCCATTGGAACCCCAGCTGGGGAGCCACCGCCGGGGCCCTGATCTCGGACGTGGACGACCTGCTCACCTACGGCCGAGCGATGGGCACCGGGCACGGACTGCTGGAACCGGAGGCCCAGCGAGAACGCCTCACCTCGTTCCAGCCCCCCGAGTCCGGCTACGGGCTGGGCATCGGGTGCATCGACGGCTGGGTCGGGCACACCGGGACGCAGCCCGGGTACAACACCACCGTCTACTACGACACCACCACCGACACCACCGTGGTCGTGCAGGCCACCAGCGACATCCCCTCCGGGGACTGCCCGGAGTCCCCGGTGCTGGCCGACGACCCCAGGACCCTGCCGTGCGCCACCCCGGCCACACGGATCTTCGCCGAGGTCTCCACCGCCCTGGGCCACACCTTCACCCCCAACCCCGAACGCTGATCACCCGCTCCACCGAATCGGGCGGACATCGATGATGGGCAGGTCCCCGTCCGTCTCAATGGCGTCCCCGCCTCCGTTGCGGGCGTGATAGCCGGTGGAGTACTGCTCGACGACGTGGACCGTGGCCCCGACGGCCTGCAGGGACGCGACGACGAGATCACGCTCGCGGTCGGTCTCCGCGGCGATCTTGTGCGTGATCTGGAGGGTGAACAGGGACAGTCCCACGCGCCGGTCGAAAGTGGCCGCCCCGATGAGGTCGACGGCGTACCCGCCGGGGAGCCTCCACCCCGGCGGGCAGCTCCAGAACCGGACGTGGTGGCGCTGGGCCGGACTGCCCGCCACCTCCCGCTCGAACGCCAGGGACTGCCTGGACCCGAAGGCGAACAGGGGGCTGACGGGCGCCGCCGGATAGCTCCGGCGCAGCAGGGACGCCCGCACGATGTGCCAGCCGGTGCCGAGGTCCAGCGGATCCGCGGCGGTCCAGCCGGCCCCGGCCATCGCGGCGGACAGCTGCGCGGGGGTACCGACCACCGCCAGGTTGACCGGGTCCCCCAGCAGGCCGTCGGAGGTGCGGGCCCGCCCGATGAAGTAGCTGGGGACGTAGATGCCGGTGAGCAGACGGTTCAACCGCGGCAGGAGCACATAGGCCGACAGCACCCAGAGGGGCAGGAACAACCAGGGCAGACGCCCGTCGTCGTCGACCTCCTCGAGAACGAGATGGTAGACGCCCCAGCCGGCCAGCACGCTGGTGACGAGGAAGCCGGACCGGTGCGCCCACAGCACCACGGTGGCCCGTCTGGCACCGCCCCTGGGCTGCGGGCTTCGCTCGTCGCTGTCGGGGTGCCCGCGTCCTGCATCCATCTCGTGCTCCCCGCCCCGTGTCCCGCACCGGACGCCCCGGCGCCGGTCGTGGTGCTCCCAGGCTAAGGGGTGCTCCGGACGTTCCGGAGCCTGCACCTAGCGGGATTCCCCTCCGGCCTCTCGGAGGGCGAAGCTCCGCCGGTAGGCGGACGGTGTGGTCGCGTAGGCCGAGACGAAGTTCTGCCGGAGGGTGACAGCGCTGCCGAAGCCGCAGGCCAGGGCGATGCGGTCAACACCCCACCGCGTGGTCTCGAGCAGGCTGCGGGCCTCGTCGAGGCGTCGCGCGAGGACCCAGCGGGCGGGGGTGGTGCCGGTGGTGTCGCGGAAGCGGCGCACCAGGGTCCGGCGGCTCATCCGGGCGTGGGCGGCGAGCTCGTCGATGGACAGGGGCTCGTGCAGCCGGGCCATCGCCCAGTCCAGCGTGGCGGCCAGGGGATCCCCGCTGTCGGGCCGGGCGACCGGGCGCTGGATGTACTGCGCCTGACCGCCCTCCCGGTGCGGGGCCACGACCAGGCTGCGGGCAACCCGGTTGGCGGCCGCGGCACCCAGGTGCTTGCGGACCAGGTGCAGGCAGGCGTCCAGGGAGGAGGCCGTGCCGGCGGAGGTCATCACGTCGTCGTGGTCGATGTAGAGCACCGAGTCCTCGACAGCCAGCTCCGGGTGACGGCACGCCAGTTCCTGCATCCCCTCCCAGTGCGTGACCGCGGGCCGCCCGCCCAGCAGGCCGGCCTCGGCGACGGCGAAGGCGCCCATGCACAGACCCACCACACCGGCGCCACCGGCGTGCGCGCGCAGGAGCACGGCGCGCAGCGGATCGTTGACGGCCACCGGCGGATACGGCCAGGAGGGGATCACCACCAGGTCGGCGTCCTCGGCAGCATCTGGCCCGGCGAGACGGCCCAGCGAGTAGCCTTCCGCCGTCGTGATCATGTCCGCGCCCGTGCTCCACAGCACTGTGTCCCAGCCCTCGGCCAGACCCAGCCGGGTGACCTCGCCGAACACCAGCTGCGGCACGGCCAGGTGGAACATCGTCACACCGTCGAACGCATGGATCGCGATCCGCACCTGTCGTTCCTCTCTCACCGGGACCACCACGGAGCAGAAGTGGCCCGATCTCATCGTAATCGTGCACGCGGGCCGATCGCGGCGGCGACCGACATGGCAGGAGCATGGAGAGGGGCCGGGCACCACAGCCCGCCCATCCCACTTTCCAGAGGAGACCCCGTGACCATCCCCAGCCGCGCCCTGATCGTCGTCGACGCCCAGATGGAGTACTTCGACGGCCCCATGTCCATCCAGCACCCGCCCCGCGAGGAGTCGCTGGCCAACATCGGCCGCGTCCTCGAGGTCGCCGCCGAGCAGGACATGCCGGTCGTCATGGTCCAGCACGAGCTGGACGAGGGCGCCCCCATCTTCGCGCCCGGCTCGACGGGATACCCGCTCCACCCCCATCTCGAGCAGCTCGACAACCGGCAGTGGAAGCAGGTCGTGAAGGGGTACGGCAGCGTCTTCGCCGGCACCGACGTGGCCCAGTGGCTGCGCGAGCGCGGCGTCGACACGATCACGGTCGTCGGCTACATGACCAACAACTGCGACCTGGCGACGGCGGTCGAGGCCGAGGGGCTCGGCTTCGCCGCCGAGATCCTCTCCGACGCCACCGGCGCGATCCACCTCGCCAACGAGGCCGGTCAGGTCTCGGCCGAGGATCTGCACCGCACCCTGATGGTGCTGCTGCAGTCGAACTTCGCTGCGGTCACCACCACGGACGGCTGGATCGGGGCGGTCGCCCGCGGCGAATCGCCGGTCCGCAGCAATCTCGTGGCTTCGGCGATGAACGGAGCGGAAGCGTTCACCAGCGGTTCCTAGTTCACCGGCCTTCGGGCTGCCGGTGCGCCGGAGCCCGGGCTCCGCCCTGCCGGTGGTCAGACGGTGGGCATCGGGGTGACGGTGAGCAACCGGGTGATGCGATGCGCGGCGTCCTGCATGGTGCGGGCGAGGGCGTCGAGATCGAGGTGGGAAACCCGGAAGCGGGCCACGGTGGCGGTGATGGATCCGGCGACGGCACCGTCGATGAAGTAGGGGGCGCTGAGGCCATAGGCGTCGGGAATCCGTTCGCCGTCGGCGGTGGCCCAGCCGCGGTCGCGGATGGCGTGCAGGTCCTCGAGCAGCGCATGCCGGTCGAAGGGGGTGCGTTCGGTGAGAGGCTCCAGCTCGAGCTGCTCGAGGGTCTCGGGCGGGCAGTGGGCGAGGATGGCCTTGCCGGCGGCCCCGGCGTAGAGGGGGATGGTCACCCCGGAGGCCAGCCCGTAGTGCAGGGGCTGGACGCCGTTGATGACGGTGGTCATCTCGGCGGTGCCGGTGGCGGGATCCAGCTGGGCCAGCCCGATGGTCTCCCCGGTGGTCTCGGCCACCTCGCGCAGGATGTGCCCGGTCAGGGCGCCGATGTCACGGGTGGGACCCAGCCGGGCCGCCCAGTGCAGCAGGCGCGGGCCGGGGTGAAGGGTGGTGCCGTCGGCCAGGGCCAGCCCGGTGGAGGTGGCGGTGGCGACCAGGCGGTGGGTGGTGGCGATGTTGGCCCCGATCGCGCGCGCCAGGGGCGGTCCGGGGCGGACGCCGGCGGGTTCGGCCACCAGCACGGCCAGCAGCCGGGTCATCCGCTCCAGGGCGGTGCCCCCCGCAGGGTGGATGGTCTCCGAGGGGAGGTTCGCCGGCACCGACGGAGTGGGGCACTGGTCTTCGATCGTGCGGGCGGCCGCCTGGGCCAGCGGGCCGAAGCGGTCGAGGTCCGCGTCGTCGGCGAGGTAGCGCGGTTTGGTGATCGAGACCGATCCGGTGAGCCCCAGGCAGGAGAAGGCGGCGGCGGCCCCGGCCGCCAGGGGGAACTGCTGACCCACACTGATGACGTGGCCGGTGCGGCGGTCGTGCTCGAGCAGCCGCGCCAGTTCGGTCCGGTCGGTGACGGTCTCGGGCGTGCGTGCCTCCAGCGACTCGGGCCCCAGGGCCTCCATGCCGATACGGCCCAGGATGGCGCGCCCGGTGGCCCCGGCATGCAGCGGCAGCACCGTGCCCGGCTCCAGGGAGTAGGCCACGGGACCGGGGTGGCGCCGACGGGCGATGACCACGGCCTGCGGGCGCGGGGCGTCGTGGACGGCGACGATGACGGTGGCCTCCGACTGCTCCGCCAGCTGATCCAGGACGGCCCCGGTGCGGGTCAGCATCGGGTGGCGTTCGTGCAGGGCGGCCGAGAGCACCCGCAGGCGCGGGCCGACCCGGTAGGCCCCGCTGCTGGTGGGCAGGGCGAACTCCTGCTCGACCAGGCCCAGCAGGATGCGGTTGACGGTGCTGCGGCTGGCCCCCAGCTCCTCGGCCAACTCACGCACCCCGGCCGCCTGCTCGCGGGTCACCAGGGCATGGAGCACCTCGACGATCCGGTCGTTGCTGGATGCCGTGGTCTCGCTCACGCCTGCCCTCCGCCTGCTCGTTCTGTCGGCACGCTCCCGCCCAGAACCGGAGCCGCGCCCACCACGCTACCGCCCGGCCCCCTGCGCCGGAGCCGCACGACGTCGACAGGCACGGGGCGCCGGCGTTGTGGCCCTTGACACAGTCACGTGCCCCGACTCACACTGTATCGATATTTCAGGACAGTGTCCCATTTTTTAGGAGTCCATATGGCACAGACCAAGCAGCTGACGGCCCCCGCGGTGGATCCGCAGCGGCAGCGCAAGGCGAAGAAGGCCACCGGGGTCGCGGCCTTCGGCACCTTCATCGAGTACTACGACTTCAGCGTCTTCGGCTACGTGGCCGCCACGATCGCGGTGGTGTTCTTCCCCAGCGACGACCCCGTGGCGGGGCTGCTGAACACGTTTCTGATCTTCGGCACCGCGTTCGTCGTGCGCCCGCTGGGGGCGATCTTCTTCGGCTGGATCGGGGACCGGGTCGGCCGCCGGACCAGCCTGGTGGGCTCCATCCTGCTGATGAGCGTCGCGGCCGGTCTGATCGCGGGCCTGCCGACCTACGCCCAGATCGGGATCTGGGCCCCGATCCTGCTCGGTGTGCTGCGGATGCTCCAGGGCTTCTCCGCCGGCGGGGAGATCGGCGGTGCGGCCAGCTACATCCGCGAGTGGGCCCCGATCGAGCGGCGCAACCTCTACATCTCCTTCATCCCCAGCATCGCCGTCCTCGGCAAGGGGTCCGCGGCCGGCCTGGCCGCCCTGGCAGCCACCCTGGTGCCGGCCGAGGCGATGGAGTCCTGGGGCTGGCGGATCCCGTTCATGATCGCCGTGCCCCTGGGCATCCTGTGCCTGATCATGCGCCTGAAGATCGAGGACAGCCCCGAGTTCACCGCCAGTGCCGCCACCGCCAAGGCGACCACCGGGTCCCCCTTCGGGCGGCTGATCGGTGAGCACCGCAAGCCGCTGACCAAGGTTTTCTTCATCTCCCTGGTGCAGAACATGGGCACCTACATCGGCACCGTCTACGTGGCCGTCTACTTCAGCACCGTGCTGGGCTACACCAAGGCCGAGGCCTCCTATATCGTGCTCATCGCCGTGGTGGCCGCGGCCTTCCTGATTCCCCTGGCCGGCCAGCTGGGCAACCGCATCGGCGCCAAGCGCGTGCTGGTGAGCTCCTACGTCTTCTACATCGCGGTCACGATCCCCTCCTTCATGCTCATGAACAACGGCTCGGTGGCCCTGGCCATGGTCGGGCTGCTGATCGGGATGGTGCCCTACGCCCTGTGCCAGGCCGGCACCTACGCCTCGATGCCCGAGTTCTTCCCCGTCGAGGTCCGCCACACCGGGGTGGCCTTCGGCCACAGCGTCGGGGCCGTGATCGGCGGCGCCGGAGGCCCCTACTTCGCCACCTGGATGATCGACGCCACCGGCAACACCCTGGTGCCCGCCTACATGCTCGTGGTCTTCGGGGTGATGGGCCTGGCCGTGGTGCTGGGCGCGGTGCGCACCAACACCACCACCTCCACCGCCTCCCACCTCTACCGCTGACCCGCGGCCGATCCCACCACCGAGGAACCCATGACGACCGTCTACGTCTCCGACCCCATCCACCCCGACGTGCTCGCCGAGCTCACCACCCTGGGACGAGTGCACCTGGGCTACGGCGCCACCGCCGTGGACTACACCGAGATCAGCCACGAGGTCGAGGCCGTGCTGCTGCGGGCCGAACGCTTCGACTCCGCCAAGATCGCCGCCTCCCCGCGGCTGCGCATCATCGCCCGCCACGGGGTGGGCAGCGACAACGTCGACATCGACGCCGCCACCGCCGCCGGGGTGTGGGTGACCACCACCCCGGGCTCCAACAGCCGGGCCGTGGCCGAGCACGTCTTCGCCCTGCTGCTCTCCCTGGCCCGCCGGACCCCCGAGGGGGCCACCGGCACCGCCGCCGGGGCCTGGGCCGAGCTCAAACCGCACCTCAACGGCTTCGAACTCCACGGCCGCACCCTGGGTCTGCTGGGCTTCGGCAACATCGCCCGCATGGTCGCGGGCATCGCCCACGGCTTCGGCATGGACGTCCTGGCCCACGACCCGTACGTGGACGACGACGCCGTCGCCGCCACCGGCCCACGACCCGCCACCGCCGACGAGGTGATCGCCGGGGCGGACGTGCTCAGCCTCCACCTGCCACTCACCACCGGAACCCGCCACCTCGTCGACGCGGCTGCCCTGGCGTCGATGAAGCCGGGGGCGGTGCTGATCAACACCTCCCGCGGCGGGCTGGTCGACGAGGCCGCCCTGGCCCAGGCCCTGATCGACGGCCACCTGGCCGGGGCCGGTCTGGACGTGCTGGAGGGCGAGTCCGTGGACATGAAGAACCCGCAGCCGCACTCCGGCATCGACGTGGCCCGGGTGCCGAACCTCCTCGTCACCCCGCACGTGGCCGGTCAGACGGCCGAGGCGTTCCTGGCCGCCGGCACCGACGCCCTCGCCGCGATCCGGCACGCCCTGGCCGGGGACCGCCCGGCCACCGCGATCAACGACGTCGCCGCGCCCACCTACAGCTGATCCCGCCCGAGACCCCCAGGAAGAACCGCCATGATCATCACCGCCGCCACCGACAGCCTCCAGCTCACCCCGGAGTGGGACCGTCCCGCCCTGGAGCCGATCCGGGAGCTGGCCCACTACCCGGTCGCCCTCATCGGCGACGCCCAGTCCCGGCTGGGTCTGATGCACGCCGCGATCCGCCCCGTCACCCCGGGGCTGCGGCTGGCCGGGACCGTGCTGCCCATCCAGACCCGCGAGGGCGACAACCTCGCCATCCACCGCGCCCTCGACGACGCGAGGCCCGGTGACGTGCTGGTCATCAACGCCAACAGCGACACCAACCGGGCCTGCTTCGGCGACATCCTCGGAGAGCTCTGCATCGCCCGCGGGATCGCCGGGGTCGTCATCGACGGCGCCACCCGCGACGTCGACGAGCTGCGGGCGATGGGCCTGCCCACCTTCGCCCGCGGCATCAGCCCGGCCGGGCCCTTCAAGTACGGACCCGGGACCATCGGCGCCCCGGTCGCCTGCGGCAACGTGGTCTGCCATCCGGGTGACGCCATCATCGGTGACAGCGACGGCGTCGTCGTCGTGCCGAAGCACCTGATCACCGCCGCCCTGGAGAGGACCTCCGCCCAGGAGCAGACCGAAGCCGGTCTGCGCGCCAAGATCCCCTCCCTCGTCCACTGATCCCAGCACCAGAAAGACCTGCTCGCCATGCTGACCAACCTGCGACCCGTCCGCGATGTCTCCACCCTGCGGCGCGGGGACCACCTCGATGTCCACCGGTTCGGCTTCCCCGCCTACAGCGGCACCGTCCTCGCCACCATGCCGCGGCTCAACGTGGTGTGGATCCGGGACACCGCGAACGGAGAGCGGAGAATGCTCTGCGCCGACGACTGCCAGCTCCGTCGCTCCCGGCGCTCCTGAGATCTCCCACGACCAGCTCACATCCGGGTGGCGAGGGTGGAGAGCGAAGGCCCTCCGGGCCGGCGTCCGCCGAAGGACACCCACCGGGTGCGGTTCAGTCGCTCACGGAGCGCACGACCCGTGCCGGGGAGCCCACCACCACGGACCTCTCCGGGACGTCCTTCGTCACCACCGAGGCCGCCGCCACGACGGCGTCGTCACCGATCGTCACGCCCGGCAGGACCGTGGCGTTGGACCCGATCCACACGTTGCGCCCGATCACGATGGGGGCCGGGTGCATGTCCGCCCGGCGGCTGGGGGCGAGGTCGTGGTTGAGGGTGGCCAGCACCGTGTTGTGCCCGATCAGGCAGTCGTCGCCGATGACCACCCCACCCTGGTCCTGGAACGTGCACCCGGAGTTGATGAAGACCCGCTTGCCGAGGGTGATGTTCTTCCCGAAGTCGGAGTGGAAGGGCGGGAAGACGGTCACCGATTCGTCCACCGGCTTGCCGGTGAGCTGGGCCAGCAGCTCCCGCACCCGCGCCGGTTCCCGGTATCCGCCGTTGAGCTCCCCGGTGATGCGCAGGGCCTCCTGGCTGACCCGGTGCATGACCTCGTGCAGGGGTGAGTCCCCCGTGATGGTGCGCCCGGCGTCGAGCTCCTCCAGAAGATCGGTCAGTTCCATGGTGTCCTTTCGGTGGTGTCCGGGCAGCGGTTCCGCAGCGCCAGGACCTGGATCTGCGGACCGGCGAGCGCCCTCCAGCACCGAGGCCGAGGCCCCGGCGATGGCCCCGCGCTCGTGCTTGGCGTAGTACTCCACGCTCACCCCGGCCAAGGCCGCCACCTCGGTGCGGTTGTCCATCCCGCCGGAGTAGGTCGCTCTCAGCATGCGAGGGAGGCCCTGCCAGTACGCGCCTCAGCACGGTTCCCTCCGCCGACGGCGGGAACCCGACCGGAATCCAGCAGATGTCCGGCAGGGGATGAGGGAAAGCCTGCCGTGGTCGTGCGGGGTGCCTCCACAGTCGCTCTGACCCGGCCGCTTTTCTCAGTCATTGCGGCTCAGACGGGCGGTGAAGGTGTCGTCGTGGTCACGGACCGCTTCGAGATCGTCGAACTCGCCCAGGCGGACGATGCCGTTGTAGTACCCGACGTGTTGGTAGTAGAGCACCAGGGCTTGGTCCGGGGCGTAGTAGCCGATCGTCAGGGGGTCGGCGTCGTTCCCGGCCGGCACGCCCTCGAGGGAGAGCGGCGCCGGCAGGTTCGCGATCTTCTCCTGGCCACCGAAGTCGGTGAAGGACAGCTCCAGGGGCAGCTGGTCGATCAGGGAGCGTGCGGCGGTGTTGTCGAGCAGGGTCCCGGTCACCGTGGTGCCCTCGATGTCGAGGATGATCGGGGTGCCCGCTGCCGCGGACGGGGTTCTCATGTCGTCGGTGTCCTCCGTCGTGGCCGGGATCGATGCGGGATGGGGCTCTGCGAAGGAGCCGGTGGGGCCGGCAGTGCTGCAGGCCGTCGACGTCGCGGTCACCACGGCCAGGAGCATTGCCGCCACCAGACGGATGCGCAGGACGAGGGCAGCAGGGCAAGCCCCTGGTGTTCCCTCGGCCGGCACCGCAGGGGTGACCGGCGCCGCCTGTGCCACGGAGCGTGTCCGCACGGGGCGTGGGCTCAGACCAAGGTGGCGGCGTCGATGACGAAGCGGTAGCGCACGTCCGAGGCCAGCACCCGCTCGTAGGCCTCGTTGACCCGGTCGGCGGAGATCAGCTCGGTCTCCGGGACGATGCCGTGCTCGGCGCAGAAGTCGAGCATCTCCTGGGTCTCGGCGATGCCGCCGATCATCGACCCGGCGTAGGTGCGCCGGCCGCCGATGAGGGAGAAGACGTTGAGGCTCAGCGGCTCCGCCGGGGCCCCGACGTTGACCAGGGCCCCGTCGACGGTGAGCAGGGACAGGTAGGCGTCCACGTCGATCACGGCGCTGACGGTGTTGAGGACCAGGTCGAAGGACCCGGCCAGCTGCTCGAAGGTGGCCGGATCCGAGGTGGCGTAGTAGTGGTCGGCACCCAGCCGCAGCCCGTCCTCCTTCTTCTTCAGCGACTGCGAGAGCACGGTGACCTCCGCGCCCATCGCGGCGGCGATCTTCACGGCCAGGTGCCCCAGCCCGCCCAGGCCCACGACGGCGACCTTCCGGCCCGGGCCCGCGCCCCAGCGGCGCAGCGGGGAGTAGGTGGTGATCCCGGCGCACAGCAGCGGGGCGGCCGCGGCGAAGTCCAGGGAGGCGGGCACGGACAGCACGAAGCCGGCGTCGACGACGACGTGGGTGGAGTAGCCGCCCTGGGTGATGGTGCCGTCCCGGTCGGCCCCGCCGTAGGTGGGCACCATGCCCGCCAGGCAGTACTGCTCGTCCCCGTTGCGGCAGTTGGTGCACTGCCCGCAGGAGTTGACCATGCACCCCACCCCGACGCGGTCCCCGACGGCGTGGCCGGTGACCTCGGGGCCGATCTCGGCGACGACGCCCACGATCTCGTGGCCGGGCACCAGGGGGTAGGGCTGGGGTCCCCAGTCGCCGTTGACGGTGTGGATGTCGGAGTGGCAGATCCCGGCATAGGCGATCTCGATCAGCACGTCGTTCGGGCCCACCTCGCGGCGGGTGATCGTGGTCGGCTCCAGCGGTGCGTCGGCGGAGGGGGCGGCGTAGGCGTTGACGGTCAGCAAGGGAACTCCTGATGTGGTGGGGGCAGCGGATCGGGCGGACGTGGTGGGAGACCCGTCCGCGCAGTCGCCCGAGCGTGCGGGAAGGGCCCGACGGATCAGCGACTGCACCACCTCATCAGGAACGGCAGGGCTCGGGGAGTCCCTGATGAAGGGCGCACTGGGAGAGCACCCCAGGAGCGGTGCCACCGAGATGACACCGCTCCTGGCGGCCGCCCAGGGTTGCGGGTGCAGGCCCACACACCGTTGACCGAACAGTGCCTGAAGAGGTGGCAGGTTGGCCTTCCGCAGTGGGAGAATCCAAGGGTCCGAGGCGGGCGTCAGCCTGCCACCGGCATCCAGAGCATGTTCCCGATGCCCCACAGCACCAAGCACACCAGCACGAACGGCAGGGTCCTCACCACCAGGGCCCCGCGGGTGAGGACGGGCCCGGGGGTGTCCTTCCGCTGGAGTGGACCGGCGATCCGGTAGGCGAGCTCGATGCGCGCCGGGCTGGCCAGGCAGGCCAGTCCGGCCGCCACGTTCTGGGAGGCCATCATCCACAGCGGGTCCATGCCGAGGGCATGCGCGGCTGCGTCCTGGGTGCCGCCGAACATGGCATTGGCGCCCGTGCCCGACGCCGTGATGTAACCCCCCAGGCCACCGAGCACGGGGACCAGGAACAGGTAGGCCTGCCCCAGCCCGGTCAGCGCCGTGGCCAGCGCCTCGGCCAGCCCGCCCCCGGAGACCGCGCTGCCCAGCACCAGATACAGGCCGGTCGGCGCCGCCACCTGGAGCCACATCCGGCGGACCTCCCGCGGAAGTCGCCGCCGGTGCTCCCTGCCCATGGAGAGCACGACGACGCCGACCAGGGCGCCGGTGATGGACCACAGGGCCGGCGAGCCCAGCACCGCGCCGAACCCACCGGGCGGCAGCAGACCTTCGAGGAGCTGCCCGATGATGGTGCCTCCGAGCAGCACCAGGTACGGCACCAGAGCGCGGGCCGGGACGGGCCCCATCCGTCCCCGGCTGATCACGCCGGCCCAGCCCGCGGACATCACCAGGGTGGCCACCGCACCGGCCACGGCCGTGCCGAACGCCAGATTGGCGGCGAGGACCAGGACGGACAGCACCACCCCCGAGGCCAGTCCCATGCCGATCCAGGCGCCGTAGTCAGCGGGCCGGGGCCGGTCCCGGCCATCGGAGGTGGGCAGCCCCCGGCCGGCGATGACCGCGGCCACGGCACCGGACCCCAGGAAGGCGATGACGTTCAGGATCCCGGAGGCCACCCCGAGGTCGTGCAGGGTGACGCCGGCGATCTGGGAGCCCAGGAGCGTGCCGGGGCCCATGGATCCCCACGGGCCCACCATGAGCGCCACCAGCGAGAGCGAGGCCGCTCGCAACGGCGTGAACCCCAGGGACAGCAGCAGCGGCAGCCCGATGATCACGGAGACGCCGAACCCGGTGACGGTCTCCATGAACGGCACCACCCCGTGCACCATGAGCAGCGCCGAGACCACCGTGGGGCCACCGCCGTCCGAGAGCCACCGGGCCAGCTTCTCCTGAGCGCCGGTCCGGTCCATGACGCGGGAGAGCAGGATCCCGCCGGCAATGATCGCCAGCACCTCGACCAGGATCCAGAAGCCCTCGCCGAAGGCGGAGGACACCTCCGCCACCGGGGTGCCGAACCAGGCCAGGCCGATCACCACGGCTGAGACCAGTCCGGCCGCGGGGGCCACCCATGGCGGCGCCGGCACGAGGAGCAGACCCAAGGTCAGGACCATGGGCAGAGCCGCCATGAGCACGTCCAACGGCGGCCCACCTCCACACTTCTCCTGTCAGATCTCTGTCACCGGCCGATGCTACGCGCCGACGGCGTCAGGGTGAGCACTGATGCGGAGGGCAACTCCTACTGCGCCACCGCTTCGTGAGCCCGCCCGGTAGTCCGCCATATGTAAAGCGGCGCCGACCGGGACTTTATTCGGCCTTCGCCGCTCCAACCTCGCATAGCCCGGGAAGGAACGAGGTCTCGAGATAGCCGTTGGCCCGCTCCACGATGCCCTTGGATGTCCGTTCTTGGATCCGGGTTACCGCGCAGCCAGCAGGTGGCCACGATGCGTGTCGGACCTAGCGGCTTTGCTTTCGTGATCTACGGGATGCTCGTACTCAAGGGCGGAATCAGTCAGGCCAGCGAGCTGTCCCACCTCATCGCCCTGGTGATCTTCCTGCCCATCCTGACCCGCTCCTCCAACGACGACGTCGTAGTCAAGAAACACGACGAACGGCAACCACAACCCTGGCCGCAACCGGCCGGCGATCGCGGTCACCGCAGGCAGCGCAAACGTTTCTGAGGACGGCAACAACGGCCCGTGGCCCGTGTGCAACGGGTGGCACGGGCTCGGGCCAGCGGCAAACAAGCCTTCTTGACCTATACCCCTATGGGGTATAGGTTCGCTGGTCTGGACGGCGTCTTGTGTCACCGGGGCGTCGTGCATCCGCTATCGACAAGGAGTGCTCTCGTGACCGATGCGCTGAAAATCACCGCCCGCCCGCTGCCGCTGATCGACAACGGAGGCGGCTGCGCCTGCTGCAGCCCCGCTCCTTCCACCACCGAAGCCACCGCCGACGCCTCTGCGCGGGAGAACACCCCGGCGCAGATCGCGGCTTTCGACGTGGAGGGCATGACCTGCGGCCACTGCGTGGGGCGGGTCACCGATGCCGTGCAGGCCCTGGTGGGCGTGCAGAACGTCCAGGTCCAACTCGTCCCCGCCGGCCTGTCCACGGTGACCGTGGCCACGGATCGCCTGCTGCTGCCGGCCACCGTGCGCGCCGCGATCGAGGAGGCCGGCTACACCGTCTCCGGTTCCTGACCGCCCCTCGCAGGCCAACCGCCGAAACGACCGAGCCCCATCAGCGCCCGACCTGCAGAGCCATCCGGGCGACCGGCCGGGATCGCCCGAAACGATCACCGCGCCTCTGATCACGGCCCCGAGATGATGGAGCCCGCACCCACACCAATCCCCGACCGTTTCGAGCCGGTCGGGTCACCAACAGGAAGGACCGTGGCATGGGAGACGACCCCACACCGCAGAAGGAACAGAAGCTGTCATTGACCGGGTCCGTCGCCCTGGGGACGGGAGTGATGATCGGGGCCGGGATCTTCGCCCTCGTAGGGCAGGTCGCCGAGCTGGCCGGCGGCTGGCTGCCCTGGGCGTTCCTCGCCGGGGCCGTGGTCGTGGCCTTCAGCTCCTACTCCTACATCCGCTACTCGGCCACCAACCCGTCCTCCGGCGGGATCGCGATGCTGCTCAAGGCCGCCTACGGCCCCGGGGTTCTCGCCGGGTCGTTCTCCCTGTTCATGTACGTGTCGATGATCCTCGCCCAGTCCCTGCTGGGCCGCACCTTCGGCACCTACCTGCTGCGCCCCTTCGACCTGCAGGACTCCGCGGTGTGGGTGCCGGTGCTGGCGGTGGTGGCCATCGCGGCCGCCGCCCTGGTGAACCTGGTGGGCAACCGGTGGGTGGAGCGCTCCGCCACAGTGACCGCGGCGGTCAAAATCATCGGGATCGCCGTGCTGGCCGTCGGCGGGATCCTCGCCGCCGGCGTCTCCTCGCTGGGTCGGCTGGTCAGCGCCGCCGACCGCACCCCACCGGATGCGGGATGGCTGGGCTTCCTGGCCGGGACCACCCTGTGCATCCTCGCGTACAAGGGCTTCACCACCATCACCAACCAGGGCGCCGACCTGCAGCAGCCCGAGCGCAACATCGGCCGATCCATCATGATCTCCATCGCCCTGTGCACCGTGCTCTACCTCCTCATCACGGTGGCGGTCACCGGCAGCCTGACCGTGCCGCAGATCGTCGAGGCCCGGGACTACGCCCTCGCCGAGGCCGCCGAGCCGATGTTCGGCGCCTGGGGTGTGACGCTGACCGTGGCGATCGCCGTCGTGGCGACCCTGTCGGGGCTGATCGCGAGCCTGTTCTCGGTCTCGAAGCTCTACGACATGCTCCGCGACATGGGCCAGGCCCCCGGGCTGCCGGGGAAGGAGGGCCACCAGTCGCTGTACATCACCGCCGGGCTGGCGATCCTGATGGCCGCCTTCTTCGACCTGTCCCAGATCGCCGCCCTCGGCGCCATCCTCTACCTGGCGATGGACATCGCCATCCACCTCGGCATCCTCCGCCACCTCAGGCACGACGTCGGGGCCAAGCCGTGGATCCCCTGGGCCGCGATCGCCCTCGACGTCGCGGTGCTCGTGCCGTTCGTGCTGCTGAAGGCCCAGTCGAAACCCTTCACACTGGCGGTCACCGCCGTGGTCATCGCTGCCATTGTCGTGGCCCAATGGCTGGTCGTGCGCCGCCGAAACCACAACAGCGGTCCCGCACGACGGAACGCCACCTCTCGCCGCTCCGACTGACGCGCAGCCAGGGGAAAGACGTCACCGATTCGTGCATCAGTCCCACCCGCAGAACCTCTAATGGCTAGTGTGGAACGACACTGGTCAAAGACAGGCCACCTTGCACACCCCCGCCGCCGGAGCACCGAGGAGCACCCTGATGACCCACCGCACCCCCATCCACCGCACCCGGCCCCACCGCATATGGCCCCTTGCCGTCGCCGGCGTGGCCGGGGCGCTGCTGTTGACCGGGTGCCAGGACGAGACCCGGCTGACTCAGCTGGACCAGTCCGAGGTCTCCACCGAGGAACTGGTCGGGAAGGAGATCACCCTGACCAACGAGGTGGAGGATGTCTACGGTGAGGAGTTCCTGACCATGGGTGCTGAGCAGACAGTGGTGTTCGTGACCGAGATGCCAGCCGACCTGCGCCCCGGTGACGAGGTCGAGGCCACCGGCACCGTGGCCGCTGGTGACCTGTTCAGCGATCCCGGAGACCGGGAACGGCTGTACCAGCTCACCGACGACCAGACCGCCAACTACCTGGTCAACCGCGAGTCCGAGCCCTACCTCACCGACGCCACCGTCACCCTCGTCGAGTAGGACGCTCGAGCAGGCCACCGGCTCGGTGCCACCAAGCCCTCACCCGGCAGGCAGTTCCTCCACCTGGCCGACGATCACACCCATCCCCAGGTCGCCCTCGAGAAGGTAGCCCCTCTCCTCATCACCGAAGTCCTAGCCCTACTCGAACTCGATGCCTGTCGGCACGATCTGACAGACCGTGCCGACGACCTGGACCCTGTCCCCGACCCTGCCCTGCCCTGCCCCTGACCTCAGCGCCCAGCACCCACAACAGGAACTCCGACAGCACCGCCACCGGTCTGTGGCCGGCCTTCCACGGTTGAAGCCGATCCGAGCACGACGGCAGTGAAGGGCCCGCCGCCGGCAATCCGGTGACGGGCCCTTCGGCCTACAGTCAGCTGACGTGGTGCAGGTCGTCGACCAGGTACATGTGGATCTGCCGGGTCTCGACGTCCAGGGCCCGGACGAACATCGCGTTCGGCTCCGCGGCGGTGCTGATCAGATGGTTCGCGGCATCGGTGGTTCCGGGGTCGCTGAGCAGCTCCACGACGTGTCCGGTCAGCTTCACCTGCACGCGGTCACCGCGCTCCCACTCGTAGTTTTCCACGGTGTACTCCTTGCTCTCGTCGGTCCCCCGCTGTGCGCGGGCGGTCACAAGCACCATGGCGCGCTTCGGGGCGCCGGTGGTGGATGCACCCCCGTGTCGCGTCCCGATCAGACCTCGGCGGCCTCCAGCCACAGCTTCAGCAGGTCCTTCTCCATCTCCCAGTGGGCGTCGATCAACAGAATCCGGTGTACGGCATGCGCATCACGATGTCCACAGGCACCGGCGGCCTCAGATGGTCGTCGCCAGCGGCAGCTCCCGGATCCGCCGGTAGAGAGTGGCCCGGGACATGCCGAGGTCCTTGGCCACTTGGGTGGCCGGCTCGCCGCCCTCGATCAGCCGCAGTGCGTTGCGGATCTGGGAGTCGGTGAAGATCTGGCGCCGCCCGCCGAGGTCCTTGCCGGCGGCCCTGCGTTTGGCCACCGAGTCGGTGATCCGCTCCCGCTTCATCTCCAGCTCCATCTGCGCCAGCGCAGCCATGACGGTGAAGACCATCGAACCCATCGGGGTCGAGGTATCCACGTCTCCCCCACCGAGGTTGAGCACCCGCAGACCGGCGCCCCTGCCTCGCAGAGCTTCGGCGAAGGTCAGCATGTTCTGCGTCGACCGCCCCAACCGGTCCAGCGTGGTAATGACCAGCGTGTCACCCTCTTCGAGCGCAACGACCGCACGGTCGAACTGCGGACGCGACGCACGACCTTCAGACACTCCACTGTCGACATACACGTCATCGCGCCGCACCCCGGCTGCGAGCAAGTCAGCCACTTGACGGTCGGCGTCCTGCTGACGCGTCGACACCCTGGCATACCCGATCAACTTCCCCACGTCCACCTCATCCGTCTCGCAACTGACGTTGAGTATCCGATTCTAGGGGTACGGATAAAGCACAAAGATGCGAGACACCCGGATCCGCGAAAACATGCGGACGAAAATTTCTGCCACGAGACGTCTCGCATCCCATGCCTTCTAGTACAGGAGTAGAGGTGGTCAGCGGAGGGTTCGACATGGAGGACGTCTTCGTCTGGGTCAGACGGTGGGATCGGGAGCGACCCTCATCATGCGGATTTCTCGCACACCACCCTCCACCTGCCATGTGCCGTCCGGGAGGAAGCCGTGCTTTAGGTAGAACGCCTGCGCCCGAGGATTGGGATCGGCGACCCACAGCACCACCGACTCCCCAGGGTGCACGACAGCGTCCAGAAGCGCCGCCCCGACACCGGATCCGTGCTCGGTCGCGAGAACGTACAACACGTAGAGCTGCTGGCTCCACACGGATTCCGGGCTCTCCGGCGGGCCCGCCATCGCCACCCCGATCACCACGCCGTCGCGTTCAGCCACCGCGATGCGCTTCGCGCGGTGACGCTCATCGACCAAGGCCGTGATCCAGAACCGTTCGCGGGCCTCAACAAGCCCCGGATCATCCAGCACGCGGTCGGGCATCACCCCGCGGTACGTCTCCTCCCACGAGCTCATGTGCATCTTCGCCATGGCAGCGGCGTCCTCCAGACGTGCGGGGCGGACCATGACCGTGGAGTCCACGGGCGGATCCTCTCCAGAACAGGAGCTCGGACTGGCGACGTTGAGCAGCAGCATGACCTCACCAGCAACGATCGCGCTGCGACAAGCTCGCCGGCAAGCTTCAGGCCGTCGTGGTGTGGCGTGAAGCCGGGACTGTCGTGCCTCCGATCTCCTGCGACTCCCGCATCGTCTTCGGTCCGGGGCGAGCGGTGAGGCCGCTGCTGCCAGTGCGGACCGGCGAAGTGCGCCGCAAGAGCATCGGCCCAGCAGCTGGTGGAACGGTGCCGCCGCCAGGACTGGAGGGCCTCCCCTTCGGGCGGGCCACGGTCCTGGTGCTGCATCCGGCGGCTGCCTCGTCCGCGTCATCAGCATCGCCAGTCATGGTGGGCAAAGCCGCCCCAGCAAGCGCACACTGGAGGCAGTCTCCCATCCAACCACTGGCAGGCAGCGGCGGGGATCAGTGGGTGCGCAGCCCCTAGTTTTCCTGCCGGAATCGGGGAGATGTCGATGAACCTGCTCAGCCAGATCGCCGCCGGAGTCACGGTAGCGGGGCTGGTCTTCGCCTTCGTGCTGGAGGTTTTCTTCCACCGGGATCCGCGCACGTACTCCTTCACCCTCATCCGCCCTCAGGACGTGCCGGCCGTGCGCCTGTGGGTGATCTTCATCGGCCTCTACAACTTGTGCTTCGCCGCCGGGATCGCAGCGGGACTGCTCCTGCTGAACGTCGGGGCGATCGGGGCCGGCCGCGCCTTGGTGCTCTTCGGATGCACCAGCCACATTGTTCTGGCCATCCTGTTCCCCTTCGTGGAGCGGCGCCTGTGGCGCAACGCCCTGATGGAAGGAATACCACCGCTGATAGCTGTTCTGGCCTATCTCGCGTGGGGATGACACCACAAGGACCGCCTGGAGCACTGCATCAGCAGAACGCGGCAGGCCGATCCGATCGCGCTGCGCCGACGTCGCGCACCAGTGAGCCCAGTGACCGGTGCAGCAGAGGGTCTTGATCGGCCAGCGATCTCCCTCACCACGGCAGCTCACCATCTCAGGAGAGGACCATTCCTAGCAGCCACCGGCCGCTGCGCGCGTTGGCCCGCTGGCATGCGCTGCACCTAGATGTCTCGCAACCAAGACGCTTCGCAACCCATGGGACACAGGACGCCACTTCATCCGGGACCCTTGGCGGAACAGGCACCGGCATCGCACCGTCGATCGGTTGTCCTGACGGGCAAGTTCCTCGACATGGACTTCTAGGGAGCCCCCTCAACCCTTGGATGCCCACCGCCCGGGCGTGGGCGCCGCGGCTCGTGGTCGAATGGTCGGGCGGCCCGATCGGGACCGTGGAGCCAGCCTCGACCCACGGAGTCACGATGACCACTGCACCCTCGGATCACACCACTGACGTCCTCGTGATCGGCGGCGGCAATGCCGGGATCTCCCTGGCCGCACGACTGCGCCGCAAGGGCATCACGGACATCGTGATCGCGGAGCCGAAGTCCACGCACCACTACCGGCCGATGCTCTCCTACGTGGGCGCCGGACTGAAGACCGTGCCGCAGATGTCCCGGACCCAGCACCGCGTGATGCCCCGCGGCGTGCGATGGATCCAGGACCGTGTCCAGGCACTGGATCCGGCGACACGGACGGCCACGCTGTCCTCCGGCGAGCACATCGGCTACCGGGACGTCGTGATCTGCGCGGGGTCCACCCCGGACTGGGACCGCGTCCCCGGCAGTGCCGAGGCGATGGCCGGCCCGCACGCCTCGACCAACTACACCGTGGAGCTGGCCCCCAAGACCTGGGAGCTGATCCGCGGGCTGCGCCGCGGCCGGGCGCTGTTCACCATCCCGGACGGCCCGGCGCCCACGCCGCAGATCGGGCAGAAGATCCTCTACCTGGCCTGCGACTACTGGCAGCGCCAGGGTGTTCTGCAGGACATCGAGGTGACCCTGCTGACGCCCACCGCCACCGTGTTCGGCCAGCCGGACGTGGACCGCGTGCTGCAGCCCTGGGTCCGGCGCTACGGCATCACGGTCCTGACGCGCGCCCACGTGCAGTCGATCGACGCCGGCTCCCGCCGGCTGCGGGCCACGGTCGACGGGGCGCCCCGGGACCTGTCCTACGACCTGCTGCACCACAGCCCCGTCCACCGAGCCCCGGCCTGGATCGCCGACGCGGGACTGGGCGTCGCACCGGGCCCGGGCACCGCCTGGGACGGATACGCGGACGTGGATGCACAGACCCTGCGCCACCGCCGTGTGCCCACCGTGTGGGCCTGCGGGGACGCGGCCGCGCTGGGGACCGCCTCGTCCGGCGGGGCACTGCGCCACCAGACGAAGGTCCTCACCGAGAACCTCCTGGCCACCCGTGATGACGAGGAGCCCACGGCCTCCTACGACGGGTACACCGTGACCCCCGTGACGGTGCAGCGGGGCCGGGCCGTGCTGGCCGAGTTCGACCGGGACAACGAACTGGCGCCCAGCATCCCCGGCGTGCCGCTGCTGGCCCCGAACCGCGCCTCCTGGTTCTTCGACCTCGAGGTCCTCCCCCGGGACTACTGGAACGTGATCCTCCGGGGCTTCTAGCGGACCATGTGTGCACACATCTGTGGCGCCTCGTTCCCCTCTCCGATGGCACATGACTGCCCGGGACCCCAGTCGTCGCGGCACGAGACATGGGGGAAGGAGGCTCGGAAGTCGGGAGGCCCGCCGAGAAGCAAGATTCATGCATCTGCACAGGATTGTGCACCGCGATATTACCGTCTGGTACTTTTCGGGTGGCACCGGCCCCCACGCCGGTGCAGCGACCCCCATGATCCGTTCCCCGGCGGTCGGGGGTCGCCTTCTGCGCCTCGGCGCGGCGGAGCGCTCCTGCCCTCTCCCGGGCAGGAGCGCTCCGTTCCGAGGAACCAGGACGGCGGACAGCCGTCCCGGACCGGTCGAGCGGCGAACCCCGAGAGCCCGGCGGTCACCGGCGGAAGGACGCCCCGCGGTGGTCGTCGGCCAGACCCGGCCCGGCGCCGGTCAGGGCCTCGCGCAGCGTCCTGCCGGCGGGGAGGGCCCCGGGCTCCGGCAGGAGACCGCGGCGCCGCAGCTCCGGCGACACCATCGTGGTGAACCGCTCCAGGTCCGCCGGCCGCACGGCCGCCGAGATGTTGAAGCCGTCCACGCCGGCCTCCTCGCGCCAGCGCTCGAGCTCGTCCGCCACGGTGCCGGGGGCCCCGGCGATGACGGGTCCGCGGCCGCCGATGGCCACGAACTCGGCCAGGTCCCGCACCGTCCAGGTCCGGTCCGGGGACAGCGAGGTGAACGCCGCGAGCGCGGACTGGTTGGCGTCGGTGGCCACGTACTCGAGCGGCGCATCGGGGTCCGCCCCGGCCAGGTCGACCCCGGTCCAGCCGCCGAACAGGGACAGCGCCCCCTCGATGTCCACGTGCCGGCGATATCCGTCGAGCCTGGCGTGGGCCTCGTCGTCGGTCTCGGCGACCACCACGGTGGCCATGGCGAAGGTCTTCACGGCGTCCTCGGCCCGCCCCTGCGCGGCCAGTTCGGCCCGGACGCCGTCGGTCCACCGGCGCACGAGCTGCGGGGTGTTGCCGATGAAGAAGATGGCCTCGGCGTGGTCCACGGCGAACTGCTGTCCGCGCTTCGAGGCGCCGGCCTGGAACAGGAACGGGGTGCCCTGGGGTCCGGGGTGGGTCAGCGCCTGGCCGGGCACGGAGAACCAGGTGCCCTCGTGGCCGATGGGGTGCACGAGCTCCGGGTCCACGAAGACCCCGGCACCGGCGTCGGCCTTCACCGCCCCGGGCTCGAAGGAGCCCTCGAGGAGCTTGTACATGACCTCCATGTACTCGTCGGCGCGGTCGTAGCGCTCGTCGTGCGGGATCTGCCGGTCCATGCCCAGGTTCCGGGCGGCCGAGTCCTGGTAGGAGGTCACCACGTTCCACGCCACCCGTCCGCGGGTGAAGTGGTCGAGGGTCGCGAAGGTGCGGGCCAGCAGGTAGGGGGCCTCGTAGGTCACCGAGGCGGTCACCCCGAAGCCGAGCCGTTCGGTGGCCGCGGCCATCGCCGGCACCGCGACGAGCGGGTCGAGCACCGGGTACTGCACTCCCCCGCGGGCCGTGGCCTCGGCCCCGCCCCCGTACACGTCGTAGACGCCGGGGACGTCCGCCAGGAACAGCGCGGTGAAGCCGCCCTCCTCGAGGGTGCGGGCCAGCGACGTCCAGTACTCGAGCGTGTCGAAGCCGGCGACCCCGGCCTCCGGGTGGCGCCACAGTCCCGGTGACTGGTGCACGGGCACCATCATGTCGAAGGCGTTCAGCAGCAGGGGGCGGCTCATACGGTGGTCCTCTCGGGGGTGGTCCGGGTGGCGCTCGCGGCGGCGGAGGTCGCGACGGCCGGGGCGGCCGCGGTCCGGCCGGCGTGCAGATCGGTGAGTTCGGTGCCGCGCCGGTCCCGGGCGGGATCCTTCGCGGCCAGGGCGGCGACGACGGAGAGCACGGCCAGCACGGAGAGGTAGCCGGCGATCAGCCACGGGGTGTCCCCGCCGGCGGCGAAGAGCAGGGCGGCGATCAGCGGCATCAGCCCGCCGCCCAGGACGGTGCCGACCTGGTAGCCGAAGCTCACGCCCGAGTACCGCACGTGCACGGGGAACTGCTCGGCGAACCAGGCCGCCTGCGGTCCGTAGATCGCATCGTGGACGAGGTTGATGCCGAGGATCACCACGAGCGGCAGCAGGGCGAGCGGGCCGGCCTCGAGGAAGGCGAACAGCACCCAGCCGAAGACGCCGATCGCCGCGTAGGCGGTCACCGAGACGACCTTGCGGCCGACCCGGTCGGAGAGCCAGGCCCAGAACGGGGTGGAGAACAGGCCGATGGCCGAGGCGATCATCACCGCGGTCACGCCCGCGGCGCTGTCCCCGCGCACGTCCCGCAGGTAGGTCAGCATGTAGACCGTCACCAGGTAGTAGACGGCGTTCTGGGCCAGGCGCAGGCCGATCGTCACCAGCACCGGGCGGCGGTGGTGGACCAGCAGCTCCCGCAGGGGGGCCTTGGCCACGTTCCCCGAGGCCCTGTGCTCCAGGAACTCCGGGGCGTCGGCCACGCCGAGGCGGATCCACAGGCCCACCGCCACGAGCAGGGCCGAGAGCAGGAAGGGGATGCGCCAGCCGTAGGCGGCGAACTGCTCCTCGCTCATGACGTTCTGCACGATGAAGAACGCGCCGGTGGCCAGCAGCATGCCGGCGGAGGAGCCGATCTGGGTGAAGGACCCGAAGAACCCGCGGTGCCGGGCCGGTGAGTGCTCCACGCTCAGCAGCGCGGAGCCGCCCCACTCCGCGCCCGCGGACAGGCCCTGGAGGATGCGCAGGAGCACGAGCCCGACGACGGCCCACCAGCCGATCACCTCGTAGGTGGGCAGCAGGCCGATCAGGGTGGAGGCCACGCCCATGAGCAGCAGGGAGGCCACCAGCAGGGCCTTGCGGCCGATCCGGTCCCCCAGGTGCCCGGCGATGATCCCGCCCAGGGGCCGGGCGATGACCCCGACCGCGAGCGTGGCGAAGGACGCCACGATGCCGCCGAGCTCGGTGGCCATGGGGAAGAACTGGACGTTGAAGACCAGCGCGGCGGCGGTGCCGTAGAGGTAGAAGTCGTACCACTCGATGGTGGTCCCGGCGAAGGCCGAGGCCAGGACGCGCTTCTTGCCGTGGACGATGCTGCTGCGGCCCGGGGCGGCCGTGGTCGTGGTGCTCATGCGTCAGGCTCCTGGGGTTCGGTCGGCGTCGGTCGTGGCGTCGGCCTTGGCATCAATCGCGGCGCCGGTCTTCGCGTCGCCGATGGCGTTCAGGCCCTCCGGCAGGGTGCCGTTGATGAGGTAGTCGCCGAGGGCGCGGGCGCGGAAGGCGATCGGGTTGTGGGTGGCCACGGTCTGGGCGTTGCGCCAGTGCCGGTCCAGGCCCTTGGCCGTGGACGTGGCGGAGGCGCCCACGGTGAGGAACAGGTCCTGGGCCGCGCCGAGCGCCAGCTCCGGCACGGTGACCTGGGCGTGCTCCACGGCGATCTCGGACTCGTGCAGCGCCGCCGGGAGGGTCCCGGTGAAGTCCGGCCGGTCGGCGCCGGCCGCTGCGGCGGCGGCGATCCCGGCGTCCAGGGCGCGGGCGGCGTGCAGGACGGTGGCCTCGGCGGTGAAGGCCTTGGCGGAGATCCGTCCGGTGGCCTCCTGGATCAGCGGGTCGTCGCGGAAGGGCAGGCCGAGCCCGGTGTTGAAGGTCCGGCGGCGTCCGGCGATGGTCTCCACCGCGTCCCTCCGGGCCGCCCGGGCGATGCCGGCCAGGACGGCCAGCAGCACGAGCTGGAAGAAGGCGGCCTCGTGGACGGCCTCCGCGCTGCCGGCGGTGCGGTCCAGCACGGCGTCGTCCGGGACGCTCACCCGGTCGAAGACCGCGGTGCCGGTGCCGGTGAGCTTCTGCCCGAAGCCGTCCCAGTCGTCCTCGAGCGTCACGCCCTCGGCGTCCGTGGCGACGACGGCGAAGCGGCGCCCGTCGCGGCCGTCCAGGGCGGCCGAGACACGGGTGTAGTCGCAGAAGACGGAACCGGTGGCGTAGAACTTCCGGCCGGTGAGCTCCCAACCCTCGGCGGTCCGGCTCAGCACGGTGTTCAGGGTGCCGAGCGCGTTGCCGCCCTTCTCCGTGGAGGCGTTGCCGACGGTGGCTCCGGCCAGCACCCGCGGGTACCAGACCTTCTGGAGCTCCCGGGGCAGGAAGCGCAGGGACTCCACGAAGCCGTGGTGGGAGCGGTAGAGGTGGGCGATGTTGGAGTCGGCCTCGGCCAGGTCGACCAGCAGCCGGGTGAAGACCTCGAGGCTGACCCCGGGGCCGCCGTGGGCCGCCGGGACGCGCAGGGCGCCGAACCCGGCCCGGTCCAGCCGGCCGACCTCCGCGTAGGGCAGCGAGCGCCGGAGGTCCCGGTCCAGGGCGCCGGCGGCGATCTCCGCGAACAGCGGCCGGAAGTGCTCCCGCAGCCCGGCGTAGTCCCCGGGCAGGCCGGCGGCGAGGTCGGTGCCGGCGCGGGGATGGGCGGTGGTCTCCTCGACCGTGCTCGGGGTCATGCGGTGGTCCTCTCGGTCGCACCGAGGATTGCCGGTCGGCCGGTCGCGCCGGGGGCGGGTCCGGTGGCGGCAGCGCAGGAGGCTGACGTCACGGACCGACTGCAGATCCGGGATCTCCATCGGTTCTGGCATGAGCACCCTGACCCCGGAGGAGGGCGGGTTGCTGCGGCGTCGTCGAGCCAGATCTCTCGGCCGCTCTGAATGGTGACGTCTGACATGGCACCAGACCACCGAGGTCCGGTGCCACCGGATGACGTCCGGACGTCATCGGAGGTCACGACGACGTCACAGACCGTCACCTCGGCCCGCCTGGTGTACAGGCCCGGCGCGGCACGCCCGCCACCCCGGACAGGAAAGAACAGGGCGGGGTCGCCGATCGGCTCAGTACACCGGCTGGTCCGGGTCCACCTGCGCCACCCAGGCGAGCACCCCGCCCTCCAGGTGGCGGACCCGCTCCTCCCGCCCGGCGTAGAAGGACCGCAGCGCGGCGAGCGCGGTCGCGGAGCGGGCGCCGGCCTTGCAGTGCAGCACGAGGTCCGCGCCGCGGGCTTCCGGGGGCAGGGCGTCCGCTCCGCGGTCCAGGATCTTCTGCAGCGGGACGGGCACGGCGCCGTCGATGGCCACGAGCTCCCGCTCCCAGTCCTCGCGCACGTCCACCAGGGCGAAGGACGCCTCCCCGCGCTCCCGGCGCTCGAGCAGCCGGGCCAGCTCGGCCGCCCCGACGGTCTCGGAGGGGTCCGCGCCGGGCAGCGCGCAGACCGCGGCGGGCTGGGCCACCGCGGTGACCGGGGCGGCGTCGGGGTCCGGGGTGAGACGCATCTCGCGCCAGGTCATCGCGAGCGCGTCGTGCAGCAGCACCCGCCCGAGCAGGGGCTCCCCGGTGCCGGTGACGAGCTTGACGGCCTCGGTGACCATGACCGCGCCGACGGTGGCGGGGAGCATGCCGAAGACCCCGCCTTCGGCGCAGCTGGGCACCTCGCCGTCCGGCGGGGCCTCGGGGTAGAGGTCCCGGTAGGTGGGCCCGTGCCCGGCCCAGAAGACGCTGACCTGCCCCTCGAAGCGCAGGATGGAGCCCCACACGCAGGGTGTGCCGGTCAGGGCTGCGGCGTCGCTGACCACGTAGCGGGTCGCGAAGTTGTCGGCGCCGTCCAGGACCAGGTCGTACCGGCCGATGATGTCCACGGCGTTGTCCGCGTCCAGCCGGACGGGGTGGGTGCGGACCTCCACCAGCGGGTTGAGCGCGGTGACGGCCTCGGCGGCGGAGACGGCCTTGGGGCGGCCGACGTCGGCGGTCGTGTGCACCACCTGTCGCTGCAGGTTGGAGAGCGCCACCACGTCGTCGTCGACGATCCCGAGGGTCCCGACCCCCGTCGCGGCGAGGTACTGCAGGGCCGGGGACCCGAGCCCCCCGGCGCCGACGACGAGCACGCGGGCGTTCCGCAGCCGCCGCTGGCCGAGGGTCCCGATCCCGGGCAGGGTCAGGTGCCGGGCGTAGCGCTCGAGCTCCTCGCGGGTCAGTTCGGGGCCGGGCTCCACGAGCGGGGGCAGCGGGCTCACGGCCGCTCCCCCACGGGCGCCCAGTCCCCGCGCGGCACGTCCGCCGGGCCGGCTGAGGGGCCGGCGGCCGGCCCGGCGGCCGGCCTGGCACCGGCGGCGTCCGTGTCGATCCGCCCGGCCGCCGGCGAGGACGCCTGGGCGTGGCGGCGGGCCGGGATGCGCCCGGCTCCGGCGGCGAGCCGGCCGGCGAGCACGGCGTGGCGCATGGCGGTGGCCATCGCCACCGGGTCCTGGGCGCGGGTGACCGCGCTGGCCAGCAGCACGGCGTCGCAGCCCAGCTCCATGGCCAGGGCGGCCTCGGAGGCGGTGCCGATCCCGGCGTCGAGCACCACGGGTACGGACGCCCGGGAGGCGATGAGCTCGATGTTGTGCGGGTTGAGGATGCCCAGCCCGGTGCCGATGGGGGCGCCCAGGGGCATCACCGCGGCCGCGCCCAGGTCCTCGAGGCGGCGCGCGACGGCCGGGTCGTCGGAGGTGTAGGCGAAGACCTTGAAGCCGCGGGCCACGAGCTGCTCGGTGGCGTCGAGGAGCTCCACCACGTCGGGCAGCAGCGTGTCCTCGTCCGCGATGACCTCGAGCTTGACCCAGTCGGTCTCGAGGGCCTCCCGGCCGAGCTCGGCGGTCAGCAGCGCGTCCCGGGCGGTGTAGCACCCGGCGGTGTTGGGCAGGATCCGGATGTCGTTGCGCTCGAGCAGCGCGAAGAGGGAGTCGCCCTGGCCGGGGGCGTAGCGGCGCAGGGCCACGGTGGTCAGCTCGGTGCCGGAGGCCAGCAGCGCCTGCTCCAGGGTGTGCAGCGAGCTCAGGCCGCCGGTGCCCATGATCAGCCGGGAGCTCAGCTCGATGCCGTCGAGCACGAGGGGGTCGGGGTGCGGGGCGGTCACGTCAGCCTCCCTGGACGGCGGTGATGATCTCGATGGACTGGCCCTCCGCCACGGGGGTCCGCCGCCAGCGGCTGCGGGGCACGACCGCGGCGTCCACGGCCACGGCCACGCCGAGGCGCCCGCCGTCCAGCGGGGCGCCGTCGGGGCCCAGGGCCCGGCCGACGGTCTCGGCGACGAGGTCGACGACGGTCGCCTCCGCCGCCACGCGGTGCGGGCGGCCGTTGAGGGTGATGGCGGTCATCGGGTGCTCCTGCTCCGGGGCCCGGGCCCGGCGGCGGCCGGCGCGGGATCCTCTGGACGGGCCTCGACGGGGCGGTCGAAGCGGTGCGGGTCGGTGGTGGCGAGGTGCTCGGCGTCGGCGGCCAGGTCGGCTCCGGTCCCGCCGGTCACCAGCTGCGCGGCGAGCCGGGCGGCCAGCGGGGCGAGCAGGACGCCGTGGCGGAAGTAGCCGGTGGAGACCACGAGCCCCGGCACCGGCGAGCCGTCCGGGTCGCGGACCCGGCCGAGGTACGGGATGTCGTCCGGGGTGCCGGGCCGGGCGCGGGCCAGCACCTCGACCAGCTCGAGGTCGGCGACGCCGGGCACGAGCGCCTGGGCATCGCGCAGCAGCCGGAACACGCCGCCGGCGCTGGGACCGGACAGGTCGTCCTCGCGGGAGGTCGCCCCGATCACCACGGTCCCGTCGGCGCGGGGCACCAAGTAGACGGGCACCCCGTGCACCAGGCCGCGGACCGTGCGCTCGAGCAGCTCCGGCGCCCCGGCGGGGACCCGGGCGCGCAGGATGTCCCCGTGCACCGGCCGCAGCGGCGGGTGCCAGTCCTCCGGCAGTCCTTCGAGCTCACCGAGCCCGGCCCCGGGGGCGAGGACCGTCCAGGTCGCGGAGACCATCCCGCCGCCGGCCAGGCGGACGCCGGTCGCCGCGCCCTCGGCGTTGCGGCGCAGCCCCGTGGCGAGGTCGTGGACGAGGCGGGCCGGTCCGCCGTCGCGCGCGGCCGGGAGCCCGGCGGGCTCCGGGGGGTCGGGGAGTTCCGGGGCGACGAGGGCCGCGAGCAGCCCGGCCACGAGGCGGCGCGGGTCCACCTGGTGGTCGTCGGGGATCCGGAACGCCGCGGACAGCCGCGGGCTCAGGGCCGGCTCGAGGGTGCGGGCGGCGCGCAGGGTCAGCGGCTCCACCGTCATGCCGTGGCGCCCCTGCAGCGCGCGGAGGTCCGCCAGGGCCTGCCGGTCGGCGGCGTCCACGCCGCAGACCAGGGTCTCGGTGGCCCGGTGGCCCACCGTCCCGCCGGCGGCCTGCTCGAGGGCGGCCACGAACGCCGGGTACTCGGCGGCCGAGGCGGTCATGAGGGGGTACAGGGGCTCCTGCTGGTACTGGACCTCGCTCACCGGGGCGAGCATCCCGGCCGCGGCGCGGCTGGCGCCGGAGCCCGGCTCGGGGTCCACCACGACCACCGAGCGGCCGCGGCGGCGCAGCTCCCAGGCGGTGGCCAGGCCGATCACCCCGGCGCCGACGACGGCGACGTCGGCGCGGACGTGTTCGGGCCGGTCGACCAGCGGGTGGGGCGCGGTCGTGGGGGCGGGGTGCGCGGCAGTCACAGGGAACGTCCTTTCCTCCGGCGGCATGACCCGCATCAGGTGTGGCGGTCGGCGCTGGACGCCCTCTCAGCCCCCGGTGGGGCTCCCGCAGAACCGCTGACCTATCATCAGCGTGTGACCCACCCTACCCGTGACGCCTCCGCCCCCGCCGAGTCCTCCCTGCGAGACACCCGGACGGCCCGCCTCCTCGCCGCCCGGCTGTACGTGTGCACGGACGCCCGCCGGGACCGGGGCGACCTCGAGGAGTTCCTGCACGCCGTCTGTGCCGGCGGCGCGGACATCGTCCAGCTGCGGGACAAGAGCATCGACGCGGACGAGGAGATCGCCGCGCTGGAGCTGCTGGGCCGGGTCGCCGCCGAGTACGACGCCCTGTTCGCGGTCAACGACCGCGCCGACATCGCCGCGCTCGTGGGCGCCGACGTCTTCCACGTGGGCCAGCACGACCTCAGCCCCGCCCAGGCCCGGCGGCTCCTGGGCCCCGACGTGCTGATCGGGCGCTCCACCCACGACCTCGGACAGGCCACGGCGGCGCTCGAGGACCCGGACGTCGACTACTTCTGCACCGGGCCCGTCTGGGCCACGCCCACCAAGCCGGGGCGCCCGGCCACCGGGCTGGAGTTCGTCCGCGCGGTCGCCGAGCTGACGGAGGCCCGGCTGGACGCGGACCCGGAGGTCCTGCCCGTGCCGTGGTTCGCCATCGGCGGCATCGACGAGCCGCGGCTCCCGCAGGTGCTGGAGGCCGGGGCGCGCGGCGTCGTCGTCGTCCGCGCCGTCACCGAGGCCCCCGATCCCCGCGTCGCCGCCGGGCAGCTGCGCGGCCTGCTCCCCGCCTGAGCCCGGGGCGAACCGCCGCCCGGCTCACCGTCGGCTCCCCGCCGCCGTCCAGCACGTTCTGAGAGCATGGACGCAGGACGACGACGGAGAGGTGGCCCATGGACCCCGAGCTCGACCCCCAGGTGCG
This sequence comes from Kocuria sp. GQ42, assembly GCF_059758435.1. Lineage (NCBI taxonomy): Bacteria > Bacillati > Actinomycetota > Actinomycetes > Micrococcales > Micrococcaceae > Kocuria > Kocuria sp. GQ42. Next base: position 13,095 of record NZ_JCAXEN010000006.1, on the reverse strand, counting down.
GCACGCGGTGGAGCGCCCCGCGGAGACCGCCCGCGGCCCGGAGGACGCGCAGCTGCGCGTCCGGCTGGCCGGTGAGCCCGCCCGCCGCGCCCTCGGCACGCACTGGGAGCAGGGCCTCCCGGAGGACGCCGCCCCGAGCGACGACCGGCTCGCCGCCGCCGTGCTGCTCGCCACCCTCTTCGGCGACACCTTCTGGCTGGAGCGCGCCGCCCGGCTGCCCAGCGACGTGCCGGGGTGCCCGTCCGCGCCGCCGAGCGGGCTGCTGGAGCTGACCCGGGTGCCGGGCGCCCGGGCGGCCCTGGCCGCCGTGCTCGAGCGCCCGCTGCTGACCGGGCTCCTGGAGTGGGGCACCAACCCCCTGCCGGAGCAGCCCCCGCTGGCCGTGGCCCGGGCCGCCCGGGACCTGGGCGTCCCCGACGACGGGCGCGTCTACAAGGTGGTGCGCCGCCGCGCCGAGCGCTTCCTGGCGCGGGAGCACGACGGGTCCGAGCCGCTCGAGCAGTTCGTGACCCTGCTCAACGAGGCGGAGCGGGGCCACCGCGAGGACGGGCCCGTGCTCTCGGGCGAGACCCTGCCGCCGGCGGCTCCCCCGGCGTCGGGCCCGGCCGCAGGATCCTCCTCCGTGGCCGGCCCGGCCGCGGACGGTGACATCCGCCCGGGCACGCCCCCGCCCGGCGCCCCTCCGGCGGGCTCGCCCGAGAACCCCCGGTGGGGGGTGAGCCCCGCGAGCCCGGCCCCGCCGCCGCCCGGGCAGTTCCCGGGCCAGTACCCCGGACCCGGGGCACCCGGCCCGGGCGGTCCGGGATACGGCACCCCCGGGTACGGCCCAGGGGACCAGCAGCCCGGCACCCAGGGCGCCTCCGGGCCGGTGTTCGGGCCCGGCCCCGGCGGGTGGCCGCCGCGCCAGGCCGAGCCCGAGGAGGACGACTCCGACAACCTCAAGGCGTGGGGGTTCGTCTTCCTGGGCATCCTGGCGGTGATCGCCGCCCTGATCTTCATCCTCTGAGCCCACCGCACCACCATTTACTTGCACGGGAAAGCTTCTGGGGCTATTCTTGGGGACATATCAACCAATGCGCCGCCCCTGCCGACGGAGAACCCCGCGATGCCGATCTTTCCCCAGAACCCCGCTCCCCAGAGCCTGACGAAGCGCCCCGCCGAGGACCTGCTGTCCGCGGACACCCGGATGGGCGCGGTGGAGCTGCTGGTCTCCGACCTGGACACGATGGTCGCCTACTACTCGGACGCCGTGACCCTCGACGTGCTCGCCCACGCCGGGGACACCGCGGTCCTGGGCCGGGACGGCCGGACGGTCGTGCGGCTGCGCCAGGTCAAGGAGCTCCCGCCGGCCCGCCGCGGGCAGGCCGGCCTGTTCCACACCGCGGTGGTCTTCGACGACGAGCCGGCCCTGGCCGCGGCGCTGGCGTCGGTGGCGACCGTGGCGCCCCGCTCCTTCACCGGCAGCGCCGACCACCTCTACAGCCAGGCCTTCTACTTCGACGACCCCGAGGGCAACGGGGTGGAGCTCTACACGGACCGTCCCCGCGAGACGTGGCGACGGGAGCCCACCGGCCTGCTGACGCTGGCCTCCAACCCCCTGGACCCGAACGGCTTCCTCCAGGAACACCTGGCCGAGCAGGGCGGGCGGCCCCCGGCACCGCCGGCCACCCTGGGACACGTGCACCTGCAGGTCGGCGACATCCCGCTGGGCCGGCAGTTCTACGTGGACGTCCTCGGCTTCGAGGTGATGAGCGACATCGGCTCCGCCCTGTTCATCGCCGCCGGCGGCTACCACCACCACATCGCGCTCAACACCTGGCAGAGCGCCGGGGCCGGCCCGCGTGCGGCGTCACTGGGGCTGGGCCAGGTCAACATCGACCTGCCGGACGCCGACGACGTCGCGGCCCTGGCGTCCCGGCTCGCGGACCACCGGATCCCCACCCGGCACGACGGCGCCGTGCTGCGCTTCGAGGACCCCTGGAACACCCTGATCCAGGTGGGCGTCGCGGCGTAGTCCCGGCCCGGTGCCGCGTCCGCGCCCACCCGCCGGCGGCGCCGTGCTCGACGCCCCGCGGCTGCTCGCCGACACCCCGGCGCGCCGGTAGGTTGGGCCTCGTGCCCGGGGCGCCCGGGCACCGAGGGCGTGCGGCGACACGGCGGCCGCCCGGTCCGAGAGCGAGGAGCAGGGCATGGGCGAGAAGGACGACACCACCGGCAAGGACTTCGACGAGGCCGTCAACATGACCGCCGAGCAGCTGTCGACGTGGCTGGACACCGACGAGTCCACCTCGGTGGGCCAGGACGACGGCGGGGAGTCGGTGGGCCACCGCTCCGGGCGGCGGATCGTGGAGATCCTGCAGAAGCCGAAGGGCGAGCGCACCGAGGCCGACCACGAGCACATGCGCAAGGTGGTCGGCTACGTCCACCGCCACCTGGCCCAGCGCCCCGACGGCGACGTGCGCGAGACCCGGTGGCGCTACTCCCTGATGAACTGGGGCCACGACCCCCTGAAGGACTGAGCCGGAGGGCCGGGCCCGCGCCGCCCGGCGGGCCAGGCGAATATTGCAGTTGTGCAAAACTTGCAGAAGTGCAAAAATATGGGCGTGAACGACGACTCCCCTCCCACCCTGCGCGCCCGCAAGAAGGCCGAGACCTGGTCCGCCATCCACGAGGCGGCCGCCGCCCTCGCGGTGCAGCACGGGGTCGAGGGCACCACGGTGGAGGCCGTGGCCGCGGCGGCCGGCGTCTCCCCGCGGACCTTCTTCAACTACTTCCCCGCCAAGGAGGACGCCGTCCTGGGCATGCGGGCCCCCTCGCTGGACCCCGAGCTGCTGGACGGCTTCTCCCTCGAGCACGACCTGCTGGGCCAGGTCTCGCGCCTGCTGCTGGCCGTCTCCCGCAGCGCCTACGCGGGACGGGACGCCGAGCGGCGCCGCAGGCTGCTGCAGGACCACCCGAGCCTGGGCCGCCGCCGGCACGAGCTGATGCTCGAGGCCGAGGCCCTGGTGCGCCACACCCTCGCGGAGCTGCTGGCCCGAGACCCCGCGTGGTCGGCCGGGATCGGTGAGCACCGCGTGGACGAGGTCGCCCGGATGCTGGTCCTGCTCGGCGGCGTCCCGCTGCGCTTCGCCATCACCGCCGAGAGCTACTCCCCGGCGCACGGCCTGCCCACCGAGGACCACGAGTCTGCGCTCACCCTCCTCCACCGTCTCCAGGAGAAGCTCTCATGACCCGCGCCCCCGCCCACCGCGCCGAAACGGTCTCCGGCTCCCGGCACCTCGCGCTGCTCTTCGTCGGCCTGATGCTCTCCATGCTGCTGGCCGCACTGAACCAGACCGTCCTCAGCACGGCGCTGCCCACGATCGTGGGCGAGCTCAACGGGGTCGACGAGATGCTGTGGGTGATCACGGCCTACATCCTCGCCTCGACGATCATGATGCCCGTGTACGGCAAGCTCGGGGACCTGATGGGCCGCAAGCCCCTGCTCCTGGGCGCGATCCTGGTGTTCATGGCCGGCTCCGTGGTCGGCGCGCTCGCCGGCACTATCGAGGTCCTCATCGCGGCCCGCGCGATCCAGGGTCTCGGCGGCGGCGGGCTGATCATCCTCTCCCAGGCCGCGATCGCCGACGTGGTCCCGGCCCGGGAGCGCGGCAAGTACATGGGCGTCATGGGCGGGGTGTTCGCGGTGTCCTCGGTGGCCGGCCCGCTGCTCGGCGGCTTCTTCACCGAGGGACCCGGCTGGCGCTGGGTCTTCTGGATCAACATCCCGCTCGGGCTGCTGGCGCTGGCCGGGGCCGTCCTGTTCCTCAAGCTGCCCCGGCACGGCGGCCGGCCGCGCCTGGACATCGGCGGCATGGTGCTGCTGGCCGTGGCCACGACCTGCCTGGTCCTGTTCGCCACCTGGGGCGGCGGCAAGTACGCCTGGACCGACCCCGTGATCCTCGGTCTGATCGCCGGGACGCTCGTGTCCGCCGCGGCGTTCGTGGCCGTGGAGCGGCGCACCGCCGAGCCCATCATCCCGATGCACCTGTTCCGCGAGCGCAACTTCGTCCTCACCACCCTCGCCGGGCTGCTCACCGGCGTGGCGATGTTCGGGGCCCTCGGCTACCTGCCCACCTACCTGCAGATGGTCTTCGGCGTCGACGCCACCCGGTCCGGGCTGCTGATGGTGCCGATGATGGGCACGATGCTCGTGACCTCGGTGCTCGCCGGCCAGGCGGTGAGCCGGACCGGGCGCTACAAGTGGCTGCCGGTGGCCGGCAGCGTGATCGTGGCCGCGGCCATGGGGCTGCTCGCCACCCTGACCTCCGAGCAGGGGGTGTGGCACGTCTGCCTCTACATCGCGGTCCTCGGCCTGGGCCTGGGCCTGTCCATGCAGGTGCTCGTGCTGATCGTGCAGAACACCTTCCCCCTGCGCCAGGTCGGCACGGCCACCGCGGCGAACAACTTCTTCCGCCAGATCGGCGCCACCCTCGGCTCGGGAGTGGTCGGCAGCGTCTTCGCGAGCCGGCTGGCCGAGCTGATGGCCGAGCGCGTCCCGGCGGCCGCGCTCGAGAGCGGCGCCGGCGGGGCCAACTCGCTCACCCCCGCCGTGGTCGCGTCCCTGCCGCAGGCGCTGCAGGACCCGATCGTGACCTCCTACAACGACGCCCTGACGCCCATCTACCTGTGGATCATGCCCCTGGGGCTGCTGGCGGCCGCCGTGCTGTGCTTCGTCGCCGAGAAGCCGCTGGCCACCACGATCGAGCCGGACGTCGAGCCGGAGGCGCTCGCCGAGGGCCGCCTCGTGGTCACCGCCGACGAGCCCGCCGCGCCGCGCGCCGACAACGAGGATCGGGACGCCGGCGACGACGCGCGGGACGCCCGCGACCCGCGCGAGGACCCGGCCGCCCTCGAGCCGGCCTCCGCGTCGCGCTAGCCGGGACGCGGAGCGCTCCGTAGGCTGAGGACCGCGCACGGGCGGCGGCCCCGGGGCGCACGCGCACCGGAACGGACGAGCTCCGGAACCGACGAGCAGAGGAGCAGCGGATGGGTCTGAGCAAGGGCACCAGGGTCACGTGGAACACCCCGCAGGGCAGGACCGAGGGGAAGGTCGTCGAGAAGAAGACCGAGGACTTCGAGCTCGACGGGCGCACGTACCGCGCGAGCACGGACGATCCCCACTACATCGTGGAGTCCGACAGCTCCGGGGCCCGGGCGACCCACAAGGCGGACGCCCTCACCGAGGCCTAGCCGGAGACCGGCCCCGCCGCGGGCCGGAGGACGGGCGCGGCGGCAGGCGGGCAGGACGCGGCGTTCAGCCGCGGACGCCGGGGGTGCCCCAGACGAACGGGCCGAAGGACGGGCCGGCCGGTTCGAGGTACTCGACGTCGGACGCCGGGACCAGCGCCCCCGGGCTGTACCCGTCGACCTCGCAGCGCACCAGGACGACCATGCCCAGTTCGACCGGATCGTAGGGCGCGCACAGCACCACCTCGCCCGCCCGCAGGTTCAGCCCTGCGCGGTCCGTGCGCATCCGGTAGCGCGCCACGTGGGAGACGGTGATGGAGGAGATCGGGTCGACGACCGGACCCACGCCGATGCCGGGGAGGACATCGAGGGGTCCCGTGTCGTCGGGAACAGGGGTCAGTTCGGAAAGGCTCATGGTGGGGATCTCCAGTCGGGCGAGCGCATCGGGAGCTGCAGAAGGTCCCGGTGCCGGGCGGGTGTGCTCGACCACGCTGTCCCTTCCCATGATAGAGAGCCACATCACACAGGGGAAGAGTCCTTCGCATCGGTCCACGGCCCGCCGGCCGCGGTGCACGAACTTGCAGGCACCAGCGTCCCGGGCGTCGCCGGGCGTCACAGAGTCACAGTCGTCGAGCCCTCAACCTGCTTCTGACCAGGGCGGACAGGCGGCACGGCCGACTGTGACGCACGGAACGCCCCGATGTCTGCGCCGCGGCCCCGCGGCGCGCATACATTCACTGAGATGAGCTACGAGGGGTCGATGCCGTGATCACGATCAACATGAACAATGCCGCGCTCTGCCGGCTGGAGCAGCAGGACCGGGGGCGGCCCGGCGCGCTGCCGGAACGACGGTCCACCGCCGCGGGCACCGGCCCGCTGGACGCCCGGGAGACCGCCCGGCGGCCCGATGAGGCTCCCCCGATGCCGGAGCACACCAGGGGCTGATGCCCCCGGTCCGGCTCAGCGACTGCCGACGAGGCCGGACGCCCGCAGGGCTCCGAGGTGGGCCTGGCGACCGGCACCGACGATGCCGGCGGCGTTGCGCAGCTGCGCGGGGGCCACGCGGGCGCGCAGCCGCAGGTGCGGCAGGAACTCCTGGTGCCGTTCGCTGATGCCTCCGCCGAGGACGATGAGATCCGGGGAGATCAAGCGCTCGAGGTGGGACAGGTAGCGCTGGAGCCGGTCCGTGTAGGTCGGCCAGTCCAGGGCCTCCTCCATCCGGGCGGAGGCGCCGGCCCAGCCGTCGACGTCCCGGCCGTCCAGCCACACGTGGCCGAACTCGCTGTTGGGGATCAGCTCCCCGTCCAGGAACAGCGCCGAGCCGATCCCGGTGCCCAGCGTGATCACCAGCACCGTCCCGCTCGCGCCGCGGGCGGCGCCGAAGCGCACCTCGGCCAGCCCGGCGGCGTCGGCGTCGTTGAGCACCGCGACCTCGCGCCCCAGTCCGGCGGCGAGCAGCTCCCGGGCGTCCGTGCCGATCCAGGAGTCGTCGAGGTGGGCGGCGGAGCGGGCGATGCCGTGGTCGATGATGGCCGGGACGCCCACGCCGACCCCGGCCAGGGGCCCGCCCGGCCCGGGCTCGCGCTCCAGCTTCTCCAGGACCCCGCGCAGGACGGCCACCACCGCGGCCGGGGTGGCCGGCGCGGGCGTGGGCACCCGGCGCACCGGGCCCACGGTGGTGCCGCGGACCGGGTCCACCACCGCGTACTTGATGGTCGTTCCGCCGATGTCCACCCCGAGGCAGCGGGCGTCGTCGCCCCCGTCGGAGACGTGCGGGACGGTCGGGGGCGTCCGGACGGACGGCAGGGCACAGGTCATCTCACGGTCCTGGATCGAGGCGGGGACGGCGCGCCCTCGAGCGGGCGGCGCCTGTTCGACTGTACAACCGGGCGGGGACGGCAATTATTCGCGCCGGCCCCGCCACCCGTCCGGCGCCACCGTCCCGCCCCGGGCGTTCCCTAGAATCGAGGGGTCCCGGTCACCCCGGCGAGCGCCCGCGCCCCGCCCGGCGCCCCGGCGTCCCGCCGCCTTTCGAAGGACTTCCCCGCATGACCAGTCCCACCACCGCCGCATGGCCCGTCCCGCCGAAGACGACCAACCGGGTGCTGCTCGCCTGCTGGCTCGCGATCCTGGCCGAGGGGTACGACGTCGGCGTGCTCGGCGCCGTGCTGCCCGCCCTCGCGGAGCACCGGGAGTGGGACCTCACCCCGCTGGAGCTCGGCGGCCTCGGCTCCTACGCCCTCGTCGGCATGCTCATCGGAGCCATGGTCATCGGCACGCTCTCGGACCGGATCGGCCGGAGGAGGATGCTGCTGGTCTCGATGGCCATCTTCACCACCATGCAGCTGGGCGCCGCGCTGGCCCCGACCCCGGAGGTCTTCGGGCTCTTCCGGCTGCTCGGCGGCCTGGGCATGGGCGGGATCATCCCGGTGGCCGCGGCCCTGACCATCGAGTACTCGGCGCCGCGGCGCCGGTCCTTCAACTACGGCGTGATGTACTCCGGCTACTCCCTCGGCATCCTGGCCGCCGCGCTCGTGGCGATCGTCCTGCTGCCCACACTGGGCTGGCGCTGGGTGGTCGGCGTCGGGTTCCTGCCCGTGGTCCTGCTACCGCTGGTGGCCAGGCTGCTGCCCGAGTCCCTCGAGTACCTCATGGGCAAGGGCCGCCGCGAGGAAGCCGCCCGCCTGGCGGAGCGGCTGCACGTGGCCCCGTTCGTCGAGGGCGACTGGACGCCGGTGCTCTCCGAGGGGGCGAAGGCGCGGTCCGTCGGCTGGAAGCAGTCCCTGTCGGCGATGTTCTCCGGCGGCTACCTGACCGCCACGGTGTTCTTCTGGGTCTCCCTGTTCTGCGGCATGGTCCTGGTCTACGGCCTCAACACGTGGCTGCCCTCGATCATGCGCTCGGCCGGCTACGAGCTCGGCCCGGCCCTGACGTTCCTGGTGGTCTTCAGCCTCGCCTCGGCCGCCGGCGGCATCGCCCTGGGCCGCGCCGCGGACGCGTACGGCAAGAAGCTGATCCTGGTGGTCTTCTACCTGCTGGGCGGGGCGGGGATCCTGCTGCTGATGTTCCCCAACAGCATCGTGGTCAACTACGTGTTCGTGGCCCTGGCCGGCATCGGCTCGATCTCCACCTCGCTGGTGCTCACCGGATGGGTGGCCGAGTACTACCCCGCCCACTCCCGGGCCACCGCCACCGGCTGGGCCCTGTCCTTCGCCCGGATCGGCGCGATCTCGGGCCCGCTCATCGGCGGCTGGATCGGCTCGATGGCCCTGCCGTTCCAGTGGAACTTCATCGTCTTCGCCGCTGTGGCCCTGGTCGCCGCCGGGTCGGTGGCGCTGATCCCGCAGTTCCCGGGCCCGGCCGGTCCGGCCGCGCGACGCGGGCGGCCGGGGCGCGCCGAGACGGCGCCGGCGGCGCCGGGCGCCTGAGCCGAGCGGCCCGCCGCCCGGGCGCCCCGGCCCGGCCCCGGCCGCACCTCACCCGGCCGGGTCGGGTCCGTCCTGGCCGGGCGCCGGGCGGTCGGCCGGCATCCGCATCCGCCGGTCCTCGGCAGGCTCGTCCGCGTGCAGATGGGCGCGCTCGCCGTCATGGTCGAGCACGGTGAGGATCTCCACCGGTCCGCCCTGCGCCACGATGGCGTGCGGGACCATCGTGGAGAACTGTGCCGCCTGACCGGCCTCGACCACCACGACCCGTTCGCCCAGGTGCAGGCGGGCGGTCCCGGAGAGCACGGTGAACCAGTCCCGGCCCGGGTGCACCGCCAGCCGGTCCGGTGCGGGGGGCGGGCCCGGCAGGATGCGCATCTTGGCCACGGTCATCCCGTGCAGGGCCCGCTCGGAGGACAGCAGCCACATGGTCAGCCCCGGCGTGCTGCTGGGCTGCGGGCGGATCACCACGTCCTCGTCCTCGGGGGACTCGACGAGCTGGTCGAGCGAGGTGTCGAGCGCCCGGGCGATGGGCACCAGCTGGTCGAGGGCGATCCTGCGGTGCCCGGTCTCGAGCCGGCTCAGCGTGGACGGGCTGAGGTGGCACCGGGCCGCGAGCGCGTCCAGGGACCAGCCGCGCGCCAGCCGGAGACCGCGGATGCGCCGGCGGATCACGGCGTCCAGGTCGAGTTCTTGCGTCATGGGCAAGAGTCTATGCCCCGAAGGCATTTCCGGCCTACCGTGGAGGCATGACACCGCACGACTCCCCGCACCCGACGGCGGGGCACCACACCCACCCCGAGCAGCACGACGACGAGGGACTGGCCGAGCTGCTCGAGCTGGACGCCGAGATCCTGGGCCCGCTGCTGGAGGAGGTGCTCGACTGGGTCGCCCAGCACGTCCGCGGCACACCGGCCACGGTCGCGGACATCGGCGCGGGGACCGGGCCCGGCAGCCGGCTCCTGGCTCGCCGCTTCCCGTCGGCGCAGATCGTCGCGATCGACCGGTCGGCAGCGAGGCTCGAGCGGCTGCGCGCCACGGCCGGCGCACCGGGCCCGTCCGACCGGATCCGCACGATGCAGGCCGATCTGGACACCGCCTGGCCCGAGGTCGGCGCGGTCGACCTCGCCTGGGCGGCCTCCTCGCTGCACGAGCTCGCCGCGCCGGACCGGCTGCTGCGCGAGCTCCGCGCCGGGATGCGCCCCGGCGGGCTCCTCGCGGTCGTGGAGATGGACGCGCTGCCGCGGTTCCTGCCCGAGGACATCGGGATCGGCCGCCCGGGCCTGGAGCGCCGCTGCCACGAGGTCCTCGCCCGGGCGCACTGGAACGCGGTGCCCGACTGGGGGCCCCGCTTGGAGGAGGCCGGCTTCCGGCTCGCGGGGCGGCGCCGGTTCAGTGTCGAGGCGCAGCCGGCCCCACCTGGCACGGGCCGCTGGGCGGACCTCTCGTTGCGCCGCGCCCTCCCGGTCCTCGCCGGCCGGCTGGCCGCCGACGACCTGCTCGCCCTCGAACACCTGCTCACCGAGGACTCCCCCGGCGCGGTCCTGCACCGGGAGGACCTGGTGCTGCGCGCCGGACGCATCGTCTGGGCGGCGCACCGGGCATGAACCACCAGCACGAGAGGACACGGACCATGAACAGCATTTCCGCGTACGACGTCGTCGTCGTCGGAGGCGGCGCGGCCGGCCTGAGCGCCGCCGTCGCCCTGGCGCGATCCCTGCGCTCGGTGGTCGTGGTGGACGCGGGCGAACCCCGCAACGCCCCGGCCGGCGGCGCGCACAACCTCCTCGGGCGGGAGGGGATCCCGCCGCTCGAGCTGCTGGCCGCCGGCCGGCGGGAGGCGGAGCAGTACGGGGCGGAGATCCTCCGGGACCGCGCCGTCACCGCCCGGGCGGAGGAGGAGGGGTTCACGGTCGGTCTCGCCGGCGGCGGTGTGCTGCGCGCGCGGCGGCTGCTGCTCGCCTCCGGGCTGGTCGACGAGCTGCCCGACGTGCCGGGCGTGGCCGAGCTGTGGGGGCGGAGCGTGCTGCACTGCCCCTACTGCCACGGGTGGGAGGTCCGCGGCCGGCGCATCGGCGTGCTCGGCGCGGGACCCATGAGCATCCACCAGACGCTGCTGTTCCGGCAGCTCAGCGAGGACGTCACCTTCTTCCCGCACCGAATGCCCGACCCCGGTGCCGAGGCCTGGGAGCAGCTCTCCGCCCTCGGGGTCCGGGTGGTCGAGGGGCCCGTGCAGCGGCTGCGCACCGACGGGGACGTGCTGCGCGCCGTGGTCCTCGACGACGGGCAGGAGGTCCCGGTGGACGCCCTGGTCGTGGCGCCCCGGTTCGCGGCCCGGGCCGAGCTGTACGAGCAGCTCGGCGGCACCCTGACCGACCACCCCGCGGGGGCGCTCATCGCCACGGGCCCGATGGGCAGCACCGAGATCCCCGGAGTGTGGGCGGCCGGCAACGCCGGCGACCTCTCGGCCATGGTCTCCTCCGCGGCGGGGGCGGGGGTCGGCGCGGCCGCCGCGATCAACGCGGACCTCGTGGCCGAGGAGGCGGCCGCCGCCGTGCGGGCCCGTGCGCAGGGCGCCGCGGCCGGGACGCCCCGCCGCGGCTGAGGGTCTCGGGGGCGGTCAGGGCTCCACGGACCCCTGGACATGCTCGAACACCAGGCTGGTCTGCGTGGCCGCCACCGCCTGGTTGGAGGACAGGTGCTCGAGGACGAACTGGCGGATGTGGTCGGTGTCCCGCGCCGTGACGTGGATCAGGAAGTCGTCCGAGCCCGCCAGGAAGAAGAACTGGGACACCTCGGGCACCGACTTCAGCCCCTCGCCGAACGCGGACATCAGGTGCCGGGCCCCCGGCCGCAGGCGCACGCTGATGAGGGCCTCGATGGTGCTCCCGAGCGCCCGGGGGTCCACCTCGACCGTGAACCGGCGGATCACGCCCGAGCGCTGCAGACCCTTCATCCGGGCCAGACAGGTGGACGGGGCCACGCCGAGGGCCTCGCTGAGCGCCTGGTTGGTCGCCCGGGAGTTCTCCCGCAGCAGCGCGAGCAGGCGCCGGTCGAGATCGTCCAGCTCGTCCCGGGGCCGCCGATCCTGCGGAGCGGACCGCGTGGGCGGGGTCACCTTCTCCATGGTTCGTCCAGTTCTGCACCGATTGCCGAAGGATCGTCGACTTCTGCCCCGGCAACGGTGACGGATCGTAGTTTTGTGACACCCACTCTACGTTTTCTGCGGAAGGCCCTCGATGATCATCTCCGTTCCCACCGAAGTGAAGACGAACGAGCACCGGGTGGCCATCACGGTCTCCGGCGTGCACGAGCTGCGCCGCCGCGGCCACCGGGTGCTCGTGCAGGCCGGCGCCGGCGTCGGCTCGGGCTTCGCGGACGAGGACTTCGCCGCCGCGGGCGCGGAGGTCGTGGCGGACCCGGACGAGCTGTGGGCCCGGGCGGACCTGGTGCTGAAGGTCAAGGAGCCGATCGCCTCCGAGTACCACCGGTTCCGGGAGGGCCTGGTCCTGTTCACCTACCTGCACCTGGCCGCGGAGCCGGAGCTCACCCGCGCCCTGCTGGCCGCCGGGGTCACGGCCGTCGCCTACGAGACCGTGCAGACCGCGGACCGACGGCTGCCGCTGCTGGCGCCGATGAGCGAGGTGGCCGGCCGGCTCTCCGTGCAGGCCGGGGCCTCGGCCCTGACCGCCACCGGCGGCGGCAAGGGCGTCCTGCTCGGCGGCGTGCCCGGGGTCCGCCCCGCCCAGGTGACCGTGATCGGCGCGGGCGTGGCCGGCACCAACGCGGCCGCCATGGCCGTGGGCCTGGGCGCCGAGGTCACGATCCTGGACATCGACGTGGACCGGCTGCGCGCCCTGGACGACCGGTACGCCGGGCGGCTGCGGACCGTCGCCTCCAACGCCTACGAGGTGGAGCGCTCGGTGACCGAGGCGGACCTGGTGGTCGGCTCGGTGCTGGTGCCCGGCGCCCGTGCCCCGAAGCTGGTCACCCACGAGATGGTCGGGCGGATGAAGCCGGGCAGCGTCCTGGTGGACATCGCCGTGGACCAGGGCGGGTGCTTCGAGGACAGCCGTCCCACCACCCACCAGGACCCGGTCTTCCCGGTGCACGACACCCTGTTCTACTGCGTGGCCAACATGCCGGGCGCGGTGCCCAACACCTCCACCTACGCCCTGACCAACGTGACGCTGCGCTACGTGACCGCCCTCGCCGACCGTGGCGTTGCGGCGGCGCTGGCCGCCGACCCCGCGCTGGCCGGCGGGCTCAACACGATGGCCGGCCACGTGACGCACCGCTCGGTCGGCGAGGCCCACGGCTTGGACGTCGTCGACCGGGCGGAGCTGCTGCCCGCGGCCTGAGCCGCCCGCCCGCGCCGGACGGATCAGCCGGCGGCCGGGACGGCGTGCCGACCCGGGCGATCGCCCTGGTCAGCTCCGTT
>NZ_JCAXEN010000005.1:0-299855 GCF_059758435.1 Kocuria sp. GQ42 | reverse complement strand
GATCAGCCGTGTCTCGCTTGACACCTTGCTGCCGGAGTGCTCTGCAACCTTAGCCCTTCCGGTCGACCCCGGTCAATCTCAGGTGAACTCTTGGTTACCTGATCGTGACGGCGCCGCCTTCCGGCGAAGCTCACAATCTCCCACCCTAACACTCTTCCGTCCCCGTGCAACTCGCTGGCTGCTCGGTCGGGACCGTTCGGTGGGGGATGCCGCCCCGTGGATCTCCCGGAGAAGTTCCTCGCCGCGACGACTTGGATGAAGTTACTCGGTTTCCGCGGCCCGTGCAAACCGGCCCTCCGGTCCCGCCGCCGTCGCCCGCCGGCTGCTTCTCCGGGCGCCCCGCGTCCCGGTCCCGGGACGGCGGAAGGGCCCGGATCCGAGGATCCGGGCCCTTCCCGTGACTCCGGCCGGCTCCCTCGGGAACGGCCGGGGCCGGCTCAGTGCTCGGCCGGCTTGAGGTACAGGACGGCGAGCGGCGGGACGGTCAGCTCGACCGAGGCGGGGTTGCCGTTGTGGGCGCCCTCGGTGGCGGTGACCTTGCCGAGATTGCCCACGCCCGAACCGCCGAAGAGCTCGGAGTCCGTGTTGAGCGCCTCGACCCACTCCCCCGCCCACGGCAGGCCCAGCCGGAAGTTCTCGTGCGGGTTGCCGGCGAAGTTCGCCACGCACACGAGCGGGTTGCCCTGCTCGTCCCAGCGCGTGAAGGAGAGCGTGTTGCGCCCGGCGTCGGCCGCGTCGATCCACTCGAACCCCGCAGGGTTGTTGTCCCGCTCGTACAGCGCGGGGGTCTCCCGGTAGATCCCGTTGAGGGTGCGGACCAGCTCCTGGACGCCCTTGTGCGGCGGGGTCTCCGAGAGCCACCAGTCGAGGCCGTGCTCCTGGGACCACTCGGACTCTTGGGCGTACTCCGTGCCCATGAAGATCAGCTGCTTGCCGGGGTGGGCCCACATGAACGCCAGGTAGGCGCGGACGTTGGCGAGCTGCTGCCACCGGTCGCCCGGCATCTTGCGCAGGAGCGAGCCCTTGCCGTAGACGACCTCGTCGTGGGAGATCGGGAGCAGGAAGTTCTCCGAGAACGCGTAGACCAGCGAGAACGTGAGCTTGTTGTGGTGGTAGTACCGGTTGACCGGGTCCTCGGCCATGTACTCGAGGGTGTCGTTCATCCACCCCATGTTCCACTTGAGCCCGAAGCCCAGCCCGTCGGCGTCGGTCGGCCGGGTCACGCCCGGGTAGGACGTCGACTCCTCGGCGATCATGACGATCCCCGGGGTGCGCTTGTAGGCGGTGGCGTTGGACTCCTTGAGGAACGCGATCGCCTCGAGGTTCTCGCGGCCGCCGAAGACGTTGGGCTCCCACTCCCCCTCGTTGCGCGAGTAGTCCAGGTAGAGCATGGAGGCGACCGCGTCCACGCGCAGACCGTCCACGTGGAACTCCTCGAGCCAGTAGGAGGCGTTGGCCACCAGGAAGTTCCGGACCTCGTTGCGGCCGTAGTCGGGGATCAGCGTCCCCCAGTCCTTGTGCTCGCCGCGGCGGGGGTCGGCGTGCTCGTACAGGGGCTCGCCGTCGAAGCGGGCCAGCGCCCACTCGTCCTTCGGGAAGTGGCCCGGGACCCAGTCCACGATCACGCCGATGCCGGCCTGGTGCAGCTTGTCCACGAGGTAGCGGAACTCGTCCGGGCTGCCGAAGCGGGAGGACGGCGCGTAGTAGGACGTCACCTGGTAGCCCCAGGACCCGCCGAACGGGTGCTCGGCCACGGGCATGAACTCCACGTGGGTGAAGCCCTGCCAGGTGAGGTACTCGACGAGCTCCTTCGCGAGGTCCTTGTAGCCCAGGCCCTTGCGCCACGAGCCGATGTGCAGCTCGTAGACGCTCATGGGCGCGTTGTGCGGATCGGTCGCCGCCCGGCGCGCCATCCAGGCGTCGTCCTGGAACTCGTAGTCGGACTCGAAGACGCGGGACGCGGTGGACGGCGGCACCTCGGTGCCGAAAGCCATGGGGTCCGCCTTCTCGCGCCAGCCGCCGTCCCGGCCGAGGATGCGGAACTTGTAGGTGGCGCCGGAGCCCAGGCCCGGGACGAAGATCTCCCACACGCCCGAGGAGCCGAGGGAGCGCATGGCGTGCTCGCTGCCGTCCCAGCCGTTGAAGTCGCCGATGACCCGCACCGCCTGGGCGTTGGGTGCCCACACGGCGAAGGCCACGCCGGTGATGTCGCCCATCGCGGAGGGGTAGCGGCGCACGTGCGCACCGAGGACGGTCCACAGCGTCTCGTGGCGGCCCTCGCCGATGAGGTGGAGGTCCAGCTCGCCGAGGGTCGGCCCGAAGCGGTACGGGTCGTCCAGCCGCTGCGGCTCCAGGTCCCGGTAGGTCACGTCCAAGCGGTAGTCGGGGATCCGGCCCGGCTCGTGCGCGGGGACCACGCCCGTGAAGATGCCGCCCCACTCGTGCTCGAGCTCGAAGGTGCCGTCCTGCGTCACGACCGCGACCGCGGTCGCGAACCGGCGCAGCGTGCGCACGGTGACGCTGCCGTCCGGGTTCAGGTGGGCGCCCAGGACGCCGTGCGGGTCGTGGTGGCGGCCCTCGGACACGGCGGCCAGCACGTGCTCGGCCACGTGCACCGGTCCCGCAGGGGCCACGTCGTGGCCGGCCGGGACGGCGCGGGACTTCTGGACGGGGTCGGATCGGTCCTGCGGAGTGCTGGCGCTCACTGCGTCCTCGATTTCCGTTCCCGCTGCCGCAGGGATGAGCCGCGCGGAGCGGGAGCTGTCGTCGTCGTGGTCGGTGCCGGGGGCGGGGTCCGCACCGGCGGTATCAGGGTTCACGCTACGCGACCGGAGGCTCTCCAGTGAACGGCGAACCGCCGCTGCCGGGACGTCCACCCAGTCGGGGCGGTTGCGCTGCTCGTAGACGACCTCGTACAGGGCCTTGTCCAGCCACAGCGCCTGGAACAGCGGGGACCCGCGGTCCACCGGGTGCCCGGCTCCCTGCTCGTAGCCCGCCAGGAACGCGTCGCCGGCGCGCCGGCCCCACGCCTCGGCGTCCGCCGCGCCGGCGCGGGCGCCGAAGGCGGCGGCGTAGTCGAAGGAGCGCAGCATGCCGACCACGTCGCGCAGGGCGACGTCCGGCCGGGTGCGCTCCTCGATGGCGCGCAGGGGCTCCCCCTCGAAGTCGAGCACCTTGAACTGCCCGTCCTCGGTCTGCAGGACCTGGCCCAGGTGGTAGTCCCCGTGGATGCGCTGCAGCGGGGGCAGCTCCGGCACGTCGCCGAGGGAGGTGATCAGCTGATCGAGGGCGGCCGAGTGCTCCGAGAACAGGGAGCCGGTCTCCGTGCGGGCCCAGCGCAGGCGTCCGCCCAGGTCGTTCAGGAGGCGGGCGCGGGCGTCGTCGTCGGGGGCGTCCGCGCCGAACGCGCGGCCCAGGTCGCGGTGCACGCGCGCGGTGGTGCGGCCCAGTTCGCGGGCCTCCTCGGAGAAGTCCGTGCCCTGCTCCGCGGCCTCGACGGCCCGGCCCCACGCGTCGGCGGAGCCGGCGAGGAACTCGGTGGCCACGGCCAGCTGGCCCTGCACGGTGCTCAGCCCGGTGCGCCAGCGGGCGTCGAGCCACCCGAAGGTGCTCGGCACCGCGGGGCAGCCGAGCGCGGTGAGCTCACGGCCCACCTCGACGTCCGGGTTGTCGCCCTCCCCCAGCACGCGGAAGAACTTCACGATCACGGCGTCGGCGTCCGCCCGGCCCGCGGGCGGGGTGAGGATCACCGAGGAGTTCGACTGCTCGCTCGAGATCACGCGGACCTGCGCGGGCGTCTCGACCGCGTAGGGGACGCGCAGCACGTCGGCGTGCGCGCCCGTCACGGTCAGCCCGAGCGGGCCGGAGCTGAGCGGCTCCGCGCGCTGCATGAGCCCCAGGACCGGTCCGACGAACACCGGGTCCCCGACCCCGTCGTAGACCCAGGGTCCGGCCACGGCGTCCTCCGCACCGGGCAGCGGCAGCCCGGTGCGGTGGGCCACGGCACGGCCGGCGCGGGCGGCCCGCTCCCGGAGGAAGCGCGCGGCCCGGCGCGGGGTGGCGGTCTCCTCCGCCGGGACGCCCGTCCCGGCGTCCTCGGACGCGGCGGGCGCCAGCTCGCCGACGAGGAAGCGCTCGGCGCCCTCCAGGGGCGCGGCGCGGAAGCTCAGCGGCACCTGGAGCAGCTCGGTGCGCGCCCCCTCGGAGGCCTCGACCAGCAGGAGCCGGGCGCCGGCGCCCTCCTGGTCCGGCAGCGCCAGCTGGGCGACGACCCGCAGCTCCGTGCCCGCACCGCCGTCCGCGAAGGGGAACCACCGTTGCCGCGGCAGCCACCGGCGCAGGAGGTCGAGGAGCTCGTCGGGGTGCTGGTCGGTCATGGGATCGGGTCCTTCCGGGACGGGCGAGGAGGTGGCCGGACGCGCGGACGCGCTCAGGACTTGGTGGCGGTGATGATCGGCATGGCCGTGGTCTGGGGGGACGTGCCGTCGTCACGGGGAGCGGCCCGGAGGCGCAGCCAGAAGAAGTCCTGGCTGCCGAGGGTGATGCGGTACTCCCCGGCCTCGTCCACCTCGCCGAACAGGTCGCCGCCGAAGAGCTCGCGCAGCCCGCGGCCCGCGAACTGGGGCAGCCGGATCCGGGCGCACGCCGGGGTGTGCGCGAGGTTGAACAGGCACAGCACGGTCTCGCCGCGTCCGTCGTCGGCCTCCTCATCGGGGAGCACGCGCAGGAACGCGAGCACGGAGTCGTGGTCCGTCTCCACGCCGACGTACGAGCCGAGGCCGAACGCCGGGTGCGCCTTGCGCACCGCGAGCATCTGGCGCATCCAGTGCAGCAGGGACGACGACGACGCCAGCTGCGCCTCCACGTTGACCTGGTTGTAGTGGTAGACCAGCGACTGCACCACGGGCAGGTACAGCTTGCCCGGGTCCGCCTTGGAGAACCCGGCGTTGCGGTCCGGGGTCCACTGCATGGGGGTGCGGGACGCGTCACGGTCGTCGAGCCAGATGTTGTCGCCCATCCCGATCTCGTCCCCGTAGTACAGGAACGGGCTGCCCGGCAGGGACAGGAGCAGGGCGTGGATCAGTTCGATCTCGGCCCGCGAGTTGTCCAGCAGGGGGGCCAGGCGGCGGCGGATGCCCACGTTGGCGCGCATGCGGGAGTCGGGGGCGTACCAGCCGAGCATCGCCTGGCGCTCCTCGGTGGTCACCATCTCGAGGGTCAGCTCGTCGTGGTTGCGCAGGAACGTGCCCCACTGGGTGCCGCGCGGGATGTCCGGCGTCTCCCGCATGGTCTCCACGATCGGGGCGGCCTTCTGGTCCCGCAGCGCGTAGAAGATCCGCGGCATGATCGGGAAGTGGAAGCACATGTGGCACTCGGGATCCTGCTCGCTGCCGAAGTACTCCACCACCTCGTGCGGCATCTGGTTCGCCTCGGCGATCACCACCCGCCCCGGGTACTGGTCGTCGATCATGCGCCGCAGCTCGACCAGGAAGTCATGGGTGCCGGGGAGGTTCTCGCAGTTGGTCCCCTCCTCCTCGATCAGGTACGGGATCGCGTCGGCCCGGAAGCCGTCGA
Organism: Kocuria sp. GQ42; assembly: GCF_059758435.1. Lineage (NCBI taxonomy): Bacteria > Bacillati > Actinomycetota > Actinomycetes > Micrococcales > Micrococcaceae > Kocuria > Kocuria sp. GQ42. The sequence goes on along the minus strand of NZ_JCAXEN010000005.1, from coordinate 294,281 downwards.
TGCCCATGTCGAGCCAGAACTTCACCACGTCGTGGACGGCCTCCACCACGGCGGGGTTCTCGAAGTTGAGGTCCGGCTGGTGGGAGAAGAACCGGTGCCAGAAGAACTGCCGGCGGATCGGGTCGAACGTCCAGTTCGACTCCTCGGTGTCCACGAAGATGATCCGGGCGTCCTGGTACAGCTCGTCCGTGTCCGACCAGACGTAGAAGTCGCCGTAGGGCCCTTCGGGGTCCTCGCGAGAGGCCTGGAACCAGGGGTGCTGGTCGCTCGTGTGGTTGAGCGGGAGGTCGATGATCACCCGCAGGCCGCGGGCGTGCGCCTCGGCCACGAGGCGCTTGAAGTCGCTGATCGTGCCGAACTCGTCGAGCACCGAGTAGTAGTCCGAGATGTCGTAGCCGCCGTCGCGCAGCGGGGACTCGAAGAACGGCGGCAACCAGAGGCAGTCGATGCCCAGCCACTGCAGGTAGTCGAGCTTGTCGATCAGGCCGGAGAAGTCGCCGGAGCCGTCACCGTTGGCGTCGGAGAACGCCCGGACGAGCACCTCGTAGAACACCGCTTTGCGGAACCAGTCGGGGTCGTGCGAGATGCCGGGGGCGTTGAGCGAGTACGGCGAGATGCTCATGCGGGGGTGCCGCCTTTCGGACAGGTGGGTCGGAGGCCATCGGAGCTTGCGGAGGGGGCCCTCCCGGGCACGTCGCCCGGGAGGGCCCCGACGGGGTGCGGTCGAGCCCCTACTTGACGTTGCGGCGGACGTGCAGGACGTGCGCGGGGTCGTAGTGCGGGTCCAGGCGCACGTAGTTGTGCGTGCCCCACTTCCAGGAGTCCCCGCTGAGCAGGTCGTCCACCCAGAAGCTGCCGTCCTCGTTGAAGTCCGCGTCGTCCAGGTCCAGGGACTCCAGGTCCAGCCACACGGTGCCCTCACGGGTCGCGTGCGGGTCCACGTTCACGACCACGATCACCGTGTCCTTGTAGCTCGAGCCCCCGTGCCGGACGGTCTTCGTCCTCGAGAAGGCGACCAGGGCGTCGTCGGACGTGGACTGCACCGTCAGGTTCTGCAGGTCGCCGAACGCGGCGTGCCGGCGCCGGATCTCGTTGAGCCGCGTGAGGTACGGGGCGAGGGACACGCCGCGCTCCTCGGCGCCGGCGAAGTCGCGGGGCCGGTACTCGTACTTCTCGTTGTCGACGTACTCCTCGGCCCCGGCCCGGGCCACGTGCTCGTAGAGCTCGTAGCCGGCGTAGACGCCCCAGAGGGGCGAGCCGGTGGCGGCCAGGACGGCACGGATCTTGAAGGCCGCGGGCCCGCCGAACTGCAGGTACTCGGTGAGGATGTCGGGGGTGTTGACGAAGAAGTTCGGTCGGTACACCGCAGAGGTCTCGTGGCTGATCTCCTCGAGGTACTCCTCGATCTCCTTCTTGGTGTTGCGCCAGGTGAAGTACGAGTAGGACTGCTGGAAGCCGACCCGGGCGAGGCCCTGCATCATGGCCGGGCGGGTGAACGCCTCGGCCAGGAACACGACGTCGGGGTGCTTGGCGTTGACGGTGCCGATCAGCCACTCCCAGAACCACAGGGGCTTGGTGTGCGGGTTGTCGACCCGGAAGATCTTCACCCCGTGGGAGATCCACAGCTCCACGATCCGCAGCACCTCGAGGGACAGGCCCTCGGGGTCGTTGTCGAAGTTGATCGGGTAGATGTCCTGGTACTTCTTCGGCGGGTTCTCCGCGTACGCGATGGAGCCGTCGGCGCGGGTCGTGAACCACTCCGGGTGCGCGGTGACCCACGGGTGGTCCGGGGAGGCCTGGAGGGCGAGGTCCAGGGCCACCTCGAGGCCCAGGTCCCCGGCACGGGCCACGAAGCCGTCGAAGTCCTCGAACGAGCCGAGGTCCGGGTGGATCGCGTCGTGCCCGCCCTCGGGGGCGCCGATGGCCCACGGGGACCCCGGGTCCTGCGGACCGGCCACCAGGGTGTTGTTCGGGCCCTTGCGGTGCGCCGTGCCGATCGGGTGGATCGGGGGCAGGTAGATGACGTCGAAGCCCATGGCCGCGACACGGTCGAGGCTCTCGGCGGCGGTCCGGAAGGTGCCGGAGGCCCACGTGCCGGACTCGGCGTCGAAGACGGCGCCCTCGGAGCGGGGGAAGAACTCGTACCAGGACCCGCGGCCGGCGGCGGCGCGCTCGACCTTCAGCGGGTAGCGGCGGCTCTCGGTCACGAGGTCGCGCAGCGGCCGCTCGGCGACCACGGCCAGGACCTCGGCGGAGGTGCCGGCCTCGAGCCGGTGCTCGGCGGGCAGCTCGCCGTTGCCGAGCGTGCGGGAGACCGCGCGGAACAGCTCGGCGTCGGAGTCCGGGCGGCCCGGCTCCGCGGCGGCGCGGTCGAAGAGCACGACGCCCTCGGCCATCATGAGGTCGACGTCCTGGCCGACCCCCACCTTGATCTCGGCGGCGTGGCGCCACGTCTCGAACAGGTCGCCCCAGCCCTCCACGGCGAAGGTCCAGGCGCCCTCGGACGCCGGCGTCAGCCACGCCTCGTAGCGGTCGGTGCCGGGGGTGGTGAGGCGCATCGGCACGCGCTCGGCCTCCGCGCCCTGCGGGTCGTACAGCACCGCGGTCACGCCCAGGGCGTCGTGGCCCTCGCGGAACACGGTGGCGCCCACGCGGATCGACTCGCCCGGCACGGCCTTCGCCGGGAAGCGGCCGTCCTCGACCACGGGGCTCACGCCGACGACCGGGATCCGGCCGTAGACCAGGTCCTCGCGGGAGAACGCCGAGCCGGCGGCCTTCCGGCGCGTGGTCGTCGACTTCCGCGGCGTGGTGGCCTTCTTGGCGGTGGCCGTCCTCGTGCCGGCGGCCTTGGCCGCGGGCGTCCCGCCGGGCGACTTCGCCGCGGCCGTCCTGGCCGTGGACGTCCGCTTGGCGCGCGGCTTGGGCTCCGCCGCGGGGACGACGGCGATGCCGGGCTCGTCGGCCACGGGCGCCGTGACCTCGGGCTCCGGGGCCTTCCGGGCGGTGGACGCTCGGCGCCGCGCCGGTGCCTTCTTCGCGGGCTGCTCGGCCGGCGCCGCGGCGGCACCGGTCCCGGTACCGGGAAGGGCGGGCGTCGTCGTCGAGGGGTCGGGGGCGGGCGCGCCGGCCGGGCTCGAGGCCGGGTCGGACGGGGGCGGCGTGTTGGCTTGGCTCACCTGGACCACGTTAGCGACAAACCCGGCGATCGTTAAGCCCGCTGTCGAACCGTGGGACGGTGTCGCCGTCCCGGTGTCCCGGCCCCGGTCGGGCGGTCCGGCGCGCCGGGGGACCGATGGGCGGCGGCACCGCCGTCCGGCGCCGCCGCACCGGTAGTCTGACGACGTGAAGGCAATCCGTAGATTCACCGTGCGCACCGTGCTGCCGGAGTCCATCGCCCCTCTGAGCCGACTTGCGAGGAACCTTCGCTGGTCCTGGCACCGGCCCACCGAACAGCTGTTCGCCGAGCTGAACCCACAGGCCTGGGACGCGGTCCACGGGGACCCCGTCAAGCTCCTCGGCTCCCTCACCCGGGAGGAGATCCAGCAGATCGCCCAGGACCCGGCCACGGTGCGCCGGATCGAGGAGCTGGACGCCGATCTCGAGCGCTACCTCACCGACGACCTGTGGTACCAGAAGACGCAGGCGGAGGACGCCCCGCGGTCCATCGCCTACTTCTCCGCCGAGTACGGCGTCACCTCCGTGCTCCCCCAGTACTCGGGCGGGCTGGGGATCCTCGCCGGCGACCACCTCAAGAGCGCCTCGGACCTCGGCGTGCCGGTGGTGGGCGTCGGCCTGTTCTACCAGCACGGCTACTTCAAGCAGTCCCTGTCCCGCGACGCGTGGCAGCAGGAGTCCTACCCTGTCCTCGACCCGGACGGCATGCCCCTGACGCTGCTGCGGGAGGAGGACGGGAGCCCGGTCCGGATCACCCTGCCCCTGCCCAACGGCCGCTCCCTGTCCGCCCACATCTGGCGGGCCGACGTCGGCCGCGTCCCCCTGCTGCTGCTCGACTCCGACATCCCGGACAACGACGACCACGCCCGCAACGTCACGGACCGCCTCTACGGCGGCGGTGGCGACCACCGGCTCCAGCAGGAGCTGCTCCTCGGGATGGGCGGGATCCGGGCACTGCGGGCCTTCTCCCGGCTGACCGGGGCACCCGCCCCGGAGGTCTTCCACTGCAACGAGGGCCACGCCGGGTTCCTGGGCGTCGAGCGGATCGCGGAGCTCATGGACCCGGCGGACGGGACCGAGCCGATGACGTGGGACGAGGCCCTGACCGCGGTGCGCTCGGCCACCGTGTTCACGACCCACACCCCGGTGCCCGCGGGCATCGACCGGTTCGAGCAGGCGCAGATCGAGCACTTCCTCAACGCGGGTCTCGCCCCCTCCGTGCCCACGGCCAAGGTCCTGTCCCTGGGCGCCGAGGACTACGACGGCGGCGACCCCGCCAAGTTCAACATGGCGGTCATGGGCCTGCGCCTGGCGCAGCGGGCCAACGGGGTGGCCAAGCTGCACGGCGTGGTCTCCCGGGGCATGTTCCAGGGGCTGTGGCCGGGCTTCGACGTCGATGAGGTGCCGATCGGCTCGATCACCAACGGCGTGCACGTCATGACCTGGATCGACCCGCGCATGGCGGAGCTGGCCCTCGACCCGATGGGCTCGGACCTGAACCGGGCCGCGCGGTGGCGCCGGATCTACGGCGCCGACGACGCCGAGCTGTGGGCCGTCCGCCGGGAGCTGCGCACCCGACTGGTGGAGGACGTCCGGGCCCGGCTGCGGGCGTCGTGGAAGAAGCGCGGTCTCGCGGACGCCGAGCTGGGCTGGACCGACTCGGTCCTCGACCCGGGCGTGCTCACGATCGGCTTCGCCCGCCGGGTGCCCACCTACAAGCGGCTCACGCTCATGCTGCGGGACCCGCAGCGGCTCAAGCGGATCCTGCTGGACCCGGAGCACCCCGTCCAGCTCGTGGTCGCCGGGAAGTCCCACCCGGCCGACGAGCAGGGCAAGCGCCTGATCCAGGACCTCGTGCGCTTCACGGACGACCCGGAGGTGCGCCACCGGATCGTGTTCCTCCCCAACTACGACATCGCGATGGCCCGGACCCTCTTCCCGGGCTGCGACGTGTGGCTGAACAACCCGCTGCGCCCGCTCGAGGCGTGCGGCACGTCCGGGATGAAGGCCGCCCTCAACGGCGGGCTGAACCTCTCGGTGCTCGACGGCTGGTGGGACGAGATGTACGACGGCCAGAACGGCTGGGCCATCCCGACCGCCGACGAGGGCGCGCACCCGGACGAGCGCGACGACATCGAGGCCGCCGCCCTCTACGAGCTCATCGAGAACCACGTGGCCCCGCGGTTCTACGGCGAGACGGCGGAGGGCTCGGACCCGAACACCGACGGCGTGCCCCACCAGTGGCTGGCCATGGTCAAGCACACCCTCGCGACGCTGGGCCCGCAGGTCTCCGCCAAGCGCATGCTCGAGGACTACGTGCGGCACCTCTACGTCCCGGCGGCCGTCTCGGGCCGCCGGGCGGCGCTGGACGGCCACGCGGCCGCCCGGGCGAAGTCCCGGTGGGTCGGGCGCGTGCGCCAGGCGTGGGGCCAGGTGTCGGTCGAGCACGTGGACGCCGAGGGTGTGGCCCAGGAGCCGCAGATCGGGGACGAGCTCACGGTGTGCGCCTACGTGTCCCTCGGCTCGCTGAGCCCGGAGGACGTGTGCGCGGAGATCGGGTACGGCCGGGTCTCGGAGACGGACCACATCCACGAGCGCAAGTACGCGGGCCTGAGCCCCGTCGGCGACCTCGGCGGGGGGCGGCACAAGTTCTGCGGCACGATCACCGTGGACCGCTCGGGCCCGTTCGGCTACACCGTCCGGTTGCTGCCCGCCCACCCCGAGCTCGCCGACAAGGCCGAGCTGGGACTGGTGACCAACGCCTGAGCCGCCGGCGCCGCGCGGCGCGCAGGAGGGCCCGCAGCCGTGATCCACGGGTGCGAGCCCTCCTGTGCGCGGGCCGCCGCGGCTCGGCGCACCGGAAAGCTCAGCGCACCGGGGCCCTCAGCGCACCCGGGTGCTCAGAGCACCCGGAAGAGCGTCACCGAGCCGGCGGGCACGCCCTGCGCCTGGCCCGCCCGGTAGCGCGCCCCGTAGCGTCCGTGCAGCACGGAGGCCGTGCTGTGCACCAGGGAGTAGACGCCGTCGGCCTTCTCGAGGGGGTGCCCCTGCTCGCCCGGCCGCAGGAGCTCTGAGAGGTTCGGGAAGGTGATCGCCATGTCGGCGCTCGCGCCGTTGATCACCATGAGCCCCGCCACCCGGCCGCCGCGGGACCCGATCAGCACCTGGATGGTCCGGGCCCCGGGGGTCTGCCAGCCGGTGGCGGTCATGGCCGACCCGTCGGGGCCGAACCAGTGCATCATCACCTCGTCGGGGCGGGTCGGGAAGTGGGACGGCTGCCCCGACAGGAACTCCCCCCGCACGGCCACCAGGGAGCGGGTGGCCGCGAGCATGGCGCGGTCCGCCGGTGTGAGCCGCCAGTCCACCCAGGACAGCTCGTTGTCCTGGCAGTAGGCGTTGTTGTTGCCGCGCTGGGTGCGGCCGAACTCGTCCCCGGCCGTGATCATGGGCACGCCCTGGGAGAAGAGCAGGGTGGCCATGACGTTGCGCATGGTCTGGGCCCGGTCGGCCCGGATCCGCACGTCGCGCGCCGGGCCCTCCACCCCGTGGTTCCACGAGTGGTTGTCGTTGGTCCCGTCCCGGTTCTTCTCCAGGTTGTCCTGGTTGTGCTTGTTGTCGTAGGAGACGAGGTCCGCCAGGGTGAAGCCGTCGTGGGCGGTCACGAAGTTCACGGACGCCAGGGCGCTGCGCCCGGACGCGGCGAACATGTCCGAGGAGCCGGCGAGCGCCCCGGCGAGCCGGGCGGCGTTGCCCCCGTCCCCGCCCAGGCTCATGCTGCGCGGGCCGGTGAGCCAGAAGTCGCGGACGGTGTCCCGGAAGCGGTCGTTCCAGTCGGCCCACCCCTCGGGGAAGTGACCGGTCTGCCAGCCGCCCATGCCCACGTCCCAGGGCTCGGCGATGAGCTTCGTCCCGAACAGGGCGGGGTCCGCGCCGACGGCCACGAGGAAGGGGTGGTTGCGGGTGAAGCGGTGGCGCTCGTCCCGGGCGAGCTCGGGGGCGAGGTCGAAGCGGAAGCCGTCCACGTGGCAGCGCTCCACCCAGTAGCGCAGGGAGTCCAGCGCCATCTGCACCACCCGCGGGTTGCCGAAGTTCACGGAGTTGCCGCACCCCGTGACGTCCACGTAGCGGCCGTCCTCGCCGTGGCGGTAGTAGGCCTCGTCGCCGAGTCCCCGCCAGCAGTAGGCGGGCTCCTCCTGGCCGGCCTCCGCGGTGTGGTTGTAGACGACGTCGAGGTAGACCTCGAGCCCCGCGCGGTGCAGCTCCCGGACCATCGCCTTGAACTCGTCCAGCACGCCCTGCGGTCCCCGGGCGCGGGCGGCCTCGGTCGCGTAGCCGGCGTGCGGGGCGAAGAAGCCCAGGGTGTTGTAGCCCCAGTAGTTGCTCAGCCCGAGGGACGTGAGGTGCGGCTCGTCCAGGTGGGCGTGCACGGGCAGGAGCTCGACGGCCGTGACGCCGAGGGACGTGAGGTACCCGGTCATCGCGGGGTGCGCGAGCCCGGCGTACGTGCCCCGCAGCTCCTCCGGGACGTCCGGGTGCAGGGCGGTCAGGCCCTTGACGTGCGCCTCGTAGACGACGGTGTCCCGCCACGGGGTGGCCGGGCGGCGGTCCTCGTCCCAGTCGAAGTCCTGCTGGACGACCACGGAGACGTAGCGGCCCCCGTAGGCGTCGGGGCCCGGATCGACGACGCCGGGCGGCGGGGCGACGCGGCGCAGCCCCTTGCCGTAGGGGTCGAGCAGGATCTGCTGGGCGACCGGGTCCGGGGAGCGGTGGCGGGAGGCGACCGGCGAGTCGGCGGGCACGAACCCGTACTCCGTGCCGGCGGGCAGGGCCGGGGCCTCGTCCCGGTGCCGCAGGTAGTCGAAGCCCGTCTCCGAGAGCCGCTGCTGCTCGGCCGGCGGGATCGTCCCGTGGTGCACGCCGCCGGTGCGGCCGGTGAGCCGCCGCCGCTGCCAGCGGCCGCCGGGCAGGCGGAAGACGATGTCCAGGTCGGGGATCCCCGGGGCGTAGACCGCCACGTTCGCGCTGCCGTCGCGCTCGGGCGAGGGGTGGACCCCGAGGGGGTAGGGGTGGGAGACGTACGGCCGACCGGTGTCCTGCCGCCGGGGCTCAGGAACCAGCACGGCGTCGCGACACCTCGTACAGGGTGATGCCCACGGCCATCGAGGCGTTGAGCGACTCCATCGTGGAGTCGATGGGGATCGAGACGACCTGGTCGCAGTTCTCGGTGACCAGCCGGGACAGGCCCTTGCCCTCCGAGCCGACCACGATGACGAGCGGCTCGGTGGCCAGCTCGAGGCCGGGCAGCTCGACGTCGCCGCCGCCGTCGAGGCCGACCACGAAGTAGCCCATGGCCTTGAGCTCCTCGAGGGTGCGGTTGAGGTTGGCCGCCTTGGTGACGGGCACGCGGGCCGCGGCGCCGGCGCTGGTCTTCCAGGCGGAGGCCGTGACGCCCACGGACCGGCGCTCGGGCACGATCACGGCGTTGCCGGAGAACGCGGAGACGCTGCGGATGATGGCGCCGAGGTTGCGGGGGTCGGTGATCCCGTCGAGGGCGACCATCAGCGGGGGGCGGCGGATGTGCCGCTTCTCCCACTGGGTCATGAACTTCCGGGCCGCCTCCACGGCGTCCTGGTACTCGTAGGCCGGCACCTGCAGGGCCACGCCCTGGTGCACGGCGTCGTTGGTGAGCCGGTCGAGCTCGCCCTTGGAGGCCTCGAGGATCGTGATGCCGCGCTCGGCGCAGAGCCGGAGGATCTCGCGCACCCGGTCGTCGACGTCGATCTTGCTCGCCGCGTACAGGGCCTTGGCGGGGATGTCCGCGCGCATCGCCTCGACCACGGAGTTCCGCCCGGTGACGAGGTCCTCCTGGACCTTGCCGCGGGTCCGGGCCGGGGAGCGGCCGCCCGTGCTCTGCCGCCGCTCGGCGGCCTTCTTCATCTTGTGCGCCTTGTGGTACGGGCGGTCCTCGGCCTTGGGGGTGGGGCCCCGGCCCTCGAGGGACTTGCGGCCGTGGCCGCCGGTGCCGACCAGCGGGCCCTTCTTGTTCTTGCGGATCGCGCCGGGACGCTTGGGGGCTGGCATGGGTTCCTCTGTTCGGTCGTGGTGGGTGGTGCGGGCCGTCAGGCCACGGACCAGGTGGATCCGCCGGCGGCGTCGCGCACCGCGACGCCGGCGGCGGCGAGCTCGTCCCGGAGGGCGTCGGCCCGGGCCCAGTCCTTGGCGGCGCGGGCCTGGTCGCGCTGGGCCAGCAGCGAGCGCACGAGGGCGTCGAGGGCCGCGTGCTCGGCGGCGTTCCCGGCGGCGTCCCCGAGGTCCATGAGCGCGGTCAGGCCGAGGACGTCGGTCATGGCGCGCACCGCCCAGGCGGGCGCGGCGGCGTCCAGGCCGTCGGCGATCGCGGAGTTGCCGGCGCGGACGGTCTCGTGCAGGACGGCGAGGGCCTGGGGCACGTTGAGGTCGTCGTCCATGGCGTCGCCGAAGGCGGACGGCACGTCGCCGGCCGCCCCGTCGAGGTCGGCGCCGGCGTCCCGGGCCGCGCGCAGGAAGGACTCGACCCGTTCGACCGCGGCCGTGGCCTCGGCGAGGGAGGTGGGCCGGTAGTCCAGCACGGAGCGGTAGTGGGCCTGGCCGAGGTAGTAGCGCACGGCCAGCGGCCGGGCCTCGGCGAGCATCTCCGCCGGGGAGACGGTGTTGCCGATCGACTTGGACATCTTCTCGCCCGCGTAGGTGACCAGCCCGTTGTGCAGCCAGAGCGTCGCGAACCGCTGCCCGGCCGCCGCCGACTGGGCCAGCTCGTTCTCGTGGTGGGGGAAGCGCAGGTCCAGTCCGCCGCCGTGGATGTCGAAGTGCTCGCCGAGGTACTTCGCGGCCATGGCCGAGCACTCGAGGTGCCAGCCGGGCCGGCCTGCGCCCCAGGGCGACTCCCAGCGGGCGGTCTCGGGCTCCCCCGCCTTGTGCCCCTTCCACAGGGCGAAGTCGCGGGGGTCCCGCTTGCCGCGGGGGTCGGCGTCGGGGGCGTCCTGCATGTCGTCGACCGACTGGTGGGTGAGCTCGCCGTAGCGCTCCCAGGAGCGGACGTCGAAGTAGACGTCCCCGGAGCCGTCCGGCGCCGGATAGGCGTGCCCGGCGTCGACGAGGGTGCGGATCAGGGCGTGCATCTCGGGGACGTGGCCCGTGGCGCGCGGCTCGTAGGTGGGCCGGCCGACACCGATGGCGTCGTAGGCGGCGTTGAACGCCTGCTCGAACCGGTAGGCCAGCGCCCACCACGGCTCGCGGGGGTGGTCGCCGGCGTAGTCGGGGGCGAAGGACGCGGCCGAGTTCGCGAGGATCTTGTCGTCGATGTCGGTGACGTTGCGCACGGTGGTGACCCGGTAGCCGCGGTGGGCGAGCCACCGGGCGAGCTGGTCGAAGACCAGGGCCGAGCGGACGTGGCCGATGTGCGGCATGCCCTGGACGGTGGCGCCGCAGTAGTACAGACGGGCCTCGCCGGGGTGGGCGGGCGCGAAGTCCCGCACGGTCGCGGTGGCGGTGTCGTAGAAGCGCAAAGTCACACGGCCCATCATAAGGGCGGGCGGTGGCGCCCCGGTCAGGCCCGGCGCGCGTCCGCGGGCACGACCAGCGCGGTGGCCACGGCCGCGAGGCCCTCCCCGCGGCCCGTGAGCCCGAGCCGGTCGGAGGTCGTAGCGCTGACCGTGACGGGCGCGCCGGCCGCGGCGGTGAGCACGGCCTCGGCCTCGGCCCGCCGCGGCGCGAACCGCGGCCGGTTCCCGATCAGCTGCACGGCCACGTTGCCGATCTCGAAGCCGGCCTCCCGCACGATCCGGGCCGCCTCCGCGAGGATCCGCACCCCGGACGCACCCTTCAGCTCGGGGCGGTCCACGCCGAAGTTGGCGCCCAGGTCGCCCGTGCCGGAGGCCGAGAACAGGGCGTCGGCGGCGGCGTGGGCCACGACGTCCCCGTCCGAGTGCCCGGCAAGACCGCGCTCCCCCGGCCACTCGAGGCCCGCGACCCACAGCGGGGTGCCCTCGGGCCCGAAGGCGTGGACGTCGACGGCGATGCCGGTGCGGGGCAGGATGCTGTTCACCGCCTCAGTGTGCCATCTTCCGGCTGCGTCCCTCCCTGACCCGGGGAGTCCTGGTCCGGGCGCCCGGACGCGGTGGAGCTCCCGGACGGGGATGCCCGGCTACTGCTCACAGGTCGGGGGCGCAGGGCTCTCCATGTCCCGGTCGACCGGGGCGGAGGAGGTGACCTCGTGCTCGGTCGACTGCCGGGAGGCGATGGCGAGCCGTACCTCTCCCAGTACTTCCCGCGGCTTGGACGCCACGGCCCGGGGCAGGCTCAGCGTGTAGCCCAGCGGGTGCTTGCGGAACCGGAGCATCATGCGCCGCGGTTTGCTCGCGAGGCGCCGGCCGACGTCGGGGAAGTAGTCGTCAGCGACCTGGATGTTCACCTGTGTCCCGCAGTTGCTGCACTTGAAGGCCGCCACGAGACGGCCGGCGTAGGTGACCTCGTGGTCGCACTCCTTGAGGCACGAGGCGCAGACTAACGATGCGTGCTGGATCCGTTCCATCGCTACCTTCAATTCTCGAGGCCGCCGCTGCCCCTGCTCAGTGCACCTGGTGGTCGAGAGCGGCGAGCAACTTCTGGGCCACGACGAGGTCGTGGGCGTACGTGATCTTGAAGTTCTGGTCCTCCCCGGAGATCCACCGGATGGACAGGTCCGTGTAGCGGGCGACGCAACCGGCCGTGTCCGTGGCGTCCAGGCCGTCCCGGGCCGCCGCCTCGTACGCGTCCACCAGCGGCCGGGCCGCGAACCCCTGCGGGGTCTGCGCGCGGACCAGATGGTCGCGGTGCAGCTCCACGGACGTGGCGCCGTCGTCACCGGTCACGGACAGATCGGGACCGTAGAGTGCCGGGATGGCGGCCCCGTACTCGCGGGTCGCGTGCAGCACCGCGGCGCACAGCTCCTCGGAGAGCAGGGGCCGGGCGGAGTCGTGGATGAGGATGGAGTCCACCAGTCCCGCGTCGATGCGCGGCACCAGGTGCCGGAAGGCACGCAGCTCCGACCCCTGACGGGTCGCGTCCCCGTAGACGATCTCGACGTCGGCGGCCACCTCCTTGTCCAGGACCTCCTCGGCACGGCGGTGGTCCTCCGGCCGGATGACCAGCACGAGCGGTGAGATGTCACTGATGGTGGCCATGATGTTGAGCGACCAGGAGATCAGGCTCTGACCCGCCAGGGGCAGGTACGCCTTGTTCACGGACCCGCCGAAGCGGGTGCCCGAACCGGCTGCCAGCACGATCCCGGCTGCCGTGGGTCGGTCGGTCGAGGCCCGGCCTGCTGGTGGCTTCATGTCTCGATCTTAGTCGTGGCGGCATCCCGGCAACCACCTGACGGTCGGGTGCCTGCCCGACGGCGCCCGACCGGCCGAGTACCCGGCCGGTCGGGCGTCCGCCCGGTCGGCGACTGCCCAGCGGTGCCCGACCGGCCGGCGCCTACTCGACGGCGCCCAGCTGGGCGGGGTCGGCGATGACGTCCCGCAGGGTGCCGATGAACCGGGCCGCGTCCGCCCCGTCGGCGCTCCTGTGGTCGGCGGTCAGCCCCGCGGTGCACAGCAGACGAGCCCCGAACGTGCCGTCCGCACCCACGACGATCCTGCGTTCGATCGACCCCAGGGACAGGGCCGTGGAGTGCGGGGGCGTGAGCAGCGCGTTGAAGGAGCTGATGTTCCAGCCCCCCAGGTTCGACAGCACGGCTGTACCCCCTTGCAGCTGCTCCAGCTTGAGCGACCCCCTCCGTGCGTCGGCAGCCGCGCCGCGGATCTGCCGGTCGAGCTCCAGCAGGGGCACGATGTCCGGGTTCCTCAGCACGGGCGCCAAGAGGCCGTTGTCCGTGTCCACGGCCAGCGCGATCCCCACGTCCGCGTTCGACGTAAGTCCCTCCTCCGACCAGTAGGCGTTGAGGGAGTGGTGGGTGCGCAGGGCGATGGCCTGGGCCTTGAGCAGGATCGCGGTCCAGCCGGCCCCCTTGAGCTCGGTCCTGCGGACCTTGTCCAGGAGAGTGAGGTCCAGGTCCGCGTAGACGGTGAACTGCGGGACCAGGGCCGATGCCGTCATCACCTTCGCGGTCTGCTTCCGCAGGCGACGACGACGGATCTCCGCCCGCGACCCCTCCTCCGTCCGAGGTGCTCGCGGCTGCGGGGACGACGCGGTCGTGCCGGTGGATGCCGTCGTCGTGCTCTGCGGGGCCGTGACAGCGGATCGGCGAGCAGGAGCAGGGACCGGCGCCGCGGCCTGGGGCCGGGCGACGACTGCCTCCACGTCCTGCACGCGAACGGTGTTCCACGGGCCGGTGGCCGGGACCGTGGCGAGGTCCACCCCGGCCTCGGCGGCCAGTCTGCGGGCCGCCGGGACCGCGACCGGCCAGCCGCTTGCGTCCTCGCGTCCGGGAGTCGTCCCCCGGTTCGCAGCCGGAGCGGGCGCGGGGGCGCCGGACCTGGAACCGAGAGGCTCGACGACCACCGGCACCGAGACCCCGCCCTGGGCCTCGGCCACCGAGGGCACGGGCGGCCCGGCCACCGGCTCGGCCGCCTCGGGTGCGGCCGGGGCATCGAAGAGGTCCCCGAGCAGGTCCTCGGCCTCGGTGCTCACGAAGCACAGCGGCTCGCCCACCGGGACCACGTCCTCGGGCTGGGCCACGATCTCCTCCAGCACCCCGCTGAACGGGGCCTCCACCTCCATCTCGACCTTGTCGGTCTCCACCTCGCAGATCGGCTCCCCGGCCGTGACGGTGTCCCCGGGCTGCTTGAACCACTGCGCCATGGTGCCCTCCTCCATGGTCATGGACATCTTCGGCATCGTGACCGGCTTACGGTTGCCGGACGCCGCGTTCGTGGGCGCGGTGGCCCGTGCAGGCGCGGGGGCCGAGGCCGGCACCGGAGCCGATTCCTGGGACTCGACGACCACCGGCACCGAGACCCCGCCCTGGGCCTCGGCCACCGAGGGCACGGGCGGCCCGGCCACCGGCTCGGCCGCCTCGGGTGCGGCCGGGGCATCGAAGAGGTCCCCGAGCAGGTCCTCGGCCTCGGTGCTCACGAAGCACAGCGGCTCGCCCACCGGGACCACGTCCTCGGGCTGGGCCACGATCTCCTCCAGCACCCCGCTGAACGGGGCCTCCACCTCCATCTCGACCTTGTCGGTCTCCACCTCGCAGATCGGCTCCCCGGCCGTGACGGTGTCCCCGGGCTGCTTGAACCACTGCGCCATGGTGCCCTCCTCCATGGTCATGGACATCTTCGGCATCGTGACCGGCTTGCGGGCCATCTCACCACTCCTGGACGAGTCGGGTGGCGGCTGCCACGATGTCGTTGACCTGGGGCACGGCGGCCTTCTCCAGCTTCGGGGCGTACGGGATGGGGATGTCCAGCCCGGCCAGGCGCTGAATAGGCGCCCGGAGGTGGCCGAAGGTGTCGGACTCGGCGATCAGCGCCGAGATCTCGCCCATGTAGCCGCCGGTCTTCACGGCTTCCTGGACCAGGAGCACGCGCCCGGTCCGCTTCACCGCGGCGAAGATGGTGTCCGTATCCAGGGGCGTCAGCGTCCTGGGGTCCACCACGGTCGCCTCGATGCCCTGCTCTGACAGCAGAGCGGCGGCTTCGAGGGAGCGGCTGACCTCGATGCCGGTGGCGATGATGGTCAGGTCCTTGCCCTCCCGCACGACCTCGGCCACGCCGAGGGGGGTGTGGTAGTTCCCCTCGGGCACCGGCCCGGAGGTCTTGTAGAGCAGCTTGTGCTCGAGGATCATCACGGGGTTCGGGTCCTCGAGGGCGGCCAGCAGCAGGCCCTTGGCGTCCCGGGGGTTGGAGGGCATGACGACCTTGAGCCCTGGGATGTGGGTGAACCACGCCTCCAGGCTCTGGGAGTGCTGGGCCGCGGCCCCGGTGCCGGACCCGCTGGGTGCGCGGATGACCATGGGGACGTTGACGGACCCGCCCAGCATGAAGTGGATCTTGGCGGCCTGGTTGGCGATCTGGTCCATGGCCTGGGCGGTGAAGTCGGAGAACTGGATCTCCACGATGGGCTTCATGCCGGCCAGGGCGGCGCCGACGCCGGCGCCGACGATCCCGAGCTCGCTGATGGTGGTGTCGCGCATCCGCTGCGGCCCCACCTTGTGGATCAGGTCCCCGGAGACCCCGAAGGCTCCGCCGTAGGTTCCGACGTCCTCGCCCATCATGAAGACCCGGTCATCGGCCTCCATGGCCAGGAGCAGGGCTTCGCGGATCGCCTCGGAGTACGTGATCGTGCGTGTCTGCACGTCGGTCAGGGTGTCAGTCATGGTTGCTCACTCACTTCGCGTAGACAGCGGACAGAAGGTCGTCGACGGAGGACTCCGGGGCCGCGTTGGCGGTCCTCACGGCCGCGCGGAGCTCATCGCGCACCGCGGTGCGGACCTCCTCGAGCTGGCCCTCGTCCAGGGTTCCGTGCTCGACGACCTCCTTCTCGAAGGCGAGGATGGGGTCCCGGCCCTGCCACTCCTGGATCTCTTCGCGGGTGCGGTAGAGGTTCTTGTCGCTCTTGGAGTGGCCCTTCCACCGGTAGGTCAGGGCTTCGATGAACGTCGGTCCCCCGCCGGAGCGGGCTCGGTCGACCGCGGTGGCCACCGCGTCGTGGACCGCCTGGACGTCGTTGCCGTCCACCGTCACCCCGGGGAGCCCGTAGCCCAGGGCCCGGTCGGAGAGCTTCTCGAGCCGGAAGGCCTGCTCGGAGCTCATGGACATCCCGTACTTGTTGTTCTCGCAGATGAAGACCACGGGCAGCTGCCACATGACGGCCAGCACCACGCCTTCGTGCCAGGCGCCCTCACCCATCGCCCCGTCCCCGTGGAAGCAGACGGCGACCTGGTCGGTGCCCTTCATCTGGGCGGCCAGTCCCGCGCCGGTGGCGATGGGGATGCCTCCCGCCACGATCCCGTTGGCGCCGAGATTGCCGGTCTCGGGGTCGGCGATGTGCATGGAGCCGCCACGGCCCTTGCAGTAGCCGGTCTCCTTGGCCAGCAGCTCCGCCATCATCCGCTCGATGCTGGCACCCTTGGCGATGCAGTGGCCGTGGCCGCGGTGGGTGGAGGTGATGTAGTCCTCCCGGGTCAGAGCCAGGCACGCCCCGGCCGGGACGGCCTCCTGTCCGATGGACAGGTGCATCGTGCCGTGCATCAGACCGCGCCCGAAGAGGTCGTCGACCGCTTCTTCGAACCGGCGGATGCGCCACATGGTGGTGAGGATCTCGTTCGCCTTGTCCTTGTCTGCAGCGAGCTTGTTCATCGGAGCGTGTTCTCCTTCTGGACCGTGTCCTGGACGATGAGGTCGATGGCGGACAGGTTCCCGTCCTTGAGCAGCAGGTCCTGCAGCTTGCGCAGGACGACGATGGTGCGGGTCTCGTCGAGCTCGACGTCGTCGTAGGTGACCGGTGTGCCGGCGGGGACGTCGCGGACCAGGGTGGCCGCGGAGGCGAGTCCGATCGGCAGCTCGCGACCGGCGGCGGCCTCCTGCGCCGATACGGCCACACCGTGGACCGTGAACCCGCCGATGCCGTCGATCTTCTCGCCGACCAACAGGTCCCGCTTGGCGACCGCGGTCACCTCGGCGTTCCAGGCGACCGGCGCCAGGGAGGGCTGGCGCTCGAGAACGGCCTCCCCGATGGAGAGCACGGCCTCGATGCTGGCCAGGTGGTACGGGCGGTAGAAGGAGAAGTAAGGGCCCTCACCGAGTTTGAGGTAGCGCAGCTCCTCGCTCACGACGGGGTCCGTCGACTTGCCGATGACGAACACGCCGGGGGCCACGGGCCCCGTGGCGTAGTCGATGACACCGGACCGGTCGAGGATGCCGCCGTCGGCCTGGGGCTTGAAGACGTCCGGCAGGCCGGCGACGGTGCTCTCCGGGCCGATCATGCCGCGCTGGGAGAGCTCCAGGTCCGCGGCGTTGGCCAGGTCGGCCATCTCGATCATGGTCTTGGTGCCGTCCACGAAGGAGCAGAGCATCCGAGGGTTCATGCCCTTCGCCTCTGCCTCGGCGGCTAGGTCCTCCGGGGTGTCGGTGGGACGCAGCGGGTTGTTCTTGCCCTTGCCGACGCAGACGATGTCCAGGCCGATGTCCTCGACGAACTCCATCAGCTTGAGGCACTCGACCGGCTCGTCGCCGCGGCACACGGTGTACACGACGCCGCTGCGCTGAGCGAGCCGGGCGAGCAGGAGACCGACCGTCACGTCGGCCTCGACGGTCATCAGTGCCACGTCCTTGCCGGCGAGGATCGACGCGAGGGCGACCTTCGCGGCGACCTCCGGAACCCCGGAGCACTCGATCACGATGTCGACCGGGAGCCGGGTCAGTGCCACGGCGTCGGTGACGACCACGTGGCCGCCGGCTTCGACAGCGGCGGCGAGCTCGGCGATGTCCTCGCTCTGCTGCACGTCCGTGACACCGGCGTTGGCCAGGGCGGTGACGGCGCGGTCGGCGGCGATGTCGGCCACGGCCGTGATGTCCATGCCTGGCTGGCGGCTGATCTGGGCGATGAAGCCGGATCCCATCTGTCCTGCTCCGACGAGGCCGACGCGCACGGGACGGCCGGTCTCGGCCTGGCGTGCGATGAGTTTCTTGCTGTATCCCACGGGGGACTCCTTAGCTGAGGTTCTTCACCGTTGAGGGGTGGCGATCGGGTGGGCTGTTCTCTGGACGGTCCCCTGCTTCGCGGCGGGGGCCTTCTTCTGCGTCCGCATCAGTGCGGCGAACTGCTGCTGAGCATCCCGGACGGCCGAAGCCGTCTGAGGGTTGGTGGCTCCCTGGTCCGCGGTTCCGACGGGGCCGAGGAGCTCCGGGGCGGGCCGGAAGCGGGCCAGGACCGACATGCCGGTCATCTTCTCGGCGGCCAGCACCTGGCGGGTCGCCTCGTCGACGACGAGCAGGACGACGGCCCCGCGCAGCTTCCCCTTGTGCCGCCCGGACACGAGCTTGGCGGCCCGCCCGCGGTAGGTCTCCGCCAGCCGGGCGACCGCGCGGGCGTAGGCGCGGTGCTGCAGCAGTGTTCCTCCGGCCCCGAGGACCAGGGCCACCCCGAACAGCAGGGCGAATTCGGTGTTCATGACGTGCCCCCCGGCTACTCGGCGGATCCGGTGCGGATGGTCAGGCGCGCCCCCGGGGCCGGCAGGTCCAGGGTGCCGTGGGCGTGGATGGCGCCGGGAAGCAGCTTCACGTTCTCCGCCGGGTCCAGGTACACGACCACATGTCCCAGCTCGCGCAGATTGGAGGCCGCCAGGTCGCCCACCTTGGTGAAGCGCACACTCTTCTCGCCCAGTTGGAGGACGTCTCCGGGCTGGGGGTCGCGGGTGGCCGGGCCCGTGGGCTTGTGCACCACGCTCACCTCCGCCAGCGCTGCGGGGCAGGGGTCGGCGAAGAAGATCAGCACGCCGCCCTCCACCATCGACGCGGCGTCCTCGCCCACGGTGCTGACTTCGCTGTCGTAGATGACGTCGTCGGACTGCGTGGTCATCTCGTTCCTTTCGACGGTGTTGACGTTGCTGACGTTGTTGACGGATCGGATCTGGCTCATCGGTGGTGCACCTTTCTCAGACGAGTCTCAGACGAGCAGGAAGCTGGCGCCCCAGGCGATGAGCACCGCCAGAGGGGAGGTGATCATTCGGGAGAAGAGCACGGCCGGCGTGCCGACCGCGACGGTCTCCGGCTTGGCCTCCCCGAGGGAGAGCCCCACCGGGACGAAGTCGCATCCCACTTGGCCGTTGATGGCGAACAGTGTGGGCAGCGCGTACTGCACCGGCAGCGCGCCCTGGGCGATCTGGGTGCCCATGAGCACCCCCACCACCTGCGCGATGGCCGCACCCGGGCCGAGGATCGGGGAGAGGATCGGGATGGCCGTGATGAACCCCAGCAGGATCAGGCCCAGCGGGTTGCTGGCCAGCGGCTGCACGCCCTGGGCGATCCACTCGGAGACCCCCGTGTAGGTCACGATGCCGATCAGGAGACTGACGTAGACCATGAACGGCAGGATCGTCTGGATGGTCAGCGTGACGGCCTGGCGGCCCGCGGAGAGCAGCGTGTTGATGAAGTAGCCGATGGCGGAGCCGAAGCGCACGACGAAGCGGGAGAACGCCCCCCCGATCTTGCTGCCACCGCCCATGGCCTCGGCGGTCTGCGCCAGTCGCTCCTTGGCGGGGGGCCGGGCGAAGGTGGTCGACGCCGCGGTGGGCTGGCCCGCATCGGCCGGAGGAACCGTGTTGGCCGCCTGCCCGTCCTCCGCCGGCTGGACCTGCTGCACGCCGACGGCGGACACGAACAGGTCCTCGGTGATGAACTGCGCCAGGGGCCCGGAGGGTTCTCCCGGATAGACGTCGACCGTGGCGATCTTCTTGCGCGGATACACACCGATCCGCGCCGTTCCACCGCAGTTGATCACCGCGGCGAGCACCGTCTCGTCCGGGACGGTGGTGTTGAAACCGTCCACGGCCTCGGCCCCGGTCAGTTCCGCGATCCGCGCGGCCACCGGGTGGATGCCCCCACCGGTCACGGACAGCACGATGTTCTTCTCCGGGGTGGGCGTCAGGTGCAGGCCCTTGCCCCAGCCGGCGCCGCCGCGGTTGACGGTCACGGACCTGTACTGGGTGCTCTCATCGCTGTGCGCGGCAGCGTTGCTGTTCTCGCTCATGCCTAGGCCTCCTTCACGGCCGAAGTGACGGCGGGCTTGCTCGCGGCGAAGTGGCGGTCGAACTCGTCGAACAGTTCCGATCTGCCGGTGCGCCGGATCATCAGGCGGGTGATCCACTCCGTGACCATGCCGCGGATGAAAATCACGACGATGCCGACCAGGAAGTACAGCAGCGCCAGGCGGGCGTAGGAGGCGTCACTCACCTCGAGGACACCGGCTGCGACCCCGGTCCACACGAAGAGCTCTCCCGCGTTCGCGTGCGGGAAGAACGAGGTGACCGGGTGCACGAAGGAGACGGCCGAGTCGTAGAAGGCAGGCTTCTGCCGCTCGGGCAGGAACTTCGCGAAGGAGTAGCACATCGGGTTCGTCAGGATGATCACGGCCAGGATCGGCATCACCGTGTACCGCGTGATGGCGTACTTGCCGGAGCGCTGGATCGCCCGGTCCATGCGCTCCTCCCCAACCCACGTGGTGATCGCGTACATCGTGGTCAGCAGCACCAACAGGGTCGGGAGGATCCCGGTGACCAGGCTCATGAACGTCTCACCGGCCTCGTTGAAGAGCCCGATGAAGTTCGTGGCCGCCCAGTCCAGGGCGCCCAGCACAGGGTTGTCCTGACCGGGTGGTGGAGCGATGGGCTGTGTTGCAGCCAGGAGCTGTGCGAACACGGCGACTCCTCTGCTTGGGGCCTTTCGGCCGAAGGATGATGGAAGGTTCGGCGGTGCCACCTGGACACCATACTCACGTATGTGACGTTAGGTACTCCCATACGTGCATGTGACCCATCTAACATGAGTTTGGCGGTGGGGGCAATAGGTTTACGGATTTGTTGTCGCATGGGCCACCGTCGACACCGCACCAGAAGCACCCCTCCTGATGGGCACGGGCAGCGGCAGCAGCACCCCACTCCACTTCGGAGGGAGCGGGACGCCCGAGGGCAAGGCCAAGCTTCAAGAAATCACATACGTGCATATATGTTCTTTTTTGATGCAACTTAGTGCACGCGCGGGAGATTGGTGCTATACAAGACGGCAGTGATGCGCGCCACAGTTCGTGCGACCGGTGAAATTCCCGGTCCACCCAGGGACCGCTTTCCTCCCGAGTGCGGACCGTGATCCTGGGTCGGCGCCTGCGCTGCCGTGCTGACCCTCACCCTTCCGCCCGAACGAATCGAACGGTGATCGACACCCATGAACTCCCCTGACGCCATGACAACCAAGGTCCCGTTGCAGGGCGTCGGGGTGTGCCCCGGCCGGGTCGTGGGCCCCGTTCGGCACATGCCTGCACCCTTGAAGGAGCCCACCCGCCAGCTGCACCCGATGGATGAGGAGCAGCTCGTCGGCGAGGTCCAACGGCTGAAAGAGGCCGGTGCGTCTGTGTCTGCAGCGTTGCGGGCCCGAGCAGAAGCTGTCTCGCCCGAGGCGGCCGAGGTGCTGGGGGCTACGGCTTTGATGGCCACCGACTCGTCCTTGCACAAGGGCGCCCGTCGGTTGATGCGCGACGGGCTGTCCACCGAGCGGGCCCTGTGGGACGCCGCCGCCCAGGTCGCCGACACGCTCGTCTCCCTGGGCGGGTACATGGCCGAACGCGCCGCCGATGTGCTGGACGTGCGCTCCCGCATCCTGGCCGAACTGCGCGGAGTGCCGGCCCCGGGCATCCCGGTGGCCGATCAGCCGTTCGTTCTGGCCGCCGAGGATCTGGCCCCGGCCGACACCGCGGTCCTCGATCCCGCGCAGGTGCTGGCCCTGGTCACCAGCCATGGCGGGCCCCAGTCGCACACCGCTATCCTGGCCCGGGCCCTGGGCATCCCGGCCATCGTGGCCGTTCCGGGACTGGGGGGCCTGCCCGACGGTGAGCTGGTCTACGTCGACGGCGCCGCTGGTACGGTCGTCACCGAACCCTCTGCAGAGCTGATGACAGCCGCCGACGCCTGGCAGGCCCAGCGGGAGCAACTGGCTGCCTTCGACGGAGCCGGGGTCACCGCCGACGGACACCAGGTGCCGCTGCTGGCCAACGTCGGTGGAGCCGAGGACGCCGTGGCCGCCGCTGCCGCCGGGGCACAAGGCGTCGGGCTCTTGCGCACCGAGTTCTGCTTCCTGGGCCACGCCATCGAACCCACCGTGGAGGAACAGACCGAGCAGTACCGGGGGGTCCTCGCCGCCTTTCCGGGGAAGAAGGTCGTCGTGCGCACCCTGGATGCCGGGGCGGACAAGCCCCTGCCCTTCCTCACCGACGCTGCCGAACCCAACCCGGCGCTGGGGGTGCGAGGGTTGCGCACCGACCGCACCCGCCCTGGGGTGCTGGCCCGTCAGCTGAGCGCGATCGCCGCCGCGGCGGCCGCCGAGCAGGCCGAGGTGTGGGTGATGGCCCCCATGCTGTCCACCCCGGCCGAGGCCGAGGATTTTGCCGCCCTGTGCGCCGAGCACGGGCTGCCCATGTCGGGGGTGATGATCGAGGTGCCCGCCGCGGCGCTGACGGCCCAGGAGATCCTGGGCGAGGTCGCCTTCGCCTCCTTGGGCACCAATGACCTGACCCAGTACGTCATGGCCGCCGACCGCCAGCTCAGCACCCTGGCCGAGTTCAACGACCCCTGGCAGCCGGCTGTGCTCCGACTCATCCACACTGCCGCGGAGGGGGCGCGGGCGGCCGGCAGACCCCTGGGGGTCTGCGGGGAGGCCGCCGCTGATCCAGCCTTGGCCGTGGTGCTCACCGGCCTGGGCGTCACCTCCCTGTCGATGTCGCCCCGCTCCTTGGCAGCCGTCGGGGCCGTCCTGCGCTCGGTCACCCTCACCGAAGCTCAGAACCTGGCCCGCGTGGCGCTGACCGCCCGCACCGCCCAGGCCGCCCGGCAGTCGCTCCGGGACCGCCTGCCCGAGCTCGACCGCCTCGGCCTCTGACCTTGCCCTCAGCGCGCTCACCGCCTGGTGCGCCCCATCACCCCATCCCGTCCCATCACATCCCACAGGAGAACCCCATGGCAGAACGTACAGCCACCGTCGGCAGCGACTCCGGACTGCACGCCCGACCGGCGGCAATCTTCGCCCAGGCCGCCGCCGAGCAACCCCTCGAAGTCACCATCGCCAGCCCGGGCACCCCAGCAGACGACGCCTTGGATGCCTCAAGCGTGCTGTCACTGATGAGCCTGGGCGCCGGCAAGGGTGACACCGTCGTGCTACGGGCCGACGGCGACGGCGCAGAGCAGGTCCTCGATGAACTCGTCGCCGTCCTCGAGCACAACCACGACCAGCCCTAACTTCACCACTCAGATGCGTGCGCCAGCACCGGCGCCGGGCGGGGATGGCCGAAGGAACTGGACGGCCTGATGCCATCAGGTCCCAGAAAGGGTCTCCCCGCCCGGATTCCGCCGTGCGCCTTGCACACATCGAGGCAACCCGGACCATCGGACACGAGGGCATGTGACACCGGTAGTCGAAGGATGAGTGTCCAGGGATACGAGAACGGAAAAGTGATGACCACGAGCACCGGACAGATCCCTCCCACAGAGCTGCGCCGAGGCGACCGGATCCAAGCATGGGTCGGCTCGGAGAGGCAATACGTAGGTGTGGTGGACCTGATTAGTCCCGAGCTGGATGTGGCATGGGTCCGCGACGTGGCACTGGGCGAGCGAAAAATGCTGGATCTACGCGAGTGCCGGCTGTACCGCGACCGTCCCAGTGCAGGCAGAGCTCGTCACTGGAAAGATCTGTGAACTCACGAGCAACCTGAGTCCGGCAATCACTTGTGGCTCGGGTGCCGAACACCCAAGGTCTCCGTACTGCCCTGATGGTCCTACATCTGTGCCTCCCATGACCAGGAATAACGAACCCCATCCATTGGTGCTTCTCCCGCCCGTTTGCGACCGGCGGCGGTAGAGCACGCTGGGTGATGAGGTGGAAGCCGACGCTGCACGCGTTCGCGTTTCCCCTTCGCCGGACGATTCGAGACAACCACTTACTGATGAGAACCGCTGGACTCCACACACCGATTTTCTTACAGTGCCGACAGTTCCGCGACGACCTCCAGAGGATCACCCTGCGGCCAGTAGTAGCCGATGAAGTATGCAGCGGTCAGGGGCAGCAGCAGCTTCCTCGCCGGGGCGAACTTCTTAGAGTTGCATCTGTTGCAGGATCGTGGCGGAGATCTCCTCGACGGACATGGAGGCGGAGTTGACGTGGGGAATGCCGTTCAGCGCGTACATCTCCTCGGCGTTGCGCAGCTCCCAGGAGCACTGGGCCAGAGAGGAGTAGACCGTTCCGGGTCGTCGTTCCTGGCGGACCTGGCTCAGCCGCAGCGGCTGTGAAGTGAGTCCGAAGCACTTCTTGCTATGGGACGTGATGGGTGCCGGCAGGGATCGGTGCTCGAAGTCCTCGTCCACCAGCGGGAAGTTGGCGACATGGATGCCGTGCTGCAGGGCCAGGTACATGGTGGTGGGGGTCTTGCCGCAGCGTGACGGGGCGATGAGGATCAGGTCGGCCCGCTCCAGGGCCCGGATGGACTGCCCGTCGTCGTGCTCCATGGCGTACTCCACCGCCGCCATCCTGGTCTGGTAGCGGATGGCGTCCCCGAGGCCGTGGGCCCTGCCCGGCTGCAGGCTCGCCCGCGTGTGCAGCGCGGTCTCGAGCTGGGGGAGGTGGGTGCCGAAGAGGTCCACGAAGAAGCCCTGACTGCCGGCGAGGATGCCGCGGATGTCCGGGGCGACGACCGTGGAGAACACCACCGGCATCCGTCCGGAGGCAGCCACGGCGTCGATCCGGGCCGCCACCTGCCGTGCCCGCTCCACGGTGACGATGAACGGCACGGTGTGGCGTTCGAAGTGCTGGTCGGGGAACTGGGTGATCAAGGTGGTGCCCAGGGTCTCGGCGGTGATTCCTGTGCTGTCCGAGACGAAGAACGCCACGGGGCAGGTGTCAGTCACTTCTGATGTGCCTTTCTCTGGTGCCGTGTCTGCGGGTCGGTGTCCCTGCCCTGGCACGTGGGGTCGCCAGGGCAGGGACACCATCAGGCGCCGGGCCGGGGTGCGGTGCGGGCCAGGGACAGCCAGGTGTCCACGACGGCGTCAGGGTTCAGCGAGACGGAGTCGATGCCCTGTTCCAGCAGCCAGGCGGCGAGGTCGGGGTGGTCGCTGGGGCCCTGGCCGCAGATCCCGACGTACTTGCCGCGCTCCTTGCAGGCGGCGATGGCCATCGCGAGCAGCTTCTTCACCGCCGGGTCGCGCTCGTCGAAGGAGGCGGCCACCAGGGCGGAGTCACGGTCCAAGCCCAGGGTGAGCTGGGTGAGGTCGTTGGAGCCGATGGAGAACCCGTCGAAGTGGTCCAGGAACGCATCGGCCAGCAGCGCGTTGGCGGGCAGCTCGCACATCATCACGATCTGCAGGCCGTCCTCACCGCGCCGCAGGCCGTTGTCCGCCAGCAGGGCCACCACGCCTTCGGCTTCGGCCACGGTGCGCACGAACGGGACCATGAGCTTGATGTTGCTCAGGCCCATGGTGGTGCGTGCGTGCTTGACCGCTTCGCACTCCATCTCGAAGGCCGCCCGGAAGCTTTCCGACAGGTACCGTGAGGCGCCCCGGAAGCCGAGCATGGGGTTCTCCTCTTCCGGTTCGAACTGTGGGCCGCCGAGGAGGTTGGCGTACTCGTTGGACTTGAAGTCCGAGAGCCGGATGATCACCGGTTCGGGGGCGAAGGCGGCGGCGATCGTGGCGATGCCCTCGGCCAGGCGCTTGACGTAGTAGTCACGCGGGCCGGCGTAGGCGGCGATCCGCTCCCGGATGCGCCGGGCGACGTCGTCCGGCAGGCTCTCGTCGTCGTTCTCCAGGACGAGCAGGGCCAGGGGATGGATGCCGATCTGGCGGTTGATGATGAACTCCAGCCGCGCCAGGCCCACGCCGTGGTGGGGCAGCTGGGCGAAGCTGAACGCCTGCTCCGGGGTGCCCACGTTCATCATGACCTTCAGCGGTGCCTCGGGCATGGATTCCAGGGCGGTCTCCTCCACGGTGTAGTCCAGCAGCCCCTGGTAGACCAGGCCGGCCTCGCCCTCGGCGCAGGAGACCGTCACCGGATCCCCGTCGAACAGAGCCGTGGTGGCATCGCCGGTGCCGACGACGGCGGGGATGCCCAGTTCCCGGGCGATGATGGCCGCGTGGCAGGTGCGCCCGCCGCGGTCGGTGACGATCGCGGCGGCCTTCTTCATGATCGGCTCCCAGTCCGGATCCGTCATGTTCGCGACCAGGACGTCGCCGGTCTGGAAGGAGGCCATCTCCTCATGGGAGCTGAGAATACGGACCTCTCCCGCGCCGATGCGCTGGCCGATGGCCCGCCCTTCCACCCGCACCGGCCCGCTCCCCTGGAGCCGGTAGCGGAAGATGTTGCCGGCTGCCCGGCGGGAGACCACCGTCTCGGGACGGGCCTGCAGGATGTAGAGCTGCCCGTCGGTCCCGTCCCTGCCCCACTCGATGTCCATGGGCCGGCCGTAGTGATCCTCGATCGCCACGCCGTATCGGGCCAGCTGCTCGACCTCGGCGTCGGTGAGGCTGAAGCGCCGGCGCAGATGCGCCGGCACAGGCACGAAGCGCACGGTTTCCCCGAGCTCTTGGGAGTCGGTGTAGGTCATCTGCAGGGCCTTCTCCCCGAGCCCGCGCTTGAGCACCGCCGGCCGGTGCGCGGCCAGGGCCGGCTTGTAGACGTAGAACTCGTCCGGGTTCACCGCGCCTTGCACCACGGCCTCCCCCAGCCCGTAGGAGGAGGTGATGAACACCGCGTCGGTGAACCCGGACTCGGTGTCCATGGTGAACATCACCCCCGAGGCCCCCACGTCCGAACGCACCATCCGCTGCACCCCGGCCGAGAGCGCCACCTCGGCGTGGGCGAAGCCGTGGTGGACCCGGTAGGCGATCGCCCGGTCGTTGTAGAGCGAGGCGAAGACGTCCTTGACCGCGGCCAGCACGTTCTCCACCCCTCGCACGTTGAGGAACGTCTCCTGCTGCCCGGCGAAGGAGGCGTCCGGCAGGTCCTCCGCGGTCGCACTCGAGCGCACCGCCCAGGACACGTCCGTACCTCCCCTTGGCTGGGAAGCGACCAGTTCCGCATAGGCACTGCGGATGCTGTTCTCCAGGGCCGCCGGCAACGGTGCCTGCTGGATAAGGGACCGGATCTGTGCGCCCGCCCTGGCCAAGGCGCTGACGTCATCGGTGTCCAAACCTTCGAGTATCTCGGCGATCCGCGCGCCCAGCCCGTCGGCCTGCAGGAACTCCCGGAAGGCCGTGGCGGTCGTGGCGAACCCGCCCGGGACCTTCACCCCGGCGGCGCCCAGGTTGCGGATCAGCTCGCCCAAGGAGGCGTTCTTGCCTCCGACCTCCTCGAGGTCGGACAGATCGATCTCGGTGAACGGAAGAACATAGGTCATGAGGATTCTCTCCTTCGAGGTCCGCTCGTGCGGATACGGGTCGACGATCGGGTGCGGTGGAAGGCAGATGCATCGGCGTGGTCGGCTCCGAGCCGTGCCGCTCGGAGCCGACCAGCCTTAACAGGAAGTCACCGCCGGGACGGCCGTAGAGGACAGGACCGAGCCAGTGGCCCGGATGGCTGGTTCTCCAGCGGCGCATCGTGGAACCGACCGGCTTCCCGGGGGGGGTGTTTCTCCCCTTGTCGTGATGGCCTCAGGTGACGGCCAGGAGAGAAACGTTTGTGAGGCCAGGTTCTGACGGCCGTCAAGGCGACGGCGCAAGATCCTGGCAGGCAGAAGAGTGCAGTGGGGGAAAGACGTCTGCGGATGAGCCACCCCGTTGGCTTACAGACCTGGCGAAGCGTCACGTGCCCTCGATCTGGCAGAAGGCGGCGGTGGCCCGATGGGCCAGATCCTCGTCGCTGACGGCTGCGAGCAGGGAACGCATGCGTGCCTCGTCACTGACGGCGCCGATGACGGTGGTCAGCGCCGCCATGTGCGACTGCGCGGCGGGCACCAGCAACATGACGACGAGCTGGACCTCCATCAGGCTGTTGGAGCGGCCCATCTCACCGAAGGGCACCGGCTGCGCGAGCCGGGCGATGCCCAGTCCGGCGGTGAGCACGTGCTCCGGGTCTGCGTGCGGGATCGCGGTCGGCACGACGGTGGGCAGACCTGTGGGGTGGCGACGTTCGCGGTCGGCGAGGGCTGCGGGGAACGACTCGCGCACGTACCCGTTCACGAGGGCTGCCTCCGCCAGTACGGAGAGTGCCTCCGACCAGGTGGTGGCTTCGAGCCCGTCGAGGCAGAGTCCTGCCAGTGGCTCAAGATCCAACGTGTCCTCCTGTGTGTCGATGGTCGTAGCAGCGGGGCCCGCGTTGCTCCTGGGCCGGACCGACCGTGTCCCGTCCTGGCCCCATGGGTCGGCCTTCTCAGGCCGAGACGTCCTGCTGCGCTGCGAGGCGTGCGCGTTCGCGGCGCCGGGTGCCACGGGCGATGAGGACGGTGGCCAGAAGGCACAGGGCGAACACTGCGAGGATCGCCCAGGTGCCCAGGCCTGCGGCGCCCATGAACAGCCCGGTGAGCGGGTTGGCGCCGTCCACGAGCGAGGAGATGGTCGAGCCCGGTTCGACGTCGAAGCCGGAGCTCGCCGCGACCTGGGTGAACGTCGGGGCGACCGCCGTGGCGATGAACAGGCCGGCGCCCACCAGGATGGACGCACCGATCACGGAGCGGACGATGTTGCCGCGGAAGACGGCGACCATGATCGCCACGATGAAGGGCAGGGTCGCCAGGTCCACCAGGGGCAGCACCCGGTTCCCCAGCGGGGCCAGCACCACCGCCATGAGCAGCGTGATCGGGACCATCAGCAACGAGGTGGCGATCACGGACGGCTGACCCACGGCGATCGCGGCGTCGAGACCGATGTAGAAGGAGCGGCCCGGGAAGCGCTTCTGGATGAAGGTGCGCGCCGCCTCCGAGACCGGGATCAGGCCCTCCATCAGCAGCGCGACCATGCGCGGGAGCAGCACCATGGTCGCGGCCAGGGAGATCGCCATGATGAGAATCGCCGCCGAATCGGCCGCGAAATCGTCCAGGCCGTAGCCGAGCAAGCCGATGATCAGCCCCAGCACCAGCCCCATGATCATGGTCTCGCCGAAGACGCCGAAGCGCTTCTGGATGCCCTCGGAAGTGGCGTCCCACTTCCGCAGCCCCGGGATGCGGTCGAACACCCAGTTCAGCGGCACCGCGAGCAGACCGTAGGGGACGGCGGTGCCGTGCGGGAACGAGATGTCCGGCAGGTTAAAGTACTTCTGCACGATCGGGGCGGTGTAGTCGGCCAGGGCCAGCACCAGCATCAGGTGCACGCACGCGGACAGCAGTCCGAGCCAGAAGTTCCCGGTCAGCGCGCCCACCAGCGCACCGATCAGCGCCGAGTGCCAGTAGTTCCACAGGTCGATGTTGAAGGTGCGGGTGAGGCCGGTGACCAGCAGAACCACGTTGACCAGCAGGCCCACCGGGATGATGAGAGCGCCGACCGTGGAGCCGAACGCGATGGCCGCCGACGAGGGCCAGCCCACATCGATGACGCTGAGGTCCACACCGAAGTTCTCTGCCATTCCCTCGGCGGCAGGAGCCACCTGGGAACCGAGCAGGCCGATGACCAGGTTGATGCCGACGAAACCGACACCGATGGTGATGCCGGCGCGGAAGGCCCTGCTGAACTTCAGACCCAGGATCAGGCCAAAGATCGTGATGAAGACGGGGAGGACGACCGAGGCCCCGAGCGAGGTGATGTAGCCGGACACGGTCGAGAGGACAGCCTCCATGGCGGCCTTTCTGTGGATTCGAAGGTGGCGGGGAGTCGGCGGGGTCAGGCCGAGCCCGGCGGATCAGGCGAGGTGCTCGTCGATCTGCTGGTAGACGGAGTCCTCGCCGACGCCGGTGAGCAGCGCAAGGCCACGCACGGACGGGACGGACAGACCGGCCGGCACCTCGGTGGTGGCAACGATGAGGTCGGCGTCGACATCGCCACGGACGAGATCCATGACCTTGCCTTGCTGGATGTCGGCCTCGATGCCCCGAGACTTCAGGTGCTCGCGGATCTTCCCCACGACGACCGTGGAGGTCGCCACTCCGGTGCCGCAGACAACGAGAATGCGCTTCATGATGAACTCCTGGGTCGTTGAAGCTGTTGGTGCACGAATGTGCACATAAGAACTTTGATGTGCACATTCGTGTAGCAGAGAAGGTAGCATATGACCTAGGTCACGCAACAGGTCTGACCGTGCGAGTTACACAGGATCGAGCAGGAGTGGACCCCGGGCACGGTGTACGGGTGCACTACGGGATCGATGATGGCGGCGAGGACATCCCTGTCCTCTCAGCGCATGCGCTTCCTGCCGCTGCCGCCCGTCTCGGCGGGATGATGTCCACACCCCTTCTGGGAGTCGACAGAGGGGTTGATGTGGCATCGGAAGCCCAAAAGGTCACTCGGCAACGGGCCGGCCCAGGACCGGGATCAGCCGGAACCAGCCGCCCGCGAACTGCTCCGCGCTCCCCAGGGTGACGCACCGGCGACGACCACCGGACCGGATCGGCGCCGGGCACACCTAGACCGTGATGACCTCGACGCCCGCCTCGGCTGCGGAGGCCTGCTCCTCGGCGGTTAGCCGGTGGTCGGTGATGATGGTGGTGAGCTCGGACGCGTCCGCGAACCAACCGAAGGCAGTCTTGCCCCACTTGGTCTCGTCGCACAGCAGGACCACCCGACTGGAGTACCGGACGGCGGCGGCCTTGATGGCCGCGTCCTCGGCGTCGTAGGAGGTCACTCCCCCGGCGAGGGAAAACCCACAGCAAGAGATGAGGGCGGTGTCGAAGCGCATCGCGGAGATGCCGCTCACCGCCTTCGCCCCCGTGAAGGACAGTTCGTCGGGGCGAACGTCTCCGCCGCACATCGTGAGATGAATGCCGGCATCACCGAGGACGGTCGCGGCCCGCAGGGACAGCGGCACCACGCGCAGGCTTGGATCTCGAAGCTGGTGAGCGAGCTCCAGACAGGTGGTCCCTCCATCGAGGATGAGGCTTTCATGAGGGGCCAGGATCGCGGCGGCGGCGAGGGCGATGCGTCGCTTGGCGTCGGGGCTGATGGAGGTGCGTGCCATGAACGGAGTAGTGACACCTCGCAGGGACAGGCGGCGCGCTCCGCCGTGCGTTCGCCGCAGCACCCCTTCGCGGTCCAGTTGCACCAGGTCCCGGCGCACAGTGGCCTCCGAAGCGTCCAGTTCGTCCACCAGCTCGGCCACGCTCACACTGTCGGCGTTCTCGAGCAACCGCAGGATGCCTGCTCGTCGTTCTGTCGTTCCCATGCCGACATCCTATCTGCTCGGTGATGATTGATTGATCACACTTTGTGCATGATCGGTCATCTCCAGGTAGGGTAGGGTCATGCGAATCCTCCTCATCCGTCACGGCCAGACCCAGCCCAACGTGGACGACATCATCGACACGCGCATTCCCGGCCCCGTCCTGACACCCCTGGGCTTCCGACAGGCAGCGGCCCTCCCCCGTGCCTTGGAGAGTGCAGAAATCGGTGCGCTCTGGGTCTCGAGCATGATCCGCACACACCTCACAGCCGCCCCACTGGCCCAGGCGCGCGAACTGGTCCCGGTGGAGCGGCACGGACTCCACGAGATCCAGGCCCCGGAGTGGGAGCTGTCGGCAGATCCGGAGCACATCGACGCCTACTACGACGTCGTGCAGTCCTGGGCGTACGGAGACCTGGAGCGGCGCATGCCCGGCGGAGAGACGGGCGAGGAGTTCTTCGCCCGCTACGACGCCGTCGTCGACGAAGCCGTGCAAGCTGCCCGTGATGCCGGACTGGAAACAGTCGCCCTTGTCAGCCACGGTACGGCGATCAGGTGCTGGACCAGCCGGCGCACGGACAACCTCGACGCCGGAAGCCTGGGACAGCGCCAGTTGAACAACACCGGCGTGGTGATCCTCGAGGAGACATCCGACTCAGCGGGGCCCTGGACCTGCCACACCTGGATGGGCGAGCCGGTCAGTGGCGTCGGAGCGCTCGCCCCGGCCGGACCGGCAGGGGAGCCCATCTGCTGACGCCGCCCTCACTATGCGGGCCCCACCACCGGACGGCCCCGTTATACACTTCAGGCATGGAGGCTCGGGAGGTGTTGGCTGCATCGAACGGTCGATTCCTCCCCCCGGACACCGGCTCCCGTACCTGGCTTCCCGCCGTACCGCCGCGTACGACCACCCCCTTCCCCGATGTGCCGGTGCGGCGCCGCGGGCGACCCGATGGAGCAGCGCATGCCGGCACCCCGTGAATCGGCCATGCTGGCCCGAGCCGCACGCATGTACTACTTGGAGAACCGGCCGCAGAGCGACATCGCCCGGGAGCTGGGGGTCAGCAGATCCAACGTCTCGCGGATTCTCACCGCTGCCCGGGATGCGGGGATCGTGGAGATCCGGATCCACGAGCCGGCCGTGCGGGGCCACGAGCTGGAGAAGGCTCTCCAGGACAAGTTCGGGCTGAAGGCCTGCCTCGTGGCGGTGGACGGTGCGCACCGGTCGTCGCTGGACGCCGTCGGCTCGGTGGGCGCCGCCTGGTTGGAGGAGAATCTCGGCGACTCGCGCCGGATCGCACTGTCCTGGGGGCGGTCCGTGCAGTCCCTCGTGACGAACTTCCAGGGCGGCTCGCCGCATCCCGACCTGGAGATCCTCCCCCTGGTGGGCGGATTCTCCGCCGTGGAAGTGAGCCAGAACCCGAACGCCGTCGTCCGCGGGCTGTCTGCGAAGCTGGGCGCGCACTACCGCCCCCTGCTGGCGCCTGCGGTGGTGCGGTCGGTTCAGGCTCGGGACGCGCTGCTCGGCGAGCCGGCGATCAGCCAGGTCCTGGACGACGCCCGGAAGGCCGACATCGCCATCATCGGCATCGGCAGCGTCCACCACGGCTCCACCGCGGCAATCGTCGAGGCGATGGAGTTCACCGCCGCGGAGGCGGAGATCTTCGAGAACTCACCCGTCGTGGGGGACGCCTGCACCCGGTTCTTCGACGTCGAGGGTCACCTGGTCAGTTCCCCGGCGGATGGCCGGGTCATCGGCGTCGACCTGGAGACCCTCAAGTCCATCCCCACCGTGGTGGCCGTGGCCGAGGGAGCTCAGAAGATCCGGGCGGTGCACGGCGCCCTGCGCGGCGGTCTGGTCGACGTCCTGGTGGTGGACTCCGAGCTCGGCGAGGGGCTGCTGGAGCTGTAGTCCTCAGAGCTTCCGGAAGGCCGTGCTGCCTTCGTGGAAGATCTCCGCGCGGATCATGTCCACCAGACAGGTCATGGGGATCGCCTGCATCTCCCCGGGGAGGACCGTCACCTCTCGGCCCATGCGATCGGCGACGCCGTGGGCCAGCGTGACGAACGCCTTGCGCACCGACGTCTCCCCGTTCCGCGGATCGTCGGTGCGGATGGGGGGCAGGTCCTCGACGTGGCCGAGCGCCTCGGCGGAAAAGCCCCACGGGCTCTGCAGGACCCGCACCCGGTCACGATCCACGGCACTGGAGATCAGTCCCGAGCCGTCGTCACGAACGACCTTGATGCTGTCCACCACGGGAATGGCGGGGACCACGACGTCGTGGCCCGACTCCAGCGCCGCCGCCACCGATCCGATGAGCCGGGCGCTCGCGAGGGCGTGGGTGATCCGGTGGACCACCACGTTGCGGTGGCCGTACTCGGCGGCCAGTTCCCCGCACTCGGCCAGCAAGGACACGATCTCCGCCCCGGGCCGGGCGGTCGGCAACAGGTGCACGCGCGTCCCGGCCGGCTGATCGACGAGGCACTCGTCGATCTCCGCACGACTCCGGTCGTCCGTGAGGACGACGACGTCCGTGACGGACGGGCATTCGGCCAGAGTGGCGAGGGTGTGCGCGAAGATGCTCCGTCCCTTGAGAGCGGAGCTGGTGAAAGGGCGTGCTCCCGGGCGCAGGCGGGAGAAGGCCGAGGAGCACGGCACGATCGCCAGGGTTCCGCTCAGGCCGGGACCTCGATTCTGCTCGGTACGCCGCAAGTATCGCACCGCAGCGGCAGGAAGTACGTCACGGTCCGGCGGCGAGCCGCAGCTGCGGGCGGCCGGACCGACGAGAACCCTAGCACGACCGTCGCCGCGGGCCCCCGGGCAGGCACGGTCGTGACCGCGGCCGCGGTCACGAGAACGGCGAACCCGCCCTCCGGGGAGGGCGGGTTCGCCGTGGTGGACCGTGGTGCGTTCCCGCTCACGGGTCGGTCAGGACGCCAGGATGTCGTCGAGGCGCTTCTCGGCCTCTTCCTCGTCGATCTTCTTGGCGAGCGCCAGCTCGGAGGTGAGGATCTGGCGGGCCTTCGTCAGCATCCGCTTCTCCCCCGCCGAGAGCCCGCGGTCGCGGTCGCGGCGCCAGAGGTCGCGCACGACCTCGGCGACCTTGAGCACATCGCCGGACGCGAGCTTCTCGAGGTTGGCCTTGTAGCGCCGGGACCAGTTGCTGGCCTCCTCGGTGTCCTTCGCCTGCAGGACCGAGATGACCTTCTTGAGCCCGTCCTCGTCGACGACGTCGCGCACGCCCACCAGGTCGACGTTCTCCGCGGGTACCTCGATCACCAGATCCCCCTGGGTCACCTTGAGCTTGAGATACATCTTCTCTTCGCCCTTGACGGTGCGGGTCTTGATCTCCTCGATGGTCGCCGCGCCGTGGTGCGGGTAGACAACCGTCTCGCCAACCTCAAAAACCATATGGAAATACCCCTTTCAGAACTTCCATTCTAACACGGTGTAGGATTCGCCGATCCGGGGCGGGCGGGGACCGCGGGCCCGTCGATGCGGACGATCCGTCGGCAAACGGATAAGCTGGTCGGGACATCGTCCTGAGCTCCCGAGGAGTACGCGCCGTGAAGATCGCCGCCCGCCAGAAGCTGCGTCGCGCAGGCCTGAGTGCCGCCGCCGCGGCCGCCCTGCTGACCACCGCCGGATGCGCCTACATCAACCCGCCGGCCACGACCATGGTGTACTCGGCCGCGGACGGCATCGTGGAGCAGGTCGGGGACGTCAAGCTGGCCAACGTGCTGATCGTGGCGACCGGCGCCGACCAGGAGGGTCGCGTGCTGGGCACCCTGGTGAACGACGGCGACCAGGAGGTCACGCTGTCGATGGACGTCGACGGCGCCACCGCCGAGGTGCAGATCCCGGCCGGCGGCACCGTGGATCTCGACCAGGACGACCCGGTCGTGACCGTGGACCGTGCCGGCGCCGAGCCGGGTCTCATGGTCGAGACCGAGTTCACCGCCGGCGGCGAGTCCCTCACCGAGCGGGTCCCGGTCCTGGACCACACCTTCCCCCGCTACGCCGAGTTCATCCCCGGCGGCGCGCCGAGCACCCCGGCGAACCCCTCCAACACGCCCGTGCCCGTCGAGGAGATGGTGGGCCAGGAGAGCGGCCACTGACGACTCCCACCGGCGCGCACGAGCGGAAGGGCCCGGAACCCCCTCGGGGGTCCGGGCCCTTCCGTCTGCCGGGGCGCCGGCTCAGCCCTCGAACTTGTAGCCCAGGCCCCGCACCGTCACGAGGTGCCGCGGGGCGGAGGGATCGGGCTCGATCTTGGCGCGCAGGCGCTTGACGTGGACGTCGAGGGTCTTGGTGTCCCCCACGTAGTCCGAGCCCCAGACCCGGTCGATGAGCTGCCCGCGGGTCAGCACGCGCCCGGCGTTGCGCAGCAGCATCTCCAGCAGCTCGAACTCCTTGAGCGGCATGGCGACCCGCTCCCCGTGCACGCTGACCACGTGCCGCTCGATGTCCATCCGCACGGGGCCGGCCTGCACGGTCGCCGAGACGAGCTCCTCGGGCTCCCCCTGCCGGCGCAGGACCGCTCGGATCCGGGCCACGAGCTCCCGGGACGAGTACGGCTTGGTGACGTAGTCGTCGGCGCCGAGCTCGAGCCCGACCACCTTGTCGATCTCGGCGTCCTTGGCCGTGAGCATGATGATCGGCACGGAGGAGCGCTGCCGCACCTGCCGGCACACCTCGGTGCCGGACAGCCCGGGGAGCATGAGGTCCAGCAGCATCAGGTCGGCCCCGGACCGGTCGAACTCCGCCACGGCGTCCACGCCGTTGTCGACGACCTCCACCTCGAACCCCTCCTTCCCCAGCAGGTAGGAGAGTGGGTCGCTGAGGGACTCCTCGTCCTCGACGATCAGGATGCGGGTCACTGTCGGTCCTCCGTGCTCCCGGCGCGCGCCGCGGGGGCGGCGGGCCGTGGGGTCGATGCGTCTGGGCGGGGTGGTGCCTGCTGCGGCACCGCGCGGGCGGTCGCGCCGGGGGCCGGCTGCCCGGTCCCCCCGGGGTCGTCGGCGCCCTCGATCTGGGGGATGCTGAGGGTGAACGTGGAGCCGCGGCCCGGCTGCGACCACAGGGTGGCCTCGCCGCCGTGCTGGGACATGACGTGCTTGACGATGCTCAGTCCGAGCCCGGTGCCGCCCGTCCGGCGGGAGCGGGCCGCGTCCACGCGGTAGAAGCGCTCGAAGATCCGGTCCTGCTCGTCCTCGGGGATGCCCGGGCCCTGGTCGGTCACCGAGATCTGGGCCATCCCGTCCCGCTCCCGGACGCCGACGCCCACGCGGGTGCCCTCCGGGGAGTAGTGCACC
This sequence comes from Kocuria sp. GQ42, assembly GCF_059758435.1. Lineage (NCBI taxonomy): Bacteria > Bacillati > Actinomycetota > Actinomycetes > Micrococcales > Micrococcaceae > Kocuria > Kocuria sp. GQ42. The sequence continues at coordinate 257,778 of NZ_JCAXEN010000005.1, read as the reverse complement.
GCGTTGTCGATGAGGTTGCGCAGCGCGGTGACGAGCAGGTCGGGGTCGCCGAACACGGGCCGGGTGACGCGCCCGCCCACCGCGATCTCGATGCCCTTGTTCTCGGCCGGGAACCGGTTGCGGTCCACGGCGTCGGCGATCACCTGGTTGAGGTCCACGGGCCGGCCCTCGGTGACCACGTCCGCGCCCTGCAGGCGGGAGAGCTCGATGATGTCCTGGACGAGGGCGGTCAGCCGGGCGGACTCCTTGTGCAGGCGCTGGGCGAAGCGGCGCACGGCCTCCTCGTCCTCGGCCGCGTCCTCGATCGCCTCGGCGAGCAGCCCGATCGCCCCCACGGGGGTCTTCAGCTCGTGCGAGACGTTGGCGACGAAGTCGTTGCGGATCGACTGCGCGCGGACGATCTCCGTCTGGTCGTCGGCGAGCAGCAGGATGTACTCCTCCGCGATGGGGGCCACCCGGACGTCGAGCACCACCGCGCCCGTCTGGAACGGTCCGCGGGACAGCTCGACCCGCCGCTCCTCGATCACGCCGCTGCGCCGGGCCCGGCGGATCATCTCGAGCATCTGCTCGTGCACCACGGTGTGCCCGCGGACCAGTCCGAAGGCGTAGGCGGCCGGGGAGGCGCGCACCACGCCGTCGACCCCGTCCACCACCACGTAGGCGCGGCCGATCACCGCGAGCACGTCCGCGGTGCCGTCGGGCAGCGTGGGCTCCTGGATGTCGGCGCGGGCGCGGCGGCCCCGTCCGCTCACCCGGAGGGCGATCAGACCGCTCACCCCGAGGGCGAAGCCGAGCAGACCCGCGGCGACGGCGATGGCAGTTGGACTCACGGAACCAGCTTAGGCACTCGGGGGCGCGGGGACCCCGCGCCGGGCGTCACGGGCTACAGGTTCAACCAACGTTCATCCTAAGATGAGCGAAAGTTCACTCCTGGCTGTGACGGTGGCGGCGGGTGTGCTCGCACCCGGCCCCCACGTCATCCGTCCCGCTCCGCGCCGCACCCCGGCCGCGGCTGCCGCGGACGCCGCCGCATCTCGAAAGGACGCATCCGTGCGCAAGGTTTTCCAGGCAGAACTCCACCAGGTCGGCGAGGAGCTCATCCAGATCGCGACCCTGGTGCGCGAGGCCCTCGCCCGCGCCAAGGACGCGCTCCTCGACGCGGACATCCAGCTCGCCGAGGAGGTCATCTCCAACGACGCCCGGATCGACTTCCTGCAGAACGACCTCGACGAGCGCTCGATCGACATCCTCGCGCTGCAGAGCCCCGTGGCCTCGGACCTGCGGATGATCGTGGGCGCGCTGCGGATGAGCGCCTCCCTGGAGCGTGCCGGCGACCTCGCCCGGCACCTGGCCCAGGCCGTGCGCATCCGCTATCCCGAGCCGGTCATCCCCGAGCCGCTGGTGGAGACGTTCACCCGGATGTTCGACCTCGACCTGCAGATCCTGGACCGGGTCATCCAGGTGCTCCAGACCCGCGACCTCTCCCTCGCCGACGACATCTACTCGCTCAAGGGCGAGGTCAACCAGCTGCACCAGTCCGTCTTCGACGCGCTCGCCGCGCCGAGCTGGGACTCGTCGGTGCCCACCGCCGTGGACGTCACCCTGTGCTCCCGCTACCTCGAGCGCATCGGGGACCACGGGGTCTCGGTGACCCGCAAGGTCTCCTACCTGGTGACCGGGGACTGGGTCCCGGCCAGCTCCGACCGCCCCACCGGCCACGGCCACGTGGGCCGCGACGGGGGCGAGTGAGCCCCCCGCCCGGGCGCCGGCCGAGCCCAGCCCGGGCACCGGACAGGGGCCGGGTCCACCAGCACGGTGGACCCGGCCCCTGTCCGTGGGCGGGAGCCTTCCGGGGCTACTTCTTGCCCTGGTTGGCGACCGCCTGGATCGAGCTCGCGGCGGCCTCGGGGTCGAGGTACTCGCCGCCGGCCACGAGCGGGCGGAGGTTCTCGTCGAGCTCGTAGTAGAGCGGGATGCCCGTGGGGATGTTCAGCGCCGCGATGTCCTCGTCCGAGATGCCGTCGAGGTGCTTCACCAGGGCGCGCAGGGAGTTGCCGTGGGCCGCGACGATGACGGTCCGGCCGGCCTGCAGGTCGGGGACGATCTCCTGCTCCCAGTACGGCATGAAGCGGTCCAGGACGTCCTTGAGGCACTCGGTGCGGGGCGCGTCCGGCACGTCCGCGTAGCGGGGGTCGCCGGCCTGCGAGAACTCGGACGAGTCCTCCAGCTCGGGCGGCGGGACGTCGTAGGAGCGGCGCCAGGTCATGAACTGCTCGTCGCCGTACTCGTCGCGGACCTGGGTCTTGTCCTTGCCCTGCAGCGCACCGTAGTGGCGCTCGTTGAGCCGCCACGACCGCTTCACGGGGATCCAGTGCCGGTCCGCCCGGTCCAGCGCGAGGTGGGCGGTGGTGATCGCCCGGCGCAGGAGCGAGGTGTGCAGGACGTCCGGGGCGATCCCCTTCTCGACGAGCAGCTCACCGCCGCGGACGGCCTCCTCCCGCCCCTTCTCGGTCAGGTCCACGTCCACCCACCCGGTGAACAGGTTCTTCTCGTTCCAGTCGGACTGTCCGTGCCGGAGCAGGACGAGCTTGTGCGGTGCTGATTCGGTAGCCATGGGGCCATTCTTCCACCCGGGCGGCGGCGCGGGACAAGCCGGCGTCACGGGCGCCCCGTGTCGCGGGGCCGGGCGCCGCGCGCCCGGGCGGTCACCAGTTGTTGGGGCCCTTGGACTCCAGGCCCACGGCCGGGCGGACGTCGGCCAGGTAGACCCCCACGGCCGTGCCCGCGATGAGCAGGACGAACAGGCTGGGCCGCAGCAGCATCAGCGTGAAGACCGTGAACGCGAGGGAGCCGCCCGTGAGCGCGAGCCAGAAGCCCTTCGTGCGCTTGAAGGCGCGCTGGAACTGCACCGGCGCCTTGGTCAGGCAGTCCACGAAGGCCCACACGGCCAGGCCGGCGACGACCAGCGCCAGCGCGATGTCGATGAAGCGCACGAGTAAGAAGACCCAGGGAATGTCCACGCCGCCCAGCCTACCGGTCGATCCCGCACAGGACGCGGTCGAGGTCCTCCCAGAGGTCCTCGACGTTCTCGATGCCCACCGACAGGCGCAGCAGCGTCTCCGGGACGCTGTGCGGCTCCTCGTGGTGCCGCCTCCGCCGCTCGATCAGCGACTCCACCCCTCCGAGCGAGGTCGCGGGGGTCCACACGCGCAGGGCGTCCACGGCCGCCTCGACGGCGGCGACGTCCCCCGCGGGCACGATCGCCACGATCGAGCCGAAGCCGTCCATCTGCGCGGCGGCACGCTCGTGCCCGGGGTCCCCGGGCAGGCCCGGGTAGCGGACCTCGCGCACGGCCGGGTGCTGCTGGAGGCGGCGGGCGAGCTCTCCGGCGGTGGCCGCGGAGCGCTCGACCCGCACCGCCAGGGTGCGCATCCCCCGCAGCGCGAGCCACGCCTCGAACGGGCCCGGGACCGCGCCGTGCAGGGAGCGGTGCCCCTTCAGCCGGGTCCGCAGAGCCGGGTCGGAGGTGACGGCGGCCCCCAGGACGACGTCGGAGTGCCCCGCCAGGTACTTGGTCACGGAGTGCACCACGATGTCGGCGCCGTGCTCGAGCGGTCGCTGCAGCAGCGGGGTGGCGAAGGTGTTGTCCACGCACGTGAGCACGCCGCGCTCGCGGGCCGCCGCGAGCAGCGCGGGGAGGTCGGCGACCTCCAGCATGGGGTTGGTGGGGCTCTCGAGCCAGAGCAGGTCGGCGGCGTCGAGCGCCGCCACCACGTCCTCGGTGTCCGTGACGTCCACGGTCTGCACGGTGAGCAGACCGCGGGACTCGAGGTCCGCGGCCAGGGCCAGGGAGCCCTGGTAGCTGTGCCGGGGCAGCACCAGCCGGCCACCCGCCGGGACGAGCGAGAGCACCGACGCGACGGCGGCGAGCCCCGAGGCGTAGGCCAGTCCGGGGAGCTCCGCCCGCTCGAGCCGCGCCAGCACGTCCTCGAGGTCCTCCCACGTGGGGTTGCTGAACCGCCCGTAGGTGCGGTCCTCGGCGTCGAGCCCGCCGGAGCCCCGGTAGGTGGAGGTCAGGACGATGGACGGGCCGACCGGCGCGTCGTGCTCCGGTGCGGGCCGCCCGCCCGCGACCAGCACGGTGTCCGGGCGGAGGTCGGTGGAGCCGTGGGCGGGCGGGGTCTCGGAGCGCGCAGTCATGGCCCCAGGCTATCGGCCCGCGGCGTCCCCAGCCGCGCGCGCACCGGCGGCGCTGTCCGCGCGGGTGGATAGGCTGGGACCGTGACCTCCCGACCAACCCCCGCCCCGCCGCCCGCCTCCGCCGCGGTGCCCTCCCCCGCGCCGTCCGGGCGCGGGCTCTTCGTGGTGTTCGAGGGCGGGGACGGCGCCGGGAAGTCCACCCAGGTCGGCCGGCTCGTGGACGCCCTGCGCGCCGAGGGGCACGACCCCCTGCGCACCCGGGAGCCCGGGGGGACCCCGCTGGGCGAGAGGGTGCGCGAGCTCGTGCTGGACCCGGCGCACGGGCCCGTCGACGCCCGCGCCGAGGCCCTGCTCTTCGCCGCGGCCCGCGCCGCCCACGTCGCCCAGCTCATCCGCCCCGCGCTCGCCGCCGGGCGGACCGTGGTCTGCGACCGCTTCGCCGACTCCTCCGCCGCCTACCAGGGCGCCGGGCGCGGCCTCGGCCTGGACCGCGTCGCGGAGCTCAACGCGTGGGCCACGGCCGGGCTCGTCCCGGACCTCACCGTGCTGCTCGACGTCCCGGCCGGCACGGGGCGGACCCGCCGGGAGGCCCGTGACGGCACCGCGGGCGACCGCCTGGAGACCGAGCCCGACGCCTTCCACGACGCGAACCGGGGGGCGTTCCTCGAGCTCGCCGGCCGGGCGCCGGAGCGCTACCTGGTGCTCGACGCCACCCGGCCGGCCGGGGAGCTCGCGGCCGCCGTGCGCGAGCGCCTCACCGGGCTCGCCCGCTCCGCCCGGGCCGCGGAGGTGGGCGCGTGAGCGTGTGGGACCAGCTGCTGGGCCAGGACGCCGTGGTGGCGCAGCTGCGGCGCGCCGCCCAGGAGGACCGGCCCACCCACGCCTGGCTGTTCACCGGTCCACCCGGCTCGGGGCGATCCAACGCGGCGCTCGCGTTCGCCGCCGCCCTGCTGTGCGAGCAGGAGGACCCCGCCGAGCGCGGGTGCGGGCAGTGCCACGCGTGCCGCACGGTCCTGGCCAGCTCGCACGCGGACCTCACCCACTTCGTCACGGAGAACCCGCAGATCACCATCGAGGAGGCCCGCGAGCTCGTGGTCCGCGCCCAGGACCGGCCCTCGGTGGGCCGCTGGCGCGTCATGGTGGTCGAGGACGCCGACCGCATGGCGGAGCGCACCTCGAACGTGATGCTCAAGGCCATCGAGGAGCCCCCGCCCAACACCATCTGGCTGCTGTGCGCCCCGAGCCCGATGGACGTGCTCGTGACCATCCGCTCCCGCTGCCGTCCGGCCACGCTGAAGGTGCCCGCTGTGGAGGACGTGGCCGAGCTGCTGATCCGCCGGCACGGGGTGCCCCGGCAGCGCGCGGAGGAGAGCGCCCGGCTGGCGCAGTCCCACGTGGGGATCGCGAAGCGGCTCGCCCTCTACGACGACGCCCGCACCCGGCGGCAGGAGGTCGTGTCCATGCCGCTGAAGCTCTCCGGGGTGCCGGACGCCGTGCGCGCCGCGGACCGGCTGCACAAGATCGCCGTGGAGGAGTCCCAGGCGGACGCCGAGTCCCGCAACGAGGCGGAGCGCAAGCAGCTGCTCGTGGCCCTGGGCGCGCCGGAGTCCGGACGGGTGCCGCCGGCCATCCGCGGCGCCCTCAACCGGCTCGAGGCCGACCAGAAGCGCCGGTCCCGCCGGATCCAGACGGACACCCTCGACCGCTTCCTCATCGACCTCACCACCTTCTACCGCGACGTCCTGACCCTCCAGCTGCGCACGGGCTCCGCCCTGGTCAACGAGCACCTGGCCCAGCAGCTGCAGGACCACGCGTCCAACTCGACCCCCGAGCGGACGCTGCACCGCATCGACGTGATCAGCCGGACCCGGGACCGGATCCGCACCAACGTCAGCGCGCAGCTGGCCTTCGAGGCCATGGCCGTCTCCCTGCTCTGACCCCGCCCCCGACCCCCATCCCCCCACCCCCCTCGAGGAGCCCCATGACCCGCCGTGCCGCCCCCTCGCGCCGCGCCCTCCTGCCCGTCACGGCCGCACTGGCCGCGACCGGCCTGCTCCTGAGCGGCTGCTCGTCCCTCGGGGCCGGCGCCACGGGCGAGCCGACCTCCGGGGGCGCCACCGGCGCCGTCGTCGAGGGCACCCCCGAGGAGCTCCAGCGCTACTACACGCAGACCGTCACCTGGGAGGACTGCACGTTCGAGGTGGAGACCAACGGCGCGCAGGACGACCTCCGGTGCGCCGACGTCGAGGTGCCCCTCGACTACGCCGACCCCGGGGGTGGGACCACCACCGTGGTGATGTCCCGCCTGCCCGCCGGCGGGGACGCCCGCGGCAGCCTGCTCCTCAATCCCGGCGGGCCCGGCGCCTCCGGGGTGGACGCGATGCTCTACGCGCAGTACACGGTCACCGGCGACGTGCGCGAGGCCTACGACGTCGTGGGCTTCGACCCGCGCGGCGTGAGCCGCTCCGAGGGCATCGAGTGCCTCGACGACGCGGAGCTGGACGCGTGGCGCGCCGAGCCGATGTTCGACCCCCGGGAGCAGCCGGTCGAGCAGATCCAGGAGGAGTACGAGCAGCTCGGCGCCGCGTGCGTGCAGGACTCCGGCGAGCTCGTGGCGCAGATGGACACCGTGAGCGCCGCCCGGGACATGGACGTGCTCCGGGCCGTGCTCGGCGACGAGCGGACGACCTACCTGGGCTTCTCCTACGGCACCCACCTGGGCGCGGTGTACGCCGACCTGTTCCCCGACCGGGTCGGCCGGCTCGTGCTCGACGGCGGCGTGGACCCCACCCTGAGCGACATGGAGGCCACCGCCGACCAGGCCGAGGGCTTCGAGGACAACCTGCGCCACTGGGTGCAGCAGTGCCAGTTCGAGATCCGGGACTGCGTGGTGGCCGACGTCTCCACGGACGAGGCGCTGACCCGGATCCAGGAGCTCATCGCCTCCGTCGAGGAGGAGACCGTGACCGCCGCCGACGGCCGGCGGGTCACCGCCACCAACGTGGTCGAGGGCATCCTGGGGCCCCTCTACGCGACCACCGGCTACGAGACGCTCAACGAGTCCCTGGGCGCCGCCTTCGACGGCGACTTCTCCGCGCTGCTCGCCCAGTCGGACGCCACGCACGGGCGCGACGCCGAGGGCCGGTACACGAGCAACACCACCATGGCGTTCACGGCCGTCAACTGCCTCGACCGGCCCGACGGGACGGTCACGGCGGAGCAGATGGCCCGGCACCAGGAGGAGCTGGAGCGGGTCGCCCCGACCTTCGGCCCGTACCTGGGCTACGGCGACGCCGCGTGCCAGGGATGGCCGGTCGACCCGGCGGGCCTGCCGGAGCCGCTCGACGCCGCCGGCGCCGATCCCGTCCTCGTGGTGGGCACCACCCACGACCCCGCGACCCCCTACCACTGGTCCGAGGCCCTCGTGGAGCAGCTCGACGGCGCCCGGCTGCTGACCTACGACAGCTACGGCCACACCGCCTACACGGCCGGCAACCGCTGCGTGCAGGACGCCGTGGACGCCTACCTGCTGGAGGGCGAGCTCCCCGCGGAGGGGACGACCTGCTCCTGATCCGCCGCGACCCGGGCGACCGGTGCCGGCGCGGTGGGCGTCAGCTCGCGCCGGGCACCGGCGTGCGGACGAGTCCGGGGAGGTCCCGGACCGAGTCGACCACCACATGGGCGCCGGCCGCGCGCAGGGACGCGGCGTCGTGCGCGCCCGTGCGGACGCCGACGACCGCGGCGGAGCCGGCCCGCAGACCGGCCTGCACGTCCGCCGCGGTGTCCCCCACCACCATGACCCGGCGGACGTCGCCGAGGTCGAGCGCCAGCACGGCGGTGAGCACCATGTCCGGCCAGGGCCGTCCGCGCCCCGCGTCCGAGGGACACAGGCTGAGATCCGCGAGACCGGTCCAGCCGAGCTGCTCGAGGAGCGTGTTCAGGCTGTGCCGGTTGTAGCCGGTGGCCAGGCAGACCCGCAGGCCCGCCTCGCGCAACGCCGTGACGGCCTGCTCCGCGCCCTCCACGGGGACAACCCCCTCGGTGGCCAGCAGCTCGTCGAGGTGGCGCTCGAAGTCCCGGACCGCCTGCCGTGCCCGGTGGGGGTCGCTCGCGAACAGCTGCTCGAGCACTCCCGCCTTCGACTGGCCCAGCGTGTCCCGGACGTGGTGGAGCATCTGCCGGAACCGCGCCGAGCCGGGGTCGACGCCGAGACCGGTCACGGTGCGCTCGAAGGCCCGCTCCATGATCCCGTTGTCGTGGAACACGGTCCCGGACATGTCCAGGAAGGCCAGTTCGAGATCCGGCGCGATGCCGCCGTCCGGTGTGCGCACTGGGCTGCTCCTGTTCCGGGCGGACCGCAGCGGCCGGCCCCGTCGTCGTGTCCGTCCATGCTGCGCCCCCGCCCCGCGGGCCGGTAAGGCCGGGGAGCCGAAGAGCCGGTGAACTCCCGGGGAACGCCCGCACCGCGCCGGCCCCGCCGATTGGGGACGCCCCCGCGCTCTCTGCTACAGTTTCACCTGCACTGAGGCCGTCCCGGACGGCCGCGTGCACGCCTCCTTAGCTCAGTCGGTAGAGCGTTTCACTCGTAATGAAAAGGTCGTCGGTTCGATTCCGACAGGAGGCTCCGACCGGAGCAGGCTCCGGACCCCCTGGGTCCGGAGCCTTCGTCGTCCCTCCCCGAGCTCGTCCCGCCCCGCCGCCGGCCCCCACCCCGCGGTCCCGCGCGACGGGCGGCGCGGACCGGCCGTCACAGTCGCGTCCCCCCTGGTCACAGTCCTGTTCGGCGGGTGGGGCCCGCCGTACGCTGAGGCAACCGGGCGCGATCGGCCGCCACGGACCACTTGGGCGGTGCACCATGCAACTCCGTTCCCGACAGCGCCTCGGCATGCTCTTCCTCGCCGGAGCGGCCCTGGTGACGTCCGCCTGCGGCACCTCCCCCGGTCCTCCGCGGGACACGGCTCCTCCCCCGGACACGGCCTCCCCGACCTCGCCCGCACCGAGTGAGCCCCGGGTGTCCCGCGTCCTGACCTGGCTCCGCATGGGACCCACCGGGGAGGGCACCCCGCTGTGGTACGACCCCCTGAAGGACGGGGACTGCGGCGACGAGCAGCTGCTCGCGTCCCGGGCCCAGCCCGTCCCGCGCGCCGGCGCCCTCCTGTGCGAGGCCGCCACGACCAACGACGCCGAGCTGTGGCGGCAGGGCGAGGAGGCGCTGGCCGCCGTGCCGGCGCCCGCCGGCTGCTGGGAGGAGGAGACCGTGGCGGGCCTGCAGAGGCTGGTCGAGTTCCACCGCCTGACGCCGGAGGCGGTCCCCGAGCTCCGGGTCCCCGACGGCACGGCCTGCCCCCTCGTGCTGGAGGGCCTCCTCTCGCCGCTGGCCCCCGGTGTCGAGGGCCTGGAGATCCCCGTGTCCACCTGCGGCGGCGCACCGGTCTTCCTGCAGGGCAACCTCGAGTGGGTGCCGCCGGAGGGCATCCGCGCGGTGTCGGTGGGCGCCGCGGTCGTGCCGGTGCAGCAGGGCAACGGGAGCCTGTTCTTCCGCGCCCCGCCGTCGGACGTCGCCGGCCCCGTCCCGGTGACCGTCTCGGACGCGGACTGGCCGGGCGGCGGGCAGGGCTACCTGGTGTACCAGGTGCCGGCCGCCGCCTGTCCCGACCCCCCGCCGGCGCCCTCCCCGGCACCCGCGCCCACCGCTGCACCCACACCGTAGGAGCCACGGTGGCGGAGCAGGAGCCGGACGGGTCCCCCCTCTGGGGGCGGCTGTTCCGGGCGGTCTCGGAGCTGGGCGTGGGGGTGAGCCTGCTGACGGCTCTGCTCCTCTACTTCGGCTGGGTCCGCGCCGGCGCCCAGGCCCGGGAGATGGGCCTGGACGCGAACCTCTTCGGCTACACCACCCAGGACTACCTGCTGCTGAGCATCGGCTCGCTGTACGTCCAGCTCCTCTGGATCGCCGTGGCCGTGCTCGGCGGGATCTGGCTGGACCGCCGGGTCCGCGAGCGCGTGGAGGCCCGTGCCCTCCGGTCCGGGAGCGCCCCGGTGGTGCGGTGGGCGCGCCGGGGGACGTGGTTCTTCATCGGGCTGGCGGTCGCAGTGCGACTCCTGGGCGGCGCCGTCCCGGAGGAGGAGGCCTGGGGGATCCCCTTCGCCATGGCGCTGTGCGTCCTCGCGGCCGCCTGGGCCGCCGGCCTCCGGCGGCGCGTCACCGCCCGTGACGACCGGCCCGCCGCGCCGGAGCGGCCGCTCCTGCGGGGTTTTGCGCTGGTGTCCGTGGTCGCGCTCCTGGTCTTCTGGGGCACGTCGTCGGTGGCCGAGGCCATGGGCCGGGCCCTGGCCTACGACCTCGAGGAGGAGCTGGGGACGATGCCGCGGGCGGTCGTCTACAGCGAGAAGCCGCTGCACATCGGCCTGCCCGGGGTCCGGGCGGAGGAGCTGGGCGGACCGGACGACCCGCTCCACCGCTACGACGGGCTACGGCTCCTGACGCTGCGGGGCGGCCGGTACTTCCTCCTGCCCGAGCAGTGGACGGTCACCGGCAGCACGGTCCTGGTGCTGCCCGACGACGGCTCGGTCCGGCTGGAGTACAGCCGCTGATCCGTCCTGTTCCGCCCGGCCGGGGTCCTCCGCACCCACCGGTCCGGCCGCCGGGAGGGTCAGGGTGAAGACGGTCCCCTCCCCCGGTGCGCTCTCGCAGCGGATGGTGCCGCCGTGGCGCTCGACGATCTCGTGCACGACCGCCAGGCCCAGGCCCAGACCCGGGATGGCGCTCATCCGGGCGTTGCTGCTGCGGAAGAACCGGCCGAACACGTGCTCGGCGTCCTCCGGGCGCATCCCCATGCCGCGGTCCGCCACCTGCACCTGCACGGTCGCCCCGGCCCGGGCCACCCGGACCGTCACCGGCCCGCCGCCCGGGGAGTACTTGATGGCGTTCGAGAGCAGGTTGTCGAGCACCTGCCCCAGGCGCACGGGGTCGCAGGGCAGCACGAGGCGGGGCGGGGCGTCGACCCGCAGGTCCACCCCCGCCTCCGCGGCCCGGAGCCCGGCCGCCGCGACGGACTGCTGGACCACCTGGACGAGGTCGGCCTCCGCCGTCTGCAGCGCCATGACGGGGCCCGCGGTGCGGAGGAGGTCCTCGACCAGGACGAGCAGCTGGTCGGCGTTGCGCTCGACGACCTCCAGCCCGGAGCGGACGTGCCCGGGGAGCCGCTCGTCCATGGCCAGGAGCTCGGTGTAGCCGCGGATGGACGTCAGGGGCGTGCGCAGCTCGTGGGAGACGCCGGCCACGAAGTCGTCCTTGGCCTGCAGCGCCGCCACCAGCTCGGTCACGTCGTTGAACGACAGGACGGAGCCCTCGACCCCGCCGTCCTCGTCCCGGAGCACGCGGGCGGACACGGAGAGCACCCGCTGCAGGGGCGGCTCCCCCGCCCAGACCAGGGCATCGGAGAAGGACTCGCCGCGGATCGCGCGGAGGGCGGGACGCCGGTCCACGGGCAGCGGCGTCCCGTCCGCGTCCGCGTAGACCCGCAGGTCCGCCTCGGCGCCTTCCCGCACCCCCTCGGGCAGCGAGAGCTCGTGGATCCGGTGCTGGCGGCGGTTCATGAGGATGTCGTGGCCGTGCTCGTCGATCGCCAGCACGCCCACGTCCACCGTGTCCAGGACGGTGTTCAGCAGCCGTTCCCGCCGCGCGGTCACGCCCAGCAGCCGGCGCAGCTCGGCGTCCTTGGCCTCGAGCTCGGCGTTCTGGCGCTCCATGCTGTTCGACAGCACCTGGACGGTGAGCCCGATGCCCAGCAGCATGACGGGGATCAGCAGCGGGGCCGTCAGCAGCTGCGCGCTCACCGGCCGGGGCGGGACGAGGAGCGGGACCCACACCATGGCGAGGGTCAGGACGAAGCCCAGCGGGGCGGACGCCCGGGGCAGCCGCCCGGAGCCGGTGAGCCAGATGACGGGGAACGCGGCCATGATGCCCACCCCGGTCACCGTGCTCAGCGTGCCCTCCCGCAGCAGGGTGATGGGGACGAAGTCCAGGACCGGGACGGCCAGGAAGGCCCCGTAGGGCAGCCGGTCCCACGGCACCAGCACGCACAGGGCCGTCAGCGCCACCGTGAGCGCCAGGGCCAGCTGCACCCGCAGGTCGCCCCGCAGCGGCTCGTGGACCACCCAGATCCCGGCGACGAGGACGACGGTCGTGACGAACAGCGGCAGCTGGCTGAGGAGCACGCGCCGGCGCATCGACAGCTCGTGGAAGCTGATCCGGTCGAGGGAGAGGACGGTGAGCAAGCGGTCCACGGGAGAACTCTTCCGACTGGGTGCGTCACCCTCGGGGGGTCGGGATGACAATTGCAAAGAATAGCGGCTTAATGAGTCCATGACCCCCTCCCCCCAGGGTCGCCGTGCCGTCGTGATCGAAGACCACGACGACATCCGCAACCTCCTCGCCCAGACCATCGGCATGCGCGGCTTCACCGTGACGACCGCCGCGACCGGCCTCGAGGGCATCGAGGCCGTGCGCCGCGACGGCGCCGACCTCATCACCCTGGACCTCAGCCTCCCGGACCTCGACGGGCTGGAGGTCTGCCGGCGGGTGCGGCAGTTCTCGGACGCCTACCTGCTCATGGTCACGGCGCGCCCGGGCGAGATCGACCGGCTGGAGGGCCTCGAGCGCGGGGCGGACGACTACATCAGCAAGCCGTTCAGCCCCCGGGAGCTGCAGGCCAGGATCGAGGCGATGTTCCGCCGGCCGCGCGCCCGGGCGGAGCAGGCCGACGCCGAGGAGCTGCGCCGCGCGGCCGAGGTCCAGCGCAGCCTGCTGCCCGCCGCCGCCCCGGCCGTGCCCGGCTACGACGTGGCCGGGGCGTGCCGGCCGTCCCGCAGCGTGGGCGGGGACTTCTTCGACTGGTACACGACCGAGGGCGGGCTCCAGGTCTCGCTGGCCGACGCCATGGGCAAGGGCATGGGGGCCGCGCTCATCGCCGCCACCGTGCGCGCCGTGCTGCGCTCCGCGGCCGGGCAGCCGGACATGGCGCAGGCCTTCGGCGACACCTGCCGGCACCTCGAGCACGACCTCGCCCACTCCGACTCCTTCGTCACGCTCTTCCACGCCCGCCTGGACACGGCCGACGGGGTCGTGGAGTACGTCGACGCGGGCCACGGGCTGGGACTGCACGTGCGCGCGGACGGGATCGACCGGCTGCGCCCGGGCGGCCCCCCGGTGGGGGCGGTGCCCGGGACGCAGTGGGTGCCCGGCCGGATCGTGCTCGCGCCCGGCGACGCCCTCGTCGTCGTCAGCGACGGCCTCCTCGACGCGTACGAGGACGTCGACGACGCCGTGCGGGCGGTCGCGAACGTGGTCTCCCGCCACGAGGACGCCTCCTCCGCCTGCACCGCGGTCCTCGACCTCGCCGGCGAGGAGACCCGCACCGACGACGTCACCGCCGTGGTCGTCCGCCGCCTGGCCGCCCCGTGAACCGCTTCCTCGTCCGGCTCCTCGTCGTCCTGACCCTCCTGCTGGGCGTCAACTACATCACCTGGCGCTGGCTCGAGTCGCTGAACTGGTCGGCGTGGTGGATCGCCGTTCCCCTGGTGCTCGCCGAGACGTACAGCCTGATCGACGTCTCGCTCTTCGGGCTCACCGTCTGGCGGCTCCGGCGGCGCGGGGAGGCCGGCGCCCCGCCCGCGGGCGCCACCGTGGACGTGTTCATCACGACCTACGACGAGCCCCTCGACCTCGTGATGGGCACCGCCCTGGCGGCGCAGGCCATCCGGCACCCGCACAGCACGTGGATCCTCGACGACGGGGCCCGCCCCGAGCTCGAGGCGCTCGCCGCCGAGCACGGGCTGGGCTACCTGACGCGCAGCGAGGACTGGACCGACCGGCCGCGCCACGCCAAGGCCGGCAACCTCAACAACGCCCTGATGCTCACCCAGGGCGAGTTCCTGCTGATCCTCGACGCCGACCAGGTCCCGGCCCCGGAGATCCTGGACCGGACCCTGGGCTGGTTCAACGACCGCAAGGTGGCGCTCGTGCAGACGCCGCAGTGGTTCGTCAACGTGCCGGACCACGATCCGCTCGGCAGCCAGGCCCCCCTGTTCTACGGCCCCATCCAGCAGGGCAAGGACGGCTGGAACGCCGCCTTCTTCTGCGGCTCCAACGCGATCCTGCGCCGCGAGGCGCTCATGCAGCTCGGCCTCTCCGGCTACGTCCAGGAGGTCGAGCAGGACGTGAAGGAGTCCCTCGCCCGCACCCGGGCCGCCCTGCGGAGGGCGCGACGGTCCCCGGAGGCCGCGAACCCCGTCGTCGCCGGCATGCTCGACGACGTCGAGGCCGCCACCGAGCGGGCCCGCGCCGAGCTGAAGGCCGGCGCCCCCCTGACCGAGCTGACCTACCGCCTGCAGCGCGAGGTGGACGCGGCGGCCCGGCGCACCGTCACGCAGGACTTCTCCCAGATCGAGGCGGACCTCGCCTCGATCGCCGCCCTGGACCTGCCCCCCGAGGACGGCATGGTCTGGCCGGACGAGCTCGCCTCCGCCGTGGACCGGATGTCCCGCCGCGACCTGTCCCCGCTGGCCGCCGTGGAACCGGTGCGGGAGGTGCTCGAGGCGGTCTCCGTGGACCGGCCCGGCGAGGCCCAGCCGGTGATGCCGCTGGCGACGATCTCGGTCACCGAGGACATGGCCACCGCGATGCGCCTGCACGGCCTGGGCTGGCGCAGCGTCTACCACCACGAGGTCCTCGCCCACGGCCTGGCCCCCGAGGACCTGAAGACCATGCTCACCCAGCGCCTGCGCTGGGCGCAGGGCACGGTGCAGGTGCTGCTCCGGGAGAACCCGCTGCTGCAGCGCCGGCTGGGGTGGGGCCAGCGGCTCATGTACTTCGCCACGATGTGGAGCTACCTGTCCGGCTTCGCGGCCGTCGTCTACTTCGCCGCGCCCATCGTGTACCTGGTGCTGGGCATCCTCCCCGTCACGAGCCTCAGCTGGGACTTCTTCGTCCGCTTCATCCCCTTCATGGTGGTGAACCAGCTGCTGTTCCTCGTGGTGGGCCGGGGCATCCCCACCTGGCGCGGCCAGCAGTACAGCCTGGCGCTGTTCCCCATCTGGATCAGGGCGTGCACCACGGCCGCCCGCAACGTCTGGTTCGGTCGCCCCCTCGGCTTCGCCGTCACGCCCAAGGTGCGGCAGGACGCCGGCCCGGCCTGGCACCTCATCCGCCCCCAGCTGGTGGTGATGGGGCTGCTGGCCGCGGCCCTCCTGGTGGGGACCGCCCGGCTGGCGGTGGGGCTGAACGAACCGGTGGGAACCCTGGTCAACGTGGCCTGGGTCGCCTTCGACCTGGTGGTGCTGAGCGTGCTCGTCACCGCCGCGAGATACACGGGCTTCGAGCCCGAGGAGAGGAGTGCCGATGCAGTTCACGATTGAGCAGAAGCCGAGGTTCGCCCACATCACGGGCACCGGACGGCTCAACATGGTGGGAGCGCCCAAGCTCCGGGAGGTCGTGGCGAAGGTCGTCGACGAGGGCAGCAACCACGTGGTGGTCGACCTCGGCGGCACCGAGTTCATGGACTCGTCCGGTCTGGGCGCCCTCATCGGGTGCCTCAAGCTGGCCCGCCAGGCCGGCGGCGACCTGCGGATCGCGAACGTCCGCCCCCAGGTCCGCATGGTCCTCGAGCTCACCAGCATGCACCGCGTCCTGACCCCCTACGACACCGCCGACGCGGCCTTCGCCGATGACTGAGCCCACGGCCCGCCGCTCGCGCCGGGGCCCGGCCACCGCTCTGACGGTGGACGCCCTGCACGAGGACCTGGACGAGCTGTGGGGGGAGGCCGCGTTCGTGCCCGAGACCGACCGGATGGCCTTCACGCTCGCGGTCGTGGAGGCGGCCGGCAACGTGGTGGTGCACGCGGTGCCCGCGGCGGA
The DNA here is from genome assembly GCF_059758435.1 of Kocuria sp. GQ42. Classification (NCBI taxonomy): domain Bacteria; kingdom Bacillati; phylum Actinomycetota; class Actinomycetes; order Micrococcales; family Micrococcaceae; genus Kocuria; species Kocuria sp. GQ42. The sequence goes on along the minus strand of NZ_JCAXEN010000005.1, from coordinate 241,664 downwards.
GGACCCGATCGAGCTCTCCGTGGACCTGGTCGCGGACCCCCACCGGCTGGAGGCGAGGATCTACGAGATCGGCGCCGCACCGGCGCAGGTCGACCTCACGAAGGCCATGGCGCAGGAGCACCGCGAGTCCGGCCGCGGGCTCGCCCTGATCCAGGCCCTGGTCAGCCGGGTGGTGTTCGAGCGGCACGGGGACACGAACGTCTGGAAGCTGTGCCGGGTGTGCGGCCGGGACGAGGTGTAGCACCCCCGGGGACGCGCTGGACCCGCGTCCGGCCGGGGCGGACGTCCCCTGATTTGCGTCTGTAAAGTGTCCGTCGTGGTGCCTAGACTTTGGTCCAGGACAACACGTCAGGGGGCTCACGTTGTCACCGAGAACACTCGTTCAGGGGCCGGTCGGGCGCTCCGCCGCAGGGGGACGTCAGCGGCGGGACGCACGCCGGGCACGCCGAGAGAAGTCGTCATGATCGCCGCGATCATTCCCGCCCACGACGAGGCGGCCCGCGTCGAGCACGCGGTCGTCTCCCTCCACCGCCAGACCCGTCCGCCGGAGCGCATCCTCGTCATGTCGGACGACTCCACCGACGCCACCGTCGAGGTCGCCCTGCACGCCGGCGCCGAGGTCCTGCTCACCGTCGACAACCGGCACCACCGTGCCGGGGCGCTCAACCAGGCCCTGGACACCGTCCGGATGGAGCCGGACGACCTGGTGCTGGTCCTCGACCCCGGCGTCCGGCTGCCGCCGGGCTTCCTGGCCCGCGCCCTGGCCGCCCTCCGGGACCGCAACGTGGGCGCCGTCTCCGCCCGGTCCACCGCCGTCGGGGGCCCGGCCGCGCTGATCCGCTGGCAGGCGCTCGAGGACGTCCACCGGTCGTTCGGCCGCTACTGCGACGAGGGCGCCGTGACCGGCCAGACGCGTCTCGCCCTCGACCTGGAGGCCGTCGGCTGGCGTCTCTGCCCGCCGCTGGAGGCCGAGGAGGACGGACCCGCCCCGGTCGAGCACCTCGCACCCGTCCCGGCGGAGCACGCCGTCCCGGTCGAGCGCGTCGTGCCCGTCCCGGTCGAGGTCCTCCGCGCGGAGCCGGCGGCCGCGTGATCCGCCGCCCGGCCCACCGGGACGCTCAGTCTCAGTCGCGGACGGCGCGGCCCACGAGGACGGCCGCCGCGCCCGCGAGGACCGTGGTGGTCAGGCACCCGATCGGCAGGGGCAGACAGCAGCCGCCCACCGTGACGTTCGTGCCGCGGCGCGTCCGGGTGGAGTACCCGGGGAAGGGGAGCATCCGGAAGCCGGAGCGGCGCCCGTACCCCTCGCCCCGGTGGCCGGACAGGTCGTAGCCCGGGCCGAAGCGGCCGGGGCCTCCGCGGCCGGGTCGGCCGAGGGGCGAGCGGGACCTGCGGGCGTCGAACTCGCCGTCGGCCGCGCGGTAGTCGAATCCGGAGGAGGTCATGCCGCCCATCAAACCATCAGCAGGCTGTCGGGTCCACCCCGTCACCGCCGGGAACGGGCTCAGCCGCGCCGCAGCAGCTCCTCGGCGCGCTCCACGTGCTCCCGCACCGCCTCGGCCCGGCGGACGACCGCGTCCAGCCGGTGGGCCGAGGACTCCTCGTCGGCCCGCACGAACCGGGCCATGGTGAGGGCCTCCGCCGCCTGGGCCATCGCGTTGCCGGCCCGGGAGAGCTCACGGTGGACGTCGTTGAGGTAGCCGCCCGGGGAGGCCGGGATGTCGTGGCTGCTGCTCGGCGCCGTGCGCTGCGCCGCCGCGCACACGGCCCGCACCTCCGGCAGCAGATCGGCGAGCGCGTTGGCGGTGGGCACCACGGACTGCGCGAGCGTCTTGTCCGGAAGGCTCTCGAGGATCTGGTGGAAGCGGTCCAGACCCCGGCGGAACCGGTCGTGGGCGCGGCGCCACACGCCCAGACCGAGCTCGGCCTCGTCACGGCGAGCGGCGCGGTAGTCGCGCAGGAATGCCACGGGCGGTCCTTTCGAGTGGAGACAGTCCATCCTACGGCGGCTCGGCCCGCCCTCCGTGCGCGCGGAGGGCGGGCCGGGCCGGGCCCGACGACGCGCCGGGACCGGGCCGTCCGCGGCCGCGCCGAGGGGTGCGCTCAGGGGACGAGCAGCACCTTGCCGATGTGCGTGCCGGAGTCGAAGTACTCGTGGGCCCGCGCGACCTCGTCCAGGGGGAACGTGCGGTCCACGACCGGGCGGACGGCCCCTGACTCGACGTGGGGCCACACGTGCTCCCGCACGGCGGCCATGATGCGGGTCTTCTCCGCCACGGGCCGCGGGCGCAGCGTGGTGCCGATCACGGCGGCCCGCTTGGCCATGAGTTTGCCGAGGTCCAGTTCCCCCGTCCGCCCGCCCTGGGTGGCGATGACCGCGATCCGGCCGTTGGTGGCCAGCGCGTCCAGGTTGCGCCCCAGGTAGGAGCCGCCCACGACGTCGAGCACGATGTCGGCGCCGTGCCCGTCCGTGAGCTCCCGCACGCGCGCCACGAAGTCCTCCTGCCGGTAGTCGATCGCCTCGGCGCCGAGCCGCCGTGCGGCATCGGCCTTCTCCGGGCTGCCGACCGTGGTGAGCACGCGCAGGCCGAGGGCCCGGCACATCTGGAGGGCGTTGGTGCCGATCCCGCCGGTGCCGCCGTGCACCAGGACCGTCTCGCCCTCACGGGCGGCGGCGGCCATGAAGACGTTGGAGAACACCGTGGCGCACACCTCGGGCAGGCCGGCGGCGGCGACGAGGTCCACCCCGGCGGGCGCGGGCAGGACCTGGCCGGCCGGGACGACGACCTCCTCGGCGTAGCCCCCGGAGTCCAGGAGGGCGACGACCTCGTCGCCGGGGGCGAACCCGGCGCCGGCGGGCACCTCGGGGCCGAGCTCCTGCACCGTGCCCGAGACCTCGAGGCCGAAGACGGTCGACGCCCCGGGCGGGACCGGGTACCTGCCCAGCCGCTGCATGACGTCGGCCCGGTTGATCCCGGCGGCCCGGACCCGGATCCGCACCCCGTCGGGCGTGAGCTCCGGGGCGGGGACCTCGGCGACGGCGAGGACCTCCGGTCCGCCGGGGGTGGTCTCGAGCACTGCGCGCATGGTGGGGCCTTCCGGTCGGGGCGACGGTCGCTCCCATTGTGTCGCGGGGCGGGCACCCGGTCACCCGGCGTCGGCCCGTGGCGAACAGGGGGGCGCCGGCGCCGCCCTCAGCGGATCGAGGCGTAGGCGTCGAGGGCGCGTCCGCGGCTGGCCGGCAGGTCCACGACCGGCTCCGGGTAGCCCACCGACGGGCCGAGCAGACCGGGCTCGTGCGGGTCCACGCCCTCGTCGCCGGCCAGCTCGGGGACCCAGCGGCGGATGTAGCGGGCCTCGGGGTCGAACTTCCGGCCCTGGGTCAGCGGGTTGAAGATCCGGAAGAACGGGCTCGCGTCCGCGCCGGAGCCCGCGACCCACTGCCAGTTCCCGGGCCCGCTCGCCGGCTCGGCGTCCACGAGCGTCTCCCAGAACCACTGCTCCCCCACCCGCCAGTCGACCAGCAGGTTCTTGGTGAGCAGGGACCCGGCGACCATCCGGACCCGGTTGTGCATCCACCCCGTGGCCCGCAGCTGCCGCATACCCGCGTCCACGAGCGGGAAGCCGGTGCGCCCCTCCTGCCAGGCCCGGACGTCGCCGGCGGCCTCCGCCGGGTCCCGCCACGGGAACGCGTCGAAGGCCGGGCGGACGTGGCGCACGTGCAGGTCCGGCACCTGGTGGAGCAGGTGCCAGTTGAACTCCCGCCAGCCCAGCTCGGCCAGGAACTTCTCCAGCCCCGGGCTGCTCCCCTGCTCGGACCGGTGCCGGACGGCCGCGTCCCAGACCGCGAACGGGCTGATCTCGCCCCACCGCAGGTGCGGGGAGAGCCGGCTGGTGCCGTCCCGGTCCGGCCGGTCGTGGCCCTCGGCGTAGTCCTCGACGCGGTCCAGGAAGTCGTCCAGCCGCTCCCACGCGGCCGCCTCCCCGGGCGTCCACACCGCGGCCAGCCCGGCCGCGCGCTCCGGGGACGGCACCAGGTCCCAGTCGTCCTGGTCCTCGGTGCCGGCGGCCGCCGCCACCGCCGAGGCGGCCCCCCGGCCCGGCCCGGGCACGGGGAGCGGCTGCCGGATCTCCAGCGCCCGGAGCGCCTTCCAGAAGGGGGTGAACACCTTGTACGGGCCGCCGGCGCCGGTGCGCAGGGTCCACGGCTCGTGCAGCAGCGCGGCCTGGAACGAGTGCGCCTCCACCCCGTGCGCGGCGCACCACTGCTTCACCCCGGCGTCCACGGCGAGCTCCGGCCCGCCGTAGCGGCGGTTCCACGTGATGCCGCCCGCCCCCGTGCGCTCGAGGACCTCGGGGAGCACGGCCCCGGCGGGACCGCGGCGCAGCACCAGGGGGATGCCCAGCTCCCGGAGCGACTCCCGCAGGGACCGCAGCGACCCGTCCAGCCACCACTTCGCGGCCGCGCCGAGGGGCCGGACCCCCTCGGACTCCTGGTCCAGGACGCAGAGGGCAACCACCGCGCCGCGCCGGCACGCGGCGTCGAGGGCGGGGTGGTCCGTGACGCGCAGATCGTCCCGGAACCACACGATCGTCGTCGTCCCGCGGTCGGGGCTCTCGGGTGCGTCCACGCGCTCACCCTACCGGGGCTTTGGCGGCGTTCCGGGCGCCGTGGAAGAATGGGCGACGCGCTCCGCCGCCCCCGCCGGGGACCGGACGGGCGCGGGGAAGGTTGTCCGAGCGGCCTAAGGAGCCGGTCTTGAAAACCGGTGTGCGGTGACCCCGTACCAAGGGTTCAAATCCCTTACCTTCCGCCTTCGCACGAGGCCCCCACCGCGAACCCGCCGGTGGGGGCCTCGGCCCGTCCCGGGGCCGGCGAAATGTCGCGGTGTCGTGGTCCGCCGTTCACCTCTGCGTGCTGAAATGGGGACAACGCACCGCCGCATCCCCCGGAGGACCCCCATGGCGCCCCAGAAGCACCGTTCCGCCCTGCTCGCCGCGCTCGCCGCCGGCGCCGTGGTCACCTCGACCGGTCTGGTCCTCCCCGCGGCGTCCGCCCAGGGGACGGCGCCCCCGCCGGCCCCGGACGCGGGGGCGACCGCGGCCGGGGAGACGGCCGTCGAGCTGCTCTACTTCAACGACTACCACGGCCGGCTCTCCTCCGACCCCCTCCTCTTCGCGGGCGCGATCGAGCAGCTGCGCGCGGAGAACGAGGACGGCACGCTGCTGCTGTCCGGCGGGGACAACGTGGGCGCCTCCGAGTACGTCTCGGCCGTGCAGCAGGACGCCCCCACCCTCGACGTGCTCGACGCGCTCGAGATCGACGCCTCCGCCGTGGGCAACCACGAGTTCGACCGGGGTGCGGACGACCTCACCGGCCGCATCACCGAGCGCGCCGACTTCCCCTACCTGGCGGCCAACGTCACCGGCCCCGACGGCGAGCTCGTCACCGAGGCGTCCGCGACGTTCGACGTCGAGGGCGTGCGCGTGGGCGTGGTCGGCGCCGTCACCCAGCAGACCGCCACGCTCGTCTCGCCCGGCGCGATCGAGGGCATCACCTTCGGCGACCCCGTCGAGGCCGTCAACGCCGAGGCCGAGCGGCTCGAGGCGGACGGGGCCGACATCGTGGTGGCCGTCTACCACGAGGGCGCCGCCGACGCGGCCGACGCCCTCGGCGACCGGCTGGTGACCGGCACCAGCGCGACCGTGGACGTGGTGCTCAACGGGCACACCCACCAGGTCTACGACGAGGGCGTCGACGTGGACGGCGACGGCGACCTCGACCGCGCGGTCCTGCAGGCCGGCTCGTACGGCGGCAGCCTCGGGCGGATCTCCCTGAGCTACGACGAGGCCGCCGACGACGTCGACCTCACCACCGGCGTGCTGGCCGTCGACGAGGTCGTCACCGCGACCGAGGAGGAGCTGGTCGCCCGGTATCCGCGCGTCGCGGAGGTCGCCGGGATCGTCGCGGACGCCGAGGCGGTGGCCCTGGAGCGGGGCAGCACCCCGGTCGGCGAGATCACCGGGGACATCACCACCGCCTACGGTCTGCGGGACGGCGTGCAGGCCCGCGACGACCGCGGCGCCGAGTCGAGCCTCGGCAACCTGGTCGCCGAATCCATCCGCGACAGCCTGGACGAGTCGGACGGCGTGCAGATCGGCCTCATCAACCCCGGCGGCCTGCGCGCCGACCTCCTCTGGGCGGACGACCCCGGCCAGGCCATCGACGGCGAGCGCGACGGCGTGGTGACGGAGTCCGAGGCCAACCAGGTGATGCCCTTCGCCAACAACCTCAACACCGTGACCCTCACCGGCGAGCAGTTCGAGCGGGTCCTCGAGCAGCAGTGGCAGCCCGAGGGATCGTCCCGGCCGTACCTGCAGCTGGGCCTGTCCGAGAACGTGTCCTACACCTTCGACGCCGCCCGCCCGGCCGGTGAGCGGATCACCTCGATCACGGTCGACGGGCAGCCCGTCGACCCGGCCGCCGAGTACGTGATCGGCTCGGTGTCCTTCCTGGTGGAGGGCGGCGACAACTTCACCGCCCTGACCGAGGGCACCGACGTCACCGACACCGGCCGGATCGACCGCGACGCCTGGATGGAGTACCTCGCCGCCCGCTCCGCCGACGCCCCGATCGCCCCGGAGTTCGACCGCCGGTCCGTGTCGCTCGGCAACGCGGCCGCCGAGGCCTGCACGGTGGAGTTCGAGGTCGCGCAGCTCGACATGACCTCCCTGGGCGCCCCGGCCACCACGGAGCTCTCCGTGCGCGAGGGCGGGCCGGAGGGCACCGAGATCGGCACCGCGGCCGTCGCCGGGGGCGCGGCCACGGTCGCCGTGGACACCTCCGCCCTGGCCGAGGGCGCCCCGGTGTGGCTCGTCGCCGCGCCCTCCGGCACCCGGGTCCGCGCCCCGGAGCAGGTCCTGGCCCTGGCCGAGGGCTGCGCGCCGGGCCCGGCCCCCACGGACGGGACCGGCGAGGAGCCCGTCCCCGCCCCGGAGCCCGGGGCCGGCACCCCGCCGGTGGAGCCGGCGATCCGGGAGATCCGGGAGATCCGGGAGATCCGGGAGATCCAGGGCACCGGGGACGTCTCGCCGGTGGCGGGGCAGGCGGTGACCACTCGCGGCGTCGTCACCGCCGTCTACGCCACCGGCGGGCTCAACGGCTACTACGTGCAGACGCCCGGCACCGGCGGCGACCTCGACCCGGCCGCCCACGACGCCTCCGACGGGGTGTTCGTGCACTCCCCCGACACCGCGGGGACCGTGCAGCCCGGCCAGCACGTCGAGCTCACGGGCACGGTTGCCGAGCACTACGGCCAGACCCGGATCAGCGTGCGCGCCGACGGGCTCCGCGTGCTCGACGAGCCGGCCGAGGAGGTCAAGCCCGCCGCCGTCGGCTGGTCCGCGGACGAGGCGGAGCGCGAGGACCTCGAGGGCATGCTGCTCGACCCGTCCGGTGAGTTCGTGATCACCGACAACTACGCCCTGAACGGCTACGGCGAGATCGGCCTGGCGGCCGGCACCACCCCGCTCGTGCAGCCCACCGCCGTGGGCGCGCCCGGCTCGCCCGAGGCCGCCGCGCAGGCCGCCGACAACGAGGCCCGGGGCGTCCTGCTCGACGACGGCGCCACGACCAACTACGGCAACTTCGCCAACGCCTCGGTCCCCCTCCCCTACCTCTCCCCCACGACCCCGATGCGGATCGGGGCGCCCGTCGACTTCGTGGCGCCGGTGGTGCTCGGCTACTCGTTCGACGAGTGGCGCCTCCAGCCCACGACGCACGTCACCGGGACGAACCCCGAGGACGCGCCCGTCATCGCTGAGAACACCCGCACCGCCGCCCCGGAGGACGTGGGCGGGGACCTCCAGCTCGCCACGTTCAACGTGCTGAACTACTTCACCACCACCGGCGACGAGCTCACCGGCTGCACCTACTACACCGACCGCGCCGGCGACCCGATCACCGTCCGCGGCGGCTGCGAGGCCCGCGGGGCGGCCGAGCAGGAGGACCTGGAGCGCCAGCAGGCCAAGATCGTCGCCGCCGTCAACGCCCTGGACGCCGAGGTCGTCTCCCTGGAGGAGATCGAGAACTCCGCGAAGTTCGGCAAGGACCGGGACCAGGCCCTGTCCGAGCTCGTCGACGCCCTCAACGCCGCCGCCGGCTCCGCGGTCTGGGCGTACGTGCCGTCACCGGCCGAGCGGCCCGCCGTCGGGGACGAGGACGTCATCCGCACCGCGTTCATCTACCAGCCGGCCGCGCTCGGGACCGTGGGCGAGTCCGTGATCCTGGACGACGAGGAGAACTTCGACAACGCCCGCGAGCCGCTGGCCCAGACGTTCCGCCCCGCCGGCGGGGACGCGGGCGAGGACTTCACGGTGGTCGTCAACCACTTCAAGTCCAAGGGCTCTGCCCCCTCCACCGGCCCCAACGCGGACGTCGGGGACGGCGCCGGGGCCTGGAACGCCGACCGCACCGCCCAGGCCCAGGCGCTGGTGGCCTTCGCCGAGCGGCTGAAGTCCACGCAGGGCACCGACCGGGTCCTCCTGACCGGTGACTTCAACTCCTACGACCAGGAGGACCCGATGCGGGTCCTGCACGACGCCGGCTACACGAACCTGGCGCCGGCGGGCGAGCACTCCTACGCCTACGGCGGGATGGTCGGCTCCCTCGACCACGTCCTGGCGTCCCCCGCCGCGGCCGGGATCGTCACGGGCTCGGACATCTGGGAGATCAACGCCCACGAGTCGGTGGGCCTGGAGTACAGCCGGCACAACCACAACGTGGTCGACCTCTACGCGGCCGACCCGTACCGGGCCTCCGACCACAACCCGGAGATCGTCGGCCTGGCCCCCGCCGGCGCCGGGCCCGCCGGCCCGCAGAAGCCGGGCAGGGGCAACTCCGGCGAGCACCCGGGCAAGGGCCTCCGGGAGCACGCCGACGACCGGGCCCGCGAGGTCCTGCACCGCCGCTTCGGCTGACCCGGCCGCGGCGCGCCGGCCCCGGTGTCCCCGGGGTCAGTCGTGTGCCGGGGCCGGGCCCAGCACCGCCGCGGCGATGCGGTCGGCGTCCGCCAGGGTCCGGGCACCCAGCTCCGCGGACGCCCCGGCCTCCGCGGCGATCGCCACGCCCCACTGGACGGCCGAGAGCTGCAGGCCGAGCACGAGGACGCCGGGCTCCACGCCGCCGTCGACGCGCACGGCCCGGTACGGGGGCCGGGTGACGTCCAGCCCGGTGCCGGGCACGGTCGCGACGCCGTCCCGGGTCTCCATGGCCCGGACCCGCACCAGGCCCTCCCGGTGCATCGCGGACAGCAGCGGGGAGATGTTGCGCCGGACGTCGTTGGGCGGGGACATGGCCTCCACGAGGTGCTCGGCGCGGAAGGGCTCGTCCTTGACCCACGGGGAGCTCGCCACGAACCGGCCCTCCTCCTCGTCCACGAGGAACTGCGGGTCCGGGCCCAGGAAGCGCACCACGCCGGCACGGGCCAGCGCCGCCAGCTGCTGGTTCCGCAGCACCGGCGGCCCGGAGGCGAGGCCCTCCACGAAGGGCTCGAACGTGCGCCGCAGCTCGTCGGTCCAGGAGGCGTCGCTGATCCCGAGGTCCGCCAGCACGGCCTTGAGCACGGTGCGCGCGGCGTTGAGCGAGGCGACGGCCATCTGCAGCGGGTCGTCCTCGCCTGCCAGCGCGCCGTGCACGTCCCGGTCCAGGTGGTGGACCAGGGCCGCCGCGTACTCGTCGTGGGAGCCGAAGCTGAGCCCCTCGAAGGGGCGGGCCAGCCGGAGGGCGTTGAGCTGCCGTCCCGGGACCACCGCGGACGCGATGAGCCGCTCGGCCCGGGAGGTCCAGGGCCCCTCGGGGTGGTCGTCGCCGGTGCCGAGCACGGCGTCGAAGCGCGCCAGGAACTCCTGCGGGTCGGTCTCGAAGGCGTCCGGGGCGGTCCGTGCCAGGACGGAGTAGTAGTTCCACTGGGCGTCCTTGCGGATCAGCGGATAGAGGTCCGTCTCGAAGGACAGCGGTCCCTGCGCCCGCGCCGCGAGCGCCCGCACGGCGTCGAGGGTGAAGAACCGGGTGACGAGGGAGCCGGCGTAGTAGCCCTCGAGCACCGCCTTGGAGCGGTACGGGGCGCCGCGGCGGGAGCCGGCCACGATCACGGGCTCCCGCCCCGAGGGGTGGTAGACGTAGCGCTCCCCGTCCTGGGTGTAGATCCCGCCGCGGCCCTCGGTGACCTGGGCCAGGACGTCGCAGAAGTTCAGGCCCATGCCGCGCACCAGCACGGTGCGCCCGGCGGGCAGGTCGTCCCAGTGCGCGTCGGCGGGCACGGCGGGCGGCCAGTAGGTCAGCCCGAGCTCGGCGGCGCCGTCCACGAGCTCCCGCTGGTCGGGGCGCAGGTCGGCGTCGAGGTGGCCCAGGGCGAGCACCACGGCGTCCGCCGGGAGGTTCTGCCCGCCGCTGATCTCCACGTCGTAGCGGTGCCGGGCGTGCTCCCGCACGTGCACGCCCACGGCCTCGGCCCGGTGCACGGCGAGCTGCACGGTGGCGGGGAGGGCGTCCTGCAGCGTGCGGAAGACCCAGGCAAGGTAGACCCCGTACATCCGCCGGGAGGGATAGGACTGGGGCGTCATCCGGGTCAGGTGCGCGGCGTCGTCGGGGTCCACGGCGATGGTCCCCGCCACGGCGGCGAGCCGCCAGTGCTCGAAGCTCATGTTCCGCAGCGGCTCGAGCGGGTCCACGGGCAGCACGCCGTCGTCGGCGATCACCGTGGGGAACACCGAGGGCGTGTTCATGAGGTACAGCGGGGACTGGTTCGTCCGCCACACGTGCCCCGGACCGGGCGGGAAGGGGTCGACGACGTCGATGCGCACCCGGGCGCCCGAGGCCGCCGCGCGGGCCGCGAGCCGCTCCACGGCCGAGAGCCCGCGCGGGCCCGCCCCGATCACCGTGACTCGTCGTTCGGAACCTGGCCTGCCCGTTGCGCTCATGGCCCTCAGGATATCGACCCGCCCGCCGGGCCACGGGCACGGGGCTGCGCCTACGATGGCGGACATGACCGAGACCGCGCAGACCGCCGCCCGCCCGACCGCCGAGCAGCCGCACGACGAGAACCTGTGGCTGGAGGAGATCACGGGGGACGCGCCCCTGGAGTGGGTCGCCGGGCAGAACGCCCGCACCCTGGCGGCGCTCGAGAGCCCGCGGCTGCGCCGCCTCGAGGCCGACGTGCTCGCGGTCATGGACTCGACCGAGCGGATCCCCATGGTCGCCAAGCACGGGCCGCACTACTACAACTTCTGGCGCGACGCCGAGCACCCCCGCGGCGTCTTCCGCCGCACCACGTGGGAGTCCTGGCTCGGCGAGGACACCGAGTGGGAGGTCCTGCTCGACGTCGACGCGCTGGCCGCCGAGGAGGGCGTCGACTGGGTCTGGGGCGGGGCCCGGCTGCTGCGCCCGCAGTACACCGGCGGGCGGCACCGGCGGGCGCTGCTCAGCCTCTCCCCCGACGGCGGCGACGCGAAGCGGGTGCGCGAGTTCGACCTCGACGAGCGCCGGTTCGTGCCCGGCGGCTTCGACGTCCCTACCGCGAAGTCCACCGTGACGTGGGTGGACGCCGACACCCTGCTCGTGGGCACCGACTTCGGCCCCGGCTCGATGACCACCTCCTCCTACCCCCGCACCGTGCGCGTCCTGCGCCGCGGGCAGGACCTCGCCGAGGCCCGGCAGGTGTTCGAGGTGGCCGAGGACCACGTGCAGGCCGTGCTCGTGCGGGACCACACCCCGGGCTTCGTCCGGGACGTGGCCGTGGACGTGGTCGACTTCTTCGCCTCCCGGACCTACCTGGTGCGCGAGGAGGAGCTCGTGCACGTCGACGTCCCCGACTCGGTGACGGTGGACCTGCACCGGCAGTGGCTGCTGCTGCGCCCGCAGGAGGAGCTCGAGCTGGACGGGACCGTGCACCCGGCCGGGTCCCTGCTCGTGGCCGAGCTCGAGGCGTTCCTGGCCGGGGACCGCTCCGTGACCGCCGTGTTCGTCCCGGACGCGCACACGTCGCTGCAGTCCTGGTCCTGGACGGCCGACCGGCTGATCCTCAACCTCCTGCGGGACGTCTCCTCGGTGGTCCGCGTCGCCGAGCCGGGCCCGTGGACCTCGTCCGAGCTGCCCGGGGCGCCGGCCCTGCACAGCGTGGACGCCTACGCCGTCGACGACGAGGACCCGGAGGCGGGCAACGACTACTGGCTCGTGGCGACCGGCTTCCTCACCCCGACCACCGTGTCCCGCGGCACCCTCCCGGCCCGCGGCGGGGCGACGGCCCCGCCGCGGGTGGCGAGGACCGCCCCCGCGTTCTTCGACGCGTCCGGGCTCTCGGTCGAGCAGCACTTCGCGGTCTCGGCGGACGGCACCCGGGTGCCCTACTTCCAGGTGGGCCCCGCCGACCCGGTCCTCGACGGGCGGAACCCGACGCTGCTCTCCGGCTACGGCGGCTTCGAGGTCTCCCGGACCCCCGCCTACTCCGGGGCCCTCGGGCGGTCCTGGCTGACCCGCACCGACGACGCCGGGCGGTCCGGGGTCTACGTCCTCGCCAACATCCGCGGCGGCGGGGAGTACGGCCCCGCGTGGCACCGGGCCGCCCTGCAGGGGAACCGGCACCGGGCGTACGAGGACTTCGCGGCCGTCGCGGCGGACCTGCAGGCCCGCGGGGTGTGCACCCGGGAGACGCTCGCGTGCTCGGGCGGCTCCAACGGCGGGCTGCTCGTGGGCAACATGCTCACCGGGCACCCCGAGCTGTTCGGGGCGGTCTCCTGCGGGGTGCCGCTGCTGGACATGCGCCGCTACACGAAGCTGTCCGCGGGCTACTCCTGGATCGCGGAGTACGGCGACCCGGACGACCCGGAGCAGTGGGAGTCCGTCCGCACGTTCTCGCCGTACCACCTGCTGGAGGAGGGGCGGGACTACCCGGACGTCCTGTTCTGGACCGCCACGAGCGACGACCGCGTGGGCCCCGTCCAGGCGCGCAAGGCCGCCGCGCGGATGCTCGGCATGGGCTACGAGAACGTGTGGTTCTACGAGGCCACCGAGGGCGGGCACGCGGGCGCGGGCGACAACAGGCAGGCCGCCCGCCTGCACGCGCTGTCCCACGAGTTCCTCTGGACGGCGCTGCACCGGGGCTGAGCCCCGGCGCGGGTCAGCGGCGCTCGCGGTCCGGGACGGCCCAGCCCATCAGGAGGGAGACCACCCCGATGATCAGGGTGGCGAGCACCGCCGTCCAGAGGAAGGAGTCGATCTCGAGCCGCAGCGGCGTGAAGGAGCTCAGCCAGGACGTCAGCCACAGCATCGCCGCGTTGACCACGATGGCGAACAGCCCCAGCGTGAGGCAGGTGATCGGCAGGGACAGGATCGTCAGCACGGGCCGCACGACCGCGTTCACGGCGCCGAAGACCAGGCCGACGAACAGGTAGGCCAGGACCGAGGCCGTCGTCTCGCCCCCGACGGCCGAGACGACGGACGGGTCCGCCGCGATGCCCATCCCGGGCAGGATCCAGGCGGCCACCCAGATGGCGAGCGCGTTGACGAGGACACGGAGCAGGAAGGACATGGCCCCATCCTGTCAGGAACGGCGGGTGACGGCGGCCCAGCCCACGAGCGCGGCCGCGCCGCACAGCGCCAGGCCCAGGGTGAGGGCGATCCGCCCCGCGTCCACGGCGGGACGCCACGTGACGCTGTCCCCCCGGACCACGTAGACCCCGGCCGGCTCGGCGTGCACGCCGTAGCCCACGCCCGATCCGCTGCCCGAGCTGTCCTTCTCCTCGCCCGAGCCCCCGCCGCCGCCGCCCCAGCCCCTGACGCGGGCCACGGGCACGACCGTGGTGCCGTACGCCTCGTACGCCTCGCCGAAGACCCGGCGCACCGTCACGGCGTCGACGGCCTCCTCGAGGACGGAGCGGTCCGTGAGTCCGGCGCGCCAGGCGGGGGCGGGACGGGGCGCACCGGGTGCGGCGGGCGTGGTCTGCGGACGGTCCTGCTCCGGCATGGTGGCCTCCTGGGCTCGGGCGCCGGCGGCGCGCTGAGCCCCAGTCTAGGAAGCCGCCGGCCCTCGGTCACGGGACGGCCGCAGATGACGGGCGGGGCCGGGCGCGGGCCCGGAACGCGAAACACCCCGGACCGCGGGTCCGGGGTGTTTCCGACGTCCTGGGACATCACGAGCGCGGAGACGGGGGGATTTGAACCCCCGGTCGAGTTTAACCCCGACCCTTCATTAGCAGTGAAGTCCATTCGGCCGCTCTGGCACGTCTCCATCCGTGGCCCACCACGCGGGTGGACAACACGGGCCAGCTTAAGGGAGGACCGGGCACGGGGTCAAAGCCGACGGCGTCCGCGCCGCCCGGCGAGCACCGAGCGGTAGAGCCGGTCGAGGTCCGCCCCGATCCGCTCGGACCCGTAGACGGAGCGGATCTCCGCCGCCATGGCCTCCGGGCCCAGCAGTCCCGGATCCGCCACGACGTCGAGCACGGCGCCGCCGAAGGCCTCCGGGGTGCGCTCGGCCACGAGGCGCCCGTTGCCCGGGTGCACGAAGTCCCCCTGCCCGCCGAGGGCGCCCATGACCACCGGCCGGCCCGCGGCGAGGGCCTCGGCCGCTGCCACGCAGAACGTCTCGGACCGGCTGGGCAGCAGGAACACGTCGGCGGCGGCCAGGCGCCGCTGCACCTCGTCCGCCCCCACGCTGCCGAGGAGCTGCACGCGCTCCCCCACCCCGAGCCGGCGCGCCCGCTCCCGGACCTCCTGCTCGAGACCGCCGGAGCCGCACCAGGTGAGGCGGACGTCGTGGCCGGCGTCGCGCAGCCACGCCACGGTGTCCACGGCCAGGAGGGGGTCCTTGATCTCGCGCAGGGCGCCGACCGCGACGAGCTCCAGGGTGTGCCCCCGCGGCGGGTCCGTGACGTGCGCGGCGTGGTCGACCACGTTGCCGATCCGCTCCACCCGCCCGGCCGGCGCGAAGCGGCGCAGCACGTCGCACATCATGGTGCTCACGCCGGTGACGCGGTCCGGGACGCGCAGGATCCGGCGGCTCCCGGCGAGGAGCCGCCACACGGGCCCGTTCTGCTCGGGGGTGAGCACGCCGTTCCAGTGCTCCGTGTGCACCCACGGGCGGCGTCCCGCGAGCGGCAGGCAGACGAGCGCCGCCGAGAAGGGCATGGTGTGCAGGACGTCGGCCCCGGTCAGGTGGCGGCGGAGCGCGGCGTACGCCCGCAGCAGCGTGAGCGGGCGCAGGGGGTGGAAGGGCAGCCGGAGCACCGGCACCCCGTCCCACTCCTCCGGGACGGCCGGCCCGGTGCGCAGCAGCCGCAGGTGCAGCACCCGGACGTCGTGGTGGCGGGCGGCGGCGCGCACGTGCCGGGGGACGAACGGCGTCTCCCCGGGCCGCTCCGCCGACGGGTACCAGGTGCTGACGACGAGCACGCGCACGGCGCTCAGCCCTTCCCCGCGCCGGTGCGGCCGGGGGCGGCCTCGGACGCGGTGCCGGACGGGGAGCCTGACGCGGTGCCGGAGATGCTGCTGGACGGGGTGGGGGCGGCGATCATGGTGCCACCCTATCGGCGGGGCCGCGGCCGGGGCGCTCCGGGCACCGCGCCGGGGCGCGAGTAGACTCGGGCGCGATGACCAGCCCTGCCACCGGGTCGGCCGCCTGATGTCCCGGCTGCGCTCGATCCTCTTCCCGCCGCCCAACCACGCGAACACTGACAACCCCCTGGGGTCGGCGTTCGCGCTGACCGTGGTGGCCGTGTTCGTTCAGGGGCTGTCCCGCTTCGGCTACAGCGTCCTGGTGGGCAACCTGCTGGGCCAGGAGGCGCTCGCCGAGGTCAACCTGACGATCTCGCTGGCCCTGTTCCTCGTCCTGCTGTGGCCCCAGGCCTCGGGCACGGGGGCCGCCAAGTTCATCGCGATGGCCCGGGGCCGCCAGGACCCCGAGGGGCAGGCGGCGACGGCCTCCTTCACCGCGCGCAGCGCGTCCGCGGGCATGGCGCTGCTGTCCGTCTCGGCGGTGCTCTACGCCGCGTTCGCGCTCGAGCTCTCCTGGGGCTTCGCGGTCTCGGCCGGTCTGCTCGTGCTCTCCCTGTCGGCCTACAACTTCGTGCGCGGCGTCCGCACGGGCAACAACCAGTTCGTGACCACGACGGCGTGGGACACCATCAGCTCGTTCCTCACCCTCACCCTGCTGCTGCTGGTCCTGCTCGCCGGCTGGCACTGGGTCCTGCTGCTGCCCCTGATCCTCGGCTACACGGTCTACGCGCTGCCCTCCTGGCCCCGCCGCACCGGGGCGCGCCTCGACCCGGCGGTGCGCCGGGAGATCCTGGTCTTCACCGCGTGGGGATCGGCCCACCTGCTGGCGGCGAGCGGTCTGATGCAGCTGTCCCTGGTGATCGGCGACAGCTTCGCCACGAAGGCGGAGGTCGGCCTCTACGCCGCCGCGGTGTCCCTGGCCACCCCCGCCAGCATGCTGTCCGGGGCGATGCTCACCGCGCTGTCCCCCAGCGTGGCCCGCATGTACGCCGCCGGGGACACCGCGGGCCTGACCCGGCAGGTGGACACGATCCTGCGGACGATGGTCACGGTGTTCCTGCCGGTCTTCGGCGTGGGCGCCCTGTGGGCGGAGCCGGTGCTCCGGGTGGTCTACTTCGGGGACCCCGAGTTCGCGGAGGCCGAGCCGCTGCTGGTCCTGCTGTTCCTGGCCGTCTCGGCGACCAGCTTCAACGCCGCGAACGCCCGGCTCAACGGCACCGAGCCCTGGGGGGTCAAGGTGCTCGCCGCCGCCAACGGCCTGGGTCTGGTGGTGGGCGTGGTGACGATGCTCCTGCTGGGCCCGGAGCTCGGCATCACCGCCTCCGCGGTGGGCTACCTGGTGGGCTCGCTGCTGAGCGCGGTGCTGCCGCTGCTGGTGGTCTGGCGGCTCGACCGGATGCGGTGGGGCACGGTCCTGCTGCGGATCGTGGCCGGCTACGCGATGATCCTGGTCGCGCTGCAGCTGCTCGGCCCCGACTTCCGGGTGCTGCCGGCGCTCGGGGCGACCGTCGTGTTCCTCGCGGTCTGGGCCGGGCTCAGCGCCCGGGACCTGCGGCCGGCCCTGCGCGCCGCGGGCGCCCGGCTCCGCCGCTGAGCAGGCCCCCGCCCACCCGGCCCCCGCTCACCCGGCGGGCCGGGCCCGCTGCCCGAACTGCCGGTCGAACTGCTCCGCGAAGGCCGGGACCATCGTGACCACGTAGTCGCGGGGCATGTGGTTGTCGTCCATGTAGACCCAGCGGTTGCCGATCCGGGACGGGCACGTGCCGTCGGGGCAGATCCAGTCGCTCATGTCGAGACTGACGAAGTTCCCGTGCCGCCCCGTCAGCGCGTCGGCCGGGTTCTGCGGGGCCAGCTTCTGCGCCCGCGGCGGGTTGCACCGCTCGGCGTCCGGGCCGTCCTGGTCGATGCAGGTGACCATGTTGAAGGGGAACCGCGGGTTGTCCCGGATCCCGACCACCGTGATGCCCCGCTCGCCGAGGTCCGCCAGGACCTGCGCGAACCCGGGGGCGATCTGCTCGCCGGGCCCCTCGTCGGCGGTCACGGTGGACGTGGTGAGCACGACGTCGATCCCGTGGTCCTCGATGTACCGGTCGGTGAGCCCGATCAGCTCCTGGCACTCGGTGTTGTCCGTGGTCTCCACGGGCTGGAACCGGCAGGCGCCGCGGATGACGGAGACCAGGTTCCAGCCGCGGTCCTCGGCGACGCGCTGGAACGCCGGCAGCCACTGCTCGGCGTGGGAGTTGCCGATCACCATGGCGTCGACCTCGGCGTCCGGGTCGACCGGCAGGGTCGAGCAGGCCACCTTGTAGCCGTCGAACCACTCCTCCGTCGCGGCGTCGCAGGACTCCGGCAGCTCGGACCACTGCCCCTCGCGGACCAGCGGGTTCGGGATCGTGGGCACCTGCGGGTCCTGCTCCCAGGCGAGGTCCCCGGTCAGCACCGCGGCCCCCGGGTTCTCGAGGGCGGCCTGCTCCGCGGCCTCCTGGGCGTGCCGGTCGAGGACCACCCGCGCCCCAGAGGCGGGGACCAGTACGAGGGCCACGCACAGCACCACGAGGCCGAGCTGGTGCAGGCTCGCGCGGGGTCCGGTGCGGGGCCGGAGGGGCCGTTCCACGAGCCGGTGCACCAGCACGCCCAGCACGATGCTCCCCAGGAGGATGAGCAGCCCGTGCCCCAGCGTGGCCTTGGCGCGGTCCGTGACCACCAGGTAGGTGACGAGCACCGGCCAGTGCACCAGGTAGACGGCGTAGGACGCCTCGCCCAGGGCCAGCAGGGGCCGGCGGCTGAGCAGGGCGTCGGCCCCGCGGGGGTCGCCGGTGTGCCCGGCCAGGATCACCAGGGCCGCTCCGGTCAGCGGCCACAGCGCCGCCCAGCCCGGGAAGGAGCCCTGGACGTCGAGGACGAGTCCGCACACGGCGATGGCCACGAGCCCGGTCCAGCCCAGGAGGAGGCGCAGCGCGCCCGGCAGGGTGACGCCGCGCAGCACGGCCAGGGCCAGCAGGGAGCCGAGGGCGAACTCCCACAGCCGGGCGCGGGTGTCGAAGTAGGCGAAGGCCTGCTCGCTGCTCGTGGAGACCACCGAGAAGGCGAAGGAGGCGAGGAAGACGGCGCTGAACACGCCGGTGGCCACCGTGGTGACGGTCCACCGGGTGCGCCCGGCGATCAGCCCGCACAGCGCGAGGAGCAGGGGCCACAGCAGGAACACCTGGCCCTGCACGGACAGGGACCAGAAGTGCTGGAACGGGCTGGCCCCGGAGGTGTCCGCGGCGTAGTAGTCGACCGCGTTGAGGGCGAGCACCCAGTTCTGGGAGTACAGCACCGTGGCCGCCGCCTCCTCGATCGCGGCGTACCAGCGGTCGGACGGGAACAGCAGCCGCACCACGACGAGGGTGCCCAGGACCGTGACGACGACGGGGGGCAGCAGCCGCGAGAACGTCCTGGTCCAGTAGCGGCCCAGCTGCGGCCCCTTCCCGGCCTCGAGCCGCCGGACGAAGGAGAGCGTCATGAGGAACGCCGAGATGAACAGGAAGACGTCCACTCCGCCCGAGACCCCGCCGATCCACACGTGGTAGACGGCGACCAGGAGGACGGCCACGGTGCGCAGCCCCTGGACCTCGGGGCGGAAGCGGTGGGCGGGGGCGGAGGCGCCCGCCGGGGGCGCGGTGCTGTTCGCGACCCCGGGGGAAGGGTCGGCGGGGAGGAGGCGGCTCATGGAGTTCTCTCGTCGGGCGGGGGTCGGACGACTGGCTCGGCACCATTGTCACACCGGACGGTGGCGTCTTCCGGTCACACCAGCAGGGACGCGGCCATGAACCGCAGCGGGGCCTCGCGGTGCAGGACCCTGCGCAGGTCGCGGGTGAGCAGCGTGCTGGGCCGGCCGAAGCGGCGGCGGGCGTCGTCGACCCGGAGCACGGCCTCCGCTGTGGCCCCCGGCCGGACCGCGAGGTCCAGGACCTCCCGGTCCGCGCGGGAGAGCACGGTGAGCGCGCGGGGGGCGCGCGTGTCGACCAGTGCGAGCAGGCCGCGCACCTGGTCCACGTCCTCCGGGGTCCAGCGCCCGGCCGCCGTCCGGGCGCGCACGGCGCCGAAGACCTGGACCCGGAGGATCTTGGCGGCGATTGCCGTCCGCTGCTCCGGGGCCAGCCCGGCGCACCAGGGACCGCCGAGCAGGTCGGTCGCCGCGGCGAGGTCGTCCGTCAGGGGGCGGGGCTCCGCACTGATCCGGTCGGCCGCCCCCTCCCGCAGCCGGTAGTGGGCGCCGCGGGGCGCGAGGTCGACCCGCCCCTCGCCGAACCAGGTGCGGGCCACCAGCTCCTGGTCCTCCCCGGTGGCGTACCGGCCGTTGAAGCGGGCCCCGTGGTCCACCAGCAGCTCCCGGCGGAGCAGCCCGAAGACGTGGGTGCGGTAGGCGAGCCGGTCCTTGACCGGCTCGAGGTCCGCGCGGCGGAAGGGCCGCGGCACGGGGGTGCGCACCGGCCGGCCGGAGTCCTTGACCAGGCGCGGGAGCACCGCCGCCGAGCCGTGGCGCTCGGCGGTCGCCGTCCAGGCCGCGAGGGCTCCCGGGGCGAGGGTGTCGTCGCTGTCCACGAAGGACACGTACCGGGCGCGGGAGCGCTCCAGGGCCAGGTTGCGGGGCCCGGCCGGGTTGGCGGTGCCGTCGAAGCACTCCACCAGCTCCACGAGCGGCCGGTGCTCGGCGGCGAGGCGGTCGCGGATCAGCGCGGCCCCGACGTTGTGGCACACCACCGTGATGTGCACCCCGCCGTGGTCGCCGACCGGGAGCCCGCCGGCCAGCACGGAGCCGACGGCCCGGTCCACGGGCCGGGCGGGGGTGTGCACCGGGATGATGACGTCGACGAGCGGCGTGGGGGCAGAGGACACGCAGGCCAGCGTACAAGACCGCGCCGGGGCGGCCCGCCCGGCGCGGTCCGCGCCTCAGCCCTGGGAGGCCAGGACGAACGGCAGCACGGGCCCGGAGCCGGCCCGGCGCAGCGCGCGGGCGGCCACGGCGAGCGTCCAGCGGCTGTCCACGAGGTCGTCGACCAGCAGCACCGGGCGTCCCCCGAGCCGGTCCAGCCCCTCCGCGAGCTCGGGGGGCACCCGGAACTTCTCCCACAGGGCCGCGAGGCGGTACGCGCTGTTGCCGCCGTGCCCGCCGGAGGGGAAGCCCTCGGGGACGTCGAGCTCCCCCAGATAGGGCAGGTGCCCGACCTCGGCCATGCCCTCCGCCAGGGAGCGCACGAGCCGGGGGCGCGAGCGGGACGGGATCGAGACGACGGCCGCGGGCCGGTCCGA
This sequence comes from Kocuria sp. GQ42, assembly GCF_059758435.1. Lineage (NCBI taxonomy): Bacteria > Bacillati > Actinomycetota > Actinomycetes > Micrococcales > Micrococcaceae > Kocuria > Kocuria sp. GQ42. The sequence goes on along the minus strand of NZ_JCAXEN010000005.1, from coordinate 220,819 downwards.
CCAGCGCCACTCGGCGAGCACCTGGACGCACGCCCGGCCGAGGGCGGGGTCCACCGGTCCGTCGACCGGCGCGCCCTCCTCGTCGGTGCGGAACACCTCGCGCAGCCGGTTGCCCCAGCCGAGGTCCGTGAGCCGGGCGAGCGCCCGGCCCTCGGCGCAGCGCTCCTCCTCGGGGATCCGGCCCTTGACCTCGACCCCGAGGCGCGGCATCCCGGTGGGCCACTGGGCGCGCGGCTCCACCACGACGCCCACGCGGGTCAGGGCGGCTCCCGCGGAGTCGGTGGCGGACTCGTCGACGGTCGTGGGGTACCAGGGGCCGGCGCAGCTGTCGCAGCGCCCGCAGGGCTCGGCCGTGGCGTCGTCGAGCTGCCGGGCGAGGAACTCCATGCGGCACCCGGTGGTGCGCTCGTACTCGAGCATGGCGTTCTGCTCGGCCACCCGCGCCGCGGCGATCCGGCCGTAGCGCTCGGCGTCGTAGCGCCACGGCACGCCCGTGCTCTGCCAGCCGCCCTGCACGCGCTCCACCGCGCCCTCGACGGCGAGCACCTTCAGGAGCAGCTCGAGCGGGCTGCGCCGGACGTCCACGCGGGACTCCAGCACGGCCACGGACAGGGCTCCGCCCGCGGCCCCCAGCTCGCCCAGGACGGCGGCGGCCTTCTGCTCGGTGGGCATCGACGAGGTGGCGAAGTACTCCCAGATCCGGCGGTCCTCGGTGCCCGGCAGCAGCAGGACGTCCGCGTTGTCCGTGGCGCGGCCCGCACGGCCCACCTGCTGGTAGTAGGCCACGGGCGAGGACGGCGCCCCCAGGTGCACCACGAAGCCGAGGTCCGGCTTGTCGAAGCCCATGCCGAGCGCGGAGGTGGCCACGAGGGCCTTGACCTTGTTCTCCTTGAGGGCGGACTCGAGCTCCTCGCGCTCGCCCTGGTCGGTGCGCCCGGTGTAGGCGCGCACGGGGATCCCGGCGTCGGCGAGCGCCTGGGCGGTGTCCTCGGCGGCCCCCACGGTCAGCGCGTAGATGATCCCGCTGCCCGGGAGGGACTCGACGTGCTCGAGCAGCCAGGCGAGGCGGGCCGTGGCCGAGGGCAGGTCCAGCACGCCGAGGCGCAGGGACGCCCGGGAGAGCGGGCCGCGGAGGGTGAAGACCTCCCCCGTGCTGCTGCCGCCGGGTCGCACGCCCAGCTGCTCCTCGACGTCGGCGACCACGCGCTCGTTCGCGGTGGCGGTCGTGGCCAGGACGGGGACCTGCTCCGGGAGCCGGGCGATGAGGTCGCGGATGCGCCGGTAGTCGGGGCGGAAGTCGTGGCCCCAGTCGGAGATGCAGTGCGCCTCGTCCACCACGAGCAGCCCGAGCCGGGCGACCAGCTGCGGCAGCTGCTGCTCGCGGAACACGGGGTTGTTGAGCCGCTCCGGGGAGACCAGCAGGACGTCGAGCTCGTCTGCCTCCAGCTGCGCGGCGATCTGCCCCCACTCGGTGGCGTTGGCGGAGTTGATGGCCGCCGCCCGGACCCCCGCGCGGGCGGCGGCGGAGACCTGGTCCCGCATGAGGGCCAGCAGCGGGGAGACGATCAGGGTGGGCCCGCGGCCCCGGGCGCGCAGGAGCAGGGCGGAGAGGAAGTAGACCGCGGACTTGCCCCAGCCGGTCCGCTGCACCACCAGGGCCCGCCGGCCGCGTCCCACGAGGGCCTCGACCGCCTCGAACTGCCCGGGGTGGAAGGCGGCGTCCGGCCGGCCCGTGAGCGCGCGCAGCAGGTGGAGCGCGTCCTCGTGCAGGGCCGGGTCCGGCGCGGTGTCGTGGGCGGCGATGTCGTGGGCCGGGGAAGTCGTCATGGCCCCAGTCTTCCAGGGCCCCCCGACGCCGCCCGACCCGAGGGTGGGGCGTGCAGTGGCGACGGGGCCCGGACAGAGCGATGCGCCCGCTGCCCATCCGTCGAACGGATGGCCCCCGCAGCGGGCGCATCGACCGGCCTGACGGCCGGTGGCGAGCAGAGACTCGCCTGGCGGGAGTACCGCCCCCCAGCGGTGCTCCCATTCGGTTCACCCCCCGATGAACCGGTTGCACCGGCACCCCCCGATGCCTGCGTGCACGCGGCCCATCCCCCGATGAACCGCAGTCGATCCGCCCCCCGGCGGATCGGTTGGTTCCGCCCCATCGGGTGAACCAATTGCCACCATGGTGGCAGGGTTTCTGTGACCTGTCACGGCCAGTGAAGTCACATTCGATCTGGGGGACACCCAGGCAAATTCATCTGTTTGCACTAGTCAACGAGGGGTCCCGTGGCGGCTTTTCGCTACCGGTGGGTATTCGACGGCGGCGGGCGTGGCACGAAGTGGGGACATCCGGGACCCTTGGCGTCCCCCGTTGGGCGCACGCCGGGCGCCGTGCGCGGCGTCACATTGCGGGCGCTCAGCCGCGCAGCCCCGGGAAGTCGGCCTCCGTGTACTCGACGCCGTACCCGTCGGCCCCGGGAGCCGCGGGGCCGGAGCGGTCCGCGGCCTCCTCCCGCTCGCGCAGCACCACCCGGCGGATCTTGCCGGAGATCGTCTTGGGCAGGTCCGTGAACTCCACCCGGCGCACCCGCTTGTAGGGGGCGAGGTTCTCCCGGGCGAAGCGCAGGATCTCCCCGGCGAGCTCCCGGGTGGGCTCCGCGCCGGCGGCGAGCACCAGGTAGGCCTTCGGCACCGCGTGCCGGACCGGGTCCGGCGCCGGGACCACGGCGGCCTCGGCCACCGCGGGGTGCTCGATGAGCACGGACTCCAGCTCGAACGGGGAGATCCGGTAGTCGGAGGCCTTGAACACGTCGTCGGTGCGGCCCACGTACGTGTAGACGCCGTGCTCGTCGCGGCGGGCGATGTCGCGTGTGTGGTACCAGCCGTCCTTGACGACCTCGGCCGTGCGCTCGGGCTCGTCGATGTAGCCGGCCATGATGCCGGGCGGGTCGTCGTCGACCCTCAGGCAGATCTCCCCCTCCTCGGCGGGCGCGCCCGTCTGCGGGTCGAAGAGGTCGACGACGAAGCCCGGCAGGGGCCGGCCCATGGCCCCCGGCACCACCGGCTGCCCCGGGGTGTTGGCGATCTGCAGCGTGGTCTCCGTCTGCCCGTAGCCGTCCCGGATGGTCACGCCCCACGCGTCCTGCACCCGGCGGATCACCTCGGGGTTGAGGGGCTCGCCGGCGGAGACGGCGGACGTCGGCGGGTCCTGCACGCGGTGCAGGTCCGCCTGGATGAGCATCCGCCACACCGTGGGCGGCGCGCAGAAGCTCGTCACCCCGGCCCGGCCCATCTGCTCCAGGAGACCCGCCGCGTCGAAGCGGGACTGGTTGTGGATGAACACGGTGGCCTCCGCGATCCACGGGGCGAAGAAGTTGGACCACGAGTGCTTGCCCCACCCCGGCGAGGCGATGTTCAGGTGGACGTCCCCGGGGCGCAGGCCCATCCAGTAGACCGTGGACAGGTGCCCGAAGGAGTAGGAGGCGTGGGTGTGCTCCACGAGCTTGGCCTGGGACGTGGTGCCGGAGGTGAAGTACAGCAGCAGGGGGTCCCGGGAGCGCGTGACGCCCTCCGGGACGAAGACGGGGTCCGCGGCCGCGGCCTGCTCGTACGGGTGCACGGGACGGCCGGGCAGCTGCGCGCGCGCCGCCTCGACCTCCGCGGCGGCGCCGACGACGACGAGCTCGTAGTCGCCGTCGACGCCCGCGAACTTGGGGGCGTTGGCGGCGTCCGTGACGACCCACGAGACCTTGCCGCGCTGCACCCGGTCCAGCAGGTCGGCCGGCGGCATCATCACGGCGGTCGGGATCAGGGGCGCGCCCAGCTTCATGCCGGCGAGCTGGGTCTCCCACAGCTCGAGCTGGTTGCCGAGCATGAGCAGCACGCGGTCGCCGCGCCGCACCCCCAGGCCCCGCAGCCAGTTCGCGGTGCGGGCCGAGGACCCGGCGAGCTCCCGGAAGGTCCGCCGGAGCTCCGTGCCGTCCTCCTCGACGATCCACAGCGCGTCCCGGGCCCCGCGCTCCGGGTCCCGGGCGACGTGGTCGAACCAGTCCAGGGCGTAGTTGAAGTGCTCCATCCGGGGCCAGCGGAACTCCTCGCGGGCCCGGTCGTAGTCCTCGCGCAGCGCCAGGACGCGGTCCCGTGCCGCCTCGTACTGCTCGGAGACGCCGGGGGCGGCGTCGGACGTCGCACTGGTGGGGACCGGCTCGGCCATCGGGGACCTCCATGGTTGTCGCTGCGGGCCGGACGGAACCGTCCGGCGGGCCATCCCGTGCAGTCTAGTGCGGCGCTCCTCCCGCCGTCCGGGGCGGGCCCGGTGCCGGCTCTGGAAGGATGGGGGCCGCACCCCCGCCCGGAAGGAGCCCGTCCGCCATGCTGTCCCCGGCACCCGACGTCCCGGTCCGCGCCGGCGCCCGCGAGTGGGCCGCTCTCGTGGTCCTGATGCTGCCGGTGCTGCTGATCTCGGTGGACAACACGGTGCTGAACTTCGCGCTGCCGGAGATCTCCCGCGAGCTGCGCCCCACCGGCACGCAGCTGCTGTGGATGGTGGACGCCTATCCGCTGGTGCTCGCCGGGCTGCTCGTGCCCATGGGCGCCCTCGGGGACCGGGTGGGCCGCCGCCGGCTGCTGCTGGTGGGCAGCACGGGCTTCGCGGCGGTGTCCGCGCTCGCCGCGTTCGCCCCGACCGGGGAGGCGCTCGTCGCCGCGCGGGCGCTGCTGGGCCTCTTCGGCTCGATGCTGATGCCCGCGACCCTGTCCCTGCTGCGCAACATCTTCCACGACCCGACGCAGCGGCGGACGGCCATCGCGGTGTGGGCCACGGGCTTCTCGGCGGGCGGGATCCTGGGGCCGGTCGTGGGCGGGTTCCTGCTCCAGCACTTCTGGTGGGGCTCCGTGTTCCTCCTGGCGGTCCCGGTGCTGCTGCCGCTGCTGGTCCTGGCGCCGGTGCTGGTGCCGGAGTCCCGCAACCCGGCGCCGGGCCCGGTGGACGTGCCCAGCGCCGCCCTGATCATGACCGCCATGGTGGCGCTGGTCCACGGCATCAAGGACCTCGGCGGCCACGGCCCGTCCGCCGGCGTGCTGGCCGCCGCGGTGCTGGCCGTGGCCGCCGGGGCGCTGTTCGTGCGCCGCCAGCTGCGCAGCCCGGTGCCGATGCTGGACCTGCGGCTGTTCCGCCACGCCCCGTTCACCGGCGGGCTGCTCAACAACCTGGTGGCCTCCACCACCTTCATCGGCTTCCTGTTCTTCGTCTCCCAGTACCTGCAGCTGGTGGAGGGCCTGCCGCCCCTGGAGGCGGGCCTGGCCCTGCTGCCGGGGGCCGTGGTCACGATCGTCTCGGGGCTGCTGGTGGTGCACGTGGTCGGCTTCGTGCCCCCTGCGCTCGTGCTAGGCGGCGGGCTGCTGGTCATGGCCTCGGGCTTCCTGCTCGTCCTGCTCGGGGACCTCTCCGGCGGGCTCGTGCTCGTGGTGGCCCTCGTGGTCATCGGGCTGGGCTCCGGCGCGGCCCAGACGATCGCGGGGGACCTGATCCTCACCGAGGTGGCCCCCGAGCAGGCCGGCGCCGCCTCCGCGATCTCGGAGACAGCCTACGAGCTGGGGGCCGGGCTGGGCGTGGCCGTCCTGGGCACGGCCGTGACCGCGACCTACGCCGCCCGGGTGGCGGTGCCGCCGGGCCTGGACCCCGGGCAGGCCGCCACCGCGTCCGAGACCCTCGGCGGGGCGGTCGACGTCGCCGCGGCCCTCGGCCCGGACGCGTCCGGGGAGCTGCTGGCCTCGTCCGTCGCGGCCTTCGAGGCCGGCGTGCACCTGTCGGCCGGGATCGGCGCGGTCCTGCTGGCAGGGACCGCCGTGGCCGTGGGCCTGCTGCTGCGCCGGGTCCCGCGGCTCCGGCGCCGGTAGCGGACCCGCTCAGTCGGCCGAGCGCATCCTGACGTGCTGCTCCACCCGGGCGAGGTCCCGGGGGTGGGGTGCGCTGTCGCGGAACCGGGCGAGCAGGACGTCGACGTGCTCGCGCGCCTGCCGCCGCACGGACGGGTGGACGCTCGCCGCCTCGATCCGGGCGGCGAGGTCCACGAGGGCCAGCAGGACGCTGACGTGCCCGGTGGCGTGCGGGCCGATCTGGTCGAACGGCATGTCCACGATCTCCTCGACCCCCACCGTCCCGTAGCGCAGCCGGTGCACACCGTCGACCACCACCGTGTTCCCCGGGAGCGGGCGGGCCACGGCGGCGACGATCCCGGACGCGACCTCCTCGACGGCGTTGACCGCGGTGTAGGGGTCGTTGGTGCTCGGGGAGAGGGCGCGCACGGCGAGCTCCACGACCTGCTGCTCCGCGAAGCGGACGTCCTGGAGCGCCGAGCGCGAGTCGCCCACCCGCACGCAGCGCCGCAGCCGGTCCTCCAGCTCCCCGGCCCGGTGCTCGGGCCACACCCGGACCAGCGGCTCCTCCGCCAGGACGTGGTCGCCCACCCGCGGCACGAGCTCGAGGACGACGTCACCGGCCGCGGCGTGGTCCCGGAGCCGCTCGTAGTCGACGCCGACGACGTAGCCCACGCTGCCCGCCCGGACCTCTCCCCCGCCGCTGCGGCGCCCCGCGGTCCGGACCAGCTCCTCCGGCGTCTCCTCCGGGTGCCACCGCTCGATCACGTCCAGCAGGCGCCGGCGCGCGCCGTGGACGAGGGTGTCCACCTGCACGGAGTCCGCGATGTGGTGGATGAAGTAGACGATCAGGGCGACGTCCGCGACCGCCAGCAGCACGCCGAGGTTGACCGCCAGGTGCGGGACGAACGGCTGGGCGAGGTCGTCGGAGGCCGAGCGGATCGTGCGCAGGACCAGCAGCGAGTAGATGAAGGTGGACACGAGCACGCCCAGCACCACCTGGTTGCCGCGGTCCGCCATGAAGTTGCGCACCAGCCGGGGCCCGTACGTGGAGCTGGCCGTGGCGATCACCGAGATGGTGATGGAGAAGGCGGTCGCGGCCACGCCCAGCATCGATCCGCCGATCGCGGAGAGCATCGACCGGGACCCGTCGATGCCGACGGCATAGACCCACGCGATCCACGGGGAGTCCAGGTCCTCGGGCAGCCACCGGTCCACGGCCACCACGGACTGGGCCAGGACGACGGCGGCGAGCACGCACACGGCGGGCACGAACCAGAACTTGTCGAACACCCGGCGCCACGAGCCGGAGAGCTTGTCCATGCGCCCACCCTAGACCTGCCCCTCCCGGCGGTGGCGGTAGGCTGGGCGCCCGGACCCGCGCACCCGCGGATGCGCCACCTCCCTGACGCCCCACCTGACCGCCCTCGAGGAGATCTCGCCATGCTCAACGCTTCGCGACCGCGCCGACGGACCGCCGAGGCGCAGGCCGCCCTCGACTCGGTCACCCTCCGCTGACCGGCCGGGACGGGAGCACGGACGTGGACGAGGTCCTCGACGTCGCGGTGGTGGGCGCCGGGCAGGCCGGACTGGCCGTGGGCTACCACCTCCGGCGCACGGGCCTGTCGTTCGCGCTGCTCGACGAGCAGGAGGCGCCGGGCGGGGCGTGGCGGCACGTCTGGCCGTCGCTGCGGCTGTTCTCCCCCGCGGCGTACTCGTCCCTGCCCGGGCACCCGATGCCGGACACGGCCGGGGCGGCCCCGGACGCCGCGCACGTGGTCGAGTACCTGTCCCGGTACGAGGAGCGCTACGGGCTGCCCGTCCGGCGGCCGGTCCGGGTGCGGGCCGTGCACCGTGACGGGGCGGGGTTCCGCCTGGTGACGGACGACGGCGAGCTGCGGGCGCGCGCCGTCGTGAGCGCCACCGGCACGTGGTCGCAGCCGTTCCGGCCCGCCCTCCCCGGGCAGCGGGAGTACCGCGGCGAGCAGGTGCACAGCGCCCACTACGAGGGGCCGGCGCGGTACCGCGGCCGCCGCGTGCTCGTGGTCGGCGGGGCGAACTCGGGGGCGCAGATCGCCGCCGAGCTCGCCGAGGTGTGCGAGCTGACGTGGTGCACCAACGCCCCGCCCCGCTACCTCCCCGACGAGGTCGACGGGCGCGAGCTGTTCCGCGTGGCCACGCTGCGCGCCCAGGCCCTCGCCGCGGGCCGGCCGGATCCCGGCGGGGTGGCGAGCCTCGGGGACGTGGTGGCCGTTCCCTCCGTGCGCCGCGCCCGCGACGCCGGGGTGCTCCACCCGCGGCCGATGTTCACGCGCTTCACCGCGCACGGCGTGGTCATGGCGGACGGCCGGGAGCAGCCCGTGGACGCCGTCGTCTGGTGCACCGGGTTCCGCCCGGCCCTCCGGCACCTGCGGTCCCTGCACCTGCGGGAGGACGACGGGCGGATCCGCACCGAGGGCACGGCCTCCACCCGGGTGCCGGGCCTTTACCTCGTGGGGTACGGGGACTGGACGGGCCCGGGATCGGCGACCCTCGTCGGTGTCGGCCGCTCGGCGCGGGACACGGTCGCGGCGGTGCGGAAGCGGCTCGCCGGCGGCTGGGACCAGCGCGCGGCCGCGCCCTAGACCGGGTCGTCGGGGCCGGTGTCCTCCGGGCGCCGGTCGCGCCGGACGAAGCGGACCACCCGGACGGCGATCACCCCGGCCCAGAGCAGCAGCAGCACGAACACGAAGGCGCTGAACACCCCGTCCTCCGAGGACCAGGTGAGCAGCTGGCCCGCGAGCAGCAGCACCGCGGTCGCGGAGAGCAGGATCAGCGCGGTGCGCTCGCTGCTTCGCTCGGGCATGGCGGCTCCTGCCGGTCGGCGTCCTGGTCCCCGGATCCTCGCACATCCCGGACGGGTGCGTCCTGCCGGGCGCCGGTCCGGGAACGTCATCCGCCGCTCTTCCCTCGACGCGGCGGGCCGCCGGGCTACCGTGGAGAGGTCCCCGACAGAGAGGCTCCCCCCGATGCGCCGCACCCTTCCCGCCGTGGCCCTGCTCGCGCTGACACTGACCGGGTGCGACGACCGGCCGGAGGAGGTGGCGAGCACCCCCGGTGCCTCCCCCACCTCCTTCAGTCCTCCTCCCCCGGTCACCGCCACGCCGACCCCGACGCCCGACGGTCTGCCCACGGACCCCGGGACCGGGTCCGCGGCTCCCGCCCCGGACCAGCCCGGTCCCGAGTCGGTCCCCACCCCCTCCGAGCAGCTCGACGGGCAGTAGCGCGGCCCGGGCGGGAGGACGCCGGCGTCCGGCCGGACAAAAGTGCAGGGGATGCCGACGGATGTCCACACCTCGATCCCTCGGCGACACGCGAGGGTCGCGGGCACCCCGGGGCGCTCACATGCATAAACATGGGCATACCCCCTCTCCCTGGAAGGTTCCCCCATGTACGAGAACACCGCTCTCGTTCCCCGCCCCCGCTGGGCGACCCATCAGGAGCTGACCGACCCCGAGACGGTCACCAACTCGCGGGAGCTGCCCGCCCGGTCCCTCGCCGGCCCGTCGGCGGTCGCGCTCCTGGAGACCTGGGAGGTCATCACCACCGCGGACGGCTCCTACGCCCACCGTGACGGGCTCGTCCTGCACATCGGCCACGAGGCGTGGACCGTGGAGCAGGCCAGGGCCCTGCACGACCGCATCGGCGAGGCCCTCGCCCTGCTCGACCGGTAGCACCACCGGCGCCGCCGGGCGCCCCCGCACACCGGGTCGCCCGCCGCGGGAGAGCAGAGAACCCCACCGGCCCCGGGCGCACCGGGAGCGATGGGGTTCTGTCGCGGGTGGGCCCCGTGGGGCTCGAACCCACGACCCATGGATTAAAAGTCCACTGCTCTACCAGCTGAGCTAGAGGCCCGTGCTCCACCGGCGAGCGCGCAGCGCGGCCGGTCCGGAGCGGGCACCACTCTACCGCACGGTCCCCCCAGGAGCCGGACGCCTAGAGTGGTGGGCAGTCCCGTGCCACCCATGCCGATTCGACCGGAGGACCGACCGTGCCGCACCCGAGCACCGAGGAAGAAGCACGCACGGAGACGGAGCTCTTCGGTCCGTCGGCCGTCACCGAGTACCTCGAGCAGGTGGTGGAGCAGCTGCGGGACGTCCGCGGCGGCGAGCCCAGCTCCTCCATCCCCGCCCTGGCCCAGGCCGACACCGAGCGCTTCGGCGTCGTCATCGCCACCGCGGACGGCCACGTGTACGAGGCCGGCAGCACCCGGGACGAGTTCAGCATCCAGTCGATCTCCAAGGCGTTCACCTACGCGCTCGCCGTGTCCGACCTCGGGGCGGAGGCGGTGCACGCGAAGATGGACGTGGAGCCGAGCGGGGACGCCTACAACGAGATCTCCCTCCAGCCCGGCACCGGGCGCCCCGCCAACCCGATGATCAACGCCGGTGCGATCGCCTCCACGTGGCTCGTCCCCGACAGCGACCGCGACCTGCGCCGGGACCGGATCCGCGAGGCCTACTCGCGGTGCGCGGGCCGGGACCTGGCGATCAGTCCCGAGGTCCTCGCCCAGGAGCACGCCGCCGGGGACCGCAACCGCGCCCTCGGCTACCTCCTGGCCTCCGCCGGGATCATCGAGGGGGACCCGACCCAGGCCCTCGAGGACTACTTCGCCCAGTGCTCGGTGCTGATCACGTGCCGCGACCTCGCCCTGATGGGCGCGACCCTCGCCAACGCCGGCACCAACCCGCTGACCGGGGACGAGGTCTTCGACGTCGACACGGTCTCCCGGGTGCTGTCCGTGATGAGCTCCTGCGGCATGTACGACGACGCCGGCGAGTGGATGGTCCGGGTGGGCCTGCCCGCGAAGTCCGGGGTGGGCGGCGGCATCATCGCCGTCCTGCCCGGGGAGCTGGCCGTGGCGACCTTCTCCCCGGCGCTGGACCGGCACGGCAACAGCGTGCGCGGGGTGCTCGCCTGCGAGCGGCTCTCCCAGGACCTCGACCTGCACTTCACGCACACCGCCCGGGTGGCCCGCTCCACGGTGCGCGCCAGCTACCCGATCGACCAGTCCCCCTCCCTGGTGCGCCGCAACGCCGAGGCCGAGGCGGTGCTGGCCGACCACGGCAAGGACGCCGTCGTCGTGGAGCTCCAGGGCGACCTGCTGTTCACGGGCACGGAGACCGCGATCCGCACCGTCCGCGACGTCGCCTACGAGGCCTCGTACGTGGTGGTGGACATGCGCCGGGTGGACGTGATCGCGGAGTACGCGATGCCGCTCCTGGCCAAGACCCGGGCCGAGCTGCAGGCGGCGGGCCGCACCGTGGTGGCGGTGGCCACGGACCCGGGCTTCGCCGGCTCCTTCGGGGGCGAGCCGCCGCTCGAGGTGTTCCCCAGCCGGGCCGCGGCCATCAAGTGGGTCGAGGACCGGCTGCTCGAGGAGCACGGCGGCCCGGAGTGCACCCCGTCCCGGGTGAAGCCCGTGGAGTCCGAGCTGTTCTCCCGGCTGGACCCCGAGGACGCCCGGGACCTCCGCGCCCGGACCGTCGAGCGGACGTGGGCGGCCGGGGAGAACATCCTGCGCACGGGGCAGAACTTCGCCGGCATCCACCTCATCGTCAGCGGCAGCGTGTCGATGTCCCTGCGCACGCCCACCGGCGAGCGCATCGAGCTGCAGGTCCTCGGCCCGGGGATGAGCTTCGGGGAGCTGGCCCTCGGCACCGGGAACAAGCAGCACGCGACCCTGAGCGCCGTCACCGACGTCACCGCGCGGGTGCTGCTCCCGCAGGCGCTCGCGGAGCTCGAGCAGGAGGAGCCCGCCCTGGGGCTGCGGCTGTGGAAGGCGCTGGCCCGGGACGGCTTCGAGCAGACCGACCAGCAGTGGCGGGACACGGCGGTGCACGCCTCGACCAGCGACTGGTGAGCGCTCCGTGGCCCGCCGCGGGCCACGGCCGTACGCTGGACGCATGAGCGACGCGCCCCGCCACCACAAGCCGGTGAAGTTCTCCCCGGAGCAGTTCGAAGCGCACGAGGGCGGCCCCGACCCGGCCCGCGTCTCCGAGGCGGCCCACCTCGCCGCCCACGCCCTGGTCTCCCGCGGGCGCGCCAGCGACGATCCCGAGATCAGCCGGCGGCTCATCGAGCTGACCGACGAGCAGGGCCTGGAGGGGATCGCCGAGATGTGGGCCGAGGCCCCGGCGGTGTCCCTGCCCGGGGCCCTGTGGCGGCTCTACGCCCTGCGGGCGGGGGTGCGCAAGGACCCGGTGCGGATGGGCCGCTACTTCACGGCGGGACGGGGCACCGCGCAGGTCTCGCACGTGGTGGCCGGCGTCGCGGAGCCCCCCGGGGCGGACGAGATCACCTCGATGGCGGACGCGATCCTCTCCGGCGCGTTCAACGGGGAGTTCGACGTCGCCCTGGACCGGTTCGCGGCCTTCTGCCGCGTGATCGCCCTCGGCCGGATCCGGCTGGCGGACACCGGGCAGATGCCGGTCGTGGACCCGGACGCGGCCCGGGCGCCGAGCACCGTGGCCCTCACCCAGCGGCTCGAGCGGACCGCGGAGGAGCTCGAGGCCGCGGCGCACCAGTGGCGCCGCGGCCACCTCGACTGAGCCCCGCGGTCCGGGCGTGCGGAGGTCCCGCCGTGCGGGAGCCCACAGCCGCAGGACTTGGCCCCACGAGCACGTCGACTACCATGGAACCCAGGTGCCGGGCCGCGGCAGCCCCGGGCTCCATCACATAGCCGCCACGAGCGGCCTTCCGCCGAGAGGCGCTCCCGGTCCGGCACCGCCCCCCTCCTCCTTCCGGGACCACGGGCCGCCCCCGGGCCACCCGACGGCCCCATGTACAGTGGGATCCGCCGTGCTCCGCGGCGCAGGTCACGACGCCCAGGACGGTCAACACATGGCGCTTCGCATCTTCCCGGAGGACGAGCTGGTCCTGGACCTGCTGGCCGACATGTCGGGACAGGTGACGGAGACCGTGCGGCTCCTGTCCGAGCTGATGGGCTCCCCCGAGGCCGACACCGCGACCCTCGACGCGATCCGCGAGTGCGAGGCCCGCTCCACCGACCTGTACTTCTCCGTGATGACCACGGTGCGCTCCACGTTCGTGATCCCCATCCCCCGGCAGGACGTCTACATCCTGGGCCACTGGCTCAACAAGGCCGCGGAGGAGCTGCTGGCGGTCGCGGAGGCGCACGTCGCCTACGCCCTCAGCCGGCCGCCCTCCTACGCCACGGACCAGCTCGGGGTGATCGAGCGGATGTCCGAGCTGACCACCCGGGCGATGCGCGACCTCGGCAGCCTCCAGGGCCTGGACGACTACTGGTACGAGATGCTCCGGCTGGGCAAGCAGTCCGAGCGCATCTACCAGCTGCACATGGGCCACCTGCTCGAGAACCACAAGGCGATCCCCGCGATGCGGCGCGAGCGCGCCGTCCGGCGCTTCGCCGGGGCCGCCCGGGCCCTGGTGCGGGTCTCGACCGAGGTGGGCCGCATCGTCGTGGCGGAGTCCTGAGCCCGTGCTGACGGCCCTGACCGTCCTCGGGATCGTCCTGGCCGTGACCCACACCGTCGTCAACGGTTTCCACGACGCCCCCAACGCCCTCGCCCTGCCGGTGCGCTTCCGCGCGCTCACGCCCCGGGTGGGCCTGGTGTTCACCGCCCTCGTCAACGTCGCCGGCGTGTGGGCCGCCGCGTACCTGCTCGCGGACTGGGTCATCACGGGCGTCCCCGTGCCGCACAGCGTGGTGGGCTCCGCGACGATCGTCTGCGCCCTGGTGACCACGATCGGCTGGAACCTGCTCACGTGGCGGTGGGGCATGCCCAGCTCCTCGACCACGGCACTGGCCGGCGGGCTGCTCGGCGCCCTGCTGGGGGCCCGCGCCGTGGGGCTCACGGCGGTGAACCCGCTCACGGCAACGGCCTTCTACCAGGTCGTCGTGCCCCTGGTGCTGGCGCCGCTGGTCGCCTACGCCGCGGCCTGGGTGCTCGTGGTCCCCCTGCTGCACCTGCTGCGGCACTCGGAGCCGGACGCCACCACGTTCCGCTCCCGGCTCGTCCTGGCCATCGGGGCGGCGGCCGTCTCCTTCGGGCACGGCATCCACCACGGCCGCCGGGCCGTCTGGGTCCTCGCCACGCTGCTGCTGTGCGCCGGCCTCCAGGACCCGCTGGCGGGCGGGGCCGGCCCGTGGCTGTTCCTGGTCGTGGCGGCCGGACTGGCCGTGGGCACCCTGTTCGGGGCCTGGCGGATCGCCTACACCCTGTCCTCCCGGATGATCACGATCGACCCGTTCCGCGGCGCGGTGGCCCAGGGCGTGGCCGGGTCCCTGCTGTTCCTGGGCGGGACGCTGATCCCCGTGCCGATGTCCACGTCCCAGACCACGGCCGCCGCGATCCTGGGCGCGGGACGGCAGCAGCGCTTCCACACGGTCAACGTCCGGGTGGTGCGGCGGGTCCTGCTGGTGTGGGCCCTCACCGTCCCGGCCTGCGGCGTGATCTCCGGGACGCTCCTGCTCGCCCTCTCGCCGCTGCTCTAGACGCCGCAGCGGCACCGTTGCGGGCTCCGCCGCCGAGCGTGCTGCCGGGGCGGGCTCTCCGCGGACGACGACGGGCACCGGTCGCCCCCCGCGGAGGTGACCGGCGCCCGTCGTCGTCGGTGCCGGGACGGCTCAGCCGAAGCGGCCGGAGACGTAGTCCTCCGTCTGCTTCTCCGTGGGGTTGCTGAAGATCTCGGTCGTGGGGCCGTACTCGATGAGCTTGCCCGGCTTGCCGGTGCCGGCGATGTTGAAGAAGGCGGTCCGGTCCGACACGCGCGAGGCCTGCTGCATGTTGTGGGTCACGATGACCACGGTGTACTCCTCCTTGAGCTCGCTGATCAGGTCCTCGATCGCCAACGTGGAGATCGGGTCCAGGGCGGAGCAGGGCTCGTCCATGAGGATGACCTCGGGCTTCACGGCGATCGCCCGGGCGATGCACAGACGCTGCTGCTGGCCGCCGGACAGACCGGAACCGGGCTTGTCGAGGCGGTCCTTGACCTCGTTCCAGAGGTTCGCCCCTCGGAGCGAGCCCTCCGTGAGGTCGTCGGCGTCGGAGCGGGAGATCCGCTTGCTGTTGAGCTTCACGCCTGCGAGCACGTTGTCGCGGATGGACATGGTGGGGAACGGGTTGGGCCGCTGGAAGACCATCCCGATCATGGAGCGCACCAGGACGGGGTCCACGCCGGGACCGTAGAGGTTCTCGCCGTCCAGGAGGACCTTGCCCTCGGCCCGGGCACCGGGGATCACCTCGTGCATCCGGTTGAGGGTGCGCAGGAGGGTCGACTTGCCGCAGCCGGACGGGCCGATGAACGCGGTCACCGACCGGGCGTCGATCCCCATGCTGACGTCGTCGACGGCCAGGAAGTCGCCGTAGTAGACATTGAGGTTCTCGACGTCAATTCGCTTGGACATGTGTGTTCCTTGCTTCTTTCTCGCGGAGATGCGTGCGGGAGGTCCGGTGGGAGGAGGGCGGCGCGTCAGCGGCCGGCGGTCTTGGGCGCGAAAGCCCGCGCGACGAGCCGGGCGAGGAGGTTGAGCAGCATCACGATCAGGATGAGGATCAGCGCCGCCGCCCACGCGCGCTGCTGCGAGGGATCCGGGTTGGTGGGTGAGGTGGGAGTGAGGATCTGGTAGTAGATGAACGTGGGCAGCGTGGTCATCCACCCGGAGAACGAGTTCCAGTTGATGGCGGTCGCGAAGCCGGCGGTGACGAGCAGCGGAGCGGTCTCCCCGATCACGCGGGCGATCGCCAGGGTCACGCCGGAGGCGATCCCGGAGATCGCCGTGGGAATCACCACCTTGAGGATGGTCCGCCACTTGCGCACGCCCAGGGCGTAGGCCGCCTCGCGCAGCTCGTTGGGGACGATCTTCAGCATCTCCTCGGTGTTCTTCACGACCGTGGGGATCATCAGCACGGTCAGCGCGACCGCCGCCACGAAGCCGAAGCGCGCGGAGGGACCGAGGAGCAGACCGAAGAGGGCCGCCGCGAACAGGCCCGCCACGATCGAGGGGATGCCCGTCATGACGTCCACGAAGAACGTGATCGACTTCCCGAGCCAGCCGCCCTTCGAGTACTCCACGAGGTAGATGGCCGTGAGCAGGCCGATGGGGACCGACATGAGCGTGGCCCAGAAGGTGATCGACACGGTGCCCACGATCGCGTGGTAGGCACCGCCGAGCACGGGGCCCTCACCTGCCGCCGCCGCGTTGTCGGTGGCACCGGTGACGCCGTTCATCGAGGTGAGCAGCAGGTTCGAGTTCAGACCCGGAACACCGTTGGCGAGCACCGTCCAGATCACGGAGATCAGCGGGATCACCGCCAGGACGAACGCCGCGTAGACGAGGTAGGTCATCAGGGAGTCGGCTCCCTTGCGCCCGCCCTCGACAGCGGTCACGGCGACCGGGGCGGCCACCAGGAAGACCACGGCGGCGAAGACCGCCCACAGACCCGTGGAGAAGCCCACCAGGGCGGCCAGAGCAGCTCCCACCACGACGGCGGCGACCGCGATCGCGGGAACGAGCCACTTCGGTCTCTGGTTGCGCGTCAGGGTGGGTCGACGGCTCGCGGGGCTCGGCGACGAGGTCGGCTGACGGAGGGATGCGGTCGACATCAGTTGGCTCCCGAGAATTCCTTGTAGCGGGCGATGATGGCGCGGGCGATCATGTTCACGATCAGGGTGATGAGGAACAGGATCAGGCCGGCCGCGATGAGCTCGGACAGCCGCAGCCCGTAGGCCTCCGGGAAGTTGAGCGCGATCTCGGCCGCGATGGTCTGGTTGCCGGACTGCACGAGCGAGGCCGTCAGCGGACCGCCCGAGAGCACGAGCGCCACGGCCATGGTCTCGCCGAGGGCCCGGCCGAGGGCCAGCATCACCGAGGAGATGATGCCGGGCCGGGCGAAGGGCAGCACCGTCATCCGGATCATCTCCCACCGGGTGGCGCCGAGGGCCAGGGCCGCCTCCTCGTGCAGCTTGGGCGTCTGGATGAAGATCTCCCGGGACATCGCCGTGATGATCGGCAGGATCATGATGGCCAGCACGATGCCGACCGTGAGCATGGTCTTGCCGGTCTGTGAGGCGGGGCCGGAGAACATCGGGATGAAGCCGAGGTTCGTGGTGAGCCACGCGTAGAAGGGCACGAGCGACGCCGCGAGGACCGTGGTGCCCCAGGCTCCGTAGATGACGGACGGGATGGCTGCCAGCAGGTCGATGATGTAGCCGACCGGCTTCGCGATGCGCGCGGGTGCGTAGTGGGAGATGTACAGGGCCACCAGCACGCCGATGGGGGTGGCGATCACGATGGCGATGACCGCGGCGATCACCGTGCCGATGACCAGTGGCCAGATGTAGGACCAGAAGCCGGCCCCTCCGGTGATCTCCTCGGCGGACGCCTGGAAGGTGGGCAGGGCCTCCAGGAAGAGGAACAGTGCCACGGCCGCCAGCGACGCGAGGATCAGGATGCCCGCGCCGAGGCTGAACCCGGCGAAGATAGAGTCTCCCGCTCGGCCGTCGGCCGCTGGGTCCTCGGCGAGCGCGGTGGGCTCCTGGGTGGTGACGGTGGTGGACATGTCGTGCGCCCCTTCGATGGCCTGGAACGAGCTGCGCCGGACGGGATCGGTCCCGGCGCCGGAATCCGGTGATGCGTCTCACGGCGAGGACGCCTCACACAGAAAGGTCCCGTTCGGTGCGGGCTCGGGCACGGGGCCCGCACCCGCACCGAACGGGATCAGCAGAACGAGATCAGCCGGCGACCGTGATCTGGTCGAGAGCTTCCTGAGCCTGGGTGCGCAGGCTCTCGGACATGGGAGCCGAGCCGGCGGCGTCGGCGGCGACCTGCTGCCCCTCCTCGCTCACCATGTACTCGCCGAAGGCCTTGACCAGGTCTGCGGTCTCCTGGGAGTCGTACTGCGGGCAGAAGATCTCGTAGGACACGAGCACGACCGGGTAGGACCCGGACTCGGTGGTGTCCCGGGCGAGGTCCATCGCCATGTCGTACTCGGCACGACCCTCGATGGGGGTGGAGGCCTCCACAGCGGCAGACGCGGCCTCCGGAGAGTAGTTCACGAACTCCTCGCCCACGCGCACGGCCGCGGTGCCGAGGTCCCCAACGACCGAGGCGTCGGCGTAGGTGATGGCGCCCTCGGTGGAGGTCGTCGACTGCACGACGCCTGCGTTGCCCTTGTTGTTCTCCGCGGCCCACTGGGACGGCCAGTTGCCGGAGACCTCCTCGGTCCACACCTCGGGGGCGGCCGCGGCCAGGTACTCCTGGAAGTTCTCGGTGGTGCCGGACTCGTCGTTGCGGTGCACCACGGTGATCTGGGTGTCCGGCAGCTCGGCCTCGGGGTTGAGCTCGGCAAGCGCGGGGTCGTTCCACTCGGTGATCTCGCCGGTGAAGATCTGGGCGATGGTCTCGCCGTCCATGTTGAGGGTGTCCACGCCGGGGAGGTTGAAGGCCACGGCGATCGGCGAGATGTACGCCGGGACGTGGAAGCCGCCGTCGGGACCGCAGACCTCCTTGGACGCCTCGAACTCCTCGTCGTCGAGGTAGGCGTCGGAGCCCGCGAAGTCCGTGCCCCCGGCGGTGAAGGCCTCGCGGCCGGCGCCGGAGCCGTCCGGGGAGTACTGCACCGTCACGTCCGGGTTCGCCTCCTGGAAGCCGTTGATCCAGGCCGTCATGGCGGCGTTCTGCGCCGAGGACCCGCTGCCGGTCAGGGTTCCGGACAGGCTCGACCCGGAGGTGTCCTCCGACCCGGCACCCCCGCCCGTGGCGTTGTCCGAACCGCACGCGGTGAGTGCGAGCGAGCCGATGGCCAGAACAGCCGCGGAACGGCCGAGGTGGGAAACCTTCACTTGAATAGCCCCTTCAGATCACGGTGGTGCCCCGTCGAAGGGGCCGTCGTTCGATGTGGCGCCGGAAGAGTTCCGGGCCGGTGCGAGAGGCGGATCTGCGGTGCGACCGCGGACCTCTCACCCAGAGACGCTAGGGAGCGCAGGTGGCCAGATTGACGTGTGAAGGTGAACGGAGGGTGAACACGGGCGGCGTCTCCGTGGCAGAGTCGCACATCTCACACCACGTTCGGTCGGCTCCGGGGCCGGCGCAGGGCTCCGGCCCCGCGCCGGCGGTCCCGTGCTACTCGCCTAGGATGGCCCCATGCAGCCAGGCAACCGTGCGCGAGCCGCGGCCCGCGCGGTGCGCAGCCGCACCCGGATCGGTGTGACGCGGGTCCGGACGGGCCTGCTCCAGAGCTTCCAGATCACGGTCGCCAGCGTCGGCGCCTACCTGATCGCGGAGCAGCTGCTGGGCCACTCCGGGCCCATCTTCGCGGCCACCGCGGCCCTGGTGGCCCTGGGCTTCGCGAAGGACGGGCTGCGCTACCGGCGGGTCCTCGAGGTCTCGATCGGCTGCACCCTCGGCATCGCCGTGGGGGACACGCTGATCCACGTCCTGGGCACGGGCGTCTGGCAGGCCGGCGTGGTCCTGATGACCTCGATCCTGCTGGCCCGATTCCTGGACAACGGCACGCTGTTCACCACCCAGATGGGGCTGCAGTCGGTGCTCGTGGTCCTGCTGCCGCCGTCCCAGGACGGGGTCTTCGCGCGGTCCACGGACGCGGTCGTGGGCGGGCTGTGCGCCCTCGCCATGGCCTACTTCGTGCCCACGGACCCGCGGAGCCAGCCGCGCCAGGGCCTGCGGGCGCTCGTCGACGAGTTCTCCGGGGTGCTCCGGGAGGCGAGCCGGGCCATGGAGGACTACGACGCCACCGCCGCCTGGCACGCCCTCGTGCGTGCCCGGCAGACCCAGCCGCTGGTGGACTCGGTGACGTCCGGGCTGAAGTCCGCCCTCGAGATCGCCACGGCCTCGCCGCTCTACCGCGGCCGCCGCGCGGAGATCGAGGGGATCGCCCACTCCATCCGCTACCTGGACCTCGCCGTGCGCAACGCCCGGGTGCTCGCCCGCCGCCTCGCCTCCGTGCTCAACCACGTGACGCTCTCCGACGAGGCCGTGGCCGCCATGAGCGCCGCCCTCGAGGACCTCGCGGACGCCGTCGTCACCCTGGGCAACGCGCTCGCGGTGGCCTCCCCCGGCTCCCGGGAGAGCTACCTGCGCCAGGCCCGCAACGAGCTGGCGAACGTGGCCGGGCGCCTGCACCCCGGGCAGATGGGAGTGCGCACCATGGAGGGCGAGACCTTGGTGCTGGACATGCGCCCGATGGTCGTGGACCTGCTGGAGGCGGCCGGGATGACGCACGACGAGGCACGGGACCAGCTCCCCCGGCTCGAGGGCTGGGACCGCGCCTGAGCGCGGCCCCGGCCACCCCCGCAGGGCAGACCGGTCACGGACGGAGCTGGTCCCAGAGGGCCCGCACGCGCGCGTCGACGGCGTCGACGATCTCCCGGACCCCCTCCGGGCTCTCCCGGGAGGGGTCGGCGATGCCCCAGTCCAGGTACCGCTTGCCCGGGTACACCGGGCAGGCGTCCCCGCAGCCCATGGTGATCACGTAGTCGGCCGCCCGCACCACGTCGTCGGTCAGCGGCTTGGGGTACGCCCCGGACAGGTCGATCCCGCGCTCCGCGAGCTCCGCCACCACGAGGGGGTGGATCTCGGAGCCCGGCAGGGAGCCGGCCGAGCGGACCTCCACGCCGTCCCCTGCGTAGTGCCCCAGCAGGGCCGCGGCGATCTGGGAGCGGCCGATGTTGTGCACGCACACGAACAGCACCTGCGGGACCGGGGAGTCGATCCTGCCCTGGGACTGGGCGAGGGCCCGGAGCCGGTCGTCGGCGAAGTGCCCGGCCAGGGTGGCCAGGTGGGTGCGGAGCCGCGCGGTGCGCGAGAGCGTCGTGTAGGACTCGAACACGTAGCGCTCGACCGTCTCCGGGGAGAAGATGCCCTCGTAGCGCCCGGCCAGGTGCACGGCGGTGCGCTGGAGGACGTGGGTGTCCAGGTTCTCGGCGGGCTGGGTCATGACCGGCCCTCCTGCTGGGTGTTCTCGCCGGGCAGCAGATCCGCGATCAGCTGCTGGATCCGGGCCCTGATCTCGTCCCGGATGGGGCGCACGGCCTCCACGCCCTTCCCCGCCGGGTCCGCCAGCGCCCAGTCCTCGTACCGCTTGCCGGGGTAGAACGGGCACGCGTCCCCGCAGCCCATGGTGATGACCACGTCGGAGTCCTGCACGGCCTCGTCGGTGAGGACCTTGGGGATCTCGGCGCTCATGTCGATGCCCTCCTCGGCCATCGCCGCCACGGCGGCCGTGTTCACGGAGTCCGCCGGCGCGGAGCCGGCGGAGCGCACCTCGATGCGCCCCCGGGAGAGGTGGGTGAGGTAGGCGGCGGCCATCTGGGAGCGCCCGGCGTTGTGCACGCACACGAACAGGACGCTGGGCTTGGTGGTCTCGGGGCTCATGGGGCGGGTGTCCGTTCTGTCGGTGGGAGGACGGGGGTCGGGTGCGTCAGGTCCGGACCGGGGCGGGGCCGGCGAGCCGGGCCAGGGCGGTCTCGCCCACGGGCTCCTCGGCCAGCAGCGGGATCACGGCGGTCCGCGGGGACCGGTCCTGTACGGCGCGGATCTGCTCGAGCTCGGCGCGGGCCCGCTCCTGCAGGAACGCGGAGCCGGGGGCGGCGGCGGCCACGGAGTGGTTGACCACCCACGCCCAGGGGTGCAGGTCGGCCCGCTCCAGGTCCTCCTGCAGCCGGGTCGCCTCCAGCACGGGCGTGGTCTCCGCCAGGGTGACCAGCACCAGCTTGGTCAGCTCCGGGTCCTGCAGCCGCATCAGCGGGGTGGCGTAGGAGAACCCCTCGCCCATGCTGCGGGCGATCTCCCGGTGGTAGGAGCCGGTGGCGTCCAGCAGCAGGAGGGTGTGCCCGGTGGGGGCGGTGTCCATGACCACGAAGCGGCGGCGGGACTCGTTGACCGCCTGGGAGAACTCGTGGAAGACCGCGACCTCCTCGGTGCACGGGGACAGCAGGTCCTCGGCCAGCTGCGCCCGCCCGGTCTCGTCCAGGTTCCTGCCCTTGGACGCCAGGACCCGGCCGCGGTAGGCGGCGACGGCCTGCTCGGGGTCGATCCGCGAGACGGTGAGGTGCTCGACCTCCCCGGCCAGGGTCTCGGAGAGGTGTGCCGCCGGATCGGTGGTGGTCAGGTGGACGTCGTGACCGCGGTGGGCCAGGGCCACGGCGACGGCCGCGGCGACAGTGGTCTTGCCGACCCCGCCCTTGCCCATGCACATCACCAGCCCGTGGTCCTGGGCGGCGAGCTCGTCCACCAGGCGGTCCAGCCCCGGCAGGTCGAGCTCCGCGGGCGGGGCGGACGGCGCCGGCTCCGGGGCGTCGTGGTCGAGCAGGGACCGCAGGGCGTCCAGCCCCACCATGTTCTGCGGGCGCAGGGCCACCTCGTCCCGCGGCAGGCCGGCGAGGACCGGGGGCAGCCCGGCGAGGGCGGCCTGCTCCCGGGCCCGCACCGCGACGACGAGGGGGTCCTCGCCGGCCGGCATCAGGCCGTTGAGCACGAGGTGCTGCTCGGTCATCCCGATCCGCGCGAGCTCCTCGTGCGTGCGGGCCACCTCCGCCAGGCCGGACTCCTGGGCGCGGGCCACCAGCACCAGCCGGGTGCGGGCGGGGTCGGCCAGGGCCGCCACGGCGGCGGCGTACGTGCTGCGCTGCTTCTCCAGCCCCGAGAGCGGGCCCAGGCAGGAGGCGTCGCCCTTGCCGGCGTCGAGGAAGGAGGTCCAGTCCCCGGGCAGCTGCAGGAGCCGGATGGTGTGGCCGGTGGGGGCGGTGTCGAACAGGACGTGGTCGTGGCGCTCGCCGATCGTGCCGTCGGCCAGGATCCCCGTGAACTCGTTGAAGGACGCGATCTCGGTGGTGCACGACCCGGAGAGCTGCTCGGTGATCGAGACGATCTCCGCCTCGGGCAGCAGCCCGCGGACCGGGCCGACGATCTTCTCCCGGTAGGCCGCCGCGGCCTGCTCCGGGTCGATCTCCAGCGCCTCCAGGCCGGGGACCCCGGGAACGGGGGTGATCGTGTTGCCGATGCGCACCCCGAACACCTGGCCCACGTTGGAGGCCGGGTCCGTGCTCACCAGCAGCACCCTCCGGCCCGCAGCGGCCAGGTGCACGGCGGCGGCGCAGGCGATCGAGGTCTTGCCCACGCCGCCCTTGCCCGTGAAGAACAGGAACCGTGGGGCGTGGTCGAGGAAGTTCATGGTGCTCGCTTTCCGCAGGAGGGCGTGGCCGGTCGTCGCGGGCTCAGCAGCAGCCGGTGGGGCCGCAGCACCCGGTGTCGTCCGGGGCGGTCGCGGCGCTCAGCCCCAGGTCCGGACGCGGTCCGGCCGCCGGGACCGCGGTGCTCAGACCGGCCAGGGACTCCAGGCGGGACCGGTCCGGGTAGGCGCCGGTGGCCACGGTGACCCCGTCCACCAGCACCAGGGGCAGTCCGGCGGAGCCGGCCACGCGCAGGAAGTCGCTGACCACCGGTGTGCCGGCGAACGCCTGGGGGTCGTTGGCGAGGTTGTGCCGGGTGATGTCCACCCCGCGGGAGCGCAGGTGCTCGAGGTCCGCGGTGAACTCGACCAGGGCCTGGTCCACGTCGGGACCGCACACGCCGGTGCTGCAGCACAGGGCCGGTTCGAACACCTCGATCCGGGGCCCGGGGGCGGCCGTCAGCTCGTCCAGCAGCCGCCGGACCCGGGCGTCGATGTCGTCGCGGACCAGGCGCATCCGCTCCGCGCCCTCGATGCCGCGGGCGGACGGCTCGTCGGTGTGCCAGGTCTCGATCGTGCCGGTCATCCCCTCGACCGGCTCGACCCTCGCCTCGTCGCCCAGCACGACAACCCGGTCGACGGAGCGCAGCAGCTCGGGGTCGATGGGCTTCGGGTGCCCGGAGGACATGTCCGCACCGACCTCGGCGACCACCTCGGCGGACAGGGCGTTGATCTTGGTGCCCGGCGTGGTGCCGGCGGAGTGGACCTCCACGGCACCTGCGGCGTGGAGGTCCATGAGGGCGGCGGCCATCTGGGACTTGCCGCCGTTCTTGGCGCACACGAACAGGACGGAGGGCTTCGCGGTCTCGGTGCTCATCGGATACTCCTCGGAAATCACAGGGTCAGCGGGTGGGGACGGTGGCATCACCGGGGAAGAGCGTGCGCCCGGCCCACAGGGACACGTACACGAGGCCGACCAGGACGGGGACCTCGATGAGCGGGCCGACCACCCCGGCCAGGGCCTGTCCGGAGGTGACCCCGAAGGTGCCGATGGCCACGGCGATGGCGAGCTCGAAGTTGTTGCCGGCGGCGGTGAACGCCACGGTGGTGGACTTCGCGTAGTTCAGTCCCAGCGCCCGGGAGGCCAGCAGGGCCACCCCGAACATGAGGAAGAAGTAGACGACCAGGGGCAGGGCGATCCGGGCCACGTCCCAGGGGTTCGAGGTGATGGCCTCGCCCTGCAGGGCGAAGAGCAGCACGATGGTGAACAGCAGGCCGTACAGGGCCCAGGGCCCCAGCTTCGGCAGGAACGTGCCCTCGTACCACTCCCTGCCCCTGGCCTTCTCGCCGAGGGTGCGGGTGAGGAACCCGGCCACCAGCGGGATGCCCAGGAACACCAGCACCGAGACGACGATGGACCACACGGAGAACTCCGCGCTGGTGGTCGGCAGCCCCAGCCAGGCGGGCAGGACCTGGAGGTAGAACCAGCCCAGGGCGCCGAAGGCGATCACCTGGAACACGGAGTTGATCGCCACCAGCACGGCGGCCGCCTCGCGGTCGCCGCAGGCGAGGTCGTTCCAGATCAGGACCATCGCGATGCAGCGGGCCAGGCCCACGATGATCAGCCCGGTCCGGTACTCCGGCAGATCGGGGAGGAAGATCCAGGCCAGGGCGAACATCAGGGCCGGGCCCACGATCCAGTTCAGCGCCAGGGACGCGCCCATCAGGCGCCGGTCGGCGGCGATGCGGCGGGTCTCGTCGTAGCGGACCTTGGCCAGCACCGGGTACATCATCACCAGCAGCCCGATCGCGATCGGCAGAGAGACCTCGCCGATCCGCACGGCCTCCAGGGCGGTGTTCAGGCCCGGGACGAAGCGGCCGAGCAGGAGGCCGACGACCATGGCGATGAGGATCCAGACGGGCAGCCAGCGGTCGAGGAAGGACAGGTCCTTCATCACGCCCGGGGCGGCGGGGGCGGTGGTGGTGCTCATGGGCGGGCGGACCTCTTCACATCGACGGGCATCTATCCCGCACAGTACGGGTCACATCGACAGCCGTCAATGTAGGATGGGGGGATGACTCTCGCTCCGGACCTCGACAGCACGGCCGACGCCGGGACCGCCGGCCGGTGCGCCCCCGGCGCACCGGCCACGGAGTGCTGCTCGCTCTCGGGCGGGCCCATGGGCCACGACGACGCCCGGCGCGTGGCGGGCCTGCTCAAGGCCCTGGCCGACCCCACCCGGCTGCGCCTGCTCTCCCACGTGGCCGCCCAGGGCTGCGACACCGTGTGCGTGTGCAGCCTCACGGACGACCTCGGCATCAGCCAGCCCACGGTCAGCCACCACATGAAGAAGCTCGTCGAGGCCGGGCTGCTCACCCGCGAGCAGCGGGGCAAGTGGGCGCACTACTCCGTGGTGCCCGGGGCGTTCGCGGAGCTGCGCGCCTTCCTCGACCTGCGCTGAGCCGGCCGCGGCGCTTGGGCCGTCCGAGGCGGCGGCTAGCCTGGACGCCATGAGCACCCGCACCCGCCGCAACTCCCCCGCCTACCGCTGCACCGAGTGCGGCTGGAGCACCGCCAAGTGGGTGGGCCGCTGCGGGGAGTGCCAGGCGTGGGGCACGGTCGAGGAGATCGGCGAGCACAAGGCCCGCACCACGGCCGCCCGGTCGATCGCCGAGCCCGCCCGTCCCATCGCCCAGGTGGACGCCACGGTGGCGGCCTCCGCGCCCACCGGGGTGCCCGAGCTGGACCGGGTCCTCGGCGGCGGACTGGTCCCCGGCGCGGTCGTGCTGATGGCGGGCGAGCCCGGGGTCGGGAAGTCGACCCTGCTGCTCGACGTCGCCGCCCGCTTCGCGGAGGGCGCGGGCGAGGGCACCCGCGACGTCCTCTACGTCACGGGCGAGGAGTCCGCGGCGCAGGTCAAGCTGCGCGCGGACCGGATCGACGCCGTGGCGCCCAGCCTGTACCTCACCGCCGAGACGGACCTGGCCACGGCGCTGGGCCACATCGAGAAGATCTCCCCCCGCCTGCTCGTGGTCGACTCCGTGCAGACGCTGGCCAGCGCCGAGGTCGAGGGCTCCGCGGGCGGGGTGACGCAGGTCCGGGAGGTCGCCGCCTCCCTGATCGCCGCGGCCAAGAAGCGGAACATGACCACGCTGCTGGTGGGGCACGTGACCAAGGACGGCTCCATCGCCGGGCCGCGGCTGCTCGAGCACCTGGTGGACGTCGTGTGCCAGTTCGAGGGCGAGAAGCACTCCCGGATCCGGCTGCTGCGGGCCGTCAAGAACCGCTACGGCCCCACGGACGAGGTCGGCTGCTTCGACCTCACCGAGACCGGGATCACGAGCGTGGAGGACCCCTCGGGCCTGTTCGTCTCCCGCACGGCCCTGCCCGTCTCCGGCACGTGCCTCACGGTGACCCTGGAGGGCCGCCGGCCCCTGCTCGCCGAGGTGCAGGCGCTGCTGGACCGCTCCTCCACCGCCCAGCCCCGGCGGGCCACCGCCGGCCTGGACTCCCAGCGGGTCGCCATGCTGCTCGCCGTGCTGCAGCGGCGGGCCGGCGTGAACCTGGCCGGGCTGGACTGCTACGTCTCCACGGTCGGCGGGGTGAAGCTCACGGAGCCGTCCACCGACCTCGCCGTGGCCATGGCGCTGGCCTCGGCCGCGCAGGACCGGCCCCTGCCGCAGCGCCTGGTGTGCTTCGGGGAGGTGGGCCTGGCCGGCGAGGTGCGGCCCGTCCCGGGCATCGGGCGCCGCATCCAGGAGGTCGCCCGGCTGGGCTTCACCCACGCGGTCGTGCCCGCGAGCCCCACCGGCCCGAGCCCCGTCCCGGCGGGGTTCACCGTCCGGGAGGTGACCACCATCAGCGACGCCATGGAGCTGCTCTTCCCCCGGTCCGCCGCCGCGCCCGCCCGGAACCGGCAGACCGCCGCGGCCGTATGATGTGACCGTGGCGAAGACCCCTGAGAACGCACTGCGCAAGACGCTGGCCCGCATCGCACCCGGCACCGAACTGCGCACCGGTCTCGAGCGGATCCTGCGCGGGCGCACGGGCGGGCTGCTCGTGCTCGGCTTCGACCGCTCCGTCGAGGCCATCTGCTCCGGCGGCTTCGACATCGACACCGACTGCACCGCGCCCAGGCTGCGGGAGCTGGCCAAGATGGACGGCGCCATCATCTGCGACCGGGACGCCACCCGCATCCTCAAGGCCGGGGTGCAGCTCGTCCCCGACGCCTCGATCGGCACCACGGAGTCCGGCACCCGGCACCGCTCCGCGGAGCGCACCGCCAAGGAGACCGGGGTGCCGGTGATCTCCGTGAGCCAGTCCATGAGCGTCATCACGATCTACGTGGGCGAGACCCGGTACGCCATCGAGGGCTCCCAGTCGATCATGGCCCGCGCCAACCAGGCCCTGCAGACCCTCGAGCACTACAGCCACCGGATGGAGCAGGTGCTCGGCAACCTGTCCTCGCTCGAGATCGAGGCGTCCGTGACGGTGCGGGACGTGGCCCTGACCCTCCAGCGCATGGAGATGGTCCGGCGGATCTCCTCCGAGATCGGCTGGTACGTGCTCGAGCTCGGCGTGGACGGGCGGCTCATCGCGCTGCAGCTCGAGGAGCTCACCGCGGGCACCGGCCCGGGGCCGGACGTGGTGCTGCGCGACTACCTGCCCGACGGCACCCCCGCGGAGGGCATCGAGGAGGGCCTGGGGCGGCTCGCCGAGCTCACCCCCGCGGAGCTCATCGACCTGCAGCGGATCGCGGTGTCGGTGGGTCTCGTCGAGCCGCAGGGCAGCCTCGAGACGGACCTGCACCCGCACGGCTACCGGCTGCTGGAGGGCATCAAGTCGATGCCGCGGGCGGTCGCCAACCGGCTGGTGCGCCAGTTCGACGGCCTGCAGTCGCTGATGGCCGCCAACCTGGAGGACCTCAAGGCGGTCGAGGGCATCGGCGAGCAGCGGGCCCGCACGGTGCGCGAGTCGCTCTCCCGGATGGCCGAGACCAGCCTGCTCGAACGCTTCATGTGAGCCGCGCGCGGCGCGCTCACTCCAGGACGAACGGCACGGGCTCCGCGGTGCGCTCCCCGAGGGACGTCACGAGACGGTAGTACCCGGCCTGGGCCTCGCCCCCCGCCTCCGCGCAGCCCTCGGCGGTGCGCAGGCGGTTCCACGTCAGCCGGGCGACCTCCTCCTGTCCGGGCTCGACCGTCACCTCCGCGTCCTCGGCGCCGGCCTGGCAGTGCCTGCTGTCGAAGACGGTGTCCGCCCCCGAGGTCACCTCGTAGACCATCCGGGACGTGCCCGCGTTGACGCGGCAGGGGTCCTCCCCGGTGTTCTCCAGGGTCAGCTCGAGGACCGGCTCGGCGTCCTCCGGGTAGCTCTCCCGGTCCGTCGACGCCCGCACGGCGAGGTCGGGGCCGCACTCCTCGACCGGCCCCTCCGTGGCGGACGCGGACGCGGACCCGGAGGCCGACGCGCTCTCGTCCGGCCGCGGCGTGAAGTCCGCGAAGGGCTCCTCCGAGGCCGCGGCGGCAGAGGCGGTGGCCGCGTCCGGCGCCGGGACGTCCTCCGTCTCCCCGGAGCCGAGCATGCCCGCGACGGCGGAGACCAGGCCCACCGCCACGAGGACGAGCAGCACGCCCGCCGCGAGGGCCGCCACGAGCCGGCGGCGCCGGTACACCTCGGGGCTCAAGCGCCGGGATCCGGGGTCGCGGGGAGCTCGTCCGTCGTCGTCGTGACCGTTCCCCGACCGTCCGTGGGGGGTGCTCCCGGAACCCTTCTGCGCCATGCTCCCAGGCTACAGTGGACTCCGATGAGCTCCCCGCACACTGCCCCGACCGCCGCCGCGGAGCCCGCTCCGCCGGGCCTGCACCGGGCCGTGACCGACTGGTTCGACGCCGCCGCCCGGGACCTGCCGTGGCGGGACCCGTCCTGCTCCCCGTGGGGGGTCATGGTCAGCGAGTTCATGCTCCAGCAGACGCCCGTGGTGCGCGTGCTGCCCGTGTGGCGGGCGTGGATGCAGCGCTGGCCGCGGCCCGCGGACCTCGCGGCGGAGAGCGCCGGGGAGGCCGTGCGCGCCTGGGGCCGGCTCGGCTATCCGCGGCGGGCCCTGCGGCTGCACGCGGCCGCCGTCGAGATCACCGAGCACCACGGGGGCCGGGTGCCGTCCGCGCACGAGCTGCTGCTGGCCCTGCCCGGGGTGGGCGCCTACACGGCCGCCGCGATCGCGGTCTTCGCCTTCGGCGACCGGCAGACCGTGGTGGACACGAACATCCGCCGCGTGCACGCCCGGATGGTCACGGGGCGGGCCCTGCCCTCGCGGTCGCTGACCGCCGCGGAGCTGCGCCTCGCGGAGGAGCTGATGCCCGCCGACGACGCCCTGGCCGTGCGCTGGAACCAGGCCGTGATGGAGCTCGGCGCCCTCGTCTGCACGGCCCGCTCCCCCCGCTGCGAGCAGTGCCCGGTGCGGGACGCGTGCGCGTGGGTCGCCGCGGGCCGGCCCGAGCCCGACGAGGCGCCCCGCGGCCAGGCCTGGCACGGCACGGACCGCCAGGTCCGCGGGGCGATCATGGCCGTGCTGCGGGCCGGGTCCGTGCCGGTGCCGGCACCCTCCCTCACGGGGCCCGTGGACGTCGCCACGGGCGCGGGCCTGGCGCCGGAGGCCCTCCGGGCCCTGGACGCCCTGCACGGGCTGGGCGCCCCGGAGGAGCAGCGCCGGCGCGCCCTGGACGGGCTGGTGCGGGACGGGCTGGCCGCCGCGGGACCGGCCGGGGTCAGTCTTCCGGGCTGAGCTCGAGCAGCATCCGGGTGTTGCCGAGGGTGTTGGGCTTCACCCGGGCGAGGTCCAGGTACTCGGCGACGCCCTCGTCGTGCGAGCGCAGCAGCTCGGCGAACACGTCGGGGTGCACCTGGTTTTGGTTGGGCATGACCTGGAAGCCGTGCCGGCTGAAGAAGTCGACCTCGAAGGTCAGGCAGAACACGCGCGAGACCCCCACGGCGCGGGCCCGCTCGATGAGCCCGGCCAGCAGGGTGCGTCCCACCCCGCGGCCCCGCCACTCGTCGGAGGTGGCCAGGGTGCGGACCTCGCCCAGGTCCTCCCACATCACGTGCAGGGCGCCGCAGCCGACGAGTCCGGCCTGCTCGTCGCCGACCGCCTCCACCACAAGGAACTCCTGGATGCCCTCGTAGTAGGCGACCGTGTCCTTGTTGATCAGCACTCCGGCGCGCGCCAGCGGGGCCACGAGGTCCTTGATGGCGGGGACGTCGGAGGTGCGGGCGGGTCGCAGGCGCAGGTCGGTCACGGCCCCCAGTGTACGCTTGCGAACTCCGCGGCCCCGCCGAGGTTGCCCTCCGTGACCGTCCCCACTTGGGCGGACGCCGAGGGGCCCGCCGCGCGGATGCGCGACGGGCCCCTCGGCGGGTTCCGGGCGGACTCAGCCCTCGGTGCGGTTCTCACCGTCGCCGCGGGCGACGTCGACGTCCTCGAGGCCGCCCATCGGGTCGACCATGCCGTCGCCCGTGAGGTCGGACATCGGGGTGGAGGAGAAGGTCAGCTTCTCCGCGTCCCCCTCGCCCTCGGTGTCCACGAAGATCTTCTCCCCGGTGCTGATCTCCCCGAAGAGGATCTTCTCGGACAGCTGGTCCTCGATCTCCCGCTGCATGGTGCGGCGCAGCGGGCGGGCGCCCATGGACGGGTCGTAGCCCTTGCGGCTGACCCACCGCTTCGCGGCGTCGGAGAGCTCGATCGACATGCCCTGGTCGCGCAGCCGCTCCTGCAGCCGGGCCACGAACAGGTCCACGATCTGCACGATCTCGTTCTCGGTGAGCTGCGGGAAGACGATGATCTCGTCCACGCGGTTGAGGAACTCGGGCCGGAAGTGCTCCTTGAGCTCGTCCTGCACCTTGGCCTGCATGCGCTCGTAGTTGGACGCGGGGTCCACGCCGGTCTGGAAGCCGACGGGGACGGCACGGGAGATGTCCTTGGTGCCCAGGTTCGTGGTCATGATGATCACGGTGTTCTTGAAGTCCACCACGCGGCCCTGCGAGTCGGTCAGGCGACCGTCCTCGAGGATCTGCAGCAGCGAGTTGAACAGATCCTGGTGCGCCTTCTCGACCTCGTCGAAGAGCACCACCGAGAACGGCTTGCGGCGCACCTTCTCGGTGAGCTGGCCGCCCTCCTCGTAGCCCACGTAGCCCGGAGGGGCGCCGAAGAGCCGGGAGACGGTGTGCTTCTCCTGGTACTCGGACATGTCCAGGGTGATGAGGGCGTCCTCGTCCCCGAACAGGAACTCCGCCAGCGCCTTCGCGAGCTCGGTCTTGCCGACGCCCGTGGGCCCGGCGAAGATGAACGACCCGCCCGGGCGCTTGGGGTCCTTCAGGCCCGCACGGGTGCGGCGCATCGACCGGGAGAGCGCCTTGATGGCGTCGTCCTGGCCGATGATGCGCTTGTGGAGCTCGTCCTCCATGTGCAGGAGACGTCCCGTCTCCTCCTCGGTGAGCTTGTAGACGGGCACACCGGTGGAGGCGGAGAGGACGTCGGAGATGACCTCGGGGGTCACCTCGGCGAGCTCGTCGCCGCCCTCGCGCCAGGCACGGTCCTTGTCGTCCCGCTCGGCGATGAGCTTCTGCTCCGTGTCGCGCAGCGAGGCGGCCTTCTCGTAGTCCTGGCCGTCGATCGCGGCCTCCTTGAGCCGCTTGACCTCGACGATGCGGTCGTCGAGCTCCTTGATCTCCGGCGGGGCGGTCATCCGCTTGATGCGCAGGCGCGCACCGGCCTCGTCGATCAGGTCGATCGCCTTGTCCGGCAGGAACCGGTCGGAGACGTACCGGGCGGCCAGGTGCACCGCGGCCTCGAGGGCGTCGTCCGAGATCGAGACGCGGTGGTGCGCCTCGTACTTGTCGCGCAGGCCCTTGAGGATCTCCACGGCGTGCGCCTCGGAGGGCTCGTCCACCTGGATCGGCTGGAAGCGGCGCTCGAGGGCCGCGTCCTTCTCGATGTGCTTGCGGTACTCGTCGAGGGTCGTGGCGCCGATCGTCTGCAGCTCGCCCCGGGCCAGCATCGGCTTGAGGATCGAGGCGGCGTCGATCGCGCCCTCGGCCGCGCCGGCGCCCACGAGGGTGTGGATCTCGTCGATGAACAGGATGATGTCCCCGCGGGTGCGGATCTCCTTGAGCACCTTCTTGAGCCGCTCCTCGAAGTCGCCGCGGTAGCGGGAGCCCGCCACCAGGGACCCGAGGTCCAGGGTGTAGAGGTGCTTGTCCTTCAGCGTCTCCGGGACATCGCCGCGCACGATGGCCTGGGCCAGGCCCTCGACCACCGCGGTCTTGCCGACGCCCGGCTCACCGATCAGCACCGGGTTGTTCTTGGTGCGCCGGGAGAGGATCTGCATGACCCGCTCCATCTCCTTGAACCGCCCGATGACGGGGTCCAGCTTGCCCTCGCGGGCCGCCGCGGTGAGGTTGCGGCCGAACTGGTCCAGCACGGCCGAGCCCGCGGGCGTACCCTCGGACTGGCCGGCCGAGCGCACGCCGGCGCCCTCCTTCTCGGGGGTGCCCCCGCCCTGGTAGCCGGAGATCAGCTCCAGCACGGTGGAGCGCACCTTCTGGGGCTCCGCGCCGAGCTTGGTCAGCACCTGCGCCGCCACGCCCTCGCCCGCGCGGATGATGCCCAGCAGGATGTGCTCGGTGCCGATGTAGTTGTGGCCGAGCTGGAGGGCCTCGCGCAACGAGAGCTCGAGGACCTTCTTGGCCCGGGGGGTGAAGGGGATGTGCCCGGACGGGGCCTGCTGGCCCGGTCCGATGATGTCCTGGACCTGCTCGCGGGCGCCGGTGAGGGTGATGCCCATCGAGTCGAGCGCCTTGGCGGCCACTCCCTCGCCCTCGTGGATCAGCCCGAGCAGCAGGTGCTCGGTGCCGATGTAGTTGTGGTTGAGCATCCTGGCCTCTTCCTGGGCCAGCACCACGACCCGGCGGGCGCGGTCGGTGAAGCGTTCGAACATGGATACTCCTCAGTCGATGTCTGCACCCGATGCTACGCACCCGAGGGGGTGATCGGGGGGCTGTTCGCCACCGGCGAGAAGACCGGGGGGCCGGGGCGCGGGCCGTCCCCGGAACAGCCCGGGGGAAATGCCGGTGTTCGCGTCCGCACCGGCAAAGGCGCAGGTCATCAAAAGAATGCCGGGGCATTTTGTGCCCGGGCCCCGCGGCGGCCGATAGGGACCCGGACCCGGCGCAAGGAATAGGAAAGGAGGGACCGGCGGACCGGTCCCTCCTCTATTCCGCCGGACGCGGAACGCGCGCTCTTATTTGTGGGCGTCGTAGTACGCCTTCTGCACGTCCTGGTGAATACGGCCGCGGTCGGAGACCGGGTGGCCGTTCTCGCGGGCCCACTGCCGGATGGCGGCGGTGTCCGGGTTGGACTTCCCGGTGGGCCGGGCCTGCTTGGGCGTCTGCTTGCCCTGCTGGGCGCGCCGGGCCTTGGCGATGAAGGGCCGCACGGCGTCGCGCAGCTTGGCGGCGTTCTCCTCGGAGAGATCGATCTCGTACTGCGCGCCGTCGAGGCCGAAGCGCACGGTCTCCTCCGCGGGCCCGCCGTCGAGGTCGTCCTCGAGAATGATCTGCACGGTCTGTGCCATAACTGGAACTCTCCTCCGCCTTTCGGCGCTCGTCTCTGCCCGGCCGCGCCGAGAGCGGCGCTTCCTGAGGCGGTGCTGATTCCCCCGTGTGATACCGGATGATCCTGATCGTGAATTCCGCAGAACTCCGACGGACCCGAACACCCGGCGTCATCGAGTTTATCCTACAATTACCGGGCGGAATTCAACAGCACGAAAAGGCGGACAAACAGGGCGCCAATTCGAATTCATCCGAAAGACGGTGCGGCAGGGGCCGGGAGCTCAGCGCTCCGTCCGGCGGCCGCGGCGCGGGGAGGGGCCGAACGGCAGGTTTTCGCCGTCGCGCTGCTTGAGCTCCTCGTACCAGCGCTCGGCGTCCTCCTGCGAGCGGGACTCGACGGCGCGCTCCGTGCGGTCGCCGCGGAAGATCCAGCGGAGGATGAACCAGAAGATGATGCCGATGCTGATCGAGGGCAGCAGGACAGCGATGTATTCCATGGGTGCGATTCTCCCGGGGAGATCTGGGCGGAGGCTGGGGACGGCGGGGGGCCGCGGCACGGCCGCGACCCGGGCTCAGTCCTGCTCGGGCTTCATGAGGGGGAACAGGATGGTCTCCCGGATCCCCAGGTCGGTGAAGAGCATGATGAGCCGGTCCAGGCCCAGGCCCAGCCCGCCCATGGGCGGGGCGCCGTGCTCGAGGGCGCGCAGGAAGTCCTCGTCCAGCCGCATGGCCTCGTCGTCGCCGGCCGCGGCCCGGTGGGACTGCTCGGTGAGCCGCTCGCGCTGGACCACGGGGTCGATCAGCTCGGAGAACGCCGTGCCGCGCTCCATCCCCCCGATGATCAGGTCCCACGCCTCGATCAGGCCGTGCTCGGAGCGGTGCTGGCGGGCGAGCGGCTGCGCCGAGGGCGGGTAGTCGCACACGAAGGTCGGCTGGACCAGGGTGGGCTCCACGATCTCGCCGAACAGCTCGAGCACGTACTTCTCCGCGTCCCACATCGGGCCGACGGGGACCTCGTGCTCCTCGGCGATCCGGTGCAGGGTCTCCACGGGGGTCTCCGGGGTGATCCGCTGCCCCACGGCCTCGGAGAGGGCGGGGTAGACGGACAGCCAGCGCCACTCCCCGCGCAGGTCGATCGTGCCCTTGTCCGTCTCGATGGTGTCGACGCCCAGGGCGTCGGCGCACGCGAGGATGATCTCCTTGATCCGCTCGGCCATCGTGAACTGGTCGGCGTAGGCCTCGTAGGCCTCCAGGGTGGTGAACTCGGGGCTGTGCGAGGAGTCGACGCCCTCGTTGCGGAAGACCCGCCCGATCTCGAAGACCCGCTCGATCCCGCCGACCACGGCGCGCTTGAGGTAGAGCTCCGTGGCGATGCGCAGGGTCATGTCCTGGTCGAACGCGTTGAGGTGGGTCTCGAACGGCCGGGCCGTGGCCCCGCCGTGCACGAGCTGCAGGATCGGCGTCTCGATCTCCACGTAGCCGCGCTCCACCAGGACGTTGCGCACCGTCTGGATGATCCGCGCCCGCTGCACGACGACGTCACGGGCCTCGGGCCGGACGATGAGGTCGAGGTAGCGCCGGCGCACCCGGGTCTCCTCGCTGAGCTCGTTGTGCAGCGTGGGCAGGGGCCGGAGCGCCTTGGACGCCATGGACCAGGCGTCGGCCATCACCGAGAGCTCGCCGCGGCGGGAGGCGATCACCTCGCCGTGCACGGCCACGAAGTCGCCGAGGTCCACGAGGGACTTCCACTCGCCCAGGGACTCCTCCCCCACCTTCGCCAGGGAGAGCATCACCTGCAGGCGGGTGCCGTCCCCCTCCTGGAGGGTGGCGAAGCACAGCTTGCCGGTGTTGCGCACGAAGACCACGCGCCCGGCCACGCCGACGAACTGCCCGGTCTCCTCGCCGGGCTCGAGGTGGCCGTGGGCCTCCCGCACCTCGGCGAGGGTGTGCGTGCGCTCCACGCCCACGGGGTAGGCCTCCCGGCCCGACTCGAGGAGCCGGGCGCGCTTGGCGAGGCGGAACTGCATCTGGTCCGAGAGCTCGGCCTGCTCGGCCTCTGCCTGGGCGGTCGGGGAGGTGTTCTGCGCGTTGGTCACAGTTGTCCAGGATAACGGGGAGGGTCAAATCCCGGCCGGGGCGCTCACAGCACGAGGTTGTCGATCAGCCGGGTGCCGCCCACGTGGGCGGCCACGAGGGCGAGGGCGCCGGGCGCCGGCTCGACCGGCGCCAGGGTGCGGGGGTCGACGACGACGAGGTAGTCGAGCCGGACCCGGTCCTCGGCGTCGATCCGCCGCCGGGCGGCCTCGAGCTCCAGCTCCCCGGCGGCGAGCGCCCGCAGGGTGCGCGGGAGCACGAGCGCGGAGCGGCGCTGCGCGGCGTCGAGGTAGCGGTTGCGGGAGGACAGGGCCAGTCCGTCGTCGTCGCGCACGATGGGCACGGGCCGGACGGTGACGGGCAGGTCGAAGTCGGCGACCATCCGGCGCACGAGGAGCAGCTGCTGGGCGTCCTTCTCCCCGAAGTACGCCCGGAACGCGGCCGGCCCGGGCGGGGCGGTGATGTTGAGGAGCTTGTTGACCACGGTCAGGGCGCCGTCGAAGTGGCCGGGGCGGCTCGCGCCGTCGAGCACGGCGCCGAGCCGGCCGGAGGTGACGCGCACGAGGGGCTCCCCGTCCGGGTACATCTCCGCCGTCGACGGGGCGAAGACCAGGTCGGCGCCGAACCGGCCGAGCAGCTCGACGTCGGCCTCGAGGGTGCGCGGATAGCGCTCGAAGTCCTCGTCCGGGCCGAACTGCAGCGGATTCACGAAGACCGAGACCGCGACCACGGTGTTCTCCTGCCGGGCGAGGCGCACCAGGTGGCCGTGCCCCTCGTGCAGGGCGCCCATGGTGGGCACGAGGCCCAGCGACGCCCGCTCCCCGGGCGCCCCGTCCCGGGCCGCGCCGAGCCGGTCGGCCAGCGCGGCCCGGAACTCCTCGATGCCCCGGCAGACGCGGGGGACGCCGGTGGGGGCGCCGGTGGGATCGCTCACGGGGTGTCCTCTCCGCCGGTGCCGCGGGTGCCGTCGGTGTCCCGGGTGAGCTCGAGGGCGGCGAGCACGGCGTCGTAGCGCGGGCGGTCGAGCAGGCCACGGTCCAGGGCGCGGCGGGCGGTGACGCGGGCGAGGTCCAGGTAGGCGAGCAGGACGTCGTCGCCCCCGTGGCCGTGGGCGTACTCGTCGAGGGCGTCCCGGTGGGCGGCCACGGTCCCGGCGTCGCCGCGGGCCACGGGTCCCGTGAGCGCCGACTCCCCCGCGGCCAGGGCGTTGTCCAGGGTCGCGCGCAGCAGGGGCCCCACGATCCGGTCGGGGCGCTCGACGCCGATGTCGCGGAGCACCTGCATGGACTGTCCGGCGACGGTCATCAGGTGGTTGGCGCCGTGGGCGAGGGCCGCGTGGTAGAGCGGGCGGTCGGCCTCCGCGACGACCACCGGCTCGGCGCCCATCTCGACCACCAGCGCCTGGGCGATGGGCAGCACCGGCCCCGGGGCCGTGATCCCGAACGAACAGTCGCTCAGCCGGGCCAGGTCCAGGCTCATGCCCGTGAAGGTCATGGCCGGGTGGATCGCGAGCGGGATCGCCCCGAGCCGGCGGGCCGGGTCCAGGACGCCGGTGCCCCAGCGGCCCGCGGTGTGCACCACGAGCTGCCCGGCCTGCCACAGCCCGGCGTCGGCGAGGCCCTGCACGAGCCCGGGCAGCTCGTCGTCGGGCACGGCGAGCAGCACGAGCTCGGCGCGCTCGAGCACGGACGGGACCTCGAGGACGGGCACCCCTGGCAGGAGGGCCTCGGCCCGGTCCCGGCTGGCCTCGGAGACGGCGTTGACGCCGACGACGGCGTGGCCGGCGGCGCGCAGCGCGGCGCCCAGGACGGAGCCCACCTTCCCGGCGCTGACGACCCCGACCCCGAGGCGTCCCGGGCGGTCGGACGGGTGGCTCATGGTCTCTCCTGGCGGGGGGTCTGGGGGTGGCTCGGGCCGTCGGCCAGTCTACGGGCCCCGGCCGCGTGCACCGCCTGGGCCGCGGCGAGCGCCCGGGCGTCCCCGGCGTCGAGGTGCGGGACCGCCACGCTCACGGGCCCAGGCGTGGAGTGCAGCTGGACGTCGGCGAGCCCCAGGGCCCGCTCGAGCGGGCCCTGGCTCACGGCCACCGACTGGGTCTTCTCGTGCGGCAGCACGGCGGTGCGCCGGCTCAGCCGCCCGGAGCGGACCGCGAGGACGTCCTCGGTCGCGGCGAAGCCGGTCCGGCGGTGCACGAGGGGGTCGAGCCACCGGGCCCGGCGCGGGGAGGTGGTGAACCGGCCCTGCGCGCCCAGGCCGTGCAGGCCCTCCCGCAGCAGCGCGGCGAGGTCCCCGTCCCGGGTGCCGGGCAGCGCGAGGTGCAGGACCTGGTGCACCTGGGGCAGGGTGCCGACGGGCAGCAGGGTCGAGCGCATGGCGTCGCCCTCCCCCACCCCGGGCCCGTAGCCGGCCACGTTGACCCGCACCCGGTACCAGCCGAAGGGCCGCCAGAGCAGCGGCTGGTCCACGCCCACCGCCTGGATCCGCCCCGCCGGGACGGTCTGGGAGCGGACGCTGAACAGCCCGTAGCGGACGCGCATGCCCTCGGGGACGCGCAGCAGCCGGAAGTGGTAGCCCTGCTCGACCCGGCGGTAGGAGACGGCCCCGAAGCTGATCAGCCCGGGCAGCCAGGCGGCGAGCATCGCCGGGGCGGCACGGGCGTCCACCAGCAGGGCGGCCGGTGCTGCGGCCAGCAGCACGGCCAGGGCGACCGACGAGCCCGAGGCGAGCACGGAGCCGATCAGCCGCGGCACCGGCACGCCGAGCACCGGCCGCTCCTGGTCCCCGGTGACCGCCCAGGGGGCCGGTCGCCGCACGGGGGCGCCGGGCGCCGGGGCGGTGCGGTCCTGGGCCGGGGCGGCCAGGCCGAGCCGGCCCAGCAGCTCCCCGCGCAGCACGCGGGCCTGGGGGTGGGTGAGGTAGGACAGGGACACCGCGGACTGCCCGGCGTCGGCCACCTCGAACTTCAGCTCCGCCAGCCCCAGCAGCCGGGGCAGGAACGGGCGGTGGATGTCGATGGCCTGCACCCGGTCCAGCCGGGCCTGGCGCTCCTGCCGGAAGAGCACCCCGGAGCGGATCCGCACGTGCTCCGGGGTCACCTGGTAGCGGGTGAACCACCAGGAGACCAGCACGGCCGCGGCGAACACGAGGAGCACGACCGTCACGAGCCCGGCCAGCGCCCACCAGAAGACGGCGCCCATCCGGGCCGGGTCGAAGTCCTGGGGCGGCACGGCGTCCCCGCGGCCGAGGAAGGCGTTGAGGAAGTCGTCGAGGAGGATGTTGACGAAGGCGCCCGCGATCACGACCATTGCGAGCCATCCCTTGACCACCGGGGTCAGCGGGTGGACACGGTGCCACTGCGGGGCCGCCGCGGGGGCGGGGGCAGCGCTCACAGGCCCGCCAGGAGGGCCTCGCCGCGCGCGGTGAGGCGCTCGCGCAGCCGGGACGCCTCGGCGTGCTCCACCCCGGGGATCTCGGCGTGGCTGCCCACGGCGGCGGTGTGCAGCTTCACGGTGGCCAGGCCGAAGCTGCGCTGCAGCGGGGAGACCGACACGTCCACGTACTGCATCCGGCCGTAGGGGATGACCGTGACCCGCTGGTAGAGCAGGCCGCGCCGCACGAGCAGGTCCTCGCCGCGCTCGGCGTAGCCGATCGCCCGGACCCGCCGCGGGGCCAGGAGCACGGAGAGCAGCCCGGCCGCCAGGACGGCCGCGGGCGGCAGCAGCAGCAGGCCCAGGGGGGCGCCGGACCATACGCCCGTGGCCGCCAGCACCGCCGGCCAGCCGAGGGCGGCGAGCCAGAAGAGGGTGCTGAGGAGGGTGGAGAGCACCACCACGGAGAGGTGTTTGGGCGAGACCCGGGTCCAGGCCAGTCCCTCGGGGTCGATCGCGGGGTTGCTCAGGGGCACCCGGTCACCGGGCGTCCCCGCCGCGGGGCCGCCGACGGGCTCGTGGGCGGATCTCTCGGGCATAACCACCTTCTCCCTCGGGAAGCTCCTTCTGCCGCCCCCTACGGTACTCGGCGCCCTCCTCCGCGTCGGGATCGTCCGGCGGCAGCTTGCAGAAGCCCTCCACGATCCAGCCCACCACCACGAGCACGAGACCGGCCCCGGCGTGCACCAGGCTGGCCCACAGCGGGCCCTGCTCGGAGCGCACGGAGACCAGCGCGAGCTGCTCGACGGCCACGGCGGCGTGCCAGCCGGTCAGCATCGCCCCCGCCCAGGCCACCGCCTGCGCGCCGGCCGCGGTGCGGGCGGCCACGAGCGGGTCGAAGCGCTCCGGGTGCGCCCCGTCCTGGTGCCGCTTGACCCGCACGCCCAGCACCAGCAGGGCCGCGGCCACGGCGGCGAGCGCCGCGAGCGAGGCCCACGGCAGGATCAGCAGCGGCCCGCCTGCGCCCGTGGACAGCCGGTTGGCGGTCCAGCCGACGGCGCCGGCGGCGGCGGCGCACATCAGCAGCGCCGGGACCGTGAGCACGTGCACGGCGGCTCCCCTCAGTCCCCGTCCCCGCCGGGGGCGGGGTCCTCGGGCAGCAGGGGGATCGTGTCCGGCCCCAGGCCGCCGAGGTCCGCCGCCCGGCGGGCCAGCTCGGCGACGCTGCGCCCCTCGAGCGTCGCGCCGGGGTCCATGAGGGCCCAGGGCACGAGCACGAACGCGCGGGTGCCGGCGCGCAGGTGGGGCACGGTGAGGTCCGGCTCGTCCAGGCGCAGGTCCCCGTAGACCACGATGTCGACGTCGAGGGTGCGCGGGCCCCAGCGCTGCGTCCGGGTCCGGTGGTGGCGCTCCTCCACCTCCTGGCACGCCCGCAGCAGCCCGAAGGGGCTCAGCTCGGTCTCCACCTCGACGACCGCGTTCAGGTAGTCCCCCTGGCCGGCCGGTCCGCCGACCGGCCGGGAGCGCACGATGGGCGAGGCGCGGACCAGCGTGATCCGCGGGTGGGCGGCCAGCTCGAGGGCGGCGCCGCGGAGGGTGGCCTCCCGGTCGCCGAGGTTGGCGCCGAGGGCGAGGACGGCCCGGGTGCCCACCTCAGCGCTCCCGGTAGATCGTGACGGAGACGTCGGAGAACGTCACCTCGATGGGCGCCTTGGGCTTGTGCACGGTGACCTCCACCGCGTCGAGCGGGAAGCGGGCGAGCA
The DNA here is from genome assembly GCF_059758435.1 of Kocuria sp. GQ42. Taxonomy (NCBI): domain Bacteria; kingdom Bacillati; phylum Actinomycetota; class Actinomycetes; order Micrococcales; family Micrococcaceae; genus Kocuria; species Kocuria sp. GQ42. Next base: position 179,907 of record NZ_JCAXEN010000005.1, on the reverse strand, counting down.
GCCGCCGGGCGACCTGGTCGGCGAGGGTCTCGAGCAGGTTGACGCTGGGACCGATGACGATGTCCCGCACCTCCTCGGCGACCTCGCCGTAGTGGGCGGTCAGGGCGACGTCGTCCGAGGCTCCCGCCGCGGCCAGGTCCAGGTACATGACGAGGTCCACGAAGAAGGGCTGGCCGCTGCGCTTCTCCTGGTCGAAGACCCCGTGGTAGCCCACCGCGCCGATGCCCAGGAGGTTGATCCGGTCCCGGCGGTCGGGGGCCCTGGTGGTGGACACCGGGACGTGCTGGCGGCCCGCCCGGTCCCCGGCGCGCATCCGGGCGGCGTCCGCGTCCTCGCGCGGCACGCGGTTCACCGGTCCGCTCCGGAGGACGCCGGCAGCACGCCGGCGGCGGCGGGGCGCAGCAGGGGCGGCTCCACACCGCGCCAGGCGTGCGCGGCGGCCACGGCGTCGGCGCTCGGGCGCACGGCGTGGACGCGCACGCACCACGCGCCCGCGTGGGCGGACAGCGCGCTGATCGCGGCCGTCGCCGCGTCCCGCCCGGCCGCCGGGCGCGGCGCGCCGTCCTGCTCGAGCAGGGTGCCGAGGAAGCGCTTGCGGGACGCCGCCACGAGCACCTTGTGGCCGGTGGCCGTGAAGCGCGGCAGCGCCCGGAGCAAATCCCAGTTCTGCGCCCCGCGCTTGTCGAAGCCCAGCCCGGGGTCCAGGACCAGCTTCTCGGGGGCCAGGCCGGCGGTCAGGCAGCGCTCCGTCAGCGCCTCGAGCTCCCCGAGCACCTCCCCGGCCACGTCGTCGTAGACGGCCCGGGAGTCCTGCACGTCGGGCAGGCCGCGGGCGTGCATGAGGACGTAGGGGGCCTGCCGCTCGGCGACCAGGTCGATCATGTCCTGGCTCGCGCGCAGCCCCGAGACGTCGTTGACGATGTGCGCCCCGGCGTCCAGGACGGCCTCGGCGGTCGCGGCGTGGAGGGTGTCGACGCTGAGCACCGCGCCCGCGGCGGCGAGGGCCTCGACCACGGGCAGGATCCGGCGCCGCTCCTCGGCGGGGGCGATCCGCTCGGAGCCGGGCCGGGTGGACTCGCCCCCGACGTCGACGATGTCGGCGCCCTCGGCGAGCATGCGCAGCCCGTGCGCGATCGCGGCCTCGTGCCCGGCGTGCTCGCCGCCGTCGCTGAAGGAGTCGGGGGTGACGTTGAGGATGCCCATGACCAGCGTGCGCCCGGTGGGCAGGTTCTCGAAGGAGCCCCAGCCGGAGGGCCGGTGCGCGGGGTCGGTGCGGAGGGGGGTCGTCATGTGCTCAGCGCCCCAGGATGAGGCTCATCGCCTCGGCGCGGGTGGCGGGCTCGCGCAGCTGTCCGCGCACGGCCGAGGTGACGGTCCTGGCGCCCGGCTTGCGCACCCCGCGCATGGACATGCACAGGTGCTCGCACTCGACCACCACGATCACCCCGGCCGGCTGGAGGTGCTCCACGATCGCCTCCACCACCTGGGTGGTCAGCCGCTCCTGGACCTGCGGCCGGCGGGCGAAGAGGTCCACGAGGCGGGCGAGCTTGCTCAGGCCGGTGACCATCCCGTCGTGGCCGGGGATGTAGCCCACGTGGGCGTGCCCGTGGAACGGGACGAGGTGGTGCTCGCAGGTCGAGTAGAAGGGGATGTCCTTGACGAGGACCATCTCGGAGTGGCCGATGTCGAAGGTCGTCCCGAGGATCTCGGCGGGGTCCTGGTGCAGGCCCGCGAACATCTCCGCGTACGCCCGCGCCACGCGCCCCGGGGTGCCCTGCAGGCCGTCCCGGTCCGGGTCCTCGCCGATCGCCAGCAGCAGCTCGCGCACGGCCGCCGCGACGCGCGGCTGGTCGACCGCCCCGGCGCCGGCCTCCAGCGCGGGGGCGGGGTCGGGGTACGGCGGGTCGAACGCCTCCGCGCGCAGGTCGTGCGCGCTCGTCTGCTTCGTGCGGGCCTCGTGGGGCAACGCGCCCTCCTTCGGGATCTGCCGGTGCGGCGGGGTCTGCCGGACGGGACGGGAGTCGGCGGACGCGACCGGCTGTCGCTCCATCCTAGGCCCGGCTCAATCCGTGCCGGCCCCCGGGGCGCGCTCCGCGGAGGGCCCGGTGGTGCTCGAGGAGCCCGCCCCCTCCCCCGGCGGCACCGAGTGCCCGCGCTCCGGGACCTCGAGGGGGTGCTCCGGCTTCGCGGCGGCCGCCTGGTCCTGCGGGGCCAGGGTCGCGGGGTCCTGGGCGTGCAGCCGCCGGGCCTCCTCGCGCTCGGCCTGGGTGACCACGGGCGGGTCCTCGGAGAGCGGCCGGGTGTCCTTGGACAGCCACACGGGCCGCAGGTCCCGCTTGCGGATGTCGTGGAAGAGGTCCGCGATCTGCGCCTCGTTGAGCGTCTCCTTCTCGAGCAGCTCGAGGGCGAGCCGGTCGAGGACGGGACGGTTGTCCATGAGGATCGCGTGCGCCTCGTCGTGGGCCTGGTCCAGCAGGGCCCGCACCTCCTCGTCGACGATCGCGGCGGTGCGCTCGGAGTACTCCCGGCCCGAGCCCGCGGCGTCCCGGCCGAGGAACGGCTCGGAGCTGTCCCCGCCCAGCTTGATCGAGCCCACGCGGGCGCTCATGCCGTACTGGGTGACCATCTTGCGGGCCGTGTCGGTGGCCTTCTGGATGTCGTTGGACGCGCCGGTGGACGGGTCCCGGAACACGATCTCCTCCGCCGCGCGCCCGCCCATGGCGTAGGCCATCTGGTCGAGCAGCTCGTTGCGGGTGGTCGAGTACTTGTCGTCCATGGGCATGACCATGGTGTAGCCCAGGGCCCGGCCGCGGGGCAGGATGGTGATCTTCGTGACCGGGTCCGTGTTGCGCAGGGCCGCGGCCACGAGCGCGTGCCCGCCCTCGTGGTAGGCGGTGACCTTGCGCTCGAGCTCCTTCATGATCCGGCTGCGCTTCTGCGGACCGGCGATGACCCGGTCGATCGCCTCGTCCACGGCGCGGTCGTCGATGAGCTGGGCGTGGGAGCGGGCCGTCAGCAGCGCCGCCTCGTTCATCACGTTGGCGAGCTCGGCGCCCGTGAAGCCGGGGGTGCGCTTGGCCACGGCGGCGAGGTCCACGTTGTCCGCGAGCGGCTTGCCCTGGGAGTGCACCCGGAGGATCTGCAGGCGGCCCTTCATGTCCGGGGCGTCCACGCCGATCTGCCGGTCGAAGCGCCCCGGGCGCAGCAGCGCCGGGTCCAGGACGTCGGGGCGGTTGGTCGCGGCGATCAGGATGACGTTGGTGGTGGCGTCGAAGCCGTCCATCTCGACGAGCAGCTGGTTGAGGGTCTGCTCGCGCTCGTCGTTGCCGCCGCCCATGCCCGCGCCGCGCTGGCGGCCCACCGCGTCGATCTCGTCCACGAAGATGATGGCCGGCGCGTTCTCCTTGGCCTGCTGGAACAGGTCTCGGACCCGGGAGGCGCCCACGCCCACGAACATCTCGACGAAGTCGGAGCCGGAGATCGAGAAGAAGGGCACACCGGCCTCGCCGGCCACCGCCCGCGCGAGCAGGGTCTTGCCGGTGCCGGGCGGGCCGTAGAGCAGCACGCCCTTGGGCACCTTCGCGCCGAGGGCGGTGAAGCGCTCGCGCTCCACCAGGAACTGCTTGATCTCGTCGAGCTCCTGCACGGCCTCGTCGGCGCCGGCGACGTCGGCGAAGGTCACCGTGGGGTTGTCCTTGTCGAACATCTTGGCCTTCGAGCGGCCGAAGCGCATGACCTGGGACCCGCCCCCCTGCATCCGGGAGAACACGAACCAGAAGATGGCGAGGATGATCAGGAACGGCAGCATGAAGCCGAGGAGGCTGGTGAACCAGTTCGACTCGACGGGCTGGTCCGTGAACCCCTGGAGGTCCGCCGCGTTCATCGCGTCGACGACCTCTTCCCCGCGCGGGGTGACGTAGTAGAACTCCACGCTGCGCCCGAGGTCGCGGCCGTCGAGGGAGAGGTCCTCCTCCAGCTGGAGCTCGACCTTCTGCTGGCCGTCGTAGATCTTGGCCTCGGCGACCTGGCCCTCGCGGAGCAGCTGCAGGCCGACGTTGGTGTCCACGCGCCCGGAGGAGCCCGTGGTGAGCGTGCCCACCAGGGGGAAGAGGATCAGAGCGGCCAGCAGGACCCAGAACCAGGGTCCTCTGAAGAAGTTGTTGGGTTTTTTCGCCGTGGCCAAGCCGCTGATCCTCCCGTGGATGGTTGTCCGGGCCCCCTCGAGCCCGTGCCCGCCCAGGGCCGGAGGTCCAGGGGACGCAGACCTACAATGTACAGCCCGGACTCGGGGTCGAGCCCCGGACGGGCCGGGAGTTCCCTGTCAGCGGACACCCGGCCCGGCAACCGCCGCGGCGCACGCCCGCCCGGGGCGCCGGCTCACTCGTAGACGTGCGGCGCCAGAGTCGCGATGCAGTCGAGGTTGCGGTACTTCTCGGCGTAGTCGAGCCCGTAGCCCACCACGAACTCGTTGGGGATGTCCCAGCCCACGTACTTGACGTCGATGGAGGTCTTCGCAGCCTCGGGCTTGCGCAGCAGGGCGCAGATCTCCACCGAGGCCGTGCCGCGGGACTCGAGGTTGGCGCGCAGCCAGGACAGGGTCAGGCCCGAGTCGATGATGTCCTCGACGATGAGCACGTCCCGCCCCGTGAGGTCCGTGTCCAGGTCCTTCAGGATGCGAACCACGCCCGAGGACTTGGTCCCCGAGCCGTAGGAGGACACGGCCATCCAGTCCATGGGGTACTGGCCCTGGAGCGCCCGGCACAGGTCGGCCATGACCATCACCGCGCCCTTGAGCACGCCCACGAGCAGGACGTCCCGGCCCCGGTAGTCGGCGTCCACGGCGGCCGCCAGCTCGGCGATCCTCGTGTCGATGTCTTCCTTGCTGTACAGGACCTCGGTGAGATCCCCCTGGACGTCCTCAGCCTTCACGGCGCTCCTCGGGTGATGCGGATGCGGGTCGGGTGGCGCTCGCGGGCCGCGGGCGGACGAGCTCCAGGTGCCCCGGGCCACGGGTGCCCGCCGTCGGGCGGCGGCGCCACACCGACACCTTACCCGCCATCTGCACGGGCCCCGCGGCCCCGTGCCCCGCGGCGAACTCGTCCAGCGCGCCGAGCCGCTCGTAGGCCGGGGTCTGCCCGCCGGCGGCGACCACGGCCGCCGACAGGGCGCGGCGGCGCAGCGCGGGGTGCGCGGCCCGCACCGTGGCGAGGTCCAGGGCCAGGGAGCCGGGCAGCTCCGGGGCGGCGGCGCGGGCGCGCTCGAGCAGCTCCCCCGCGGCGCCGTCGAGGTAGTCCGCGTCGGGGCCGAGGATCGCGGCGGACCGGGCCAGGGCACGGGCCAGACCGGGTCCGAGCTCGTCCTCCAGCAGCGGGAGCACGCGGTGGCGGACCCGGGAGCGCATCAGGGTGGTGTCCCGGTTCGTGGGGTCGTGCCAGGGCTCGAGCTGCTCGGCGGCGCAGATCTCCAGGGTCTGCGCGCGGGAGAGGTCGAGGAACGGGCGGAGGTAGGTGACGCCGTCGAGCTCGCGCACGGGGGGCATCCCGGCCAGCGAGCGGGTGCCGGAGCCGCGGGCGAGGCCCAGCAGGACGGACTCCGCCTGGTCGTCCAGGGTGTGCCCGAGCAGCACGGCGTCGGCGCCCGTGCGCCCCACGACCTCCGCGATGCCCGCGTAGCGGGCGGTGCGGGCCGCCATCTCGGGACCGCCCGCGTCCCGGCGCACGGTCACGGCCGTGACGACGACGGGCGCCAGCCCGGTCTGCTCGAGCGTGCGGGCGGCGCGGGCCGCGACCGCCGCGGAGTCCTCCTGGAGGCCGTGGTCGACCACCACGGCGCCCACGCGCAGCGTGCCGCGCCGGGCGAAGTGGGCCGCGGCGGCGGCCAGCGCGAGGGAGTCGGGCCCGCCGCTGCAGGCCACCAGCACGAGCGGGGGCTCCGCGGAGGTCCGGGGGACGTGCTGCCGGACGGAGTCGAGCACACGGCGCCGCCCCGCGGCGACGTCCGGGGACAGTCGGCCGCGGCGGGCGAACTGGGTCACCGGCGGGCGTCCTCGCGGTCGCTCGCGGCCTGCTGGTTCTGCGACTCCCGCACGGCCAGGCGCACGACCTTGGCGAGGGTCGGGGCGGTCTCGCCGAGCAGGTCCAGGGCGGCCTCGAGCTCCTGCCGCGGGACCACGTGGGCGAGGGCCGCCACGGCGTTGGTCTCGCTGTGGATGCCGGCCTGGATCTGCGTGGTCGACAGCACGGGCTGCGAGGCCTCGACCGCGGCGAGGACCTCTTCGATGTCCGGGGTGCCGATGCGCTGCTCCAGCATCACCAGGCGCTCGTAGACCGCCGGGTTGCCGATCTTGATCCGGCGGCCGCTGTTGAGCTGCGACAGCATGGGGGCGGAGAGGCCGAGGACCTCGGCCAGCCGCCGCTGCGTGATGCCGTAGGCCTGGACGACCGTGCCGAAGCGCTCCGACAGGGGCTGGCCGTACAGCTTGACCTGCTGTTCGATATTCTCTGTGCTCACGTAAAGATTTTGTCACACAAAGGTGATCCGACCTACCGCGTGTCGCGCTGTGACCGAGGTCTCCGGGGCGGGGCGCCCCACCCCTAATGTGTATGAATCTGCATGTCAAACGGGGGTGCGTGGTGTCTACCACATTCCGGGCGCCTCCGGGGCGGGGAGGGGCCGGCGGGGCGGTGCGCCCGGTCCCAGCACGCGCTCGATCCAGCGCTCCGGGGCGTGGATCTCGGCCTCCGTGGGCAGGTGCTCCGGGGCCTCCCAGATCCGGTTGAACGACTCCAGCCCCACGGTCCCCACCACGGTCGTGACGAACCGCTGGCCGTCGCTGTACTGGCGCATCTTCGCGTCCATCCCGAGCAGGCGCCGGACGAAGCGGTCGAGGTTGCCCTGGAGCTCGGAGCGCCGCTCGAAGCGCCGCCGGATCGTCTTCACGGAGGGCACCACGGAGGCGTCCACCCCGTCCATCACGAAGTTCGCGTGCCCCTCGAGCAGGCTCATCACGGCGGTGAGGTGGGAGAGCACCTCCCGCTCCCGCCGTCCCATGAGCAGGCCCACCACGCCGAGGGAGGCCCGGGGCTCCTCCGCCCCCGCGCCGCGCCCGGGCAGGGAGCGGACCGCCTCCGTGAGCCGCGCCCCGAGGGTCTCGGCGTGACCCATGAGGGAGTCGGCGAGCTCGTTGATCTGCTCGATCATGTGCTCGCGCAGCCACGGGGCCGCGGCGAACTGGACGCGGTGGGTCTGCTCGTGGAGGCAGACCCACAGCCGGAAGTCCTCCGGCTCGACGTTGAGCTCCCGCTCGACCGTGAGGATGTTGGGCGCGACGAGCATCAGCCGCCCGCCGGGGTGCCGCTGCGCGGCCACGGCGGAGACCAGCCCGGCGTACGGGTCGTACTGGCCCAGGACCTTCGCGGAGAGGAACCCGAGCACCGCGGCCATCTCCATGGCGGTGGCCGTGCCGCCGAGGGCGGTGGCGGCCGCGCCGAACTGCTCCGGGCGGCGCCGGCGCAGGGCCTCGACCGCCGGCTCCATGAGCACCTCGAAGGCCTGGGCGTTGGCCTTCGACCACCCGGCGCGGTCCACGACCAGCACGGTGGAGTCCCGCAGGTCCCGCGCCGCCTCGAGCCCGGTGATCCGGTGGACGTGGTCCACGGACGCCTCGGCGTGGCGGCGCATGGAGGCCACGGCCGTCTGCATGGCCCGGGCGGACATCCTCGGCCCCGGCGGCGTGAGCCGGGCGGCGGCGGAGGCCGCGAGGTCCCACCGGACGATCCCGGGCGCGTCCGTCTCCGGCGGTCGTTGTGCTGCGCTCATGGCCTCATGCAACCACACGCGCCTGGGAGCACCCGGCGCGGGCCGTCACAGGAGGGCCAGGGCCGCCACCGCGCGGTCCACGGCGTCCCGGGCGGCGGCGGGGTCGGCGACCTCGTTGAGCACCACGGAGAACGTCAGCAGCCGCCCCCCGTCCGTGCTGACGTGCCCGCTGAGGGCGACCACGGAGTTCAGCGTGCCCGTCTTCGCCCGCGCCAGGCCCCGCCCGGGGCGCTCGGCGTCGTCGTCGAACCGGCCGGCGAGGGTCCCGCTGCCGCCGGCCACCGGGAGCGCCCGGGCGCCGGGGGTCAGCGCCCCCGTGGGGTCGGTGACCATGGCCCGCACGACCTGCTCGAGCGCGCGGGCGGGGATCCGGTTGCGCAGGGACATCCCGGACGCGTCGGAGAGCACGGTGCCCGGCGCCGGGACGCCGTGCGCCTCGAGCGCCGCGGCCGCGGCGGCACGGCCGCCGGCGATGCTCGCGGGCCGGTCCGCGGCCCGGGCCGCGAGCCGCGAGAGGACCTCGGCGAGGTGGTTGTCGGAGTCCTGCAGCATGAGCTCGGCCTGCTCGGCGAGGGTCGCGGACTCGACGGCGGCCAGCTCGGCCGCGCCCTCGGGCGCCCGGCCGGGCGCGACCCCGGGGACGGAGGGCGCCCCGCCCCCGGGGAGCCGGGCCGCGAGCTCGGCCGCGAAGACCTCGGCGACGTCCTGCGCGGCGTCCACGGGCCGCTCCGCCGACGGCCCCTCCCCCGCGGGCACGCGGTGGGACCAGAACGCCATGGGCGCGACCGGCCCGATCTGCCCCGCCGCGACGTCCCCCGCGGCCCAGTCCTCGTTGACGTCCGGTCCGGCGAACAGGCTCGCGTCCCACCGCACGGCGGTGGGCCCGGCCGCCCCGCGCTCGGCGAGCGCCTCGGCCGTCGCCTGCGCCAGGGTCCGGATCCCGGCCCGGCCCAGCACGGCGTCCGGGTCGGAGCCGCCCGGGCTCAGCAGGGTGTCCCCGCCGGCCACCAGCACCACCGTGCCCGGCTCCGGCCCCTCGACCACCGTGGTGCGCAGGCGCCGGCCGGGGTCGGCGTGGGTGAGCAGGGACAGCGCCGTGACGAGCTTCTGGTTGGAGGCCGGGACCAGGGGCGCGTCCGCGTCCCGCTCGAGCAGCGGCACCCCGGTGAGGGCGTCGGCCACGAGGACGGAGCGCCGTCCGGCGGCGGCGCCGGCGAGCACGGGCTCCACCGCCGCGGCCACCTCGTCGGCGCCGGGCACGGGGGCGGCCGGGTCGGGGGGCACGGCCCCGGCGGGGGCGGGCGCCTCCGCGGGGAGGACGCGGGCCGCCGGGAGGTCGTCCCCGCCCAGGCCCAGCGCGGGGGCCCAGTGGGGGTGCAGCCAGCCCGCCATGCCCACGCAGCCGGCGGCGAGCAGCGCCGTCAGGGCGCGGTGACCGGGGCCCGGACGGGCCCGCGGCCGCCGTCGCCCGGCGGGGGGACCGTGGCGTCGGGGACTGCTCATGCCCCCATTGTGGCCCGGTCCGCGGCGTCGCGGCGGCTCCGGCGCCGGCCCCGGGGCGGCGCCGCGGCGGGCCGGGCGCGGCCCCGTGGCGGGCCGGACGGTTACCGCCGCCCGCGGGGCCGCCGCTATCGTGGGTGTCGGATCTGCCCCACCCCGCCCGGGTGGTGCGGCCGCGCTCGGCCGCTGTCAGCCCTTTCCGGCCCTTCCGGGCCCATCCAGCACGAGGAGAAGCACCATGGAGTTGGACGTCACCATCGAGATCCCCCGGGGATCGCGCGTCAAGTACGAGATCGACCACGAGACCGGCCGCCTCCGCCTGGACCGCGTCCTGTTCACGTCGATGCAGTACCCCGCGCACTACGGCTACTTCGAGGACAGCCTGGGCGAGGACGGCGACCCCCTGGACGCCCTCGTGCTCCTGGACTTCGAGATCGTCCCCGGCGTGCTCGTGGAGTCGCGCCCCATCGCCGTGTTCAACATGAACGACGAGGCCGGCGGGGACGCGAAGATCCTGTGCGTGTCCACGGACAAGCGCTACGACCACATCCAGGGTCTCGACGACATCGACGAGTACAAGCTCAAGGAGATCCAGCACTTCTTCGAGCGCTACAAGGACCTCGAGCCCAACAAGTGGGTCAAGGGCGAGGGCTGGGAGGGCCGGGAGACCGCCGAGCGCCTCGTCGAGGAGGCCCGCGAGCGCTTCGAGCAGTCCCACTACGACTCGGCCGCCGAGGCCGAGGAGAAGGCCGCGTCCACCGACTGAGCGGACGGGCACGCGCGGGGGCCGGGGACCGGAGGGGTCCCCGGCCCCCCGCGCGTTCGGGGCCCCGGGCCCGCCCCGGGTCGGCGCGTGACGTGCGCCCTACAGGGATTCCATGAATTTCGTTATATTGGGATCGGCCGGCTCAGCCGGCCCGACGGCCCCAGGATGCATCCCCCCATCGGCATCCGGGCCGCCGACCGGGATCGAGGTCGCCGGAGCGCACCCGCGAGGTGCCCGGTGGCGGCGGGGGTCCCCCCACCCGCGCCGCATCCCATCGATCTCTCCCGGTCCATCCCGGCGGGCCGGTCACCGGCCCCCGGGAGTCGGCCGGCAGGTCCGAGGACCTGCCGGCCGATCCCCGTCCTGCGCCGCCGGTCCCGCCCTCCTTGTGACGTCCGGTCCCTGTGGTTCGATGGACGCGGACCCGGGACGGACCCGGCGCCGTCGGAAGGATGCGCATGTTCCTGCTGGGCCCCGAGGCGGACCTCGTCTTCTCCGCGAGCGACCTGGTGCGCGCGGCCGAGTGCCCCTACGCGAGCCTGTGCGTCCTGGACGAGAAGCTGGGGCGGGCGCCCCGCCGGGCCCCGGAGCGGGACGCGATGCTCGCCCGCACGGCCGAGCTGGGCGACGCCCACGAGCACCGGGTCCTGGCCGCGCACCTGGCGGCGTTCGGCCCGTGGGACGCGGCGACCGGACGGGGCGTGCACGAGGTCGAGCCGGCCCGGCGGATGGACCGGGACGAGCTGACCGCCAAGCACGCCGAGTCCCTGGACGCCCTGCGCGCGGGCGCCGACGTGGTCTTCCAGGCCTCCTTCTTCGACGGTGCCTTCCACGGCCGCGCCGACTTCCTCGTCCGCCGCCCGGACGGCGCGTACGCGGTGCACGACACCAAGCTCGCCCGGCACGCCAAGGTCACCGCCCTGCTCCAGCTCGCCGCCTACGCCGACCAGCTCGAGCGGGCCGGGGTGGATGTGGCCCCCGAGGTCACCCTGGTCCTCGGCGACCAGCGGGAGGCGGTCTTCCCCGTCTCCGAGCACCTGGCGGTCTACCGCGAGCGCCGGGAGCGGTTCGTCGCGGCCGCCGCCGCGCACCGGGCGCGGACCGGGCCCGTGGACTGGCAGGACGACGACGTCGCCCGCTGCGGCCGGTGCGAGCACTGCGCCCGGGCCGTCGCCGAGCACCGGGACCTGCTGCTGACGGGGGGGCTGTCCGTGCGGGTGCGCCGCACCCTGCGCGACCGGCACGGCGTGCGCACCGTCGACGAGCTCGCGCTGCTGGAGGACCGGCGGCTCCCCGCCGCGCTGCGACGGCTGCGGGACCAGGCGGCCATGCAGACCGGCCGGGGCGGGGAGGACGGCTCGGTCGAGTACCGGAAGGACGGGGGGACCCGCCGGGTCGCCTACCGGGTCACGGCCACGGACCCCGTGCGGCGGCTGCCCGCCCCGGACGCCGGGGACGTGTTCTTCGACTTCGAGGGCGACCCGCTGTGGCAGGACCCGGGGGACCCGACGTCCTGGGGGCTCGAGTACCTGTTCGGCGTCGTGGAGCAGCCCCCGGAGCCCGGCGCCGCCCCCGTCTTCCGGCCGTTCTGGGCGCACTCCCGGGTCCAGGAGCGGGACGCGCTCCGGGCGTTCCTCGACTACGTGGCCGAACGGCGCCGGCGCTTCCCCGGCATGCACGTCTACCACTACGCGAACTATGAGAAGGCGGCCCTGCGCCGGCTCTCGCTCGTGCACGCGGTGGGCGAGGACGCCGTGGACGAGCTGCTGCGCGAGAACGTCCTGGTGGACCTCTACGACACCGTGCGGGGAAGCCTGCGGCTGTCGGAGAGCTCCTACTCCATCAAGAAGCTGGAGCCGCTCTACATGGGCGAGAACCTGCGCACCGGGGACGTCGTGGACGCCGGTGCGTCGGTGGTCGCCTACGCCGACTGGTGCACGGCCCGGGCGGCCGGGCGGGAGGAGGACGCGGCGCGGCTGCTGGCCGGGATCGCCGACTACAACGCCTACGACTGCCTCTCGACCCTGCGCCTGCGGGACTGGCTGCTGGGCCTCGCCGGGATCTCCCCGGACCCGGCCGACCACCCGCCGCGCCCCGCCCAGGAGCGGCTCGAGCTGCCCGAGGAGCTGCCGGACGCCGGGATGACCGGTGCCGAGCAGCGCCTGCACGAGCACCTGGACGACCCGTCCGCGCGGGACGCCCTGACCGAGGAGCAGCGCACGGCCGTCGCGATGGTCGCCTCCGCCACCGGCTACCACCGGCGCGAGCGCAAGCAGTACTGGTGGTCCCACTTCGACCGCCTCGAGGGCCCCGTGGAGGACTGGGAGGACACCCGCGACGTGTTCGTGGTCCGGCGCGCGGAGGTCCTGGAGGACTGGGCGAAGGACCCGGGCAAACGCAGCAGCGCCGCACCCACCCGGCTCCTGCGCCTCGCGGGCCGGTTCGGCGAGGGCTCCACCCCCAGACCCGGCACCGCCGGGCTGTTCCTGATGTACGGGGTCCCCGTGCCAGCGCACCTGGCCGAGGACGCCGCCCCGCGCGGCAGCGGCCGCGCCGGGGACTGGACCGCCGCCCTCGAGGACGTCGAGGAGCACGAGGACGGCACGGCGGTGCTCACCGTGCGCGAACGGCTCAAGAAGCCGCGGGACGCCCCGGCCCCCGAGCCCTGGGCGGAGCTGCCGATCGCGCTGGGTCCGGCCCAGCCGATCGCCACCCGCTCCCTCGAGGAGTCCCTGCAGACCCTCGCCGCCCGCACGGCCGACGCCCTGCCGGAGCTCCCGCGGCAGCCCGGCCTCGAGCTGCTGCAGCGCCGGGCGCCGCGGCCCGCGGACGGGAGCCCCCTGCCCCGCCCGCACGACGGCCCCGACGGCACGATCGACGCCGTGGTGCGGGCCCTGCGCTCCCTCGACCGCAGCTTCCTCGCCGTCCAGGGCCCCCCGGGCAGCGGCAAGACGTTCCTCGGCTCCCACGTGATCGGCCGGCTCGTGGAGGCCGGCTGGCGGATCGGCGTGGTGGCGCAGTCCCACGCCGTCGTCGAGAACCTCCTCACCGGGGTGCTCGAGAAGGGCGGGGTCGCCGCCGAGCGCGTCGGCAAGAAGCCGCCCTCGGGCCGGCCCGCGGACCGGGAGGCGCCGTGGCGCGACGTCCCGGGGAAGGACTTCGCCGCGTTCCTGGCGGACGGCGGCGCCGTGGTGGGCGGCACCGCGTGGGACTTCTCCAACGCCAAGCACCTCGAGGACGAGGCCCTGGACCTGCTCGTGGTCGACGAGGCCGGGCAGTACTCGCTGGCCAACACCCTGGCCGTGTCCCGGGCCGCGCGGCGTCTGCTGCTGCTGGGCGACCCGCAGCAGCTGCCGCAGGTCTCGCAGGGCACCCACCCCCTGCCCGTGGACGAGTCAGCGCTGGGCTGGCTCTCCCACGGCTCGCCCACCCTGCCCGCCGAGCACGGCTACTTCCTGGACCGGACCTGGCGGATGCACCCGGCCCTGTGCGAACCGGTCTCCGAGCTCTCCTACGCCGGGCGGCTCGGGTCCGCCCCGGCCGCGGGCCGCCGCGAGCTCACCGGCGTGGCCCCGGGCCTGCGCACCTGCTACGTCGAGCACACCGGCAACCGCACGGCCTCCCCCGAGGAGGCCCGGCGCGTCGTGGAGCTGGTGCACGAGTTCGCCGGGACGCCGTGGCGCTCCGGCCCGGGGGCGCCCCCCGTGCCGCTGGCGCCCGAGGACGTGCTCGTGGTGGCCGCGTACAACGCCCAGGTCGAGCTGATCGGCCGGGAGCTCGCCGCCGCGGGCCTGCGGGACGAGGACTGCGGCGGGGTGCGGGTGGGCACCGTCGACCGGTTCCAGGGCCAGGAAGCCCCCGTCGTGATCGTGTCGATGGCCGCCTCCGCCGCCGACGGCCCCCGCGGGATGGAGTTCCTGCTCTCCCCCAACCGGCTCAACGTGGCGGTCTCCCGGGGGCAGTGGTGCGCCGTGGTGGTGCGCTCCCCCGTCCTGACGGACTACCTGCCCGCCACCCCGGAGGCGCTGCAGGTGCTCGGCCGCTTCACGCGGCTGTGCCGCCGCGGACGGCCCGCGGGGCTGCCGTGAGCACCGAGCGCGTGCCCTACGTCCTGCACTTCGAGTCCAGGACGGTGGTGCTCGGCGAGCCGGCCCACCTGGAGGAGCTGGACGCCCTGCTGCGGCGCGCCGACGTCCGGACCCGCCCCACCTACTGGCACGGCATGCGCCAGGACGATCCCGGGGCGGCGCTCAACAGCGTGGGCACCGACCTCACCGCGGAGCAGTTCTGGGACCGCGTGGACGCCGGGGCGTTCGCCGCCGCCCGGTGGCCCGTGGACCTCGACGGCCCGCTCTACCTCCCGGCGCCGCCCGCGTGGCTGCAGCGGGCCCGGGCGTGGGAGTACGATCCCCTGGCGCCGGCCCTGGGCGCGGCGGCACCGGGCGGGTGGCTGCGGGCCCCGGGCTGGGCCGGGACCGAGAACAACGACGCCGGGGCGGCCGTGGGACTGCTCCAGCTGACCGACCCGGACTCCTTCTGGGTGCTCGGCTCCGACGCCGACCTGGCGGAGGTCGCCGCCACAGCCAAGGAGCTGGCCCCGTTCCGGCAGGGCTTCGACCGGCTCACCGCCTACTTCGGCCCCGACGACCGCATCGGCTGCCTGCGCCTGCCGGTGGTGTGCCGGGAGCCCCTCGAGGACGAGCTCATCGTGCAGGGGGTCGACATCGAGCCGCGGTTCTGGGAGTGAGTCCCCGCCGCGTCCCCGCTCCCCCGCGGTCCCCGTGCCCGATACTGGGACCGTGTACGTCGTGACCCTGGACCAGCGCCGCCGCGAGGCGGGCGACCTCGTGCCGGGCCTCCTGCGCCGCCTCGCGGACCTCGAGACCGTGGTGCCGTTCCAGCGCGCCCGGGCGCACGCGGTGCAGGGCATCACCGCCGATCCCGGCGCCGCGGTCGCGGCCGCGCTCGCCGGTCTGCGCGGATCGGCCTGGAGCGTGGGGGTCGGGGTGGGGCCGGTCCGGCTGGAGACGGCGACCGACCCGGAGGGCCGGACGGGCCTGCGCGCCGACGGCCCCGGGACGGCGCACGCGCGCGCCGCCGCCGAGGCCGCCGCGGGCCGGGTGCCGGTGCGCGTGGTCGCCGAGGACGCGCCGGCCGCGGCGCAGGCGCAGGCCGTGCTGCGGCTGCTGGGCCGGATCGTGGCGGAGCGCAGCGACGCGGAGTGGCGCGTGGTCGACCTGCTCGTGCCGGGGGCCCGCGGCCAGCAGAAGGCCGTGGCCGCCGAGCTCGGCATCTCCCCGCAGGCGGTCTCCAAGGCCGTGGCCCGCTCCCTGTGGCAGGAGGAGCAGGACGCCCGGCCCGCGGCGGCCCGGCTGCTGGGCCTGTGCGAGCCGGCCCAGGGCGGCCCGGCGGGCGGCGGGGCTCAGGGCTCGACGATGAACCCCTCGGAGAGCATCCACTCGTAGGCGACGTCGGCCGGGTCCCGCCCCTCGACATCCACCTGCCGGTTGAGCTCCTGCATCACGTCGTCGGTGAGCGCCGCGGCGATCGGCTCCAGGACCTGCTCGAGCGCGGGGAACTCGTCCAGCAGCTCCGTGCTGAAGACGGGGGCGGCGTTGTAGGCGGGGAAGAACTGCCGGTCGTCCTCGAGCACGGTCAGGTCCAGGGCCGGGATGCGGCCGTCCGTGGAGAAGACCTCCCCGAAGTTGCACTCCCCGTCGTCGGTCGCCGAGTAGATCGCGCCGGTGTCGTAGATGCCGATGTTGCCCTCGGGCACCTCGCTGCCGCGGTCCAGGCCGTAGTGGGCCAGCAGGGGGGTCATCCCGTCGCTGCGGGAGTTGAACTCCGACTCCACGCAGAACGTCCGTTCGGCCACCGGCAGGTCCGCGATGTCCGAGACGGTCGCCAGGTCGTTGGCCTCGGCGTACTCGGAGCGCACGGCCATGGCGTAGGTGTTGTTGAGGGCCGCCGGGGCGCCCCACGTCAGCCCGTTGCCCAGGTCCTCCTCGTACACGGCCCGCCACTGCTCCTGCTGGTCCGGGATGCCCTCCGCCCGCCCGAGGTAGGTCAGCCAGGCCGTGCCGGTGTACTCGAAGGTGAGATCGGCGTCCCCGGAGAGCATGAGCTCGCGCACCGGCTGGGACCCGGGCACGTTGGTGATGTCCTCGGTCTCGAAGCCGGCGGCCTGCACCGCGAGCACCCCGATCTTGCCGAGGATCAGCTGCTCGGTGAAGTTCTTGGACGTCACCCGCACCTCGGTCCCCTCCGCGCCCTCGACGGGCCGGATGGAGCCGGGCGCGGCGTCGGGGACGTAGGCCGTGGAGGGCTCGAGCCCGCAGCCGGTCAGCAGCAGGCCGGAGCAGGAGAGCAGCAGGGCGCCGGCGGCGGCGCGGGAGGTTCTCATCGCAGTCCCTTCGGCCGCGCGACGTGCTCCACGACACGCCCGACCCAGTCGATGGCGAGGGCGAGCAGCGCCACGAGGATCGAGCCGGCGATCAGCACCCGCACGAGGTTGAGGTTGACCCCGGTGGTGATCAGCAGCCCGAGCCCGCCGCCGTTGATGAACGTGGCGAGGGTCGCGGTGCCGACCACCAGGATCAGGGCGGTACGCACGCCGGCCAGCATGACGGGCACGGCCAGGGGCAGCTCGACCCGGAACAGGACCGCGGCGGCGCTCATCCCCATGCCCCGGCCCGCCTCGACGAGGCTGCGGTCCACCCCGTCGAGGCCCACCATGGTGTTCTTCAGGACGGGCAGGATCGCGTAGACGATCAGGGCGACCACGGCCGCCCGGAAGCCGAAGCCGAACCAGAAGGCGAACAGGACGACGAGGCCCACCGCCGGGGCGGCCTGGCCGACGTTCGCCAGCGCGATGACCGGGCCCGTGAGGAAGCGCAGCGGTCTGCGGGTCAGGAGGATGCCGACCGGGATCGCGATGAGCAGGACCACCACCGTGGCCACGACCGTCAGCTGCAGGTGCTCCAGGGTCAGGGCCCACAGCGATGCGGGGCTCAGGGTCACGGCCTCCGTCTCGGTGAGCTCCGCCGTGGTCAGCCAGAGCACGAGCAGGCCCAGCGCCGCGAGGATCGCCACGGGCTGCAGGAGCAGGCCCTTCCAGGTGCGCTGGTCCGGGTCGGCCGTGGCCGGGCGCGACACGGGGTCGTCGGCGGGCTCCGGCTCCGCGGCGGCGGGGCGCTCGGTCTGCGCGCTCATCGGTCCCCGCCTCCCGGGCTCGCGCTGACCGCGGGCATCTCACCCGTGTTGTGGCCGAGGGGCGCGTCCTCCGCGGCCACGGCCCGGCGGGCCTCGGTGATCGCGGCCATGACGGTCTCGACGTAGATGACGCCCTCGAACCGGTCCCGCGGCCCCACCACGAGCGCCGCCCCCGTGCTGGAGACGAGCATGGTGTCCAGCGCGTCGTTGAGCGTGGAGCTCGTGCCGACGAGGGGCAGGCGGTCGTTGTGCTCCCCGGGGACGGTCTCGAACCGTTCGAGCTGCCGCCGGGACGGCCAGGACAGCGGCCGGCCGCGGTCGTCGACGACGACGACGTCCCGGGTGCCCGCCTCGTCGACCCGCCCGAGCACCGCCCGGACGTCCTCGCCGGGGCGGGTGGTCACCGCGGGGACGAGGTCGACCTCCCGGACCCGGGTGAGGGTGAGCTGCTTGAGCCCCGCCCCCGAGCCGATGAAGTCCTCCACGAACGCGTCCGCCGGCTCCGCCAGGATGCGCTCCGGAGCGTCGTACTGGACGATCCGGGCGCCCTCGTCGAAGACGGCGATCCAGTCGCCGAGCTTGACCGCCTCGTCGAAGTCGTGGGTCACGCACACGATCGTCTTCTGCAGCTCGTGCTGGATGTTGATGAGCTCGTCCTGGAGCCGCTGGCGGGTGATGGGGTCCACCGCCCCGAACGGCTCGTCCATGAGCAGCACGGGCGGGTCCGCGGCCAGGGCGCGGGCCACCCCGACGCGCTGCTGCTGGCCCCCGGAGAGCTCCCTCGGGTACCGGTCCCGGTAGACGGCCGGGTCGAGGGAGACGAGCTCGAGCAGCTCGTCCACGCGCGCGGCGATGCGCTGCTTGTCCCAGCCGAGCATCTTCGGGACCATGCCGATGTTGGTGGCCACGCTCATGTGCGGGAACAGCCCGCCGGCCTGGATCACGTAGCCGATGCCGCGGCGCAGCTCGTCGCCGTTCATTGAGGTCACGTCCTGGCCGTCGATGACGATCCGCCCCTCGGTGGGTTCGATGAGCCGGTTGATCATCTTCAGCGTGGTGGTCTTGCCGCAGCCGGAGGGGCCCACGAGCATGACGATGCTGCCCGCGGGGATTTCCAGCGTCAGGCCGTCGACCGCGGCCTTGGCCTGCCCGGGGTAGCGCTTGGAGACGTTCTCCAGCAGGATCCGGGCCCCGGTGACGGAGGAGTCTGTACGGGGGGTGGTCACGGAGTCAGACACGGATACCTCGCGATGTGGTGAGACGGCCGAGCAGCACGAGCAGCCCGTCCAGGATGAGTGCGACGACGATGACGGCGACGACGCCGGTGACGACCGACGCGAAGGAGTTGGCGCCCCCGAGCCGCGACAGGCCCGAGAAGATGAAGCCGCCCAGGCCGGGGCCGAGCACGTAGGCGGCGATGGCGGCCACGCCCATCACCATCTGCGCCGAGACCCGCATGCCGGCCTGGATGACCGGCCACGCCATCGGCAGCTCCACGCGCAGGAAGGTCGCCGCCCTGCTCATGCCGAGCCCGCGCGCCGCCTCCACGGTGGCCTGCGGGACCCCGGCGAGCCCCACGAGCGCGTTGCGCAGGACGGGGAGGACGGCGAAGAAGGTGACGACGACGACGGCGGGGGTCACCCCGAAGCCCAGCGGGGCGATCAGCAGGCCGATGAGCGCGAAGGACGGGATGGTCAGCCCCACGGCCGAGACGTTGTTGGCCACGGTCGTGAGCCGGGGCGAGCGGTAGCACAGCGCCGCGAGGGCCACCGCGAGGACCGTGGCCAGGACCAGGCACTGGACCACCAGGGAGAAGTGCTGCCAGCTGGCGAAGAGGATCTGTTCCCACCGGTCGGAGACGTACTCGATCACGGCACACCCTTCGGTCGTCGTCGATGACGTGGTCACCCGGCCTGGCAAGAAGGCTAGCACTCCGTTCTCCTGGAGATGACCCGGATCACCCCCGCCCGAGCGCCGCCTGGGCTGTTGCCGGTGCTGTTGCCGGTGCTGTTGCCGGGGCTGTTGTCGGGGCTGTTGTCGGGCGGCGCGCCCGTTGGCAGACTCGGGGCATGACAGAGCCCCGGGACAGGTACGACGTGGTGGTGATCGGCGGTGGTCCGGTCGGCGAGAACGCGGCCGACCGCGTGGTGCGGGGCGGGCTGAGCGCCGCGCTCGTCGAGGCGGAGCTCGTGGGCGGGGAGTGCTCCTACTGGGCGTGCACGCCCTCGAAGGCGCTGCTGCGCCCGGGCGCGGCCCTCGAGGCCGCCCGCGGAGTGGCCGGCGCGGCGGAGGCCGTCACCGGCCCGCCGGACGCGGCGGCGGTGCTGCGCCGCCGGGACGGGTTCGCGGCGCACTGGGACGACACCGGCCAGGCGGAGTGGCTGGCCGCGGCCGGCGTGGACCTGGTCCGGGGCCGGGGCGCGCTGGCCGGGCCCCGGCGGGTCCGGGTCACCGCCGAGGACGGCGGCGTCCGGGTGCTCGAGGCCCGGCACGCCGTGGTGCTGGCCACGGGCTCGCGGCCGGTCGTGCCCCCGGTCCCGGGTCTCGGGGACGTGCCGTTCTGGGGCACGCGGGACGCCACCGCCGCGCAGGAGGTCCCCGGGTCCCTGGCGGTGCTCGGCGGGGGCGTGGCCGGCACGGAGCTCGCGCAGGCCTTCGCCCGCCTGGGCTCCCGGGTCACGGTGGTCGCCCGCAGCCGGCTGCTGAGCGCCTTCCCGTCCACCGCCGCGCGGCTGGTCGCCGAGGCCCTGGACGCCGAGGGCGTCACGGTCGTCGAGGGGCGGGCCACGGAACGGGTCCGGTCCGTCGGTGACGGCGTCGAGCTCGTCCTCGAGGGCGGCGGGACCGTGTCCGCGGAGCGGCTGCTGGTGAGCACGGGGCGGCGGCCCGCGCTCGCGGACCTGGGCCTCGAGGAGCTCCGCCTGGACCCCTCCGCGCTGCGGGTCGACGGCTCGGGCCTGGTGGCGGGCGCGGAGGGCGGCTGGCTCTACGCCGCCGGGGACGCGGCGGGCGGGCCGCTGCTGACCCACCAGGGGAAGTACCAGGCGCGCGCCGTCGCGGACGCGGTCGTGGCGCGCGCGGCCGGCCGGCTGGGGGCGTCCGCGCCCCCGTGGTCCCCGTACGCGTCCACGGCCGACGGGTGCGCCGTCCCGCAGGTGGTCTTCACCGACCCCGCGGTGGCCTCCGTGGGCCGCTCCGCCGAGCAGGCCCGCGCGGACGGCCTCGAGGTGGACGTCGTGGAGCACGCCATCGACGTGGCCGGGGCGCTCCTGCACCGCGACGACTACCGGGGCTGGGCCCAGCTCGTGGTCGACCGGCGGCGCCGGACCCTCGTGGGCGCGACCTTCGCCGGCCCGGACGTGACGGAGCTGCTGCACGCGGCGACCGTCGCCGTGGTCGGCGAGGTGCCGCTGGAGCGGCTCTGGCACGCGGTGCCCGTCTTCCCCACCATCAGCGAGGTCTGGCTGCGGCTGCTCGAGGAGTACGGGCTCTGAGCCGCCGGGCTCAGAGCAGGGAGCGCAGGATCCGGGCGACGCCGTCCTCGTAGACCGTGTGCGTCACCTCGTGGCACGCGGCCGCGACCTCGTCCGGGGACTGGCCCATGGCCACGCCGCGGGCGGCCCAGTCGAGCATCTCGATGTCGTTGCGGCCGTCGCCCACGGCGACCGTGTGGGACGGGTCCACGCCGAGCCGGCGGCGGATCTGCTCCAGGGCGCTGGCCTTGGAGACGCCGTTGGCGGCGATGTCGAGCCAGGCGCTCCAGCCCACGGAGTACGTGACGCCGTGCAGCCCGGCCTCGTCGATCGCCCGGGCGAACTCCTCCGGGGTGTGCTCCGTGCTGTACACCACCATGCGCACGGCCTTCATCCGCGCCAGCTGGTGCAGGTCCACGCCGATCGCCTCGATGCCGAAGGACGCGTCCTGGAAGCGCTCCGTGGAGTAGAAGGACCCGTCCTCGGTCTCGAGGGCGAACTTCGCGGTGGGCAGGCGCTGCTCGAGGGCCTCGAGGGCCTGGCCGGGGTCGAAGGAGACGCACTCGAGCACCCGGTGGTACGCCGGCAGCTCCGGGTCCAGCTCGAGCGTCATGCCGCCGTTGGAGCACACGGCGTAGCCGCGCTCCTGGCCGATGAGCTCCACCACGGGCAGGGTCGCCCCCTTGGAGCGGCCGGTGGAGATGACCACGTGATGGCCGGCCGCGAGCACGGCCTGGGCCGCCTCGCGCACCGGACGGGACATGTGGCCGTCGTGGTCGACGAGCGTGCCGTCGACGTCGAGGGCCACCAGGTACTGGACGCCCGCCTCCTTCTTCCACCCGTTCGAGCGGGGAGGCTGGACCTTGAGGGGGATCCGGACGTCGGCGGCGGAGCGCGCGGGCGCGGTGGTGCCGCCGGCCGTGTCGCTGAGGTCTTCCGAGTGCTCGACCTTCAGCGGGACGGTGGAGTTGATGCCGACGAGTTCGTGCTGGTCCTCGGTGCCAGCGGTCTTTTCTTTTGTCATGCGGGACATGGTGCCACATCACACCGACAGGATGGCCGAGATGTCGATGTGAGATGAACGGGAGCCGAACGCCTCCCGGCGGCTCAGCGCCGGACGGGGATGACCTCCTGGCCGCGCAGGTAGGGCCGCAGCGCCTCGGGGACGCGCACCGACCCGTCGGCCTGCTGGTGGGTCTCGAGGATGGCGGCCAGCCAGCGGGTGGTCGCCAGCGTCCCGTTGAGGGTGGCCACCGTGCGGGTGCCGCCCTTGCGGACCTTGCCGGCGGCGTCCGTGGTCTCGGGCAGCCGCTCCCGGATGTTGAGCCGCCGCGCCTGGTAGGTGGTGCAGTTCGACGTGGAGGTCAGCTCCCGGTACTTGCCCTGGGTGGGGACCCAGGCCTCGCAGTCGAACTTGCGGGCCGCGGAGGTGCCGAGGTCCCCGGCGGCGGTGTCGATCACCCGGTAGGCGAGCTCGCACTTGGCGAGCATCTCCTCCTCCCACGCGAGCAGCCGCGCGTGCTCCGCCTCCGCGTCCTCCGGGGAGCAGTAGACGAACATCTCGAGCTTGTTGAACTGGTGCACGCGGATGATGCCCCGGGTGTCTCTGCCCCCGGAGCCGGCCTCGCGGCGGTAGCAGGAGGACCAGCCGGCGTAGCGCAGCGGGCCGTCGGAGAGGTCGAGGATCTCGTCGGCGTGGTAGCCCGCCAGGGGGACCTCGGAGGTGCCCACGAGGTAGAGCTCGTCCTTGCCGACGTGGTAGATCTCGTCGGAGTGGGCGACGTCGAAGCCCGTGCCGCTCATGATCTCGGGGCGCACGAGGTTCGGGGTGGTCATGGGGACGAAGCCGTTGTCCACGGCCTGGTCCTGGCCCATGAGCAGCAGGGCGGTCTCGAGCCGGGCGACGTCGCGCTTGAGGAAGTAGAACCGGGCGCCGGAGACCTTGGACCCCCGCTCCATGTCGATGCCGTCCACGAGCTCGCCGATCTCCAGGTGGTCCCTGGGCTCGACGCCCTCCGCGGCGAAGTCGCGGGGCTCCCCGACGGTCCGGAGCAGGACGAAGTCGTCCTCCCCGCCCGTGGGGACGCCGTCGAGGACGAGGTTGTCGACGACCGCGACGAGCTCGTCCTGACCGGCACGGGCGGCCTCCGCGGCCGCCTGCGCCTCCTTGACCCGGGCGGCCAGCTCCTTGACCTCCGCGAGCAGCGCCTGCTTCTGCTCGCCCTGGGCCCGGGCCACCTGCTTGCCGAAGGCGTTCTGCTCGGCCCGCAGGGACTCGTACTCGGTGATCAGCCGGCGGCGCTCGACGTCCGCCTCCAGGATCCGGTCGATCAGGGTGTCGTCCGCCCCGCGGGCACGCTGCGAGGCGCGGAAGACGTCGGGGTTCTCACGGAGCTGGTTGATGTCGATCACCCTGACAGGGTACCCAAGTCCTCGGGACGCGACGGGGGTTAGGGTGGAGGCCCGTCGCGATCCGCCCGGCGCCCCGGGCCCGCGGCCCCGTGCCGCGGCGCCACCGCCCCACCGCACGGCGCCACCGGTCCCCGGCGCCGCAGAACCGAGGAGTCCTTCCGTGACCGCCACTCCCGTGGCCCCCAAACGGGTCGCCGTCGTCATCAACCCCATCAAGGCCGACGCGGACGTCGCCCGCGACGCCGTCATCATCGGGTGCCGCAAGGGCGGGTTCCCCGACCCCGTGTTCTACGAGACCGCGGAGGACGACCCGGGCTCCTCGATGACCCGCGAGGCGCTCGAGCAGGAGGCCGACCTCGTCATCGCCGCCGGCGGCGACGGCACCGTCCGGGCCGTGGCGGAGGCGCTGGTCGGCCACGACACCCCGCTGGGCCTCATCCCGCTGGGCACCGGCAACCTCCTGGCCCGCAACCTGGGCGCCGACCTGGGCGATCCCCACCGCAACGTGGACATCGCGCTCTTCGGCGCGGAGCGGGCCATCGACATGGCCACGTTCCGCGTGGAGCTCGAGGACGGGACCGTGCGGGAGCACGCGTTCTGCGTCATGGGCGGGGCCGGCTTCGACGCCCAGATCATGACGGACACCCGGGACGAGCTGAAGAAGCTGGTCGGCTGGGCGGCCTACGGGGAGGCGGGGGTCCGGCACCTGATCGCGCCCCCGCGGTGGGCCCGCTTCCGGATCGACGACGGCGAGTGGCAGAGCCGCCGCGTCCGCTCCGTGATGGCCGCCAACTGCGGGATCCTCACCGCGGGCCTGATCCTGGTGCCGCAGGCGAAGATCAACGACGGCCTGCTGGACCTCGTGGTGATGTCCCCGCGCAGCACGCTGGAGTGGGCGCTGATGGCCGCCAAGGTCGTGTTCCGGCAGCGGCGCGACCTGCCCGTGATCGAGTTCTTCGCCGCGAAGAAGGTGCGCGTGGAGTTCCACGAGCCCATCGAGTCCCAGATGGACGGGGACGGCACCGGGCTGATCAACGGGTTCGAGTCCGAGATCCTCCCGGGCGCGCTCTCCGTGCGGGTGCCGCCCTCCCAGGGTGACTGACCCGCACGGGCGTCCGGGCCCCGCGGGTCAGTCGGCGGGATCGGGCCGGCGGCTCAGGCCCGCCACGAAGGCGCCCACGAGGGCGAGCACGGCCAGTCCCACGGCCACGAGCGGGCCCTGCCCGCGGTCCGTGAGCGAGGCGCCCGGCTCCGGGACGACCCGGGAGGCCGGCACGAGGTCGAGGGCGTCGGCGGTCCGCGGGTCCCCGACGACGGGGCTCGGGCCGATCTCGACGCGGACCACCTGACTCGGCTCGGGCGGCGCGGCCGCCGCGGCCGGCGGAGCGGCGAGCGCGCAGGCCAGGAGGGCCGGGGCGGCGGCGAGGGCGAGGCGGCGGACGGCGGGAGCAGGCATGGTGGCACCTCCGGTCGGGCTCGGTCCCGACCCGGGGGGTCGATCGACACCGGCTGAAGATCGCGGGCACGGACGCGCCCGCACTCCCCATGGTGCATGTATTCGCAATTGCTAACAAGCGGGGGTGCGGTGCGCGTCCTCGCGTTACGCGCCGTCCGGCGCGCCCTGCGCGGACGGGGTCTCCGGGGCCCGGCGGTCGCGGTCCTGCAGAGCTGCGACCCAGGCCGCCGCCTCGCGGAAGGCGTCGTCGGAGTGGTGCGGGGCCACGGTCGCCACCTTGCGGTCGGCCCGCGGATAGGAGCCGAGGAAGCGCGTGCTGGGACAGACGCGGCGCAGACCCTCGACGGCGTCCGCCACCCGGGCATCGAGGATGTGACCGTCGACGTCCACGCTGAAGAAGTACTCCCCGAGGAAGTTGCCCGTGGGCCGCGACTCGATCCGCGAGAGGTTGACCCCCCGGGTCGCGAACTGCTCGAGGATCTCCATGAGGGCCCCGGCGCGGTCCTCCCACAGGGGGATGACGAGCGTGGTGCGGTCCGCGCCCGTGCGCGGCGGCAGGGGCACCCCGGGCCGGGCCACGAGCACGAACCGGGTGACGGCGGCCCCGTTGTCCCCGATGTCCTCCGCCAGCACCTCGAGCTCGGGGTGCTGCTCGACGACCACGGGCGAGCAGACCGCGGCGTCGAAACCCGCCCGGGACGCCGGCCCCTCGCGCCCCGCCCCGCCGGGGAGCAGCGCGAGCGCCGCGGCGGCCGTGGAGGACGCCGGGACGTAGTCCACGCCCGGCAGCTGCTCGTCCATCCAGCCCCGCACCTGGGCCCAGGCGTGGGAGTGCGTGGAGACCGTGCGGACGTCGGCGAGCGCCGTGCCCGGCGGGGCCACGAGGACGAAGCTGATGGGCACCAGCGCCTCGCGGACGATGCGCAGCTCGCTGCCGGTGGCCACCGCGTCGAGGGTCGCGGTCACGCCGCCCTCCACGGAGTTCTCGATGGGCACCATGGCGGCGTCGACCTCGCCGGAGCGGACGGCCGCGAGCGCCACGGGCACGGAGGACACGGGGAGGCGCTCCGCCTCCCGGGCGCCCGCCACGCTCAGCAGCGCGGCCTCGGTGAAGGTGCCGGCGGGGCCCAGGTAGGCGTACCTCACCGGACGTTCGGGGTCTCGCCCGTCTCGGACACCATGGGCTTCTCGGCGTCCATCCACGCCCCCATGCCGCCCAGGACGTTGATGGGGTCGAAGCCGTACTGCTGGAGGTACGCCGTGGCCTTGAGGGACCGGCCGCCGGAGCGGCAGATCACGTACACGTCCTCGTCCACCGGCACCTCGCCGTAGCGCTCCGGCAGCTGCCGGAGCGGGATGTGCTGGGCACCGGCGATGTGCCCGGCCTCCCACTCCTCGTCCTCGCGCACGTCCAGGACGCGTGCGCCCTCGGGGATCTCCTCCACCGAGGCGCTCGGCAGGCTGTCCAGGTTGTCCATCGTCCGGGTCCTCTCGTCGGGAACGGGCTGTCCCGGACCAGCCTAGTCCGCGGGCACGGGGGCCGGTGCGCCCACCCCGCGGACGGCCGGGGGCTTCCAGGCGGCGCACAGGGACGAAACAATCCCTGTATAAATTGTGCCCTCGCCGCCGGGAGTGCCGTGCGGCGGGTCCGACCAGGCACCTCGTCCGGGTGTCCTCGACAGAAGGAAGAACTCCCATGAGCACCAGCGAACCCCGCAGCGCGGGGCCCGACGCCCCGGACCGCGAGGACCACGGCTTCAAGAAGGTCCTCGGCCGCCTCGACGCGATCGCCCTCGGCTTCGGCGCGATGATCGGCTTCGGCTGGGTCATCCTCACCGGCGACTGGCTGGCCGAGGCCGGGACCATGGGCACCGTGCTGGCCCTCGTCACCGGTGGGCTCATCATGGCCGTCGTCGGACTCGTCTACGGCGAGCTCGTCGCCGCCATGCCGTACGCGGGCGGGGAGCACAACTACCTCCTGCGCGGCATGGGCGCCCGGTGGGCCTTCGTCGGGTCCTGGGCCATCACCGGCGGCTACATCACCATCGTGGCCTTCGAGGCCGTGGCGGTCCCCCGCACCCTGCAGTACATCTTCCCGGGCCTGAGCCAGATCCCGCTGTGGACCGTGGCCGGCTTCGAGGTGAACCTGACCTGGGCGCTGGTGGGGTCCCTGACCGCCGTCATCATCACCGCGATCAACATCCGCGGCGTGAAGCACGCCTCCATGGTGCAGATCTTCGTGATCCTCTTCCTGCTGATCGTGGGACTCATGATGATCTTCGGGGCGTTCACCCGCGGCTCGGTCGACACCATGGAGCCGTTCTTCACGAGCGGCACGGCCGGCTTCTTCCTCGTGCTCGTCACCGTCCCGTTCCTGTTCGTCGGCTTCGACGTCATCCCCCAGGTCTCCGAGGAGATGCACCTGCCGGCCAAGCAGCTGGGCGGGACCATCATCGTCTCCGTCCTGCTCGCCGCGGCCTGGTACGTCATGGTCGTGCTCACCACGTCCTCGGCGATGTCCGGCGCGGACATCGCCGGCGCCGACATCGCGGTCGCGGACGCCATGGGAGCCATGTTCTCCAGCACGACCGTGGCCAACCTGCTCATCGCCGGAGGCATCGCCGGCATCCTGACGTCCTGGAACTCGCTCCTCATGGGGGCGTCCCGCCTGCTCTGGGCGCTCGGCAACTCCCGGATGGTGCCGCAGTGGTTCGGCCGCCTGCACCCCAAGTACAGGACGCCGTCCAACGCCCTGCTCTTCGTGGGCGCCCTCTCCGTCGTGGCGCCGTTCTTCGGCGCGGAGATGCTGGGCTGGCTCGTGGACTCCGGCTCCCCGTCCATCGTGATCGCCTACGCCCTGGTCTCCGTGGTCTTCGTGATCCTGCGCCGGAGCGAGCCCGGCATGGAACGTCCCTTCCGGATCGGCGGCCACGGCCACGGCGGAACGGCGATCGGCGTGCTCTCGGTCGTGCTGTGCCTCGCCCTGATCAGCCTGTACCTGCCCGGGATGCCCGCCTTCCTCAGCGCCCCCGCCTGGACGATCTTCGGGCTGTGGTGGCTGCTCGGGCTCGTGTTCCTGCTGCGCATCCCCACCGGGATCCGGCCGGGCCCCGACGCCGAGCACCGGCTCGTGGCCGAGGTCGAGCGCCGCAGGCCGCGGGGCTGAGACGGCCGCCGCGCCGGGAACCGCCGCTCCAGGCGGTCCCCGGCGCACCGAGAAGGACAGCGAGGGCTGCGGAGGAGGAGGACTGCCCATGGTCACGGTCGCCCAGGTGCTCGGCCTGCCCGGGCTCGGGCTGGAGCCCGTCGTCGAGGCGGCCACCGACCTGCCGGTGAGCTGGGTGGTGACCAGCGAGCTCGCCGACCCCACCCCGTACCTCGAGGGCGGGGAGGTCCTCCTGCTGACGGGCCTCCACACCTCCGCCCGGGCGCACTCCTGGACGGAGTACGTCCGCCGGCTCACGGACCGGGGCGTGGTGGCGCTGGGCCTGGGCGTGGGCGGACAGCTGTCCTACCTCCGCGTGCCCGATGCGCTCGCCGCGGCGTGCGGGGACGCCGGGCTGACCCTGTTCCGGGTGCCCGAGCGCACCCCCTTCCTGGGCATCATCCGCGCCGCGGCCGAGATGCGGGCGGCGGAGGCGCGCACCGCCCTCGAGGCGATGCTCTCCGAGCAGCGGCGCCTGACCCGGGCCGCGGTCGGGCGGAACGGCCCGGCCCGGGTGGTCCGCACCCTGGTGTCGGTGCTCGGCGGCGGGTGGGCGGGCGTCTGCGCGGCGGACGCCCGGATCGTGGAGCGCTCCGGCCCCGGGCTGCCCGAGCTGCCCGCGGGCCGGACGCTCCCCGAGCTCCTCGACCGGCTGCGCCCGGCCGGGCTGCGCGGGTCCCTGAGCGAGTCCGGCCCGGCCGGCGCGGTGGTCGTCCACCCCCTCGGGGTGGACGGCGCCCCCCAGAGCTACCTCGTGGTGGTCCTGCCCGGCCCGGTCGATCCCGTCCGGACCGGCGTGATCGCCACCGCCGTGGCCCTGCTCTCGCTGCACGCGGAGCGCGCGGCGGAGCAGACGCTGTTCCGCCGCCGGGTCCGCGCGGGGGCCCTCGCCCTCCTGCTCAACGGCGAGGTGCGCTCGGCGGACGCCCTGCTGGGGGTGGCGGACGACACGACGTGGTCGACGGCGCCCCGGGTGCGGGTGGCCCGCCTGCGCGGCGGCGCCGAGGAGCTGCGGGACGGCGTCCGACGCCTCGAGGCGCAGGCCGCCCACGGCGCAAGACCGGTGCTCGTCGGGGCGCCGGCCACGGAGCCCGACGGCGAGCAGACCGTCGCGGTGCTGCTGGAGGACCTCCCGGAGCGGCTCGCCGAGGTGCGTGCCGCCGCCGAGGCCTCCGGGCTGCGGGCAGGCATCGGCGGCCCGGCGGCCGTGCACGAGACGGACGCGAGCGACCGGGAGGCCCGCGAGGCGCTGGAGCGCACCACGGACCGGCAGCGCGTCGGCACGTGGGACGACCTCGTGGCGGGCGGCGTCGCCGGTCTTCTCCCGCCCGAGACCGCCCGGGCCTGGGCGCGGCAGCTGCTGGGCCCCGTCGACGGGGCCGGG
This sequence comes from Kocuria sp. GQ42, assembly GCF_059758435.1. Taxonomy (NCBI): domain Bacteria; kingdom Bacillati; phylum Actinomycetota; class Actinomycetes; order Micrococcales; family Micrococcaceae; genus Kocuria; species Kocuria sp. GQ42. Next base: position 150,681 of record NZ_JCAXEN010000005.1, on the reverse strand, counting down.
CGGCTGTCCCTGCTGCGCACGTTCCTCGCCCACAACGGCAACCGGAGCGGGACGGCCGAGGCCCTGGGGATCCACCGCAACACCCTGCAGCAGCGGCTGCAGGAGGTCGAGGAGGCGCTCGGTCGGTCCGTGGACGACCCGCAGCTGCGCGCGGAGCTGTGGATCGCCCTGCGCCTGTCCGACCGGCCCGACCGAGCGACGCCGTAGCCCGTCGTCGTTCCCCTGTGCACTGTGCACGAGGACGTCACGAAGATTCAGCATCCTGCTGGGTCGCCCCGGCGCTAGCCTGGAGCAGTCGGGGGACCGTGGCGGCCCCTCGGCGCCGGCTCCGCCCCGGCTCGTCGTCACCCGGTGACGACGTCCCCGCGGGGGAGCCCGTCCGGAGTCCTACGATGGACGGGCGGGCCCAGTGCTGTCGCCCGCCCGTCCGACGAACCCCCTGACGCAGCGCAGCGCCACCGGTGCCCGGTGGCCCGGCGAGCGTCGAGAAGAGAGGCTGATACATGAGCACCACGGACAAGGCCCCCGCGGCCACCGGCATGAAGGACCGCATCGAGGCGGTCCTCGCCAAGACCCCCACGGGACTGCTGATCAACGGTCAGTGGCGCGACGCCTCGGACGGGGGAACCTTCGAGGTGGAGAACCCTGCCACCGGCGAGGTCATCGCGACCATGGCCTCGGCCACCCGCGAGGACTCCCAGGCCGCGATGGACGCCGCCGCCGACGCCCAGGAGTCCTGGGCCCGCACCCCCGCCCGGGAGCGCTCGGAGATTCTGCGGCGTGCGTTCGACCTCGTGCAGGAGCGCGCCGAGGACCTCGCCCTGCTGATGACCCTGGAGATGGGCAAGCCGCTGGCCGAGGCCGCCGGGGAGGTCAAGTACGGCGGGGAGTTCCTGCGCTGGTTCGCCGAGGAGGCCGTGCGCGACTACGGCCGCTACCTGGACACCCCCGAGGGCAACCTGCGGATGCTGGTCACCCACAAGCCCGTGGGCCCGTGCCTGCTGATCACCCCGTGGAACTTCCCGCTGGCGATGGCCACCCGCAAGGTCGCCCCGGCCGTGGCCGCCGGCTGCACCATGGTGCTCAAGCCCGCCCGGCTGACCCCGCTCACCTCCCAGTACTTCGCCCAGCTCATGCTGGACGCGGGCCTGCCGGCCGGGGTGCTCAACGTCGTCTCCTCCGCCTCGGCCGCGAACGTGTCCGAGCCGATCATGGCCGACCCGCGCCTGCGCAAGGTCTCCTTCACCGGCTCCACCCCGGTGGGCAAGCAGCTGATGAAGCTGGCCACGGACAACGTGCTGCGCACCTCCATGGAGCTCGGCGGCAACGGGCCGCTGATCGTCTTCGAGGACGCCGACATCGACAAGGCCGTGGCCGGGGCCATGGCCGCGAAGATGCGCAACATGGGCGAGGCCTGCACGGCCGCCAACCGGCTGCTGGTGCACGAGTCGGTCGTCGACGAGTTCGTCGAGAAGATGGCCGCGAAGATGGCCGCGCTCACCGTGGGCAACGGCGTGGACGACGGCGTGAGCGTGGGCCCGATGGTCGAGGCCAAGGCTCGCGACTCCGTCGAGGAGTTCGTCACCGACGCCGTCGAGCGCGGGGCGAAGGTCGTCGTCGGCGGGGCGCGCGTGGACGGGCCCGGCTACTTCTTCCAGCCCACCCTGCTGCGCGACGTCCCCGTCGACGCCCGCGCGGTGACCGAGGAGATCTTCGGCCCCGTGGCCCCGGTCGTCACCTTCAAGGACGAGGACGAGGCCGTGGCCCTGGCCAACTCCACCGAGTACGGGTTGGCCTCCTACGTGTTCACCGAGAACATCTCCCGCGGCCTGCGCATCGGCGACCGCATCGAGTTCGGCCTCATGGGCCTCAACGTCGGGGTGATCTCCAACGCGGCCGCCCCGTTCGGCGGCGTCAAGCAGTCCGGCCTGGGCCGCGAGGGCGGGGCCGAGGGCCTCCACGAGTACACCACCACCCAGTACATCGGCGTGGAGAACCCCTGGGCCAACGTCCCGACCCCCGGCACCGGCACCCCCGCCTGAGGTCCTGACCCGCGCTCCCGCACCGGGACGGCGGTCGTCGCAGGCAGCTGCGGCGGCCGCCGTCCCGTGCCGGGGCACTCCCGCCCGGCGCCCCCTATCGTTCCGTCCCGTCCCCACCGTCCCGTCCCCACCGAAAGGAGATCTCGTCGTGACCGAGATCCAGTACCGGCTCGAGCAGGTCCGTCGCCTCGACGGCGCCCTCCCGGGCCCCAAGTCCCGCGAGCTGTCCGAGCGGCGCACCGCGGCCGTCGCCTCCGGAGTCGCCTCCTCCGTGCCCGCCTACGCCGCGGACGTGGACGGCGGGATCGTGCTCGACGTCGACGGCAACCAGCTCGTCGACCTCGGGTCCGGCATCGCCGTGACCAGCGTGGGCGCCTCCGCCCCCGCCGTGGTCGCCAAGGTGCAGGAGGCCGTGGCGCACTTCACCCACACCTGCTTCATGGTCACCCCGTACGAGGGCTACGTGGCCGTCGCGGAGAAGCTCGCCGAGCTCTCCCCCGGCGACCACCCGAAGAAGGCGGCGCTGTTCAACTCGGGCTCCGAGGCCGTCGAGAACGCCGTGAAGATCTCGCGCGTGCACACCGGCCGCCAGGCCGTGGTCGTGTTCGACCACGCCTACCACGGGCGCACGAACATGACCCTCGCGATGACAGCCAAGGTGATGCCCTACAAGCAGGGCTTCGGCCCGTTCGCCGGCGAGGTCTACCGCGTGCCCGTGTCCTACCCGTTCCGGGACCCGGAGGGCATGACCGGCGCCGAGGCCGCCCGCCGCGCGCTGCTCCAGGTGGAGAAGCAGGTCGGCGCCGAGAACGTGGCCGCCGTCGTGATCGAGCCCATCCAGGGCGAGGGCGGATTCATCGTGCCGGCCGACGGCTTCCTGCCCGCGCTGTCCGAGTGGTGCACCGACAACGGCGCCGTGTTCGTCGTCGACGAGGTGCAGTCCGGCATCGCGCGCACCGGCGAGTGGTTCGCCGTGGACCACGAGGGCGTCGTCCCCGACCTGATCACCGTGGCCAAGGGCGTGGCCGGCGGCATGCCGCTGTCCGGCGTGGTCGGCCGCGCCGAGATCATGGACTCCGTCCACGCGGGCGGCCTCGGCGGCACCTACGGCGGCAACCCCGTGGCCTGCGCCGCCGCCCTCGGCGCGCTGCAGACCATCGAGGAGTGGGACCTCGTGGCACGCGCCCGCCGGATCGAGGAGATCATCCGCGAAGAACTGGCCCCGGTGGCCGAGGAGACCGGCACCGTGGGCGAGATCCGCGGCCGCGGGGCCATGATGGCGCTGGAGTTCGTCCGGCCCGGCGGCACGGAGCCCGACGCCGACGCCGCCAAGGCGATCGCCGCGGAGTGCCTCGCGCAGGGCGTCATCATCCTGACCTGCGGGACCTTCGGCAACATCGTGCGCCTGCTGCCCCCGCTCGTGATCGGCGAGGAGCTGCTGCGCGACGGCCTGCAGGTGCTCGCCCAGGCCGTCCGCAACGCGGCGGCCTAGGCGAGATCGAGGGGTCTGGTTCAGTACCCCTCCCGCCGAGGGGTCTCGTTCGCACGGTCAGTCAGTCACATTCCGTCCGGACAGGCCCCCTCGGCGCGGGGAGGGGGGCCGGTCGCGGCCCCTCGCCCCTCGGCTCGGCCCCGTCACCGGTGGTGCGCGATCCCCATCGCCTCCCACACCAGGGCGACCGCCACCGGCACCCGGCCCCGCGTCGTCGTCGTGTGCCGGTGCAGGTCGTGAGCGCAGATCCGGAGCTCCCGCCACCCCGCCGACTCCGTGGCCCGCAACCGCCTGATGTCCAGCACTCGCTGCTCCGCCCGGTCGTGGTGGGCACCCTCGTACTGCAGGCTCAGCCGGTGGCTGTCCAGGGCGAGATCGGGCTGCGCCAGCAGCGTCCCGTCGGGCCCCAGCAGAGGATGGTCGAGCACCAGGCCCCGGATCCCGTGGTCCTCGAGCAGTAGCCGCAGCCGTGTCTCGCCGGACGAGTCCGACCCCACCCGCATCCGCTCGACCGCGGCGCGGGCCGTACGGATGCCACGCCGCCCGGCGTGCTCCCGCACCCCGGTCTCGAGCTCGTCCGGCCGGCACACCGCGGCCACGGCCCGGCGGATCCCGTGGCGGTGGGCGTTGACCAGTCCGTCGGCGAGCACCACTGCCTCCGTCACCGTGAGCTCGGCGCACACGTCCAGGAACGTGCGCACCGGTGACGTGACGGCCACCCCGTGGACGCGGACCACCTCGTGCGGACCGAGGCGTCCCCTCCGGCAGACGACGCCGGGCCGCCTCAGGGCCCTCGAGTCGTCGGCGCGCGTGAGCCACAGCTCCGAGCACCCCTGCCAGGGGGCAGGAGCCCGCATCCGGTGGAGCAGCGCCGCGGAGCGGTGACTGATCACCGTCCCCGGATACCGGCGGGTCAGTGCCCGTGCCGCTTCCAGCAGAGGAGCAGGACAGTCGGCGGGGACCCGCACTCCCCTGCCGACGGGGCTGGTGAGGTCGGCGTCCCGGAGCCGGTGCTCCGCGACGCCCAGGGCGAGGGCCTCCCGACGGGAGAAGCCGATGCCACGGAGCTCGGGCGGCAGGGGTCCGGGGTGTCTCATGCCGAGAGCATGATCGCCACGGACGGGCGGAGGAGGGCGCCAGCACACGGAGTGGCGCAGTCCTGCCTTCCCGGACCGTCATCGCGCCCCGGTGGAGTGCGATTGCGCCGCCGGGCATTCTTCGGCCCCTCCACGGCGAGGGGGCGGGTTCTGCACGTCGCCATCACCGACGGGTCGCTGCCGGACCCTCCGCGCCACTGTTTCCCACCGAACGCGACCCCTCGCGCACCGGGAGCGCCGAACGCGACCCCTCGCGCCTCGGAAGTACCGAACGCGACCCCTCGCGCACGGTGGAGAGGTCAGCCGGAGCAGCGCTCCTGCAGGCCTCTGACCTCCTGGACCACGCTGATGAAGGAGCGCTCGCCCTGCCGGAAGCCGGCGACGGCCTCACGGACCGAGGTGAGCTGCCCGGACAGCTCGTCCGGGGCGGTGGCCGCGAGCTCGTCGACCTCGGTGAACAGCCCGGCGGGATCGTCCCGGAGCTGCTGCGGCGCGGTGCGCACGGTCTCGAGCACACGGGCGCACGTCTCCTGGACGGTGGCCGACGAGGCCCCGCCGGAGGCCGTGGGGCCGCTCGCGGCGGCGGACGCCGGCGCGTCCGACCCGCTGCCGGCCGCGGTGTCCCCGTCGGAGGAGGAGGGCGATGAGCAGCCGGCGAGGGCCAGGAGCAGGACGGACGCCGTCGCCGCGCGGATCGCCGCGGGACGGGGCGCACAGGCGGTGGGCACGGGGGTCTCCTGCGGGTCGGGGAAGATCGGGAACCGGGGCGTGCGGGCACGCCCGGACAGCCGACAGCCTACTAGCCTGGGCTCAGCGCCCTGCGGAGCCCCGGAGGGGGACCGCGCGACCGTCGGACAGGAGCCTGCCGTGACCTCGATCGGAGACCTCAGCGCCGTGCAGCTGCGGGACGCGCTCGCGCGCGGCGAGCTGGGCGCGGTGGAGACCGCCGAGCACTTCCTGGCCAGGATCGAGGCGCGCAATCCGGCGCTGGGGGCGTTCGTCCACGTCGCGGCGGACCTCGCCCTCGACCGGGCGCGCGCGCTCGACGCCCTGCCCGCCGGTGCCGCCCGCGGAGCGCTGCACGGTGTGCCGCTCGCGGTGAAGGACCTGCACGACGTCGCCGGGATGCCCACCACCTACGGTTCCGCCGCCGTGGCCGGGCGGCGCGGCGGCGCGCCCGTGGCGGAGGCCGACGACGACCTCGCGGCCGTGCTCGGCGCGTCCGGGGCGGTGTGCCTGGGCAAGACCCAGGTGCCCGAGTTCGGCCTCAACTGCTACTCCGAGAACCTCGTGGCCCCGCCCGCCCGGAACCCGCACGACCCGTCGACGGGAGCCGGCGGCTCCTCGGGCGGCCAGGCGGCGGCCGTGGCGGCGGGCCTGCTCCCGGTGGCGCCGGGCTCCGACGGCGGAGGGTCGGTGCGCATCCCGGCGGCGGTGTGCGGACTGGTCGGGCTCAAGCCCAACCGCGGCCGGGTGCCCACCGCGGACGCACAGTCGGACGCCGCCCAGCTCGTGGTGAACGGGCCTCTCGCCCGCACGGCCGAGGACGCGGCGCTGCTGCTCGACGTCCTGTGCGCCCCCGCGCCCGGCCCGGCGCACGGCAACGTGGTGCGGCGGGCGGTCCGCGCCGCCCCGCAGGGGTCCTTCCTGGACGGCGTGCGCGCGGCCCGGCGGGGCGACCTCCCGTGGGGGGACCGGCCGCTGCGGATCGGGGTGAGCACCGCCTCCCCGTTCGACGCCGTCCAGGACATCGAGGTCTCCCCGGAGGCCCGCGCCGCCCTCGACGCGGGCGTCGCCCTGCTGCGGGCCGCCGGGCACGAGGTCGAGGAGGCCGAGCTGTCCTACGACCCCGAGTACCCGGGGGCCTTCTTCGACGTGTGGACCACCTCGATGGGCACGGCCCCGCTGGACGACGAGCAGGCGGGAAGGCTGACCGGCCTCGCGGGGGCCTTCCGCGCCCGCGCCCTGCGCCGGTCGGCGGTCGAGCTGGCGCGGGCCGTGGGCGTCCTGCGCCGGATCGAGCAGGACGTGGTGCGGGCCTACGGCGCCTGGGACGTGGTCCTGACGCCCGCGCTCGCCATGACACCGCGGCCGCTGGGCTGGTACTGGGAGGGCTACGACCTCGCGGACCCCGCGGGCGCGGACCAGGACTACCGGCGCCAGTGCGGGTACACGCCGTGGACCTCGGTCGTGAACGTCGTGGGCCTGCCCGCGGTGACCGTCCCGACGCTGTGGACCCGCGCGGCGGGCGACGACGACGGGCCGGTCGTGCCCATGGGCGTCCAGCTCATCGGCCGCCCGAGCGCGGAGGCCCAGCTGCTCGCCGTCGTCGACCAGCTCGAGGACCAGGGCCGCCCCCGCCCCGCCGCCTAGGAGTGGCCCAGGGCCTCCTCCTCCGAATCGGGGTCGTCCGGATCGGTGGCCGCCTGGGGGTCCTCCTCCGGCTCGAAGCCGGTCGCGTTCTCGTCGGTGGTCAGCCCGATGCCCTGCTCGTTGTCCGGGACGGTGCTCTCCGGGCCCTTGCCCGAGCCCTCGGTCGTCCCGCCGGGTGCGTCGCTCATGGTGTCCCTGCCTCCTCGTTCGGTCCTGCCCTGTCTGGTGCCCTCATCCTGTCCCACCGGCCGCGATTCCTCCACCCCCGCGCGGGCCTCCCGCGCGGCACGCAGCACGAAACCTGGCGACCCGATCGCGTGCCAGCCTCCGCGGGCCCGCCGCCCGGCGGTAGGTTGGGCGCCATGACCAATCGTGCGGGCACCGTCGCCCAACCCAGTGACCTCGTCGACCTCGGCAAGCTCCTCGACGCCTACACCGACGTCGTGCCCGACCCCTCGGACCCGGACCAGCGCGTGGCGTTCGGCACGTCCGGGCACCGCGGCTCGTCCCTCAAGGCCTCGTTCAACGAGCAGCACATCGCGGCCATCACGCAGGCCATCGTGGAGTACCGCGCCGGCCAGCGGATCACGGGCCCGCTGTTCATGGGCAAGGACACCCACGCCCTGTCCGGGCCCGCGCAGGACACCGCGCTCGAGGTGCTGGCCGCCAACGACGTCACCGTCCTGCTGGACTCCCGCGACGGCTACGTGCCCACCCCGGCGCTGTCCCACGCCATCCTGACCCACAACGCGGGCCGGGCGGAGGCGGTGGCCGACGGCATCGTCATCACCCCCTCGCACAACCCGCCCGGTGACGGCGGCTTCAAGTACAACCCGCCCAACGGCGGCCCCGCGGACTCCGACGCCACCGAGTGGATCGCCCAGCGGGCCAACCAGTTCCTCGAGAACGGCATGTCCGGGGTCCGACGGATCTCCCTGGAGCGGGCGCGGGCGGCGGAGACCACGGGCAGCTACGACTTCCTCGAGGAGTACGTGCGGACGCTGCCGGAGGTCGTCGACCTCGACGTGGTCCGGGACTCCGGTCTGCACATCGGCGCGGACCCCATGGGCTCGGCCTCCGTGGCCTACTGGGGCGAGATCGCCCAGCGCTTCGGATTGAACATGACCGTGGTGAACCCGCAGGTGGACCCGCAGTGGGCCTTCATGACCCTCGACTGGGACGAGAAGATCCGGATGGACTGCTCCTCCCCGAACGCCATGGCCTCCCTCATCGGCAACCGGGACAAGTACGACATCGCCACCGGCAACGACGCCGACACCGACCGCCACGGCATCGTGACCCCGGACGCGGGGCTGATGAACCCCAACCACTACCTGGCGGTGGCGATCGACTACCTCTTCCGCGAGCGCACCGGCTGGTCCCCGGACGCCGGGGTCGGCAAGACCCTGGTGTCCTCCTCGATCATCGACCGGGTGGCGGCCTCGCTGGGCCGCGAGCTCGTGGAGGTGCCGGTGGGCTTCAAGTGGTTCGTGCCCGGCCTGATGGACGGCTCGATCGGCTTCGGCGGCGAGGAGTCCGCGGGCGCGTCCTTCCTGCGCCGGGACGGCTCCGTGTGGTCCACCGACAAGGACGGGATCATCCTGGCCCTGCTGGCCTCGGAGATCACGGCCCGCACCGGCAAGACCCCGTCCCAGCGCTACACGGAGCTCACCGAGGAGTTCGGCGCCCCCGTCTACCAGCGCATCGACGCCCCGGCGAGCCGGGAGCAGAAGGCCGCCCTGAAGAAGCTCTCCCCGGCCCAGGTCGAGGCGGACACCCTGGCCGGCGAGCAGATCACGGCGAAGCTGACGAACGCCCCCGGCAACGGCGCGGCGATCGGCGGGCTGAAGGTCACCACGAAGAACGCGTGGTTCGCGGCCCGGCCGTCCGGCACGGAGGACGTCTACAAGATCTACGCGGAGTCGTTCCTCGGCGAGGAGCACCTGCAGCAGGTCCAGCGGGAGGCCAAGGCGCTGGTGGACGGCGTCATCTCCTGACGGGCCCCGGAGGCGGTCCGGGCCGGTCCCGGGGCCGGACCCAGACCGCCTCCGCGGCGAGGACGTCCACCTCGACGACGTCCCCGTCCAGCACCACGGGCACCGCGCGGGACCGGTGCTCGCCGAGCACGAGCTCCGTGCCCGGCCGGATGCCGGCGCTCCCGAGCCGGCGCAGCACTCCCGGATCCGCGTCCGAGACCCGGGCCACCACCACGGGACTGCCCGGGGCGACGTCGGCGAGGAGCACGGCCGGGGCGGACGGCACGGTGCCGTCCCGCCGCGGGATCGGGTCGCCGTGCGGGTCCCGCTCCGGATGGTCCAGGAGGGCGTCCAGCCGGGCGACGAACTTCTCGCTCACCGCGTGCTCGAGGACCTCGGCCTCCTCGTGCACCTCGTCCCAGGAGTAGCCCAGGTGGCCGGTGAGGAACGCCTCGAGGATCCGGTGGCGCCGCACCATCTGGACGGCGACGTCCCGGCCGCGGTCGGTGAGGACGATCCCGCCGTGGGCGGACCGGCTCAGCAGCCCCTGCGCGGTGAGCTTCTTGACGGCCTCCGACACGGTGGACGGGGACAGGCCCAGCCGCTGGGCCAGCCCGGTGGTGGTCACGGCGTCCGAGGACCACTCCTGGGCCAGCCAGACCGTCTTCAGGCAGTCCTGGACGGACCGGTTCAGTTCTTCCGCGCGCACTCCCCCAGGCTAGCGACCTGCAGGCGGCGGCGCCCGGCGCCGATCCCCGGGCGGGCGAACCGGGGCGCATTGTGCACCCTGCGGGCCCCCGGCACGAGGAAAACCCGCCCGGACGCCCCGTGTTGCGAACTGTGACGGATCCCGGGACCTTCCGGGGGCGGGAGCCTAGCCTGGCAGGAGTGCCCGAGCGGCGACGACGCCGCCCCGACCCGAGGGAAGGAACCCCCATGTCGCTCCACCTGCTCGAGATCGTTCCCGCCTCCGCGTCCAAGGACGCCGTGACCCAGCTCATCGCCACGGTCTCCGAGGCCGTCTCCGCGGCGGGCGCCGAGTTCATCGAGTCCCAGGTCACGGCCGACCACGGACGGGTGTTCGTGATCGTGGAGGCCGACAGCGCCGAGGGCCTGGCCCAGACCGTGCGCACCGCCGCCGGGGACGCCGCCGCGGAGGTCACCGGCCCCGACGCCGTCCGCCTCGTGGGCGCCGAGCTCGACGACATCAAGAAGCTCAAGGGCGACGCGCAGTACCTGGTGGAGTGGGACATCCCCGCCGAGATCACCATGGAGCAGTACCTGGCGCGCAAGAAGGCCAACTCCCCGAAGTACGCCGAGGTCCCCGAGGTCTCTTTCCTGCGCACCTACGTGCGCGAGGACACCGCCAAGTGCCTGTGCTTCTACAACGCCCCCGACGAGGCGGCCGTGGAGCGGGCCCGCCAGGCCGTGGGCACCCCGTTCGACCGGCTGTTCAAGCTCAACGTCTGAGCGGGACGCAGCACGCGACGACACGGCGGTCCCCGCGAGCCGGGGGCCGCCGTCGTGCTTCGACGCCCCGGGCCCGTCCGCCGAGCGGTCGAGCCCGTCCCGCACTCCCTGGCAGAACGGAAGACCATGACCCAGTCCACGCGATCCCCGTCCACGGCCGGCGGGCCGGCCCCCGAGAGCCGGCCCCTGCTCGCGCCGCTCGTCGACTACCCCGAGCACGAGTTCGTCCGCCGCACCGCCGCGGCGCGGGCCCGCGACGTCGACACGGCCGCCGCCTCCCCGCTGGGGACCCTGCGCGAGCTGGGCGCCCGGGGGCTGCTGGACCTCGGCCTGACCGGGTCGCTGGCCCCGCAGGCGGCCGTCGTGTTCGACCTCGCCACCGAGTGCACCGCCACGGCGTTCTCCCTGTGGGCCCACCGGGCGACCGTCGAGTACCTCGCCGCCACCGGGACGGAGATCCCCGCGGACGTGCGCTCCGGGGCCGTGCCCGGCTGCTCGGCGATGGCGCCGGCGTTCAAGGACGCCGCCGGCATCGGCGAGATCCCCGTGACACTGACCGCCGGCGCGTCGGGACCGGTCCTCGACGGCACCGTGCCGTGGGCCTCCAACCTGTACCCCGAGGGCGTCGTGGTCCTGCCCGCCGTCCGGGAGGACGGCACCCGCGTGGTGGTCCGGACCCGGGTCTCGGCACCGGGGGTGACGGTGCGCCTGCTCGAGAACCTGATGGCGCTCAACGCGACGGCCTCGGGCGTGCTCGTCCTCGAGGGCGTGGCCGTCGACCCCGCCGAGGACCTGCTGAGCGAGGACGTCCCGTCCTTCCTCGCCGCCGTCCGCGGCCCGTTCCTGCTGCTGCAGACCGCCTTCTGCCTCGGCCTCTCGGCCGCCGCGCTCACCGCCGCGCACGAGGCCCTGCAGGGCGTCGCCGAGGTGTTCCGGGAGGAGCTCGAGGAGGCGACCGCCGAGCACCGCCGCCTGCGCGCCGACCTCCTGCGCCTGGCGGAGGCGCCCCGGGACACCGCCCCCCGGGAGCTGTTCTCCCTCCGGCTGGACGCCGCGCTGCTCACGGGCCGGGCGACCCGGATCGAGGGGAAGGTCGTGGGCGGGCGCGGCTACGCCATGTCCTCCCCCACCGCCCGCCGGGCCCGCGAGGCCGCGTTCCTGCCCGTGCAGTCCCCCACGGAAGGTCACCTGCGATGGGTGCTGCAGAACCTGGCCTGAGCCGCGCCGCGCCGGCGCTCACCGTCCGCGGGCTGCGCAAGAGCTACCCGGGGGCCTCCGCGCCCGCCCTCGACGGGGTGGACCTGACCCTGCGCAACGGCGAGACCTTCGCGGTGCTGGGGCCCAGCGGGTCCGGGAAGTCCACGCTCCTGCGGGCGATCGCGGGGCTCGAGCCCCTGGACGGGGGCAGCATCGAGTTCGGCAGGGCCGACGAGCGCTTCGCCGTCGTCTTCCAGGACCCCGGGCTGTTCCCCTGGCTGTCGGTGCGCCAGAACATCGCCCTCGGCGGGCGGTACCGGCGCAACCGGGACCGCTTCGAGGACACCCGCGTGGACGACCTGCTCGAGATCCTCGGCCTGGTCCCGCTCGCGCACACCCCCGTCCAGGAGCTCTCCGGCGGGCAGGCCCAGCGCGTGTCGGTGGGCCGCGCGCTCGCCGTGCGCCCCGACGTGCTGCTGCTCGACGAGCCGTTCAGCGCCCTGGACCCGGCGACCCGCAAGGACCTCCAGCTGTGGCTGCGCGGACTCGCGACGGAGCTCGACCTGACGGTCTTCCTCGTCACCCACGACGTCGACGAGGCGATCACCCTCGGCGACCGGATCGGCTTCTTCGCCGGTCCGCGCGGCTTCCGGCAGCAGTGGGTCCCGGCGCAGGACGGCACGACGGCCGAGCAGATCCTCGCCCACTACCGCGGGGCCGACGACGGCTCCGGGAACTGGGTCATATGAGCGCCGGCGGGCCGAGCCGGCGGGTCCTGCTGCGGGCCGGGGCGGGGGCCGCGGCCCTCACCGGGCTCGGCTGGGGCGCGGGCTCCCTCTACGCGGACAGCCAGCAGGAGGCGCGCGGCGCGGCCGACCCGGAGCGCCCGGTGCGGATCGGGTACCTCCCGATCACGGACGCCTCCCCCCTGCTGGTCGCCCACGCCAACGGGTACTACGAGGACGCCGCCGTCCCGGTGGCCGACCCCGTGCTCTTCCGCAGCTGGTCCTCGCTGTCCGAGGCGTTCGTGGCGGGCAAGGTGGACGCGATCCACCTGCTGATGCCCATGGCCCTGTACATGCGCTACGGGCTGCGGGCCGACGTGCGCATCACCGCGTGGAACCACACCAACGGCTCCGCCCTCACGGTCCGCCCGGACGTGGCGGAGATCGCCGACCTGGCCGGGGAGTCCGTGGCGATCCCGGCGTGGTGGTCCGTGCACAACGTGGTGGTCCAGAAGCTGCTGCGGGCCGCGGGCCTGACCCCGGTGATGCGCGAGAGCCCGTCCCGGGCGCGGCGCACGGTGGCCCTGCTGCCCATGGCGCCCTCGGACATGCTCCCGGCGCTCAACAACGGCGTGATCGGCGGATACGTGGTGGCCGACCCGTTCAACGCCGCCGCGGAGGCGCGGCAGGTGGGGCACATCCACCGGTTCCTCGGCGACGTGTGGCGCGACCACGCGTGCTGCGTGACCATGATGCGCGGCGAGCTCCTCCGCAACCGTCCCGAGCACGCCGCCGGGTTCATGGACGCCCTCGTCCGGGCCCAGGCCTGGGCCCGGCAGAACCGCCCCGAGACCGCGGCGCTGCTGGCCGCCGGCTACCTCCCCCAGCCCCGGCCCGTGATCGAGCAGGCCCTGACCTACTCCGCCGCCGCGCACGGGGACGCCCTGCACTACCCGGACTGGCACGGCGAGCGCCTGGACTTCCGCCCCTACCCGTACGCGAGCTTCACCGAGGAGCTGGTCCGCGCCATGCAGGACACCGTCGTCGACGCCCCGGCGGGGTTCCTCGACGGGCTGGACCCGGCGCTCGTGCACCGCGAGCTCGTCGACGACACGCTCGTGACCCGCAGCATCGAGAAGGCCGGCGGCCTCGCCGCCTTCGGCATGACCGGCACCACCCGGACCGAGGAGATCAGCGCATGAGCGCGCCGCACCCCGCCCCGCAGGACACCCCGGGGTTCCCCACTGACCTCGACGACGCCGCCCGCAGCGCTCCGGCCGGGACCGGCCCGGCGGGCCCCGCCCCGGCGCGGACGACCCGGCGCACCGGGTCCCGCTGGACCGGCCCGGCCTGGGGTGCCTTCGGGGTGCTGGTCACGATCGCCGTGTGGTGGGCGTTCACGCACGCCGCGGCCGGGGCGAACACCATGATCGCCTCCTTCCAGCCCGAGCGCATGCCCGGGGCGGTGGCCTCGCTGGCCGAGCGGGGGGTGGTGGTCCAGGACGGCCTGACCAGCCTGTGGCGCCTGCTGTGCGGGCTGGCCGTGGCCACGGGCCTGGGCGTGCCGCTGGGCCTGCTCATCGGCTCCTACCGCCGCTTCCGGTGGACCAGCGCCCCGGTGGTGCAGTTCCTGCGCATGGTCTCCCCGCTGTCCTGGGCGCCGGTGGCCGTGGCGCTGCTGGGGGTGGGCAACGCCCCCGTCGTCTTCCTCGTGGCCGCCGCCGCGGTCTGGCCGATCACCATGAACACGGCCGCCGGCGTCAAGGCCCTGGACCCGCTGCACCTGCGGGTCGCCGAGACGCTCGGGGCCACCCCGGTCGAGCGGCTGCGCACCGTGGTGCTGCCCAGCATCCGGCCGTTCGTCATGACCGGGGTGCGGCTGGCGCTGGGGATCTCGTGGGTGGTCATCGTGCCGGCCGAGATGCTCGGGGTCAGCAGCGGCCTGGGCTACGAGATCCTCAACGCCCGGGACCGGCTGGCCTACGACGAGATGCTCGTGGTGATCCTCGTCATCGGCCTGCTGGGCATGGCGCTGGACCAGCTCGCCCAGTGGCTGCTGCGCGAGCCGGGTCCGCGCCGCTGAGTCTCAGCGGGCCCGGAACCGGGCGCGCTTGTGCGAGCCGTCGCAGAACGGCTTGATGGACGACGCCCCGCAGCGGCACAGCGCCACGGTGGCGCGCCCGGGGTCGATGGGCCGGTCGTCGCCGTCCAGCAGCTCGTAGCCCCCGCGCACCAGCAGCGGGCCGTCGGGGCACACGGTGATCGTCGCCGCCGCGCCGGACCCGGCAGCAGCGGACGGCCCGGGGTCGGGCACCGGCGCAGACTCGGGCACCGGCGCAGACTCAGGCACGGGCGCAGGCCCGGCGGCCGGGGCGGGGCCCGGGGCCGCCCGGGCGTCCTCGGGGCGGTGCGCGGCGCTCACCGGACGAGCTCCGCGGCGCCGTGCCGGGACGGCTCCGCCGCGGCCGGGCGCAGCGCGGACTCCCCCGCCTCCCACCGCGCGAGCGCGTGGCGGGCGGCGAGCGCGTCCAGGTGCAGGACGCAGCGGGCGCCGAAGAAGACGTCCGCCGCGACGGCGGGCTCGTCGACCACGAGGCCGCCGGCCATGTCCCGGGCCGCGATCTGCTCGTGGGCGGCGTCGGCCTCGACGTGCTCGTCGTAGAACGCCGCCGCGGCGGGAAGTCCCAGGCGGTGGAAGCCGCGCGCCAGGAACTTGGAGGGCACCGACGACGTCATCTCGTACATCGCCAGGTGCCCCACCACCGCGCCGCGCAGCCGGCGGTGCAGACCGAACATCGTGACGGTGTTGACCCCGGCGAGCCACTCGGCGGGCACCCGGTCCACGGCGCTGCCGTAGGAGTCGTCGAGGCCGGCCTCGCGCATCCCGGCCGCGAACAGGGCCGAGTGCATGCGCGCGGCGTCGCCGCCGCCGTACTCGTCGACCTGGATCTCGATCAGGCCGGCCTTCGCCCGGCCGCTCAGCCGGGGGATGCCCCAGGTGTGCGGGTCGCCCTCCATGAGCTGGTAGACGGACTTCAGCTGCAGGAACTCCCGGGCCTGCTCGGCGTCCGCCCGGCCGGAGAGGTGGCGCGCGAGGCTCGGCCCGTCGTCGTCGGCGGCGACGGCGAACAGGGCGTCGGCGACCGCCTGCGGCGTGCCGGGCACGGTGTCGGCGGGCAGCTCCGCGCGCAGCTCTGCCTCGAGCGCGCCGGAGAGGACCTCCCGCGCGCGCAGCAGCTCGGGGTCGCTCTCCCAGCGGTCGTCGACCCCGTCGACGCCCTGGTAGTGCAGGGCGTGCAGGACGAACAGGCTGAGCTGGACGTCGTCGTCGGCGAGCACGCCGTCCGCGCGGGACACGGCGGCGCGGGCGGCCGCCGGCAGCGCCCCGGCCCGGGCCTCGGCCCCGCGGGTGCCGGGCTCCTCCCGGAGCACCGCGAGGAGGTCCTCGCCGAGCGGCCCTCGTGGCTGTGGCTGACGCATGTGTCGACTCCTGTCCGGATGCTGGGGGTGATCGCCCACCATCATAGTTTCCATCACCGTGCTGATCATATGGACGGCGTCCGACAGCGCCGGGGCACCGGGTCCGGGACCCCCTCTCCGCCCGGCGGGGCACCGAGTACAGTGGTGGAGGCCCGGATCCGGGCTCCCACCCCGCCGTCGAGGAGACCCGCATGAGTTCCCCCGTGCCCGGACGCACCATCGCCACCCGCCTCGGTCTGGGCTGGCGCCTCCACGGCGACGGCCGCACCGTCACCGCCGGGGAGGTCGTCAGGCCGCGGGAGCGGCTCACCTGGCCCCGGACGGTCACCATCGGCGCGCAGCACGTGGTCGCCATGTTCGGCGCCACGTTCCTGGTGCCGCTGATCACCGGCTTCCCGCCCTCCACCACGCTGTTCTTCTCCGGCGTGGGCACGATCCTGTTCCTGGTGGTCACCGCCGGCCGGGTCCCCTCCTACCTCGGCTCGTCCTTCGCCTTCATCGCCCCCATCACCGCCTCGATGAACCAGTACGGTCCCGGCGGCGCGCTGGGCGGCGTCCTCATGGCCGGCGCGGCGCTGTTCCTCATCGGCCTGGTGGTGCAGTTCGCGGGCACCGCCTGGCTCCAGAAGCTGATGCCGCCGCTGGTCACGGGCACCATCGTGGCGCTCATCGGGTTCAACCTGGCGCCGTCCGCGAAGGACAACTTCATGGAGGCCCCCGTCACCGCACTGGTGACGCTGTCCTCCATCATCCTCGTCTCGGTGCTCTTCCGCGGCCTGCCCGGGCGCCTGTCGATCCTGCTGGGCGTGGCCATCGGGTACGTCACCGCGGTGCTGCGCGACGAGGTGGACTTCAGCCGGATCGACACCGCCTGGCAGCAGCAGGGCCTCTTCGGGCTGCCCCCGTTCCAGACCCCCGAGTTCCATTTGCCCCTGATGGGCCTGTTCGTCCCCGTCATCCTCGTGCTGGTCGCCGAGAACATCGGGCATGTGAAGTCCGTGGCGCTCATGACCGGCGACGACCTCGACCCGTACATGGGGCGGGCGATCATGTCCGACGGGCTCGCCACCATGATCGCCGGCTCGGGCGGCGGCTCGGGCACCACGACCTACGCCGAGAACATCGGCGTCATGGCGGCCACGCGCGTCTACTCGACGGCGGCCTACTGGGTCGCCGCCGTGGTGGCGATCCTGCTGAGCGTCTTCCCGGTCTTCGGCGCCGCGGTGGCCACGGTCCCCGCAGGGGTCCTGGGCGGGGCCGCCACGGTGCTGTACGGGATGATCGGCATGCTCGGCGTGCGGATCTGGGTGCAGAACCGCGTGGACTTCTCGAACCCGGTCAACCTCACCACCGCCGCGGTGGCCATGATCATCGGGATCGCCGACTACACGTGGGAGGCCTCCGGGCTGCAGTTCGCGGGCATCGCCCTCGGCACGGCGGCCACGCTCGTGGTCTACCACCTCATGGCGTTCCTGGCCCGTGTGCGGGGGACGGTAGGCAGCGACCCGCTCGCCCCCGACACCACGCGGCTGCCCTCCCCCCTGGGCTGAGCTGCGCCGGACACCCCTCTACTCGTCGGTAGACGAAATGTGCCGGTGAGGGGCCACCTTTCGTGGTGACCCAGGTCTCCTTTCCCCTAGCGTGGAGTGCGGGAGGGCCGAGCAGCCGGCCGCGCACCACGAGCTGCAGGGGAGAGACCATGCACCACAAACCGTCCGTTCTCGTCCAGGTCGACCTCGACGGCCGGCACATCCGGCTCGTCGTCAGCGGGTGCGTCACCGAGCTCAACCACCGGGCCCTGTGCCCCCTCGTCCGCCGCGCCCGCACCCTGGCGCCGGACATCGCCGTGGTCGTGGACCTCACCACCGCCCACCACGTCGAACCGGTCGCCGTGGACCTGTTGCGCTGGGCCGCGGAGCACGAGGACGCGGTGCGCGGCACGCCCGCCGTCGACTTCGTCCTCCCCGCCGAGCTCCCCGGCCACGGCACCGTGACCCGGCTCGCCGGGTGGGCGAACGCCCGCCGCCGCCCCGGGGCCCCCGAGCCAGCGCGCCGGGGGGCACGGAGCGGAGCCGCCCCGCGGTCCCGCCTCGCGGGCTGAACCGGCCCGTACCCGTCCCACCAGAGGGAGGACACCCCGTGAGCACGATCAGCCGCGCCCTGATGGCGCACCCCGCCGCCCCCGAGCTCGCGCGCGAGGAGCGGGCGGCGGAGGTCCGGTGCATCGAGGCGTGCCTCGAGGCCGCCCAGATCTGCCGGATCGGCGCCGACGCCTGCGTGGAGGAGGACGCCGTCGCGGACCTCCGCGACTGCCTGCGCGCCGAGCAGGACTGCGCGGTGATCGGCTCGGCCACCGCCCAGGTGCTGGCCCGCCTCGGCTTCCCGGAGCCCGGGGACGGCCGGGCCGTGCTGGTGCCGCTGCTCGAGGCGTGCGGGGCCGCGGCCCGGGCGTGCCGGGACGCGTGCCGGCGGCACGCCGAGGTCTACGAGCACTGCGCGCTCGTGGCCGAGGCGTGCGAGCGGTGCGACGAGGCCTGCGCGGACCTGCTGAGCCGGAGGAGCTGACGTGGCCGCCCCCGAGGTCCACTGGTTCGAGGAGCTCGGGATCGCGGACGTCCCCCGGGTGGGCGGCAAGAACGCCTCCCTCGGGGAGATGGTCCGGGAGCTGGCCTCCCGGGGGGTGCGCGTGCCGGGGGGCTTCGCGACCACCGCGGACGCGTACCGGTCCTACGTGGAGGCCAACGGGATCGGGCCCGCCCTCCGGGACCGGCTCGAGGACCACCGCGCGGGCCGGGCGACGCTGCGGGATACCGGCGCCGCCGTGCGCGAGCTGTTCCTGCGCGGCGAGTTCCCCGCGGGGACGGCACGGCAGATCCGGCAGTTCTACCGGGAGCTCTCCGCGCGCACGGGCCGCGCCGGACTGTCCGTGGCCGTGCGCAGCAGCGCGACCGCGGAGGACCTCCCGGACGCGAGCTTCGCCGGCCAGCAGGAGACGTTCCTCAACGTGGTCGGCGAGGACGAGCTGCTGGAGGCGTGCCGGCGGTGCTACGCGTCCCTGTTCACGGACCGGGCCATCACCTACCGGGAGCTCAAGGGGTTCGACCACCTCGCGGTCGCCCTGTCCGTCGGCGTGCAGGAGATGGTCCGGGCGGACCTCGGCTGCTCCGGGGTGATGTTCTCGATCGACACCGAGAGCGGCTTCCCGCGCGTGGCCGTGATCAGCGCGACCTGGGGCCTGGGCGAGACGGTCGTACAGGGCACCGTGGACCCGGACAAGTACCTCGTGTTCAAGCCCCTCCTCGACGTGGCGGAGGCCCCGATCGTGGAGCGGACCCGGGGTGCCAAGCTGCACAAGCTCGTCCACGACGACGACGCCCCTGCCGGGGCCGCCGCCACCCGGCTCGTGCCGACCTCCCCCGCGGAGCGGCAGGCGTGGGTGCTCGGCGACGACGACGTCCTGCGGCTCGGCCGCTGGGCCGTGCTCGTCGAGGACCACTACGGCCGCCCCATGGACCTGGAGTGGGCGAAGGACGGGCTGACGGGAGAGCTGTTCCTGCTGCAGGCCCGGCCGGAGACCGTCCAGGCCGGTCGCAGCGGGACCCGCTTCACGATCCACCACCTCCGGGGCGAGGGGCGTGTGCTCGCGGTGGGTGCCGCGGTCGGGGACGCCGTGGCCACCGGCCCGGCCTGCGTGGTGCGCACCGCGGCGGACATCGAGTCCTTCCGGGACGGGTCGGTGCTCGTCACCGAGATGACGGACCCGGACTGGGTCCCGGTGATGAAGCGCGCCGCCGCGATCGTCACCGACCACGGCGGGACCACCAGCCACGCGGCGATCGTCAGCCGGGAGCTGGGCCTGCCCGCCGTCGTCGGGACCGGGGACGCCTCGCGGACGATCCCGGAGGGCCAGGAGCTGACGGTCTCCTGCGCGGCGGGCGACCGGGGCACGGTCTACGAGGGAACCCTCGCGTTCGACGTCGAGGAGGTCGATCTCGGGGAGCTGCCGGAGTCGCGCACCGCGATCATGGTCAACGTGGCGAGCCCCGCCGCGGCCTTCCGCTGGTGGCGGCTGCCGGCCGACGGGGTGGGTCTGGCCCGGATGGAGTTCGTCGTCAACAACATCGTCGAGGTCCACCCCATGGCCCTCGTGCACCCGGAGCGGGTCCGGGACGAGGCGGACCGCCGGCGGATCGCGGAGCTGACGGCGGGCTTCCCGGACGGCCAGGAGTACTTCGTGCAGACGCTGGCGCTGGGCCTCGCGAAGCTCGCCGCCCCGTACCACCCCCGGCCGGTGATCGTGCGGCTCAGCGACTTCAAGTCCAACGAGTACGCCCACCTCGTGGGCGGGGCGGCCTTCGAGGAGCCCGAGGAGAACCCGATGCTCGGCTTCCGGGGGGCCTCCCGCTACTACGACCCCCGGTATCGGGAGGGCTTCGCCCTCGAGTGCCGGGCGCTGCGGCGGGTGCGCGAGCGCATCGGCTTCGACAACGTGGTGGTCATGGTCCCCTTCTGCCGCACCGTGGGCGAGGCGGACCTGGTCCTGGCCACGATGGCCGAGCACGGCCTCGAGCGCGGGCGGCACGGCCTGAAGGTGTACATGATGTGCGAGATCCCCTCCAACGTGGTCCTGGCCGAGCAGTTCGCCACGCGGTTCGACGGCTTCTCCATCGGCTCCAACGACCTCACGCAGCTCGTCCTGGGGGTGGACCGGGACGCGGAGGCCCTGCGGGCGCTGTTCGACGAGCGGGACGAGGCCGTGACCCGGATGATCAGCGAGGCGATCCGCAAGGCCCACGCCGCGGGCATCCCCATCGGCATCTGCGGCCAGGGGCCCAGCAACCACCCCGACTTCGCCGAGTTCGTGGTGCGGGAGGGGATCGACTCGATCTCCCTGAACCCGGACAGCTTCCTGCGCACCGCGCGGCGGATCGCCGAGACCGAGCGGCGCCTCGCGGCCGGGCCCGGGAGCACAATGGACGCATGAGCCTCTCGGTGGGCGCACGCCCCGACCTGGACGTCGAGCCCGGCCGCGCCGGGCGGCTGCTCGAGTTCCCGCGGCGCTATCCGCTCGTGGCCGTGACCCTGGCCGTGGGCGCCGTGGTCGTGGGACTGCTGGTCGCCGGGCAGCCGGGGCCGGCGCAGTGGGTGGGCTCCGGGTGGGCCCTGGTCGTGGCCGCCCGGGTGGCATGGGGCATGGTCGGGGACATCGTCGCCGGGCACTGGGGCGTGGACCTGCTGGCCGTCACGGCGATCAGCTCGACCGTGGCGGTCGGCGAGTACCTGGCGTCCCTCGTGGTGGTCCTCATGCTCACCGGGGGCCAGGCCCTCGAGGACTACGCGGCGAACCGGGCCCGCAAGGAGCTCAACGCGCTGCTCGAGCGGGCCCCGGTGCTGGCCCACCGGCGGCACCCGGACGGGTCCGTCGAGGACGTCCCGGTCGAGGAGGTCCGCCCCGGGGACGAGCTGCTGGTCCGCCCCGCCGAGGTCGTCCCCGTGGACGGGTGCCTGGTCGGCGCGGAGGCCGACTTCGACGAGTCCTCCATCACCGGGGAGAGCCTGCCCGTGACCCGCCGCGCCGGGGAGCCGGTGCTCTCGGGCGTCCTCAACGAGCAGCAGGCCGTGGTGCTGCGGGCCACCGCCACCGCGGCGGACAGCCAGTACTCCCAGATCGTGGCGATGGTGCGGGAGGCCGCCGAGTCCCGCGCGCCGGTGGTGCGCCTGGCCGACCGCTACGCCGTGCCCTTCACCGCGTTCGCCCTCCTCGTGGCCGGGCTGGCGTGGTGGTACCACGGGGACCCGGTGGTCTTCGCCGAGGTGCTCGTGGTGGCCACCCCCTGCCCGCTGCTGATCGCCGCCCCCGTGGCGTTCCTGGGCGGGATGAGCCGGGCGGCGCGCAACGGCGTCATCATCAAGAACGCCGGGACCCTCGAGCGGCTCGCGGAGGTGCGCACCGTGGCCTTCGACAAGACCGGGACGATCACCTACGGCCGCCCTGAGCTGCTGGCCGTCCACGCCCGCCCCCCG
This sequence comes from Kocuria sp. GQ42, assembly GCF_059758435.1. Taxonomy (NCBI): domain Bacteria; kingdom Bacillati; phylum Actinomycetota; class Actinomycetes; order Micrococcales; family Micrococcaceae; genus Kocuria; species Kocuria sp. GQ42. The sequence continues at coordinate 128,805 of NZ_JCAXEN010000005.1, read as the reverse complement.
TTCCCGGAGGAGGAGCTGCTGCGCCTGACGGCGTCCGCCGAGCAGTACTCCTCCCATGTGCTCTCCGCCTCGGTGCGGGAGGCCGCGCTCGCCCGGGGGCTCGTGCCGGCCCCGGCCGAGGAGGCCCACGAGGAGGCCACCCACGGGGTCACCGCCACCGTGGAGGGGCACCGGGTGGTGGTCGGCAAGCGCGCCCACGTGGCCCGCTCCGCCCCGGACGTGGTCGAGCAGGCGCTCGGGCCGGGCGAGCTGGCCGTCTACGTGGCCGTGGACGGCCGCTCCGCCGGCACCCTGGTGATGAGCGACCAGGTGCGCGAGGACGCGGCGGCCACGATGGCCGAGCTGACCGCGCTCGGGGTCCGGGAGATCCTCGTGCTCAGCGGTGACGCCCGCGCCACCGTGGAGCACGTCGCCGCGGCGCTGGGCATCACCCGGGTGCTGCCCGAGTGCCTGCCCGAGGACAAGGTCCGCACCGTCCGCAGCGCCCCGCACCGTCCGGTGCTCATGGTCGGCGACGGCGTCAACGACGCCCCCGTGCTCGCCGCCGCCGACGTCGGCGTCGCGATGGGCGCCCGGGGCGCGACCGCCGCCAGCGAGTCCGCCGACGTCGTGATCCTCACCGAGGACCTCGCCAGGACCGCGACGGCGGTGCGGATCGGCCGGCGCACCATGCAGGTGGCCCTGCAGAGCATCTGGCTGGGCATCGCCCTGTCCGTGGCGCTCATGCTCGTGGCCGCCACCGGGGCGATCCCCGCGATCTTCGGCGCCCTCAGCCAGGAGGTCGTGGACCTCCTGGCCATCCTCAACGCCCTGCGCGCCCTGCGCGGGCCCCGCGGCGAACGGTGACGGGCCGGCTCAGTGCCGGACCACGAGCACCGGGCAGTGGGCGTAGGAGACGCACGCGTGGGAGACCGAGCCCAGGGACGAGCCGAGCAGCCCGCCGCGGCCGCGCCGGCCGAGCACGAGCAGCTGCGCGGTCTCGCTCTCCGCGATGAGCCGGCCTGCCGGACGGCCGTGCGTCACCGTGGTGGTCAGGCGTCCGGGGGCGTCCTCCCCGAAGACGGCCGCGACCGTGCGCGCGAGGATCCGCTCGTGGTTGGCGCGCAGCGCCTCCTCGTCGACGAGGAGCTCGGCGTCCAGCACGGTGGGGTCCCCCGCGCACGCGATCGCCTCGAGCGGGACGTCGAGGGCCTCCGCGAGCCTCGCGGCGAGCCGCAGGGCCTCCATCGAGGACTCCGAGCCGTCGATCCCCACGAGGATCCGCTGGTCCGTCGGTGCGTTCATGACCGAACCTCCTTGTCCGGGCCGGCTGCCGGGAGCCGGCCTGTCGGTGCCGCGTGGCCCGCGCCGGGTGCCCGGCGCCGGCCGGTCAGTGCCGGACGACCAGCACCGGGCAGTGGGCGTGGTCGATGCACGCGTTGGAGACGGAGCCCAGGGCCGAGCCCCGCAGGCCTCCGTGGCCGCGGCGCCCGAGCACCAGCATCAGCGCGTTCCCGCTCTCCTCGACCAGGCGGGCCGCGGCCCGTCCGTGGAGCAGCTCGGCGCGCACGTGCTCCGGGGGGTCCGCGCCGAAGACGTCGGCGACCGTCGAGCGGAGCAGCTCCACGCTGCCGGCCGGCGGCCGGTCCGGGTCGACGGTCTCCCAGCCCTCGTAGAGGGGCGGCCCCTCCCAGAACATGAGGGCGACCAGCGGGACGCCCAGGGCCCGGGCGATCCTGTCCCCCGCCCGGAGGGCCTCCTTCGAGGAGTCCGATCCGTCGATGCCGACGAGGATCCGCTGCTGGGACGGTGCGTCCATGACCGAACTCCTTCGTTCCGGCGCCCGCGGTCCGTGCCCGGGGCGCGCTCCGGCCGCCAGGAACCTGGCGGACCGCTCAGTGCCGCACCACGAGGACGGGGCACTTGGCGTGGGAGACGAGGGCCGAGGAGACGGAGCCGAGGATCATCCCCAGCACCCCGCCCGTTCCCCGCCGGCCCACCACGAGCATCCGGGCCTCCTCGCTCTCCTCGATGAGCCGGGCGGCGGGCTGGCCGCGCAGGAGCCGGGTGGTCAGGTTCGCCGGGCGCTGCTCCCCGAACACCTCGTCGAGGGTGCTCTCGAACAGCTGCTCGCTGCCGCGGCGGAACTCCTCGGGGTCCACCACGCGGTAGCTCTCGTAGAGCAGCGGGTCCTCCCAGCACATCACGGCCTCGAGCGGTGCGACCAGGGCCTCGGCGAGCCGCACTCCCTCCCGGAGCGCGGCCTTGGACGACCCGGACCCGTCGACTCCCACGACGATCCGGCCTCCGGACGACGGCTCGCCCATGGTGTTCCCCCTTGTTCCCGGCGGGCCGGCCGGTCCGCCTGTCTCCACGATAGGACTCGGTGAGGTCCGTCACAACGGATCCCCGGTCCCGGGGCCCGCATGACGGCCGGCGGGCGGCACCGTCCCGGCCCGCCTGCCGTCGTACGGGCGGCGCGCGGCGTCCTCAGCCGCGGGTGACCTGGATCTTCCGGGTCGCGGGCGGCTCGACGTGCCCGGCGACGGGGACGCGCACCTCCAGCACGCCGTCGCGGTACGCGGCGCTGATGTCCTCGTCCCGGCACCCGGCGGGCAGCGGCAGGGCGCGGGAGAACGAGCCGTAGCGGAACTCCGAGCGGTAGCCGCCCTTGTCCTTGTGCTCGGTCCGCTCCCTGCGCTCGGCCCGCAGGTGGAGCACGTCGTCGGCCACGGTGAGCTCCACGTCCTGCTCGGGGTCGATGCCGGGCAGCTCCGCCCGGATCACCACGGTGTCGCCGTCCCGGTACTCCTCCACACGGGGCCAGGAGGCCTCGACGTCCCCCTCCAGGAGGCGTCGGAGGGGCTCGAGCATCTCCAGCCCCTCCCTGCGCATCAATCCGGCCATGACCTGACTCCTTCCCGTGGCACCGGTGCCGCGGCCGTCCGGGACGTCGTCCCGGACGGCCGGTGGGACCGGTGCGGTCCGCCTCGACCCTTCAAGCGTAGACACCGCCGACCGGGCGCGTAAGGGCCGCGGGGTCCGGGACGCATGATGACGGGAGCCCGCTCCGCCGGCCCCCGGGGACACTGGATTCGCAGGTGCGACAGGGCGATAATCGGGGCATCCCCACGGGTCCTGTCGCCGTCCGGCGGCCACCCCGGGGACCGGGAGAGATCGGGGTGTCCGCGGTGGACAACAACGTGATGAAGATCGTCTACACGTTCTTCCTGGGGGCCCTGCTGGCCCTGTTCGTGGGCCTGGGGATCCAGACGTTCTACCCGGGGCCGGAGATGCCGGAGCCGACCGCGGGGATGGAGTTCGTGCCCGAGGGCGGCGCGCCGACCGAGGAGCAGCGCGCGGAGATGGAGGAGAGCGACCGGCAGTGGCGGCAGTGGCAGGAGGAGCAGCAGAGCTACAGCCGTGACGTGGCGGTCGTGGCCCTGGGCGCCTCCGTGGTGCTGCTCGGTCTCAGCCTCGTGCTGGAGAAGCGCAACAGGGTGCTGACCAACGGGGTGATGCTGGGCGGGCTGTTCACCCTGATCTACGCCATCGGCCGCAGCTTCGCCTCCAGCGAGACCACCATGACGTTCGTCGCCGTGAGCGTGGGCCTGGCCGTGGTGCTGGTCCTCGGCCACCGGCGCTTCTTCCAGGACCGTCCCCCGGCGGGCGCGCCCGAGGAGGTGCACCGGGAGCAGAGCGGCGTCTGAGCCGCTCCGCCGGGACGCCTCTAGAAGCCCGTCGGCTCGGTCTCCAGCTCGGGCTCCTCGGGCGGGGCCTCGTGGTGCAGGGGCCGCAGGGCGGCGGTCGTCCCGAACCACAGCAGCGCGTCGTAGCGCTCCCCCATGCGGGTGGGGACGTAGTTGCCGGCCTCGCGCCACGGGTGGTACACCACCCCGACGGCCCGGTGGCCGAACCGCCCGGAGAGCCAGGGCCCGGAGCGGTCGCGGCCGAAGACGAGCACCGCGTCCTCCTCCAGGGCCCGGTGCAGGAGGTCCTCGTGGCTGCCGGCACGCGCCTGCGGGACGGCGAGCACGTCCTCGGCCGCGCCCCATGCCTCCGCCGCGACGACCGTGCCGGTCCAGGAGGCGAGGCCGACCAGGACCACCTCGTGCGCGGGGTGGCGCTCGCGCAGCAGCTGGCCCACGTTGACCAGCCCGGCGTCGAACATGTCGGTGGCCCGGGCGTCCCCCACGTGGGAGTTGTGCTCCCACACCAGGCCCTTGGCGCCGGGCCCGTGGTGGCGGGAGAGCAGGTCCGCGGTGTCCGCCATGTGCTCGTCCCGCACGTTCCAGGACTGCCGGTCGCCCCGCACCATGGTCCGGTAGTAGCGCTCCGCGTCGACCGCCACCATGGCGTTGAGGGCGGCGTCGAACGCGGCGGGGTCCCCGGCCGTCCGGTCCATGGTGCGCCGGCGCACCTCGGTGAGGAGGGCGACGACGTCGGCCTCGCAGCTCTCGGGCACGATCCGCGTCCGCCACGCGTAGCGGTGCGGGTCCTCGTGGAAGGGGACGAAGCACTGCCACGCCTGCAGCGCGGCGGGCAGCGCCTCGGGGGCGTTCGTCCCGAGCCAGCCGATGATCTCCCGCAGCGAGTCCCACAGCGAGTAGACGTCCAGGCCGTAGAAGCCCACCTGCTCGTGGCCGGCCCGGCGGGCGTTCTCCTCCCGGAGCCAGTCGAGGAACTCTGCGACCTCCTCGTTCGCCCACATCCACGTGGGCCAGCGCTCGAAGCCCGCGAGGACGCCGTGGGCGTCGAGGTCCTGGTCCGCCTCGCCGCGCACCCACCGGTTGAGCCGCCAGCAGTCCGGCCAGTCCCCCTCGACCCCGATCCAGGTGAAGCCGTGCTCCTCGATGAGCCGGCGGCTGAGCAGGGCCCGCCACCGGTAGTACTCGTGCGTGCCGTGGGACGCCTCCCCCACGCACACGAACCGGGCGCCGGCGCAGCGCTCCACGAGCGGGTCGAGGTCCTGGGCCGTCTCCAGCGGCTGGGCGAGGGAACGGATCTCCGCCAGGACCCCGGCCTCCCGGGAGGGCCCACGCCCGAGCGGGCTCACCGGGACGTCCCGTCGCCGTGCTCCCCGGCCGGGGAGAGGTGGCGCAGGAACCAGTCCCGGGCCAGCGCGGCGGCCTCGGCGAGCGTGCCGGGCTCCTCGAAGAGGTGCGTGGCGCCCTCCACGACGGCCAGCCGGGTGGGGCAACGCATCGACTCCTGCGCCCACCGGTTGAGACCGAGCACCTCGGAGTCCTCGCTGCCGACGATCAGCAGGGTGGGCGCCTGCACCGAGCGCAGCCGCTCGTCCGCGAGGTCCGGCCGGCCGCCGCGGGAGACCACGGCCGCGATGGACGCGCCGGGCTCGGCCGCGGCCCACAGGGCGGCGCCGGCGCCGGTGCTCGCCCCGAAGTACCCGACCGGGGACGCCGCGGAACCGGGCTGCTCGCGCAGCCACGCCGTGGCCAGGAGCAGCCGCTCGGCGAGCAGGCCGATGTCGAAGACGTTGCCGCGGTCCGTCTCCTCCCCGGGGGTGAGCAGGTCGAGCAGCAGGGTGCCGAGCCCCGCCTGCTGCAGCACGGAGGCCACGTACTGGTTCCGCGGGCTGCGCCGGCTGCTGCCGCTGCCGTGGGCGAAGACCACCACCCCGGCGCCGGGCCCCGGCAGGTGCAGGTGCGCCTCGAGCTGCTCCCTCCCGGCCGGGATGCGCACGTCGGCGTCGACCGGATAGCCGTGCGCGGCCGGCCCCGCCCGGGGCGGCGCGGGCAGCTCCGGCTGGTGGCGGCGCCGGGCGGCGTCCAGCAGGGCCACCACCTCGTCGTCCTCGGTGGCGGAGAAGTCCCGGTAGTGGTAGCCGACGGCCGTGAAGTACGGCGGGGTCGCGAGGCAGATCACCTCGTCCGCCTCGACCACCCGGCCCAGCGCCTCCTGCGGGGCCACCGGGACGGCCAGCACCACGCGCGCGGCGCCCAGCTGGCGGGCGATCCGGCAGGCCACGCGGGCCGTGGAGCCGGTGGCGATGCCGTCGTCGACGACCAGGGCGGTCCGCCCGGTGAGATCGATCCGCTCCCGGCCCTCGCGGAAGCGCGCCGTCCGCGCCTCGAGCACGGCCCGCTCCCGCGCCTCGATCTGCTCGAGCTGCGCGTCCGTCACCCCGAAGTACTGGAGGGTCCGTTCGTCGAGCACGCGGGCGCCCTCCTCCCCGATGGCGCCCATGGCCAGCTCGGGCTGGGAGGGCACCCCCAGTTTCCGCACCACGATGACGTCCAGCGGCGCGTCCAGGATGCGGGCCACCTCGTGGGCCACGGGCACCCCGCCGCGGGGCAGCCCCAGCACCACCACGTCCTGCCCGCGCAGGGCCCTCAGCCGCTTCCCCAGCTGCCGCCCGGCCTCGACCCTGTTCTCGAAGACCACCATGGTCCCCACCGCCTCTCCGGCGGGCGCGCGGCCCACCGCCCTCCGGTGCTCGCCCGGCTCCGTTCGCGCCCCCGGGTCCCGTGGGCCGCCGCGGAGGACTCCAGCGTAGGCAGGCGGGGAACGCGGTGGAAGGCCCGCGGGCCAGGTGACGGACGTGGACAACGGAGCAGGCCCGCCCCACAATGTGAGCACGCCCCGGCGGCCGGCCGGCCGCGGACCAGGGCGCCCTGGACGGACGTCCCGCACCGGCGGGGGAGACGGAGCACGCCGCATGAAGGACCGCACGCAGGACAGCGCCGAGGACCGCACGGACGGCAGGGTCATGCGGACGGTCTACACGTTCTTCCTCGGGCTGCTGCTGGCCCTGTTCGTGGGTCTCGGCGTCGCCACGGTCCATCCCGGCCCGGAGGAGCCCGCGCCGCCCCCGGCGGTCGCGATGGCGCGGGAGACCCGCGAGCTCGCACCGGAGGAGCAGCAGCAGTGGGCGGCCTACGAGCGCGAGTGGGAGGCGTGGGAGGTCGAGCAGATGCGGTACAGCCGCGACGTCGGCGTGATCGCGCTGGTCGCGTCCGTCGTGCTGCTGGGGGCGAGCCTGGCGGTGGAGCGGCGCCGGCCGGTGCTCGCCCACGGCGTGCTGCTCGGCGGTCTGTTCACGCTGCTGCACAGCGTGGTCCGCAGCCTGGTCTCGCAGGACACTGTGGCCTCGTTCGCCGTGGTCACCGTGGCGCTGGCCGTGGTGCTGCACCTCGGCTACCGCCGGTTCGTGGACCGGCCCACCCCGGCCGGTGACCGGTGGGGCCCTCCCCGCCCGGTGGTCAGCGACAACGGGAAGCACCCGTCCCGCCGCTGAGCGCACCGGGCGGGTGCCGGCCGGTCAGCGGGGCAGCGGCAGCTTCTCGTCGAGCACGGCCCGGACGGCCGCGACGTCGACGTCCGTGACGGAGGCGTGCTCCCAGGCCGGCCGGTTGTCCTTGTCCACGAGGACCGCCCGCACGCCCTCGGCGAAGTCGGGGCGGGCGATCGTGTCCGCGGCGAGGCGCAGCTCCCGCTCGAGGCAGGAGCGCACGCTGTCGTCGGCCGCCCCGCGCTCCAGCAGCTCGAAGGTGCGCACCAGCGAGGAGGGGCTCATCCCCGCGAGGTCCTCCGGCGCGGCGGCGACGATCTGCTCGAGGGTCGGGGCGCCGTAGCGCTCCTCGATCTCCTCCCACCGCGCCACCACGGAGGACGGCTCGGGCTCGCGCGCGAAGCGGGAGAGGGCGTCCTCCGGGCCCTCCTCCACCACGGCCCCGGCGAGGGCCTCGAAGTCCTCGTCCGCCACGAGGACGTCGGCCAGCCCGAGGGCGACGGCGTCCGCGCCGCCGAGCCGCTGCCCGCCGAGGGCGAGCCAGCGACCCACGGCAAGACCCGGTTCGCCGCGGTGGTCCGGCCGGGAGACGCGCGGCAGGAACCAGGAGGCGCCGATGTCGGTGAAGAAGCCGATCTTCGTCTCGGGCATCGCCATGACCGTGGAGGGACCCACCACGCGGTGGGAGCCGTGCACGGAGATGCCCATGCCGCCGCCCATGCAGATCCCGTTCATGAGCGCCACGTAGGGCTTGGGGTAGTCCGCGATCAGGCAGTCGAGGGCGTACTCGACGGCGAACACCCCCGTGGCCTCCTCCGTCCGCCCGGCGAGCACGGCGTCGCGGACCTCCCGGATGTCGCCGCCGGCGCACCACGCCCGCGGGGAGGCGGAGGTGACGAGCACGTGGCGCACGGCGTCGTCGTCCCGCCACACGTCGAGCGCGGCCTTGAGGTCCCGGTACATCTGTGCGGTGAGGGCGTTGAGCTGACGGGGCCGGTTGAGCACGATGTGCCCGGTGCCGTTGCGGACCTCGGTCAGGACGTGCTGCGCGGTGCCGGTCGTGGCGGTGTCGGTCATGGCTCCCACCCTGCCACGGGCCGCGCCGCCGTGCCACGGCTCACACGCCGGAGGGCGGCCACTGTCCACGCTGCGCCAGGAGGGAGGCGAGCAGGTCGGCCCGGTCGGTGACGATCCCGTCGACCCCGAGCTCGAGAAGCTCCGCCATCTCGGCCGTCTCGTTGACGGTCCACACGTGCACGTCGATGCCGTGCCGGTGGGCGAAGTCCAGGAAGCGGGGGGTCACGAGCTGGACCTCGGACCCGCCCCGCACCCGGTAGCGGCGGGGGATCTGCACGGTGTCGAACGGCTCGATCCACCGGGCGGCCGCCCGCCGCGCGAGCCGCCAGGTGGGCCCGCCCAGCCACGAGCACACGAGCAGCAGGCGCATCCCCTCCTTGCCGGAGGACGTGGGCACGGTCCGGCCGTCCAGCTCGCGGATCCGCCGCAGCGTGCGGCGCCGGCGGCTCTCGGAGAAGGAGGTCACCCGCACCCGGTCCACGGCGCCGAGCTCGTGGAGCAGCGCCGGCAGGGCCGCCACGGACGCCTCGTCCTTGACGTCCACGTTGAACTTCAGCTCGGGGAGCTCCGTCAGCAGGTCGGCGAAGCGGGGGATGCCCCCGGCGCCGGCGACGCGCTCGGACCTGATCTGCGCCCAGGTCAGGGCGGAGACCTTCCCGCTGCCGCCGGTGACGCGGTCGAGGGTCTCGTCGTGGAAGGACAGGACCACGCCGTCGGCCGTCGTGTTGACGTCCGTCTCGATCCACTCGTAGCCGAGGTCCCGGGCCGCCCGGAAGGCGTCGAGGGTGTTCTCGGCACCGTCCCGGCAGAAACCGCGGTGGGCCAGGGCTGCGGGGGCGTCGCGCCGGCGCGCTGGAGGGGTCACCCCCCTATTGTTACCCCGTGGTAGCGGATTGTCCCGCCCATGACGCGCCAGGTCGGCCGCCGCGCAGCAGGGCCTCGATCACCTGGGCCACCCCGTCCTCCTCGAACGGCGGGGCCGTGCGACCCACGGCGCGCGCGACCGCGGGGTGCCCGCTCGCCATGGCGTAGCCGTGGGCGGCCCACGTGAGCATCTCGAGGTCGTTGGGCATGTCGCCGAAGGCCATCACCTCGTGCGGGCGGATGCCGCGCTCGGCCGCGTACTGCTCGAGGGTGCGCGCCTTGGTGAGCCCCTTCTGGCCCATCTCCACGAGCGGGGCCGCCGCCACGGAGTGCGTCACGGACAGCCTGCCGGCCACGAGCTCGGCGAGCGCCCGGAAGTACTCCTGCGGCTCGGCGGTGTCCAGCTTGGCCAGGAACTTCACCAGCCCCTGGTCCTCCGGCACCCGGTCCCGCAGCGCCCCGACCAGGGGGGCGCCGACCTCCATCCGGTCGGTCCGGGCCCACCCGTGGTCCGTGAAGACGCCCTCGAGCGTCTCCGCCGCGAACAGCGTGCCGGGGTGCCGGGCCGCGACCTCGTCCATGACCGCGAAGGCGTCCCGGGCCGGGAACAGGCTCGACTCCACGACCAGGTCGGCGCTGAGGTCGTAGACCACCGCCCCGTTCGAGCAGATGACCACGCCCTCGTGGCCGAGCTGCTCGCGCAGCGGGTCGAGCCAGCGCATGGGCCGACCCGTCACGAACACCACGTGGATGCCGCTGTCCTGGGCGGCGCGGATCGCGTCGACGGTGCGCGGGCGGAAGCGGAAGTCGTGCCCCAGGACGGTGCCGTCGAGGTCGCTGGCGATCATCCGGACCGGCGCCGTCCCGGGGACCTCCGGATCAGGGCTCACGGGTGTTCTGCCACCTAGGCCTCGTGCATCCCGGTGAGGCAGGCGCGGGCGATCCCGGAGCTGAAGAGCTGGAAGTTGACGACGGCGGGGCTGGCGCTCTCGTCGACCTCGATCTGCTCTTCGCCCACCGCGGTCACGCACACGATGTAGCGGTGCGGCCCGTGGCCGGGGGGCGGCGCGGCGCCCACGTACTCGTCGGTGCCGCCGTCGTTGCGGTGCTTGACCGCCCCGGCCGGAGGGTCGGACGCCGCGCCGCGCGCGAGGGAGGTGACGTCGGCGGGGACGTTGGACAGGCACCAGTGCCAGAAGCCGCTGGGGGTGGGGGCGTCCGGGTCGAAGACCGTGACCACGTAGCTCTTCGTGCCCTCCGGGGCCCCGGACCAGCTCAGCTGCGGGGACACGTCCTGGCCGCCGGCGCCCATGATGCCCGAGAGCTGGGCCGGGGCGAGCGGGCCGCCGTCGGAGATGTCCTCGGAGGTGAGGGTGAAGCTCGGCAGGTCGGGCAGGTCGGCGTACGGGTCGCGCTCGGGCACGGGCTCTCCTTCGGGACGGGACCGGGTGGGATCGGGGCGGGACGGGTCAGGGCGCGGGCAGCTCGTCCTTGCGGGGCAGGTCCGCGCCGGCGCGGGAGACCGTGACGCCGGCCGCCGCGGCGGCGTAGCGCAGCAGCTCGCCGACCTGCTGCTCGTCCAGGTTGTCGATCCGCTCGCGGGCCGGCGCGCCCGTGTAGCCGTGGTCGGTGAGCCAGCCGAGCAGCGCGGCCATGAAGGAGTCCCCGGCCCCCACGGTGTCCACGACCGTGGTGCGGGCGGCGGGCATCTCTACCCCGCGCGGCCCGGTGGCGCGGGTGCGGGCCCAGGGCCCCAGGGGCCCGCGGGTGACGACGACGAGCTCCGCGCCGGCCTTGAGCCAGGCGCCCGCGCTCTCCTCGACGCTGCGGTGGGGGTACAGCCACAGGAGGTCCTCGTCCGAGGCCTTCACGACGTCGGCGAGGGCCACGAGCTGCTCGGCCCGGGCCCGGGCGTCCGAGGAGTCCGGGATGATGGACGGCCGGCAGTTGGGGTCGTAGGAGATCAGGGCCGAGCGGTGGGCCTGCTCCACGGCGTGCAGGACCTTCGAGGCGCCGGGCTCGAGCATCGCCCCGATCGACCCGACGTGCAGCAGGGAGGTGTCCCGGAGCAGCTCGGCCAGCTGCTCGTCCGAGAGGTCCAGGGACCAGTCGAGCTGGAAGTCGTAGGTCGCGGCGCCGTCGTCCCCGATGACGGCCTCGGCCACGGAGGTGGGCCGCGTGTCGGCGTCGAAGGGCAGGAGCACGCCGTTGTCCCGCAGGTGCGCCTCCACCTGCGTGCCGTACTCGTCCTCGCCGTAGCGGCCGAGGAACTGGACCTCGTGGCCGAGCCGGGCCAGGCCCACGGCCACGTTCATGGGGCTTCCCCCGGCGTGCGCGCGGGGCTCCTGGCCGCGCTTCGAGACCACGTCCACGAGCGCCTCACCGATGACCGTCAGCATGCTCTCACGGTAGCACCCGCCGCCCCCGCCGGCCCCGGCGCCGGACCGGCCCGCCGGGCCCGTAACGGGAGCCCTTCCCGTCCCCGGTGCCCCTAGAATGGAGGGCGGCGTCCTGCGCGAACCGCAGCGGCGCGCACCCGACCGCGCAACGAGGCGCGGCACGTCACGGCCGGACACGATGACGTCCCCGGCCGAGGAAGAGAGTCATTCTTGAGCACTCCTGAAAGCTGGGCCGACCGCGAGTCGCTCGCCGAGGGCATCGTCCCCCTGGTCGGACGCCTGCACCGTGAGAACAAGGTCGTACCGACGGTCTACGGCCGCTCGCTGGTGCACAAGTCCGTCACCCAGATCATCAAGGCGCACCGCTTCGCCCGCCGGATCGACGGCGAGGAGCTGCCCCTCGAGGACACGACCCGCCTGCTCGAGGCCATGTCCGGGCTGAACCTCGGCACCTGCGCGGTGGACCTCGGCAAGCTCAACCGGCTCGCCCAGGAGACGGACCAGGACCTCGAGGCGTTCCTGCGCGAGGAGCTCGCCCCCGTGGTGGACCGCAGGGCCCAGAACTCCCCGGAGTCCCAGGACGTGGTGCTCTACGGGTTCGGCCGCATCGGCCGCCTGCTCGCCCGCATCCTCATCAACCGCAACGACGGCACCGGCCTGAACCTGCGCGCCGTCGTGGTGCGCAAGAAGCCGGGCAACGACCTGGTCAAGCGCGCCTCTCTCCTGCGCCGCGACTCGGTGCACGGGAAGTTCGACGGGACCATCCACGTCGACGAGGAGAACGACGTCATCACGGCCAACGGGGTGGCCATCAAGTTCATCTACGCGAACGACCCCACCGAGATCGACTACACCGCCTACGGGATCGACAACGCGATCGTCGTGGACAACACGGGCGTGTGGCGCGACGAGGCCGGGCTCTCGAAGCACCTGCAGGCCAAGGGCGTGGCCAAGGTGCTGCTCACCGCACCGGGCAAGGGCGACCTGAAGAACATCGTGTGCGGGGTCAACGACGACGTCATCACCGCGGAGGACACCATCCTGTCCGCCGCGTCCTGCACCACCAACGCGATCACCCCGGTCGTGAAGGTCCTCCACGACAAGTACGGCATCGCGCAGGGCCACGTGGAGACCGTCCACTCCTACACCAACGACCAGAACCTCATCGACAACTGGCACAAGGGCGACCGCCGGGGCCGCTCCGCCGCCCTCAACATGGTCATCACCGAGACCGGCGCCGCGAAGGCCGTGGCCAAGGCCCTGCCGGAGATGGCCGGGAAGCTGACGGGCAACGCGATCCGCGTCCCCACCCCGGACGTGTCCATGGCCATCCTCAACCTGCAGCTCGAGCAGGCCCCGGAGTCCGAGGACGCGGTCAACCAGTACCTGAAGGACATCTCGCTGAACTCGTCCCTGCGCAAGCAGATCGACTACACCGACTCCCCCGAGATCGTGTCCACCGACTTCGTGGGCTCCCGCCGCGCGGGCGTCGTCGACGGTCTCGCGACGATCGTCAACGGCAGCTCGCTGGTGCTCTACGTCTGGTACGACAACGAGTTCGGCTACTCCTGCCAGGTCGTGCGGGTGCTCGCCCGGATGGCCGACATCGCCATGCCGCAGTTCCCGGCCGAGCGGGTCGCGGTCGGCACGGCGTCGATCCCCGGCTGAGCCGCCCCTCGCCGCCCCTCGCCGGCCTGGGACGCCGACGGGTCGCCACCTGCGAGCCGTCCGCGCCGAGGGGTCGCCACTGAACGGAACGACCGACTCGCACCGTTCAGTGGCGACCCCTCGGCGCGCAACAGTTCGAGCCGGCGACGCCCCTCGCACGGCGGCGCAGCGGGTCAGGCGGTGTAGAAGGCCCCCGCGACGGCCCCGAGGGCCGCGACGTCGTCCACGTGGCACAGCTCCCGGGCGGAGTGCATCGACAGCAGGCCGATGCCGACGTCGATCGTGCGCACCCCCAACCGGGCCGCGGTGATGGGACCGATCGTGGACCCGCACGGCACCCGGTTGTTGGAGACGAACTCCTGGTAGCCCACACCGGCGCGCGCGCAGGCCTCGGCCCAGATCCCGGCGCCCACGGCGTCCGTGGCGTAGTGCTGGTCCGCGTTGATCTTCAGCAGCGGCCCCGCCCCCGGCAGCGGCCGGTTCACGGGGTCGTGGTGGCCCTGGTAGTTGGGGTGCACCAGGTGCCCGGCGTCGGCGGACAGGCACACGGACCCGGCCAGGGAGCGCCGGTGCTCGGCGGCGGAGCGGCCCAGGCCCTCACCGATGCGCACCAGCACGTCCTCGAGGAACGGTCCCGCGGCGCCGGAGCGGGTGCGGGAGCCGATCTCCTCGTGGTCGAACGCGGCGAGCACCGCGATGTGCCGGCCCTGCTCGACCGCCTCGGCCTCGCGGGCGAGGGCGCTCAGCCCGGCGTGCACGGAGGACAGGTTGTCCAGCCGCCCGGAGGCGAACAGCGTCCCGCCCTGCCCGAACACGGCGGGGGGCTGGGCGTCCGCCAGCACCACGTCGTAGCCGACGATGCGCGCCGGGTCCACGGGTCCGCCGTCCGCGTGCTCGGCCAGCAGCGCGAGGACGTCCGCGTCCTCCGGCTGCCCCACGCCCCAGATCGGCTGCACGTGCTGCTGGCGGTCGAGCTGCAGGCCCTTGTTGGCCTCGCGGTCCAGGTGGATGGCGAGCTGCGGGATGCGGGCCACGGGGCCGGTGGCGGTCAGGTGCTCCACCGGGGCGCCGTCCGTCCCGCGGACCACGAGCCGGCCCGCCAGGCGCAGCTCGCGGTCCAGCCACGAGTTCAGCAGCGCCCCGCCGTAGGTCTCGACCCCGGCCTGGTGCCAGGTGTGGGCCGTGGTGGTGGGTCTCGGCTTGAGCTTGAAGCCCGGCGAGTCGGTGTGCGCGCCGAGGATCCGGAACCCCGCCGCGGGCGGGACCTCCGCCGGGGTGGCCCACGCGATGACGGCCCCGTCGCGGAGCACGTAGCGCCGCCCGCGGACGCCGGTCCGGGCCCAGTCCTCCGTCTCGTCGAGGCGGACGAAGCCCGCCTCCTCCAGCCGGGCGGCGGCGGCGTGCGCGGCGTGGAAGGAGCTCGGCGACTCCATCACGTAGCGGCCGAGGTCCTCGACGGCGGACCGGGGGTCGACTGCGGTGCGGGGTTCCATGCCGTCAGTCTACGAAAGGTGCTGGGGCGCGCGTCCGGGCGCCTGTCCCGCCCAGTGGCCGGGACAGGCGGGCGGGCCGGGGCACACCCAGGCTCCGGGTCCGCGGCCCTCCCCACCGGGTCCGGCCGCGAGGAGGAGGGGCGGCCGCGGCGGGTGCACGGTCCGGGTCACCTCCACGCCGCGCCGGCGCGCGCCGCGGACCACGAGCCACGCGAAGAGCAGCTGCAGGCCCGCCGAGAGGGCGAGGGCCACCCAGGACGACTCCTCCGCGTCCGGGTCGGCCAGGCCGAGCGCCCCGAAGAGCGTGGCGATCACGTTGTTGACCACGTGCAGGGCGATCGCCGCCTCGAGCCCGCCGGTGCGCCAGGTCAGATAGCCGGCGACGACCGCCATGACCGCGACCGCCAGCAGCCCCCAGGTGTCGTACAGGTGCCCGAACGTGAACAGGGGCACCGGCAGCAGGATCGCGAACACGGGCCGGCGCAGCCACCGCCCCACGGTCTGCAGCAGGTAGCCCCGGAAGACGAGCTCCTCCGCCGCGCACTGCAGCGGGACCACCAGCACGATCATGGCGATCAGCCACCAGAAGCCCTCCACCGGCTGCGGGGCGGTCAGCGAGCCGAGCAGCGCGTACTCCACGAGGAGGGCGGCCGCCTGGCCCACCGCGTAGACGGCCAGGGCCACGAGGAGGCACCGGCCGAGGAGGCCCCAGCGCAGCCGTCCCGTCACGGACAGCAGCAGTCCGAGGGGGCGGGGGCCCGTGATGGCCCGGGCCGCGAGGAGCGCCGGGATCATGAGGACCAGGGAGAAGAACAGCATGAAGAAGATCGCCGGGTCCATCATGTCCAGCTCCGTGCCCCCGAGGAAGACCTCGTCCAGGGCCTCCTCGCCGCGCACGGCCACGAGCCCCACGGCCCACACGATGCCGAACACGATGGCCAGCACCCCGTAGAAGGCGCCGAAGAGCAGCAGCTCCACGAGCGGCTTCCACCACCGGTGGTCGGGGTCGGCGTGGCCGAGCCGGTGGTACGGCAGGAGCCGGGGCCCGGGGCCCGGGGGGTCGTCGTCGAGGGATCCCTGCCTCCAGGGGGCGGCGCGCGTGGTCATGCCTCCCACGGTATCCGCAGCCGGTCCCTTCCGGACACGCGACAGTTCGGGGGCGCCCGTCCGGTGCCCCGTCGGGGCGCCCGCCGGTCAGGGCAGGTCGCTGCGGTGGCGCAGGCCCATCTGCCGGCGCGCGTCGTCGAGCAGCTCCAGCACGAGCACGGTGTCCGCGAGCGGCATGCGCGGGCTCTCGGTCAGGCCGGCCTGGAGGCACCGGGTCACCTCCCGCAGCTCGTGGGCGAAGCCGTGCCCGGCGGCCCGGAAGCGCTCGGTCCGCGGCGCGGCTCCCCCGGACCGGACCACGAGCTCACCGGGGTGGTACAGGGGCGCCCCGGTGCGCAGCCAGCCGTCCGTCCCGCTGATGGTGACCGTGCCCGGGCAGTCCGTCTCGATGGACGTGGTGAGGTGGGCGTGCGCGCCGTCCGCCCAGGTGAGGGTCAGGCCGTTGTGCAGGTCCACGCCGTCCTCGTTGAGGACGCCGTGTGCCGTGAGGCCGGCCGGTGCGCCGAGTGCCGCGAGCGCCCAGGTGAGCGGGTACACGGCCAGGTCCAGCAGGGCCCCGCCGCCCGCCGCGGGATCCCAGAGCCGGGACCCGGGGTCGTACGGCACCGGGGCGCCGAGGTCCGCCTGGAGCCAGCGGACCCGGCCGATCTCACCGGAACAGACGATGTCGAGGGCGCGCCCGAAGCTCGGCAGGAAGCGCGTCCACACCGCCTCCATGAGGAACAGCCCGCGCGCCCGGGCGAGCTCCCGCAGCTCCCCCGCCTCCCGGGCGTTCATGGTCAGCGGCTTCTCGCAGAGCACGTGCTTGCCGGCCTCGAGGGCCGCGCGGGCCACCGCGTGGTGCTGGGCGTGGGGCGTGGCGACGTAGACGACCTCCACGGCGGGGTCCGCGACGAGGCGCTCCCAGCCGGTGGCGCCGTCGTGGTCGTGGTGGCTCCGGGCCGCGCCGAAGCGCTCGGCGAACGCCTCGGCGGAGGTCCGGGAGCGGGAGCTGACGGCCGAGAGCACGGCGTCGTCGAGCAGCGCCAGGTCCTGGACCACGCGGCCGGCGATCGACCCGGTGGCGACGACCCCCCAGTGCACGGGACGGCCGGTCGCCGTCGCGGGGTCGTCGCCCGTCACCGGGGCGGGGAGGGCTGGAGGGGGCATGGTGGCCTTTCAGGGAGGATCCGGGGGACGCCGACGACGGCGCCGGGGCGTCGCCCGGCTCGGGGCGGGAAGGGCTAGACGGAGTCCCGGAGCACGAGCGAGGTCGACATGATGGTCACCCGGTCCGTCGGCCGGCCCTCGATCATGTCGACGAGGGTCTCGGCCATCTTCCGGCCGAGCTCGACGATCGGGTGGTTCACCGTGGTCAGCGCCGGGGTCACCGACGTCGCGAAGGAGTCGTCGTCGAAGCCGACCACGGCGATGTCCTCCGGGATGCGCAGGCCGCGGCCCTGGATCACGGTGTACGCCCCGGCCGCCATCTGGTCGTTCGCGGCGAACACGGCGTCGACCGGCCGGCCGCGGTCCAGCAGCCGCTGCATGGCCCGGGCCCCCGAGGCGAGCGTGAAGTCGCCCACCTCCACCAGCTGGTCGTCCAGCCCGGCCTCCCGCACCGCGGTCCGCCAGCCCGCCAGCCGGTCGATGCCCGGGGGCATGTCCTGCGGCCCGGCGATGGTCGCGATGCTCCGCCGCCCGCTCGCGGTGAGCAGCCGGGTGGCGCTGCACGCGGCGGCCTCGTTCTCGACCTCCACGTAGTAGGCGTCCTCGGCGCCGACGAGCGGGCGACCCGCGAACACCATGGGCAGCGACCCCGAGAGGTGGGTCCACGAGTGGTCGCCGCTGTGGTGCGAGACCACCAGGGCGCCGTCCACGTTGCCGCCGAGCAGGAAGCTGCGGGTCTTCTCGGGCTTCGCCTCGGACGCGATGACCATGTTCAGAGTGAAGTCGGTGTCCGTCAGGTACATCGCGATGCCCTGGACCACGGTCGTGAAGAACGGGTCCGCGAACACCTTGGACGTGGACTCCGGGATGATCAGGGCGACCGAGTTGGCCCGTCGCTTCGCCAGCGACCGCGCCGCCCGGTTCGGGGTGTAGTCGAGGGCCTCGATGGCCTTCCGCACCGACTGGGCCAGCTCGGGGTCGACGCTGGGCGAGTCGTTGACCACCCGGGACACGGTCGCCCGCGAGACCCCGGCCAGCGCGGCCACCATCTCGAGCGTCGGCACGGGCCGGGGACCGCCTGCGCGCTGCGTCATGATCATCTCCGGTGCTCTCGGCGGGTGGGCTGGCATCAATGCTAGGCGCCCGTGGACGGGGCCACCGGCGTGCGGTCCGCGGCGGCGGCGATGACCCCGGCGTAGGCGCGACCGCTGTCCTTGACGGTGCGCTCGAACGTCCCGTAGTCCACCCGGACCACGCCGAAGCGCTTGCCGTAGCCCCACGACCACTCGAAGTTGTCCAGCAGCGACCACACGAAGTAGCCGCGGACGTCCGCGCCCTGGTCGATGGCCTCCCCCACGGCCGCGATGTGGCCGAGGACGAACTCGGTGCGCTCCGTGTCGTGGACGGCGCCGTCGTCGCTGACGACGTCGTCGTAGGCGGCGCCGTTCTCGGTGACGTACAGGGGCGGGAGCGCGGGGTACTCCTCGCCCAGGCGCACCAGGAGCTTCCGCAGCCCGTCCGGGTTCACCTCCCAGTCCATCGCCGTGCGCGGCAGGCCGCGGCTCGGGAACGCGATGTCCTCGGAGCCGATCCAGCACGAGGACGTGGGACGGCTCGCGCCGCCGGAGTGGCCGTCGCCGCCGGAGGCCTCCGGGTGCCCGCTGATGAGGTCGTCGTGGTAGTGGTTCACGCCGAGGAAGTCGAGGGGCGCCCCGATGGTCGCGAGGTCACCGTCCCGGACGAGGTCGCGGAGGCCGAACCGGTCCAGGTCCACCAGGGTGTCCTCGGGGTACGCGCCGCGCAGGATCGGGTCCAGGAAGAGGCGGTTCTGCAGGGAGTCGAACCGCCGGGCCGCGTCGAGGTCCACCGGGTCCGAGGGGTCCCGCGGGATCGAGTTGCTGAGGTTGAGGGTGATGCCCAGGTGCTCGGCACCGCGGGACCGCAGGTGCTCGACCGCGAGGCCGTGGGCCAGGTGCTGGTGGTGCACGGCGGCGACGGCGGCCCGGGGGTCCTGCCGTCCGGGCGCGTGGACCCCGGCCGCGTAGCCGAGCAGCGACGAGCAGAAGGGCTCGTTGAACGTGGTCCAGTGCCGCACCCGGTCGCCGAGCACCGAGTGCACGTCGTCGGCGTACTCGACGAAGCGGTGCGCGGTGTCCCGGTGGGCCCACCCGCCCTTCTCCTCGAGCGCCTGCGGCAGGTCCCAGTGGTACAGGGTCAGCCAGGGCAGGATGCCGGCCTCGAGCAGCTCGTCGACCAGGCGGGAGTAGAAGTCCAGGCCCTCGGGGTTCGGGGCCCGGTCACCGGGGCGCACCCGCGCCCAGCTCGTGGAGAAGCGGTAGGAGCCGAGCCCGAGCTCCTTCATGATCCGCACGTCCTCGGGCATCCGGTGGTAGTGCTGCACGGCGTCCTCCAGGGTGTCGCCGTGGGCCACGGCGCCCGGCAGCCGGGCGAAGGCGTCCCAGACGGAGTCCTCCTTGCCGCCCTCGTGCCCGGCGCCCTCCACCTGGGCCGCGGCGGTGGCCGAGCCCCAGAGGAAGCCCTCGGGCCAGCTGCGGTGGTGCACGGCTGCGTCTTCTGCGTTGTTCGGCATTAGCCCTTCACTGCTCCTTGCATGATTCCGGAAATGAGTTGTCTGCCCGCGACGGCGAAGAGCGCCAGGAGGGGAAGCGTGGCCATGACGGCGCCGGCGAGGACGATCGAGTAGTCCACGTAGCGGGCCGACTGCAGCTGGCTCAGCGCCGTCTGCAGGGTGGGGTTGCTCGCGTCGAGGACCAGCAGCGGCCACAGGAAGTCGGTCCACGCCGTCATGAAGGTGAACAGGCCGAGGATGGCCATGGCCGGGCGGGCCGCGGGGAGCGCGACGTGCCAGAAGGTGGAGATCATCGACGCCCCGTCCATCCGGGCCGACTCGATGAGCTCGTCGGGGATGACGTCCACGAGGTACTGGCGCATGAAGAACACGCCGAACGCCGTGACGAGGGTGGGCACGACGACCGCCCCGATCTCGCCGGTCCAGCCGAGCTCGCGCATGATCATGAACAGCGGGATGATGCCGAGCTGCGTGGGGATGGCCATGGTCGCGACGACCGCGACCATGAGGCCGTCGCGCCACTTGAACCGCAGCTTGGCGAACGAGTACCCGGCGAGGGTGGAGAACGTGACCACCGAGACGGTGATGATCCCCGAGATGAGCACGCTGTTGCCGAGGGCGAGCCAGAAGGGGATGGTGTCGAAGACCTCGCCCACGTTCGTCCAGAAGTTGCCGCCCGGCAGCAGCGGCGGCCAGGTGCGCCCGAGGGCCTCGTTGGAGCGGCTGCCGATGATCACCGACCACCACAGCGGATAGGCGCTGGCCAGGAAGAACGCGGAGAGCAGGCCGTAGGTGAGGAAGCCGGGGCGGTGCCCGTCCCCGAAGATCCGCCGCCGCAGGGGCACCGCCCGCGGCCGCCGCGTCCTGGTCCTCGTGGGTGCGCCGGTGACGGTCATCGTGTCCTCCTCGTGGTCGTCGGTGCTGCGGCCGCCCGTGGCGCCCCGGTGCCGGTGTTCGCCGCCGCGTCGGGGACGACGGCGTCCACCGCACGCGGCCTCCGCCGCCGACCGGCCCCGCGCCCGGTCCTGCGCCGCGGTCTCCCCCCGTCGGACGCCGTCGCGATGCGGCGCGAGACCAGGTAGTTGACCAGGCCGAAGAGCAGGATGAGGAGGAAGAGCAGCCAGGCGATGGTCGCGGCCTTGCCGAAGTTCTGCCGCTGGAAGGCCATCTCCCAGAGGTAGAGGACCGTGGTCTGGAACTGGCGCTGCGTGCCGCCCGCGGCCACGGGGTCGAAGAGCCTCGGCTCCGTGAAGATCTGGAGTCCGCCGATGGTGGTCGTGATGATCACGAACACCATCGTGGGACGGATGCTCGGCAGGGTGATGCTGAAGAACCGGCGGAGAGGGCCCGCGCCGTCGATCGCGCCGGCGTCGTACAGGTCCCGGGGCACCGCCTGCATCGCCGCGAGCAGGATCAGCGCGTTGTAGCCGGTCCAGCGCCAGTTGACCATGGCGGCGATGGCGATGTGGCTGGGCAGCGTCTCGTTCTTCCACAGGATCGGGTCGACCCCGAAGCTGCCGAGGATGTTGTTGATGAGCCCGTACTGCTCGCCGAACATGTTCGTGAAGATCATGGCCACGGCCACCGGGGTGACCACGTAGGGCAGCAGCACGCTCATCTGCCACAGCGTCCTGGCGCGCAGGTTCTGGTCCAGGACCGCCGCGATCAGCACCGCGGCCGCCAGCTGCGGGATGCTCGAGAGCAGGAAGATGCTCACCGTGTTGAACAGCGAGTTCCAGAAGAACCGGTCCCGCAGCACCTCGGTGAAGTTGCCCGTCCCCACGAACTCGCCCCGGCCGGTGAGCAGGTGCCAGTCGAAGAGCGAGACGAAGAACGTGTACCCGAGCGGGAAGAGCCCCACCACTCCGAAGAGGACGAAGAAGGGCGCGATGTACAGGTAGGGGGAGGCTTTCAGGTCCAGGACGATGAGCCGCTGTCTGCGGGTCGGCCGGGGCGGACTCGGCGCCGGCGCGGCGGGCGCCGCGGCGGCGGGACGGTGGGCTGTCGTGGTCATGAGGGTCTCGCGCTTCCGTGAGGGGGCCTCCGGCGGATTCCGGAGGCCCCGTGGCCGGGTCCTGCTAGTTGTTGACGACCAGGTCGTCGAGAAGCGCGAGGGCCTCGTCCCAGGCCTCGTCGGCCGTGGCGGTCCCGGCGTCGAGGCGCTTCAGCGGCGGCAGGAAGACGTTCTCCTGGATCACGGAGTCGTGCGGGCCCTTGAACTGGGCGACGACCCCCTCGGCGCGGGACGCGAGGATCACCCCGGTGGGTGCGTCGTTGAACACGGGGTTCGGTTCGGCGTCCTCGACCAGCTTCTCCTGGGCCTCGATGGTGCTGGGGAAGTTGTTCGCCTTGGCCGACTGCTTGACCTGCTGCTCGGGCGCGGTCAGCCAGGCCGCGAGCTTCGCCGCCTCCTCCGGGTGCTCGGAGGTCTCCGGGACGGAGAGGAACGCGCCGCCCCAGTTGGAGGCGCCGCCCGGGAAGACGTCGGCGAAGTCCCACCCGCTACCCTCGCCGCCGCCGGCGGACTCGAGCTGGCCCTCGATGGTGCCGAGCATCCAGCCGGGGCAGACGAAGGTCGCGAAGGAGCCGTCCACGAAGGCCTGGCCGTTGCCCCAGTCGAACTGGGTCTGGTTGGCGGAGAGGCCGTCGAGCGTGCCCGCGGCGAGCAGGTCGAAGCGCTCGCGCAGCTGCTCGTTGCCCTCCACGTTCAGCTCGCCGTCGGCGGTGTAGTAGCCCTCCTCGAGCTGGTTGACCATGGAGTTCCACACGAAGCCGGACTGGTCGTACCAGGCCTTGCCCGTGGTCTCCTCGTACTCGCGGCCGAGCTCGAAGTAGGTCTCCCAGGTGGCGTCGTCCCCGCCGAAGAGCTCCGCGACCTCCTCGCGGTCGCTGGGCAGACCGGCCTCCTCGAAGAGCTTCCCGTTGTAGCAGAGGCCCTGGGGGCCGATGTCGGTGCCGTACCCGATGACGCGGCCCTCGGGGTCGGTCCCCTGCTCGAACTTCCACGGCACCCAGTTGTCCTTGATGTCGGCCGCGCCGTGCTCGTTGAGGTCGACGAACTGGTCGGAGACCTCCATGATCGAGCCGAGCCAGCCCTCCTCGATGGCGGTGACGTCGCTGAGCCCGGACCCGGCGGCGATCTTGGTGAAGGCGTCCGTGCGCGCGTTCGAGCCGCGGTCGATGTTCGTGGCCTTGATGGTCACGCCCGGGTTCAGCTCCTCGTACTCGCCGTAGAGGTCGTCGTAGCCGAAGGTCCCGAAGGTGGTGACGGTGAGCTCGACGGGGTTGTCGGCGCTGGCCGGCTCGCCTCCGCCCCCGCCGCACCCCGTGGCGACGGCTGCCAGTGCCGCCGCACCCGCCAGGGCTGTCGTTCGCTTGAGTCGCGTGTGTCCCACGGTCACTCCTTGGTGTGAAGGGCTGGAGAGGAGCTGCTCTCGAGAGAGCGCTCTCTCTCCTGTGCCTCGACTGTATGTGCCGTGGCTCACACCGTCAAGAGAGCGCTCTCTCAGATTTCGGGGAAGTCGCTCCGCGTCGTGCGGGGAGGACGGGACGGGCCCGTCCGCGGCGCGTCAGCGGGCGTAGCGGTCCACGAAGGCGGCGAGGATCTTCTCGGGCTCGGTCACGGGCGGCCCCGTGCGGATCCGGTCCTTGACGTCCTCGGCCTCGGCCGGCGGGAAGTACCCGTGCTCCTTGTACGCCTCGATCCGGCGGAGCAGGGCGGGGGCGTCGAGCTCGGGGTGGAACTGGGTCGCGTAGAGGTTCTGCTTGATCCGGAACATCTGGACAGGGCAGTCCGCGCCGGTCGCGAGCAGGACGGCGGCGGGCGCCAGGGTGCGCGTGCCCTCCTTGTGCCCCACGAACCCGTGGAACGCCGGCGGGAACTCCCGGAGCAGCGGGTCCCGCAGCCCCTCCTCGGTCAGCGTGACCTCGATGACGCCGATCTCCTCGCCGCGGGTGCGGTCCACGATCCCGCCCTGGTGCGTGCCGAGGGTGCCGACGCCGTAGCAGGCGCCGAGGAACGGGAAGTCCCGGGCGACGACCTCGTCGAGCAGGTCCCGCATCTCGGACTCGGCCCGCCGCTGCACCTCGGACTTCCGCTGCGGCGGGTCGGAGGAGTTGAACGGGGACCCGCCGATGACGACCCCGGAGTAGCGCTCGAGGTCGATCGGCGGCATGGGCCCGGCCTCCAGCCGGACCCGGTGGAGGTGGCTCTCCTGCAGGCCGCTGAAGCGGCAGATGGTCTCGTACTCCTCGTCCGCGACGTCGTCCTCGGCGCGGGTGGCGAGCAGCAGGAAGGGCTTCATGACCCCATCGTAGCCAGCGGCGGGGCGCTCCCCCGCCCACTCAGGGGACGAGGCGCTCCCGGTGCGCGTAGGCGTTGAAGGAGGTGCCGCGGCTGAAGCCGAGCAGGGTGACCCCCGTCTGCTCCGCGAGGTCCACGGCAAGGGCCGAGGGCGCCGAGACGGCCGCGAGCGCCGGGACGCCGGCCATGTACGCCTTCTGCACCAGCTCGAACGAGGCGCGGCCCGAGACCTGGAGCACGGTGGAGCCCAGGGGCAGGAGGTTCTCGCGCAGGGCCCAGCCCACCACCTTGTCCACGGCGTTGTGCCGCCCCACGTCCTCCCGCACGCACAGCAGCTCGGGCTCGCCGGCACCGTCGCCGTCGGGACCGTCCGGGAAGCGGAAGAGCCCCGCGGCGTGGACGCCGCCGGTCGTGGAGAACAGCTTCTGCCCGGTGCGCAGCCGGTCCGGCAGGGCGAGCAGCGCGGGCACGGAGAGCCCGGTCCGGTCCGCGGCGGGGTCGAACGAGG
This sequence comes from Kocuria sp. GQ42, assembly GCF_059758435.1. Classification (NCBI taxonomy): domain Bacteria; kingdom Bacillati; phylum Actinomycetota; class Actinomycetes; order Micrococcales; family Micrococcaceae; genus Kocuria; species Kocuria sp. GQ42. The sequence goes on along the minus strand of NZ_JCAXEN010000005.1, from coordinate 104,416 downwards.
AGACCTTGGTGACGGCCTCGATGGACGCCGTGCCGCAGACCCCGCACGACGACGACGTGTAGACGTGCCGCTCCATGGAGGTGTCCGGCAGGGCGACCCCCGGCGCGAGCCGCACCTCCACCACGTTGTAGGTCCGCTGCCCGTCCGGTCCGATGCCGCTGCGGTAGTCCATCTGCACGATCTCGGCCGGAGTCCGCACCACGCCCTCGGAGACGAGGAACCCGGCCACGAGGTCGAAGTCGTGACCCGGGGTGCGCATCGTGACGGTGAACGGCCTGCCGTCGAGCCGGATCTCCAGGGGCTCCTCGCCGGCCAGGGTGTCCGCGCGTCCGGTCCCGCCGCCGTCGGCGGTGTACCGGTGCACGCGGCGCCGCTGGGAAGCTCGGGTCATGGCGGTCCTCCGGTCCCGGCTCCACCGGGTGGGAGCCCTCCCCCGGCATCCTATGGGCGCGGCCCGCGGGAGCCGAAGCGGTGCTATTACCGGACAGTAACGTCGGGCGAAGTGGGGACAGGGAAGTTCTGTTCTTATTCATAGACTTTTGTCTAGAGTTGACGTGTCAAGGGAATTCGGCGGCAGGGCTGCCGGCGGATCCCCCGGGCGATCCACTGCGGTTCCACGGGCCGGCGCGCCGAGGCGCGGCCGTCGCAGCGTGCACCCCGTCCCCCGTGATCCGGGGGGACCGGGTGCACGCCGCCTCCGCGGACACCCCACCGGATGCCCGGCACCACACGCGCACCGATCCCGCGCGGCCTCTCCTCTCACCCCTCTCTCGCTCGAAGGCGGAACCATGAACACTGCAGCGCAGACCCCCCTGTCCGAGTCCACCGCGAAGGCCGCCCGGAACCGGCGGGCCGGCAAGGCCGTCCTGGCCGGCGCCGTGGCCGTCGGCCTCCTCGCCGCCGGCGGCGGCACCTTCTCCAAGTGGTTCGAGGAGCAGGCCATCGCCTCGCAGGACATCATCACCGCGGGTGAGCTCTCCATGGCAGACACCACAGTGGCCTGGAAGGACGGTGCCGGAACCACCATCGACCCGGCCAAGTACCAGATCGTCCCCGGCGACACCATCGCGCTCCACGCCTCGACCAAGGTCATCGCGGAGGGCGACAAGCTGCGAGGGTCCCTGAAGCTCGAGCTCCCGGCACAGCTGCAGCAGGAGATCGCCGCACTGGAGCGGGCCGGCTACGTGTCCTACGACGTGACCCTGACCAGCGGAGACAAGTCGGTCAAGGACGCGTTCCCGATCACCGCGGACGACAACGGGGACACCGTGACGGCTGTCGCCACGTTCACCTGGAACGCGGACATGACCACCGGCAGCAACGGCGAGAACGTGTCCAAGTCGCTGAGCGGCACCAAGCTCGTGCTCACCCAGCAGTGACCGTCCGGGGCCGACCGGCCCCGGACGGCCCCGGTGCGGCGACGACGCCGCACCGGGGTGCACTGCCCCTCGCACCCCGGCTCGCTCCGTCTCACCCCCAGAGGCTCCCATGACGCGCACTCCTCGCTCCCGCCCCTCGACCGCCGGCCGCGCTCTCGCCGCCGCCGCGGCCGCGCTCCTGGCGCTGACGCTGCTCGGCAACAGCCTCGGGACGGCCGCCCGGTGGTCCGACACGGCCCCGCTCGAGACACAGGCCGTCAGCACCGGCACCCTCGACGTGGCGCTGGAGCCCGCGCGGGCGACCCTCCACCGCACCGACGTCGATCCCGCCACCGGTGCCCTCCGGCGCGTGACCACCGACCTCCCCGGAGCGGCGGACGCCCTGTCCGCGCTGGCCCCCGGCGACACGGTCGTCGTCACGACCCGCGCCGTCCTCGACGTTGAGGGCGCGAACCTCACCGCGACCCTCACGGTCGATCCCGGGGTGCCGGCCGGCGGCGCGGTCGTCCCCCGCGTCGAGCTGGTGCCGGTCTCCGGCGCGCTGCCGCACCCCGGGCCGTCCTCCTGGACGGTGTCCTCGGCCCACGACGGCGCGGTCTACGACGTCACCGTCTCCTACGAGGTGCCCCCGGACCCCTCCGCCCAGGGCACGGCCGTCGCCCCGGGTCCGCTCACGGTCGCCCTCACCCAGCACTGATTTCCCCCCCTCCCCCAGGAGCTCCCATGAGCCAGTACCGCACCCCCACGGCCTACGTGCTCGGCGTCCTCGTCCTGCTCGCCGTCATCGTGCTCACGACCCCGAACGGCGGGACCCACGCCCGCTGGTCCGCCACCGCCCTGGCCGAGGTGCCCACCATGACCACGGGCCGGATCGGCTTCGAGATCGCCGGGGTCGAGGGCGCCGGAGGCGCCGCGACCCTTACCAGCACGTCCGGCTTCGACGTCCGGTACCGGCCGGCGCAGGTCTCCCTAGTGGACTCCACCGGGCAGTCCGTGGCCGCGCCGGCGGGCATGCGCTTCGCCTACCGCACCGGCACGGCCTGCGACGACGGCGCGGCGCCGGACGAGTGGACCGCCACCGCACCCGGCGGATCCGCCCCGGCCCGCGTCGACGGCGGGACGCAGGCGCCCCTGGAGCACGACCGGGCCGCGGGGGTGTGCCTGACCGTCTCGACCGACGCCGTCGCCGTGGACGCGCTCCGTGCGCTCGACGCGAAGGTGCTGCAGGTCGTCACCACGGTGGAGGCCAGCACCCTCGGGGACGGCACCTGGTCGACGACCCGCTCCTGGACGGTGCCGTTCACCGTGGAGGCGCCTCCCGGAGAGCAGCCCCCCGTGACCGCACCCGACCGCCCGACGGCGCAGGACGCGGCGCGCTGCGGTGCGGACAACAGCGCCGCACAGCTCCGGTGGTCCTGGACCGGCGGCCCCGGCGTTCCCGCCGTCGTGCGGTGGGAGGTCCGCGTGCGGCCCGTGGGCACCGCGGAGGCCTCCACGCTGGTGAAGACCGTGACGAGCTCGACCGCCCGGGAGGCCCGGATCTCCGCTGCCGAGCTCCTGGGAACGAACCACTCGTCCAGCCAGGACTACCAGGTTCTCGTCCGAGCCGTGTTCGCCGACACAGGAACCTCCTCTGTGGACAGCGTCTATGGGTGGACAGTCAAGGCCCCCGGCAAGAGCGGCCACATCAACTGTGAAGGACTCCCGTCATGACCACCGTGCTCCGCAAGACCCTCCACCCGCTGCTCGCGCTCGCCCTGGCCGCGGTGGCCGCGCTGCTGCTCGCCGTCGTCGTCCTCCCGCTCGCGCTCGGCTGGGTGCCCCTGACGGTGCTCTCCGGTTCGATGGAGCCGACCGTCCCGACCGGCAGCCAGGTCGTGGTCGCCCCGCTCGAGGGCGAGGACGACGCCGCGGGGCTGAGCACCGGGGACGTCGTGACGTTCATGCCCCGTCCGGAGGACCCGACCCTCGTGACCCACCGGATCGTGGGCGTCGCGGTGGACGGCGAGGGGCGGCGCAGCTTCACGACGCAGGGCGACGCCAACGCCGCCCCGGACGCGGAGCAGGTCACCGCCACCCAGCTGCGCGGCCTGGTGAAGTACCACGTGCCCTGGGCGGGCTACGCCGCCACCCTCCTGGACGCGGAGCAGAAGCGCAGCGGGATCGTGCTGGTCGCCGCGGCGCTGTTCGGCTACGCGCTGTGGCAGCTCGTGGGCGCCGTCCGGGACCGCGCCCGGCCCACGGACGAGAGCACGGACGCGGACTGGGGCGCGGAGAGGGACCACGGCGCCGACGGCGTGGCGGAGCAGCTCCCGGCCGGGGAGCAGGCGTCCCCGGCGGAGGCCCCGACGGAGGCGCTGCCGCTGGTGCCCGCCGCCGCCGGCCGCTGAGCGGCGCAGCGCTCGCCCGGGGGCCGGCGCGCCCTGCCGGAGCATCGACGCCGGGCGAGCCGCCGTTGCCGGTCCCCGGCGGCGGGGCCATGATGGGGACCATGACCGAGACCCCGCTCACGCACGTCGACGAGAACTGGCAGCGCGCCCTGGTGGTGGTGGCGCACCCGGACGACATGGAGTTCGGCGCCGCCGCGGCCGTGGCCCGCTGGACCGGACAGGGCAAGGACGTGGTGTACTGCCTCGTCACCAGCGGGGAGGCCGGCATCGACGGCCTCGAGCCGCAGCAGTGCGGTCCGCTGCGGGAGGCGGAGCAGCGGGAGTCCTGCCGGGTCGTGGGCGTGGAGCAGGTGGAGTTCCTGCACCTGCCGGACGGGGTGCTCGAGTACGGGGTGGCGCTGCGGCGCCGGATCGCGGAGGTGGTCCGCCGGCACCGCCCGGACGTGGTGATCACCAACAACTTCCGCGACACCTGGGACGGCGCCACCAACCTGAACCAGGCCGACCACATCGCCACGGGCCGGGCCACCCTGGACGCCGTGCGGGACGCCGGCAACCGGTGGGTCTTCCCGGAGCAGGTCGAGACGGGCCTGCAGCCGTGGCCCGATGTGCTGGCGGTGTGGGCGGCGGCCTCGCCCGCCGCCCGGCACGCGGCGGACGTCACGGAGACCTTCGACGCCGGCGTGGAGTCCCTGCGTGCGCACAGCGCCTACCTCGAGGGCCTGGGCTGGACCGACTTCGACCCGGACGCCTTCCTGCGGGGCAACGCCGCCGCCGTGGGCGAGCGGCTCGGGGTGCCGCTCGCGAGCTCCTTCGAGGTGCTCCCCCTGCAGTGGGGCGGCACCGAGGACTGAGCCCGGCTCCGCCGGCGCGGAGCGGTCAGGCCGGCTCGGGCTCCCGGAGGACCAGGAGCACCAGCAGCACGGCGAGGACCACGAGGGCCGCCACGAAACCGACGGCCCCGGCCCAGCCGGTGACCGTGTAGAAGACCCCGCCGGCCGTGCCCAGCACGGACGAGCCCGCGTAGTAGAAGAGCGTGTAGAGGGACGAGGCCTGCGCCTTGCCGGTGCGGGAGCGCACCGGGACCCACCCGGACGCCACGGCGTGCGCGGCGAAGAAGCCGGCGGTGAACAGCAGCAGCCCCACGACGATCACGGGGATCGACGGCACCAGCGTGGCCAGCAGCCCGGCGAGCATCACGGTCCCGCTGCTCGCGAGGACCACCCGGCGCCCGTGGGCCGCCGCGATCCGGCCGGCCGTCCCGGAGGACCAGGTGCCCGAGAGGTAGGCGAGGAACAGGAGGCTCACCACGGTCTGGGACACCCCGAACGGCTCCTCGCCGAGGTGGAAGCCCAGATAGTTGTAGATCGCCACGAACCCGCCCATGAGCAGGAAGCCCTGCAGGTAGAGCACCAGCAGACCGCGGTCCGCGAGGTTCGCCCGCAGCCGCCCGAGCAGCCCGGCCGGCCCGGTGAGCCGGACGGTCTGGCGCACGAACCCGCGCTGGCGCGGGGCGATCAGGACGAAGACCACGGCGGCGAGCGCAGCGAGCACGCTCACGGTGATCGTGCCGGTCCGCCAGCCGAACGCGTCGCCCACGGGTGCGGCGATGATGCGCCCGGCGAGGCCGCCCAGGCTGGTGCCCGCCACGTAGGTGCCGGCGGCCACGGCGGCGTGCCGGCGGTCGAGCTCCTCCGCGAGGTAGGCCATGGCCACGGCGGGGATCCCGCCCAGGGCGATGCCCTCCGCGAAGCGCAGCGCCACCACCGCCTCGAAGCTCGGCGCCAGGGGCATGACGAGCCCCAGGACCGTGGCGGAGACGACGGCCATGACCATGGTCCGCAGCCGGCCCCACCGGTCGGAGACCACGGACCACGGCAGGACGCCCACGGCGAGGCCGAAGGTCGCGGCGGAGACGCCCAGGGAGGCCCGCGCGGCGTCGATCCCGAGGTCCGCGGCCAGGAGGGGCAGCACGCCCTGCACGGAGTAGAGCTGGGCGAACGTCGCCACGCCGGCGCACAGCAGCGCCAGCAGCACCCGGCGGTAGCCCCGGCTGCCGCGGTCGTAGCCGGTCCAGCCGCCGGGCTCAGCCACGACCGGCCCCGCGGTTCTCTCGGGCCCCGGCCCGCAGCCCGGTGACCACCCACAGGCCCAGGAGCAGGAACAGGGCGAGATAGGGCAGCGCGGCCACGGCGTCGATCGCCGGGCCGGAGACGCCCAAGGGTCCCAGCCACGCGTCCCAGCGGATCGGCCCGACGTACAGGCCCACCAGGGCGACCCCGCCCAGCACCAGGGCGAGCCGGCGCGGACCGTCCCGGAGGAACGCCGGCCACGCCTCGACCCACAGCGCCGTGTACACGAGCCCCCACCACACGTGGTGGTGGGACCAGGTGACCGGGGACAGGTAGAGCATGAGGAGGGCGTTGACCGCCACCACGGAGAGGATCATCCCCCGGGCGGCGAGGACCCGGATCAGCAGGGCGACGCCCACCACCGCGCCGAGGAGCAGGACCCCGCGCAGCAGGGGCTCCGGCTCCCCGGGGACGCCGAGGTGGAGGAGCACCCCCTGCAGCGAGGTGTTGTCGACGTACGCGGTGTCGCCGACGCGCTCGTCGCTGAGCACGGCCTCGGTCCAGAACACGACCGCGTCCCGCGGCAGCGCCAGGAACCCGATCAGCACGGTCGCGGCGAAGGTGAGGCCCATCGTGAGGATCGGCCGCAGCTGCCCGCGCACCAGGAACACCAGCCCGAACGCCAGGGGGGTCAGCTTGATGCCGGCGGCCAGCCCGATCCAGAACCCGCGCGGGATCCGGCCCAGCAGGGTGTCGTCGCGGGTGCGCAGCAGGTCGTAGAGCACCAGGGCCATGAGCAGCGCGTTGATCTGCCCGAGACCCACGTTGCGCATCCACGGCCCCGACCACAGCAGCACGGCGGTGCCGGCGGCCACGGCGGTGGCGGGGCCCAGCAGGGCCTGCAGGGGCAGCGGCCGGTCGCGGGCGGCCGCCCGGCGCAGGAGCACGGCCGAGAGGACCGCGGCGACGCCCATCGAGGCGAGACCCAGGGCGAGCTCGGTGAGCCGCTCGGGGAGGAAGGCGAGCGGCACGAACAGCAGCGCCGCGAACGGCGGGTAGGTGAACGGCAGCCCGCCGTCGCCGTCCGGGCTGAGCCCGGGGCCGTAGAGCTCGTCGTCGAAGCCGTGCCGGTCCACCACGGCCATCCCGCCGAGCCGGTAGACGTCCAGGTCGATGCTGCTGTCGAGGACCAGCCACACGGACCGCACCAGCACGCCCGCCAGCAGCAGCCACACCAGACCGGTCAGCGCCGTCGAGCGTCCGGTGCGGGACGCGACGGCGGCGGACGGAACGCTCACCAGGGCCTCAGTTCTCGGGTCGGTGCGTGCCGGAGCGGACGCGGGCGGAGGTTGCGGCCCCCACTCTAAGCCCGCCCGGCCCCCTCCCCCGTCCCGGTCGGCCCGGGGCCGGGACCGACCGGGACGGGAACACGGCATGATGGACCCTGACACGTCGGAGACACCGCGACGGCACGGACCCCGGGCACCGGGACCGCGTGCCTGCCGCGAGCACCGGAGGAGGACCATGACGGAGCACGACACGGGCGGCACACCGACGGACCAGTTGCACGAGCTGCTGCTGGAGAGCGAGGACATCGCGTCCTTCCTCGACGCCCTCTCGGGCCGCATCGCCCAGGCCCTGTCCACCGACGGGGACGAGGTGTGGTGCGCCGTCACCCTGCTCCGGCCGAAGCGGTCCTCCACCGTGGCCTCCTCCAGCCCCGCCGCCGAGGCCCTGGACGAGATCCAGTACCACTACGGTGACGGGCCGTGCCTCACGGCGTCCCGCGAGAACCGGCTGGTCCACGTCCCGGACACCCGATCCGACCCCCGGTGGCCCGAGTACGGCCGGGCCGCCGCCGCCCACGGCGTCCTCTCCGCCCTGGGGGTGCCCCTGGACCTCGCCGGCGAGGCCGCCGCGGCCCTGGACGTCTACGCCGACCGTCCGCACAAGTTCGACCCGGCGACGATCGAGGTCATCCAGCGCGAGGTGGCCTCCGCCTCCAGCGCGCTGCGCCTGGCCGTGCGGATGGAGAAGCACCGGGACGCCGAGGCGGACCTGAAGGCGGCCATGGCCTCGCGCACCACCATCGACCTCGCCGTGGGCATCGTCATGGGCCAGAACCGCTGCACCCAGGAGCAGGCCTTCGACATCCTCCGGTCCGCCTCCAGCCACCGCAACGTCAAGCTGCGCGACCTGGCCGCGGAGCTGGTCGCCACCGTCGGACAGGGCCCGGCCACCACCCACTTCGACACCTGAGCACTCCTCCGGCGGGCACCGCTGCGTTCCCGCGGAGGGACCGTGGCCGCGTGCGGCGCGGGAGCGGCTACCCCTTCCGCCACTCGTCGCTCGTCAGGTGCGAGCCCGCCTGCGGTCCCATCTGCACCATGCCGCCGTCGACGACCCAGGACGCCCCGGTGACGTAGGCGGAGGCCGGGGACGCGAGGAACGCGATGACCGCGGCGACCTCGCGGGCGTCCCCGGGCCGGCCCAGCGGCACGCCGGGACGGTGGGCGGCCCGCGGGTTCTCGTCCTCCTGCCCCGTCATGGGGGTGGCGATCTCCCCCGGGGCCACCGAGTTCGCGGTGATCCCGTGCTCCCCCAGCTCGAGCGCGATGGTCTTCACGAGTCCGCCGAGGCCGTGCTTGGCGGCGTCGTAGGCGCTCGAGCCGACCCGGGGCACGTGCTCGTGGACGCTCGTGACGGCGATCAGCCGCCCGCCCCGCCCGGCGGCCACCAGGTGCCGCGCCGCCGCCTGGAGGCACACGAACGCGCCGTCGAGATCGGTGGCGAGCACCTTGCGCCACGTGCCCAGGGACGTCTCCAGGAACGGGACGTTCGCCCCCGTGCCCGAGTTGTGCACGAACACGTCCAGGCCGCCCAGGCCCTCCACGAGGCCGTCGACGACGGCGCCGCAGCGCTCCAGCTCCGTGGTGTCCAGCCGCGCCACCACGGCCCGGCGGTCGTAGGACCGGACCTCCTCAGCCGTCCGCTCGGCACCCTCCTCGTCCCGGTGCCAGGTGATCCCCACGTCCATGCCGGCCGCCGCGAGCGCCACGGCGGTCGCACGCCCGATGCCGGAGTCGGAGCCGGTCACCACGGCCGTGCGGGGCTCGAAGTCGGGAGTGTGCTCCATGGTCGTGGCCTTCCCTCCGTGCAGAGCGCGGACCGCCGTGCGGGACGGCCCGGGGGCACCAGCCTATTCCCGGCGGTGACGTGGCGCACACCCCTCGGCCGGAGCCGTTGCGGACCGCGTTCGAGGAGAGGAAGATCTTAAGCAAGCTGATGGTCGGAGACGAGGAGAGCGTCATGGCACACGAGGACCCGTCAGGATCGACCGTCCCGGAGGAGCCCCGGGAGCCCGGGAAGGACCGGCCTGGCGCCTCCACCCCGCGGGGGCGGCGGCAGGAGGTGGTCGCCGCGGAGAAGCGGGAGTTCGGGGGCGTGAAGTTCGGCTCCGCGTTCTTCGGCTGGATGACCGCCACGGGCATCGCCGTGCTGCTCACCGCCCTGCTCGGCGCGATCGGCGCGGGCGTGGGGGTGGCGACCAGCACGGACCCTGGCGAGATCGCGGAGCAGGTGGCGCAGGACGCCGGCACCGTTGGCCTCGTCAGCGGCATCGCCCTGGCCCTGGTCCTCTTCGTCGCCTACTTCGCCGGAGGCTACGTGGCCGGGCGGATGGCCCGGTTCGACGGCGCCAAGCAGGGGGTCGCCGTGTGGGTGTGGGCGGTCCTCATCGCGATCGTCCTGGCGGTCCTGGGCGCGGTGGCCGGCGAGCAGTTCAACGTGCTGCGCGAGCTCAACAGCTTCCCCCGCATCCCCATCGGCGAGGGCGCCCTGACCACGGGCGGCATCATCGCCCTGGTGGTCGCCGTCCTGATCCCGCTGCTCGCGGCGGTCCTCGGCGGCCTGGCCGGGATGCGCTTCCACCGGAAGGTGGACCAGGCCGGCATCGACCACCAGTACCGCTCGCACTTCTAGGACCGCTCCTGGGACCGGGGCGGGTCAGAACTCGAGGACGAGCCGTCCCCGCACGCCTCCGGCCTCGAGCCGGCGGTGTGCCTCGGCGGCGTCCGCGGCGGGCAGGACGGCGGCCACGCGCAGGGAGAGCACCCCCTCCTCCACGTACCGGCGCAGCCGGTCCAGCTTCTCGCCCGAGTGGTACTCCTGGGGCACGCTGATCCGGTGCACGGTGATCCCCCGGCCCGGGTCCCCCGTCCAGTGCCGCACGGTCGCGAACCCTCCGCCGTCCCGGACGGCAGGGGCCGCCTTCTCGTTCAGCACGGCGGCGTCCACGAGGGCGTCGACCCCGTCGGGGAAGAACTCCCGGATCCGCTCGGCGACGTCGTCCCCGCGCGCCACCACGTGGTCGGGGCCGAGGCTGTCGACGAGCTCCAGATCGTGCTCCGCGGCGTCCGCGATGACGGTGAGGCCCTCGTGCTTGGCGAGCTCCACCACGTAGTTGCCGAGGGTCCCGGCGGCCCCGGTGACGGCCAGGGTCTGCTCGGGCTGCAGGTCCAGCACCTCGAGGACCTGCAGGGCCGTGAGCCCGTTCATGGGCAGCGTGGCGGCCGTGGCGAAGTCCGTGTCCGCCGGGAGGCGGGCGATCGAGTCGTCGGGGGCGACGAGGAGCTGCGCGTAGGCGCCCCCGTGCTCCCCGCGCGGCAGGGCGATGGCCATGACCGCCTCCCCCACGCGCCAGGCGCTGCCCTCCCCGACCTCGTCGACGACCCCGGCCGCGTCCATCCCCGGCACGTACGGCGGCCGCTGGTGCTCCACGGGCTGACCCCCGGCGCGCAGCAGGGTGTCCGTGGGGCTGACGGCGGCCGCCCTGACCCGGATCCGCACCTCTCCGGGGCCGGGGTGGGGGTCCGGCACCTCGTGGACGGCGAGGACCTCGGGCCCTCCGAACGTCTCGACTCCGATGACTCGCATGCCCGTTCCAACCCCGGGGCGCCCGCACCCATTCCGGCCCCGCACCGATGCCGTTCCGATGCCGTTCCGATGCCGTCCTGACATGCGGGCGAGGATCCCGTCACACCGTTGCGGCCCCGCCGGTCCGGGGCCATGCTGAGGGCGGGTCCCACCGCACCACGAAGGGGAGCACCATGGCACCGACAGACTTCATCACCCTTCCCGTCTCGGACCTGGAGAGATCGAAACGGTTCTACTCCTGTCTCGGCTGGCGCCTGCATCCCGCGTTCGAGGGCACCGGCACCGGGACCGTCGAGATCCGCGAGGACGAGCACGTCATGGTCCTGAGCGAGGACCGCCACCTGCGCCTGGTGGGGCCCGGGACCCCCGGCACCTCGGCCGACGCGTCCGTCGTCAACGCGCTCAGCGTCGACTCCCCCGACGAGATCGACGTCATCGTCGACCGCGCCGTCCGCGCCGGCGGGACCGAGGGCGACGCCCAGGACTACGGCTTCCTGCGCTCGCGCTGCTTCCGGGACCCCGACGGCCACCAGTGGGAGATCCTGTGGGTCGATCCCGCGGCCGCCTCCGTCCGCGCCGCCCGCCGGCGGTGACCGCGGGCACGGAGGAGCCCGGTCACCACGCGTGACCGGGCTCCTGTCCGCCTCGGCGGCTCAGGCGCTCACTTCTCGGAGACGGCCGCCGCGAGCCGCTCGAGGGAGTGCTCCAGGGCGCCCTCCTCGAAGAGCGGGAAGGACACGGCCTTCCTGGCGTCCGGGGTCGCGTGCTCCCACGAGTAGGTCTCGGTGACCAGCGTGGCGCCGGGGCCCTGGGGCTCGAGCTCCCAGATCCACTCCCAGCCCTCCAGCTCGGCGCCCTGCGGCTTGGGCTTCCAGGCGAGGAGCTTGTTCTCGTCGTAGCCGGAGACGGTGTTCTCCATGACGTAGTCGCCGCCCATGTGCTCGCCGTTCATGTTCATCACGAACACCTGGCCGACCTTCTGGATGCGCTGGTCGTCGCCGGAGACGACCGTGCCGGAGCCGTCGATCTGCCGGTGGCGCGAGGGCAGGCTCAGGACGTCGAAGATGGCGTCGGCGGGGGCGTCGATGACGCGGCTGGCGGACAGGCTGTTCTCGGACACGGGTGGTTCCTCTCGTCGGCAACGGTACGGCCCCACCGTAGGCAGACGGGACCGGTCCCTGGCCAGGGCTGTCCGCTCCCCGCGTAGCCGGGCCCCGGCCCGTGGGCCCGGCCCGGCCCCGCGCCGACGCCCTGCGGCTCCGCTGCCGGTGCCGCAGCCGGCCGGGGTGCTCGACGCCGTGGACGGAGGCGGCCGCCCGGGCGGACCGGGTCAGTAGGCCTGCTGGGACGGGTCCACCTGCTCGATCCACGCCAGCACCCCGCCCTCGAGGTGCGCGACGTCGGTGCGGCCCGCGGCGCGCAGGAGGTGCAGGGCCCGCTCGGAGCGCGCCCCGGCCTTGCAGTGCAGCAGCACCCGGCGGCCCGGGGCGATCCGGGCGAGGGCCTCCCCGGACTCGAACTGGTCCAGCGGGAGCAGCCGTGCGCCGGGGATCGCCGCGAGCCGGGCCTCGTAGGGCTCCCGGACGTCGACGAGCTCGAAGTCCGCGGCGCCGCGCTCCCGGGCCGCCAGCAGCTCCGCGAGCTCGGGGGCCGTCACGGTCGGGACGCCTCCCGGCTGCGGACCGGGCGCCGGGCAGGCGGGGGCGCTGTCACCGGCCGCCGCCAGGGTGGTCACGGGCGCGCGGCCCGGCGTGGGCACCAGCGGGATCTCCCACCAGCGCGCCGAGAGGGCGTCGTAGGTGGCGACCCGGCCGAGCATCGTGGTGCCGATCCCGGTGACCAGCTTGACGGCCTCGACCGCCATGGCGGTGCCCAGCAGCCCCGGCAGCACGCCGAGCACCCCGGCCTCGGCGCAGCTGGGCACCGTGCCCGGCGCCGGGGGCACGGGGTAGAGGTCGCGGTAGGTGGGACCGTGCGCGCCCCAGAACACCGAGTACTGGCCGTCGAAGCGCAGGATCGAGCCCCACACGTGCGGGACACCGGCCAGCTCGCACGCGTCGGAGACGAGGTAGCGGGTCTCGAAGTTGTCCGTGCCGTCCAGGACGAGGTCGTACCCGGCGAGGACCTCCTCCGCGCTGTCCGCGGTGAGCCGCTCGCGGTGCTCCACGACGCGCACCAGCGGGTTGAGGTCGGCGATCCGCACGGCGGCCGAGGCGGTCTTGGGCGCCCCGAGGGTCCCCTCGCCGTGGATCACCTGGCGCTGCAGGTTGGAGGCGTCCACGTCGTCGTCGTCGACGACACCGAGGGTCCCGACGCCCGCGGCGGCGAGGTAGAGCAGGGCCGGGGAGCCGAGGCCGCCCGCGCCCACGCACAGCACCCGGGCGTTCTTGAGCCGCCGCTGGCCCTCCTCGCCGATCTCGGGGACGGTCAGGTGGCGGGCATAGCGGCGCAGCTCGGCGTCGGTGAGCTCCGCGGCGGGCTCGACGAGCGGGGAGAGGTCCACGGCGCTCAGGCGTCCAGTCCGACCCACTCGGTGGAGCCGTCCGCGAACCGCTGCTCCTTCCAGATGGGCACCTCGGTCTTGATCCGGTCCACGAGCGCGTCGCAGGCGGCGAAGGCGAGCTTGCGGTGGGCGGCGGCCACGGCGGCCTCCAGGGCGGAGTCCCCCACGCGCAGGTGGCCGACCCGGTGGGCGGCCCAGATCCGCACCCCGGGGAACTCCTCGGCGACCCGGCGGGCCACGTCCTGGACGGCCCGGTCCGCGCCGGGGTGGCAGGTGTAGTCGAGGCTGGTGACGGGGCGGCCGCCGTCGTGGTCGCGGATGACACCGCTGAAGGAGACCACGGCGCCGGTGCGCTCGTCCTGCACGGCCTCGACGGCCCGGGCGTGGTCCAGGGGCTCCTCGGTGACGAAGGCGCCGACCACGGCGGTCTCCGCCTGGATCGGTCCGGGTGTGCTCATCGGTCGGTCTCCTCGTGCGGTCGGGGGTCGTGGCGGGGGCCGTCGTGCCCGCGGTCGCGGTGGCCCTCGAGCTGGTCGCAGACGTGGTCGAGGATCGGCTCGAGGACCTTCAGCCCGTCCCAGACCCCGCCGGTGGAGCCGGGGAGGTTGACCACGAAGGTGGCGCCGCTGACCCCGGCGTGCCCGCGGCTGAGCACCGCCAGGGGGGTGGTCCTCCGGCCCTCCGCCCACAGTGCCTCCATGATGCCGGGCAGCTCGCGGTCGAGGAAGGGCCGGGTCATCTCGGGGGTGAGGTCGTCCGGGCCGAGGCCGGTCCCGCCGCTGGTGACGACCACCCGGGGGCGGTCCGCGGGGGCCCGGCTCACGAGCAGCCGCTCGAGCTCGGCGCGCACGTCCTCGCCGTCGGCCACCACGAACGGACCTTCGACCTCGAAGCCGTGGGAGCCGAACCAGTCGGCGGCGATCCGCCCGCTCCGGTCCTGGTAGACCCCGGCGGCGGCGCGGGTGGAGGCGACGATGACGGCGGCGCTCCTCATGCGGCGTCCCCGTCGGTCCGCGCCCAGTCCCCGGACTTGCCGCCGGACTTCGCGAGCACCCTGACCCGGTCGATCTCGGCCAGCTTGTCCACGGCCTTGATCATGTCGTAGAGGGTCAGGGCGGCCACCGAGGCCGCGGTCAGCGCCTCCATCTCCACGCCGGTCACCCCGCGCGTGCGCACCGTCGCGGTGATCCGCACACCGTCCGCCAGCCGCTCGAAGTCCACGGTCACCTTGCTGATCGGCAGCGGGTGGCACAGCGGGACGAGCTCCGGGGTCCGCTTGGCCGCCATGATGCCGGCCACCCGGGCCACCGGCAGGGCGTCCCCCTTGGGGAGGTCCCCGGCGAAGACCTGCTCGACGACGTCGGGGCGGGTGCGCAGCGTGGCCGTCGCGGTGGCCTCGCGGGTGGTCACGGCCTTGTCGGAGACGTCCACCATGTGCGCGGACCCGTCCGCCCGGACGTGCGTGAGGCCCTGCTGCTGCTCGGTCATGTCGGTTCGGTCCCCTTCGGCTCTCCCGGATGGTGCGTCCTCCCATTCTGGCCCACCCCCGTGCCGCGCACCGCCGCGTCATGTCTGGTCCCGCGCCGGGGCGCGGTGCTAGCTTGACGGAACGCGACCAGAGCGCCGTCGACGCCGCCGGCTCTCGTGAAGGAGCCACCGTGCTGTCGGACACCTCGTACCCCGTCGTCAAGGCCACGCTGCCCGTGGTCGGGGAGAACATCCAGGAGATCGCCCGGCGCTTCTACGCGCACATGTTCGGCGAGCACCCCGAGCTGCTGGACGGACTGTTCAACCGCGGCAACCAGGCGGACGGCCGGCAGCAGCAGGCGCTGGCCGGGTCCGTGGCCGCCTTCGCCGGCTACCTGGTGAACAAGCCGACCGAGCTCCCGGACCACCTGCTCTCCCGCATCGCGCACAAGCACGTGTCCCTGGGGCTGCACCCGAACCAGTACCAGATCGTGCACGACAACCTCATGTGGGCCATCGTGGACGTCCTGGGCGACGCCGTGACCCCGGAGGTCGCCGCGGCCTGGGACGAGGTCTACTGGCTGATGGCCAACGTGCTCATCAACCAGGAGCGCGGCCTCTACGAGGCGGTCCGGCTCTCCCCCGAGACCGTCTGGCGGACCTGGCGGGTGGTCGAGAAGATCCCGGAGACCGAGGACGTCACGACCTTCGTGGTGGAGCGCGTCGACGAGCGGGAGGTGAAGCGGTCGCTGCCCGGCCAGTACGTGACCCTCAGGATGGAGATGCCCGACGGCGTGTTGCAGCCACGGCAGTACAGCCTGACCCGCGCCGACGACGGACAGCACCGGCGCTTCGCGGTAAAGCGGGTGCGCGGCAACGGCACGCCGGCCGGCGAGATGTCCACCCTCCTGCACGAGACGGTGCAGGTGGGGGACGAGGTGGTGCTCTCGGTGCCCTCCGGCGACGTGGTCCTGGAGTACTCGGACCGGCCGCTGGTGCTGGCCAGCGCGGGCATCGGCGTCACGCCGATGGCGGGCATGCTCTCGCACCTGGTGAAGGACGGCTCCCAGCGCACGGTGCAGTTCCTGCACGCGGACGCCTCCCCGGAGACGTTCGCGCTGCGCGGGCAGATCGAGGAGGACCTCGCCGCCCTGGAGGACGGCTCCCTGAAGGCCTGGTTCGAGCAGCCGTGGGCGGCCGGCGAGCGCGCCGAGAACGAGCACGAGGGGTTCATGGACCTGCGCGCCGTGGAGCTGCCGCACGACGCGCAGTACTACCTGTGCGGGCCGCTCCCCTTCATGCAGGCCGTGCGCAGCGCGCTCGTCGCCCGCGGTGTCCCGCCCCGGGACATCCAGTACGAGGTGTTCGGCCCGGACCTCTGGCTCGCCGACTTCGAGTGACCGGCCGTGCAGGCCCCGGGAGAATGACCGGGAGCAGGACCAGGACACGGCCCGAGGGCCGGACGACGACGACGGAGGACACGATGACGGACACGCACGGCAACCATGTGGAGGAGCTGGCGGTCAACAGCTGCTGGGACCTGCTCCGGGACGCGGGCGTCGGCCGCCTCGCCGTGTGGGTGGAGGACCACCCGGACATCTTCCCGATCAACTTCGTGGTGGACCACGGGACCCTCGTCTTCCGCTCGGCCGAGGGGACGAAGGTCGCCGGGGCCCTCACCGACGTCCCCGTGGCGGTGGAGATCGACGGGTACGACGAGCCCGCCGGGAAGGCGTGGAGCGTGGTGGTCAAGGGCCGCGCCGAGCGCATCCAGCAGGTCCAGGAGCTCACGGACACCCTCGACCTGCCGCTGTTCCCGTGGCAGGCGGGGCGCAAGGGCATCTTCGTCCGGGTCGTGCCGTCCCTCGTGACCGGCCGCCGGTTCCCGGTCGCGGACCCGGAGGTGTGGCGCACCCCGCTGTCGGGGGTGCGGCGCTCCCCCGACGAGTGAGCGCCCGGACGCTGCGTTCCACGCGCGGCCCGACGCCCGGACCGCGCCGGGGCTAGCCTGGCCGGATGGACCGACCGACCCTCCGCCCTCCCGGCGACCTCCGATCCGGCGTGCACCCCGACGTGCGCCTCGACGTGCGCGACGACGGGCCTCCGGACGGAGAGCCCGTGCTGCTGCTGCACGGCTTCCCGCAGGACGGCACGAGCTGGTCCGGGGTCGCGCCCGTGCTGCGGCGCGCCGGCCTGCGCACGCTGGTGCCCGATCAGCGCGGCTACGCCCCCGGCGCCAGGCCCCGGGGCCGCCGCGCCTACCGGCTCGAGCTGCTCGTGCAGGACGCCGTGGCGCTGCTGGACGCCGCCGGGCTGGAGCGCGCGCACGTCGTCGGCCACGACTGGGGCGGGATCGTGGCGTGGGCCCTGGCGGCCAACCGGCCGGAGCGGATGGCGTCCCTGACGGTGGCCTCGGTCCCCCACCCCCGGGCGCTCGCGCGCTCCCTGACCCGCTCGCCGCAGGCGCTGCGCTCGGCCTACGTCGGGGCCTTCCAGGTGCCCCGGCTCCCGGAGGCGCTGCTCGGCCCGCGCCTCGAGCAGCTCCTGCGCCGCTCCGGCCTGCCCGCGGCGGAGGCCGCCCGCTACGCGGCCCGGATGCGGGAGCCCGGCGCGCTCACCGGCGCCCTGAACTGGTACCGCGCCCTGCCGCTGTCCCGGCTGCGCACCGGACCGGTGGACGTGCCGACCACGTACGCGTGGGGCGCCCGGGACCCCGCCCTGGGACGGCGGGCCGCGGAGCTCACGGCCGAGCACGTGCGGGGGCCCTACCGGTTCGTGGAGCTGGACGCCGGCCACTGGCTGCCGGAGACCCGGGCCGAGGAGCTGGCGGGACTGGTGCTCGAGCGCGTCGGCGGATCCGCGAACACCCCGTAGCGGCTCAGCCCCGCGGGGAGGGTCCCTCGGACGGCGCGTCCTCGCGCCGGCGCCGGGGGGTCCCCGCGATGCGCAGCGCGGCCTGGACCGCCAGCAGCGCGAACGCCGCGTAGTAGATCCCCACGGAGGGGTAGAGCTGGGGGACGGTGCCGTTCCAGCCGACCAGGGTGAGCACGAACAGGACGCCCCCGAGCACGAGCAGCCCGAGATGGGCGGTGCCGAAGGCGCCGCGCTCGCCGCGGCGGGCGAGGAAGAGCGCCAGGACGGCGAAGAAGATCGGGAAGAGCATCTGGCCCACCACGGTGATGCCGTTCTGGTGGTACTCGTAGCGGCCGAGCGCCTGGATCACGGCGGTGGCGGCGAGGAGCAGCGGGGCGAGCAGGGACGTCATGGGGACCTGTTCTGTGCGATCGTCCGGGCGGGGGCGCGGACCAGTCTAGCGAGCGGCGGGGACACCGCCGCGACGCCCCGAGACCGGCCGGAGCCGCCCCGGTGGTGGTGCGGCTCTCCGGTCCCGCGGGCCGGGCGCGCACCGGGTCAGTCGAGCAGCAGCAGCTCCACCGGGGTCCCCGCCGGCAGCTCGGCCCCGCCCGCCGGCACGAGCGCGAGGGCGTTGGCCCGGGCCGCGGCGGCCAGCAGGTGGGAGCCGGGCCCGCCCGCCATCCGCACCGTGGCGCCGTCCCAGACGGCGCGGCGCACCTGGGTCCGCCCGGGCAGCGGCCGGAGGGCCTCCGCCAGGGGCCCCGTGCGGCGGGCCCGCGGCGCCGGGGCCCCCATCGTTTCGGTCAGGGCGGGGCGGAGGAACATCTCGAAGGACACGAGGGTGCTGACGGGGTTGCCGGGGAGGCAGACGAAGGGCACGCCGCCCGGCGCCGCGAGACCCTGCGGCCCCCCGGGCTGCATCGCGACGTGCACGAACTCGCCGTGGGGCGCGAGCACCTGCCGGACGACCTCGTAGGCGCCCTCGCTGACCCCGCCGGAGGAGACGAAGAAGTCGGGCCTCCGCGCGGTGTCCTCCGCCAGGCGTGCCGCGAAGGCGCCGGCGTCGTCGGAGAGCAGGTGGGCGCCGACCACCTCCACGCCCGCCTCCGCGAGCTGGGCGCGCAGGATCGCCGCGTTCGCGTCGAAGATCTGGGCCGGGCCGCGCGCGGCGCCGGGCGCCACGACCTCGTCGCCCGTCGTGTAGAGCACGGCCCGGGGGCGGGCGCGCACGGTCAGCTCCGCGCACCCCAGCGCGGCCGCGAGCCCGATCCGGGCGGGGGTGAGCCGCTGCCCCGCGACCAGCGCCGTGTCCCCGGCGACGACGTCCTCGCCGGCACGGCGGACGAACCTCCCGGCCGGCTGGCCCGCCGGGAGCCGCAGGCGCGTCCCCGGGGCCGGGAAGCCCCCCGGCAGCGAATCCTCGACGGGCACCACGGCGTCCGCGCCGGACGGCAGGGGCGCGCCGGTCATGACGGGGGCCGCCTCCCCGGGGCCGAGCGGGCCGGGGACGTGGCCGGCGGGCACGGGGGCGACGACGACGAACGGGGTGCGCCCGTCCTCCCCGGGCGCCGCCCGGCTGTCGGCGGCGCGGATCGCGAAACCGTCCATCTGGGAGTTGTCGAAGGGCTGCAGACTCAGGGGCGCCACGAGGTCCTCGGCCAGGACCCGGCCCGCCGCGGCCGCCAGCGGCACGGTCTCCGTCCGGGCGCGGACGCCACGCAGGGCCTCCGTGACCGCGCGGCGGTGCTCGTCGACGCTGCGGACCGAATGCTGCGCGTGCCTGCTCATTCCTCCAGCGTAGGTGCCGGGGAGCGCCCGTCCTGGCAGGATCGGGGCCATGACGCGACGGGATGTGGAGCACACGCCGGACGGCAGGTGGATCGTGGTGGACGGCCGGCGGTGGCGCCGCCAGGACCCCGGGCTGCCCGAGGACGTCGCGGCCCGGCTGACGTCCCACCTGGGCCGGGCCCGCGCGGCCGTCCGTACGGTGCGGCGGGACGGCACGGAGGAGGAGCTGCGGGCCGTGCGGGACCGGGTGGGACTCGCCAAGCTGGGCCTCGGTGAGCGCGGCACGCCGTGGTGGGAGCAGTCTCCCGCCGAGCAGGAGGCCCGGTGGACGGATGCTCTCGCGCGGCTGGACGAGCAGGCCCCGCCGGAGCCGGCGTGACGCCGTACGGCGCCCGGAGCATTCTCGGCATGCTGGGGACTGATTACACTGGGCGGACCATCCCGGCACGCCGAGCACCGTGCGGGCCGGAGACGACCACCGAGGCGGTGACATGAGCGTTTCCCTGGGACTGCCGCGGCTCCGCGATGCGGGTCCGGGTCCCAGTGGTGCCCCGGCCGGGGCGGGGCTGGTGGACCGCCACGGCCGCCGCGCCACCGACCTGCGCCTGTCGGTGATCGACAAGTGCAATCTGCGCTGCACCTACTGCATGCCCGCCGACGGCCTGCCCTGGCTGCCCGCCGCCCAGCTCATGACCCCCGCCGAGATCACCCGGATCGTCGACGTCGGAGTACGAGAACTGGGGGTCACCGAGCTGCGCCTGACCGGCGGGGAGCCCCTGGTCCGCCGCGACCTCGAGGAGATCGTGGCCGGGGTGCGGGCCGCCCACCCCGAACTGCCGGTCTCGCTCACCACCAACGGCATCGGTCTGGCCGCCCGCGCCCAGGGCCTGGCCGAGGCCGGGCTGAGCCGGATCAACATCTCCCTGGACAGCCTGGACGCGGCGACCTTCCGCGCCCTGGCCCGGCGGGACCGCCTCGCCGATGTGTTGGCCGGGGCGGAGGCAGCGGCCGCCGCCGGGCTGACCCCGGTCAAGATCAACGCGGTGCTGATGCGCGGGGTCAACAACCACGAGGCCCCGGAGCTGCTCGCGTGGGCGCTGGCGCGCGGCTTCGCCCTGCGGTTCATCGAGCAGATGCCCCTGGACGCCGACCACGGCTGGACCCGGGCGGACATGGTCACCGCCGCCGAGATCCGCGACCGGCTCGCCGGCCGGTTCCGGCTGGCCCCGCACCCGGGGGCGCGCGACGGCGCCCCGGCCGAACTCTGGGACGTGCACCCCCGCACGGCCAGCGCCGCCCCCGTGGACTCCGGCGCGACCTCGGACGCGACGTCCGCGGCGCCCCCCGCCGCGGCCTCCGCCCTGCGCCCGGGCGCCCAGGACCCGCCGCTGGGCACGGTGGGCGTCATCGCGTCCGTGACGGAGCCATTCTGCGCCGACTGCAAGCGGACCCGGATCACCGCCGAGGGCAGGATCCGGTCCTGCCTGTTCTCCCACGAGGAGGTCGAGCTGCTGCCGCTGCTGCGCACCGGTGCGACCGACGCCCAGCTCGCCGACCGCTGGCGGGCCGCGATGTGGGCGAAACCGGCCGCCCACGGCATGGACCACGTAGGCCTGGACTCCTCCGACTACGTCCAGCCGGAGCGCTCGATGAGCGCGATCGGGGGCTGAGCCGGGATGCTGATCCGCTACTTCGCCGCCGCCCGCGCCGCGGCCGGCACCGACGCCGAGACCCTGGAGGTCCCCGACGACCGGCCCTGCACGCGCCGGGACGTGGAGGTCCTGCTGGCCCGGGCCCACCCCGAGCCGCCGCCGGGGCAGCCGCCGCTGGCGCAGGTGCTGGCCCGGTCCAGCTTCCTGCTCGACGGCGTGGCCTGCCCCGACCCCGGCACCCCGGTCCCGTCCGGGGCGGTGCTCGACGTCCTGCCGCCCTTCTCCGGCGGGTGAGCGCGTGAGCGCCCCGGGACCGGCCCCGGTCTTCCACGCCGTGGTCCTGGCGGGCGGCCGCTCCGCCCGCCTGGGCGGCCGGCCCAAGGCCGGTCTGCGGCGGGCCGGGCGCACCCTGCTGGAGCTCACGCTGGACGCGGTCCGGGAGGCGGCGGGCGTCGTCGTCGTCGGCCCGGCGGACCCGGCCGTCCCCGGGCACGTGCTGCGCACCCGGGAGGACCCGCCGTTCTCCGGCCCGGCCGCGGGCATCGCCGCCGGGCTGCGCGCCCTCGACGCCCTGCCCGCCGCGCAGTGGACCCTGACCCTGGCGTGCGACATGCCCGGGGTGTCGCGGGCCGTGCCCCTCCTGCTGGAGGCGGCCCGGACCGGTGACGGCGCCGCCGGCTACGTGTCGGTCCCGCCCGACGGCCACCGCCAGCCCCTCGCCGCCCTCTACCGCAGCGACGTGCTGCGCCGGGCCTTCGCGGGGCAGGACGCCGCGGACCGGTCCGTGTTCTCGTTCGTGCGCGAGCTCCCGCTCCGGGACGTCACCGTGCCCGAGGACGCCACCGCGGACGTCGATACGTGGGACGATGTGCACAGGCACCACCTGACCTGACCACGAGCGGGCGGCCCCACCGCCCGGGAGGAGCGGCGCATGCCCAAGGACCTGAGCCCGTCCGAGCACGAGATCCTGGAGCGGTGGGTCGAGGCCGTGCGCGCGGCCCTGGACGTGGCCGACGCCGACCTCCCCCTGGACGCCGTGCTGGGCCTCACCGGCAGGATCGCCCACGGCACCGTGCGCCCCGCTGTCCCGCCCACCGCCTACCTGCTCGGCTACCACGTGGGCCGCGCCGCGGCCGCGGGCGAGGACGAGCACCGCGTCCTGGACCGCGCGCTGCAGACCGTCGACGGTCTCGTCCCCGCCGCCCGCCGAACCCCCGAGGAGAACTGATGTCCGGACTGCCCCTGCCCCACGACACCAACAGCCCCTACACGCACGCGCTGCCCGTCATCGAGGACGACAGCGGCACGCCCGAGAGCGCCCCCGAGGAGGTCGAGACCGTCCACGACGCCGACTGGCACCGGGCCCGGCAGTTCTCGTACGACATCGCCACCGCGCTGCCCAGCCACTGGCTGCCCCTGCAGGAGGCGCTGGGCGAGGTCCTCGCCGAGGACGTCACCGCCCCGATCCCGGTCCCGCACTACGCCTCCTCCGCCATGGACGGCTACGCCGTGGCCGGCCCCCAGCCGTGGACCGTGGTCTTCCCCGAGCCCGTGGAGACCGACCCGCGCAAGATGCTGACCATCCCGCCGCGGGAGCTCTACCGCCCGGTGCTCAACCTCGAGCCCGGCGAGGCCACCCGTATCGTCACCGGCGGACTCGTCCCCGCCGGGGCCCGGGCCGTGCTGCGCGACGAGTACGCGCACCTGTCCGAGGAGGGCACCGTGCTCACGATCGCGGCCCACGCCCCCTCGGCCGAGGACATCCCCTACGGGCAGAACATCCGCCGCACCGGCGAGGAGGTCGCGGCCGGGGACGTCATCCTGCACGCCGACTGCCTGCTCAACCCGGCGCACATCGCCTTCGCCGCCGTCAGCGGCCACGACATGCTCCCGGTCCGCCGCCGTCCGCGCGTGACGATCCTGCTCACCGGCAGCGAGGTGGTCGAGGACGGGATCCCCGAGCCCGGCCAGGTCCGGGACGCCTTCGGCCCCCAGCTGCCCACGTTCGTGGAGATGCTGGGCGGGTCCGTGGACCAGCTCCGGCGCGTCGAGGACACCGCGAAGGCGATGCTCTCCGCCCTGACCGAGGCGCCCTCCGGCATGGCGTCGGTGCTCGACGCCCGCACCGAGGTGGTCATCACCACCGGCGGGACCGGGCACTCCGACGCCGACCACGTCCGGTCGGCGCTCCAGGAGCTCGGGGCGGTCTTCCTCCTCGACGGCCTCGCCCAGCGCCCGGGCCACCCCACGTTCCTGGCGCGGCTGCCCGAGGACGGCCCCTTCGTGGTGGGCCTGCCCGGCAATCCGCTGGCCGCGATGACCAGCATCTTCACGGTGGCCCAGCCCCTGCTCGCCAAGCTGCACAGCGACCGGCCCCCGGCCACGCGCACCCTGCCCGCCGCCGAGGACCTGCCGGGCCAGAAGGTCACCGCCCTGGTGCCCGCCTACCTCCGGGACGGGACCGTCACCCCCCGGGACCGGGTCGGCGCGAACATGCTCCGCGGGCTCGCCCACGCGGACGTCATCGCCGTGGTCCCGCCGGGCGGCGTGGCCGCCGGGCAGGACGTCGAGGTGGTCCCCCTGCCCTGGCGCTGACGCGCCGTGGGACGCCGAGGGCCCGGACACCGCTGGTGTCCGGGCCCTCGGCGTCCCGGGCTCAGGCGGTCGTGAAGAGGACCAGCGCGCCCAGCACGAAGACCGTGGAGGCGGCGAGCGCGCACGCGAACTCCACGACGATCCCCAGGCCGGCCGCCTTGAGGCCCGCCCAGCTGGAGTCCAGCGCCGCCCGGAGGTCCCGCTGGCGGGCGGTCTCGCTCAGCAGCAGGCCCACGAAGAACCCCACGAAGATCCCGACCACCGGGATCACGAACAGCCCCACCACGGCGCCGGCCGCGGCGTAGAGGAGGGAACGGTTGGGGATCTGCCGGCGCTTGAGCCGGGTCCCGGTGAGCACGGCGCTCGCGGCCATCCCGGCGATCGCCAGCGCGGAGCCGATCCCCAGCACGGTCCAGCCCTCGACCGCCTGGACCGTGAGGGCCCAGACGAGGAGGCCGACCACGATCAGGATCGAGCCCGGCAGCACCGGCACGATGATGCCGAGGCACCCGACGACGAGCAGGGCGGCGGTGATGAGGGTGGCGATGATCTCGGCAGTCACGCCCTCATCGTAGGCGCTGGGGCGGGCTGTCCCCCCAAGAGGCCGCAGACCGGGGCGGGTGGGCCGCCCTAGCCTGGGACAAATGGCCACCACCGTCCTGGACCCCGCGCGCCCCGGCACCGAGGAACTCGCCCCGCGCGGTTCCCGGTGGTTCCTGCTGGCCTCCGTGGTGCTGCTCCTGATCGGCGCCGGCGGGCTCTTCCACGCCAACGCCCCCGGGTGCTGCGGGGCGTCCCTCGGCGAGGGGCCGATCCGCACCGCGCCCGTCCCGGAGCCGTGGGGTGATGACGTCCTGGCCGCCGCCGAGCTCTCGGGGCTCCCGCCCGAGATCGTCGCCGCCCAGCTGGACGTCGAGAGCCGCTGGGACCCCCGGGCCGTCAGCCCCGCCGGGGCGCAGGGCCTCGCCCAGTTCATGCCGGACACGTGGAAGCGCTACGGCCGGGGCGACCCCTTCGACCCGCGAGCCGCCATCCGGGCCCAGGGTCTCTACCTCAAGGACCTGCGGCGCATGGTGCGGGGACTGGCGCCCGCCTCGGCCCGGGAGGAGATCGACCTGGTGCTCGCGGCCTACAACGCCGGGCCCACCGCGGTCCTGCGGCACGGCGGGATCCCCCCGTTCGCGGAGACCCGCGGCTACGTGGCGCAGATCCGCGAGCTCGCGGCCACGACGTACGCCGGGGTCGGCGGCTGAGCGCTCGTCAGCCAGCGGGCCGCCGGCTCCTCGCGAGGCCCCGCAGCGCCCTGCGGGCGGCGTGGTACCCGGCCATGCCGTGCACCCCGCCGCCCGGGGGCGTCGACGACGAGCACAGCCAGACCCCCGGCACGCCGGTGGCGTAGGGGTCGGCCTGCACGGCCGGCCGGAACACCTGCTGCAGCCCGTCCAGGGAGCCGCCGCCGATGTCCCCGCCCACGAGGTTCGCGTTCCACGCCTCCAGCCCGGCCGGGGAGGTGTCCACGCGCTCGCGGATCCGGTCGCGCACCCCGGGTGCGAAGCGCTCGAGCTGCCGGAGCACCCGCTCCCCCGCCCGGGGGTCGTCGCACCCGTGGGGGACGTGGGCGTAGGCCCACAGCACCTGCCGGCCCGCGGGCGCCCGGGACGGGTCGGCGGCCCCCTGCTGGGCCACGAGCACGAACGGGCGCTCCGGCAGCCGGCCCGCCCGGGCCTGCTCCTCCGCGGCGCCGATCTCGGCGAGCGTCCCACCCACGTGCACGGTCCCGGCCTCCGCCACGCGCGGGTCCCGCCACGGCACGGGGCCGTCCAGCAGCAGGTCCACCTTGTAGGAGGCCGTGCCGTAGCGCCACCGGGCGAGCGCCCGCCGGTACCGGTCCGGCAGCTCGAGCCCGCGCAGGCCCAGCACCTGCCGGGGCGTGAGGTCCAGCAGGACGACGTCGGCCGGCCGCACCTGGGCGAGGTCCGTCACCGGGGAGTGGACGAGCACCCGCCCGCCGTGCTCCTCGAGATCGGCCACCAGGGCGTCGACGACGGCCTGGGTGCCGCCGCGGGCCACCGGCCACCCCGTGGCGTGGGCGGCGGCGCCGAACAGCGTCCCGAAGGCGGAGGTCAGCGCGTGCCGCGGGGGCAGCACCGCGTGGGCGGCGGACCCGGCGAAGAGCCCCCGGGCCTGCTCGGTGCGGAACAGCGCCCGCGCCGTGGCCGCGGCGGGCCACGGCGCGCGCAGACCGAAGGACGCCAGGGCCCGCGGGTGCTCGGGCACGCGCACGAGCGGGCCCAGCACCGACTCGACCGTCTCCTCCCAGCGCTCCACCACGCCGCGGTGCAGCAGGGACCACGCCCGGCCGTCCGCGCCCAGCCCCGCCGCCGTGCGCTCGAGCGAGCGGTGCAGCAGGCCCGGCGGGCCGTCGTCGAGCGGGTGCGCGGCCACGACTGGCGGGTGCAGCCACTCCAGGCCGTGCCGGTGCAGGCCCAGCTGTGCGAACAGCGGGCTGGCCACGCCGAAGGGGTGGACGGCGGAGCCGAGGTCCACCACCGTGCCGGGGCCGAGCACGGCCGCGGAGCGGGCCGCGCCGCCGGCCGAGCCCGCCGCCTCGTGGACCGTGACGTCGAGCCCCGCACGGGCCAGCACCACGGCCGCGGCGAGCCCGTTGGGCCCCGAGCCGACGACCGCGGCCGTCCCCTGCACGGGCCGTCCTACCCGACCAGGGCGCTGCGCATGGTCCGCAGCGCCACGGACAGGGACGCGAGCTCCGCGGAGGCCTCGCCCGTGTCCTCGGCCTCGATCTCCCCCAGCACCTCGCGCAGCCGGCCCAGGCGGGACTCGTTGCTGGACTCCCAGGACTCCACCTTCTCCCGCGCGTCCTGGCCGGGGGCCTCGAGCGCCTGGTCGGCGAGGGCCACCAGGGTCGCGTACACGTCCTCCCGCATGGACATCCGCGCGAGGTTCTCCCAGCGGGTGGTCTGCGGCAGGCCGGTGATGCGGTTGAGCAGGCTCTCGATGCGGTAGCGGTCGTAGAGCCGGAAGTAGACCTTGGCGATGGTCTTGATCTGCTCCTCGTCGAGGCCGCCGTCCTCGGCGATCGCCTCGCCGGAGGCGTGGGCGAGACGGGCGACGTCGAGCAGCGCGAACGCGTCCAGCAGCTGCGACCACTCCGTGGCCAGCGCCCCGGGGACGCCCTGCCGCGCGGCGGCCTCCGCCCGCGAGTCGACCCTCTGCCGGGAGTCCTCCCCGAGCAGCCGGTCCTCGAGGAACCGGATGTCCACGGTGGGCTTGTAGCGGTCGATGACCTCGGCCACCGGGTTGGCGGTCTCCTCCCGGTTGATGAGCCAGCGCACCACGCGGTCCAGCAGCCGCCGCATGTCCAGGAACATCCGGTCCCACACCTCGGTGGGCACCTCCGCGGGCAGCTCCCGGTGCTGGTGGGCGTAGCGGTCGATCTCGTAGATCTGCACCGCCGCCACGAAGGCCCGGGCCACCTCCACGGGCCCGCACCCGGTCTCCTCCATCACGCGGTAGACGAACGGGATGCCGCCGTAGTTGACCATCTGGTTGGCCACCATCGTGCAGATGATCTCGGCGCGCAGGGGGTGGGTGCCGACGAGCTCGCCGAAGCGCTGGGTGATCTGCTCCGGGAAGTAGGCCTCCAGGACCTCCTCGAACCACGGGTCCTCGGCGAGACCGCCCTCGACCAGCGCCTCCGAGAGCTGGATCTTGGCGTAGGCCGCCAGCACGGACAGCTCCGGGGACGTGAGCCCGTGGCCGGTGCGGACCCGCTCGCGCAGCTGCTCGTCGGAGGGCAGGAACTCGATGCCCCGGTCGAGGTCGGCCTCGTCCTCGAGCCAGTGCAGGAACCGGATGTAGGCCTCGTTCAGGGCCCGCACGCGCGAGCGCTCCGTGGTGAGCAGCACGTTCTGCGCCACGTTCGTCTCGAGCACCAGCCCGGCGACCTCGTCGGTCATGGCCTCGATGAAGCCGGCGCGCTCCTCCGCGGAGAGCTCCCCCGCCACGACCATGCGGTCCACGAGGATCTTGATGTTGACCTCGCGGTCGGAGGACTCCACGCCGCCGGAGTTGTCGATCGCGTCCGTGTTGATCAGCGCCCCGTTCAGCGCGGCCTCCACGCGGCCGAGCTGGGTGCAGCCCAGGTTGCCGCCCTCGCCGACGACCTTGGCCCGGAGGTCCCGGCCGTCGACGCGGATCGGGTCGTTGGCCTTGTCCCCCACGTCCGTGGAGGTCTCCTGCGCCGACTTCACGTACGTGCCGATCCCGCCGTTGTACAGGAGGTCGGCGGGCGCCGTCAGGATCGCCCGCATCAGCTCGATCGGGGAGAGCTCCTCGACGCCGTCCTCGAGGTCGAGGGCCTCGCGGACCTGCGGGGAGATCGGCACGGACTTCGCGGTGCGCGAGTACACACCGCCGCCGGCCGAGATCTTTTCCGGGTCGTAGTCCTGCCACGAGGACCTCGGGCGGCCGAACAGCCGCTCGCGCTCGGCGTAGGAGACGGCCGGGTCCGGGTCGGGGTCGAGGAAGATGTCGCGGTGGTCGAACGCGGCCAGCAGCCGGATGTGCTCGGACAGCAGCATGCCGTTGCCGAACACGTCGCCGGACATGTCCCCCACGCCCACCACGGTGAAGTCCTCCGTCTGGGTGTCGACGCCCAGCGCGAAGAAGTGCCGCTTCACCGACTCCCACGCCCCCCGGGCCGTGATGCCCATGGCCTTGTGGTCGTAGCCCACCGAGCCGCCCGAGGCGAAGGCGTCCCCGAGCCAGAACCCGTACTCCGCGGAGATCGCGTTCGCGGTGTCCGAGAAGGACGCCGTCCCCTTGTCCGCGGCCACCACCAGGTAGGAGTCCTGGCCGTCGCGGCGCACCACGTTCTCGGGGTGCACGACGACGTCGTGGCCGGACCCGTCCCGGACGAGGTTGTCGGTGATGTCCAGCAGGGAGGCGATGAACAGCTTGTACGCCTCCCGGCCCTCCGCCACCCAGGCGTCCCGGTCCGCGGCCGGCTCGGGCAGCTGCTTGGGGTAGAACCCGCCCTTCGCCCCGTTGGGGACGATCACCGAGTTCTTCACCATCTGCGCCTTCACCAGGCCCAGGACCTCGGTGCGGAAGTCCTCGCGGCGGTCCGACCACCGCAGGCCGCCGCGGGCCACGGGCCCGAAGCGCAGGTGCGTGCCCTCGACCCGCGGGGACCACACCCAGACCTCGAACATGGGGTGCGGCAGCGGGGCCGTGCTGATCCGCCGGGGGTCCAGCTTGAACGCCATGGTGGGGCGGTGCCGGTACACGTTGGTGCGCAGCGTGGCGGCCATGCACTCGGCCAGCGCCCGCAGCAGCTTGTCGGCGTCCAGGGTGGGCACCTCGTCCAGGGCCTCGGTGAGCCGCCCCTGCGCGGCGTCGCGCTGGGAGCCGCGCACGGCGTCGTCGAGCGCCGGGTTGAAGCTCGCGTCGAAGAACTCGACCAGCGCCCGGGTGACCCGCGGGAAGCCCAGGAGCGTGTCCGCGATGTAGTCGAAGGAGTTCGGGTGCCCCAGCTGCAGGAGGTACCGGACGTAGGAGCGCAGCACGGCCACGGTCCGCCATGTCATGCGCTCCGTCAGGACCAGACGGTTCAGGGAGTCCGACTCGGAGCGCCCGGACAGCACCGCGCACAGGGTGTCCTCGATGAGGTCCTCGGTCTTGGCGTCCTCCGGGCCGGTCGCGTCCACGCCCTCCGGCAGCCGCACCCCGAAGTCGTAGAGCTGGAAGTGGCGGCCGTCGGCGGGGGTGACCTCGTACGGCTTCTGGTCCAGGACCGTCAGGCCGAGGTTCTGCAGCATCGGCAGCAGCTCGGTCAGGGACAGGGAGCGGGTCAGGTAGATGTTCAGTCGCACGCCCCCGGGGTCGTCGACGACGCGCACCTCCGCGGGCAGGTCCGGGTCCCGTCCCCACAGCTCCTCGCAGCGCTGGAGGTCCTCGACCGCCTCCTCGATCTCGTAGTCCGCCCGGTAGGCGTCCGGGAACGCCTCCGCCCAGTTCTCGGCGTGCGTCCGCGCGAGCTCCTCAGAGAAGTCCCGGTGGATCGCGCGCGCCAGCGCCTCGGACCAGGACCGCACCGCGGCCCGCAGCCGCGCCTCCAGGCCCGAGCGGTCGAAGGACTGCACCTGGCCGGTGTAGGGCAGCCGGATGCGGAAGAACAGGCGGGCGAGCGTCGAGGAGGAGAGCCGGGCATCGAAGTCGATGGACTCGGCGTCGAAGGTGCGCTTGAGCTCGGCCTCGATCCGCCCGCGCACCGACGTGTTGTACCGGTCGCGGGGCAGGAAGACGACCGCGGACATGAACCGCCCGAAGTGGTCCTGGCGCAGGAACAGCCGGGTCTGCCGCCGCTCGTCCAGGCCCATGACGCCGCGCATGATGTCGTAGAGCTCGTCCGCGGTCATGTGGAACAGCTCGTCGCGCGGGTAGTCCTCGATGTTGCCCATGAGGTCCCGGGCCGAGTGCGAGTCCTCGAGGAAGCCGAACCGCTCGGCGACCTCGGCCATCTTGTCCTTGATCAGCGGCGTCTCGCGGGCCGGCGTGTTGTAGGCGCGGCGGGTGAACAGCCCCAGCACGAGGTACTCGCCCACGATCCGGCCCTCGTCGTCGTACTTCGCGACGCCGATGTAGTCGAGGTACTCCCGGCGGTGGATCGAGGAGCGGCGGTTGGCCTTCGTGATGAACAGCGTGCCGGCCTCGCGCGCGTGCTCCCGGCCCAGCCCGGTCAGGACCTGCCGGTGCGGCTTGCGGTCGTGCTCCACGAGCAGGCCCAGCCCGGTCCCGGGACGGCTGACCAGGGAGAGGCCGCCGCCGGAGTCCTCGAGGTCGTACTCCTTGAAGCCCATGAGGATGAAGTTGCCCCGCACCAGCCAGCGCAGGAACTCCTGGGACGGTCCGATCAGCGGCGGGTGCCCGCCCTCGGGCAGGTCCAGCTGCCGCAGCCGGTCGAGCTCCTCCGCGAGCCGTCCGACGCGCTCCTTGAGCTCCACCTGGTCGTCGTCGACCCGCTGGACGTCCTCGAGCAGGCTCGAGAGCCGGGCCACGAGCTCCTGGGCGGTCTCGTCCGAGATCTGCCGGGAGAGCTCCACGGAGATCCAGGACTCCACCACGTGCGTGGTGCCCCCGTCCGAGCGGAATCCGGCCAGGCTGGGCAGCGCGGTGGTGTCCCCGCTGGAGGTGGCCGAGAAGTCCGGGACCTGCTGGAGCTCGCGCAGCTCGTGCGTCCCGGCGTCCCGGGCGGCGACGAGCACGGGGTGGATGAGCAGGCGGGCACCGCCCCACTTGGCGGCGATCTCCGCGGACACGGTGCTCACGAGGTAGGGGACGTCCTCGGTGACCACGAAGACCACGGAGGTCGAGTCCTCCTGGCGCACGCCCACGGCGATCTCCCGGGGCGCGCGGACCCGGCCCACCTCGTGGTGGTGGTCGGCCCGCTCGCGCAGCTGGTCCTCGGTGCGGGCGAGCAGGTCCTCCTGGGGCACGTGGCGGTAGTACTCGTTGATCCACGCCCGGTCCCCGGACCACTCGGGGGCCCGCGGGATCACCTGCAGCGCCTCGGTCCGGTCCTCGTCGGGGATCGTGTACTGGTCAGAGGCCACAGCCGCATCACGCCTTCGTCGCCGTGGACGGCAGGGGGCACGGTCCGTGCGCCGCCCTCGCCGCCCCAGGGGGTGGACGGCACCTCGTGGGACCGTCCCTGGTGGGTCCCAGCTTATTGAACGAAGCCGGGACTGTCAGGGTGCGGTGGACTCCGACACGTCATCTCGCAGGCGCGCCGCACCGAGGGCCTCCGTCCGCACGGGGACCACCTCGCAGTTGCCGATCCGGGGGTGGGCCTCCCCGTTGAGCTCGGAGACCGTCAGGCGGATGAGCGAGCCGTGCGCCACCACCAGCACACTGCGCCCGGGGTGGTCGGCGCGGATCCGGCGCAGCGCCGCCAGACCGCGGCGGACGACCGCCTCCGGCGGCTCCCCGGCGGAGAGCAGCTGCTCCCGCGCGGCGCCCTCGAGACCCGCCAGGCGCGAGCCCTCGAGCGGGCCGAAGCTGCGCTCCACGAGCTCGTCGTAGGTCGCCGCGAGCTCGAGGCCCAGGGCCTCGCCGATGATCCGGGCGGTCTCCACGGCCCGGCCGAGCGGCGAGGAGACCAGGACGTCCCAGCCGAGGGCCTGGGCGTGCAGGTGGCGGGCGACGACCCGGGCCTGCTCCCGCCCGGCGTCGTTGAGCGGGACGTCCGTGGCGCCCTGGAGCCTCTCCTCGAGGTTCCAGTCGGTCTGGCCGTGGCGGATGAGCACGATGCGTCCGGGGGTGTTCACGTCCCCCACTCTGGGCGACGGCCCGCCGGGGGGCAAGCGGGACGGCGGGAACCCCGGTCCGCGGGGGCCCGGGCACCGCACCGCGCCCGGTCACCGCCGGCACTCCGGGGCAGGACACGGACGGCCCGCGGCCCGAGGTCCTGGACGAACCGGGGCAATGCGGGTTGAGTGGCACGCATGACCACCTTCACGTTCAGCTCCCGCGTGCCCCACCCCGTCGAGGACGTCTTCGCCTGGCACGCCCGCCCGGGGGCGCTCACCCGGCTCACGCCCGCGTGGACGGGCTCCGTGGTGGAGGAGTCCTCGCCCCCGCTGCAGGACGGGACGCGGTCCCGGCTGCGGGTGGCCGTGCCGGGCTCCTACGGGCTGGCCTCGGTGCCCTGGACCGCGGAGCACCACGGCTTCGTCCCCGGGCAGGAGTTCCGGGACCGGATGGTGAAGGGCCCGCTCGCCTCGTGGGAGCACCACCACCGGTTCGACGACGACGGGCACGGCGGCACCGTGGTCACCGACACCGTGGAGTACGCGGCGCTGCCGGGCAGCAGGGCGTTCGGGGACCGGCTGATGAGCCCGGCGCTGGGCCGCCAGTTCGAGGCCCGCGCCCGGCGGCTGGCCGCCGACCTCGACCTCCACAGCCGCTATCCCGGCCGGCCCCTGACCGTCGCCGTCACGGGGGCCTCGGGCACCATCGGCGTGCAGCTGGCCGCGCTGCTGAGCACCGGAGGCCACACGGTCCTGCGCTTCGTGCGCCGCGAGGCGCGCACCCCCCTCGAGATCTCGTGGGACCCGGCGGCCGGGAAGCTGGACCCCGCCGCGCTGCGGGGGGTGGATGTCGTGGTGAACCTCGCCGGGCGCAGCATCGGGGGGCGGCTCACGGACGCCGCGAAGGAGCAGATCCACGACTCGCGGGTGCTCGGCACCCGGCTGCTCGTCCGCGCCTTCGTCGCGCTCGGCGACGAGGCCCCCGCCGCGCTGATCAACGGCTCCGCGATCGGCTACTACGGGGCGGACACCCACGGGGAGAGCGTCACGGAGAAGTCCCCGCCGGGCGACGACTTCCTCGCCGAGGTCTGCACGGCGTGGGAGCGGGCCGCCCAGGAGGCCGAGGCCATCGGCACCCGCGTGGTCACGGTGCGCACCGGGGTGGTGCAGAGCCCCGCCGGCGGCGCCCTCAAGGCCCAGCTGCCCCTGTTCCTTGCGGGGCTGGGCGGACGGCTCGGCTCCGGGGACCAGTGGCTGAGCTGGATCTCGCTGGACGACACGGTGGGCTTGTTCGCCCACGCGGTGCTCTCCCCCGGTCTGCACGGGCCCGTCAACGCCGTGGCCCCGATGCCGGTGACGGGCCGCGACTACGCGCGGACCCTCGGCAAGGTCCTCGGCCGGCCGGCCCTGCTGCCCACCCCGGGGTTCGGGCCGAAGCTCGTGCTCGGCGCCGAGGGCGCCGAGCTCATGGCGCTCGCGGACCAGCGGGTCTCGGCGGACCGGGCCATCGACCGCGGCTACCGGTTCCGCCACCCCGACCTCGGCTCGGCGCTGCGGGAGGAGCTGGGCCGCTTCTGACCCGCCCCGGCCCTGCCGACCGCCCGCCACCACCGCCGAGACCACCACGTCGGCCCGAGCACACCGCGGATCCGCGGGGTGCTCGGGCCGACGTGGTAGGTCAGCGGCAGGACGGCCGTCAGAGGCGGCCGGAGACCGGGAACCGCTCCCAGGCGCGGTGGCTCTTCATGAGCGTGACCACCTGCTCGACCACGGCGGCGGCGTCCTTGCCGGAGACCACGCCGGGCGCGCCCTCGGGCAGGCCGGCCGCGGCGAGCACCTGGCCCTTGGCGCCCCAGGTGCCGATGGCCTTGGCCTGGCGGAACACCTCGCCGAGCAGCAGGTGCACGCGCGGGTCCACGCCGCCGGGGGCGACGGCTCCGGCCTTCGCGTCGAGGCCCTGCCGGGCGCCCGGGGCCGGCGGGACGGCGCCGGCCACGAGCACCGAGTCGAACTCGACGGAGCGCGCCGTGAGGTAGGTCCGGTGGGCCACGACCTTCCCGCCGCGCCCGACCGGCCCGCCGTGCGGGGCGATGACCAGCGGCACCATCCCGGCGTCGTCGATCGCCGAGACCACGGCCAGGAGGTCGTTCTCGTCGGGGTCGGGGCCCACCACGATCCCCACCTGCCGGCCGTCGAGGGGCCACTGCCCGCCGACCTGGGACAGCGCGGGGCTGGGCTTGATCCTCCCGTGCTTGACGGTCGGCTTCGGCGCCGGCAGGCCCAGGCCCTGGGCGACCACGGCGCACAGCTTCTCGTCGATGTTGGCCAGGGCCTGCAGCTGGCGCTCCTTGACCGCCTGCTCCCAGCACTTGCCGAGCTCGAAGGTGTACGCCTGCGCGATGTGCTCCTTCTCGACGTCGCTCATCGACAGCCAGAACAGGCGGGTCTGGGTGTAGTGGTCCTCGAAGGTCACGGGGTTGCCGCGCTCCTTGACCGACTCCGCGACCGGGGCCGGGTGGTCGATGAAGGGGCGGGCCGGCTCGTCGGCGGGGAAGGGGTTGTTCCCGTCCAGCGAGTTCGGGTGGTAGGGCGCCACCCCGCTGTGCACGGCCGTCTGGTGCATCCCGTCCCGGAGCATGTCGTTGACCGGGGCGTGCGGGCGGTTGATCGGCAGCTGGGTCCAGTTGGGCCCGCCCAGCCGGCTGAGCTGGGTGTCCAGGTAGGAGAACAGCCGGCCCTGCAGCAGGGGGTCGTTGGTGACGTCGATGCCGCGGACCAGGTTGTTCGGGTTGAAGGCGACCTGCTCGGTCTCGGCGAAGTAGTTGGACGGGTTGCGGTTGAGCGTCATCAGCCCGACCGGCTCCACGGGCGCGAGCTCCTCCGGGACGATCTTCGTGGGGTCGAGCAGGTCGATGCCCTCGAAGACCTGCTCCTCGTTGTCCTCGAAGACCTGCACCCCGAGCTCCCACTCGGGGTGGGCACCGGCCTCGATGGCGTCCGCGAGGTCCCGGCGGTGCACGTCCGGGTCCATGCCCATCGCGATCTGCGCCTCCTCCCACAGCACCGAGTGCACGCCGAGCTTCGGCTTCCAGTGGAACTTCACGAGCACGCTGCGGCCGGCGTCGTCGACGAGCCGGAACGTGTGGACGCCGAAGCCCTCCATGGTGCGGTAGGACCGGGGGATGCCGCGGTCCGACATGTTCCAGATCGTGTGGTGCTGCGCCTCGGTGTGCAGGGAGACGAAGTCCCAGAAGGTGTCGTGGGCGGACTGCGCCTGCGGGATCTCCCGGTCCGGGTGGGGCTTGCCCGCGTGGATGACGTCCGGGAACTTGATGGCGTCCTGGATGAAGAACACGGGGATGTTGTTGCCCACGAGGTCCCAGGTGCCCTCGGAGGTGTAGAACTTCGTGGCGAAGCCGCGGGTGTCCCGGGCGAGGTCGGCGGACCCGCGCGAGCCGAGGACGGTGGAGAAGCGCACGAAGACCGGGGTCTCGACGTCCTTGCCGAACACGGCGGCGGAGGAGATCCTGCTCGCGGTGCCGTAGGAGCGGAACACGCCGTGGGCGCCGGCGCCGCGGGCGTGCACCACGCGCTCCGGGATGCGCTCGTGGTCGAAGTGGCTGATCTTCTCCCGGAAGTGGTGGTCCTGCAGGAGCACGGGACCGCGCCGGCCCGCCTTCAGGGAGTGGTCGGTGTCGGCGCGCCGGGAGCCGTGGGCGGTGGTCAGGTGCTCGCCGCCCTGGGCGTTGAGGGTCGGGTCGATCCCGGTGTCCTGGCCCGTGGGGCTCACCGGCTCCGGCGTGCCCTGGTCCGGCTTGGGCGGCAGCGGCGGGCGGGGCGTGGTGGGCTCCGCGAGCGGGGCGGTCTCGCTGCCGGGGACGCCGGGAGCCGTCGAGGCCTGCCCCTCGGTCCTCTGCCTCATCCTGTTCAGCCTCTTGCGCATGATGGACCTCCCGGTCGTCGAAGTGCGGTCGACACCGGCCGGTCCCGGTCCGCACGGACCGGAACGACCAGCTCACTTACCATTAGTGCACTCCCGTGAGGCAGGGCACAAGTCACCGGGCCCGCCTCCGCGCTGGGTGAACAGCCGACCGCGACCCGGACGGACGCCCCGGACGGAGCGGCACGGACCCCCTCGGCGCCGTGGCCGAGGGGGTCCGGGACGGAGGGGCTCAGTCCTCCTCGACGTCGACCCGCTCCTGGCGCACGGTCTCCTCGACCACCTCCGTGCGCTCCGTGCGGCGCACCACCAGGCGCACCCGCTCGTAGGGCACGCGCACCGTCTGCACCACGGGCACCTCCCGGTAGAGGATGACCTCGTCCTCCCCCACCGGCAGCTCCCGGCCGGCGAGGAACGCCTCGCGCTCCTCCTCGGTGACGGGGGTGCGGACCTCCTCGACGTCCTCGGACGCCAGGGTCTGCTCCGCGCGCACCGGCTCCTCCACCACGTACTTGCGCAGCCGGGCCCGTCCGGACTCGACGCGCTCGGTCCCGACCTGCAGCCGCTCCTCGTGCCGGACCACGGAGGGGGTCTCACCGGGGCGCCCACCGCCCCCGAGGTCACCGGTCACGTCCTCGGCCGCGTCCCCGGCGGCGTGGCGGCCGGCACCGCGCTCCGCCTCGGCCCGGGTCGTGGCGTCCGGGCCGGTGGCGTCCCGGTCCGTGGTGTCCCGGTCCGTGGCGTCCCAGGGCGTGGTGTCCGGGCCGGTGGCGTCCCCGCCTGTGGCGTCCCGGCCGGTCGCCTCCTGGTCGAAGGCCCCTCCGCCGGCGCCGGACGGCTCGTCGCGCCGGCCGTCAGGCCGCTCGTCGCCCACGCTCTCGCGGCCGTGGCCGGCCGTGGCGTCCGCCCCGGTCAGCGACTCGCCGGTCCCGCGCACGGGCGAGCCGTCGTCGCGGCCGGAGTCGTCGCCGTGACGGACGGCGTCGTCGTCCCCGGCGTCGATGTTGTAGGCGGGAGCCCCGCCGCGCGGGTCGCGCGTGTCGGTGGCGCCCGAGGTCGCGGAGCCGCCGATGTCGCCGTCCTCCCGGCCGTAGGCATTGTGGTCCCAGAGCTCGGTCGCCGAGCTGGGCGCGTGGCGCTCCACCCCGGTGTCGTCCGCGTCCCGCCCGCCGGCGCGCCCGGCGGTGGGCTCCTCGTGGGCGGACTCCTGGTCGTACGGACGGTCGTCGGAGGTGGACATCGTGGACTCTCCTCGGGGTTGCAGTCGACAGCCACATTTTATCAGCGTGCTGAGCTGTGGCGCATTCCACTCTACGGGGGACCGGGGACCGGCGCGCCGGGTCGCCCGCCCTTGTCCGCCCGGGCCCACGGTGCGAGGATCGATGCATGAGCACCTGGACCGCCCTCGCGGCCGGCGGCGCCGAGGCCGCGCGGACGGGGGCGTGGGAGAGCGGTGCGACGGTGGCCGGAGCGGTCGTCGTCGTGCTGATGGTGGCCGCCTCGGTCTCCCTGCTGCGCAGCCCGGCCCTGGATCCCGTGCTGCGCCTGCTGTGGCTGCTCGTGATCCTCGCGTTCCCCGTCGCCGGCGCGGGACTGTGGTTCGCGCTGGGCCGCCGGGCCCCGCGCCCGCAGGACCCGCACCCCGCGTAGCCCGCCGACACCCCCGCAGGACCCGGCCGAGAAAGGACTCCGCATGAGCTACACCCAGGACGGGCACGGGTTCTTCACCCGGGCCCTGGACGCCGAGGACCGCGGACGGCTCGACGAGGCCGAGACCGCCTACCAGCAGGCCATCGTGCTCTTCGAGGAGGAGGGCGACTCCCTCCAGGAGCAGGCCGCCTGCCACTACAACCTGGGTCATCTCTACCTCGGGATGAACCGCCCCGGCCGGGCCGTCACCGCCTACGAGAACGCCCTCGGGCTGTTCTGCCGCATCCCCGGCAGCGGCAAGCACCTGGCCCGCACGCACCTGATCCTGGGCAGCCTGCTGCTCGAGCTGGACCGCGCCCACGACGCCGAGGAGCACCTCCTCGACGCCCTGGGCCAGTACCTCGACGCCCCGCACGAGGCGCAGGACCAGGCGCAGTGCCACGTCAACCTGGGACGGGTGTACGAGCTGGGCGAGCGACACACTCAGGCCATCACGGCCTACAACCGGGCGCTGGACTTCTACCAGGAGACCGAGGCCACGGCCACGGACCAGGCGGAGTGCTTCACCGCCCTGGGCCGGCTCTACGAGCGCGCGGGCCGGATGAAGGAGTCCGGGGCCGCCTACGCGGCGGCCGCCCGCCTGCGCTGGTCCGCCGAGCAGCAGCGCCTGGAGCAGCAGAGCCCCACCCGGGACGCCGGGGTGCCCGACGGAGAGGACCGTTCATGAGTTCGCGCCTGATCTACGGCTGCATGACCATCGGGGGGTCGTGGGACGACGCCCCGCCGAACGCAGGGACCGTGGACCGCGCCCGGGCCGCGGTGCACGCCGCGCTGGACGCCGGCATCACCGACTTCGACCACGCCGACATCTACGCCCACGGCAAGTCCGAGGAGGTCTTCGGCGAGCTCCTCGCGGAGGACCCGGCGCTGCGCCGGAGGGTGCGCCTCCAGACCAAGTGCGGGGTGCGCCTGCCGGGCAACACCGCGGCACCCGGCGCGCCGACCCACTACCGGCTGGACCGGGACACGATCCGGCGCGGCCTCGAGGGGTCCCTCCGCCGGCTCCGCGTGGACTCCGTGGAGCGCTTCATGCTGCACCGGCCGGACCCCCTGGCCGATCCCCGGGAGGTCGCGGGGACCCTGGACGAGCTGCGCAAGGAGGGGCTGATCCGCTCCGTGGGCCTGTCCAACATGTCGACCCGCCAGGTGTCCCGCTACCAGCAGGTGCTCAGCACGCCCGTCACCGCCGTGCAGCTCGAGCTGAGCCTGCGGCACCGGAGCTTCGTGGAGCAGCAGATCCTGGCCAACCACCCCGAGGGCGCGGAGCACTCCTTCCCGGAGGGGCTCCTGGAGTACTGCGCGGCCGACGGAATCGAGGTGCAGGCGTGGGGCGCCCTGGCCCGCGGCCTGTACACCGGTGCGCCGATCCCGCCGGAGGACCAGCACGCCGCGGCCACCGCCGAGACGGTCCACCGGATCGCCTCGGCGCACGGCGTCCCCGGCGAGGCGGTGGTCCTCGCCTGGCTCATGAAGCACCCCGGCGGGATCCGCCCGGTGCTGGGGACCACCGACCCGGAGCGAATCGCCGCGTGCGCCGCGGCGGAGGAGCTCGCGTCCCGGCTCGGCCACGAGGACTGGTACGCGCTGCTCACGGCGGCGCGGGGCCAGTCCGTCCCCTGAGCCCGGACCGGCCGCTCAGCCCGTGAGCCGCGCGCCCAGCTCGCCGGCCGCCTCCCGGAGAGCGGGCACCATGTCCACGAGGTCCTCCAGCCGGTGCCGGAACACCGGCGCGGACAGCGCGAGCGAGCCGATGCAGCCCCCGCCCGGCCGCAGGACGGGCACCGCGACGGCGACCATCCCCACGTCGTGCTCCTGGTCCTGGGTGGCCCAGCCCTCCCGCCGGATCCGCTCGACCCGCCGGCGCAGCTCGTCCCGGTCCGTGAGCGTGGCCGGGGTCCGGGCCTCGAGCTCGATGGTGCCGAGCAGGTGCTCGCGCACGTCCTCCGGGGCGAACGCGAGCAGGCACAGCCCGAGGGCCGAGGAGTGCAGCGCGCCGCGGTAGCCGGGGTCGGAGGTGACCCGGAAGTCCGGCCCGTCCTCCTTGGCGAGGGTGTGGAAGCGGTCGCCGTCCAGGACGGCGAAGAGGCAGGACTCCCCCGTGCGCTCGACCATCCGCCGGAGCACGGGCACGACCGTCCCCGTGATCCCGAGGCGCTGGGCCACGCTGTGGGCGGCGTGGAAGATCTTCAGCCCCAGGACGTAGCGCCTGTCCTCCTGCAGCTCGGCGAAGCCGTCCCGGACGAGCGCGTTGAGCAGCCGGTAGGTGGTGCTGAAGGGATAGCCGCAGATCTTGGTGGCCTCGGCCGCGGTCAGCCCGTCCGGGTGCTCCCCCAGCAGCTCGAGCAGCCGGAGGGCCTTGCCCACCATGTCCTGGCGGACGGCCCCCGCCGGCTCCGGGGCCGTCACCGGGGGCACCCGGCGCCGGGGAGGGCGGTCCTGATCGACGTTCGCACAGCAGCGCTCCGTCCGTCCTGCGG
Organism: Kocuria sp. GQ42; assembly: GCF_059758435.1. Classification (NCBI taxonomy): domain Bacteria; kingdom Bacillati; phylum Actinomycetota; class Actinomycetes; order Micrococcales; family Micrococcaceae; genus Kocuria; species Kocuria sp. GQ42. The sequence continues at coordinate 64,322 of NZ_JCAXEN010000005.1, read as the reverse complement.
TTGACATGTGGACCAGCTCACAGAGATCATGATCACACAGTAGCAGTGACTTCCACAATATGAGAACCAGATCGCGTTGTGGACCGAACCGAAGGACCTCCATGAGCTCAGCAGCGACGACCGCCGAGACCACGGCCCCGCCGCCCTCCGGCCGGACGCCCCGCAAGGCCGCGCTGGCCAGCTGGATCGGCAGCGCCCTCGAGTACTACGACTTCGCGGTCTACGGCACCGCCGCCGCCCTGGTGCTCAACCACCTCTTCTTCCCCGCCGAGACGTCCCCCGGCGTGGCCATCCTCTTCGCCATGGGCACCGTGGGCGTGGCGTACGTCGTCCGCCCCCTGGGGGCCCTGGTCATGGGTCCGCTGGCCGACCGGTTCGGCCGCAAGTTCGTGCTCATGCTGACCCTGTTCATGATCGGCGGGGCGACCTTCGCCGTCGGCTGCCTCCCGACCTACGACCAGGTGGGGATGCTGGCCCCGGTGCTGCTCGTGCTGTGCCGCGTGGTCCAGGGGCTGTCCGCCGCGGGCGAGCAGGCCAGCGCCATCTCCATGTCGCTCGAGCACTCCGACGAGGACCGCCGCGCGTACACCACCAGCTGGACCCTGCAGGGCACCCAGTTCGGGACCCTGCTGGCCACCGCCGTGTTCATCCCGTTCACCCTCCTGCCGGAGGAGGCGCTGTTCAGCTGGGGCTGGCGCGTGCCGTTCTGGCTCTCCGCCGTCGTCGTGGTGGTGGCCTACCTGATCCGCCGCCACCTGGAGGAGCCCCCGGCCTTCCGGGAGGCCCGCGCCGGGACCCCCGCCGAGCAGCCGGAGTCCCCGCTGCGCGTGCTCCTGCGGCACCACCGGGCCGCCGTGGTCCGGATCGCCGCGGCCGCCATGATCAACACCGTCAACGTGGTGTTCACGGTGTGGTCGCTCTCCTTCGCCACCTCCGTGGTCGGCCTCGAGCGCTCCACCATGCTGTGGGTCTCCGTGCTGGCCAACGCCGTCGCCCTGTTCGTGATCCCGGTCGTGGCCGTGCTCGCCGACCGCATCGGCCGCAAGCCCGTCTTCCTCGCGGGGGTCCTCGGCCCCGCCGTGCTGATGTACCCCTACCTCTCGGCGGTCCACGCCGGGAACTGGCCGCTCATCTTCGTGCTCGGCGCCGTCATGTCCGGGTGCTTCTACTCGATGGCCAACAGCATCTGGCCCTCGTTCTACGCCGAGATGCTGCCGCTGCGGGTCCGGGTCACCGGCCTGGCCCTGGGCACCCAGATCGGCTTCGCCGTCTCGGGCGGCTTCGCGCCCGTCCTCGCCTCCGCCGTGGCCGGTCCCGCCGGCGACAACTGGCTGGGCGTGGCCGTGTTCGTCACGGTCGCGTGCCTGATCTCCGGCGGCGCCGCGCTCACCGCGAAGGAGACGGCGCGGAAGTCCCTCGACGAGATCGACGCGCTGCACACCTCGCGCACCGAGGCCGCCGAGCTGCGCGCCCTCGAGGCCCGGGGCCGGGGCGCCGAGAACGAGGGCGCCGCGGAGCCGGCCGCCGCCGGGGCGGCACGCTGATGCGCACCTCGATCGCCACGGTCTGCCTCTCGGGCACCCTCGAGGAGAAGATGCACGCCGCCGCGGCCGCCGGGTTCGACGGGATCGAGGTCTTCGAGCAGGACCTGGTCGTATCCCCCTCCTCCCCCGAGCAGATCCGGGAGCTCGCCGGGCGGCTGGGCCTGAGCCTGGACCTCTACCAGCCCTTCCGGGACTTCGAGGCCGTGGGCCCGGAGCAGCTGGCCGCGAACCTGCGGCGCGCCGAGGCCAAGTTCCGGCTGATGGACCGGCTCGGCACGCAGACCCTGCTCGTGTGCTCCAACGTGGCCACGGCCGAGATCGACGACGACGAGGTCATGGCGGGGCAGCTGCGCCGGCTCGCCGAGCTCGCCGCGCGCCACGGCGTGCGCCTGGCCTACGAGGCGCTGGCCTGGGGGAGGTTCGTCAACGACTTCGAGCGCGCCCAGCGGATCGTGGACCTCGCCGACCACCCGAGCGTGGGGACCTGCCTCGACAGCTTCCACATCCTCTCCCGAGCCTGGGACCCGGCCCCGATCGAGGACATCGCGGCGGAGAAGATCTTCTTCGTGCAGCTGGCCGACGCCCCGCTGCTGAGCCTGGACGTCCTGTCCTGGTCCCGCCACCACCGGGTGTTCCCCGGGGAGGGCGACTTCGACATGGTCGGCTTCATGTCCCACCTGGTCCGCGCCGGCTACGACGGCCCCGTGTCCCTGGAGATCTTCAACGACGCCTTCCGCCAGGCCGACGTCAACCGCACGGCGGTGGACGGGCTGCGCTCCCTGCGCTGGCTCGAGGACCAGACCCGGCGGGCCCTGGCCGGGGAGCGGACCCGGGACACGCTCGAGCTCCAGCCGCTGCCCGCGGTCGAGGAGCCGGCCGGCCACGACTTCGTGGAGATCCGCACCGGGCGGCTCGGCGAGACCACCCGGCTCCTGCACCAGCTCGGCTTCGCCCTGGGCGGGCACCACCAGTCCAAGGAGAACGTGCAGGTGTGGGTGCAGGGACCGGTGCGGGTCGTCGTCAACGACGCGGTCCCGGACGGCTCCCCCACCGAGGTCGCCGCGCTCGGCTTCGACGTCGCCGACCCGGACGCCGCCGTCGACCGGGCCGCCCGGCTCAAGGCCCTGCCCGTGCCCCGCTCCCAGCGCGACGACGAGCAGGTCCTGCGCGGCGTGTTCGCCCCGGACGGCACGGAGATCTTCTTCTGCGAGCGCACGGCGGACGGGGTCCCGGCCTGGCTGGGCGAGTTCGGCGCGGACGACGAGCTCGACACGGGGGCCCTGGTCACCGGGGTGGACCACGTCAACATGGCCCAGCCGTGGCAGCACTACGACGAGGCCGTCCTGTTCTACACCTCGGTGCTCGCCCTCGAGGCGCAGGCCTCGCAGGACGTCCCCGGCCCCTCGGGGCTGGTGCGCAGCCAGGTGATGCGCTCGGCCAACGGGGCGGTGCGGATGCCGCTCAACGTGGCCCCGACCGCCGCGGAGCAGGGCTCCTTCGTGGGCGCGGCCTACCCCGAGCACGTGGCGCTGTCCTGCACGGACGTCTTCGCCGTGGCCCGGCGGGCCCGCCGGCGCGGGCTGCGGTTCCTGCCCGTGCCGCAGAACTACTACGAGGACCTCGACGCCCGCTTCGACCTCGACGCCGGGTTCGTGGCCTCCCTGCAGGAGCTGCACCTGCTCTACGACCGGGACGCCGAGGGCGAGTTCCTGCACTTCTACACGGAGACCCTGGGCACGGTGTTCTTCGAGGTGGTCGAGCGCCGCAACGGGTACTCCGGCTTCGGCGCGCCCAACGCCCCGGTCCGGCTCGCGGCGCAGTACCGGCGCTCGCAGGCGGCCCACCGGGCGCGCACGGAGGCCTGAGCACCCCGCCGCGGGGCGCGCGGGTCAGCGGAAGACTCGCGGGCCCGCGTGCGGGGCGAGGAGCTCCTGCTGCTCCGCCGAGATGCGCAGCACCGTCCCCGTGGCGGGCACGAAGAACGCGAGCTGGGTCTCGGCCCGCACGCACGCCCGGCGCGAGACCACGTCGGTGATCTCGAAGCCCAGCGTCAGCGCCCCGCCGCGGGCGGAGACGACCCACACCCGGACCTCCACCGGCGTGTTGCGGTACTCGAGGGGGCGGAGGTACCTGATCCGGTTCTCGGTGATCAGCGCCTGGGTGCCCTCCGGCAGCGCGGAGAAGAACGGGATCAGCGGGGGCTCCACCTGGTCGCCGGTGCCCACGGGCACGCCCAGGGCCGCGATCCGCGACTCCTCGAGCAGCCGCACGACCTCCACGTTGTTCACGTGCCCGTACGGGTCCATGTCGCCCCAGCGCATGGGCACCCGGCACAGCACCCCGGTCTCGTCCTCCACCGTCATGCGGTCCGTCCTCCTCGGTCCTCGACCTGCCGTGCGCACGGCAGGTCCGCGCGGCACGCCCGCGCGCACCGCACCGGCGTGCTACATCGTAGGCCCGCCCGGGTGGCCTCGGCCCGTCACACGGCGGCCGCGCCCAGCGGCGGGTGCGACAATGTCGGCTGATCCGGACTCCGTCCCCACGACCGGCGAGGAGCGGCCCCGATGCCCCGCAGTGCCCGCACCACCCGCCGCCCCGTCCACCGCTCCGCCCGGGCGACCTGGGTGCTCGTCCCGGTGCTCGCGCTGCTCCTGGTCTGGCTGGTCGCCGGCTGGACGGCGTTCCAGCACCCCCGGACCGACGTCCCGGCGCGCTCGGACGCCCTCCTCGTGCTGGGCCCGCCGGACCGGACCCGCATGGCCGAGGCGCTGCGGCTCATGGACGCCGGGGTGGCGCCCGTGCTGGTCGTGGCGAACCCCGGCACCGGCGACCTCGGCGACGCCTCGGGCCGGGTGTACTACACGCGGGCCGCGCAGACCTGCGCGGGGGGCGGCGAGCAGGACTACGAGGTGATCTGCTTCCGTCCCGACCCCTCGACCACCCAGGGCGAGGCCATGGAGCTGCGCGCGCTCAGCGAGCAGCGGGGGTGGGAGCACGTCAGCGCGCTCACCTACCGTCAGCACGTCGCCCGCTCCCGCCTGCTGCTGGAACGCTGCTACGCCGGGGAGCTGGACGTGCTCTCCTTCGACTACCCGGCCGTGCCGCGGGGTCACCTGCGGGAGTTCGTCTACCAGTCCGGCGGCTTCGTGAAGGCCTGGCTCACCCCCGGCTGCGACCAGCAGCTGCCGTGGCGGCCCAAGTCCCTGGACTGAGCGGGCGGCCGGGACCGTGCCCTGCGGCCCCCGCCTTCCCCCGGCGGGGCCCAGGGGAAAGACTGGGGCCATGACCGACCTGCAGTGCCCGGCCACCGCCGTCCTCCTCGACGAGGCCGGCCCTCCCCCGCCGTGGACCGCGCGCCTGCGCGTGGCCGAGCGGTTCACGGCCGGCGGCCCCGAGGAGCTGACGTCGCTCGTCGAGGACTCCGCAGACCTGTTCCGCGGGGAGACCTTCGTGGTCACCGCCCCCGCCGGCGCCATCGAGGCCGCGCTGCGGCGGCGGGGCGTGGGCGGGCGGGCGCCCGTCGTCGTCGAGGTGGACTCCGCGGGGTGGCGGTCCGTGCCCGCCCCCTGAGACCGGCCCCGCCACCGCACGGGACGGGCGCCGCGGACGGCCCCGAGCAGGGCCCGCGGCGGGGCCGGTGCCGCCGGGAGGAGGACCGCCGCACGGGCGTCCCGTTGTGCTGTCCGGCCCGGACCCTAGTGTTTCCGCTGGTGGGGCCGACCGGCCCGCCGCAACCGGGAATCCGAGGAGGACGTCACTCTCATGATGGGACCGAGCCATGCGGCCTGCGGGGCGGCCGCGTGGGTGGCGCTGACCGCCGACTACCAGCTGCACCTCCAGGACCTCACCGTCCCGATCGGCTGGGGCGTCCTGGACGTCGGCGACACCGGTGTGCTCACCGGCGCGCTCGTCACCGCCGGGGCGGCGCTGCTGCCGGACCTCGACCACCCGGACGGGACCGTGGCCCGGTCCCTGCGCCCGCTGTCCACCTGGCTGGCCCGCGGGATCTGCCGGCTCTCCGGCGGGCACCGGCGCGGCACCCATTCCGTGCTGGGCGTGGCGGTGTTCACCGGCCTGGCCGCCGCGGCGCAGAAGATCGGGATCCCGGTCGAGGGCCTCGGCTGGGTGTGGCCGCTCGCCGCGGTGATGTCCGTGCTCCTCATCGCCTTCGCGGTGCAGGTGCTCGCCTTCGTGCCGGACCGGGTCGCGAAGCTCAACTGGGTCGTGGGGATCGGGCTGGGCGTCCTGGTGGGGCTGCACCCGCCCGCCCACGAGTGGTGGTTCGCCGCGGCCGTGGCCACGGGGGTGGTCGCCCACCTGGCCGGGGACCTGGTGACCACGCGCGGGATCCACCTGCTCTACCCGCTGCGGATGCCGCTGCCCCTGCCCCGGTCGGTGTACAAGAACCGGTCCTTCCTCACGGTGCCGCTGATCGGCAACGCCGGCTCGGCCGCGGAGATCGCGCTGCTCGCCCCGATCACCCTCTTCGCCCTGACGGGCCTGTGGGGGGCCTTCGCCTTGACCACCGGGCTCGTGGTGGCCTGAGCCTCAGACCACCCGCCCGTCGGCGGCGTGCTCGCGCTCCTGCTGCCCGCGCTCCTTCTTGATCAGCTCGAGCGTGCGGATGAGCCGCGGCATCGTGATGATCACGAGTCCGCCCACCATGTTCAGCGGGATGACCCACAGCATCCACACCAGCCACTCCGTGTAGGAGATGTCGGCGCCCGCGTGCATCGCCCCGAAGATGACCGCCGAGTTCAGCGCTCCGTGCAGCATGCCCAGCCCGACGACCAGCAGGCCGTCGATGAGCGCGATGGCGGTGTGCACCACCTCGTTGCTGGATCCCTGGCTCATCCGCGTCCCGAGCGTGATGGTGCTGCCGGCCAGCAGCGCCAGAGCGGCCGACTCCACCGTCAGGCCCCCCTCGAGGTACTTGGTCGCCGACTCCTCCAGGACGTCGTGGAACTGCGGGAACCCCGCCACGATCAACCAGGTGAACAGCCATCCGCCCAGGAGGTTGGTCAGCAGGGTCACCGTCCAGAAGCGCGCCAGCTGCCACCAGGTGCTGTGCCGGGAGACGACGGCGTAGATGGGCACCAGGAAGTTCTCCGTGAACAGCTCCGAGTGGGCGAGCTGGAGCGCGAGCAGTCCGAAGCCGAACGCCGCGCCGGCCAGCAGGTCCGATCCGGTGGCCTCCTTGACCGCCAGGTAGGCGAGGATGCCCACCCCCACGTCGATGCCCCCGAAGAGCCCGGTGATGGTCATCGCCCGCCACGTGCGGGTCAGGCGTTCGGCGCCCTCGGTGACCGTGTTCTCGAACTCCTCGACCAGCTCGTCCTCGAGCGGCTCGTCCGTCCTGCCCAGCTCCTTGCGCTTCTCCTCGAGATTCTCCCTGTCGGGTTCCATCCGTGCCCCCTGTGTGCCCTCGTCGATCCCTGACCGGGATGCGGCAAGCCTACTGACGGCAGGCCGGAGACCACGATTGGCCAACGGCGGCGACTGTGGGTAGGATTGTCGTCGTTGCCCACAGCGGTCCGCCGCTGTGATCCACGAGCGCGAGTGGCGGAATAGGCAGACGCGCACGGTTCAGGTCCGTGTGCCCGAAAGGGCGTGGGGGTTCAACTCCCCCCTCGCGCACCACACAGGCGAAGCGGGACATCCGAGGGATGTCCCGCTTCGTCTTTTTGATGCCCCCGGACCGGCCGGCGCCTCCGGGCCCGGCGGCCGGGCTCAGCCGACCGGGATCACCCCGGCGTAGTCGGTCTGGTAGCCGGTGACCGGGGCGTGCGGGATCTCGGCCCAGCGCTCCGGGTCCTCCTGCTGGACCTCCCCGGTGGCCAGGCCGAGCAGCAGGTCCTTCACGGCGAGCACGTTCTGCCGCACGCTCTTGCCGCGGGCCTTCTGGCCGAGGCTGCCGTCCGAGGAGTTGCCCGAGGTCTCGAAGAACACCACCGGGTGGGAGTGCCCCTCGGGGTTGAGCCCGCCGTGGTCCAGGCCGAGCATCATCGCCGAGACGACACCGCCCTTGATGTCGATCTCGTAGCTGCCGCCGACCTGGTAGCGGTCGATGTTGATGGAGCCGTACTTCGAGAGCTCGTCGTAGACGTGCACGTTCATCTGCCGGGTGAGCCGGTCGTAGGCCCCGCCCTCGAGCCCCGGCAGGGTCGGTCCGCCGGGAGCGAGGGAGATGCCCAGGGACAGGGTGACGTCGTCGCCGGTCCCGTACTGCGTCTTGAGGCCCTGGTGGTGGATGTCCACGCCCCAGGCCGGGTCGACCGTCGTCCAGTACTCGTAGAAGGCGCGGGACTCGTCGGCCGCGAAGCCCTCGGCCGTCCAGTCGCGGTTGAGGTCGATGCGCTGCGGCGTCCCGCCCTCCGGCGCGCCGGAGACCTGGTCCCACAGGACGGTGTGCCGGATGTTGGCCTCGGCGCCGTCCGGGTTGTACATGGGGATGACGTGGAAGGTGAACGTCGAGCGCAGCAGCTCGTACTCGGACGAGCCGTTGGTGCCGAGCTCCTTGAGCAGGCTCAGCAGGGCGTCGGTGCCGTAGGGCTCGTTGCCGTGGATCCGGCCCTGGAGCCACACGTGCTCCGGCCCCGAGCCGGCGGTCGCGACCCACAGGTCCCGGCCCTGCTCGGAGGTGCTCACCTCCATGCCGGCCTCGGCGAGGGTGAAGGCGTCGACACCGTGGCGGCTGGTCCGCTCCAGCTTCTGCAGCTCCCGCACCACGTCGTCGGGGGTCAGGATGCTCGAGATGTTGGTCCTCCCCTCCGTGGCGGGGAAGTTCGCGTCCGCGGCGGCAGGTGCGGCGGCACCGAGGGGAAGGGCGACGGCGAGCGCGAGCGCCGCCGCGGTCCGGCCCCGGCGGCGCGGGCGGTCCGAGGAGCGTGCGGTCGCGGGATCGCGGTGCTGAGGGATCATGGGCTGGTCCTCCTGGGGGGATGGGAGCTGCCGGTGCGGCCCGGGGGCCGCACCTGAGGGGGTGCTCGCGATGTTATTCGCGATGGCACACGTCCGTCACCGGCCGGCCCGCAACAGTGGAAGTACTGTTCGGTAGACCTGGGTCCGCCGGCGGAACGTCCACGGGCTCCGCGCGGGCCGCCCCCCACGGAGCCCGGTGATCCGGGCCACATCGGCCGCGGGGTGACGCCCGGCGTCGCGGTCCCCTGCGCCGTAGCCATAGACTGGGCGACTGTGAAAGCACTGCTCCTGGAGAACGTCCACCCCGAGGCCGAACGCATCCTGTCCGAGAAGGGCATCGAGGTCGAGACCCGCAAGGGCGCCCTCGACACCGGAGAGCTCGTCGACGCCCTCGAGGGCGTCGAGCTGCTCGGCATCCGGTCGAAGACCCACGTGACCCGGGAGGTGTTCGAGGCCCACCCGCAGCTGCTGTCCGTGGGCGCCTTCTGCATCGGCACGAACCAGATCGACCTGGCGGCCGCCACCGAGCACGCCGTGACGTGCTTCAACGCCCCCTACTCCAACACCCGGTCCGTGGTGGAGCTCGCGATCGCCGAGATCATCTCGATGGCCCGGCACCTCACGGACAAGAACAAGGGCATGCACGAGGGCGTGTGGGACAAGTCCGCCGAGGGCGCCCACGAGGTCCGCGGCCGCACCATCGGCATCGTGGGCTACGGCAACATCGGCTCCCAGCTGTCCGTGCTCGCCGAGACCCTCGGCATGCGGGTCTACTACTACGACGTGGTGGACCGCCTGCCCCTGGGCAACGCCCAGCGCTGCGACACGCTGGAGGAGCTGCTGGAACGGGTCGAGACCGTCTCGCTGCACGTGGACGGGCGCACCAGCAACAACAACCTCTTCGGCCGGGAGCAGTTCGAGCGGATGCGCCCCCGGTCCCTGTTCCTGAACCTGTGCCGCGGCATGGTGGTCGACTACAACGCGCTGCGCGACGCCCTGGTCAGCGGGCACATCGCCGGCGCCTCGGTGGACGTCTTCCCCAACGAGCCCAAGGTGGCCGGGGACCCGTTCACGTCGGTGCTGCAGGGCCTGCCCAACGTGATCCTCACCCCGCACATCGGCGGCTCCACGCAGGAGGCGCAGGTGGACATCGGGCGGTTCGTGGCCGGGAAGCTCTCGTCCTTCGCGACCTCGGGCTCCACGACCCTGTCGGTGAACATGCCGCAGGTCCAGCTGGACACCGCCGTCAACGGCACCCGCATCCTGCACCTGCACCGCAACGTCCCGGGCGTGCTGGCGACCGTCAACAGCGTGCTCGGCGACCACGGCATCAACATCGACCGCCAGCAGCTGTCCACCCGCGGGGACACCGGCTACCTCGTCACGGACGCCGGCAACGGCGTGACCCGGGAGGTCATCGAGCAGATCCTGGGGCTGCCCGAGACCATCCGTCTCAGCACCATCAACTGACGCACCGCCCGCCTCCAGCTCCTGACGGAGGCAGGTGGCACAATGACCGCATGAGCGGCGTCCTGGAGCAGCCTGCCGTCCACGGCAGGAGCACCTACGGAGCGGTGGTGCTCGCCCTCGCACCGGCGGGGGCCGCACCGGGCCCCGCCGACACCGCCCGCGCCGGCGACGACGCCGCCCCGGTCCCGATACGCCCCGGCGGGGCAGTCCTGCACCCGCGCCACGAGGCGGGGGCCACGGAGCTCTTCGCCCGTCTGCGCGCCGAGGGCGTGCTCACCGCCCTGGTCACCACCCACCCGGAGCTGGGCGCGGGACCGCCGGCGGACATCGTGGTGGCGGCCGATCCGCCCCGGGACGGCGCCGCGGGGCGGGACGGGCCGGACCGGCACCCGCCGGCCGCCTCCCTGCTGCTCGCCTCCCGCCGGCTGGCGGTGGAGCCCGAGCACATCGTGGTGGTCAGCGACAGCGACCGCCTGGTGCGGACCGCCGTGACCCACGGCTTCGGGCTCGTCGTGGGGCTCGACGGCGCGGGCCGGCGGGGCCGGCTGCTCGCCGCCGGCGCCCACCTCGTGGTGGACGACCTCACGGACCTCGACATCCCGGTCGCCACCGCCCTGGAGGACTCCGACTGGGCCGGCGGCTGCGGCGGGGGCAGCCCGTGGAACCTGACCTACGCCAGCCTCGACCCGCCGCGCGAGGGGATGCGGGAGTCGCTGTGCACCCTCGGCAACGGGTACATGGCCGTGCGCGGCGCCGCGAGCGAGTCCCGGGCCGACGGCACGCACTACCCCGGCACCTACCTCGCGGGCGTCTACAACCGGCTGCGCTCCGAGGCCGCCGGTCTCGTCCTGGAGCACGAGGACCTCGTGAACGCCCCCAACTGGCTGCTGGTGCAGTACCGCGTCCAGGACGGCTACTGGTTCGAGCCCACCCCGGACAACGTGCTGGAGCACCACCAGGACCTCGACCTGCGCACCGGGGTGCTGACCCGCACCCTGCGCTTCCGGGACGAGGCCGGGCGCACCACCCGCGTGACCACCCGCCGGTTCGTCTCCCAGGACCAGCGCCACCTGGCGGGGCAGGAGACGGTCTTCGAGGCCGAGGACTGGAGCGGGACCCTGACCGTGCGCAGCCTCGTGGACGCCGACGTCCGCAACCGCAACGTCGCGGAGCACGCCGCCCTGGCCGGCCGGCACCTGGCCGACGCCCGGCTCGAGGACCTGGGCCACGGGACCGCACGGGTCGAGGTGGCCACGTCCTGGTCCGGCGTCCGGATCGCCGTGGCCGCCCGCACCCGGGTGCTCCGCGGCGGCGCGGAGGACCGGCTGCTCTCCCGGGTCCCGTCCCGGCCCGCGCCCGGGGTGGTGGGCCACGAGCTGCGGCTGCGGATGGACCCGGGGCGGGCCGTGCGGATCGAGAAGGTCGTGGCCCTCGTGACCTCGCAGGACCGGGCGATCGCCACGCCCGCGCTCGCCGCGTCCACGCTGCTGGAGCGGGCGGGCGGCTTCGACGAGCTGCTCTCCGCCCACGTGGTCGCGTGGCAGGCCCTGTGGTCCGCCTTCGCCGTGGCCACCGACGCCGGCGGCCAGCAGGGCCTGGCCGTGAACCTCAACACGTTCCACGTCCTGCAGTCGGTGGCGGCCGCGCACCCGGACCTGGACGCCGGCGTCCCGCCCCGCGGGCTGCACGGCGAGGGCTACCGCGGCCACGTGTTCTGGGACGAGATGTTCGTCTACCCCATGCTCACCCTCCGCCGGCCCGAGTGGACCCGGGCGCTGCTGGCCTACCGGTACCGGCGCCTGCCCGAGGCGCGGGCGGCGGCCCGCGCGGCCGGCCACGAGGGGGCCATGTTCCCGTGGCAGAGCGGCAGCGACGGCCGCGAGGAGACCCCGCGGGCGCTGTTCAACCCCCGCACCGGCCGGTGGATCCCGGACCACTCGCGGCTGCAGCGCCACGTGGGGCTGGCGGTCGCGCACAGCGTGTGGCAGTACTACCAGGCCACGGGCGACACCCGCTTCCTGATCGAGCAGGGCGCCGAGCTCGTGGTCGAGATCGCCCGGTTCTTCTCGAGCCTCGCGGTGCACGACCCCGAGGACGACCGGTACGTGATCACCGGGGTGATGGGCCCGGACGAGTTCCACGACGGCGCCCCGGGCGCGCCGGGCTCGGGGCTGCGCAACAACGCCTACACCAACGTCATGACGGCGTGGCTGCTCGCGCGGGCGGTCGAGATGGTCGAGCGTCTCGGCCAGGACTACGGCGGGCCCCTGTGGCGGCGCCTGGGCCTGCGGGAGGACGAGGTGGCCCGCTGGGAGCGGGTCCGCACCCGGCTGCGGGTGCCGTTCCTGGCCGGCGGCGTCCTCGCCCAATTCGAGGGCTACGAGGAGCTGCCGGAGCTCGCCTGGGAGGACTACCGGGCCCGCTACGGCTACATCGGACGCCTCGACCTCATCCTCGACGCCGAGGGGCGCTCCACGAACGACTACCGGCTGGCCAAGCAGGCCGACGTCCTGATGCTGCTGTACCTGTTCTCCGCGGAGGAGCTGCGGGAGCTGCTGGGGCAGATGGGCTACGACTTCCCGGCGGAGGCGGTCCGGGCCACCGTCGCCTTCTACTGCGACCGCTCCTCGCACGGGTCCACGCTCTCCAACGTGGTGCACTCCTGGGTCGAGGCCCGCCGGGACCGCCCCAGCTCCTGGTCCTTCCTCACCCGGGCGCTCAACAGCGACCTCGTGGACGCCCAGGGGGACACGGTCCGCGAAGGGGTGCACCTGGGGGCCATGGCCGGCTCCGTGGACATCCTCACCCGCTGCTACACGGGCCTGGAGGTCCGGGACGACATGCTGTGGCTGCACCCGGCGATCCCCCCGCAGCTGCCCAAGGTGTCCTTCTCGATCAGCTACCGGGACCAGCCCATCCAGGTCGAGGTCACCCGCGCCGGGCTGCGGCTCTACCTCGCCCCCGGCCCCGCCGAGCCCGTGCGCGTGAACGTCGACGGCGAGGTCCACGAGCTCGCCGCCGGGCAGATCCGGCACTTCCCCGTGGCGGTGCCCGATGCCTGAGCCGTGCACCGCCGGCCACGGGGCCGCGGTCCCCGTGGAGGACCCCACGAGTTCACCGGATGATCACCGGGGGTTCCCCCTCGGTGGCACCGTGGTCGGGCCGCCCGGTCCACCATGGGACGACGACGCCCCCGCACTCCCCCACCCTGGAGCAGTGATGTCCTCAGACACCGTCCTTCTCGACCGTTCCACGACCCCCGGCGTCGCCGATCCCGCGGTGCCGCTCATCGGCCCCGCCACGGGCCGCGCCCTGCACGTGATGAGCTACAACATCCGTTTCCACCACAGCGGCACGCACGCCGGGAACCCGGACCACTGGCCCGACCGCGCGCCCCGGCTGGCGCGGCTGCTGCAGCTCGAGCAGCCCACGCTGCTCGGGGTGCAGGAGGCCCTCCACCACCAGCTGCCGGCGGTGGAGCGGGCGCTGCCCGCCGGCTACCGGATGGTCGGCTACGGGCGCGCCGGTGGCAGCAAGGGCGAGTACTCCGCGATCTTCTACGACGCCCGGCGCCTGGAACTGGTGGAGTGGGACCAGTTCTGGCTCTCCGGCACCCCGGAGCTCATCGGCTCCACCACCTGGGGCAACGACATCCCGCGCATCGTCACCTGGGGCCGCTTCCTGGACCGCGGCACCGGCACCGACCTCGTGCTCGTCAACACCCACTTCGACCACGACTCCGAGACCGCCCGGGACCGCAGCGCGGAGGCCCTGGTCGAGCTCGTGCACAGCTTCCACCCGCACACCCCCACCCTGGTCACCGGGGACTTCAACGCGGAGGCGGGGGACTCCGGGGCGTACGAGACCCTCGTGGGCTCCGGGCTGCTCGCCGACACCTGGACGGCCGCCGAGGAACGGCTCACCCCCGCGTGGGGCACCTTCCCGGACTACGGCGAGGCCGTGGAGGGCGAGGAGCGGATCGACTGGGTGCTGGCCGGCCCCGACGTCCGGGTGCGCCGCGCCGCGATCAACACCGCCCGCTTCGCGGGGGGCCACCCCAGCGACCACGCCCCGGTGCAGGCGCTCGTCACCCTCGACCAGGACTGAGCGCTACGGTCCCGCGGGACCGAGGGTGAGCGGGCGCCACGGGCGGGCGCCGTCGGCCTCCGCGCCCATCGACCCCACGGTCCGCGCGGTGCGCGCCAGGGACGCCGCGTCCTCCTCGCGGGAGCGGCAGACGTCCTCGGCCGGCAGCGCGCACCACCGGATCGGGTCCAGGGTGAGGATGTGCGGGGTCCACACCGGGTCCCCGGCCACCCACTCCCCGTCCTCGCGCGCGAAGGACATGCTGACCGTCAGGCCCTCGTTGTTGACCGGCACCCGGGTGGCGTGCTCCGAGACGCTGTTGCCCAGGCCGTGCACGATCCAGGTGTCCCCGCGCTTCTCGATCGGCAGCACCGAGTGCGTGTGGTGGCCGTAGACGAAGTCGAACTCCCCGCTGTCGGCGAGCGCGTGCGTGACCTCGAGCTGCTGCCGGTCGGGCGCCGAGGAGTACTCCTCGCCGGCGTGCACCGCGGCCAGCACGATCTCCGCCCCCGCCGCCCGGGCCGCGCGCGCCTTGCGGACCATCTCGGGGACGTCCAGCAGGTCCACGCGCCACGCGGCGTCCGGGACGTTGCCGTTGAGCCCGTAGGTGCCGGTCACCAGGCCCACCCGCACACCGTCCGCGTCCAGGACCAGCGGCTCCCGCGCGTCCTCGGCGGCGCGGTACGTGCCGGTGGTCGCGATCCCGGCGTCCGCCAGGACGTCGAGGGTCCGCTCGAGGCCCTCCGGGCCGGCGTCCACCGCATGGTTCGAGGCCGTGGTGCACGCGTCGTAGCCGAGGTCCGCCAGCGCCGGGACGATCTGCGGCGGCACCTCGAACGAGGGGTACCCGGAGAAGGGGCCCTCGGCCGCGGCGAGCGGGGTCTCCATGTTGCAGACGGCGAGGCCGGCGTCCTCCGTGAACGGGCGCAGGCCCTCCACGAGCGGGCCGAAGTCCAGCTCCCCGTCCCCGTCCGCCTCGGCCTGCGCCCACAGCCCCGGGTGGAGCAGGACGTCGCCGGTGACCACGACCTCCAGCCGGTCCGGGGCCGGCTCCGGCGCCGCGGGGGCCGACGACGGCGCCCCGGTCCCGTCCGGAGCGCTCGCCGGCGGCCCGGCCGGCTCCGGGGAGCAGCCGGCGAGGACCGTCGCCCCCGCCAGGAGGACCGCTGTCAGGCCCGCCGCGGGGCCGCGGCGCACCGGCGGGGGGACACGACGAGAGCTCATGGACCGAGGGTAGGCCACCCCGGCGGGGGCCGCCCACCCGCGGGAGGTCAGGACAGGACCGTCGACCAGAGCCCCTCGTCCTCGGGACGGTGCGGGACCTCGGTGCTGGGCACCACCTCGGCCGGCGCCGGGTGGGCCCTGCCCTTCAGCGCGAGCATCTCCTCCAGGTCCTCCAGCGGGGTGGGCGAGTTGTCGGCCCGCAGGTCGACGTCGAGCAGCACGGGGTACTGGAAGCCCGCGAGCGTGTCGGCCACGAGCACCGCGGCGCTCTGCTGCCCCCGGCTGTCCCCGCCCGCGTCCCGGCCCGCGCGCAGGCAGGCCAGGAGCGCGCCGGCCATCTCGGTGCTGGTCGGCCCGGACCCCGTGAGCGCCTCGTCCATCGCGGCGCGCATCGACTCGACGACCTCCGGGCCGGTCAGGTAGTTGCCGATCACCACGAAGTCGGCCCCGGCCACGCCCCCCGCCCAGGGCGTGCACAGGCTGCCGGTGAGGTGGGCGCCGGGCCCCGCCACGGGCAGGACGGCCACCTGGCGCAGCGCCAGGTCCGGGTCGGCGTCGGTCAGGGCCGCGATCGCCTCCTCGGCCGTGCCCCCGTGGTGCAGGGTGCGGAGCATCTCGAAGCGCAGCCGCCGGTTGGTCCACGCTTGGGAGGCGACCACCCCGGCGGTGGGCACGAGGGCCGGCACGGCGTTGCCCACGGCGAGCGAGCAGCTCGCCGTGGCGGCGCCGAGCAGGCGGGAGTCCGCGCTCCGGGCGATCACGGTGTAGGTCACGAGCACCTCCTGGCCGGCACGTCCGTGCCGGCCGGTTCGTTGTCGATGGATGCCCCGCGCGGACCGGGGCGGGACGTCCTCCGCCCCGGCACGCCGGGCCCGCGGTGCTGGTGGCGGGCCGTCCCGGGTGCATAGGGTGGGACGACACCCACGACCGGGTGCGCACCGGCAGGGCGGCCGCACGGAGCACCTGCCGGGTGCTCCCGGGCGGACGGCTCATTCCTACCACCGGGAGGCGGCGGATGGCACGCGGAGCACGGATCGTCGCCCTGGGGAGCGCCGTGTGCCTCGCCCTGGGCGCCTGCTCGGCGGGCGAGGGCGTGGACCTGGCCGGGGCGGGGGACGTCGACACCGACGGCTACCTCGAGGTGGCCATCGCCGGGGAGCCCGACCAGCTCGACCCCCACAACACGAGCGCCTACTTCTCCTTCCAGATCCTCGAGAACGTCTACGACACCCTGGTGGAGCCCGACGAGAACCTCGAGATGCAGCCCGCCCTCGCCGAGTCCTGGGAGGTCAGCGAGGACCAGCTCTCCTGGACGTTCCACCTGCGGGAGGGCGTCACGTTCCACGACGGCTCCGCGTTCACCGCCGAGGACGTCGTGTACTCCTACGACCGGATCATCGACGAGCAGCTCGCCAACGCCTACCGCCTGGCCGCCGTCGAGGACGTGGTGGCGGTCGACGAGCACACCGTGCGCATCGACGTGTCCCAGCCCACGCCCGCCCTGCTCGCCGCGATCGGCGGGTACAAGGGCATGGCCGTCGTCGAGCGGCAGAACGTGGAGAGCGGGGACGTCCAGCTCGACCCGGTGGGCACCGGCCCGTTCGAGGTGGTGGGCAACTCCGCGAGCACGGCCGTGACGCTGCGGGCCAACGACGAGTACTGGGGCGACGGCCCCCACGTCCCCGGGGTCGTCTACCGGTTCATCTCGGAGGGCACCACGGCGCTCGCGGACCTCACCGCGGGCGAGGTGCACTGGACCGACTCCATCCCGCCGCAGCGGGTGAACTCGCTGCGGCGGAACCCCGACCTCGAGGTCGCCGGGGTCCCCTCGACCGACTACTGGTACGTGGCCATGAACCAGGCCCGCCCGCCCTTCGACTCCCTCGACGCGCGCCTGGCCGTGGCCCGGGCCATCGACCGGGAGGCGATCGCCCAGGTCACCTGGTACGGCAACGCGACCCTGAACCAGACCGCGGTCCCCGAGACGTCCGTGTGGCACCACGAGTACGCGCCCTTCGAGCAGGACCCCGAGCGGGCCAGGGAGCTCGCGGAGAGCTCCGGGCTGACCGGGGAGACCGTCGAGCTCATGGTCACCAACGAGTACCCCGAGACGGTCACGGCCGCCCAGGTGATCGCCGCGAACCTCGCCGACATCGGGGTGGCCACCGACATCCGGACCCTCGACTTCGCCACCTGGCTCGACGAGCAGGCCCAGGGGAACTTCGACATGCTCCTGCTGGGCTGGCTCGGCAACGTGGACGTCAACGACTACTACTACAACCAGCACCACTCCGAGGGCTCGAACAACGCCCAGGGCTACAGCAACCCCGAGGTCGACCGGCTCCTGGACGCGGGGCGCACCGAGACCGACCCGGACGCCCGCAAGGAGCTCTACGGCCGGGCGGCGGAGCAGATCGTGGACGACGCCAGCTACGTCTACCTGTACAACCCCGACGTGGTCCAGGCGTGGACCCCCGACCTGCAGGGCTACGAGGCCCGCCCGGACCGCGCCGTCCGGTTCAAGGACGTCCGGCTCGAGGAGGACACCGAATGAGCAGCCCGCTCCTGAGATTCCTCGTCAAGCGCCTGCTGCACACCGTGGTGGTGCTCTTCGGCGTGCTGGTCGTGGTCTTCGCCCTCCTCCAGCTCGTCCCCGGGGACCCCGTGCGGGTGGCCCTCGGCACGCGCTTCACCCAGGAGTCCTACGACGCCCTGCGCGAGGCCTCCGGTCTGGACCGGCCCCTGCTCGTGCAGTTCTTCGCCTACGTCGGCAACGCCCTCACCGGGAACCTCGGCGTGAGCTTCCGCAGCGGCGAGCCGGTCACCCTCATCCTGCTGGACCGGCTGCCGGCCACGGTGTCCCTCGGCCTCGCCGGCATCACGATCGCGCTGCTCATCGCGTTCCCGCTCGGCACCTGGGCCGCCCTTCGCCGCGGCTCCGCGGCGGACGGCGGGATCCGCGCCGTGAGCCAGTTCGGCGTGTCGATCCCCGACTTCTGGCTGGGCCTGATGCTGATCATCGTCTTCTCGACGGTGCTCGGGCTGCTGCCGCCGTCCGGGTACGTGCCCTTCACGGAGGACCCGTGGGGCTGGCTCCAGCGGGTGATCCTGCCGGGTCTCGCCGTGGGCGTGGTCTCCGGGTCGATCATGACCCGCTACGTCCGTGCCGCGGTGCTCGACGTCGCCGGCTCCAACTACGTGCGCACCGCCCGGTCCAAGGGCCTGCCCCGCCGCACGGTCATCGGCCGGCACGTGATGCGCAACGCGCTCGTCCCGATCCTCACGGTGGCCGGCGTCCAGGCCGCCACGATGCTGGGCGGTCTCATCGTCATCGAGGTGGTCTTCGCGTGGCCGGGCCTGGGCCGGCTGGTCTTCGACGCCGTCGCGGCCCGCGACTACCCGGTGGTCCAGGGCACCGTGCTGCTGATCGCCCTGATCTTCCTGCTGATCAACCTGCTGGTGGACATCCTGTACGCCGTCGTCGACCCGAGGATCCGTGTGTCATGAGCAGCCCCGAGACGCCCTCGCCCGACCGCCGCGCCCCGGGCGCCGGCGACGGCAGCACCGGGCCCGACCCGCGGCCCGCCGAGCCGGCGGAGACCCCGGAGGAGGCCGCCCGCACCGGCACCCTGCGGATGCTGGTCTCGAACCGGGTCACGGCCGCCGGTCTGGTCATCCTCGTCGTCGTTCTCCTGCTCGCCGTGCTCGGACGCTGGATCGCCCCCTACGGGGCGAACGACATCGACGTGGTCAATGCCCTGCAGCCGCCCTCGGGCGCGCACCTGTTCGGCACCGACGAGCTGGGCCGGGACGTGTTCTCCCGCGTGGTGCTCTCCGCCCGGATCTCGCTGACCGTGGGGCTCGTGGCCGTGGGCATCGCCCTGGTGGTCGGCGTGGCCCTGGGGCTCGTGGCCGGCTTCTTCGGCGGCTGGCTCGACACCGTCGTCATGCGCAGCGCGGACGTGCTCTTCGCGTTCCCCATCCTGCTGCTGGCCATGGCGATCGTGGCCGTCCTGGGCCCCGGGCTGACCACCGCGATGATCGCGATCGGGGTGGTATACACACCCATCTTCGCCCGCATCACGCGGGCCTCCACCCTGGCCGTGCGCGAGGAGCTCTACGTCACGGCCTCCCGGTCCATCGGCGCGTCCGACGGCCTCATCCTGCGCCGCCACGTGCTGCCGAACATCATGGGGCCCATCACCGTGCAGACCTCCCTCTCGCTGGCCTTCGCGATCCTCTCCGAGGCGGCGCTGTCCTTCCTGGGGCTCGGCGTCCAGCCGCCCGAGCCCTCGTGGGGACGGATGCTCTACGACGCCCAGGCCTTCATCTACGACGCCTGGTGGATGAGCGTGTTCCCGGGCCTGGCCATCTTCTGCACCGTGCTGGCGTTCAACCTCGTGGGCGACGGCATGCGCGACGTCCTCGACCCGCGGCAGCGGACCGCCGACGAGATCCGGAGGAGCGCCTGATGCGCACGACCGAGCCCCACCGACCCGCCGCCCCGGCGCCCGCCGACCGGGACGTGCTGCTCGACGTACGGGACCTGGCCGTCCGGATCGGCCCCGCGGAGATCGTCAACGGCGTGTCCTTCACCGTTCCCCGGGGCGGGACCCTGGGCATCGTGGGCGAGTCCGGGTCCGGCAAGTCCATGACGGTGCTCGCGGCCACCGGGCTGATCGACTCCCCGCCCGCCCGGGTCAGCGGGCAGTCCCTGCTGGACGGTCAGGACATCGTGACGATGAGCCCCCGGCGGCTGCGCGGCGTCCATGGCAGGCGGGTCGGCTTCATCTTCCAGGACCCTTCCACGTCCCTGAACCCGGTGCTGACCGTCGAGCAGCAGCTCACGGAGGCACCGCGCTTCCACCTCGGCCTCACCCGCCGCGACGCCCGGCGCCGGGCGCTCGAGCTGCTCGAGGCGGTCGGCATCCCCGACCCGCCGTCCCGCCTCTCGTCCTACCCCCACCAGCTCTCGGGCGGGATGAAGCAGCGCGTGATGATCGCCGTGGCCCTGGCCTGCGACCCCGAGCTGCTCGTGGCTGACGAGCCCACCACCGCGCTCGACGTCACGACGCAGGCCCAGATCCTCGAGCGGGTCAAGGAGCTGCAGGCCTCCCGGGGCATGAGCGTGATCTGGATCAGCCACGACCTCGGCGTGGTCTCGGGGATCGCGGACCGGGTGGCCGTGCTCTACGGCGGGCAGATCGTGGAGTCCGCGCCCCTCGAGGAGCTCTTCACCGACCCCCGCCACCCCTACACCCGGGGGCTCATGGCCGCCCGGCCGCAGACGGCCCGCGGCAAGGGCGAGCTCGCCGTGATCCCCGGCAGCCCGCCGGACCCGAAGCACCTGCCCCCGGGCTGCCTGTTCTGGGACCGCTGCCCCGTCCGCGGCGACCCCCGCTGCGAGACCGAGCGCCCGCCGGAGACCGTGGTGGGACCGGACCACGTCGCCCGCACCTTCTACGGAGGGGGCGCGGCCGGCGCCGACGCGGCGAGCACCGGCGCGGCCGGCGCCGGCCGGCGAGGAGGCTCCCGATGACCGGCGACCACCGGCCGCTGCTGAGCGTGCGGGACCTCCAGGTCCGCTTCCCCGTCCGCACCGACCGTGGCAAGGGCGTGGTGCAGGCCGTGGCCGGGATCGACTTCGACATCCACCGGGGGCAGACGGTGTCCCTGGTCGGCGAGTCCGGCTCCGGGAAGTCCACGGTGGCCAACGCGCTGATGCACCTGGTGGAGCCCAGCGCGGGGACCGTGCTGCTCGACGGCCGGGACGTCACCTCGGTGCGGGGCCGGGAGCTCAAGGCCCTGCGCCGGCGGATCGCCATGGTCTTCCAGGACCCCTTCGCGTCCCTGGACCCCCGCCAGCACGTCTCCCGCGCCGTGGCGGAGCCCCTCGAGGTGCACGGCCTCGGCGGGGACCGGGACGGGCGCCGCCGCCGGGTGGCGGAGCTGTTCGAGCAGGTGGGCCTCTCCCGCCGCTTCCTCGACCGTTATCCGCACGAGCTCTCGGGCGGGCAGCGCCAGCGCGTGTCCATCGCCCGGGCGCTCGCGGGCGAGCCGGACCTCATCGTCCTCGACGAGGCGACCGCGTCCCTGGACGTCTCCGTCCAGGCGCAGATCATGAACCTGCTCAACCGGCTGCAGGGCGAGCTGGGGCTCACGTACCTGTTCATCGCCCACGATCTCGCGGTCGTGGAGCACATGAGCGACCACGTCCTCGTGATGTACCTCGGCCGGCTCATGGAGGACGGCGGCGTGCGGGACGTCTTCGACGCCCCCGCCCACCCGTACACCAGGGCGCTGCTCGCCTCGGCCCCGTCCGCGGACCCGGTGGCGGAGCGCCGCCGCAGGACCGCCCCGCTCGAGGGCGAGGTGCCCTCCCCCCTCGACCCGCCGTCCGGCTGCGTGTTCCGCACGAGGTGCCCGTGGGCGGCGGAGGAGTGCGCGCGGACGGTGCCCGCGCCCGTCCCGCCGCCGGGCGCCCCGGGCGCGCCCCCGGCGGCCCGCGGCGGCCCGCCGGAGGCCCGGCGCGCCGGCCGGGAGTACGTGGCCGCGTGCCTCCGCCTCCCGGAGGTGCAGGCGTCCGTGCGCGGGGCCTCCCGGCCGGGGGACTCCGCCGCCGGGTCCGGTTCCGCGGGCCCGGAACGACCGTCCGCGGCCCGTCGCGCCCCCTGGGCCGGGCCGGGCTCCTGAGCCAGGGCCGGACCCGTCAGGAGGCGGCCGCCCGGCGGGCCCCCGCCCGGCGCCGCAGGAGCTTCTCGACCTCCACGAGGACCAGGACCGTGGCACCGAGGCCCGCGCAGACGATCCACTCGAGGGGCGTCAGCGGGGTGAGGCCCATGACTGACGCGCTGACCGGCCAGCTCGTGACGGCGAGATGGAGCGCGAGGGCGAGCAGCGTGGCCCCGAGGAGGAGCTTGTTGCCCAGGAAGGGGATCTGGAGCACCGACCGGCGCAGGGCCCGGGCGTTGAGCACGTGGAAGAAGCTCGCGACGACCATGACCGTCAGGGCGAGGGTCCGGGCGTGGTCGTCGTCGGAGCCGGTGCGCAGCGCCCACTGGAAGGCCGCGAGGGCCAGCCCCGCGATCCAGGCGCCGCTGAGCCCGGTGCGCCACCAGGTCACCCGGTCGAGCACCCCCTCCCCCCGCGCGCGCGGGGGCGTGCGCAGCTCGTCCCCCTCCCCCGGCTCGAAGGCCAGGGCGATGACCTGGACCCCGCTCGTGACGAGGTTCATCCACAGCATCTGCACGGGCAGGAAGATCAGCGGGGAGTCCGTGAAGACGTTGACCGTGACGGCCAGCAGTGCCGCGATGCCGGTGGAGAGCAGGAAGAACGTGGCCTTGCGGATCGTGGCGAACGTGATCCGCCCCTGCTCCACGGCGTGCACGATCGTCACGAAGTTGTCGTCCGTCAGCACCACGTCCGCGGCCTCGCGGGCGACGTCCGTGCCGGACCGGCCCATTGCCACGCCGATGGAGGCGGCCTTGAGCGCCGGCGCGTCGTTGACGCCGTCGCCGGTCACGGCGACCACGTCCCCCTGGTCCATCAGCCGGTCCACGATCCGCAGCTTGTCCTGGGGCGTGGTCCGCGCCGCCACATCGGTCTGCCGGAGCCGGGCGTCCAGGGCGTCGTCGTCGAGGTCCGCCATCTCCGTCCCGGTCAGGGGCGGCCCCTGCCGGCCGAACCCGAGGCGCTGCGCGATCGCCAGGGCGGTCACCGGGTGGTCGCCGGTGATCATGGTCACCCGGATCCCGGCGTCGCGGCACGCGGCGACGGCCTCCGGGACACCGGGACGGGGCGAATCGGCCATGCCCTCCAGCCCGAGCAGCAGCAGCCCTCGGGGCGGTGGCAGCTCCGGCGGGAGCGCCTCGTCCTCGGCCAGCTCCCGCCGGGCGGTGGCGATGACCCGCAGCCCGTCCCGGGCCATGGCCTCGTTCGCCGCCTCCGCGAGACCGGTGTCGACCGGGGCCTCGCCGTCCTGGGTGCGCATCGCCGCGCACCGGGCGAGCAGGGCGTCCGGGGCGCCCTTGACGTGCAGCACCCGACGGCCGTCCGGTCCGGCGTGCACGGACTGGCTGTAGCCCAGCGCCGGCTCGTACGGCGTGTGGGCGAGCGGCCGCCGCGCGACCTCCTCCGCCGTCACCGCCCCGAGCCGGGAGGCCACGGCGGCCATCGCCACGTCCACGGCGTCGCCGTGGAAGTCGTGCTCCGCACCGGGCACCGGATCCGCCTCGTTGGTCAGGGCCCCGGTCCGCAGACCCTCGAGCAGCACGGGACCGACGACGGGCGGCGTCCCGGACCCGATCCGCACCGTGCCCGCGGGCGTCCACACGGCCTCGACCGTGAGCCGGTTCTGGGTCAGGGTCCCGGTCTTGTCGGAGCCGATCACCGTGGTGGAGCCCAGGGTCTCGACGGAGGGCAGGTGCCGCACCACGGCGTGCCGGCGGGCCATCTGGGCCACTCCCACGCTCATCGCCACCGTCAGCACCACGGGCAGCGCCTCGGGCATCGCGGACACCACGAGGGCCACGGCCGTGCGGAACATGAGCGAGACCTCGTGGCCCAGCAGGATCCCCGCCCCGAAGACGAACACCGCCGCCGCGGCCACCCCCACGCCGATCCAGCGCTCCAGGGCGTGGGTGAGCTCCTGCAGGGGCGCCGTGCCGCCGGTCCCCTGGACCAGCTCGTTGATCGAGCCGAGCTCCGTGCCGGCGCCGGTGGCCACGACCACCCCCGTCGCCCGTCCCGAGACCACCAGGGAACCGCCGAACACGGAGTTGGGCCGGTCGCCCACGGCCGCCCCCGCCGGTACGGGGTGCGTGTCCTTGTCCGCGGCCAGGACCTCCCCCGTGAGCATCGACTCGTCGACGCGCAGACCGTTGACGTCCACGAGCCGCAGGTCGGCGGGGACGCGGTCCCCGCTCTCCAGGAGCACGAGGTCGCCCGGGACGAGGTCGGCGGCGGGGACGGTGACGGTCCGGCCCCCGCGCAGCACGCGCGAGGAGGGCGAGGCGAGGGACTGCAGGGCGCGCACCTCGGTCTCGGCCTTCTTCTCCTGCCAGAAGCCGATCACCGCGTTGAGGACCACGGCGGCGAGGATGGCCACGGTGTCGACCCAGTGCCGCTGCACGGCCGTGACGACGGCGCACACGAGCAGGAACCCGACGAGGGGGCCGGCGAACTGGTGCAGGAGGATCCGCCAGCCCGGGACGGGCTCCGAGAAGGTCAGCTCGTTGGTGCCCCACCGCGCCCGCCGGGCCTCCACCTCCGTCTGCGACAGGCCCTCCGGGCCCGTCCCCAGCTCCTCGAGGACCGCCGGCGCGGACAGGTGGTGCCAGGGCCGGGGTGCGGACGAACCTGCGGACTGGTCGACGGAGGTCACAGCGTGTCATCCCTCGGATGGGCGGGCGGTGCCGGATGTCCATCCTACCGAGGTGGGCCGCCCTCCCGGAGGGGCGCCCCGGCGGCCGCCGCGATCCCGCGCTGCAGCGCGGCCCAGTTCTCGGCCACCTGGATCCGGGAGTCCAGGACGTGGATCAGCGCGGTGTCCTCCTCCATGCCCACCATGAGCGTTCCGGGCATCAGGCTCACCATGGCCAGGGCGACCTGCCGCTGGTGCCCGGGTTCCAGGAGGAGGGGGTGGCGCTGCACCTCGGGGAGCACGTCCACGCGCCGGGCCAGGATGCGGCGGCTGACGTCGAGGCCGCCCAGCACGGAGTGGACGAGGAACCAGACGACCAGCCGGACCGTGGGCCAGGCCCGGGAGACCCAGCGTCCTCGCGGTGCCGCCGGCGGGGAGAGCCGCAGGCTGAGCGCGAGCGCCACCGCGCCGGCCACCACCCCGTAGTACCACCCGGGCGAGTCGCCCTCGGTGAGCACCCACCACAGCAGGCCGAGCAGCGCCCCGCGGACCACCACCGCCCGGGCCCACCTCACGGGACCACCGCCAGTGCCACGGCCGTGCCGGTCACCAGCAGGAGCAGCGCCACCCCGCTGCCGGACCAGGAGTGCACCGCGCGCACCGCGGACCCGACGGCGGCGATCCTCCGGGGCCCCGGCCGGAGCCGGCCGGCGGCAGCCCGCACCGCGGCCCGGGTCCGTGCGGCGCCCTGCTCGGCGCGGACCGCCGAGCGGCCGATCCGCCGCAGCACGCGCTCCTCCGGGACCAGCAGGTCCCCGGGGGGCACGGTCCGCCCGTCGGGGTGCGCCGCCCACGCGGGGACCGCGTCCCGTGCCGACAGCCGCCACCACGCGGCACCGATCGCCAGGCCGAGCAGGATCGGCCACGAGGCGCCCCAGAGGGTGACGGGCTCGATCCCCGGGTAGGCCGCGATCGGCACCCACTGCCGCGTGAGGGTCCACGGCAGCGTGATCCCGGTCAGCACGATGAGCAGCCACGCCCACAGCTCGGCGTCCGGCCGGTGCCGGGGCCCGCGCTCGCTCCGCACCAGGAGCAGCCCGAAGCGCAGCAGCAGCAGGGTGGAGCCCGTGGCCACGAGCGGCAGGAGCTGCGTGAGGTCCAGGCCCGCGACGGTGACGCCCTCGACGGCGTTCTTGGCGGCGTACTTGCCCACCGCCCCGGAGCTGAACGGCGCCCCGGCCACGGCGAGCGCGGCCCCGCACAGCCCCAGCACGGCCAGCGGGGCGGTGCGGGCGGCCCCGAAGTGCTTCCACACCGGCACCCCCAGGAACAGCGCGCCCTTGGCGAGGCCGTGGTGCACGCTGTACACGACCGCGGCCCCGATGCACGCCTCGGCAAGCTCCGGGACGGCCAGGGCCACCCCGACCAGGGCGGTGAGGAACCCCATCTGGCTGATCGTGGAGTACGCGAGCACGACCTTCGGGTCCGCCTGCAGGTCCCCCGCGGGCACGGCGAGGAACGCTCCGAGCAGGGCGAGCAGCACCAGGGCCGTGCCCCAGCGCTCGAGGGCGACCTCGCCGAGGGGCAGGAACCGGAGCCAGCCCACCAGGCCGGCCTTGACCATGGCGCCCGAGAGCACCGCGCTGGCCGCCGGCGGGGCGGCCGGGTGGGCGAGGGGCAGCCACACGTGCAGCGGGAGGGCGCCGGCCTTCACACCGAAGCCCACCAGCAGCAGCCCCACGATCCAGTGCAGGTGCTCGGAGCCTGCCGCGGCCGCGGGGGCGTCCGCGAGGCGCATCCCGCCCGCGGACACGACGAGCAGCAGGGCGCCGAGGATCGCGGACTCGCTCAGCACGGTCAGCACGAGGTAGACGCGTCCCGCGCGCCGCGCCTCCCGGGTGCGGTGGTGCACCACGAGCCCGTAGGCCGCGAAGCTCATGAGCGCGAAGCACAGGTAGAAGGACACGGCGTCCGCGGCCGCGTAGACCCCCATGTTCCCGACCAGACTGACGAGCAGGAAGCCCGTCAGCCCGGCGGAGCCGATCCCCTCCGCCGGTGCGGGCCGCAGCCACGTGGTCGCCGCGAGCGCCGCCCCGTAGAGCAGCGCGCCTGTGAGCGCCAGGGGCCGTGCCACCGGGTCCAGCTCCCAGGACACCCCGAACAGCATCCAGGGCACCTCGAGCACCGGGCGCCCGGCGGGCCCGTCCTGCGGCAGCAGCGTCAGGAGCACGAACGGGACCACCGCCGGCGGGGCGCAGCGGATCAGGCGCCGCCGGGTGCGGGCGGCGCGCTCCGGGGCCGCGAGCCCGCTCACGGCCAGGGCCGCGGTGAGCACGAGCGGATAGAGCAGGGCGAGGGACCACAGCGCGACGGTCATCCCGGGTGCGCTCCTTCCGCGATCAGCAGGGACAGCCACAGGGGCGAGTACGGGACGCCCGCGAGCACGCCGGCGGCGAGCGACAGGGCCGCCGTCGTCAGGACGGGGACGAGCAGGGCGCCCGGCGCCTCCCGCAGGGGACCGCCGGGGCCGTGCGCCGGGGGCCCGGCCCCGCCGCTCCCCCCGTCCTCCGGCTCCCGGAACCACAGGGCGTAGACGGCCGGCAGGAAGTAGGCGGCGTTGAGCAGGGCGCTGAGCAGCAGCACCCCGACGATCTCGGGGTGCCCCGCGTCCAGGGCACCGCGCCCGAGCTGCCACTTGGAGACGAAGCCCGCGACCGGCGGGAGGCCGATCATCCCGAACGCGCCCACCGTGAAGGCGGCCGCGGTCAGCGGCATCCGGCGCCCCACCCCGGCCAGCCCGGCCACGGTCTTCACGCCCAGGACCTCCGCGAAGATCCCGGCGCAGAAGAACAGGGTGATCTTCATCAGCCCCTGGTGGACCAGGTGGACCAGACCCCCCGCGGTCGCGGCCTCGCTGAACATGGCGATGCCCATGGTCACGTAGGACACCTGGCTGACGGTCGAGTAGGCCAGGCGTCGTTTGAGGTCCTGCTGGCGCAGGGCGAGGACGGAGCCGAAGACCACCGTGAAGGCGGCCAGGGCCAGCAGCGGGCCGAGGAGCCCGAGCGCGTGGGCCAGCTCCACGCCGTAGACGTCGTCGACCACCCGGACGATCCCGAAGACCCCGGCCTTGACCACGGCCACGGCGTGCAGCAGGGCGCTGACCGGGGCCGGCGCCACCATGGCCCGGGGCAGCCAGCCGTGCAGCGGGAACAGGGCGGCCTTGACCCCGAGCCCGGCCACCATGAGCGCGAAGGCGAGCGCGGCGCCGGCCGGGTCCTCCGCGGCGAACACCCGGACCGCGGCGGCCCCGCCCGCCGTGAAGTCCACCGGCCCGGCGCGGACGCTCAGCAGCGCCACCCCGGCCAGCAGGCTGAGCCCGCCGGACAGCGTGTAGTACAGGTACAGCCGCGCGGCACGGACCGCTCCGGCGGTCCCCCAGTGGGCCACGAGCGGATAGGTGGTGATGGTGAGCAGCTCGAAGAAGACCAGGAAGGTCACGAGGTTGCCCGAGAAGGAGATGCCCACCGTGGCGGCCACGCACAGGCTGAAGAACCCGAAGAACCGGCTCCGGTGGGAGTACTGCTCGAGGTAGCCGATGGCGTACACGGTGGTCAGCAGCCACAGCACCGCGGAGAGGCCCGCGAACAGCAGGGAGAGCGGCTCCGCCCGCAGGACGAGGTCGGTCCCGGGGAACAGGGGCGTGCGCCACTCCGGCCGGGCCCCGGCGACCACGACCGGCACGAGCGCGGACACCAGCCCGAGCTTGGCCACGGCGGCGGCGAGGTTGAGCGCCGAGCGCGACCGGACCTGGTCCTCGCGGAGGAAGAAGATGACGGTGCCGGGGACCAGGGAGATCAGCACCATGACCAGCGGGACCACGCTGGGCCCGGTGGAGGCGAAGCCGCCGGTGCTCATGGGCCGACCCCCGGTGGGACCGCCTGGCTCACGAGCTCGGTGAGGACCGGGCCGCCGAGGCCGGCGAGCAGCGGGACGAGCGCCAGCGCGAGCGGAACCCAGCGGACCGGCAGGGGCGCCGAGCGGGACGCCGGCAGCGGCAGCGCCCCGGCCTGCGGCTCCCGCAGCATCACTGTGAGGGGCTTGAGCAGGTACGCGGCCGAGAGCAGCCCGCCGCCGACCACCACCGCGGCCCAGCCCCACTGCCCGCTGTCCACGGACGTCAGGACGAGCTGCCACTTGCCCGCGAAGCCGAGGCTCGGCGGCAGGCCGGCCAGCGTCACCGAGGCGACGCCCATCGCCATGACCACGGAGGGAAGGGGCCGCGCGACGCGCGCCAGGGCCGGCAGCGAGTCGGTGCCGTAGACGCTCTTGAGCGTCCCGGCGGAGAGGAACAGCGAGGCCTTCGCGAAGCCGTGGCCCACGGCCAGGGCCGCCGTCCCGCCCCACAGCGCCCGCAGGGCCTCGGGATCCTGCGCCGAGGCCGTGGAGAGCGGGAAGAGCAGGAACAGGTAGCCCATCTGCACCACGGTGGAGTAGGCCACGACCTGCTTGAGCCGCTGCTGGGCCAGGGCCATCGTGCCGCCCCAGAGCACGGCGAGGGAGCCGAGCAGACCGAGCAGCACCGCCACCGTGGGCTCGGGCCCCAGGACCCAGAACCACATCCGGACCAGCACGAAGAACGCCGCCTTGACCACCAGCCCGGAGAGGATCGCGCTCACGGCGGTCGGCGCGGACCCGTGCGCCGGCGGCAGCCACGCGTGCATCGGCACGAGGGCGGCCTTGAGGCCCAGCCCGGCGACGAGCAGCACCGCGGCCCAGCGGTTGTCCCACCCGGCGCCCGCCAGCCGGTCGCCGGCCGCGACGAGGTCCAGGGTGCCGGCCTGCGCGTACACGAGGGCGACCACCACCAGGAGCAGCGTGGAGCCCAGCACCGCGACCAGCAGGTAGCGCAGGGCCGGGCCCCACGCCTGCCGCCCGCCCAGGGCCACGAGCCCCACGGCGGCGATCCCCACGACCTCGAGGGCCACGTACGTGTTGAAGAGGTCCCCCGCCACGTAGACCGCGTCGAGGCCCGCCCAGGTGGCGAACCAGAGGGGCCAGAAGCGGGCGTCGTCCCCGGTGGCCGCGCGGTCGGAGGCCGCGTACACGGTCACGCCCGCGCCCACGAGCGCGGTCAGCAGGAGGAAGACCGCACTGAGCCCGTCGGCGTGCAGGGCGATGCCCAGGGGCGCGCCCCACCCGGCGAGGTCGTGCGCCGCCGTGCCGGAGCCGGCCACGTGCGCCACGAGCGCCAGCGCCGCCGCGGCCACGGCGGCCGCGCCCAGCAGGCCCACCGGGGGCAGCCACCGGCCCGGCAGGACGGCCGTGAGCACCGCGAGGGCCAGCGGGGCGAGGACCACCAGGCCGAGCAGCGCGGAGGGGTCGCTCATCGGCCGCCCTCCTCCCCTGCCGGCCCCCAGGGGTCCGGCGGAGCCTCACCAGGGTCCGCCGGTGCCTCCTCGGTGCGCCGCAGCAGGACCAGGCCCACCCCGGTGAACGCCACGGTGATCACGATGCCCGTGAGCACCAGGGCGTGCGGCACCGGGTCCGGCGGGTCCGAGCGCGCCGCCAGGACCACCAGGGACAGCAGGGCTCCGCTGCCGGCCACGTTGAGGCAGATGAGGCGCACGAGCGGGTCGTGTGCCAGCAGCAGGCGCACGGACCCCAGGACGGTCAGGGCCGCGGCGACGCACAGGTACCACTCGAGGACGCTCACGGGGGGGCCACCCGCTCCCGGCCCAGCGCCAGGAAGACCACGGTCAGCGCCGTGCCGATGCTCAGGGCCAGCGTCGTCTCCACGGCCACGATCGCCCATCCGGCCCACACCGGGTCCAGTGCCAGCCACGCGCCGCCCGTCGCCGGTCCCCAGGCCGCCACGGCGAGGAAGACCAGGAGACCGGCCACCAGGGCCGCGCGCAGCAGCCCGCCGTGCCGCGGCGACGGGCCCAGCCCGGCCGTGTCCATGAGGATCAGGGCGCCGGCCAGCACCGCGCCCGCCTGGAAGGCCCCGCCGGGCCGGTCCGAGCCCGCGAACAGCACCCAGGCCGCGATCAGGAGCAGCGCCGGGGAGATCACCCGGCAGAACCAGACGAGGGTCTCCGGCCGTCCGGCCGCGGCGACGGGACGGGTCCGGCGGGCCGCGGCGGCCGGCCGGCCGGACCCGGTCCCCAGGGTCACGGCGACGGCCAGGACCGCGACGAACAGCACGGCGATCTCCAGGAGCGTGTCGTAGGAGCGGAAGTTCAGCAGCACGGCCGTCACGGGGTGGTCGACCCCCGACTCGCCCGTCCGCCCGAGCACCTGCTCGGTGAGTCCCGTGCGCCCGCTCCTGACGGCCCGCACGAGCGCCACCGCCAGACCGGCGCCGAGGAGCACACCGGCCGTCACCCCGA
Source organism: Kocuria sp. GQ42 (assembly GCF_059758435.1). Lineage (NCBI taxonomy): Bacteria > Bacillati > Actinomycetota > Actinomycetes > Micrococcales > Micrococcaceae > Kocuria > Kocuria sp. GQ42. Next base: position 33,324 of record NZ_JCAXEN010000005.1, on the reverse strand, counting down.
GCACGGCCGTCGCCACCGGCCGCCGGGAGACCGGGTGGTCCCCGTCCGGGGCGCCGCGCCCGCGGGTCACCGTGTCCACGAACAGCGCTCCGGTCACCCCCGTGCCGATCGCGGCCTCCGCCAGGGCGACGTCCGGGGCGCCGAGGCGGGTCCACAGCACGACCAGGAGCACCCCGAGGACCAGGAAGGACACGGTGGCGCTCATCCGGCGCCGCGGCGTCACCGCCGCGACCGCCCCCGCCAGCACGGCCAGGCCGAGCAGGACGTCCAGGGCCCGGAGCGGCTCGTCATTCATCGACGGCCTCCTCCGCCGGGCGCAGTCCCTCGCGCCGGGCCAGCAGGGAGGCGACCACCGGAGAGGCGAGCATGGCCAGTGACCAGATCACGAGCAGCTTGGCGGCGGCGCCCACCGAGCCCGCCTGGACGGCCAGCCCGGCGATCACCAGGCCCAGGCCCAGGTTGTCGGCCTTCGTGAGCGCGTGCAGCCGGGTGCGCAGGTCCGGCAGCCGCAGCAGACCGAGGGTGCCGATGGTGAAGAAGGCCGTGCCGGCCACGACGAGGACGGTCGAGAGCAGGTCCAGGGCCAGGTCCGCGGTCACGGCTCCTCCGCCTCCGCGCGCAGCCGGGACACCGCCACCACCGCGGCCAGCGCCATCATGACCAGGGCGGCGTCGCGCAGGGCCGGCACGCCCGTGCGCACGGACAGCACGGCGAGGAGCCCGGCCCCCGTGGTGCCCGAGAGGAGGACGCCCAGGAGGCGGTCGCGGCCGGTCGGGCCGCGCAGGACCCGGACCAGGCAGAGCAGGAGGTTGGCGCCGAGCACCACGGCGACCTCGTCGAGGACCGGCCCGATCATGGCGGGGCGCCTCGCGGACGGGCGGCGCGGACGACCGGCGACCGGACGGCCGGCCTGCCGTGGGCGGCTCCGTTCCCGGATCGGCGACGGGCGTCGTAGCGCATCGTGCTCCTCGGGACGGAGGGTCGATCCCGACCCTACCAGCCGGATCCGGGCCCCGCCGGGCCGTCCGGCCGGGCGGTCCGGCGCGGTGTCCCGGATCACACCGAGCGCGCCGGCCCCCCTAGACTGGGGGCATCCCGACCCGCCACCACGAGAGGACGTGGAGCAGACATGGCCAGCACGCCGTCCGTCCCCGGAGCCCCGTCGACGCAGCGCAGCAGTCCCCGGCCGAGCGGCGGGGAGGACGCCGAGCACCGCTCCCCCGGGGAGGAGGCGCCCCCGGTGCACGCCAAGACGCACCGGATCAGGTGGGCGGGGCTCGTGGCCGGCCTGGTCCTGGCCCTGCTGGTCTACGTCGTCATGCCCGCCGACCTGGCCCACCCCGCCAAGCTCACCGCCGCCACCGCGGTGCTGATGGGCGTGTGGTGGATGACGGAGGCGATCCCGATCCCGGCCACCGCCCTGCTCCCGCTGATCGTCTTCCCCGTGCTCGGGGAGGACGTCGCCGTGGACGACGTCGGCGCCTCCTACGGCAGCAACATCATCTTCCTGTTCATGGGCGGGTTCCTGCTGGCGCTGGCGATGCAGCGCTGGAACCTGCACCGCCGGATCGCCCTGCGGACCGTGCGCGTGATGGGCACCAAGCCGGCCCAGATGGTGGCCGGGTTCATGCTGGCCACCGCGTTCCTCAGCATGTGGGTCTCCAACACGGCCACCGCCGTGATGATGCTGCCCATCGGGGTGTCCGTGCTGCTGCTGCTGCCCAAGCTGCTCGAGGACTCCGGTGCGCCGGCCGGCGGCACGGACGGCGGCGCGCTGGAGGACGCCGACCTGGAGGGCGCCGACCCGCAGAGCGCCGAGGTGAAGGAGGCGGTCATCGCCTCCAACTTCGGCACCGCGCTGATGCTGGGCATCGCCTACGCCGCCTCGATCGGCTCCCTCAGCACGATCATCGGCACCCCGCCGAACACTCTGATGGTCGGCTACCTCCAGGAGGCGCACGGCATCGACGTCGGCTTCGGCCAGTGGATGCTCGTGGGCGTGCCGCTGTCCGCCGTCATGCTCGTCGTCGCCTGGTTCCTGCTCACCAAGGTCCTGTTCAGACCGGAGATCGACGAGATCCCCGGCGGCCGGAAGCTCATCGACCAGGAGCTGGAGAAGCTCGGCCCCATGTCCACCGGGGAGAAGCTGGTGCTCGCGATCTTCGCGCTGGCCGCGCTCAGCTGGGTGTTCGTCCCCATCGTCTTCGACTCCCCGCCCATCAGCGACGCCGGCATCGCCATGGTCGTGGGGCTGCTGCTGTTCCTGCTCCCCGCCGGGGCCCGGCGGGGGGTGCGGCTGCTGGACTGGGAGTCCGCGGTGAAGCTGCCGTGGGGCGTGCTGCTGCTCTTCGGCGGGGGGCTGGCCCTGTCCGCGCAGTTCACCTCCTCCGGCCTGACCGACTGGATCGGGCAGGGCGCCGCGGCACTGGGCGCGGTGCCGGTCGTCCTGGTCGTGGCGATCTTCGCCGCCGGCATTCTCTTCCTCACGGAGCTGACGAGCAACACCGCCACGGCGGCCACGTTCCTGCCCGTCTCCGGGGGCGTGGCCCTCGGCCTGGGACTGGACCCCATGCTGCTGGCCATCCCGGTGGCCCTCGCGGCCACGTGCGCGTTCATGCTGCCGGTGGCCACCCCGCCCAACGCCATCGCGTTCGGCTCCGGCTACGTGACCATCGGGCAGATGATCAAGGGCGGGCTGTGGCTGAACCTCATCGGGATCGTCCTGATCACCCTCCTGACCATGACGCTGGGCGTCTGGGTGTTCAGCATCGTGTACTGACCGGCCCGTCCCACCGGGCGGGCGCACGGCGGCCCCGGCCTCAGGAGGCGGGGCCGCCGTCGTGCTCGAGCTCGGCCAGCACCGGGAAGTGGTCCGAGGCCCACACCCCGCGCGGGCGCTCGGCCAGGACCCGGGCGTCGAGCACGCGGACCGGGCCGCCGTACAGGATCCAGTCCAGGCGCGGCGTCCTGCCGCCGGGCTCCCGGTAGCGGGGGAAGGTCCCCGCGGCGTCCGGGGGCAGCGTGTCCCGCAGCCCGCCGGCGAGCGCGGCGTCCCAGGTGCGGGAGCGGCCGGCGGCCGCGTTCATGTCCCCGAGGAGCACCAGGGGGCCGTCCCACCCGAGGAGGAGGCCCTGGAGCGCGGCCAGCTGGCGCAGCCGCGCCCGCTCCGGCCACGGGTCCAGGTGGGTGGCGCCCACCCGCCAGGCCACTCCCGTGCGCCGGTCCGTGAGGTCGGCCAGCACCAGGGTGCGGGGGAAGAGGTCCCCCGGCACCTTCGACCCCGGGACCTCCGGCAGCGCGGACAGCCACCGCTGCTGCCAGCGCTCGATCCGGAAGCGGGCGGTGTCCACGGCCAGCAGGCACCGCTCGCCGCCGCCGTCGGCGTCCCGGCCCCCGCCCAGGAGGACGTGGTCCGGGCCCAGGGCCTGCCGGACGTGGTGCAGCTGCTCCGGGAGGACCTCCTGGAGGGCGGTCAGCTCCGGCCGGTGGGCCCGGAGCACGGCCTGCACGGCGGGGGCCCGGGTGAACCACGCGTCCGGCGCCGTCCGGCCGTACTTCGGCAGGGGACGCCGGACGTTGAAGGTCATGGCCGTGAACGCGCCCCGGCCCCGCGGACCACGGGGGTCGGCGGGGCCGGGGCGGGCGTGGGCTGCCACGGTCGCGGGACGGACTACTGGGCGGCGGACTCCGCCGCGCCCTGCTCCGTGCGAGCGCCGCCGTGCTGGAGGTCGCCGCCGCTGTTCTCGAGGTGGGCGCGCATGAACCACTGGAAGAGCTCGAGCTCCTTGACCTGGCCGATGAGCATGTCCTCGGTGACGGGGTCGAGCTCGCCGACCTTCTGGATCGCGTCGCGGTGGTCCTCGATCACGCCGTTGTAGACGATGTCGAGGGCGGCGAGGTGCTCCACGCCGGTGGCGCGGTGGACCGAGTAGTCGTCCCAGGTGCGGGCCTGGACGAGATCGCCCGGCAGACCGGAGGGGCCCACGCCCATGGTGGCCATGCGCTCGGCGAGCTCGTCGACGAAGCCGCGCACGAGCTCGATCTGCGGGTCCAGCATCTCGTGGACCGAGATGAAGTTGGGGCCCACCACGTTCCAGTGGGCGTGCTTGAGCGTGAGCTGGAGGTCGTTGAGGGCGTGCAGGCGCTGCTGGAGCGTCTGGGCGACCTCGTGACCGTTCTCGGTGGACAGGCCGGGCACGGTGTAGGGGGCGGTGCGCTGGTTCGGGGTGGCCATGAGTTCGTCTCCGTGTTTCCGGCCGCCGCGGGGCGGCGGCCTGGCTCGACAACTGTGGGCGGCCCGCGGGACGGGCCTCTGCCCCCACTATGGCACGCCCCCCACCCACTGTCAGCACCCTGTCCATTCGCTTCGCTGTCCGCGATATCCGGGCGGTGCGCGCCCGCCGCCGGACGCCTGAGCAGATCCTTGCCAGGACGCGGAGCCACTGATTGGCTGGGCCCATGAACACGACTCCCGCCTCCGGCGACCAGCTCCCCGACGACCCGCACCTGGCCGACGACGTCGGCGTCCCCGACACCCCGGCGCGCGACCTCGAGACGGCCCCGGACCCCCTGGGTCAGACCAACGCCGGCCAGCGCGTGCCGAGCGCGGGGGACGCCGCGGACCCCGCCGACCCGGACTTCGGCGCGGGCGAGGGCGCGAGAGGCCACGGCCCCACGGCCGGGGACTGACCCGGCGCGCCGCCGCTGCCCTGGATCCCATGAGCACCCGCAGCACCAGCACCGCCGGGATCGCGCGGGCCACCGGCATCCCGTGGGAGACCTGGACGGCGCGGCTCGACGAGCTCGGCGCCCGGACGATGGGCCACGCCGAGGTCGCCCGCCGGGTGGCGGAGCAGCTCGAGGGCGTCGTCGAGAACCACGAGTGGTGGGCGCAGTCCGTCGCGGTGGCCTACGAGCAGCACACGGGAGCCCGCCGGCCCGGTCAGGCCGGGGACGGCACCTTCGGGGCGAGCGCGAGCCGGACGGTGGCCGGCACCCCGGACGAGGCGCTCGCCCGGTGGACGGCGCTCATGGCCGGCCGCACGGAGGTCGGCGGCGTCCCGTTCCAGCAGCCGCCCACCACCGCCGCCACCGAGAAGTGGCGCTACTGGCGCGTTCGCCTGGCCGACGGGACCAGGGTCTCCGCGAACATCGGCGCCAAGGCGGGCGGCCGCGCCACGGTGGCCCTCGCGCACACCGGACTGGCCTCCGCGGAGGACGTCCTGCGGTGGCGCGCGGCCTGGAAGGACCTGCTGGCCGCGCTCTGAGCCCGCGCCGCGCTTGTGAGGCGGCTCACTCCTCGCCTACGGTGACCAAGTACCTGAGACGAGGAGTATCACATGACCGTGCCCTATCCGCGCCTGCTCGCACCCCTGGACCTGGGCTTCACCACCCTGCCCAACCGGGTGCTCATGGGATCGATGCACACCGGTCTCGAAGAGCTGCCCGGAGGGTTCGAGCGGCTCGCGGAGTTCTACGCGGAGCGCGTGCGGGGCGGGGTGGGGCTCATCGTCACGGGCGGCGTGGGGCCGAACCCCGAGGGCGCCACCCGGGCCGGGGGCGCCCTCCTGCGCACCCCCGAGGAGGTGGCCCGGCACCGCCTGGTGACCGGCGCCGTGCACGCCGAGGGCGGCAGGATCGCCCTGCAGATCCTGCACTCCGGCCGCTACGCCAAGGCCCCGGCCGCCGTGGCACCGAGCGCCCTGCGTGCCCCCATCAGCCCCGTGGTGCCGCACGAGCTCACCGCGGAGGAGATCGAGCGGACCATCGAGGACTTCGCCCGCACCGCCGCGCTCGCCCGGGAGGCCGGCTACGACGGCGTGGAGATCATGGGCTCCGAGGGCTACCTCATCAACGAGTTCGTCGCCGCCGAGACCAACCACCGCACCGACGAGTGGGGAGGGTGCTACCCGAACCGGATGCGCCTGCCCGTGGAGATCGTCCGCCGCGTCCGCGAGCGCACCGGCCCGGACTTCGTCCTCATCTACCGCCTCTCCATGCTGGACCTGGTCCCGGGCGGCTCCACGCTCGAGGAGGTCGTGGCGCTGGCCCGGGCGGTCGAGGCCGCCGGCGCCACCCTGCTCAACACCGGCATCGGCTGGCACGAGGCGCGCATCCCCACGATCGCCACGGTCGTCCCCCGCGGCGGCTTCTCCTGGGTGACGCGCCGGCTCAAGGGCGAGGTCGGGATCCCGCTGGTCGCCGTGAACCGGATCAACACCCCGGAGACGGCGGAGCGGATCCTGGCGGACGGGGACGCCGACATGGTGTCCCTGGCCCGGCCCCTGCTCGCGGACCCGGACTTCGTGGTCAAGGCCGCGCGCGGCCGGGCGGACACCATCAACACGTGCATCGCGTGCAACCAGGCGTGCCTGGACCACACCTTCGCGGGCCGCACCGCGTCCTGCCTGGTCAACCCGCGGGCCGGGCACGAGACCCTGCTGCGCCTCGGCCCCACCCGCCGGGCCGAGCGGATCGGCGTGGTCGGCGCGGGCCCCGCGGGGCTGGCCTTCGCCGTCGGCGCCGCGGAGGCCGGGCACGCCGTCACCCTCTTCGAGGCGGCGGACCGGATCGGCGGGCAGTTCCTGATGGCGCTGCGCATCCCCGGCAAGGAGGAGTACGCGGAGACGCTGCGCTACTACGGCGTGCGGCTCGCCGAACTGGGGGTGGACGTGCGGCTCGGGACGGAGGCCGGGCCCGGGCACCTGCGCGGCTTCGACCGGCTCGTGCTCGCCACGGGCGTGGAACCGCGCGTGCCCGCGATCGAGGGGGTGAAGCACCCGTCGGTCGTGGGCTACCGGGACGTCCTGCAGCACGGGGCGCCCGTGGGCCGCCGGGTCGCGGTCCTGGGCGCCGGGGGCATCGGCTTCGACGTCGCCGAGTTCCTCCTGCACTCCGCCGGCACGGACTTCTACCGCGCGTGGGGCGTCGACACGACGCTGTCCGCCCGGGGCGGGCTGGTCCCGCCGCGGCCCGGGCGCCCGGCGCGCGAGGTGACGCTGCTGCAGCGCTCCCCCGGCAAGCTCGGGGCCGGCCTGGGCCGCACGACCGGCTGGATCCACCGGACCTCGCTCCGGGCCGGCGGCGTCCGTACCCTGAGCGGGGTCACGTACCGGCGGATCGACGACGACGGGCTGCACCTCACCGCGCCGGGACCCGACGGCACGGAGCCGGTCGAGCAGGTGCTGCCGGTCGACACCGTGGTGCTGTGCACGGGCCAGGAGCCGCTGCGGCGGCTGCACGACACGCTGCTCGGGACCGGCCACGACACCGGCGCCGTGCCGGTGCACCTCATCGGCGGGGCGGACGTGGCGGCCGAGCTGGACGCCAAGCGGGCGATCCGGCAGGCCACGGAGCTCGTCGCCGCCCTGGGCTGACCGCTCCCGGCCCCGGGCCCGGCCTCGCGGGACCGGCCCGGGCGGGGCCGGGTGCGGGCCGCGCCGTGCGGCGATGTGCGGGGCCGGGCCCCGGGTGCCACGATGGGGTCACTCCCGCGGAAAGGATCCCCATGCAGCTCGACCTCCTGCTCGTCAACGCCACGGTCCTGACCATGGACCCGGACCGCCCGACGGCGTCGAGCCTCGGCGTGCACGGCGGGCGGATCGTGGTCCTCGACGACCCGGACGTGCCGGCGGCCGAGACCGTGGACCTCGGCGGGGCCACCGTGCTGCCGGGGTTCGTGGACGCGCACTGCCACACCGCGTGGTTCGGGCTCGGCCTGGCGGAGGTGGACCTCTCCGGCTGCACGTCCCTGGACGAGCTGTACGCGGCCCTGGAGCGCGGCATGGCCGCGAAGCCGCGGGACGAGGAGTGGCTCATGGCCACCGGCTTCCTGCCGGCCACCGTGGGCGGGACGCTGCCCGACATCGACGTCCTCGACCGCATCACGGGCAGCACGCCGCTGTTCGTCCGGCACACGTCCGGCCACGCGGCGGTGGTGAACTCCGAGGCGCTGCGGCGGGCGGAGATCTTCACCCCGGGGACCCCGGACCCGGTGGGCGGACGGGTGGTGCGGGACGACACCGGCCGCGCCACGGGCCTCGTCGAGGAGACCGCGCAGGCCGTGGTGCAGGAGCTGTTCCGCCCCTACCCGGTGGACCGGATCGTGGCGGCGCTCGACCGCGCCACCGCCCGCTACGCCGCCGAGGGCATCACCACGTTCGCCGAGGCGGGGGTGGGCGCCGGGTGGATCGGGCACAACCCCTCCGAGCTGCAGGCCTACCAGCAGGCCAGGGACGCCGGCGTCCTGCACGCCCGGGCCCAGGTGATGCCCGTGCTGGACGTCCTGCACGGGATCGGCGGGCTCGGGGACGGCTCCGAGCGCGGGCTCGACCTCGGGCTGCGCACCGGCTTCGGCGACGACGAGCTCAGGCTCGGACCGGTCAAGGTGTTCGTGGACGGCTCGCTGCTCGGCGAGACCGCCGCCGTGACCGAGGCGTTCTGCGGAGGCCACTCGACGGGCTACTTCCAGGAGAACCCCGAGCAGATGGCCGAGGCGATCCACGCGGCGTACCGTGCGGGCTGGTCGGTGGCCGCCCACGCGATCGGGGACCGGGCCATCGACTTCGCGATCGACGTGATCACCCGCTGCCAGGACGAGCACGGGCGCCACCGGCTGCCCAACCGGATCGAGCACGCGAGCATCACCCGCCCGGACCAGCTGCCGCGGCTCGCGGCCGCGGGGATCGTGGTGACCCCGCAGATCGGCTTCCTGCGCCCCATGGCCGCCCAGTTCCGCCGGCTCCTGGGCCCCGAGCGCACGGACTGGACCTACCGGGGCCGCAGCTTCCTGGACGCCGGGGTGCGGGTGGCGGGCAGCTCCGACCGGCCGGTCGCCGACGGCGACGTGCTGCGCTCGGTCCAGGCCTGGACCGACCGCCTCGACGGCGACGGGCGGCGGTTCGGTCCCGCCGGGGAGCGGCTCGACGTGCTGCAGGCCCTCGCCGCCTACACGTCCGAGGCCGCGAAGGCGCTGGGGATGTTCGACCGGATCGGCTCGCTCGCCCCGGGCAAGCTCGCGGACCTGGTGGTGCTGGAGGAGAACCCCCTCGAGGTGCACCGGCGGGGCGGGTCGGTGGAGCACATCGGCGTGCGCGCGACCTACCGCGGGGGCCGGCTCACCCACCGCGCCGGCTGAACGGCGCCGGACGGAGCGGACGGCGCTCAGCCCTCCACGAGGATCCCGTCCTCGTCGGCCCACACCGTCCGGCCCGGGCGGAAGGTCACGCCCTCGATGACGACCGGCACGTCCTGCTCCCCGACGCCGTCCTTGGCGGACTTGCGCGGGTTGGAGCCCAGGGCCTTGACGCCGAGGGGCAGCCCGGCCAGGGCGACCCGGTCCCGCACGGGGCCGTTGATGATGACCCCGGCCCACCCGTTGCGCACCGCGGACTCGGCGATCATGTCCCCCATGAGCGCCGTGCCCATGGAGCCGTGGCCGTCCACGACGAGGACCGCGCCCTCCCCCGGGGAGTTGAGCACGGCCTTCACCAGGCCGTTGTCCTGGAAGCAGCGGACCGTGCGCACCGGCCCGGTGAACGCGGCCGTCCCGCCCAGGTCGAGGAACTGGCGCGGGCAGGACATCAGCTGCTCCCCGCGCTCATCGTAGAGGTCGGCGGTGGTGAACGGGCGCGGATCGGTCATGAGCTGCTCCTGAGGCATCCGGTGGTGGTTCCGGCACCAGCCTAGCCAGCGGAACCGCCGCGCTCGGCCCCGGCGGGCGCCGCGGCCGGCCCCGGCGCCTCCTCCCGCGCGGCGGGCACGGCGGTGCCCAGCGGGATCTCCTCGATGAGCAGGGACAGCACGAGGCACGCCGCCGCGACCGGAAGACCCCACAGGAAGATCGGCGGCAGGGACTGGGCGAAGGCCTGCGCGACGGCCTCCTGCACCGGGGCGGGCAGTCCCGCGAGCACCTGGGGGCTCAGGGCGTCGAGGTCGAGGGCGGGCACGGCGCGGCCCGCGAGCGCGTCGTCGAGCCGGGCGACGAAGACGGAGCCGAACACGGCGATCCCGAAGGACGCCCCGATCTGGCGGAAGAAGTTCGACGACGACGTCGCGGCCCCCAGCTCCGCGGGCGGCACCGCGTTCTGCACGATCAGGACGAGGTTCTGCATGAGGCAGCCGATGCCGAGACCGGTGACGGCCATCCCCGCGGCCGTCAGGGCGTACGGGGTGGTCTCGTCGATCAGCGAGAGCAGCGCGAGCCCGGCGGCCATCACCGCGGAGCCCAGCACGGGCCAGTGCTTGTAGCGCCCCGTGCGCGCGATGCGGCGGCCGGTGCCGATCGTGCCGACGAGCATCCCGGCCGTCACGGGGATCATCATCAGGCCGGCGGTGGTGGCCGAGGCGCCGTCGACCATCTGCAGGTAGGTGGGCAGGTAGGTGATGGTCGCGAACATGATCACGCCCATGCCGACGGCCGCCGCGGTGGGCACCACGAAGTTGCGCACCCGGAACAGGTGCAGCGGGATGATCGGCTCCGCGGCGCGGCGCTCCACCAGCACGAACAGCACGCCGAGCACCAGGACCGTCCCGGCGAGGCCGAGGATCCGCGGGCTCGACCACGCGTACGCCGTGCCGGCCCACGTGGTGAGGAGCACGAACGCCACGCTGCCCAGCGCCAGCAGCGCCGTCCCGAGCACGTCGAGCCGCACCCGTCCCCGGGGGACGTGCGGCAGGTGCAGGAACCGGGGGATGAACAGGAGCGTCACCAGGCCCAGGGGCAGGTTGATGTAGAACACCCACCGCCAGCTCACGAGGTCCGTGAGGAACCCGCCGACCAGCGGCCCGCTCACCGAGGCGAGACCGAAGGCCGCCCCGATCACGCCCATGTACCTGCCGCGCTCGCGGGCGGGCACGAGGTCCGCGATGATCGCCTGCGCCCCGATCAGGAGGCCGCCGCCGCCCAGGCCCTGCAGCGCGCGGAGGACGATGAGCTGCGTCATGTCCTGGGCGGCGCCCGAGAGCACGGAGCCCAGCAGGAAGACCACGACGGCCACCAGGAAGATCCGCTTGCGCCCGTAGAGGTCGCCCAGCTTCCCGTAGACCGGCAGACCCACGGTCGCGGCGAGCACGTACGCCGTGACCACCCAGGAGATCCGGTCGAGCCCGTCCAGGTCCCCGACGATCGAGGGCAGCGCCGTGGCCACGATCGTCTGGTCGAGGGCGGCCAGCAGGACCGCCATGAGCAGGCCCAGGAACGTCAGCCGCAGCCGGCGGCGCTCCGTGCGGCCGGGGTCCGCGACCACCGGGTCAGCGGTCGATCTTCAGCACGGAGCCGTCCTCGACGTTGACGAACACGTCCACGGAGTTGCCGTCCGGCTCGTCGATCTCGACCTCCCACACGGTCGTGCCGTCCTCCGTCTCGAGCTGCGCCTCGTCGACCGTGCCGTTGACCGTCTCCAGCGCCGTGGCCAGCCCCTCGTCGAGGGGCACCTGGACCTGGGCGAGCTTCTCGCCGTCGTCGGTGTCGAGGCCGCCCTCCTCCTCCTGGCTGATCACGTCCTCGCCGTCCTGCGAGACGTACACCTGGTGCTCGCGGTCGTCGGCGGCGACGGTGAGCTCCCAGCTGGCCGGACTGTCCTCCCGTCCGATCTCGAAGGCCTGGGCGTCACCGCCCACCGCGTCCTCGGCCGCGGCGACCGCGGAGGCCACGGCGGCCGCCTCGCCGCCGGACCCGCCGGTGGCGTCGTCGCCGGGACTCTCCGAGGGCGAGGCCGAGCCGGAGGCGGTGGCGGTGCCGTCGTCGTCGGGCGTGGCGCTGTCGTCCGGGCTCGCGCTGTCGTCCGGGGTGGCGGTGTCGTCCGGGGTGGCGGTGTCGTCCGGGGCGCCGGTCTCCGCCGGGGCGGTGGTGCCGTCCCCTCCGGCGCCGCCGTCACCCCCGTCGCCGCCGCAGCCCGTGAGGAGCAGGGCGGAGAGGGCGAGCGCCGCCAGGGACAGGTGCCTTCGGTCAGTGTGCTTCATACCCGGGATTCTTCTCCCCTGCAGACCGCCTGGCAAGGACGTGACCGGGGCGCTGACCCGCCGGGCGCGGACCCCCCACCGGGCTCACAGGCGTCCCGTCTACTATCCTGGAGAACGCCTGACCCGGGACCGGGTGCATGCGCACCGTGATCGACGCCAGGAAGGAGGCGGCATGGGATTCCTCGAGAGCCTCGAGAAGAACATCGAGAAGGCCGTCCGCGCCACCTTCTCCACCGGCTCCCGGAAGCGGGTGGAGGCCGTCGAGATCGCCAGCGCCCTCCGGCGGGAGCTCGACCAGGAGGCGTTCACGATCTCCGCGGGCCGCACCATGGCCCCCAACGTCTTCGTCGTGGAGTTCTCGGACGAGGACTTCCCGCGCGCCCAGGACTGGGGCACGCCGCTCGCGGAGGAGCTGTGCGACGTCGTCATCAAGCACGCCCGCAGCCAGGCCTACACCCTCCAGGGGGCGGTGAAGGTGTCCTTCACCCGCAACCCGGAGGTGGAGGCCGGCGAGTTCCGCGTCCACTCCTCGGCCCAGCGCACCGCCGAGTCCCCCAACACCCCCGCCACCCCGAGCGGGCAGCGGATCGCCCGCGGCCACCGCCGGGAGGAGGACGAGGGGGAGCCGACGCGCTCCGTGCCCGCGCAGCACTGGATCCCGGTGCTCGACGTCGACGGCGCGCGCTACTCCCTCAACGCGGACTCGATCGTGCTGGGCCGCTCCGCCGAGGCGGACATCACCGTGGAGGACACCGGCGTGTCCCGCAAGCACCTCGAGATCCGGCGGCAGGGCGAGCACTTCGTGGCCGTGGACCTCGGCTCGACCAACGGTTCCTACGTGGACGGGGAGCGGGTGATCGGCCGCACCGAGCTGGTCAACGGCTCCGTGATCACCATGGGTCGGACCAGGATCACGTTCCGCCTCCTGACCCCGAAGGGGAACCGCTGAATGTCCGAACTCACCGTCACCCTGCTCCGCTTCGGCTTCCTGGCGCTGCTCTGGATCTTCATCTTCAGCATCGTCGCCAGCCAGGGTCGTGACCTGGCGGTCGGCGGGAAGCTCCCGGCGGTGCTCACGAGGTCCCGCGCCGAGCGCCGGGGCGCCGCGGAGGACCCGGTGCCGCCCGCCGCGGGCCCCGGCACCGGGCAGCGCTCCCGCCCCCAGACCCTGGTCGTCCTCGACGGCCCGCTCCGCGGCCGCAGCTACCCGCTGGGCAACGCCCCGGTACTGCTGGGCCGCTCCCCCGAGGCCACCGTGCCCCTCGGCGACGACTACGCCTCGGGGCGCCACGCCCGGCTGTTCCCGCAGGGCTCCCGCTGGTTCCTCGAGGACCTCGGCTCCACCAACGGCACCTTCGTCGGCCAGCAGCGCCTCTCCCGGGCCGTGCCGCTCGACCCCGGGACCCCGTTCCGGGTGGGCAAGACCGTCCTGGAACTGAGGTCCTGACGCATGGCGATCGCCTTCCGCTACGCCGCGCGCTCCGACGTGGGCCGGGTCCGCTCGAAGAACGACGACTCCGCCTACGCGGGCCGCCACCTCGCCGTGGTCGCCGACGGCATGGGCGGGCACGTGGGCGGGGACGTCGCCTCGGCCTCCGCGGTCATGGACCTCACGAGCCTCGACCGCCCGGACCACCACGGCGACGGCGCCACCGTGCTCACGGACGAGATCCAGAACGCCAACCAGAACCTCGCCAAGCTGGTCCTGGGCAACGCCCGCCTGGGCGGCATGGGCACCACCGTCACGGCCCTGCTCGCGGACCAGGACGAGCTCGTCGTGGCCCACATCGGGGACTCCCGCGCGTACCGGCTCCGGGGCGACGAGTTCCGCCAGGTCACCAAGGACCACACCTTCGTCCAGCGGCTCATCGACGAGGGCCGGCTGCGCCCGGACGAGGCAGAGTCCCACCCGCACAAGAACGTCCTCATGCGCGTGCTCGGGGACGTCGACGCCTCCCCCGAGATCGACGTGGAGACCCTCCGCCCGGAGCGCGGCGAGCGCTGGCTGCTGTGCTCCGACGGGCTCAACGCCGTGGTCCGCCCGGAGACCATCCACTCGGTGCTGGGCTCCACCGACGACCTCAACCAGATCGTGGACACGCTCGTGGAGCTGACCCTGGACCGCGGGGCCCCCGACAACGTGACCGTGGTGGTCGTCCAGGTCTTCGAGACCGACGACACCGCCCCCGTGCCGCAGGCCGGCGAGGCCCGCGGCGCCGTCCCGGACCCGGAGTTCGCCCGCACCTCGGACGAGATCACCGGGGACGCCGGGACGCAGGGGACCGCCGAGGCCGAGTCCTCGGCGGCCGCGCTGCGCCGCGACCTCGCCGCCCGCCCCCACCTGCTGGTGGGCGCCGCCGCCAACGCCACCCAGACCGGGCGCATCCCCACCGTGAGCGACAGCGTCCTGGAGCGCCGCGCGACCCTCCTGCAGACCTCCGCCCCGGACACGCTGGCCGATCCGCGGGACGTCGAGTCGGCGCTGCACCGGGCCGACGCCACCGTGCCGTCCCCGCGCCGGCGCCGCCACCGGCGCGCCGTGGCCGTGCTCGCACTGGCCACGGCAGGACTGCTGCTCGTCGCCGGGGGCTGGCTGACGAGCGGCTGGATCAGCTCGCAGTACTACGTCGGCGAGCAGCAGGGCAACGTGGCGATCTACAACGGCGTCTCCCAGTCGCTGGGGCCCGTGAGCCTCAGCGACCTCGAGCGCGCCACGGACCTGCGGGTCGAGGACCTCCCGGGCTTCGCCCAGGAACGGGTCCGCAACGCCATCCCCGCCGGCAGCCTCGAGGAGGCGGAGCGGATCGTGCGCGAGCTGCGCGAGTCCGTGCCCGAGGAGACTCCCGGCCCGGAGCCGCGCCCGACGGGCACCGTCCAGCGGGCCACCGCCTCCCCCACCCCCTCGCCCGCGGCCTCTCCCGGTGGTGACGGATGAGCGCCCCCGCCGCGACCTCCCCCCGGGAGGAGCAGGTCGAGCCCCGCCAGAAGCCGCGGCGGCTCACCGAGCTGCTCCTGCTCGTGCTCGCCGTGGGCATCGGCGTGGGCGCGAACGTCCTCGTGGACCCCGACCAGCTGGGCTCGGGGGACCCGCACCTCCTCGTCTCCGGGCTGGTCCTGGGCATCGGCGCGCTGGTCCTGCACGTGGTGCTGCGGCTGCGGGCCAAGTACGCGGACCCATACGTCCTGCCGATCGTGGTGGCCCTCAACGGCCTGGGCATCGCCATGATCCACCGGATCGACCTCACCACGGACCAGACGGCCGCGGGCTCCCAGGTGGTGTGGACGGCCTTCGCCATGACGGCCGCCTGCCTGGTGCTCTGGTTCCTCAAGGACCACCGGGTGCTGCGGCGGATCACCTACATCTGCCTGGTGCTCAGCGGACTGCTGCTGCTCCTGCCCCTCCTGCCCGGTCTCGGCCTGGAGCTCAACGGCGCCCGGATCTGGATCTCGGTGGGCGGGCGCACCTTCCAGCCCGGGGAGGTCGCCAAGATCACCCTGGCCGTCTTCTTCGCCGGCTACCTCTCGACCAACCGGGACCTCATCCTGCTGGCCGGCAAGAAGATCGGCCCCGTGCGCCTGCCGCGGTTCCGGGACATGGCGCCGATGTTCGCGGCGTGGATCATCGCGATCGGCGTGCTGGTGTTCCAGCGGGACCTCGGCTCCGCGATCCTGTTCTTCGGCCTATTCCTGGCCATGATCTACCTCGCCACCAGCCGGCTCAGCTGGATCGTCATCGGGCTGCTGCTCGTGGCCGTCGGAGGGTTCTTCGCGAGCCAGACCTTCGGCCACGTGGCGGCGCGCCTGGACTCCTGGCTCAACGCGTTCGACCCGGAGGTGTACAACCGGGCCCCGGGCGGCTCCGGGCAGATCGTCCAGGGCCTGTTCGGGCTCTCCTCCGGCGGGCTCTTCGGGCAGGGGCTCGGCCAGGGCCGGCCGGACCTCGTCTCCTACGCCAACTCGGACATGATCATGACCGCGTTCGGCGAGGAGCTGGGGCTCATCGGCCTGAGCGCCGTGCTCGTGCTGTTCTTCCTGTTCGTCACCCGGGGCTTCCGGGCCGCCCTGGGCACCCGTGACTCCTTCGGCAAGCTGCTGGCGGCGGGGCTGTCCGCGGTCATCGTGCTGCAGCTGTTCGTGGTGGTGGGCGGGGTCACCCGGCTCATCCCCCTGACCGGGCTGACCACCCCGTTCATGTCCGCGGGCGGCTCCTCGCTGCTGTCCAACTGGATCATCGCGGCGATCATCCTGGCGATCTCCCACACGGCCCGCCGGCCCGTGGTCACCGGTCCGGCCACCGAGGCCGACCTCGCCGAGATCGCCGCCCACGAGGCCGCGCTGCGCGAGGCGGCGCGGCGCGACGAGCAGGAGCGCGCCGAGCGCCCGGGACGCCGCCGGGACCGCCGCCCCGGGACGGATCCGGACGGGCCCGAGCAGGACGCGGGGCAGGCGGACGGGGAGGACCGCGCCGCCGGACGGCGGGGCACCGGGGCCGAGACCGCCCGCGGCCCGGCGGTGCCCGCCGACACCGCCGCCACCGAGCCGATCGCCGCCGCGGGTCTCGACGGGCACCGGGACGCCGAGGACGCGGACCACCACGGCGGCACCCCCACCGAGGCGATGTCCCGCCTCACCGACAAGGACCGCAGGGGCCCCGGCGGGTCCCGGAGCACCGAGAACGGAGGAGCATCGTGAACCGGGCGATCCGACACACCTGGGTGGCCGGCGTGGCGATCTTCACCGTGCTGCTCCTCGCGCTGACCTACGTGCAGTTCGTCGCGGCGCGCAGCCTCGAGGCGCACCCGTGGAACAACCGCAGCCTCTACGACCAGTTCGGCGCGGACCGCGGGGCGATCCTCGTGGACGGCGACCCGAAGGCGTCCTCCGTGCCCTCGGAGGACGACTTCGAGTACCAGCGCGTCTACGCGGACCCGCTGACGTACGGGCACCTCACGGGCTACTTCTCCCTCGTCTACGGCGCCACCGGGCTCGAGGCGGCCCTCGGCGAGGAGCTCTCCGGCGCCTCCGACGAGCAGTTCTACGACCGTGTGGTCTCCATGTTCTCCGGGAACCAGCCCACGGGCGCGTCGGTCGAGCTCACCATCGACCCGGAGCTGCAGCAGACCGCGGCCGAGGTGCTCGAGGGCAGGAAGGGCTCGATCGTGGCCCTCGACCCGGAGACGGGCGCGATCCTCGCCATGGTCTCCACCCCGGGCTACGACCCCAACGAGCTGGCCTCGCACGACTCGGGCTCCGTGATCGCCGCCGCGGAACGGCTCAACGCGGATCCCGACGCGCCCCTCGTCAACCGGGCCGTCGCCGGTGACCTCTATGCCCCCGCCTCGACGTTCAAGATCATCGACACCGTGGCCGCCCTCGAGTCCGGGGACTACACCACGGAGACCCTGATCCCGAACCCCCAGGAGCTGCCCCTGCCCGCCACCGACGTGACCCTGCCCAACTACGTGGGCGGCGGCTGCACCGCCCGTGCGGAGGCGGACCTGGAGTTCGCGCTCGAGCAGTCCTGCAACACGCCGTTTGCCTCGATCGCCCTGGACCTCGGGGAGGACGCGATCCGGGAGACCGCCCGGAACTTCGGCTACGGGGAGCCCCTCTCGGTGCCGCTCAAGGTGACCCCGTCGGTGTTCCCCGAGGAGCTCAACGAGGCCCAGCTCGCGCTGTCCTCGATCGGCCAGTACGACGTGCGCACCACGCCCCTGCAGGTGGCCATGATGAGCGCCACGATCGCCAACAACGGCGTGCAGATGAAGCCCCAGCTCGTGCGCACCGTGCGCTCCGCCGACCTGTCCGTGATCGAGGAGCTCAACCCGGAGCAGCTGCGCCGTTCCACGAGCGCGGACGTCGCAGGGACCGTCTCGGACCTGATGGTGCAGGTCGTCGAGGACGGCATCGCCCGCGGCGCGGCCGTCCCGGGGGTCGAGGTGGCCGGGAAGACGGGCACCGCCGAGATCGGCTCGGACGAAGGCCTCAACGACTCCTGGTTCACGGGCTTCGCGCCGGCCGACGACCCCCAGGTGGCCCTCGCCGTCGTCTTCGAGGACGTGGACGTGGCGACGGGCGCCTCCCTGACCAGTCCCGGTGCCAAGCGACTCTTCGAGGCGGTGTTGAACAAGTGAGACCATCGTCGAGCACCGTCCTGGGCGGGCGCTACGCACTGACCGATCGGATCGCGATCGGCGGCATGGGTGAGGTGTGGAAGGCCAAGGACCGGGTCCTGGGCCGGATCGTGGCCGTGAAGATCCTCAAGGAGGAGTACAACGGGGACCCGAACTTCCTGCAGCGCTTCCGCGCCGAGGCCCGGCACACCGCGCTCCTGAACCACCCCGGGGTGGCCAACGTCTTCGACTACGGCGAGGAGGAGGGCTCCGCCTTCCTCGTGATGGAGCTGGTCCCGGGCGAGCCGCTGTCCAACATCATCGAGCGGCAGAAGACGCTCGCCCCGGACACCGTGCTCAACTACATCGGGCAGACCGCACGGGCGCTGGCTGCCGCGCACGCCCAGGGCCTGGTGCACCGCGACGTGAAGCCCGGCAACCTCATCATCACCCCGGACAACCGGGTGAAGGTCACGGACTTCGGCATCGCCCGTCTCGCGGACCAGGTGCCCCTCACGGCCACCGGGCAGGTCATGGGCACCGCCCAGTACCTCGCGCCCGAGCAGGCCACGGGTCAGACCGCCACGGGGTCCTCGGACATCTACTCGCTGGGCATCATCGGCTACGAGTGCCTGGCCGGGCGCCGCCCGTTCACCGGGGAGTCGCAGATCGCGATCGCCCTCGCGCAGGTCAACGACCCGCCGCCGCCGCTGAAGGACAGCGTGCCCGAGACCGTGCGGGCGCTGCTGATGTCGATGCTGGCGAAGGACCCCAAGGACCGCCCGGCCACGGCCGGTGCCCTGGCCACCGCCGTGGACGCCATCCGCCGCGGGGACGAGGACGCGGCGGTCGCGGCCGTTCCCGGGATGCGCCCCTTCCTCGACCTGCCCGACGACGACGCCACCCAGGCGTTCGAGCCGGTGCGCGACGAGCCGACGCAGGTGCTGGACCGGGACCGCACCGCGGCCGCCGCGGCGACCGGGGCCGCCGCCGGAGGACCACGGCCCATCACCGCCGAGCTGGACGTCGTGGACGGCCCGGAGGACTCCGGGGAGGACCCCGGCACCGGTCCGGCCCGTCCCGAGGAGCGCCGGGAGCGCCGCTCGGTGTGGGCCTGGCTGCTGCCGGTGCTCCTGGTGCTGCTCCTCGTGGCGGGGCTGCTGTGGTTCTTCCTGCTGCGCGAGCCGGCGCCCGTGAGCCAGGAGCCCTCCCCCACGGGCACCGTCTCGACCTCGACGGTCCCCGGTGAGCCGACGCCACCGGCGGCGGAGCAGCCCGGCGCGGACACCGTGGAGGTCCTCGCCGCCCGCTACGAGGGCCGGCCGGTGGACGAGGTGGTGCAGGAGCTCTCCGACCTGGGCTTCCCCGTGGAGCGGGAGGGCCGCACCGCCGACGAGGAGCAGAACACCGTCCTGTCCCTGAACCCCGTGGGCCAGGTGGCGCGGAGCACCACCATCACGGTGGTGTACTCGACCGGCCCGGACACCGTAGAGCTGCCCTCCGGGATGGTCGGCCGCCCGGCCGACCCGCTGATCGACGAGATCCGGCTCCTGGGCGTGAACATCATCCGCTACGACGAGACCACCGAGGACGCCGAGCCCGGGACCGTGCTGCGCACCCAGCCCCTGGGCGGGTCCACCGTCCGCCCCGGTGACACCATCGAGATGTGGGTCGCCGCGGCGCCCGAGACCACCACCGCCCCCACCACCGGATCGCCCTCGCCCACCGCGACACCGACCGGGCCCGGCCAGGAGGGCTGAGCCGTGCCGGGCCGGAACCCCGTCCCCTCCCTCATCAACGACCGCTACGAGGTGGGCGAGACCATCGGCCGCGGCGGGATGGCCACCGTCCACCTCGGGCGGGACCTGCGGCTGGGCCGGCGGGTGGCCATCAAGGTGCTGCGCCCCGAACTGGCCCGGGACGGCACCTTCCACGAGCGGTTCAAGCGCGAGGCCCAGTCCGTGGCCGCCCTGAACCACCACTCCATCGTCTCGGTCTACGACACGGGCGAGATCCTCGCGACGACCGACGAGGGCGTGGACCGGCCGTTCATCGTGATGGAGTACGTGCCCGGCCGGACCCTGCGGGAGCTGATCCACGAGAACGCCGTGACGCCCCAGGAGGCCGTGGACATCACCCTGGGCATCCTCGACGCCCTGGAGTACAGCCACCGGGCCGGCATCGTCCACCGGGACATCAAGCCCGCCAACGTGATCGTGACCCCCGAGCGGCAGATCAAGGTCATGGACTTCGGCATCGCCCGGGCCGTGGAGGACACCTCGCCGGCCCTGACCCAGGCCCAGGCCGTCCTCGGCACCGCGCAGTACCTGTCCCCGGAGCAGGCGCGGGGCGAGTCCGTGGACGCCCGCTCCGATCTCTACTCCGCCGCGTGCGTGCTCTTCGAGATGCTCACGGGCCGGGCGCCGTTCGTGGGCGGGTCCTCGGTGGACATCGCCGCCCAGCACGTCCGGGACCGTCCCCCCGCGCCCTCCGAGCTGGACCCCCGGCTCGGCGGGCGCGTCGACGACTTCCTGGCGAAGGCCCTCGCCAAGGACCGCTCCGCCCGCTTCCAGGACGCCGGGCAGATGCGCCGGGCGCTGCGCGAGCTGCGCCCCGCGGTGCCGGGGGACCTGGACGCCACCCAGCCCCTGCACGCGGTGCGGCAGCGGGACGAGGACACGAAGACCCTCCCGCCCGTGCCCGTTCCCGTGCCCGCCGGGGCGGCCGCTCCGCCGACGGCGGCGGGCACGGCGGTCGCCGCGGCACCGGTGCCGGCGGACGGCCCCGGGAGCGGCTCGACCCCTGCGCGGGACCGCCGACGGCGACCGCTGCGCGCGGCGCTGATCGGCCTGCTCGCCCTCGCGGTCCTCGCCGTCCTCGGGGTCGTGGCCCTCCAGTGGGTCCAGGACCAGCGCGGCGGACCCGCGCTCGTCGCCGTCCCCTACGTGGCGGGGATGGACGCGGCGGTGGCCGAGACGGCGCTGCGCAACGCGGAGCTCGTGCCGCAGCGCGAGGAGGTCTTCGACGACGAGGTGCCCGAGGGGGACGCCGTGGGCACCGATCCCACGGCCGACACGCAGGTCGAGGAGGGCTCCACCGTGGTCCTCGCGGTCTCGCGGGGGCCCGCCGAGGTGGAGGTCCCCGACGACCTCGCGGGCCGGTCCGAGGAGGACGTGCGGGACGCCCTGGAGGCCGCCGGGCTCGAGGCCGGGGCGTCCCGCACGGCGAACAGCCCGTGGGTGCCCCAGGGGATGCTGGTCGCCACCGACCCGGCCGGCGGGACCACCGTCCCGAGCGGTTCGGAGGTGCAGCTCGTGCTGTCCACGGGGCGGGTGACGGTGCCGCAGCTCGTGGGCCTGAGCCGGCAGGAGGCGGTCGCGGCCCTCGGCGCGGACGCGGTCCGCCTCTCGTCCGAGGTCGTCACCACCCCCCGGGCCGGAGTGCCCGCCGGGCAGGTCGTGGACCAGAGCGTCGACGCCGGACAGTCCGCGCCGCAGGGCTCGACGATCACGCTCACCGTGGCGGTCGCCCCGGAGCCCGAGCCCGCTCCGGAGCCGACCCCCTCGCCCACCCCGTCCCCCTCCCCGGAGGCGACCGAGGACGAGGATGAGCCCGAGGAGACCGCCGCACCGGAGGAGGAGGAGTCCGAGCCCAGCAGCGCCCCGGACGACTCCGCCGAGACGTCCCCGGAGGACTCCCCCGAGACCGAGGCGCGCGACACCGACGAGCAGGACGGGATCCCCGAGCAGGCGGCCGACCGGGCCCGCGAGGCGCTCGAGCAGGGCGCGGACCGCGGGCCCCGGCGGGACTGACGTCCGGGCCGGGGAGTCACCGCGCCGCGGACCCGCGCGGGCCGGCGGTCAGACGGTGATCAGCGGGGAGAGCGACGCGGCGGCCCGCGCCGCGCCCTTGAGCCCCACGAGCTCGAGCCAGTTGCCGAGCATGAGGTAGCCGCCCTCGGTGAGGACGGACTCCGGGTGGAACTGCAGCCCGTGCAGCGGGGCGCTCTTGTGGCGCAGCCCCATGATCACCCCGTTCGGGGTGCGGGCGGTGACCTCGAGGACGTCGGGCACGGACTGGTCCACGACGGCGAGCGAGTGGTAGCGGGTCGCGGTGAACGGACTGGGCACCGCGCCGAAGACGCTCGTGCCGTTGTGCTCCACCCGGGAGGTCTTCCCGTGCATGAGCTCCTCGGCGTGGGTGACGGTCCCCCCGTACGCCTCCGCGAGGGCCTGGTGACCGAGGCAGACGCCGAGCAGCGGCTGTCCCGTCCGCTCGGCGTGGCGGATCAGGGCGGTGCACACGCCGGCGTCGGCGGGAGCGCCCGGGCCGGGCGAGAGGAGGACGCCCTGGTGCTCGTCGGCGAGCGCGCACGCGGCGGTCTCGTCGAGGTCGTCGTTGCGGATGACCGTGGTCTTCGCACCGAGCTGCTCGAGGTAGCCGACGAGGGTGTAGACGAAGCTGTCGTAGTTGTCCACGACGAGGATCTTGACGGTCACAGGATCTCCTGGGAGTGGGGTGCCTCTCGGCGCGTGCGCCCGTCCAGCTTACGCGTCCGCAGGAGGGCGCGCACCGGGCGGCTAGACTGGTGCACCGGACCCCCCGCCGTGAAGACGGCCCGCTTGGTGATCAGGAGGATCAGTGCCCGAGTCCAAGAACCGCCGCAAGAAGCCGGCCCGCCGTCCGGGCGGCTCCGGACGGTCGACGCCGGCCGCCGCCCCGCCCGTCGACGCGGAGCTGGCGCGGCTGGCGGCGGAGGGGCTGCCCGGCGGCTCCACCGCGTTCGACCCGGAGGCCGCCGCGAACGCGGTGGCGCAGGAGCTCACCGAGCGCTCCCGGCACGGCTCCCCGGAGACCCACGCCCCGACGCCCACCTGGTACAAGGCCATCATGCTGGGCCTGCTGGTGGTCGGGCTGCTGTGGCTCATCGTCTACTACCTCTTTCAGGGCACCTATCCCGTGCCCGGGATCGGCACGTGGAACATCGGGGTGGGCCTGGCCCTGATGATGGTGGGGCTGATCATGACCACGAAGTGGCGGTGACCTCGGTGCCCCCTGCCGGCACCGGCCCCGAGGACCCGCACCAGGACCCGCACGAGGACTCGCAGGAGCCCTTCCCCAAGCCGCTCGAGGACGAGATCGCCGAGTCCCGGCCGAAGGACGGGCGGCGGTTCAACGCCGCCACGTTCGAGGTGCGGCTGCGCCGGTGGGCGCTGCTGCTGCTGGTCGCGGGTCCCGCGATCTGGTTCCTGGTGCAGCAGCTCCGCTAGCCGCACCGGCCCGCGGCACCGGTCACGGCGCGCACGGAAGCGGCCCGCACCCTAGCAGGGGTGCGGGCCGCTTCCGTGCGCGCGGGCGCCCGTCGGGGATCAGGCCTGGGCGGAGACGGCCTCCTGGCCCTCGACGGTCTCCTCGGGGTCGTTCTGCGGCGCGGTGAACGCGACGTCGAGGCTGATGACGACCTTGTCGGAGACGAGGACCCCGCCGGCCTCCATCGCGGCGTTCCAGGTGATGCCGAAGTCCTTGCGGGAGATGGTGGTCTCGGCGGAGAAGCCGGCGCGGGTCACGCCGAAGGCGTCGACGACCACGCCGCTGAAGTCGGTGGCGAGCTCGACGGTGCGGGTCACGTCCTTGATGGTCAGCTCACCGGTGATCGTGCCCTCCTCGCCGTCGAACGCCACGGCGGTCGAGGTGAAGGTCATCGTGGGGTGCTCCTCGACCGCGAAGAAGTCGGCGCTGCGCACGTGGGCGTCGCGGTCGGCGTTCTTGGTGTCGATGCTCGCCATCCGGACGGTGGCGTTCAGGGTCGAGCCCTCGACCGGGTCGGTGACCTCGAGCTGCGCGTCGACCTCACCGAAGGTGCCGCGCACCTTGGAGATGCCGGCGTGGCGGACGGTGAAGCCGACCTCGGAGTGGGCGGGGTCGAAGGTCCAGGAACCGGGGACGAGACCGTTGAGCTGGGACATGGTGTTCTCCTTGGGGATCGGTGGCGAGCAGGTTGTTGCTTCGTCAACTACTCTAGGAGCACCTTGGTGATGTGTCAACAACGAGGTCCGAAGTTCTTCGGGGATCCCTGGGGGCTCGCCTCCGTGCGCTCAGGCCTCGGGGTCCAGGGCGGAGCGGTCGTTGAGCTCGTGGAACCGGCGGCGGTGGTAGACGAGGGGGACGCCCGTGCCCTCGTGGCCGAGGACGTCGACCACGGCGGCGTTGAACACGAGGGCGGGCCCGGCCTTGATCCGGGCCAGCGGGACCGCGCGCAGGACCCGGGCGACGTTCAGCAGCCGGGGCTCCCCCGTCTCCAGGTACTCCCAGGGCATGTCCGCCCCGAAGCGCGGCGCCCCGGAGACGGCGAAGGACCGGGCGAGGTCGAGGTTCTCGGCGTCCAGCAGGTGCACCAGGAAGGAGTCGGCCTCGGCCAGCAGTGCGGCCGAACCCTGACGGGCCTGCAGCGAGAAGCCGAGGATCGGCGGCACGGCCGACACGGAGGACACCGAGGACGCCGTCAGGCCCACCGGCCCCTCGGGGCCCCGCGCGGTGATGATCGCGACCCCCGCGGGGTGGTGGGCGAAGGCCGCCTTGAACGCCTCGCCCACGTGCTCGAGGTCCTGGAGGTGGTCGGCCGGGACCTCGAGGTCGGCGACCGACGCGGCCGCGCGCTCGGCCGGGGCGCCGGGCCGCGGGACCGCGCTCAGCCGCGGCTCCTCGGCCGCACGCTCGGGCGTCCGCGCAGGGCTCTGCTCCGGTGCGCCGCCGGCGGGCGCGTCGTCGTCGTGACCCCGACGAGGCCGGCGTTCGTGGTGCTGGGCCGCCATGAGTGTCCTTCCGTGGAGAGCCGTGGGAACGGTGCCGCCGGGCGGCCCCACCTGTCCACGCTACGTCCGGAACCGGAGCGGGAGTCAATCGATTCCGCCGCTGACGGGGCGGGTGAAACCCGACGTCACAGTCTTGCACGGGCGCCGTCGTCGTGTCCGGCGCCCCCGGGTCACCGGGTCAGGCCCCGGTAGCCGCGGGCGTAGTGCACCAGCGGGTCGTCGGCCTGGGCCTCCGCGACCCCGCGGCCCATCGCAGTCACCTCGCCCACGACCACCCGGTGCGTCGCGGCGGTGTGCACGGCCACGGTGGAGAGCTCGAACCACGCGAGCGCCCCGTCCAGGACGGGCGCCCCCGAGCGCGGCGAGCGCCGGAAGGGCACGCCGTCCAGCAGGCCCTCGACCGGATTCCCGGGGCTCGCGAGCCAGTTGGCGATCCCCTCCTGGTCCCGGCGCAGCACGGAGAGCGTCCACGCGCCGGAGGACTCCACCGCGTCGCAGATCCGCCCCTCCTCGAAGAGGCTCACGAGCATGGTGGGCGGGTCGTAGGAGACGTCGAGGAACCCGGTCACGGTCGCGGCGACGTCCCGCCGGCGGTGCCGGGCGGCCACGACCGCCACGCCGGAGGCGATGTCCGCGGCGAGCACGCGGTAGGCGCCGACGTCCTCGGCGTCCGGCGCCGCCGGGTCGATCAGGTGGGCCGGTGCGGGATCGGGGAGCTCCATCCCGCCAGTCTGGCACGGGGACTCAGCGCTCCGGCCGGGACCGTCCCGTCATCCGGAGGGTCAGGTTCAGCCGCCCGCCCTTCATGCCCAGCGCGGCCGCCCCCGTGCCGGGGCGGATGCGCGGCACCCCGTGGAACGCGTAGCGGGAGGGTCCGCCGAAGACGAAGAGGTCGCCGCTGCGCAGCTCCACGTCCCGGTACGGCGCCGAGCGGGTCTGCGTGTTCCCGAAGCGGAAGACGCAGGTGTCCCCGAGCGAGAGGGAGACGATCGGCGCGGCGGAGGCCTCGTCCCTGTCCTGGTGCATGCCCATCCGGGCGTCGGCGTCGTAGAAGTTCACCAGGGCGGTGTCCGGCCGGTAGTCCTGCACGTCGGGGCTGCCGGGGCCGTAGGCCTCCTGGGCGGCCCGGCGGCCCAGCTCGGTCAGCCACGGGGGCATGTCCGGTGCCCGTTTGCACTCCCCGGTGCGCAGATAGCGGTAGGGCGCCCAGTCCCAGCCCAGTGTCGTGGAGCGCACCGACATCCGGCCTCCGCCCGGGAGCACCATGTGCCGCATGGGCACCGGGCCCACGGCCCACTCCCGGCAGCGGAGCACCAGGTCCCGCTGCTCCTCCGGCCCGAGCCACCCCGGCACGTGGACGGCGCCGGGGGCGATCTCCGCGCGCTCCCGGGGCAGCTCGAACAGCTCGGGCGCCGAGAACGGGGTCGAGGGGTCGATCATGCCGCCGAGCGTAGCCGCGACCGCCGACACCGCGCACGGCGCGCACCGGCACCGCGGGCGGCGGCACCGGTGTGCGCCCCGCCACGGCGGCCCCGGGCGGAGAGGAGTAGCGTGGAGGGTCTCCCGATCACCGTGAAAGGTCCGCCGTGCCGCTGCCCCTGTCCGTCATCGACTTCGCCACCGTCCGCAAGGGCGCATCCGTGGGCGAGAGCTTCGCCGACTCCGTGCGCCTCGCCCAGCACGCCGAGCGCCTGGGGTACCTGCGGGTCTGGTACTCGGAGCACCACAACATGCCCACGATCGCCTCCTCGGCCCCGGCCGTGCTGATCGCCCACGTCGCCGCGCACACCTCCACCGTCCGCCTGGGCGCGGGCGGCGTCATGCTGCCCAACCACTCCCCCCTCGTGATCGCGGAGCAGTTCGGCACGCTCGCCGAGCTGCACCCCGGACGGATCGACCTGGGCCTGGGCCGGGCCCCCGGCACGGACCTGCGGACGGTGCGGGCCATGCGCCGGGACCCCTCCGCCGCCGAGCAGTTCCCGCAGGACGTCCGCGAGCTGCAGGGCTATCTCAGCGGCCGCTCGGTCGTCCCGGGGGTCAGCGCCGTGCCGGGCGCCGGGACGGACGTGCCCCTCACGATCCTGGGCTCCTCGCTGTTCGGCGCCCAGCTCGCCGCCGCCTACGGGCTGCCCTACGCCTTCGCCTCCCACTTCGCCCCCGACGCGCTCGTGGACGCCGTGGCCGCCTACCGCGCCGGGTTCCGCCCCTCCGAGCAGCTCGCGGAGCCGTACGTCGTCGCGGCCGTCAACGTCATCGCCGCGGACACCGCCGAGGACGCCGCCGAGCAGCTCGGGACCGCCCGGCGCGAACGGGTGCGCGCCATGGTGGGCCGCGGCCGCGAGCTGAGCGAGGCCGAGCTGGACATGGTGATGGACAGCCCCGCCGGGCAGCAGATCCTGCACATGCTGCACTGGTCGGCCGCGGGCACGGGCGACGAGGTCCGGTCCGCCCTGGAGGACTTCGCGGCCACGGCGGACGCCGACGAGCTCATGATCGCCCCCGCGTCCCCCACCCACGAGCAGGTGCTGCGCTCCCTGGAACTCCTGGCCGGGTCCTGGGGTCAGGACGCCGGGACAGACCTTCCCTCCGCCGCGTCGCGACTGTAAATTCAGGGAGTCACCGGCGTCCGCCGTCACGGCGCCGCCCCCGGGAGGCGCCACCGCCCCCCGAAAGGTCCCCGCCATGTCCTCAGTCACCGCCCGACGCACCGTCACCGCCCTGGCCGCGGCGCTCGCCCTCTCGGGCGCGGCCGCCTCCCCCGCCGCCGCGGCCCCGCGCACCGTCGAGGTCGTCAACCTCGGCGACTCCTACTCCGCGGCCTTCGGCACGGGCGGGCTCCAGGCGGTCGAGGGCGTTCCCGGCTGCGTCCAGGGCACGGGACGGGACCACGTCGACAAGCTGGACTCGCACCCCCGGGTGGAGGTGACCCTGGACGCGGCGTGCGCCGGCTACGAGACGCACGAGGTGCGGAAGCTCGTCTCCACGGAGCCGGTCGCCGACGCCCTCGCCTCGGCCGACCTGGCGACACTGACTCTCGGGGGCAACGACATCGGGTGGGGCGGGTTCATCGAGGCGTGCAGCGCCCCCGCCGAGGCCGCCTACGGCCCGGGGCCGTGCGACACCAAGCTCGCGGAGGCCCCCGCGCTCATCGCGTCCGCCGCCGCCTCCGCGGGCGAGACCGTCGCGGCCGTCGACGCGGCGTCGGACGCGCGCATCGTGGTGCTGGGCTATCCGCACCTCTTCGACGACCGCGCGGACAGCCCGCTGATCTCCGCCGAGCGGGCCGCCCAGCTCAACGACTGGACCGACGAGCTCAACGCGGCTCTGGCGGCGGGCGTGGAGGAGGAGGGCGCCGTCTTCGTGGACGTCACCGACCGCTTCCGCGGCCACGGCGTCGGCTCGGCGGACCCGTGGATCCTCTTCGGCCCCGACGCCGGCGACCACAACCTGCACCCGACCGAGCGCGGCTACCTCTCCGGCTACTTCCCGGGGCTCCTCGGGCAGGCCGCCCGGGCCCGCTGACCACTCGCCGGGCACGACGAAGCCCCCGGACCGTCGGTCCGGGGGCTTCGTCGTGCCCGGTGCGTCACCGGCTCGCGGCCGGGCGCGGATCAGGCGTTCTTCGTCTCGTCCTTGACGGACTGCGCCGAGTCCTGGGCGGAGGACTTCAGGTGCTGGGCCTCGCCCTGGCCCTGCTGCTTGACCTCCTGGGCACCCGACTGCGCGGTCTCCTTGACGGACTGCGCGGCCTCCTGCGCCGGCTCCTTCAGGTCCTGGGCGACCTCCTGCGCCGCGCCCTTCGCGGACTCGACCGCGTGCTGGGCGTGGGGCTGCACCCGGTCCGCCGCGTCGGCGACGAGCTCCTGCTCCTTCTGCGTGGAGGGCAGCAGCGAGCCGACGAGCCAGCCGGCGCCGAGGGCGATCAGACCGGCGGCCAGCGGGTTGCCCCGGGTCTTCGCCCTGGCCGTGGCCGGGGCGTTCTGCACGGCGCCGCGGGCCTGGTCGGCGCGGTACGCCGCCTCGTCCCTGACGTCACCGGTGGAGTAGCCGCCCACCGTGAACTCGTCGTCGGAAGAACCCATGACTCGCTCCCTCACTCCGTGCACGGTGTCCTGGACCTTGCCGCGGACCTTGTCCTTCTGCCGCTCGACGACGCGCTCGGGCGTCACCTTCTCCGCGACGGCGTCGACGTCGGAGCCGAGCCGAGCGCGGGTGGCCTCGATGTCGGCGCGGATCTGTTCGGGGTTCTGCTGGCTCATCGGTTCTCCTTCTTGGAGGGCTTCACGGTGTCCGGGATCTCGGAGACGGTCTCGCGGGTGAGGGGCAGCGGATCCTGGGTCGCCTCGGTCATCTCCCGCTTGCCCTCGTTGAGGTTCTTCTTGCCCATCGCGGCGAGGATGCCGGCGATGACGGCCCAGAGCACGGCCACGATGACCGAGGACCAGGCCAGGCCCACGAGGTTGCTGAGTCCCCACATGAGCGCGAGGGACAGGAAGAGCAGGACGAAGTGACCGGCCACGCCGGCCCCGGCGAGCATGCCGGCGCCCTTGCCTGTGTCCTTGGCGGACTGCTTGGCCTCCTGCACCGCCTGCGTCGTCTCGGCCTTGGCGAGCGCGATCTCCTGCTGGATGAGGGTGGAGAGGTTGGTGCTCAGCGACTTGAACATCTCACCGAGCGACTCGTGCTCCGCCCTGTCCTCGGCGTCCGAGGGGGGAATGGGATGGCTCATCGACGGTCGCCCTCCTGGTCCGGGTAGACGGTGCCGGGCACGCGGTCGGTGTAGGTGCGGGCCGCCTCGCCCTGCTCGTCGGAGCGGTAGGCGTAGGGGTCGGCCGGGGTGTAGCCCGAGGTCTCGGTCGCCGTGAGGTTGCGGTCGTAGCCCTGGTCGTAGACGGCGCCGGTGGCGACGCCCGTCCCGGCCGGAGCGCCCTGGTCCTGCCGGCCGGAGACGCCGAAGTACTCCTTGGCGCCCTGGCGGTCGGTCGCGATCTCGTCGCTGTCCTTGACGCCGCGGGTGGCGCGACCGGCGAGGAGCCCGATGCCGGCGGCGAGGGCCAGGAAGGTCCCGGGGCGGCGGGCCGCGAACCGGCGGACGTCCTGCAGCAGGTCCTGGGCGTCCTTGTTCTCCAAGGAGGAGGCCATGGAGTCGACGCGCCCGGAGACGTTGCCGAGCAGACCCGTGACGAAGTCCGTCTCGGGCTTCTCACCGCGGGACAGGGCGTTGATCTCGTCGCTGACGGAGCGGACGCTCGAGGCGATGCGCTCCTGCTGGGGGGCCACCTGGTCCCTGAGGTCGCTCCGGAGTTGGCCGAGGAGGTTCTGCGCCTGGGCGGTGGCCTCCTGCTTGACGGCTCCGGCCTGCTCCTTCGCCGTCTCCTTGACGCGCTGGCCGGAGCCGGCGGCCTCGTGCTTCAGCTGGTCCGCCTCGGCCTTGCCCTGCTCCGCCGCGACGTCCTTCTTGGAGGTGGTGCCGGTGTCGGCCGCGTGGCTCGAGCCGGCGTCGTAGGGGGTCGGGTCATAGGGGTTGGTGGTCATGATTCCGCCTTTCTGGAACACTTCATAAGTCCACTGATGGTGCGGGCTGGTTCTAGCCTAGGTCGAAGGCTCCACGGAGCCAAGCCCTTCGCCGGATCGGCGCGTCCTCACGGCGACGGGCTGCCGCCGTTGACGTTGAGGGTCTCGCCGATGACGTAGCTCGACTCGGAGGAGGCGAGGAACACGTAGGCGGGGGCCAGTTCCGTGGGCTGGCCGGCCCTGCCGAGGGGCGTCGACTGCCCGAACTCGGGCAGCGCGTCCTTCGGCTGCCCGTCCGAGACCTGGAGAGGCGTCCAGAACGGTCCCGGCGCCACGGCGTTGACGCGGATGCCCTTGGGTGCCAGCTGCTGGCCGAGGCCCTTGGTGAAGTTGTTGATCGCCGCCTTGGTCGACGCGTAGTCGAGGAGGTCCGGCGACGGCTGGTACGCCTGGATCGACGTCGTGTTGATGATGGAGGAGCCCGCGGGCAGGTGCCGCAGCGCCGCCTTGGTGATCCGGAACATCGCCACGATGTTGACGGTGAAGGTGTCGACCAGCTGCTCGTCGCTCAGGTCCTCGAGGCTCTCGACCGCCACCTGCTTGCCGGCGTTGTTGACGAGGATGTCGAGCCCGCCCAGCCCGGCCACGGCGTTCTCCACCAGGGCCGCGCAGAAGTCCTTGTCGGTCAGGTCCCCGGGGAGGAGGACGGCCGTGCGGCCGGCCTTCTCGACGGCGGCCTTGACCACCTGCGCGTCGGGCTCCTCGTCCGGGAGGTAGTTCAGGGCGACGTCGGCGCCCTCCTTGGCGAACGCGATGGCGACGGCCGCGCCGATGCCCGAGTCCGCCCCGGTGATCAGGGCCTTGCGCCCCTCCAGGCGGCCGGTCCCCCGGTAGGAGAGCTCCCCGCGGTCGGTCCTGGGCTCGAGCTCGACGTCCAGGCCCGGCTCGGGTTGGTCCTGCTTCGGGGGCGACAGGACGGGGTATCGCGTCACGGGGTTCTGGAACGCGAGCTGGTCCACCGTCTCGCGGTCGGCGTTCTCCGGGTTGCCGCTGTTCGTCTCGGCCATGCTCCACTTCCTCTCGTCGTGCACTGATCTGGACAGCATACTGATGATGCGGTCGGGAGGACAACGGCTTCTCTGTGGGAGAACAGGACACCCTGCACCCCGTGACGGAGGGACCGCCGAGGGGCACGGGGTGCAGGAGCGTACCGCCGCGGGGTGACCGCGCTCAGGCGTCGAGACGGCGCAGGAAGTTCTCCAGGGCGGCGTCGAACGCGGCGGGCTGCTCGAGGTTGGGGGTGTGCCCGGCGCCGTCGACGACGACGAGCTCCGCGCCGGGGGCCAGCTCCGCCATCCGCCGGCCGGCGCCGCCGTCGAAGGCGTCGTCCGCGCCCACCACGACGAGCACGGGGATCCGGGCGCCGCGGAGCAGCTCGGTGAAGTCCCGGCGCTCGGCGCGCCCGCGCATGGCCGCGGCGGCTCCCTTCGCGGGAGCGCGCTGGAGCATGGCCAGCACCTCGGCCGCCACCCCGGGGCGGGTCTCCACCGTCGATTCGGCGACCATCTTGCCCAGGACGCTGCGGCCGTAGGCCTCCATGCCGCCGGTCAGCATGGCGTCCGCGGCGACGTGGCGGCGCCGCTTGCCGGCGGCGTCCTCCGCCTCGGGGACGGTGTCGTTGACGACCAGCGCCCGGACCCGGTCGGGGTGCCGGTGGAGGAGCTCCATGGCGATCTGGCCGGACATCGAGAACCCGACCACCACTGCCCGGTCGACAGCCAGGTGCTCGAGCAGCGCGGCGACGTCGTCCGCGAACTCCTCGGTGTAGACGATCCCCTCGGTGACCCCGGACCCGCCGAAGCCGCGCAGGTCGGGGGCGATCACCCGCCGGCCGCGGTCGGCGAACACCTCGACCTGGCGGGCCCACATGCTGCGGTCGTAGGCGTGGCCGTGCAGCAGGAGGAGCACCGGCCCCTCCCCCCGGTCCGTGTAGGTCATGGTGACCCCGTTGATCCGGGCGGTGGCGGGACTGACGTCGGGCATGGTGGGAGACCCCTCTCGCGGGCGTACGGCAGGAACGCTCCCAGAGTATCGAAGGACGCCGCCGCAGCGCCGGGTGTCACCCAGGGCCGGGTGTCACCCGCGGCCGGGCCTCACCCGCGGCCGGGACGGCCCGCGGTCATTCGACGACGCCGCAGGCCAGCCGCGAGCCGGCGTCGCCCGTGCCCAGCGTGGCCTCGTCGGGGCCGTCGGGGGCGTAGCGCTCCGGGACGTTGGCGTGGTTGTCGGGGCCCGAGTGGACCATCACGGCGCTGCCGTCGTCGTCGGCCACGAGGTCCTGGACGCCGAAGCGGTCGGTGACCGTCGTGAGGAAGCCCGTCCCCTCCTCCGTCACCAGGAGGTCGGGGAGGTCGCCCCGGTGGTCGGGGTGCTCGGCGTCCTCGCTCCCGAGGTGGCTGCCCGCGGAGAGGAACGCACCCGTGGTGCCGGGGTCCCCCGGTGCCGCGCTGTCCGGTTCGCAGAGGCCGGTCGCGTGCACGTGCAGTCCGTAGAAGCCGGGCTCGAGCCCCTGCACCTCGGCCACGACCTCCGTGCCGGCGGCGACCTCCGAGAAGCTGACGCTGCCGACCTCCGCGCCCTCGGCGTCCTGGAGGACGGCGCGGGAGCCGGCGCCCGCCTCTGGGGCGGCCGACGTCTCCTCGACCACGGCGCTGTCGTCACCGCCCCCGCCGCACCCGGCGAGCACCAGGGCGGTCGTTCCGAACACTGCTGCCATCAGCCTGCTCCGTCGCACGGCTCCTCCTCGTCGTCACCGGGTCCTGGACCTCGACCATAAGCCGTGGTCGGAGGGGATACAACGAAGACGAGAAGCGTTAAATGCGGGGAGCCCCCGCACCGTGTGGTGCGGGGGCTCGACCCTTTTG